>CAVPBA010000001.1:0-1803362 GCA_963701805.1 Terriglobales bacterium
CATCCCCATATTCACTACATCGTTCCTGCCGGCGGCCTGGCTCTCGACGGTTCCAGATGGATCGATTGCTCGCCACGCTTCTTTCTGCCTGTCAGAGCGCTCAGCGAAGTCTTCCGCGGCAAGTTCTGCGAGCAGCTACGTGAACTGTTTCAGCAGAACAGACTGCAGTTCCATGGCTCAGTCGAACAACTTGCCGCACCTGGCGCATTCAGCCACTTACTCTGGCAACTCAGCCTGAAGGACTGGGTGGTCTACGCCAAGCCACCCTTCGCCGGTGCCGAGCATGTTCTCAACTACCTGGCCCGCTACACCCATCGCGTCGCCATTTCCAACCATCGGCTCGTTGCCTTCGAAAACTATCGCGTCTCCTTCCGCTGGCGAGACTATGCTCACGGTGGCAAGAAGAAGGTCATGACCGTTTCCGCTCATGAGTTCCTGCGCCGCTTCCTGCTTCATGTCCTGCCCGGCGGCCTGGTTCGCATCCGACACTTCGGACTCTTCGCCAACCGCAGCCGAGGTCCTGCGCTCCAACGTTGCCGCGCTCTGCTCGGCACGACGGCCTGCATCGATCCGCACGATCCGCCTGGCCTGCGCTGTCCAGCATGCTCCGGCATCATGTTCGTCGTCGAACGGCTCACCTGCGCCCAGCTTTACTTCCAGCCGAGCCTGGCCCCGTCTCAGCCAAGGAGGTGCAGTGTTGACAGCTCATGACAGCCTCACGGACCCCGACCTCAACGCTGTCGTGTTCGCGCACGCTATGCCGCAGTGTGCACTGGCTGCAACCACGAACCACTCAAGGCGCATTTGCGATTACCACTTCAGCCTCGCCTACCCCGGAATCAGACTCCGGGCGGCCCGATTCGTTCACCGCGTCGAGTCAACAACCAAAAAAGCCATCATCCCGCCGATTGAAATCCCATAGGTAGATCACCGCGCCCGTCCCGCCACCGACTTACTTCAAACGACCCTATCGAAACTGCCCCAAAAACTCTTGGGCAATCCACCATCGTTGCGTTGGGGCAGTCCCGATAGGGACCTAACGTTTTCGGGGAGTTTCCGCGACAATCGGGGGTAGCCAGATGCCAATGAGCGCCTCGGCGAAAATGCCCTCGTTGACGGTCCGCGTAAGATCACCAGACCCAACGTTGTCTACGAGTTGATCATCTAGAATTGCCAAAAGTAACGCAGCACGAGAGATTTGGACCGTTTGCGTCAATTGGGAGCGGCATTGGCGGCGGGTGGCTGTGCTGGGGTCGTTCCCTAACCGGGAAAAGGACTGCACAGGAGCAAATCTATGAATCTGCTTTTGACCTGCAGTACGCTACCGGAGTTTGACCAGGATGGTCTCAAGCTCTGGAACAAGTTTTGCATCGCCGACTGGATGCCAGGGCGCGACGTCGTCTCCTACTTGATGTTTGCTCCGGCCTCCTCGGCCGCCTGCATTGACGCGGTTGTCTTTCTGCAGCCAAATAAGTCTATGGGCTTTGTGCGCGGGCCTGACGGGCGTCTATCGCTTCCCGAGATTACCTCGTGGGAGGCGCAATGGATGAACGCAGAAATCGCCCAGAGAATTCGGGATCTTCCAGAAACTTGCGCCATGCGCGACGGGCGCAAGTGGAAGCGAATTCCTCTAATTGTCTTGACCGACCGAGGTCGGCGAGAAGAGGCGTTTGACGGACTCGACGTTAATTTCGTCCCCGACGTGACCGAGTGGATGCTCCACAGCGGCTATGCTAGCCCCGTCACATGGACCCAGATTGAAAAAGCCATAAACAGGTACCACCAGAAAGCATTAAGTGAGTACGAGCGGGTCGGGTTCGCGGTAATCGGCGATCATGGCCTTTATCGCGTGAAGAGAGCCTTTCACAAGAAGAGTTCGCGGGAAAACGAGTTCTATTTCGGGGGCAAGGACAAACGCCGGTTTCACGGCTACATGACGATTGGACGGGACAGTCAGGGAATTGAATATGAGGCGCTCTTATTCGAACAGCTTCTCAACGATCCGAAAGCTGGCGAGCGGAAGGTGCACCGCTTCTTGGAGGAGCATCCTGACCTGCTGGCGGAAGCTATGATGGGCGTTCCAATTTCGCACCACCTTCAGTTTCCAAGCAAAAACCAAATTCCGGATTTCATCATTTCATCTGTACTTCCTCGTGACAGCGGGGATTGGGTCAAGCTACTGGAGTTGAAAGGACCAGAATCGAGGGTCCTAGCGAGCGATCGGTATCGATATAGGGGGCTTGCCCCTGCCGTAACACAGGCTCTTGCCCAGGTAAACGACTACAACGAATCTCTGCACGATCCAATGAACCGGCAGGCTGTCGAGAAAGCGTTAGGGTTCATTCCGGAGTCTTCAGAGCGGGCAGTCCTTATTGGCAGGAACCCACCGCCGCCGGACAAGGAACTCTGGGAAAAGAGAAGAGCTGAGCAGCCCTCAGTCAGAATAGTCACTTACGATGAACTGCTGCAGGAACATCAGGTGCGGCACGCCTGGCGTAGAAATCCGTACGTTTGATAAACGGCTTTTGTGTCCACCGACCTTCCACCGAGCTATAAACAGTTGAATTCAGACGATTTCGCTCATGGACGGCAGATTAGTCCCGGCTAGTCGGCAAGGGTCCGGCGAACTTCCGCAGCCTGACCTGCCAACTGTCGTGAAGTGACTAGCACGCATTTTTCACAGCCCGCGGCGCTCGCCTTCGTGATTGCTCAAAAAATACGCGCGCTTTTGCATTTTCTTTCTACCGCTTTTGCCACAATAGAGGTGGAAGAGAGGATCGAAGTGCGGCCTCAGGTAGAACCCGGAGCACGGAATCAATTCGGTTTCGTTCTGAACCATTCAACGAACCTAAACCCGCCCTTTTGGACCGTTTACATTTCCGGGATGGCGCCCCTATCAGCATTGTCTTCAGTAGCTTGCAGAGGGTAACTCGAGCCGGAATGGGTACCCTCCCCCCGGTCCTGTAAAACTGTAAAACTGTAAATCACCTCGATCAGGCCGCGACCCAAGCCTTCGAAGCTTGTGAGAAGTCCAGACTGGCGCCCTTAGCGAGCACCCCGGATCGCGGGTGCTCGATTGATGTAACGCTTCCATTGCCAATTCAGGAAATGCTCGAGCAGATTCGAAAATGCCGGAAAGCACTCAACTCCTTGTGGCAAACGCCCGGCAAAACGCCGCCGCGGTCTGCCGGCCGAGGTCGTCGTCGGAAACGTTGGAGCCTTTCGCGAAAATGTGCCGGTAGAGCATGGGGCCGAGAAGCAGGGCCATGGATAACTCCAGGTCCAGGTCCGCCGGCAGTTGGCCGCGCTCGATTCCCCGCTCCAGGATGCGCTTCAGGCATTGGCGGCCCGGCTCCATTACCCGATGACGCCAGGCCCGTCCGAACTCCGGATGCGTCGCCGAGTAGGCGATGAACGTCGGCGTCACATGATCGCGCGCCATCTGAAAGGCCTCCGACGGGCGGCGGTTCAGAACCGTGGCCAGATCGCCGCCCAGGTCGCCCGTATCCACGTACACCGGATCGTCATTGATGCCGTGCAGGTAGCACATCACCTCCATCAGCAGTTCTTCCTTGTCCTTCCAGTGGTTGTAGATGGTAGCTTTGCTGGCGCGGCCCACGCGCG
The DNA here is from genome assembly GCA_963701805.1 of Terriglobales bacterium. Classification (GTDB taxonomy): domain Bacteria; phylum Acidobacteriota; class Terriglobia; order Terriglobales; family Acidobacteriaceae; genus Telmatobacter. Next base: position 3,625 of record CAVPBA010000001.1, read on the forward strand.
CGATGGCATCCATGCTGGTCGCGTCGATCCCGTGTTTTCCAAAGAGCGCAACCGCCGCCAGGATGATTCTTTCGTGCGCTTCGAAACTCTTGCCCCTGCCCATGGTCAGATCTCGATCTTCGAAAAGCGGTAAGCGCCGAAAACCAGCAGGATCGATCCGACGACGATCAGGACCAACAAATCGAGGCGAGGGTCGAAGGCCACGTTGGGCGAACCGAAGACATTGCGCAAGCCGTCGATTCCGTAAGAAAGCGGATCGGCGCGTGTGATGTATTTGAGGACATTGTGCGCGTCGTTGAGCGGGAACATCGCGCCGGAGAGGAAATAGATCGGTAATACAAGGAAGTTCATAATGAGCTGAAATCCCTGCATGTCCTGAAGGCTGGAACCGATGGCGACCCCCAAAGCGGCAAACAGCAGCGCGATGAGAATCATGAATCCAAGCGCGATCGGGATGGTCGAGAGATGCGCTGGCCGGAATCCCGCGATGAGGCAGATGATGGTGACCAGCGTTCCCTGCATCACCGCCACGGTCGCGCCGCCCATGGTGCGGCCGATCATGATCTGAATGCGCGGCACCGGGGCGACAAGCATTTCCCTGAGAAAGCCGAACTGGCGATCCCACAGCAGGCCGAGGCCCGAGAAGACGGACGAGAACAGCACCGTCATTCCAATCACGCCCGGGGCGATGAATTGGAGATAGTCGCCATTGCCCGCGCGGCGGAAGACAGGCCCCAGGCCGAATCCCAGGACAAGCAGGTACAGCATGGGCTGGCCCAGCGACGCGACGATCTGGGCGCGCGACCGGATATACCGTTTCAACTCGCGCAGCCAGAGAATGTAAATTGCACTCATCGTTTACCTCCACTCCACATCTTTGCGAATTGGCGCATCGCAGCGGCCGGGTCGGCACTCTCATCGCGAATGGTCGAGCCCGTCAGCTTGAGGAATGCGTCTTCCAGAGTCTCCGATCCCGTCTGCTCCTTGATCTCGCGCGGGGTGCCCTGGGTTATGAGTTTGCCGTGATCGATGATGCCGATGCGATGAGCCACGCGGTCGGCCTCATCCATGTAGTGGGTGGTGAGGAACACCGTGACGCGCTCGGCTTCGTTGACCTTTTTGACAATGGTCCAAAGTTGATTGCGGCTCTGCGGATCGAGGCCCAGGGTCGGCTCATCGAGGAAAAGAATCCGCGGCGTGTGGAGAAAGCCGCGCGCAATCTCCAGGCGCCGCTTCATGCCGCCGGAGAACTTCTTTACCTGGTCGTTGCGGCGGTCCCACAGTTCGAACAGCTTGAGCAGTTCCTCTGTACGCTGGCGCCGGATTTTGCTCGGCACGTGGTAGAGAACGCCGTGCAGGTCCATGTTTTCCCAGCCGGTGAGGTCGCCGTCAAGGCTGGGATCCTGAAAAACGATGCCGAAACGCTTGCGAGCCTCGTTCTTCTGCACGAGCGGGTCAAGGCCATCCATTTCAATGGCGCCGCTGGTGGGCTTGAGCAGGGTGGTCAGCATTTTGATAGTGGTGGTCTTCCCCGCCCCGTTGGGGCCGAGAAAGGCGAAGATCTCTCCTTCCTCGACATCGAAGGAAACATCGTTGACGGCAGTAAAGGATCCGGAAGAAGAGCCAAAGGTCTTCACCAGATTTCGCACTCGAATCATTCGCCACCTCAAGATAACAATACTGAACGGTTCAGTTCAGATTGTCAATATATGCAATCCGCGTTTCCTCGATGAAGCACCGGTATAGCTTCCCGCGGCGGTCCTGCATCCCGGCCGTCCCGGAAGGGTCGCGAATTGCCGCTCCAATTGATGCTTCGTTGGCTGAGACTACGCCGGGTTGGAAGCAAAAACCAGTCTGGTTTTCGATGATTCAACTTGCTAAACTAAGAATGGGAAGAGGCTCAACGGCGCCGCCCGTCGCCTCGTCAAACCTACAGTCAAATCCCCAATCATCCCTCTCCGCAATCGACAAAGACGCCCCTCCCTTTTGGGTAGAGCCGCAGATCATTTCTCCCGCGTTCGGAGCGCGTAGCTTCAGTCCAGATCACTGAGCTGGGTTGGGCTTCGTGGTGCCCCATCCTTGCGACTAAAAAGAGAAATGTCGAAAGGATGGGGCGCTCAGGTTTGGTGGGGGGTCAGTAGTCCTCGGGCGGGCCGTCGACTGGATGAACAGGCTTTGCAGGAGCCTTTTCGGATTCAACCCCAACGGCCACGGGCTTCACTGCGGCAGCGTCGGGCTGGACAGGCGTACCCGCTTCGGCCGCCGCTGGCTGGAGCAAAGCATCGATGCGGTAACCGGCCTTTTTGACGGCCGCCAGGGCTTCGTTGATTCCCCGGGTGATCTCAGAAGCGGCATGGCGGGTGGGAACACTCATGTTGGCGAGTTTGAGGAGTGAAGGCAGCGACAGCCACCAGAGCAGTTCTTCGTAGGGCTCGCGGATCACGTAGGTGTGGCCGTCGGCTTCGTTGTATCCGGTCAGCCAGCGAACATCGGGGTCTCTCCACAGTGCAGCCGGGATGACCGATGTGGGGCTGGTAACGCCATCGGCATCGCCGGGCTTTGCCTGGATCGGAGCGGGCGCAGGAGACGCCGACACAGCCTCGGAGACGAGGGCCTGCGCAGCTAGATCGAGCTTCGACGCAGGTGGAGTGACAGTCTTGGGTTGCGGCTGGGCTTCGGCCCCAACTCCCGCCTCGATCATCAGCAGGATCTTGAGCCGGGCGGCCGCGCGCCAACCCCGCTCGCCTTCCATGCCCAGCGCCTGGAATGCCTGCGCCAACGGCTCGCGGAGGCGGAGGCGGTCAAACAGATCGAGGGCGGTACGCTCCACATGGTCTTCGTTGATGGCCAGGGCCAGGGTCTGCAGCAGGCACCAGCTCATCACCGGTCCCCACAGGGCAGTGGCGGGAACGTCGGGGCTGGAATTGGGCAACACGCGCCGGGCCGCGGCCGACCAGGGTGCGGGTATCAGACCTTCGACGGCAAGGAGCCGCATGGCGCTGCGCAGGCACTTGCGGTAGATGGGCGCCAGCGATTCGGGGCGGGGGCGAGCGCCGGCGCGCTCCCCGGAAAGGCGAGCCCAGGCGGGCAATACGAAGGCCAGAAGTTCTTCGCACCGGCCCCAGGCGGTATCGAGGATTTCGCTCTGCTTCTTCCCGTTCCTCTTCTCGAGAGTGGCTCCCGGAACCGGGAGAGTTTCGACTGCATCGGCAAACATCCGCACCACGGCGGGATCCAGCGCTGCCCGTAGCGCGTCGTGGACCGGGCGCAGCTCAAGCTGGACCAGGGCGTCGTCGAGGCTGGGAACACCGCGGCCTCCAAGGTAGTCGCACAGGCGATCCCAGTGTTTTTCGGCAGTCGAATACATCTCCCGCCAATCGAGAAACACGTGGCACTGGTAGGCATGGAGACTGAGCGTGACGCCGCGGTCGGCTACATCGTGGGCGCGGCGGAGGTATTCGAGGCCCGTAAGGGAGTCGCGGCAGGCAACAATCGAACCGCGATCCTGCAGGCCGAGCCCCTCCCATATCGAGCGTTGGCGAAGTTGACCGGAGCCTTTATCCGCGTAGGCCGCCGACATGCGCACGGTGCCGTGGCTCGAGCCGTAGCGGTTGTTATAGACCACCAGCGCCCGCTCGCCGCCGCTGCGATTGGAGTAGGCAAAGATGTTCTCGTCGACGATGCCCGGAGTTTTCAAAGAAGTCGTAAAGGAGGAAGTTGGTGCTCTCGGCGAAAACCCAGCGGCGCTTGAGCAGCGGAGCGATCTCGCGGTCATGGCGCTCGATCAGCCATTGATCGGGCCACTCTTCGTAGCGCGGCCGGTAGTACTCCATGCCGTACTTCTCGGTGAAGCCTTCGACCTGGCCGTGGCCGAACATGGGCAGGCCGGGGAGAGTGGCCATCATGGCCGCGACGCCGAAGCACTTGTCGCCCTTGCCGAACTGGTCAATCGCCGTGCTCTTCGTCGGGATTGCTCATGAAGTTCACGTAGCGCTTCATGATGTCGGGGTCGAACTCGAGGGTGTTCTTGATGACCGAACGGTACTTGGCGTTGTCTTCGTCGCGCAGCATCACCATGAAGGCGCTGTTGTAGACGCGGTGCATGCCCAGGGTGCGGACGAAGTAGCCTTCCATGAGCCAGAAGGCCTCGGCGAGGAGCAGCGTGCCGGGGACTTCAGCGGCGACGCGATCGACGACCTCGCGCCAGAATTCGTGGGGCATGGCCCGGTCGAATTCGGCCTGGCTCATGCTGTATTCGGCGCGCGAGGGGATGGCGCCGCTCGAACCCGGGCCCGGGGAACCAGAGGCGATGAAAGTGGCGCTTGGCCAGTGTCATCGCGGCGTCGAAGCGAATGACGGGAAACAGGCGCGCCACGTGGAGGATGGTCTGGATGACCTGTTCGCGCACCGCCGGATTGAGGTAATCGAGCTGCGCGGTGTCGTTCCAGGGAAAGCTGGTGCCGTCGTTGCCGTGATAGATGTAGCGGGTCTCGCCGGAGGACTTGTCGCGGCGGCGGAAAACCACGGCGGCGTCTTCTGGGTGAAATAGTGATCCTCGATTTTGATCTCCACGCGGCCGTCGGCGGAGAGATCGGGGCCTTCGAAGCGGTAAGCCGGATAGGGCGACTCCCAGCGGGAGATGAACCACTCGGGGTGCTCGACCACCCAGGGCGAGTCGATGCCCATGTGGTTGGGAACCATGTCGCTGGCCAGCCGGATGCCGTGGTGATAAGCGCGGTCGCGAAGGTTGATGTAGGCCGATTCGCCGCCCAGGTCTTCCGCGATGCGATAGTCGAACAGCGAATAGGCGGAAGCGACAGCGTCCTGGTTCCCGCACAGCAGCTTGATGGTTTTCGAAGCGCGGCTGCGCTCCCAGATGCCGATGAGCCACAGCGTGTTCATGCCGCGATCGGCGAGTGTCTGCAGCTCTTCGTCTGGGGATCTCGTCGAGGCGCCGGATGTGGCGCCCATAGAACCGGCTGAGTTGTGCGAGCCACACGTAGGTGCTCTTCGCAATCATGACGGTGGTCGGCATCCAGGCAGTGTCAGGCGAGAACTTCTCGTATTCATGCGCCGGATCGCCAAAGACCGGTACGTCGGCGGTGCTCGCGATCGACGGCCACTGCTGCATGCCCGCTTCCCTGCGGCGGCGGGCTGCTTCTTCAGAGGCGGCACGGGCGCGCGCGGCCGGGGTGTTGTACTGCATCCAGATGGCGAGTTCTTCTTCGTGGAGAATTTCGCCGGCGATCTGCAGAAAGCGATCGAGCGCGTCGCCGAGCAGCGGCTTCCACAATTGCCGGACCAGGTCCAGTTGTTCGCGAAGCGATTTGGGTGACGCATTGGCGGGGGCCCGCAGCAGTTCCACCAGGTTCATCGACTTGGCGCCGGGCATCGGAATCAGCGGCCGGGTGGCAAAATATTCAGGCAGCTGTTGCGTGACCTGGCGGTAAACGGTTTGCTCGGCAAGAGGCTTTTCCGCGAATAGCTCTTCGAAGGGCTGAAAGGCCTCGTTGCGGTTGGCGGTCCACAGCAGCAGCAACTCCTCGAGGGCCGCTTCGCGATGCGGAGTCCCGTCCGTCGAACCCTGCAGCCACTGCTGCGGCGTCTCTTCGCCGCGTATGACAGTCGAGCCCGGAAAGTATTCGACGAAGGTCAGAAGCAGTTTGTCCAGCGCCTCGGGGGTCATCTGGGAACCAAACCAGGCCAGCGCATCGGCCATGACATTGCGGTCGAATTGTTCGCGGTAGCGGGCAATGACCACATGGCTGGCCTCGTCGATCAGGCCCATGGCGAAGAGGGCGCCGGCGTGGATGGCCTGGTCGGGATTCTTGTCCGCCTCGCGAACCTGGTTCATCAGGTACGCGAAGGCGCGGCAGGCGGGCATGTCGGCGAACACCACGTTGCCGTTATAGGAAAAGAGCGATCCGGAAAACTGATAGCGCTCGCGTGCCTCGCGCGAAATGTGGAATTCCATCATAAAAATCCGTGCTCCAGACCTGCCCTGCCGTCGTTATCACGCCAAAGCGCCTGCTGAATCGCAGGCGTCACCGAAGGGTTCAATTCTCTGCGGGGATTCTGCCATCCCGCACAAATGCCGCAGAAGTAAAGTAACACCCTGGGGCGGCTAATTGCTTCAATCGTCCTGTCCTCGTCTGGCCGGCGACAGGAGTTGTCCGCGGCGTGGTGTCCCTGAGCTTCCCACTCAGTAATTTGAGGATGCGGACAACGGGCGGCGGATTGCTTTCCGATCTGTCTTCGCGCAGACTGGCGCCCTTGCAAGCCGGGAGCCGTGCGGCATTGCAACCGCCTGGCTTTGCAAGTAGACTCGATAAGGCTGGTTGACTCGCGCGCAGTGCCCGGAGCCACCTGTGTGTAGACGGTACTGCAGGCGTAACCAGGTTATTCATTCAAACGGAGAGGTGGCCGAGTGGTTGAAGGCACCCGCCTCGAAAGCGGACGTACTCGAAAGGGTACCGCGAGTTCGAATCTCGCCCTCTCCGCCAGCCTTTTATAATCAATATCTTAGATAGGCTGGCACGAACCAATGCACGAAGAACCAATGTACGAATCTGATATATCCCTATGAAGGTCAATCTCATGAACCGCGTCAAGGTTGGCGATAAGGATCGGTACGTTCCGTAGTCTAGTCAGCTTCTGATTATCTGGTTGCTTCAGCAAACCCCAACAGATAGTGTAGAGGAGTGCCCCGGCCATCGTTCCCGAAGACGCTGCGCCAATTTCAGGCCGAGTTTGCTACTGAGGAGGCCTGCCAGAGGTATCTGGCAGCCTGCCGTTGGCCGGAAGGGTTCAATTGCCCCCGATGCGGCCATGGAAATGCCTATGAGTTGTTAAAGCAGCGTCGGTACCAATGCGGCAAATGTCGCTACCAGGTTTCGCTCACCTCCGGGACGATCCTCCACCGGACGAAGATCCCGTTGAGCGATTGGTTCTGGGCGGTGTATCTGATGACCACAGACAAGCGCGGCGTCTCTGCCCTCCTTCTGCAGCGTCAACTGGGCCTGACCTGCTACGAAACTGCATGGATGATGCTGCACAAACTCCGCCGGGCGATGGTGAACGCGGCCAGGGAGCCTCTGCGCGGCGAGGTAGAGGTGGATGATACGTGGATCGGCGGAGAGCAAGCGGGGCTCCGGGGGAGCCGACAACTGAAGGACCGGCGGGCGGCTTTGGTCTTAGTCGCCGTAGAAAAGCGGGGCCGAGCTTCCGGTCGCATCCGCATGAGTGTCATTCGGGATTTCAAGGCGGCCACAATCAGGTCGTTCCTTATCCATAACGTCGCTTCTGGTTCCACGATCTATACGGATGGTCTTAAGAGTTTCTCTGGTTTGTTGGAGGCCGGCTTTAAACATGTCGTTCGCAACCAACCTCTCCGGTCGGAATTGCGAAAGGGCGCGAAGTCGGCTGTTCCACTCGCAGATCGGGCTATTGGAAATCTCCAGCAATGGCTCATTGGCACCTATCACGGAGTAAGTAAACCCCAACTCCAGGTCTATCTCGACGAATTCGTCTTCCGGCACAACCGCCGCAAAACACCCGCGGCCGCATTTCAAACTCTCCTTGGCCTCGGAACTGGGCGAGAATCAACCCACTACGAGCAGATTCGTGGAGCCAAGGACCTCAATCGCGACCCCTTGGGGTATGCTGAGTCAACCAGATAAGCAGAAGTCAGCTAGCGGTCGAATCAAAGCTGAGTGGGTCGTGGCGGACGGGCACGAGATCAGGTACCTGGGAGGCTGCATCGGGTAAACGCAGACGTCGCCGACGTGAACTCAGTGGCCGTATTTCGCGAGCTGGGCTGACAAGTCTTCAGGATTATTTACCTTGCCAAGCAACATAGCTGCGATGATGTCGTGCTCCAGCAACTCGGGCAGAGCAGTATTTACATCAAATCCAGACTTCTGGCCCGGAAAGTGAATAAGCAGCACAGGTCTGTCGTCGAAACCGCCTCCCGATGCACGCTCATCTTCGTCGCTCCAGAAGGCAGAATGTTTCCATAAAGGGGTGCGCCAGGAGTGATCCGAAGAAATAATCACTGTGGTTTGGCTGGCTGACGGAGTTGCGCAAATCTCCTGCAAGAGCACACCTAGAGTGTCGTCAGCGAGCACCAGATTATCGAGATAAGTGCCTTCTGAGAGCAGCGTGTGATTCTTGCGGTCATATATGCCTGGTGGATGGGGAACCGGGAGATGCAGAAAGACGAACCGGACTTGGCTGTCATCGATCAACGCTTGCGTATGCGCCATAATGTAGCGGTACTCCTGCATATGCGCCGCTCTTTGTTTTGTTCTGTGATTATGGTGGATCAGGTCATCCACAATCCCTTCAGGCACCACGGCCGCATTGGTCAGCACCGACTTATTTTCCGATGCGCCGTACTGTTCAATCGGCAGCATGACGTTTGCCCACGAGCAGACATTGACCACCGGCGCGAGCATTCGGCAATAAGGGTTGGACCAACCATCAACGCCACTATTCCATCCGCTCCGCTGGGCTATGCCAAACAGCGTTGCATTTGGATCGTAGGCGAGCCAGCTGCTCTGAGGTTTATCTTTATACAAAAGCTCCCCATCGATTGTGCTGCGAATTTGATCGATGTGGCGGCCTAAAAACAATGACGGGATGATGAGGGCAGTGTATAACCCAGCCGGCTCCAGGTTGCCAAACGAGACACTCTCGGCGCGCAACTGGTCAAAATTTGGGAGTCGTACGCCGGAAGCATGGCGTTTGAATGTCTGGTCGTAGGAGAGCTCGTCGAAAAGAATCCAAACGATGCGTTGGTTGGAACTGCTGTTCGTGGGCGCAGATGGATGGTTGGGAGCAGCGCTCTGGCCGGGCTGGCGGAGCATCGCGAGATGCAGAAGATGAGGGACAATCCAGAGAGCGGAGAAGGCAACCCCCGCAAGGGCAAAACGGAGAGCGCGCACAGCAGGCTGGGTTATGCGAGGAAGAACGTAGGCGAGCACGCCTGGCAACAGGAGGATCACAATCGCGCTCTTTCCCCACATGCGACCCCAATATTCGATTGGATAACGCTGATTGGCCAGCACGAGAATTGCAAAGTCCACGATGCTCCACAGCATGAACCCCGCGAACATAGCCTCGAGAATTCGTTGTACGGGCGGCGGGAGATGCCGAACGGCAACCAGGAGGCCTGTCGCCAAAATGGACAGGCCTAGCAGATCAACAAGAAGCCCTCCAATTAAGTTTGTGACTGGCAAGCCATGAAAGTAGAGCGTGTCGTACGAGGGGAGAAGAAAATGAGCGCAGTAAGGAAGTAACAATAAGAGCGCCGCGCCAACCCCCTCCAATCCAGTCCGTATTTTCATCCAATTGCCTCTACCAGCCAAAGCGAGCGTCCGTTCGGAAGTTGGTCACGACGACGGACTGCAAATCTTTTTGAAAGTGTCTGAATGAAATACTCTTCGCTCAGGTGACCATAAAGTTCCTGGCGCCCGCGGCACAGTTCGTCGAATTGGGAATCCCCCTTGGGTATCCATTCAACGATGGCCCAGCGTGTAGTTATCTCCCGCAACTGTTCGAAGATGGCAACAAGAGGGATCTGGTCGGTGACCAGTAGATGGTGCAAGACTCCCAGCATCAACACGCAGTCGAATTGCCCTTTGGCCCGATCGAGAAGACCGGCACTCTCCCGGTTTCGCCAGCCGACCGCGGGAGTAGGCCGGGCAAAGTCGGCAACGATGGGGAGGATTGCCAGACCGGCGCTATGCGCTGCTTGCCAATTGAGATCGGAGGCTTGCACATCGGTATCCCAAGCCACTACATCGGCTCCGCTCTCAGCAGCGCTGCGCGAATAGACGCCTGTATTGGCGCCTACATCAAGGACGCGAGTTGGCCGAATGCTATCGAGCGCGCTACGGACAAAGGCCAATTTGGCCTCGTGATCCGAGGATTTGTAGTGGGAGGCCGTCTGGGTGTAACCGCTCCACCGCGAGGTACGCGCCGAAGGCGCCAGAGAATGGAGTAATTTACGTGTCGAACCCAACAAACGGCGCACGGCGAAGGCAGATAGCTCCTCGGAAACCTGTGGCCGCCGGCCTCCAACATGTGTATTTTTCTCAAGCAGCAGCGGCAGCGTAACCAGAGAGCGGAGAGGACGACGCCAGCGGCGGAGAAGAGGCAGAAAGGGTGCCAGGTCGGCTGGCTCGTAACCGTCGCGGCGTTGCAGTGTGGCTGCAAGTGGCCAGCCGAGGTGGACGAATGCACAGAACGGCAGCAAGAAGGTTCGCACGAATTGCGCGTGGGCCATCCAGAGAGGGCTTTGTGGATCGCGATGCTCAAACGACAGCACGTCAACAAAGATTGGTCGAGGACCGGAGAAGACGATATTGAGCGGCGTTGCGTCCTTGAGAATAAACCCGGCTTCAAGTGCCTCCTCGCAAAGATCGAGGGTCAGCGAAGCGGCGTCCATCCACTGGCTCGGCGTCCACTCCCAGGGATAGGAGGGAAAGAAAATACGCTCATGCTCAAGCAATGCCGGCTGTCCGGATTCGGAGGCGAGAATATGAGTGGGCACCATACGGCGTTGCTCAATCCAACGCTGCGCAAGTGGCGACCGAAGCCACGCCAGAACTGACGGTGCATATTGAGGGTAGACCTCACGCAGAATGCGATCTCCGTCCCAATAAAGCCTGCCTTGAGGATCGCGAAAGGTTCCCTCTGTAATCGATGAACACGGATTCACTGCTCGCTGACTTTCTTATTCTTCGACCCGGAGTGCCCGGTCATGCGCTTGAGGAACCCGCGGACACGCCTACGCAGCAGGAAGATCATCCCGGCAAAAGTCGAACTGATTATTTGCAACGCAAGAAGTCCGGAACCAGGATCGACGTATGCGTAGGCAGGTTGGGCTAGAGCGCAGAGCACGGCTAGCATCTCAACTACCATCAACGAAAAAGTCAGCGCAGCGTATAGTTGACGCAAATACCCCTCCCGTTTGTGGTCAAATCGGTCGGCAACCTCGCTCTAATTAGGGCTAAGTCAAGTATATCTCGAAATAAGAGCCTGCCTCACGAGAGCCGTCCAAGTCAATTTCCCGACACCTAACCCGATCAAGATCGTCGAAGTGTTGGATACCAAGACAGGATTCTTCGCCTGAGACTGAGTCCGGCCGCCAATGAAATCCGGAAGTATTGTTTCCGGAATCGCGCAATGCAGACTTCTGCTTTCATTTCATCCGCGTCCGTAAGATTCGGAAGTGACCGCATCAACATCACGAACTGGTGCGGATTTTAATGGAAAACGGCCCTTCTGCGTTCACCTGTAGAGCCTTCCCCCGACGCTTCCCCGCCCTCGATCGATAAAGCCTCGTTGGCCTCTCTGGCGTTTCCTGCCTTTGCGCGAAAACGCAAAAGACAGCGCGCGGTGCATTTTGTTTCTTCTTTAGAGCTTGTCACTCATTGGTGAGTGTTTTGCGCTTATAGGAATGAAGGCGGTTCGTAAAGACGCTTCAATCCCAAAGGAGAAACACCATGAAACGGATCCCTACTCTTTCCCTGCTCATCCTCGCGGCTCTCAGCGCCATCCCAGCCATAGCCCAGGGCGTTGTTCTGAAGGCCGACATTCCCTTCGGCTTCACCGTAGGCGATACGTATTTGCCTGCGGGTCACTACACCGTCTCTTCGCCGTCCGCCGGGGTTGTTCGCGTCGCAAACGAGACGCAGAACATTTCCGCCACTGTATCCGACACCCACGACTTCAGCGATCCCGGCCGGGGCAGCAAGTTGGTGTTCGAAAAGTACGGGGAGCGGTATTTCCTCCACCACGTTCTTTGCCCGACGACCGTGAGCTTGAACGTCGACATCCCCGAGTGGAATGGGGAGAAGAAAGCGCGGACCCGGGAAGCGAAGCTCGACCACGGCGAGCAGATTCTCGTAGCCGCCCGGTAAAAGGTACCATCGATTTGGGGAGAGCGGCCTCCGCTTCTCCCCACCCCACTTCGGTCCCACGCCGAACTCGTCAGCGCGAATTGTCCAGGGGATTATCGAAGTCAAACCCGAACAAGCGGGGATTCTCGCCTATCACCGCCGCGGAGACGATGTAGAAGACGTAATCGTAGGTCTCCTTCGGAATCTGGCTTCGATGGTCGGCAAGCAGCCGCCAGAAGTTGCGCTGGCCGGGATTCAACGGCATGCTCCTCACCAGTGGCAGGACCTGATCTTCGCCCCAGTTGTAGCACGCCATCACCAGCATGCCCGACGCCTGCGCGTCAGTACTATAGAGCATCTGGATATAGCGTGTAGCCGCGTCGGTTGCCTTGTCCGCATGGTCCCTTTCATCGGCGGGATCGGGTCGAGGGAGATCCACTAACGGCCCGAGGTGAAGACCGTACTTGACCCCCGTCTCCGGAATAAACTGCCACATTCCCTTCGCGTAGCCCTTTCTTGTGATGGGACCGCTGCGATACGGATCGAAGTCGCTCTCCTGCATGGCCAGATAGAAGAACTGCACGGGTAGTCCATGGTTCAACAGGGCCTCAGGAATGGAGCGGGTAAAACCCTGTTCCTGGGCGGAGCGGATATCGCGGGCGTAGCGGCCGGTCGACTGCCAATATTTGATGTAGCGCACGACTTCGCTTTCGAAATCGGCCGGCATATCGAGTTCGCCTTCTCCGAAGATGCGCGCCACGCGCAGGATCAGCCGGTGCTGCTCAGTGGTTTTAGGGTCATAAATGCGGAGAGTGGATAGAAACTGATCGTAGTTGGTCTGGATCGCCTTGCGGCGCGCCTCGTACTTGTTCACGGCCGCCAGACCGGCTTGCTTGTCTCCGCTGCTCAGTGCCTGGCGCTCGGCCTCGGCAATCTCCACATCTACTGATTTCATCGCGTAGAACAGGTTCCGGGCAATCTCGCGCTGGCGGCGGGCCAGGACCTGAAGATGGTAGGCGTAACCGGCGATGACAATCCCGACTAGCGCCAAGACTCCGATGGCGATGAGAAGAGTCCTTTTCTGTCGGGAATGCGCTTCCTTCTGCTTGGTCTGGATCTCGGCAAACGCAGTGCGAATAAACTGCGTGTGTTGACCGACGACCTCTCCTTCCACCGGCGCCTGGAAGTATCGCTTGACGTATTCCTCCATATCCTTTCCGGGGGCAGGCGGCGCTGGCGGTTTGGAGCGCGCGGATTCGACCCGGGGCGGGCCCGGAGCTGGGGGCGGAGCCGGATCTGGGGACGGGTCCGGGGGCAGAGTCGGCGGCCAGGGCGGTGCCGGGCGCTGAGTTGCCGGCCACGGCGGCGCCGGGCGCGGTGGAGGCGGCGCCGGTTGCCGAACATGGAATGAGAGTTCCGGTCCGTCGACGCCCAGGCGGACGAGTTCATTTGACGTGATGAGGACGGTGTCGACGCGCAGGCCACGGCAATAGATGCCGTTACTGCTGTTCAGATCCCTGACGCGCCAGCCGCCGGGTTCAGGCACAACTTCAGCGTGGATGCGACTCACAAATTCATTGCGAATGCACACAGCGCAGCCGGCATCGCGGCCGATGCGGAAGGCGGCCGTGAAGGCACGGGCGCCGTCTTCCACGGATTGACTCAACCTCACTTCGATCGGCCCCGGCGGAGCCAGTCCTGTGGTTGGAGGATCAGTGTACATCGCGAGCAAATCCGTTTATCAAATGACTGAAAGCAAATGAAATGATTCAATGCGATCTTACAACGAAACGAGCGGGCCCAGACACTTTCCATGTTGGACCGGCGAACGAACGGCATTCGAAGGAGAAAGCCACGGGCTCATTCGCGTGCGCTCCACGCTTGCATACGCCGCTTATTTCGCACTAACTGATTTGGTGCAGCGTGAGTTAGAATGCCGTTCCAAGGGGTAACCCCGTCGCTTCCCCGAGGCTATTTCGCGATCCTCAGCCAGCCGAAGGCCTCAACTGCCTTTAACCAATCTCGGCAAGATTTCGGAAAACGTGGCACTCGTGACCAATCGATTGCGCTTGATCAAACAAAGGGTTTGCAAAGTTACGAATTCATGCGAGTGACCCTCGACCTTCCGACCGAGTTGAACCACAACCCAGCCCATGAGGAAGAACACCCATGCCGACGGCCGCAAAAGTTCACTCCGACGAGATAACGCGCCTGCTGCTGGAAATGCGCGAGGGCAACCCGGAAGCCGCGCCAAACTTGATCCCGCTGGTCTATGAACAACTGCGCCGGACGGCGCGGTCACTGCTGCGAAATGAACGCGGCGACCATACGCTGCAACCTACCGCGCTGGTCAATGACGCCCTGATGCGGCTCATCGGCAAAGAATGCCTGGAGTGGCAGAGCCGGGCTCAATTCTTCGCGGTTTCTTCCAAGATCATGCGCCACATTCTTATCGACCATGCGCGCGCCCATGGCGCCGACAAGCGTGGAGGCGAGTTCCAGAAGATTTCTCTCGATCATGTTTTTGCGTACGATTGGCGCCAGGCCGACTCGTTTCTGAGTCTCAATCAGGCCCTGGACAGGCTGCAGGAATTCGATCCGCGCTTGTGCAGCGTGGTGGAGATGCGATTCTTCGCAGGCATGACCGAAGAAGAAATCTCGGACGTGCTCAAGGTCTCCGTGAGAACCGTGAAGCGTGACTGGCAATTCGCCCGCGACTGGCTCTACCGGGAAATGACCCGTCAGTAAGTCGAGCGGTCGACGGGCAGTTATTGCGGTCCCTAAAAATCATCAGTGAATCCACGCTCGCTATTCGAGCTCGATAGAGGGCTGGCTCTGCAGGGATGCGATTGCCCTCATATCGTTGTACTGGGCCATGGAAAGGCCTCCGAGCTGGCTATCCTCGGGCTCCGATGCAATTCGATATATTGCAATGAGCCCTTCGGAACGCGCCTTCTCCACCAGGCACTCGTAAGCCATGGTGCGCGCCGATACGGGAGTTACAGGTATTTTCTCGCTCAAACTCTCCATGACCTGGGCAACGGTTCGGTGGCCGTCGCAAAGCATAACCACGGTTGCGAGGTGTCTTGAGACCTCGAAACCTGGATGTCCGGCAATCTCAACTTCGGAAACAACATAGAAATGCTCGCCATGCTGCGGTTCATACGCACGGCATTGCGTCACCGCATCAATCACCGCTTCCAAATCGGCGGATAACTCCACAACGCGGCTGCAGTACGTGCGTGCAGGAATATCTCCTTGAGTTATCGGCTCGCCTTGTTTCAATTCGACAGCATCAGATAGCCGGGATAAGTCGGGATCCGAAGAGGCAGCAAGGCGCGTGTAAAAGTCGACAAGCACCATCAACTTCGAGTCCTGGCCAGCGTAATGACCGCGCAGAAAGGCCAGGAAATCCTGATAGAATTCCGCGGTTCTATAGTAGTGGCGCAGTTCCGGTCCCACGGCGGCGGGAAAAACGGATTTGCGATAATCGACCCACTCAACGAATAAGTCGAGAATGCCGTCGGCAGCCTGATCTGCCGCAACCAGCAACCATCGCAAGCGGAATCTGGACATCAGCATGAATTCACGCAACTCGATCAGCAGCCCTCGATCGATATGCGGCGTAGGAAGAAGATAGAAGTTAGGAAATATGTCAGCATACTTCCGAATAAGTGCAATATCCTCCGGGTTCTGGCGCCGGCCCTGGTGAGACATATCGGAACATAACTGGTCCAGGGTCATCTGGTCTTTGTACTTCAAATGAATCGGGGTGTTGGCGAGCGGCGCCAGTAAGTTGAGCTGAGGCTTTGAGCCCAGCGTTCTGGCGGAGTGCACAAAGACACGCGCGGTTTCGCGCAGATCGTCCCACTGCTCTTCAGGAAAGCCGGTAATGAGGGAAACGGTCGACCGCACCCCGGCGCGTTCGGCAATGTCGATGATCTCGTGCGCGCGCCGTACGTCGAGATGTTTGTCGATAATGCTCTGCATCCTGGCGGACCCCGTCTCGACGCCGAAAAAGATACCGACGCATCCGGCAGCGGCCATGAATTCAATCAATTCCCGGTCCACGCAATCCGTGCGGGCGCTACAAGACCAGGTATAACCCGCGCCCGAATCAACCATGTGCTGACAAAACGCCCGCACCCGTTTTGAATCGACGGTGAACATGTCGTGAGTCAAGTCAAAATCGGTGATTCCGTACTCGGCGTGGATGGAGCGCATCTCGTCCAACACCCGCTGCGGCGAACGAAGGCGGTACTTGCGCCGGAAAAAGTCATTGGTGGAGCAGAACGTGCATGCGAACGGACAGCCCCGCCCCAGCTCAAGAGACGCGCTGCGCTCGCCGCGCAATTCCTGGGTGAGGTAATACGCAGGCTCGGGAAGCGCATCAAGATCCATGATTACGGGTGCATCGGGGTTGCGCTGGACTCCCCACACGGAGCGGTACGCAAGGCCGGGCACCGTTTCGAAGCGTCGCTTGCCGATAAGTTCCTCGAGAAACAGGGGCAGGCTTTCCTCCGCCTCGCCGCGAATAACAAAATCAACAGCGGGAAAGGCTTTCAAGGTTGATTCCGCAACCACCGAGGCCTGGGGACCGCCGAAAACGATCGTCGCATCGGGGCTGAGGGTTTTGACGAGCCTGGCCAGGCGCACCGTGAGCGGATATGCGCTGCAGATCGAACCGAAGCCGTATACGTCTGCGCCTGCGGCGGCGATCTGGTACGCCGCTTCCTCGGCGAATCTTTCGAGTTGACTTTCTCCTGCCGTATCGGCGAAGCAAAAGAACGCACGATTGCAATCGTAGATAGTCGTCTCGTAACCCAGTCTTTTGGTTACCGCCGCAAGACTGAGAATGCCTAGCTGCGGCAAACAACTCTCGCGACGAATCGCCTTGTCGTTGTATTCGGAAGGGTCGCTGAATTCAGTGCCGGTCGGGGCGTTTACGAGACAAATCCTCACAGGACCTCCCGAGATCGGGCTTACAACTTACCCATGTCTTTGAGAGCGCAGGCCAGACGCTTACGCGTCGTCGAGCGACACTCAGCGACGCAGCACTTACCTCAATTTTCCTGCTGTTTGTCACCCGTTGAATTCTTGCTGGGTGGTGATCACGTTCACGGCATTAGCAGTCTTGTGTGCATGATGGAGCTTACTCACAAATTCGCTGTCGTTGAGGGCTGCAATTATGGCAGCCTTCAACTCCTCCTCTGTGGGGTTCTGCTTATTGACTGTGATCTTAAGTTCGACGCTGGGTACCTTATCTTGCATCTTGCCCCCCTGGTCATAGCGCATCGTACATCAGGGTTTGTTGCGCAGCAACTACAAAGTTCATCGAAAAAGTTGAAACGGAAATGGGCGCACGACTTTGCCAACCCAGATGGTTCCGCCCGCCTCAGCAAGATTGAGATAGAGCGAATCGCCGGTCGTGGAAAGATCGAAGGACTCTCCCGGAATCTCGGCCGGGGACAGTTTCAGACCGTGGTAGTGAAGGATTGGAATCGGTTGTCCAATGAGCCGACCCCTTTGGGGATCGAACCGTTGTCCCCAGATACACCAGAAGCCGTCGCGCAGGGATAGATAGAAGATAGTTTTTCCGTCCCCGGACCAGACTGGCTTTCGGCTGAACTCCGACTTACCGGTAATTTCTAACCAATGGTTGTCGGGCCTGGTTGCGCCAGGAGGAAAGCGAGCGGCAAACACCTGTCCAGGCGCATCAGCCCCGGACACCGTAAAGACGATGAAATTGCTCTTGGCGGACCACACCGCGTCTCGAACCGATCCGCCCTGGACACTCAGAATGGTCCTCGCTTCGGCGCCGGAGGTCTGAATCATGCGAACTTCAGAGATGGCCGAGTTGGCATAGAGAAGAGAATTGCCGTCCGGACCCCATCCGGTGGGGTTGCGGCACTCGCTGCATAGCCTGTGGGGAATGCCGTCAAGTCCGGCCAGGAAGACCCCCGTTGCCCCTCCTTCAGATGCCTCGTAGGCGACAGTCGTGCCCGAGTCGTTGGTGACTGGTGCGCCCTTGGATGTTCCTCGCGATACCATCAGTCGTTCAGACCCGGTAACCGTATCCCAGGAATACAGATTTCGATTGTCACCATATCCCCTCGCAAAGACCAGCCAGCGCCCGTTGGGAGAGATATTCGGCGCCATATCAAATTCAGGATCCTGCGTGATCTTGTAGGCTTTGGCTTTTCCAGGCTGAGTGGCATTGTCAATTCTCCAAATGTGGATCGCAGGGTTCATCTGGCAGAAGGCAACGGAGTCGCCTACCAGGGAAGACGAAAGGATGAAGTCGCGACGATCCCGGGCAGACAATTGCCTGGCCAAGCCGTGGACTCTGCCTGTTTCGGGATCGATCCTGATGGACCATAGACTTAGGTATGAGCCGTGGGCGGCGCTGAAAACGACAGTATCGTCCTGCCATCCGCCAACGTACACGCTGGGACGCAGTTCCTGCGACTTCAAGAGTTGCGCCGCGCCGGTGTTGCGGGGAGCGTCTCGATCGATACTGGTGATCCACCAATCCCGGCAGGCCGACATGGCGCGCTTGGGATCGTCGCAGCCGAAGAAGAGAACATGGCGCCCATCGGAATTCCAAACCGGCTTGGCGGCGTTGATCATACCCCGAGCCAGTTGTGTCGATTGGCCCGTACTGAGGTCGTAGCGGAAAATTTTGCTTCCGGACAGCATCCAGTACTCAGCTCCCGTCCAATAAAGGAAAGAGCGATCGACTGGAGAGAAGACGGGATCATGTCCACCCGGAACCAAAAGCTTTTCCCCCGCTCCATCCAACTCAGTCCGATAAATCCCGGGCTGCTGAATTCGGGATGATTCAAAAACCACGGTTCGTCCGTCGGGTGAAAGAGATGGATTTTGCTCCAGGGAGGGAACGGTGGTAATCCGCCGCGGTGTGCCATCCGGGAGCTGCTGCACCCAGACATCCTCTTTTCCAGGTTCGGCCCGGTCGGAGACGTAGGTGATCGTTTGGCCGCTCGCGGATAAGTGGGGCGACACGGAGAAATCCATGTCCGGGGTGATCTGCCTCAAATCGACAAGAGAAGGCGCCTGGTTGGCGCCGATCGCGACTAGGATGGCAAAGGTTAACGCCAGCAACGACGCCGTCGCGATCACAACCCAACGCGCGATCAGCTTGCCCCGCTGGGCCGGATCAATTCGGGTGAGGATCTCGTCGAGGGACGCGAACCGGTCTTCAGGCCTGGTCGCGAGGCAGCGGCGAATTACAGCTTCCCATCGGGGAGGGAGCCTCTTTCCGGCGGGCAGCCTGGCCGGCGAGCGGGAGCCGCTGTCTTGCTTGATAGATGCGGGACGCTCACCGGTGAGGATCTCGCACAGGACGACGCCAAGAGAGTACTGGTCAGCGGCCGGCGAAGCGATCCCGTCAAACCACTGCTCCGGACCTACGTACGCCGGTGTGCCCTGCCGCGCGAACGTGTCGGGTTCGCTATCGGCTGTTGTCGCCCGGCTTGCGAGCCCAAAATCAGCAATGACAGCGCGGACCTCCTGCCCTTCTTCCTGAACCAGCATGACGTTGGAACTCTTGAAATCGCGGTGAACGATCCCGTGCTGATGAGCCTCATTCAAGCCGAAGATCATCTGCCGGACCAGCGGCAGCGCCTCCCGGCTCGAAAGCGGTCCCTTTTGCCGGAGGCGCTCCATCAGCGTCTGGCCCCGGAGCAGTTGCATGGTCAGAAACCAGATCCGGTCTCCAGGAGCGAAGTCATGACTGAACAGGTCATAAACACGACAAACATTGGGATGGGTGATCTGGTGGGCCTGGCGCACCTCCTCTTTGAAGCGTTCAATCACGGAGGGTTCAGACGCTATCTCAGGGCGAATGGTCTTGAGGGCGAGCACCTCCTGCAACTCCAGGTCCCACGCCTCATAGACAGCGCCCATGCCTCCCGTATGCAGGTGGCGGATGATATGGAAGCGCGAGGCCAGCACAGTTCCACTTCTTAGTTCCTCAAATTTAACTAGAGGGGCGATGGAACTAAGGGCCTTGGTTACCGATTCGTTGAGAAAGCTACCCGCCCTGTTATGAGCTGCTAAGAGATCCTCTATCTCTCTTTCGATCGCGCTGTCGCCATCGCAGAGTTCCCGGACAAGGGATTTCTGCTGGTCTTCCGGAACATCCAGAAGCCTGGCGTAAATATCCCGCAACTTCGCCCATTTCTCCGGGGGATGAGGCAGGTCAACAGGCGACAAAAAAGGACCTCCAGGTAATTGCAGGACGCAATTTTCCCATGTGGACCATAGTATCCCCGACCCTATCTTTTACACACAGGAAATGAGAGGAGGGGCGGGTTTGCGCCCCACGCCCGCCTCCGAAGAGTCCTGAGGCTTCAGGAGCGTTCAGCGCAGGGAGGCAAGCGGGGCGGGGTCCATGTCGGCGTAGTCCTGATTCTCGCCTCCCATGCCCCAGCAGAACCTGTAGGCTTGCGTGCCCATGCCGGCATGAATGGACCAACCGGGTGAAACCACAGCCTCGCGGTTGTTCACCACCAGGTGGCGTGTCTCGCCTGGCGGACCCATGAGGTGAAACACGCGCGCGCCGTCAGCAACGTCGAAGTAGAGATACACTTCGGAGCGGCGCATATGGGTATGCGGAGGCATTGTGTTCCAGGCGCTGCCGGGATGCAACTGGGTCATTCCCATCACCAGCTGGCAGCTCCTCGCGCCGGCCAGGTGAATGTACTTATAGATAGTGCGCTTGTTGCAGGTCTCCGCACTCCCGAGTTCCGTGGGTTGCGCATCCTGCAGGCGCACCAGGGCGACCGGATAACTGGTGTGCGCCGGATAACTCAGCAAATAAAAGATGGCCGGCTGATCCGCGGACTTCGATTCGAAACGGACATCGGCATTTCCGCGCCCGATGTAGAGGACGTCCAGGTTGGCCAGTTCATAAGAGGATTGGCCCACGTGAATCACGCCGGTTCCACCGATGTTGAGGGCGCCCAACTCGCGCCGTTCGGTAAAGTAGTCTGCCCGGAACTCGGGCTCCGTAGGAAGGGTGAGAGGATCGGTGAGGGGCGCGGCCATCCCGATAACGGCTCTATCAAGATCCACGTAAGTCAGGTGAATCGCGCCCGCTTCGTAAAGACCCTGGATGAGAAATGTCTCGCGCAACTCGCCGGTCGTCATGCGCGGGTAGCGCACAGGGTCGGCCATCATGATGGTTTTCATCGCTTGTTTCCTACCGTTCTTGACTCTGGATGTTCGGGGGAATAATCGACAACCTGCAACCGCGATCGATCGACGCGCACTCCTATTTCCCGCCTGCCAATTGGGAAAGTTCCGATCCGGCCAGAAGAAACGCGCCTACTCCGTAGACATAGCTCGAGGAAGGCTTGAATTTTCCGGGCTCGCCCCCAATGGGCTGAATGGACCCCAGCCTTCCGGTTGCGTAAACGTGGGTCAGCATGGCCTGCCAGGCTTTCGCCACCACCGGGAGATATTTCTTACGATCGAGAATGCCGTTATTGATGCCCCACGTCATGGCGTACGTAAAGAACGCTGACCCTGAGATCTCAGGGTTGGGATACGCGCCCGGATCAAGAAGGCTGGCGCGCCACAGCCCGTCGGGTTGCTGGAGTCCGGCGATGCGCTCGGCCATCTCGCGATATTGGCTTACATACTTGTCGCGGCCGGGGAACTGCTGCGGCATGCGCTGCAACACCAGCGCCAACCCGGCCAGCACCCAGCCATTGCCTCTCGACCAGAAGACTTTCTGCCCGTTAGCCTCATGCATGGTAAGGAAGCGCTTGTCGCGAAAGAATAAATGCTCGCTCGAATCGTAGAGGGCCGCGGTGGTAAGCCCCCATTCATGGTCCATGAAGTGGAGATATTTCAAATCGCCGGTTGCGACGGAGAGTTGGGCCAGGACTGGCGGCGCCATGTAGAGCGCATCGCACCACCACCACAGATTTTCTGCCGGATCGTCGGGGCGAGCGAGAACCTTGTCCATTCCCGCGCGCGTGGGATCCAGACGTTCATGGTCGGCGGGCTTTTCGGCGTAGAAGGTGAGGTATGTGAGCCCGATGGCATTGTCGTCGGCGTGCGCGAAACGCGGCCCCGGGGTCCAATGATTTTCCTCCGCAACCTGGAGCACGCGGTCGTGGTAGCGGCTGTCGCCGGTGGCCTTCGAAGCCGCGAGCATGCCGTCGTACAAGGCGGCAAAGGTCCACCCAATGTTATAGCGGGATTCGGATTCCTTCAGTTGCCAATCGGCGACTTTCTTCATCGCCTTCAGAATCTCGGGGCGCTTCAGCTTTGGCGAAAGATCGGTGGCCAGCGGTCCGGGGTCATCGGGCTGATCGCCCGCCGCCTGCAGCTCCGCATTGGCGTTGACGGGAACGCTCGGTGGGGGTGGGTTTTGGGCGAATTGAGGACGGCCTGGGAAAAACACGACCATGAAAGCGAGAATCAGAGACGATTTGATCATGATATTTTCCTATATTCTGCAGAAGCGGATCGCGTGATCCGATCGAGATGCCTGGGACAACCTGCATGCGCAAGCACGGTGGCCCCCGACAACCTCCGTAATCTTACGTTAAGAGGCGGCGCCGGGTTAACGGTTGATGAATTAACGGCCATCCAACAGGCCCCGCAAATCTGCTAAAAATTCACAAAGGCTCGTTGCATACTTATTCAATTTCGCTGTATATTTATGCATGCGCGGTCTCGCAGCAACGAGCCGCGCTTTCGATTTGGGCAGGATCCGACCTGGCCCGGGAGAGAGAACCAAGGCCATGAAATTCCAGCGGCACAATGCGATCCGCGATGTGGTGGCCAAGTCCCCGGTTTCCAACCAGGATGAGCTCCGGCGCAAGCTGCGCCGCCGCGGGTTCGAAGTCACACAGGCCACGCTGTCGCGGGATATTCGAGAATTGCGACTGTCGAAGGGGCCGGGGGGCTACGCCCTGCCCAATGGCAATGGAAACGGCGGGGGCGCCCTCGAAGATGATGCGCCTCCCTCGGTGAGGGAAATGCTGGAAAGTTTTGGCATGCGCGTGCAACAGGCGATGAACCAGGTAATTGTGCGCACGGTGATGGGGGGAGCCCAGCCTGTGGCCGCCGCCCTGGACTATGCGGAATGGCCGGATGTGGTGGGGACAATTGCCGGGGATGACACGGTTCTCGTGATCTGTCCCGACCAGCGGCGCGCCGGCGAGGTGGAAGCCCGGATGAGGAAGATTCTGGAGTCATGACGGATTCTGTACAAACCGCGGTTGTGGGCGTGACCGGTTATGCGGGCGCGGAGTTGGCGCGGCTGTTGCTGCACCACCCGCGCCTCAAGGGTACGCCTCCCGTATTTGCCGGGCGCATGGACGCCGGCGAGGTTGCGCGCGGCGGCACGCCGCTGGGCGAGATTCATCCCGAGCTGGCCGACAGCAAGGGCAGCGGCAAATTGAGACTGCAACCGTTCTCCTGGGAACTGCTGGCCGACCTCGATGTGCAGGTACTGTTTCTTGCCACGCCGCACGAGCAGTCGCGCGCCTGGGTTCCTGAAGCATTGGCGCGCGGGTTGCGGGTGATCGATCTGAGCGGTGCGTGGCGATTGAACGAGGCCGCCAATCGCGCCGTGTACAACTTTGAGGACGAAGGCCTCGGTCGACGCAATGAACATCCAGGCGCAGGCTGTATACGGGATGCCGGAACTGCATCGGGCAAGGATCGCCGGCGCGAACCTGGTCGCGAATCCGGGCTGCTATGCGACGTCGGTGATTCTCGCCGTCAAGCCCCTGGTCGACGCCGGTATCGTCGATCTCGAGCACGGCATTGTCGCAGATGCGAAAAGCGGCGTGAGCGGAGCAGGCAAGGCGCCTACCGCCAAGACCCATTTCATGTACGCGGCCGACAATCTCTCCGCCTATGGGTGTTTTCGCATCGGCATACGGGCGAATTGCTGGAACAGATCGGCATTGAGGCACACGTCGATCACGTTCACGCCGCATCTGCTGCCGATTCCGCGCGGCATTCTTGTCCACCATATATGTGCGGTTCACGGCAGGCGCAGACGCGGGCCGGCATCGCCCATGTGTATCACTCGTTTTTCGCTGGCAGTCCGATGGTCCGGCTGCATGCACTCGGCGCTTCCGCAGATTCAGCTATTCGGTGCGCACCAATTACGCGGACATCGGATTTCAACTCGCTCCGGACGGACGCCGTGCGGTCATCGTCAGTTGTCTCGACAACCTGTTAAAGGGAGCATCCTCGCAGGCTGTGCAGAATCTAAACGTGATGCTGGGCTGGGATGAGGCGGAGGGGCTCGAATCATGAGGTATGTCGTCAAGCTCGGCGGAGCGGGCCTCGAAAATCCCGAACTCCTGCAACGGCTGCGTCCGAGCCATCGCGGATCTGGTGCGCGACGGCAACCAGGTGGCCGTGGTCCACGGCGGCGGCGTGCAGTTGACGCGCACGCTCAAGGCGCATGGGCAAGAAGAGCGAATTCATCGACGGCCTGCGCGTCACCGACGCCGAAACCCGCGACGCCGCGCTGATGGTGCTCGCCGGCCGCGTGAATAAAGGCCTGGTCGCCGCGCTCGGCGCATTCGGCCAGCCCGCGGTCGGACTCTCCGGCGGAGACGGCCTACGTCTTCCGCGCCCGCAAGAAGACGCACCACGCCCGATCTCGGCTATCGTCGGCGAGATCGCCGCCAGCGATCCGCGCTGGCTCGAAGCCATCTGGCAGCTCAATGGCGTGCCGGTCATCTCGTCCATGGCGCTCGGCTTCGACGGCGAGTACTACAACATCAACGCCGACGAGATGGCGGCGGCCTGCGCGATTGCCTGCCGCGCCGACGCGCTCGTCTTCCTCACCGACGTGCCCGGCGTGCGCGGCGCCGACGGCGCCGTGCTGCGCTGGCTCTCGATCGATCAGATCGCCGAGATGGCCAAGAGCGCCATCATCTCCGGCGGCATGTTGCCCAAACTCAGCGCCTGCCGCGAAGCCCTGTTGAATGGCGTCAAGCGCGTACGAATTCTGCCCGCCGAAGCTGCCGGTTCCCTTCCCGACCTGTGCAGCTCCCGCGTAGCCCACGGCACCGAAGTGATGGTGGCATGAGGAAAGCACGAACTGAATTGACAAAACTCGAGCAAATCAAGGCCGCCGAAGCGCGGCTGCTGCTCCACACCTACGACCGCAATCCCTATTCTGTTTGTCGGCGGCAAGGGCGTTCACCTCATCGACGAGAACGGCCACCGACTATCTCGATCTGCTGAGCGGCATCGGCGTCAACGCGCTCGGCTACGGCCATCCGGCCATCGAGCGCGCCATCATCAACCAGAGCCGCGCGCTGATCCACACCTCCAACCTCTTCTTTCACGAGGGGCAGGCCGAGCTCGCGCTGCGGCTCACCGAGCGCACCGGCCTCGACCGCGTCTTCTTCGCCAACACCGGCACCGAGGCGTGGGAAGGCGCGCTGAAGCTGGCCCGCGCCCATGCCGGCCTGCTGCGCAGCGAAGGCAAGAATATCGGCACGAAGTTCCTCGCGCTGGAACAGAGCTTCCACGGCCGCACCATGGGCTCCGTCTCGACAACGTACAAGGCGAAGTACCGCGAGCCGTTCGGCCCCGTCGTGCCCGGCGTGGAGTTCGTGCGCTTCAACGACGTCGCCGACCTGCGCGCGAAATTTTCAAACGAAGTCTGCGCCATCTGCGTCGAAGCCATCCAGGGCGAAGGCGGCATCCGTCCGCTGACGCAGGAGTTCTTCGCCGAGGCCCGCGCGCTGGCCAGTTCTACCGGCGCGCTTGCTCATCGTCGACGAGATTCAGTCGGGCATGGGCCGCACCGGCAAGTGGTGCGCCTACCAGCACTACGGCATTCTGCCCGACATCACCACGCTGGCCAAGCCCATCGCCGGCGGCATTCCTCTGGGCGCCATGCTCTGCACCGAAGAAGCGGCGCGCGCCATTCATGCCGGGCATGCATGGCACCACATTCGGCGGCGGCCCGCTGGCCTGCGCCGTCGCCATCGCCGTCATCGACACGATCGAAAACGAGAACACTGCTGGCCCACGTCGACCGAAGTCGGCGACTACTTCCAGCAGCAGCTTCGCTCCCTGGCTGCAAAGCATGATGCCATCGTCGACGTGCGCGGCAAGGGCCTGATGCTGGCGGCCGAGCTTGACTCGGCCGACCTGGCCAAGCTCACAGTCGGCGGAGA
Organism: Terriglobales bacterium; assembly: GCA_963701805.1. Lineage (GTDB taxonomy): Bacteria > Acidobacteriota > Terriglobia > Terriglobales > Acidobacteriaceae > Telmatobacter. The sequence goes on from CAVPBA010000001.1 coordinate 29,726, forward strand.
TGCTGAAGCGCCACATCGTCATCAACTGCACCAGCGACACGGTTCTGCGTTTCCTGCCGCCCTTACATTCTGGAGCGCGACCATGTGGACACAGCGATCGCGGCCCTCGACGAAATCTTCACCGAACATGCAGCACACACCACCGCCAACTCCGCAGGAGGACAACACCGTGGCTAGCCGAGCAACCATCGAACGGACGGGAAGCTGATTCCCGTGCAGAAAGACCCGGACATCCTTGCGCGCTGCTGCGCGGCTCGCCGGCGAAGACCTCTGCTCCATCGCTGACCTCTCCAGCGCCGAGGTGCGCGCCATCCTCAAGCTCGGCCACGCCGTCAAGCGCAATCCGCGCGAGATTCGCCACGCGCTCGACGCCAAGCAGATGGTGTCATGTCTTGAGAAGGCCAGCCTGCGCACCCGCCTCACCTTTGAGGCCGCCATCAACACCCTGGGCGGCAACGCCATCTTCGTCGACCAGACCAGTTCTCCGCTCGGCGAGCGCGAAGTCCCTCGCCGACATGGCGCGCAACGTGGAGCGCTGGGTCGACGTCATCGTGCTGCGCACCTACGCGCACGACACCATCACCGAGATGGCCGCCAACTCGCGCGTTCCCGTCATCAACGCGCTCTCCGACTTCGAGCATCCCTGCCAGGCCTCGCCGACTTCATGACCCTCGAAGAGCACTTCGGCTCCGCCGAAGGCCTCAACTTCACCTACGTCGGCGACGGCAACAACGTCTGCCACTCGCTGATGCTCACCGGCGCGCAACTGGGCGCGCAACTGCACCGTCGCCACGCCGCAAGGGCTACGCGCCCAAGCATCGAGATCGTCACACAAGGCCAGCGAGATCGCCGAGACCACCGGCGGCAGCATCACGCCTGCTGCAAGACCCCGTCAAGGCCGTCGACAGGCGCCGACGCGGTCTACACCGACGTCTGCGTCAGCATGGGCTTCGAGCACGAAGCCACCAAGCGCGCGCCCATCTTCCAGCCCTATCCAGGTCAACGAAGCGCTGATGGCGCACGCGCAGCCCGCATGCCGTCTTCATGCACTGCCTGCCCGCGCACCGCAACGCCGAAGTCACCGACGCAGTCCTCGACGGCCCGCAATCCATCGTCTTCGACCAGGCCGAAAACCGCATGCACGCGCAGAAGGCATTGCTGCTCATGCTGCTCGGCGGACTGGCAAATGTCGCAGCTTTCAGCCGCTAGCTTCTAGCCTCTGGCTTCGTTATCGCGGATCAGCACGAATTTGGCTTCACAATCAGGAATCGGCTAGCAGCTAGAAGCTAGCGGCTAGAAGCTACTCTCAGAGGTCTGCACCAAGCATGTCCGTAATTCTCGAATCCCTGCCCGTCGGCCAGAAGGTCGGCATCGCCTTCTCCGGCGGGCTGGACACCACCGCCGCCCTTCACTGGATGAAGCAGAAGGGCGCCATCCCCTACGCCTACACCGCCAACCTCGGCCAGCCCGACGAAGCCGACTACGACGCCATCCCGCGCAAAGCCCTCGAGTACGGCGCCGAAAAGGCCCGCCTCATCGACTGCCGCGGCCCGCTCGTTCGCGAAGGCATCGCCGCGCTGCAGTCCGGCGCGTTCCACATCACCACCGCCGGCGTCACCTACTTCAACACCACGCCCATCGGCCGCGCCGTCACCGGCACCATGCTGGTCACCGCCATGAAGGAGGACGACGTCAACATCTGGGGCGACGGCTCCACCTTCAAGGGCAACGACATCGAGCGCTTCTATCGCTACGGCCTGCTCGTCAATCCCGACCTCAAGGTCTACAAGCCCTGGCTCGACGCCGCTTTCATCGACGAGCTCGGCGGCCGCGCCGAGATGTCCGCCTTCATGCAGCGCTCCGGCTTCGCCTACAAGATGTCCGCCGAGAAGGCCTACTCGACCGACTCCAACATCCTCGGCGCTACGCACGAAGCCAAGGACCTGGAGCACCTCTCCACATCGATGAAGATCGTCGTCCCCATCATGGGCACGGCCTTCTGGCGCGACGACGTCGAAATCAAGCGCGAAGAGATCACCGTCCGCTTCGAAGAAGGCTTTCCCGTCGCCCTCAACGGCCGCCAATTCGGCGACCCCGTCGAGCTTCTTCTCGAAGCCAACCGCATCGGTGGCCGCCACGGCCTCGGCATGTGCGACCAGATCGAGAACCGCATCATCGAAGCCAAGAGCCGCGGCATCTACGAGGCCCCCGGCCTCGCCCTGCTCTTCATCGCCTACGAGCGCCTCATCACCGGCATCCACAACGAGGACACCATCGAGCAGTACCGCGACAACGGCCGCAAGCTCGGCCGCCTGCTCTACCAGGGCCGCTGGTTCGACTCCCAGGCCATCATGCTCCGCGAAGCCGCCCAGCGCTGGGTCGCCAAACCCATCACCGGCGAGGTCACCCTCGAGCTGCGCCGCGGCAACGACTACTCCATCCTCAACACCGAGTCGCCCAACCTCACCTTCCATCCCGAGCGCCTCAGCATGGAGAAGACCGAATCCACCTTCTCTCCGCGCGACCGCATCGGCCAGCTCACCATGCGCAATCTCGACATCACCGACACCCGCGACAAGCTCCTCACCTACGCCGAAGCCGGCCTCATCACCCTCAGCAAAGGCAGCGAAATGCCCAAGTTGAGCGGAGCCCCCGACAAGGAATAAAGAGAAGGAATAGCGTGAGGAACGCCTAAGTCAATGTCCAACGAACACCAACCCGTAAAGATGTGGTCAGGCCGCTTTCGGGAGCCGCTCGACCGGGACTTCGAACAGTGGCAGCGATCGATTGTTTTCGATTGGCGGCTGCTCGCTCAAGAGGTGGCCGCCAGCAGGGCGCATGCGTCCGCCCTTTTCGCGGCCGGGGTCTTGACCGAAAGTGAAACAGCGAAGTTGCGGACGGCGCTGGACGCCATTGCGGCGGACCATGCTTCTGATGCGGGAAAAGCGGCGGTGCGCGATCATGCGTTCGCCGAAGACATCCATCACTATCGTCGAGTTGTCGCTGGTGGAGCGGATCGGTTCGCTGGGCCTAAAGCTGCACACGGGCCGCAGCCGCAACGAACAGATCGCCACCAACCTGCGGCTCTACGTCCGCGCCCAGATTCAGCACGTGATCGAAGGTCTGGCTGCGTGGGCTCGTGCGCTTGTCGATCAAGCACACGCGGCGGGCGAGGCCGTGATGCCCAGCTACACGCATCTGCAGCGCGCCGAGCCTGTGCTGGTTGCGCACTGGCTCCTGGCCTATGTCGAAATGATTTTGCGCGATGCGGCACGCTTGCGGGATTGCACCGCGCGTCTCAACTACTGCCCTCTCGGATCGGGAGCCGTTGCCGGGGCGACTCTCGCGCTCGACCGCACCATTGCCGCGCGAGAACTCGGCTTCACAGCGCCGACGGCAAACTCGATGGATGCAACCAGCGACCGCGACTTTATCCTTGAATATTTGCAGGCGCTCACGTTTGCAGGTCTGCATCTGAGCCGGTTCGCTGAAGAGATTACGCTTTTCGCCACGGCGGAATTCGGCTTCGTGGTTTTGCCGGAGGCGTTCTCTACTGGTTCAAGCGCCATGCCGCAAAAGAAGAATCCCGATCTCACCGAGCTGATTCGCGCCAAGGTGGGGCGCATCCACGGCGCAGCCGAGGCGGTCACGCTGCAGCTGAAAGGCCTGCCCCTGGCCTACAATAAGGACATGCAGGAAACCCAGGAGCCGGCATTCGCAGTGGAGTTTGTTGCGCCCATGCTCGCCCTGGTGGCGCGCTTCACGGCGGCACTCCGCTTCAATTTCGAACGGCTGAAAACCGCGGCAGCCTCGGGTTACCTGAACGCCATGGCGGCGGCAACTTACCTCGTTCATAAGGGCGTGCCCTTCCGCACCGCGCACGAGAAGATTGGAAACGCGGTGCGCTTTGCCCTTGAGAAAGGTGTGGAGCTGGACGATCTCACCCTCGAAGAACTGCGCCAGTTCGGCGACGAATTCGCGGAGGACTTTTATTCTGCCGTGTCCCTGGCGGCCACCCTTGACTGCCACGACGTGATGGGAGGAACCGCGCGCCAGCGCGTGCGCCAGTCGCTCGCCGATGCGGAGGAACGCATCGCCGCGCTCACACCACCCGCCCCGGAGGCCGTACATGCTGGTGCGTAAAGCACGGCTCCAGGACGCCTCCAATGTTTACGACCTGGTGAACTCGCTTTCCGGCGACGGCACGCTGCTGAAGCGCCCGTTCGCGGAAATCTGCGAGAACATCCGCGACTTCACCGTGGCCGAATCGGATGCCGGCGTGTTTCTCGGTTGCGGTGCGCTGCACCTATACGGACCACATCTCTCCGAGGTGCGTTCGATCGTGGTCAAGCCGGAAGCGAAGGGCCAGGGCGCCGGCGGCCGCGTTCTCGGCGCGCTCATCGAAGAAGCGGAAGAGCACGGCATTCATTCTGTGTGCCTGTTCACGCGCATTCCCGACTTCTTCTTCAAATACGGATTTCGCACCGTGGAAGACAAGGCGGATCTGCCCGACAAGGTCTTCAAGGATTGTCAGATGTGCCCGCGCCTGCATCGCTGCGATGAAGTGGCGATGGTGCGGGGACGCCTCCCGCGCATGTCGATTCTGGGGCCGCGATATGAAGCGCAGCAACTGGTGCGGATCTCGGGATAAGTTACGCCACCCGAACCCCGCGAGACCCGGGGCGCCCCACCGCTCAGTACCGAAATCCGAATGATATGTTGATGAGCTGCGTATTGATCCGGGGGCTGGGAGCATAGTGGTAGCGCGACTCGGCGTAGAACCGATACGGCGCCTCGCCCACCCTGGCCGTGAACCCGACTCCGCCGTTGAAACCACCGGAACTTGAAGACCAGCTTCTGACCGTCTGATTGGAATCAACTGTACCGGACGTGCAGGTGAATCCCCACCATAACCACATGGGCGTGCACACGATGTTTGACCCACTGGTCACCGTCTCCGACAAGCTGGAGTGGCGATAGTAGAGACCGGCTCCGCCAATCAAGTAAGTGCCCCGAGCCTTGCCTCGCAGCTCAAAACGGTAGTTTCCGGTAAGCGCCGTCACAGCCGCGTTGGCATTGACGTTGGGGTTGTCGAGCGCGGTGCGAATCAAGGCCTGCGCTTCGTTCGTAGGAATCAGGTTGTTCCACATGAACTCGCCGATGAGAGCATGGCGCCGCGTGAAGTTGTAACCGCCGCCGACCGTAAATCCGAAGCCGAGGTGCACAGCCTGCGCGGTGGGGTTCAGGGGAATGACAATCGGCGTACCGATGTTCACGTTGGCACGTGGATTATCATTCTGCTCCTCCTCGTAGGAAGGAGACGCACCCTGCCCAACGGCACTTAAAGACGCCATGGCCAGAACGGCGATTGCCGATCCAATGCACACTGCATGTCGCACGGCTCTCCTCCCGCAATATCGATCGGCCGATGAACAATCGACCGGGCACGTGCGAGGAGCCAGGCTACCGCGTGCAGGAATCCAGTCGACGAGGCCCGGATACGCTTCGCATGCATAACACGCGCCGTAAGCCTGAATCGTAGCGGTGACACAAAAAGATATGAACTGGCAAAAATACCAGCATCGTATCCTGCCTGCATTTGCCCGGCGAACTCCTTCATGATGGTAAGCAGGTTTCTTAATTCTTCTTGAGCCTCGCTGCCGCGGCGGCCGCCTGCCCGTAACTCAGGCCGCCATCGCCGGGACTGACGCGGCGGTGTTGATATACCTGGAAACCCTCGGCCTCCAATTTCATGCGCAGTAGCCGCGCCAGGCGGCGATTGTGCATTACACCTCCGCTCAACGCCACGGTGCTTATGCCGGTGGCAGCGCGGGCGGCGGCGGCCACGCGTGCGAAACCATCCGCGACGCCGGCGTGAAAGCGCGCGGCCATGCGAGGCCTGCTTACGCCGGCGCGCAGGTCCCGGAGCAATTCGGCCCACAGCGTCGCGACCTTCATTCGCATCGGTTCGCGATTTTCCCAGTTCCCGCCTTCGATCGTGACCGGATAGCCATCCGAATCATCGGGCTCATCGACGGCAACGCCTTCGAGTTCAATCGCCGCCTGGGCTTCGTAGTCGACTACCCGCCGATTCAGAACGACAGCCGCGACCGCATCGAACAACCTCCCCAGGCTCGATGTTAAAGGCGCATTGATTCCGCGCTCCATCATGCGCGCGAGCAGCCGTGCTTCTCTTTCCCTCGAGCCCAGGTGGCCAAGTATTTCCGGAGAGGTCACATCGAATCCGGCGGTGCGCAGATGGGCCAGCGCCATGCGCCAGGGCTCACGCACCGCCGCATCGCCCCCGGGCATGGGTACATATTCGAGATGCGCGAATCGTTCGAATTCATCGAGGCGCGCAACGAGCACTTCCCCGCCCCAGATGCGCCCATCGGTTCCATAGCCGGTGCCGTCGAGCGCGAGCCCAATGACCGGGCCTTCGAGGGCATGTTCGGCCATGCAGCCTGCGATGTGCGCGTGGTGATGCTGGACTCCGATCAGCGGCAAGCCGCGTTCCTGCGCCCATTCCTTCGCCCACGCGGTGGATAAATAACCGGGATGCAGATCGTGAACCACACTCTGAGGCGCGATCTCGAACGTGCGCATGAGGTGCTCGAGGGACTCCTCGAAGAACTCCAGTCCGGCGAGATTCTCGAGATCGCCAAGATGCTGGCTCTGGTAGGCGTGGCCGCCGCGCGCCAGAGCGAAAACACTTTTCAGGTGGCCGCCGACGGCCAGCAGCGGAGGAGAATCCATCGGCAGTTCCACCGCAAGCGGCACATATCCGCGCGCACGCCGGATGAGTTGCGGCGCCCCATCGACAAGGGCGACAACCGAGTCGTCGCAGCGCTGCAGGATCTCGCGATTGTGCAAGAGAATCGCATCCGCGATATCTTGCAACCGGGTTCGGGCTTCGTCATTGTCGATAGCGATTGGCTCTTCACTCAGGTTGGCGCTGGTCATCACAAGAGCGCGCACGCGCGTATCAGCGAACAGCAGATGCTGCAACGGCGCGTAGGGCAGGAACACGCCAAGCCAGGGAAGGCCGGGCGTGACAGCCGGCGCAACGCCATTGCTTTCGCGGGCGCGCGCCAGCACGATGGGCCGCGTCGGCGCCTGCAGCAGGGCCTCCTCTTCCGAACTCAACACGCATAGTTCCCGCGCCGCATCGATATCGCGGACCATCACCGCCAGCGGTTTGCCGTACCGGTGTTTTCGTTCCCGGAGCCGCGTCACTGCCGATTCATTGGTTGCATCGACGGCGAGATGAAATCCGCCGATACCTTTGATGGCCATGATCTGGCCGTCCATCAGGCGGTCGATGCTTGCGATCACTGGATCGTCGGCGGCTATCTCGTTGCCTTCCGGATCCACCAGCCAAACTTTTGGGCCGCAGTCCCGGCAGGCGTTCGGCTGGGCGTGAAAGCGCCGGTTCAGCGGTTCGTCGTACTCCGCCTGGCAGGCGGCGCACATTGGAAATGCAGCCATCGAAGTCTGAGGCCGATCGTAGGGAATGCGGCGCGTGATCGTGAATCGGGGGCCGCAATTGGTGCAATTCAGAAACGGGTAACGGTAGCGCCGGTCGCGCGGATCGAGCAGTTCACGCAGGCAATCAGCGCAAGTCGCGGCGTCCGCGGGAATGCCGGTGCTCACGCTCCCCAGCACCTGGCTGGTAACAATGCGAAATTCCAATTCGCCGATGGGCTCCAAATCGCGCACGGCAACCGAATCGATGCGCGCCATGGGAGGCGCATCCGTTCGCAGGCGTTTTAGGAATTCATCAATCTCTTCGCCCGCGCCTTCGATCTCGATGGTGACTCCGTCGGTGTTGTTGCCGATCGATCCCGCCAGGTGAGTCTCGAGCGCAAGCCGGTAAACGAAGGGGCGAAAACCAACTCCCTGCACCACTCCCCGCACCAGCACGGCCCGCCGTTTTACGTGGGGAAGAAAAGGTTGTATCAAGAGAGTCCTCGTCGCAGGAATCAGCATAGAGCATAGCCTTCGCGAGTCCCAAAATTGCGCCATTTCAACGAGTTTTCCGAAATTCGTCCGAGGGTTGGGCAACCATTTACGCGTGCAACCAAATAGGCCCAGTTGTCATTTATTCCAACAGCAGTGAGGTCGGGTCCTTTTGCTATGCCTGAACCCTCCTGTAGGTTGCGGGATGAAGCCGCGAACGATAATCTTCGGGATTTTAAAAACCAAGCAAGGAAGGTAGGCGTATGAACAAAAAGCTGGTGGTTTTGACTGCGGTGATGGGCCTTACGACAATCGGCTGGGCCGAAACAAAAAAGGATGACGCGATCGACCGCATCGAAAACGCGACAAAGGTCGTGAACGAAATAATGGCGGCTCCCGACAAGGGCATTCCCCAGGAGGTGATCGACCACGCCAAGTGCATCGCCGTGGTTCCGCACATGATTAAAGGTGGATTCATTGTCGGCGCGAACGGCGGCCGGGGCGTAGCCACCTGCCGTACCCCGGAAGGATGGAGCGCGCCGTCCTTCTTTACCGTCGCGGGCGGAAGCTGGGGCTTGCAGATCGGGGTTGAAGGAGTTGACCTGGTGATGGTCATCCAGAACGACAAAGGGATGCAACAACTGCTGAACAGCAAGTTCCAGATTGGCGCAGATGGTTCGGCTGCCGCCGGACCAGTGGGACGCCATGCCTCGGCGGATACTGACTGGAAGATGAACGCCGAGATTCTTACTTACTCGCGCGCCAAGGGTGTGTTCGCGGGTCTGACTCTGGACGGCGCGGTGGTTAAAACGGATGAGGATTCGATGAACGCCGTTTATGGTCCCGATGTCACCTCGCGTGCTGCCCTGACCGGCAAGGTACCGCCTCCGGCAGAGGCTCACGCCTTCCTGGCGGCGATCCGCGGAGCCAGGGCGCAGGCGGCCGCTGCGCGGTAGGCTCTTGATCGTTGCAGGAGTTCCTGAACACCTTTCTACGAAGTAAATAATCGCCCCGGCTTCGCCGTGATCGGTTCACGAGGAGTCGGGGCATTTTATTTTCGCGGCCTTTTCGGGATCGGGCCATGCCCTCTGGCAGAAAAACCAATTGATACACTGCGGTCTGAGGATACGTTGATTTTTCAACCATTTCACAGAGAACCATCCCGGATCCAACCTATCTGTGCCTTCCTCCTCCTCGGTGTATTGGCGGTTGTTCCTCTCCGGGCCCAGCCAGACCAAAACGCCGACATCCTTCAGAAAATCGAGACATCGGTTCACGCACGGGAAGAAGGCCTGCTGGGCTACACCGTCAACGAACGATACAGAGTTTTCAGAAACCACGACGAAAGCGCGCCAGTTGCCGAGATGCTGGTGAAAACCACCTACCAGAAGGACGTGGGGAAGAATTACACCATCGTGTCCGAGACCGGATCGGAACTCATGCACAAGGTGCTCGAAACGATCCTCGAGAATGAAAAAAGAATCAACCAGCCCGCCATTCGGGTGGGCGCCATCATCACCCCGGCCAACTATGAAATGTCGGTTAAAGGAAGCGCGGTCCTCGACGGCCGGGACTGCGTGGAAGTATCCCTCAAGCCCCGGCGCATATCCGAGCACGTTGTGGACGGAACCATATGGGTCGATGCCCGGGACGGGTCAATCGTGCAACTGGAGGGAATCACTGCCAAAAGCCCTTCCATCTTTGCCGGGCCCTCGCACGTTTTCCGCCACTACACGATAGTTGACGGACTCGCGGTGGCCACGCACGCGCGGGCGATCTCGAACAGCTGGCTGGTGGGGCAAACGATAATCACCATCGACTATACCGATTACGCGATGCAGCTTCGGGCTTCAAAATGATGCCGGGAAGGGCGGGCGGCGTGCCGGCCTGGCCAGTCTCACGAAGAAACAAAATCGAGTGACGATTGCCGTTCGTGGAAGATTGTTCCCTGCTCTATACTTCTCTCGTGACGCTCTTTCCGGGGGACTGGAGACTCGATGCCGCGCTGGGCTCGTGCCTGTTGCTGGGCCTGCGGCACGGTTTCGACTACGATCACCTGGCGGCCATCTCCGACATCACCGCCGTGCAGCGCAACTGGAAGAGCGGGCTGCGCTTAGGGATGACGTACGCGCTCGGCCATGCATGCATGGTAGGCGTGCTGGGCGTGATGGTGCTTTCGTTCCACATGGGCCTCCCCGAGGGTCTCGATCACTGGACTGAGCGACTGATCGGACTCACCCTGATTGTGCTCGGGATCGGCGTCGTGGCGGGAATCCTGCGCAAGGACGCCCACGGGCACCGGCATACGCGCGTGGAGAGCCGTCTCGCCATCGCCATCAACGGCGTTTTGTGGATGGGGTGGCGCATACGGCGCATCTGGAACCGGCAGGCCCCGCAGCCGGAGCGGTTCCAGTGGATGTACAACGGGAAGTCGGTCTTTCTGATCGGCGTCCTGCACGGCATCGGCGCGGAGACGCCCAGCCAGCTCGGCCTGTTCTTCCTGACCGCCAACCTGGGCGGAACCTCGCGCGGCCTCCTCGGCCTCGCGGCATTCGCGGTGGGCCTGGTCGCTATGAATGCGCTCATGACCGCTTCCCTGGGCGGGGCATTCAATGCCGGCGGCCATCATCCCCGCTTCTATCACGTCATTGCCTGGACCGGGGCGGCCTACAGCTGCATCATCGGCCTGATTTTCCTCTTCGGGATTTCCAGCCACCTGCCGGCGCTGGGCTAGAATTTAGCGATCGCCACAATCGGTCGAAATTCGGGTCCTGCAAGGGAGCATGGCGATGAGTAAATCGACGGTTCGCGCCGGCTGGCAGGCACCAAAAATCCACAGAGCTCCCTGATTGAATTATGAATCGCGAATTGACGACGGGATGTGACCGAGCTCACCGAACGGCTTGGGAGGACCTAAACCTTTTATTTCCAGCGTCGCATAGCAAGTTGCAGTACCAAGTACTGCAATATGAAACGAGCCGTGAGGGGGGTGACCAACGTCACGGCTCTTCACAATCCCCTCACGTACAACAAGTCCAGGCCCGTAGAGCGGAGCTGAGCACCAATGAAATAACTCCGTACCAGGTCTGGATCTTCAGGAGGAAACGTGCCCGCTTTCACACCTCCGCCGCTTCCCAGCGACGACAAACGTTGGAAAATTGTGAACGGCACCATGCGCAAGAATGGGTTTGCCCGCCACGCGCTCATCGAGACACTTCACACCGTGCAGTCATCGTTCGGATATCTCGACGATGACGCCATTCGCTTTGTGGCTCGCTCGCTGCGCGTGCCCCTGAGCCAGGCCTATGGCGTAGTCACCTTCTATCACTATTTCAGCCTCAAACCGCCGGGCAAGCACACCATGACCATCTGCACCGGCACCGCCTGCTACATCAAGGGCACCGACAAACTGGTGGCCTCGGCCGAGAAGCGCCTGGGCATTCCGCAAGGGCAGACGACCAAGGACGGCAAAATCAGCCTGATGACGGCCCGCTGCGTGGGCGCCTGCGGGCGCGCGCCAGTGGTACTGACCGATGGCGAACTCCAAGGCCAGATGTCCGGCGAACTCATGCTCGAGCAACTGGAAAGGTGGGCGGTCGAATGAACATCGAAGAGCTTGAACAAATAGCCGAATCCGTTCGCCTGGAAAACGCAAAGTTCGATTACGAAGTCAATGTGTGCATGGGCACGGGGTGCCTGAGCCAGCACTCCGACAAGCTGAAAGAGGCGTTGGCCAAAGCCGCCGAGACATCGGGGAAGACTGCCTTTGTGCGCCGGACCGGCTGCATGGGATTGTGCGCTGCCGGACCGCTGGTGCTCGTGGATCCTGAAGAGATTCTCTATCAGCATGTAAAGGCGGAGCACGCCGAAACGGTAATCGCCAGTCTGGGCAGCGAGCCGGTGGCGGCGTTGCAATGCGATCTGCGCGAGCACTTCGATCAGCAGGTCCACGTGGTGCTTGAGAATTCCGGCCACATCGACCCGGAAAAGATCGATGACTACATTGCGCGGGATGGATACCAGGCCCTGGTCAAGGTTTTGACCGAGATGGAGCCCAACGATGTCGTCAAGCAGATTACGGAAAGCGGGCTGCGCGGACGCGGCGGCGGCGGCTATCCCACCGGCTTGAAATGGGGCACCGTGGCCAAGGCCATGGGCGATCTGAAGTACGTGATCTGCAACGGCGACGAGGGTGACCCCGGCGCCTTCATGGATCGCAGCGTGCTTGAAAGCGATCCGCAGCGCGTGCTCGAAGGAATGGCGATCGCTGCGTATGCGGTTGGCGCGAGCAAGGGCTATGTCTACGTGCGCGCCGAGTATCCGCTTGCCGTACAGCGCCTGACCACGTGCATTCGAGATGCGCGGCGGCGTGGCCTTCTGGGCAATAACATCTGCAACACCCCGTTCAGCTTCGATGTGGAGATTCGCCTCGGCGCGGGAGCGTTTGTGTGCGGCGAAGAGACCGCCCTGATCGCATCCATCGAGGGCAAGCGCGGCACTCCCAAGCCGCGGCCGCCATATCCCGCGGTAAGCGGGCTCTGGAACAAGCCGACATTGATCAATAACGTGGAGACGTTCGCCAACATTGCCCCCATCATTCGCAAGGGCGGCAAGTGGTTCGCCGAAATCGGAACGGAAAAGAGCAAAGGAACCAAGGTCTTTGCGCTCACCGGCAAGATCTCCAACACCGGCCTCGTCGAAGTGCCGATGGGAATCACCCTGCGCCGGATCATCGAGGGCATCGGCGGCGGAGTGCCGGATGGACACACCTTCAAAGCGGTGCAAACCGGCGGTCCATCGGGCGGCTGCATTCCCAACGACCTTCTCGACATCCAGGTCAGCTATGAATCGCTCATCGAAGTCGGCTCGATGATGGGCTCAGGCGGCATGATCGTGATGGACGATACCTCCTGCATGGTCAACGTGGCCCGGTTCTTCGTCGAGTTCTGCATGACCGAATCGTGCGGCAAATGCATTCCCTGCCGCGCCGGGACAGCGCAGATGTACACCCTTCTCTCGCGCATCTGCAACGGCACCGGAACCCTGGACGACCTCGAGCTTCTCGTCGATCTGTGCGGAACGATCAAGGAAACCAGTCTCTGCGGGCTGGGCCAGACGGCGCCCAATCCTGTGCTCAGTACCCTGCGCTATTTCAGGAATGAGTACATGGAACATATCGTCCACAAGCGTTGTCCCGCCGGTGTGTGCAACATCGAGGTTCCCGCAGGCGCCGAAGCGAAACTGGAGGTGTTGGCATGAGTGCGGCCGTTGACGTTAAAACCCTGGTGATCGATGGCAAGAACGTAAGCGCGCGCGCCGGCCAGACCATTCTGGAAGTGGCGAAGGAAAACAACATCGAAATTCCGACCCTCTGTCACCTCGACGGCTTGAGCGATGTGGGCGCATGCCGGCTGTGCGTGGTGGAGATCAAGGGCGGCAACAAGCTGCTGCCGGCCTGCGTGACCTCGGTCTTCGAGGGCATGGAGGTGACCACCCAGTCGGATCGGCTCAAGAGGCATCGCCGGACCATTCTTGAGCTGCTGTTTGCGGAGCGCAATCACATCTGTTCGGTTTGCGTCGCCAATGGCCACTGCGAACTGCAGTCGCTTGCGCAGAGTCAGGGCGTGACCCATGTGCGCCTGCCCTATCGCAACCCCGAGCTGCCCGTCGATGCGTCGCATGAACGATTCACGCTCGACCACAACCGCTGCATCATGTGCACCCGCTGCGTCCGCGTCTGCGCCGAAATTGAAGGCGCGCATGTGTGGGACGTGATGGGGCGCGGAATCGACGCCATGATCGTCGCCGATCTGCACGAGGAGTGGGGCAAGTCCAGTTGCACACGTTGTGGCAAATGCGTGCAGGTGTGTCCCACGGGAGCGTTGTTCGACAAGAGCAAGGTCGGCTCCGATCACCCCAAGTATCCCGATTTTCTGCCTTACCTGAACCTGATGAGGGAAGCGCAATGAGCAAAGCGAAACTGGCAACGGTGTGGCTGGATGGATGTTCCGGGTGCCACATGTCCTTCCTCGACATGGACGAACGCCTGATCGAACTGGCTGAGCTGGTCGACATCGTCTACAGCCCCATCGTCGACACCAAGGAATTTCCCGACGAAGTGGACATCGCTCTTGTCGAGGGAGCGGTAGCTTCGGTGGACGACGAGAAGAAGATCAGAAAGATCCGCGAGCACTCCAAGCTGCTGGTGGCGATGGGCGACTGCGCCGTGGCGGGCAACGTCCCGTCGATGCGCAATCCCATCGGGCCGGAAGCCATCCTCAACCGCGCTTACATTGAGAACGCGAACGTGCAGCAGCAGATCCCATGCATTGTCGTGCCGCAGTTGCTCAAGAAAGTGCGGCCCATTCACGAGTTTGTTTCGGTCGACATGTTTCTTCCCGGGTGCCCGCCCTCAGCCGACACCTTCCACGCGGTGCTTACCGCGCTCTTAACCGGCGGACCGCTGGAAATTCCGGCGCTCACCCGCTTTGGAGCCTGACCCCGGAGCCTATCATGACCCAGACCATTACCATCGATCCCGTAACCCGCCTCGAGGGACACGGCAAAATCACCATCCAGCTGAACGGCCAGGGCGAGGTCGAGGACGCGCATTTTCACGTCACCCAGGTACGCGGCTTCGAGAAGTTTTCTGAAGGCCGCCCGTTCTACGAAATGCCCAGCCTGATGGCGCGCATCTGCGGCATCTGCCCGGTCTCGCATCTCATCGCCTCCGCCAAGGCTTGCGAAGCCATCATGTCGGTGCGCATTCCTCACACCGCTGCCCAACTGCGCCGCATGCTCAATCTCGCGCAGACTGTGCAATCGCACGCACTGAGTTTCTTCTACCTGTCCTCCCCCGACCTGCTTCTTGGCATGGAAGCCGATCCCAAAGTGCGCCACATCTTCGGCGTCGTCGCGGCCAAACCGGAACTGGGCCGCGCCGGCATTGCTCTGCGCCGCTTTGGCCAGCACATCATCGAACTGCTGGGCAACAAGCGCATCCATCCCGGATGGGTGGTGCCCGGCGGCGTTACTGAACCGCTAACCGCGGCCAAGCGCGATGAAATCCTGGCCATGATGCCGGAAGCCTTTCACAGTATCAAGCTGGCGCTCGCCGCCTACAAGCAGATCGCCGACAGCTTCCGGCCGGAGATCGAAGTCTTTGCCAACTTCCCGACCAACTATCTCGGCCTCATCAACGAAGACGAGTCCGTCGAATTCACCGACGGCACGCTGCGACTGATCGGCCCCGGCGGCCATGTCATCGAAGACGGCATCACCGCCAACCAGTTCACCGAAATCATCGGCGAAGCCGTCGAGCCCTACTCCTACACCAAGTTCGCCTACTACAAGCCGCTCGGCTACCCGAACGGCAGCTATCGCGTCGGACCTCTGGCCCGGCTGAACATCGCCCGGACCATGGGCACACCGCTGGCCGACATTGAACTCGCCGAGTTCAAGCAGCTGGCTCTTGGCCCCGTGCAGAGTTCCTTCTATTACCACCACGCCCGCCTCATCGACATTCTCTACGGCATCGAGAAGATCGAGGAAATCCTTTCCGATCCGCACATCCTCGACAAGCACGTGCGCGCTGTCGCAGGCGTCAATCGTCTCGAGGGCGCGGGGCAGGCTGAAGCGCCGCGCGGAACCCTGCACCACCACTACAAGGTGGATGAGAACGGCCTGATTACCTGGGCCAACCTCGTGATCGCCACCGGCCAGAACAACAACGCCATGAACCGGGGCGTTGCCCAGGCCGCGCGTCATTACATCAAGGATGGCAAGTTCACTGAAGGTCTTCTCAACCGCGTCGAAGCGGTGGTTCGCACCTTCGACCCGTGCCTGAGCTGCTCGACCCACGCCTTCGGCCAGATGCCGCTGGCCATATCGCTGCTCTCGGCGGACGGCGAAGTTGTCGACCAGGTCGTCCGCTAACCTCCAGCAACGGGGTGCCCCAGGTCTCGTTTTTGAGACCTGGGATTCCACCCCACTCTTCCTTACCTCTACAATGACGCTGTCATCCTGAGCGGAGTCCGCGCAGCGGACGAAGTCGAATGATCTGCGTCTAAAGCCGCGCGTGCCACAACCATCTGCACATCCCGTCCGATGCCTCATCCTCGCTTGCGGCAATACGCTGCGCGGCGATGATGGCGTGGGCCCATGGCTGGCCGCATGGGCAGAAGAGCGATTCGAAGCAGAACCGACAGTGCGCGTATTGTCACGCCAGCAATGGACGCCGGATCTGGCAGAGGTCGTGGCTGAGGCTGACTCAGTCGTCTTTATCGATTGCTCGGTGGAGTCTTCGCCCGGCGAGGTGCGCGTCCATCCCGTTGAACCCGCCGCTGCAGGCCCCGGCCTGGCGACTCATCATGTCGGCGCGCCGGAGCTGCTGGCGCTGGGACAGGAACTCTACAATTCCCTGCCCCGCGAAGCTGTGCTCCTCACTGTCGGTGCAGGCTCAACCGAACTCGGTGAGACTTTCAGCAAGTCTGTGAACGATGCGCTGGCAGAAGCGTGCACGAGAATAGATGCTGAGGTTCAGCGTCTGCTCGCGCTGCAAAATCCAGCTTCGGCATATTGACCAGTGAGCGTCAGAGAAGGCTTCCTCCTCTCGATACGGCCGGTTCTTGATTAGTTGTGCATTACCGCTGGATTTACCGTGATCCGTCGCCCTACGGCGATGAACTTCGCCTCTCCGAGACTTGTTGTATATTGGTATCTCAAACCGCGCCCTAGATCATTGGTTCGCATCACTGATCCGGAAGCTCCCGACGTGAGAGCGGTCGCCATTGGATCATCGGGAAAGTCCTTTTGTTCACATACGTTCTGAACAGGGAGAACAAGCTTGGCGTCGCTAAAGAGTCTGTTGGAAGTCAATCTCTGGAAGACCGCGCGGTACCGGCTCTCCCGAGATATTGCCGTCGACCTCAGGATTTATCGAAACACGATTATCAAAGTCAGACCAGGCGCCTCAATTGCCGGACAAGGTGCATTGCATGTGGGGATTAAATGGCCCGCATACAACGCCCATAAAACGTTACTGGCACTTTGGGACCGAGGATCCATCACCGTTACTCACAAGTTCTCAATCTTTACAGGCTGTGAAGTTGTAGTCGATCAGGATGCGAAGTTGAAACTTGGAAGCGGCTACATCAACTCCCACAGCACGATTGCGTGCTTTAATCAGATCGACATTGGCGATGACGTTGCCATTGCAGAACATGTAATTATTCGCGATTCAGATAACCACTCGATCGTCAACAGTCCTCATAAGCAGAGCCAGCCAATTACCATCGGTGACCACGTCTGGATAGGAATGAACGCCATCATATTGAAGGGAGTTACCATCGGCCGGGGATCCATCATTGCGGCTGGGGCGGTGGTCAATAAGAGTATCCCGGACCACGTGTTAGCGGGCGGGGTCCCCGCGAAGGTAATAAGAGATGGCGTTGAGTGGAAGTAATCGTGGGCTCCGACTGCTGCGTTCAGTAACCATCACCGCACGAACACCGAATTCTTTCTTCCATAGATGATTTCCCGCTACATGCCCTTGCCGTCCAACTATAACCTGGTTACACAGTTATCCCATTCAAGGTGAGGCTTTGCCCTTTTCGGGGGTCGGTACATTCTGCCGAGTACCGAGTCAACGCTAGCTGCGGCGGTACCCGTGCAGCCGCAGTCAGTATCCCGCTCCGGGTTGAACGATTTACAGTCTCCATCCTTTTCGCGATAGGACCCCGAAAGGGATTGTGGATCGTAGCCCGCCACGGACGAAGGCATTTGGCGAGGACTCCAAGTGACAAGTTAGAATGCAGCCACCGTCTGACGCAGGCTGTAGGAGCTGAGCGTCTTGATGTAGTTGCCGCGGTCGAAGGGCGATGTGTCGGGCACCGACCGGCGGCTGAGGCAGCCGCGCGTTTCCGCAATCGACGTGTACTCGCGCTTGTCGAGCCAGTAGCGCAGATCGGCGAGAACACGGCCAATGTGTTCGATGCCGTGAATGTGCAAGGCCGACGCCATCATGGCTACGCTGCCGCCGGCCATGATCGACTTCAACACATCCTCCGCCGAATGCACGCCGCCCGTAATCGCAATATCGATGTTGGCGTGCCCGAACAGAATCGCCGCCCAATGCAGCCGAGGTAACAACTCCGATGGTGTCGAGAAGTGCAGCGTGGGTCGCACCTCCAGCGTCTCGATATCGAAATCGGGCTGATAGAAGCGGTTGAAGAGCACGACGCCGCGCGCACCCGCATCTTCGAGGCGCGCCACCAGGTGAGGCAGGCTGGTGAACGATTGCGAGAGCTTGACAGCGACCGGGATCTTGACCGCGCGGCAGACGTTGTCCACCAGTTCAAGCAACTGCAGCTCGAGTTCCGCCGAGGTCTGGCTGCGGTCGGTGGCGAGCGCGTAGGTGTTCAGCTCGATGGCGTCGGCTCCCGCCTCTTCCATCTCGCGCGCAAAGCGCACCCATCCGCCTGTAGTGGCGCCATTGAGGCTGGCCATGATGGGAATCCGGACAGCTTCCTTGGAACGGCGCAGGCTTTCGAGATAACCCTCCTGGGTCATACGATAGTCGTGCAGGTCGGGCAGGTAGTCGAGCGACTCCGCAAACGATTCCGTGCCGCGGGACAGATCCTCATCGAGCGCACCCGACTCGAGCGCCAGCTGCTCCTCGAACAGCGAGGTGAGGACGATGGCCGCAGCGCCCGACTCTTCCAGGCGGCACACGTTGTCGAGAGACTCCGAGATCGGCGTGGACGAAACCACGATGGGGGACTTGAGCTTGAACCCAAGATAACTTGTTGACAGGTCAATCATTCTTCACCTCCGGCGGTTACCGGCTCCAGCTTTTCGGCAGGCTTCTCTTGAGGAGCGATATTGGGAGTGTCGCCGCGGCCCGGCATGGCGGCCCGCGCCGAGTAGACGCGCCATTGGCGCTCCACGTCGTCCTGCGCTTCTTTCAATAGGTCGGCAGCCAGCTCGGGATTGCCCCGGGCCAGCATGGTGTAGCGGGCTTCGCGATAGGCATACTCCTTGAGCCGGATCGACGGGCCCTTGGAATCAAGCTGGAACGGGTTCTTGCCTGTCTCGCGCAATGCCGGGTTGTAACGCATCAGCGGCCAATATCCCGATTGCACCGCCAGCTTCTGCTGTTCGAGACCATGCACCAGGTCGTAGCCGTGCGCGATGCAGCTTGAATACGCAATGATGATCGAGGGACCCTCGTGCAGCCTCCGCTTCCTGGAAAGCCTTGATCACGTGGCTGTCGTTGCCGCCGAGGGCTACCTGGGCCACGTAAACGTACCCGTAGCTCACGGCTTCCATGGCGAGGTCCTTCTTGGAGTTCATCTTTCCGCTGGCGGCAAACTTGGCGACCGCTCCGCGCGGCGTGGCCTTGGACATCTGGCCGCCGGTGTTCGAATAGACTTCAGTATCGAGAACCAGCACATTGACGTTCTTGCCGGAGCCGAGCACGTGATCCAGGCCGCCGAAGCCGATGTCGAAAGCCCATCCGTCGCCGCCCAGGATCCACACGCTCTTGCGTACGAGGGTATCGGCGATGGCAAGCAGGTTGCGCGCATCCGACGTGTCCGCGCCGGCGAGCTTTTCGCGCAGGATCTTCACCCGCTCGCGCTGCCGGTTGATCTCGGGCTCGGTCTTCTGCGTGGCATTGATCAGCTCCGTCACCAGTTCGTCGCCGGCGATCGGAGCAACGCGCTTGAGCAGAGTTTCCGCAAACGCCTTCTGCTGATCGAGGGCGATGCGCATGCCGAAACCGAATTCGGCATTGTCTTCAAACAGTGAGTTGGCCCAGGTCGGCCCGCGACCCTGCGCATTCTGGCTGTAGGGGGTGGTGGGCAGGTTGCCGCCGTAGATCGACGAGCAGCCCGTGGCGTTGGCAATGTAGAGCCGGTCGCCGAACAGCTGCGTGAGCAGCTTGATATACGGTGTCTCGCCGCAGCCTGCGCAGGCACCCGAGAACTCAAACAGCGGCTGCAGAAGCTGGGCATCTTTCACCTGGCCATGCGAAAGCTTGTTGCGGTCCACCTCCGGCAGTCCGAGGAAGAACTCCCAGTTGTCGCGCTCGGCGGCGCGCAGTGCAGCCTGTGGCGCCATGTTGATGGCCTTGTGGCTGGCATCGCTCTTGCTCTTCACCGGGCATATTTCCACGCAGACCGCGCAACCCGTGCAGTCTTCAGGTGCGACCTGCAACGTGTAATGGTCCTGCTCCATGCCCTTCCATTTCGGCTTGGCCCACTGGAAGGTCGCAGGAGCATCGCTGGCCAGGTCTGGGCTGTACACCTTGGCGCGAATCACGGCGTGCGGGCATACCATCACGCACTTGCCGCACTGGATGCACAGTTCCTTGTCCCACACCGGAACGAATTGCGCGATGTTGCGCTTCTCCCATTGCGCGGTGCCGGTCGGGAATGCGCCGCCAGCGGGCATGGCGCTGACCGGAAGCAGGTCTCCCTTGCCGTTGGCGATCTGTCCCAGCACGTCGTGCACAAACTTGGGAGCCTTGGACGAGAGCGACCCAACCAGGTCGAATTCGGAAGTAGCCGCGGACGGCACTACCACTTTTTCAAGATGGGCCAGCGCATGGTCGACCGCGGCAAAGTTTTTCTGCACTACAGCCTCACCCCGCTTCCCGTAGGTCTTCTTGATCGCCTTCTTGATTTGCTCGATCGCTTCTTCGCGCGGCAACACACCGCTGATGGCAAAGAAGCAGGTCTGCATGATGGTGTTGATGCGCGTGCCCATACCCGCCTTGCGCGCCACGGCGTACCCGTCGATCACGTAGAAGTCGATCTTCTTGCGAAGGATCTCTTCCTGCGCCGATTTGGGGAGCTGGTCCCAGATCTCGGCCGCCGAATAAGGTGAGTTCAGCAGGAAGACCGCACCGGGCATGGCCGGCTCGAGCACATTGATCTTCTCGAGGAAGCTGAAGTTGTGGCAGGCCACGAAGCTGGCGCGGGTGATGAGGTAGGTCGACCGGATTGGATTGGGCCCGAAGCGCAGATGCGAAGTCGTCATGGAGCCCGACTTTTTCGAGTCGTAGACGAAATAGCCCTGCGCGTAATTAGGCGTCTCGGTTCCGATGATCTTGATGGAGTTCTTGTTCGCGCCCACGGTGCCGTCCGAGCCCAGGCCATAGAACAGTGCACGCACCGTCTTTGGGTCCTCGGTCGAGAAGGCTGGATCGTAGTCGAGGCTGGTGTGGCTCACGTCGTCGTCGATGCCGATGGTGAAGTGGTTTTTGGGGGAGGGCTTGGAAAGCTCGTCGAAAATGCCCTTGACCATGGCCGGCGTGAATTCCTTCGAAGAGAGACCGTAGCGGCCTCCGATCACGGCCGGCATCGCGAAGGGCAGGTGGGCAGAATTCTCCGCCAGCACGGTCACGATGTCCTGGTAAAGAGGTTCGCCGGAGGCACCCGGCTCCTTGCAACGATCGAGAATGGCGATCGATTTGACGGTCGAGGGCAGCGCGGCGAGGAATGCCGATGCATCGAAGGGCCGATAGAGCCGAACCTTGAGCAATCCCAGTTTTTCGCCCTGGCGGTTGAGTGCGTCGACTGCCTCCTCGGCAGCCTCGGCGCCCGAACCCATCATGATGATCACGCGCTCCGCATCCGGCGCGCCGTAATAGTCGAACAGGTGATACGCACGCCCGGTCTGGGCCGCGAAGCGATCCATCACCGACTGCACGATGCCCGGCACGGCTTTGTAGAAAGGACTGCACGCCTCGCGCGCCTGGAAGAACACATCGGGATTCTGCGCGCTTCCGCGGAGAATGGGCCGATCGGGGCTGAGCGCATTCTGGCGGTATTGGATGATCTACTTGTCATCCACCATGGCGCGAATGGTTTCGTCGCCGATGGGGTAGATCTTGCCCACTTCGTGCGAGGTGCGGAAGCCGTCGAAGAAATGCATGAACGGAATGCGCGCTTCGAGGGTAGCGGCCTGCGCCACCAGCGCCAGGTCGTGCGCTTCCTGCACCGAGTTCGACGCCAGCATCGCCCAGCCGGTGGAACGGCAGGCCATCACGTCCGAGTGGTCTCCGAAAATCGACAGCGCGTGCGTGGCCAGGGTGCGGGCCGTCACATGCATCGTGGCCGGGGTCAGTTCACCGGCGATTTTGAACATGTTGGGGATCATCAGCAGCAGGCCCTGGGAAGCCGTGAACGTGGTGCCAAATGCCCCCGCCTGCAAGGCGCCGTGCAGCGCGCCCGCGGCGCCGCCTTCGCTCTGCAGTTCTTCCACGATGGGCAGCGCACCCCAGATATTCTTCTTGCCTTCCGAGCGCCACTGGTCCGCCCACTCGGCCATCGGCGACGAGGGGGTGATGGGATAGATGGCGACCACTTCGGAAAGACGATAGGCGACTGAGGCCGCAGCCTCATTCCCATCCATAATGACCATTTTTTGTTCACTCATTCGCTTTGCTCCATAGTGCGGCTGCAGGAGAAGAACCGCTATGGAGAGTCTCGTCTCTGGGTCAGGGTGCCGCTGTGATGAGTGACACAGGGCGACCCTCAAATCTCATAATCTGGAATAAGTTTCATATGGCGAACAATCGCACGCCGCCAATGCACCAGGCAGCGGGACATTCCTCAGCCGCATTTGTGGGCGTCTTAGGAATTCAGTTCTAAGCGCTTTATAACGCCGCGATGGTCACATTGCCGTCGCTGGTATGGACGGTGAGCGGCGTTCCCCCGGCGTTGAGCTTTCCACGAATGTTGTGGCCGCCACCTGAGTTATAGCCGCTCATCGTGAGCGGCAACTGGCAGTCGATCTTGCCGTCGCTGGTGTGGATTTCGAGGTCGGCGGCCAGAGTCTTCGGCAACCGAATTGTCACCTGGCCATCCGAGGCCTCGATGCGCGATGAAGTCGTCAGTTGCGAACCGTCCGCCAGCGTTACGTCCACCTTTCCATCGCTGGTGTGGACCTGGATTCCGCTCAGGCGTCCATCGATCGATACTCGCCCATCAGAGGACTTCGACTCCAGCGTTCCGGTCACGTTGTGGATGCGAATCGAACCATCGCTCGCGACCAGCCGAACGGCGCCGGAAACATCGGACACATCAACGGCCCCATCGCTGGTGTGCAGATCGAGATTTCCATTAAGGCCGGACACATTCAGAGAGCCATCCGAGGTCCGCGCCTCAAGATCCACTTCGGCGGGACTGTCGACAAAGACGTGGGGCTCGTGGTGCGCCGCGCCAATGTGAATCCCGAAGTGCTGCTTCTCCTTCAGTTCGAAGTTCACGTGGTCGGCGGATTGGAACTCGTTGAGGGTGTACTCGTCAGGATGACGGTCGTTCCACTCCACACGGATCCGCACTTCGCGGCAGCCGGTGCAGGAACGTACCTCGGTGGAAGCATCCCCGGTGCTGAGGGTCAGGGAAGGCTTTCCCGACACGGGGTAGGACTTCTGCCAGTCCGCTTCCGCAGTGAGTGCCGGAGCAAAGGCCAACAGGATCAGGGCAAGAGCGACCGAGGACAGACGCACAGATAGCATGGGGGTACCTCTTCTCACCGATACGCCGCCATGGGGCTGACGGTTCCGCAAAGATTCGACTTCAACACTTCGGGAAACTACAACGTAAGTGGCAGTTCCGATGGTACCCATGTTCCAGCATTCTTTGACCAAGAACAAGGCAAACTTCACATCGTCCCTCCATGCTCAGTTCATGACGCAGTACTGGTCCATTTCAAGCACGATTCCGGGGAGTGTTTCACAATGAAGAACCGTACCGAAGAAAAAATTGATAACAAGAGAG
The DNA here is from genome assembly GCA_963701805.1 of Terriglobales bacterium. Lineage (GTDB taxonomy): Bacteria > Acidobacteriota > Terriglobia > Terriglobales > Acidobacteriaceae > Telmatobacter. Next base: position 53,473 of record CAVPBA010000001.1, read on the forward strand.
AATGGGCAGCGCCAGAGTTGAAGAAGATCAACGTGGAGGAAGTCACCTCCTATATCTTCAAGCTCGGCGATGATGACGACGATACCTTCACCGATAGCTAGAGGATAGTCCCCGATTTTTGAGTAAATTGGGTCAACTGGTTTCTTTCTCCCACCCAGGATCACCGATAAAAATCGGCGCTCACCCCACCCGGGTGCACTCTTCGACCGGGATGGGAACCTGTTCCACTATCTCCAGACCGAAACCCTCGAGCGCCGGGATATGCATCGGCGTGTTCGATAACAACCGGATGCGCTGGATGCCAAGGTCCGACAGGATCTGGCCGCCCAGGCCGATGGCGCGAAGAATGCGCCCCGATCGGTCCTGCGAACCCTCGCGCTGGCGCAGTTCCTTGTGGAGAATCAGCTGCCCGATGCCGCTCTCTCGCGCGGCCGCGGGAGTCACCGCCCCGCCGGGTTCAAATGCATCGGCCGGGGTGTGATCGATGGCGAATCCCCGCGATGTGTTGTGCAGATAGAGAATTGCGCCGCAGCCTTCCTCGGCAATCATGCGCATCGACTGGTCGAGCATTTCGCGGCAGTGACAGTCGGCGCCGAAGATATCGCCCGCCGTACAACGCGTATGGACTCGTACCAGCACGGCATGCGAACAGGGCGGACGCGCATTCGAATTCCCGGGCAGGCCTGAAGGGCCGTCGAGGAATGCGGGACACCCGGGACACAGATCGCCGCGCACCAGTGCGATGTGGCTTTCCCCGCCGTTCACTTCGCTTTCATAGGCGATCATGCGGAACTCACCGTAGCGCGTCTGAATACGGCTCTCGCCCGCGCGCACGATATAGCGTTCATTGCGCAGCCGGTAGCGGATCAGCTCCGCCACGGTGAGAATCCTGAGCCCATGTTCGTGACAGAAAGGGATGAGGTCGGGGATGCGCGCCATCTCCCCGTCGTCGCGCATAATCTCGCAGATCACGCCGGAGGGATCGAGGCCCGCCAACCGCGCCAGGTCGACCGACGCCTCGGTCTGCCCGGCCCGCACCAGGACGCCGCCCCGCCGCGCCCGCAATGGAAAGATGTGCCCGGGACGAGCCAGGTCGGCGGCCGTCGATTTGGGATCGATCGCCACACGAATCGTTTGCGCCCGGTCGGCCGCCGAGATTCCGGTCGTCACGCCTTCACGCGCCTCAATGGTTTCAGTAAACGCCGTCCCGAACCGCGAGGAATTCTGCTGGGTCATGGGGAACAGCCGCAGGTAGTCGGCCCGTTCCTCTGTCAGAGTCAGGCAGATAAGCCCGCGCCCGTAGCGCGCCATGAAATTGATGGCCTCGGGCGTAACGTGCTGCGCGGCCAGCGTCAGATCGCCTTCGTTCTCGCGGTCTTCGTCGTCGACCACCACCACCATGCGCCCCGCGCGGATCTCGGCAAGCGCGCCCGGCACGTCGGTAAACGGAGCTTCCATCGAGCGGTCCCTCTGCGGCATCGGTTCGTCTTATTGTCACCCAGAAAAGTCGTAAACAGCAAAACGCCGCCCGCAGGCGGCGTTTCGGAGGCGCACAATCGAACAGGGCTTACAACGTCGATTCGATCTCGAATCCCCAAGCCTCGAGAAGAGCCTCAGGGATATACTTCGAATTCTTGTTCCGGCGAGCCCACTCCCGAAGTCTGGTTGACCGGATATACTGATCCGGCGTGAGCTTGAACTCCTTGACGATCTGTTCAAAGGAGGTAACTGTGGGCACTACCGGGCCGATAGGCTCCGGCTTGCCCCAATTCGGATTTCCGCGACGCTTTGCCATGGGATTGGTTGTCCTTAATAACGAAAATGTGAGAATTAACTCGCCTGCCCCGGACGCTGCGAGGGGGATACCAATAAGCGGTCCTGAGGCCATGCTAGAGTTTCATTTTAAGGATTTTTTCTCCAAAAATCAATAGGTTAGGGGCGAATTTAACGTCCAAGTTCATTTTAAGTTCATGTTCCGACTGATTGCTATCTCGCTTAGAAAACAGCGATTTAGCCAAGGGTAATGCCACTTTCGTGGTATATTTTCCGGCCCCCGGAATCACCCCTGGCACTCCCCCCTCCCAGGATGGCAGGACGCTCGTAAGAAACCACTTAGGTCCGGCTCCAGACTTACCGCCGGGGCGGTCTTGCCTTGTGTCCGGCACCGTTCCATGCCGCTCCGAAGTGCATTTTAGACCTCGTGTGAAATCAGGTTCCCGTCACCGCCCAAACTTCCGCGCCGGAGTAAAATCCGTCCTGTCGAATTGTCTGGGTCTGCAAGCCCGCGCCTCCCCCCGGCGCTCACGAACTGCCGCGAACACCGCGAAAGTTCACCCTGGCGGGAGGGCCGCATGAAGCGCACGATTTTCCTGTTGCTCGTTTTGTCCGGAATGGTTGTTCCCTGTCAGGCGGTCAAGCGGGTCACCGTGCCCAGCTGGAACCGCTGGTGGCCAGTCTTCAGGGCAAGCCGGATAGCGACCTCGCTTACCAGATCGGCGACCTGGAGTTGACCGAGCGGCTGAGCGCCGAACGGATCGCCCGCCTGGGCGCAGCTTTGCCCGGCGAAATGAGCCGCCAGGCCCTGACCGCAGTCGCCGCCGCATCCTAATTCCAGGCTTTGCCCGCCGAGGAAGTCCCGGCCGCCGCCGCACCGGACCTCGCCACTCAGCGCCGCATCATGGGCCTCACAGCCGACTACGTAACCAAAACTATCCCCCAGCTACCCAACTTTCTTGCCACGCGCGCGACCACGTACTTTGAAGACACGCCCCTTGTGCAGAAACCCGACAGCTTCATTCCCAACGAGCCGCTACACCAGGTCGGCACGTCGAGTGTCACCGTGCTCTACCGCGACGGCCGCGAGGTTGAGGACAGAACCACCAAGGTGAAGGTAACCCCCGCGCAGGGACTCGCCAGCAGGGGCGAATTCGGGCCCATTCTCGCCACCACTCTGCTCGACGCGGCCCAGAGCAAGCTAGCCTGGAGCCATTGGGAGCAAGGGCCGACCGGACTTCGGGCTGTCTTCGGCTACGACGTGCCCAAAGAAAAGTCGCACTACGAGGTGAATTACTGCTGCATCGCAAACCCGGGTGCGACCATAACTGCAAACGTCGTTCCCTTCCGGGAAATCGTGGGATATCGGGGTGAAATGGCTGTCGACCCGGCCACAGGAGCCATCCTGCGCCTGTCCGCGATGGCCAGTCTCAAGCTCGGAAGCCCCGTTTCGAGGGCCGACATCCTGGTCGACTACGGCCCCGTGGACATCGGCGGAAAGACCTACATCTGCCCCGTGAAAAGCATCTCCATCACCTCCGCCCAGATGGTCCAGACAGACGAGAGGTACCATCGTCCGCTGGCGGAACACATGCAGCCGCTCAAGACCATGCTCAACGACGTACAGTTTGAGCAGTACCACGTGTTCCGCGCCGAGTCGCGCGTGCTCACCGCTGAGGCTGGGGAAAGCCCCGGTCTTCCGCCGCTCGCAAAAGCGCCGACGGAGAGTCCTGCCAACCCGGATCAGGCCGGTACCGGGGCCTCTGTCACCTCAGCGACGCCTGAAAGGCCAGTTACTCAAGTCGCGCCTGCCGCCGAGGTCGCTGCCGCTCAACCGGCCCCACCGGCGACTCCGCCACCATCCGCTCCCGAAATCGGCGTGACCGATTCCGCCGACGTGCCCAATGCTCCCGCACACTTGCAAGCCGGCACTCCGGGCTCGGAGTTCACCCTGCGAACAACCACCCGCCTGGTCGACGTTGGCTTGGTGGCCTACGACAAGAAAGGGCATCCGGTCACGGATCTCAACCAGAGCGATTTCGAGATCTATGACAACGGGCGCAAGCAGGAAATCAAGTATTTCGGTCAGGCCAGCCAAATCGCCGCGCCCGCAGCCCCAGCCGGGCAGGCTGCAAGCTCGTCGATGAGAATTCGGGACGCATGGGGTCTGTGACTCTCCCCGGACAAGGGCCAGTTCCAACGTCGTAGCTTCTTGACAGGGGCCGGACCGAGAAACTACGGTGAACTTTCGGCAAACGTTTTCTCGGTTTTGCGCCGCTCCGTCCCATGAAAGTTAGCGGAGAACATATCATCCCAGGAATCACCCATGGCCATCGTTGCAGGAGTTGACTTCGGAACACTGAGCGTTCGCGTCTCCATCGTGGACAGCCGGCGCGGCCGCCTCGGCACCGCGGTGGAAGAATACCCTCTGCACCGCAAGCGCGAAGACCCCGACTACGCCACCCAGGCGCACGCCGACCACATGCGCGCTCTCGCCGCCGCCACTCGCAAGGCGGTCGCCTCGGCCGGCATTTCCGGCGAGCAGGTCGAAGCCATCGCCCTCGACACGACGGGATCGAGCGTGGTGCCCGTCGACGCGCACATGCAGCCCCTCAACGAGTACTACCTGTGGTGCGACCATCGCGCCCATGAAGAGGCCCAGCAGATCACCGCCCTAGCCCACGCCGAAAATCTCGAAGCCATCGAATGGTGCGGCGGCGTGTATTCCCACGAGTGGGGCTTCGCCAAGCTTCTGCACTGGCTGCGCCACAACCCCGACAAGCGCGAGCGCTTCGCCTCGGCCTTCGAACACTGCGACATGGTCGCGGCCACCCTCTGCGGCATCACCGATCCGCGTCAGGCCAAACGCAGCGTGTGCGCCATGGGCCACAAGTGGATGTGGAACCCCAAATGGGGCGGCCTGCCTCCGCAAGAATTCCTGTCCAAACTCGATCCTCTCTTCGACGGAGTGCGCGACAAGCTCTCCGGCGAGTATCAGACCTCGGACCACCTTGCCGGCCGCCTCTCCCCGCAGTGGGCCGGCGAATTGGGCCTCCGCCCCGGCATACCCGTTCCGGTCGGAGCCTTCGACGCCCATTGGGACGCACTGGGCGCCGGGTGCCGCGAAGGCGATGTCGTCAACGTTGTCGGGACCTCCACCTGCATCATCGCCATGGCCCGGGAAACCGACCTCATCCCCGGCGTCTGTGGCATCGTCCCAGGAAGCGTCCATCCGCAGTTCACCGGCATTGAAGCCGGCTTGTCCGCTACTGGCGATATCTTCGAAGCCATCGCGCGCCGCGCTGGAGTCAAAGTCTCCGCGCTCGCCCAAGGCCTCGAAAACTATCGCGCCGGACAAACCGGGCTGCTGCGGCTGAGCTGGGATAACGGCGACCGAACAGTGCTGGTGAACCCGGAGTTGGGCGGAGTGACGCTGGGTTGGAACCTCATTCACACCGCGCAGGATGAACTATTCGCCGCCATCGAAGGAACGGCGTTCCACACCCGCATCATTCTCGAGCGCATGGCGGAGCACGGCGTTCGCGTCGACCGCGTAATCAACGCGGGAGGCATCCCACAGAACAACCCCGTTCTGAACCAGGTGTATGCGAATGTGTTGGGCAAGCCTGTGCTCGTGCCCGCGGGAGTGCCAACCAGTCTTGGGTCGGGAATTTTCGCCATGCTGGCGGCGGGCGCCTATGCAACCGTTGAAGAAGCCCAGGCGGCGTTGTGCCTCGAATTTACGGTCTACACGCCCGATCCCGCTGCCGCAGCAGTCTATGAGAGGCTCTTTCAGCTCTACCGCAAGGCTTACTTCGCCCTTGGCACGCGGTCTGCTTCACCCGCCACTCTGGGAGATATCCTTCCCGAGTTACGCAGAATTGCCAGCGAAGTCTGCTCGACATAGCAGAAAGTTACAAGATATATAGGATAGTTATTCGACGACAATGTTCTAAGTTATCGCCTCACTCGAGCAATCTGTTGTCGCGCTTCCTCTGCGGTGGCGACGTTCGGAGCTTTGCTGATAAAGCGCTGCGGGCGCAATCAGGCCGACGCCTCAGCGTACCGGCTGAAATACTCCAGGCACAGATTCAACCCAGTCTCAAGATCAATCTTGGGTTCCCAGCCGAATAACCGGCGAGCCTTCGATATGTCCGGCTGACGCTGCACGGGATCGTCTTGCGGAAGGGCCCGATGCACGATCCTGCTCTTTGAACCGGTGATTCGCAATACCGCGCGGGCGCACTCGAGGACCGTCCATTCACATGGGTTGCCGATATTCACCGGCAAATGCTCGTCGGCACGCGACAAGCCCATGATTCCCTCGATCTCATCCGAGACATAGCAGAAGCTTCGCGTCTGGCTCCCGTCTCCGTAGACCGTAAGGTCCTCGCCCTTCAATGCCTGGGTCATGAAGTTTGATATGACACGACCATCGTTTCCGTGCAACCTTGGACCATAGGTGTTAAAGATGCGCACCAGGCGGGTATTTACTCCTGCGTAGCGGTGATACGCCATGACCAAAGCCTCGGCGAAACGCTTGGATTCGTCGTAGACCGATCGCGGGCCAATGGGGTTCACATTTCCCCAATACTCTTCCGTCTGCGGATGTTCCAGGGGATCTCCGTAGCACTCAGAGGTCGAGGCTTGCAGGAATTTCGCTCCATACTTCCGGGCGAGCTCGAGCATGTTACGAGTTCCGATCGAGCCCACGGTCAGGGTTTCAATACCTAACCTCAGATAGTCTGGGGGGCTCGCTGGTGAAGCAAAATTGAAGACGTAATCGATCGGCCCGGGATTGAAGACCAGACAGATATCCTGCTCCACGAACTCAAACCTGGGCTCGCTCCTGAGGTGTGCGATGTTTTCTGGGAACCCCGTGGAAAGATTATCAACGCCGATCACAGAATGCCCGTCGGCAAGAAGAGCATCGGTAAGATGTGAGCCCAGAAAACCAGCAGCTCCGCTTACAAGAACGCGCATCAATTATTCACCCGTTTCAGTTGATTTAAGGCTTGACCCGGATGGAGCATTAAAAAGACATCACGCTGTGCATGGCCCGGTGTCGCCATGAAACATACTACGCGATTCGAGTGATCGACACCCAGTTCCAGCTGCATAGCTTTTGATCGATTGACTACGCTTCTGCTCTCGCGGCCGGCGGCGTGACGGCCTGCAAAGGTGGTAGCTGGTCGCGGTAGCGCCGCAGCAATGGGACGAGCTTAACCGCTGACCAATAGCGCGGAACGTACCGTTCGGGAGCGGAAACACAACGAAAGAACCATCCCAGATAGAAGCGGTCTGCCCAATCCGGGATCTTCACCTGGTCCCCGCTCAGGAACGCTATGGCTGCCCCAATACAGTGAATTGCCGGACGGTTGTTAAGGTTTCGCTTCAGGTACAGCCCGAGACGTTCCTGCGTACCGCCGCCGATCGTGATCACGATGTGCTTCACCTGAAGATCGTGCAAGCGCTCGATCAGCACCGGATCATCAATTTCGGACCCGTACATGGGAGCCTCGTAAACACAGCCCGGTGGCACCTCGATTTCTCTTGACTCGAGCCATCGAATGTTTTTCTCGGCGCTGGCCTTACCCGCCATCACCCAGAAAGTATTACCCGGCGCACGTACTTCCTCCCGCGAAAGGAGCTGGCGAAGATACTTCAACCCGGACAAACGCTTTAAGGAATCTCTTTCAAACCAGTTCCAGAGAAGCACCATGAAGGCCGAATCGGGAATCACTACGTCCGCATTCGTTAGAGCCTCACGGTACGACTCGTTCGACGCAATATCCTTCAAGGCCGGGGCAGCCGGCACAACCAGCAGGCCGCCGCTGGACATCTCATCAATCGCGCCTTCCACGTCTCCTGCATAGAAATCGATGCCGAGAATCCGGCGGCTTTCATACCCAGGTGTGTCTGGTCTCTGCATCTTTGATTCCCCGCCTCCGCTCATCTGCGCGAATGCACCCGGCCCGGTCATGCGTGAGCAAGAGAGCGCATCTCTTCTGCAATCCACTCGTAGGTTTTGCGCAAGCCATCCTTGAGTCGGATGGAGGGCTCCCAGCCAAGGTACTGAACAATCCTGGTGTTGTCGCTGTTGCGCCCGTTCACGCCCCTGGGCGCATCGAGCTTGTAGCGGCGATGGAGTCTCACCCCCGCAATCTCCTCCACGATGTCGACCAGCTGATTGATGGTCACCAATTCACTCGATCCCAGGTTGATCGGCTCATGAATTTCGCTTTCCACGATCGCCTGAGTACCGCGCGTACAATCGTCGATGTACATAAAGCTGCGCGTCTGCTTGCCATCGCCCCAGATCTCGATTTCGTGTTTTCCACTCAACTTGGCTTCCAGGACCTTGCGGCAAATCGCAGCGGGAGCCTTTTCGCGTCCGCCCGTCCATGTTCCGAGCGGACCATACACGTTGTGGTAACGGGCCACGCGGCACTGCAGGCCGAAGTCTTCCTCAAAATGACGGCACATGCGTTCGCTGAAGAGCTTCTCCCATCCGTAGCCATCCTCGGGCAACGCCGGGTAAGCGTCCCCTTCCGCGAGAGGAACCACCTCGGGACTCTTTTGCTTGTCGCCGTTATACACGCAAGCGGAAGAAGAATAGAAGAACCGCTGCACGCCGGCATCGCGCGCCGCCAGCAGCATATGCGTATTGGTCAAAACGCTCAGCATGCAAAGCGCCTTGTTATTCTCGATGAACCCCATGCCGCCCATATCCGCGGCCAGCTGAAACACGACATCGGCGCCTTTTGCCGCGCGCTGGCAGTTGTCACGATCCTTGAGATCGAGAACGACGTTCTCCACGGCCGAAGATGCCTGATACCACTCCTCGCGCGGCTTGATGTCGACAGCTCGAATTACATTCGCGCCATTGGCCAGCAGGCTGTTGACGAGATGTCCGCCGATGAAGCCGCCAGCCCCGCAAACCACCGCTCGTTGACCTTTAAGTTGCATGTAACTTCATTCCCCCCTCTTGTAACGGCAATAAACCAAAATGGTGCGCGCTGCGCAAGAACACGAAAGTATCAAAACGCGGATGTCCCGGAGATTTCCACACCGTCCCGAAAACGATGGATCGACTGCGGTGTCAAGAGAATCGAGCCCGAATTTCGTACACGCCCGGACCGCGTCACGACGGTCGAACCCGGCAACCGTCTTCTCGTTTCTGGGAACAGTGAAGACCGCTTACCATCGACGCTTAGAAGCAATGGAATCCATCCGGCAAACAGTGGCGTGTAACTTCGAAATCCTGTTCATGAAGCGATGTCTCCGGCGATCAGGCTGGGGGGTAGAAAATGATCGATCCTTAGCATGAGCGACGGGGGGCGTCATTGCATATCCGGCTTCGCGCGTTGCTTCGCCACGCTAACTTAGCATCAGTATCTTTGTACTAACTAGTGACACTTCCCAGTCCAACCTCGATAGGGATCAACACGCTAAACAGAAAACATCAAGCCATGAACGGCCCAGGAGGACCGTCGAATGGAGCCATCATACCATAATGGGGGTGAGCCGTTCCCCATGTTTTCCAGGCGTCGAGCTGTCGCCCCGGACGGAGCATCTTGAATCGCGACATACTTCCTTGTCGCCCAACTCTGCCGTGGATTACAAGTCCCTTCTCGAGTTCTCACGAAGACATTGAAGATTGCTTCCCCGGAATCATCGATCCACAACTGGAGCATTAACTCGATATCCCGGCTTCAGCTCGCACCGGTACACCGTCGACTTTTCCGCCTCTCGGTTAGTTCTCGCGGTGCAGGTAGCCCAGCTGAGGTAAAGATCGGGTCCCATCGGAAACACCATGGGAGTGCCATCCAGTTCGGCCAGAATGCTGACTCCCTCCTCGGTGGGCGGCAGAGTAAAGTTCAGCGTCTGCCCGAAGATCACCGGATACGACTCACGCACGTTCGAGTCGACGACCGTGCGAAACACCTCTGCCTCCAGCAGAAATGTCGCCGTATCGGACCAGTCCAGCGCAGTGGCCGTAATCACGCGCCCACCCTGGCTGAAGCCGCTCGAATCGATGCGCGTGAACGGACACGGCCCGGCAATGCACGAGGCCCGCACATCGCGATACTCGTGATCGGGCCCGGCGTCCATCGTCACCGAGCCGGTAGCCGCTTTCCAGTTTCCGTCCGGCGAACACGGCGCCTGCCGGTTGCATGGCACGTTTCTCTTGTTCACTACCTGGAACGTCTTCACCTCGCTGCCGATGTTTACATTTCCCTGGGAGTTGACCGTATACCGGACGCGGATGTTCGAAACCACCGACTCTTTCTTATTCGCGCGCGGCTCAAGGTCGGGCCCGTTAGGTGTGAGTTCAGCCACGTGCAACTCCTGCGCGGTCGTGCGCAGCCCGGGATGCAGCGTCATGTCGTACGACTCGTAGTCGGGACTCCTGAAACTCAGTGTGACGGTTTGGCCCGGCCAGACATTCTCGCGAAACTTCAAATTGAAATACCCTGAAGCATCGCTCTGGGTCTTGACCGTCATCAGACCGTCAGTGGCCGTAACCCCGACGTTGGCGATCGGTAGCTGGTTCCGCGGATCCTTGTCACGGCGGATGACGGCGCCCTCAATCGTGATAGTCCTCGGCCGCCAGCGATGACTGCGCACCACCAGCACGATGATGATGGCAACTGCCACCGCGCTGACGCTGGCCCAGACTATCCACTTTCTCCACTTCATTGCGTTTCCAATCGCGCCTTAGCTTATTTTGACGCATTTACCGCCCGATTCGCTGTCCGTCGTCAGCCCTTCGCGACCGCGACCAGTTGCATCTAAAATGAAAGACAGCCAGAATCATTCAGCAGAGCCGCAAGGCTCCGCGACGAGGAAAAAGGGGTTGCAACCGTTCGACAAGCAAGCTGAGGAATGCGCTCGCGGCAATACGGTTCGCGCAAAAAACCTCTCGCGCCGCAAGCTGCTGGGGCAAATGGCAGGTCTGTCTTTGGGACTTTCCGTCTCACCCGACGACCTCTTCGCCTACCAGCAACCAGGATCGCATCCGCAACCACCCGCAAAGCAGCATCAGGTCCCGGCCCCCCCGCCCGCGCCGTCGTCCCTCTCTCCCGAAGACGACCAGTTTCTCAACGACCTTGAACACGCCAACTTCCTTTTTTTCTGGGAGCAAGGCAATCCCGAAACCGGCCTGATCAAGGACCGCTGCAATGTCAGAACCAAAGATACCAGCCTGGCGGCCAGCATTGCCTCCAGCGGATTCGGCCTCACCGCCATCTGCATCGGCCTCATGCGCGGATTCGTGAGTTATGAAGACGCGCACACGCGCGTCCTGAAGTCTCTATCCTTCTTATGGCACAAGCTGCCTACTCATCGGGGCTTCTTCTATCACTTCGCCAATATCAACACCGGCGAGCGCATCTGGGACTCGGAAGTTTCGTCCGTCGACACCGCCATGCTCCTGTGCGGAGCCCTCACCTGCAAGCAGTATTTCAAGGACAAGGCGATTGGCGACCTTGCCCACGCCATCTTCGATCGCGTCGACTGGACCTGGCTCTCCGAGGACACCACACTTCTGTCGCACGGCTGGACGCCCGAGATGGGTTTCATCCACTCCCGCTGGGACGACTACAGCGAGTTGATGATGATGTACCTGCTGGGCATGGGGTCCGCTTCCCACCCGCTCGTGCCAGACACCTGGAATGCGTGGAAACGCCAGGTCTTCGAGTACGATGGGCTACGCTACGTGGGCTCGTTCGCGCCGCTTTTTGTCCACCAGTATTCGCAGGCGTGGTTCGATTTTCGCGGCAAGAAAGACCGTTACACCGACTACTTCCACAACTCCACGATCGCCACCGACGTGCACCGCCGCTTCTGTCTCGAGTTGAACGAACAGTTCCCCAGCTACAGCAATGCTCTCTGGGGCATAACGGCGTCCGATTCCGCCAAAGGCTACGTCGTATGGGGCGGCCCTCCGGCCATGGGACCCATCGACGGAACCGTCGTGCCTGCCGCGGCGGGCGGCTCGCTGCCCTTCCTGCCCGCTGCCACCATGCGCGTCCTCCAGACCATCCATGACCATTATCCCCAGGCCTGGTGCCGCTACGGCTTCGTGGATGCCTTCAATCCCCTGACCGACTGGTATGACACCGACGTCATTGGAATCGACACAGGCATTACCATGCTGATGGCCGAAAACGCGCGATCGAGTTTCGTCTGGGACACGTTTATGAAGAACCCCGAAGCCCAGCGCGGGATGGAGAACGCCGGTTTTAAGCCGTACGAACCCGCCAACAGCCTGTAAAATGCAAAGAAGAACGCGGCGCGGCCCGCTTCGCCGCCGGTGGGGTGTCTTCGGTTCAGTCCGAAAGTGCGCCCTGTCAGGGTCCCTTCCCGGATGTCCGAACAACAATGAGATTCGAAAACGCATCCTAAATAAGTAGATACGGCGCCGGCAGGAGCAACGAATCCCTTGAGTTTGGCTACACGAATGGGCTTCTATCCCGGTTATCGCCCTTCGTTGCGGTACTTAACAGAAAAAAAGGAAGTCAATGGCCTCCGCGATCGATGATCCGGAAGTTACCGGCACAACCAGCGAAACACAGCCTGAGGCTCCGCAACCGCCCGCGAGTGCCTGGGGCGATCGACTGCGTGCGCTCCGGAATGTTCCCCCGGTTCTTCACTTTGTGTGGGAGTCGGGCCCCGCGGTCGTCTTCTGGAACATCGCCATCCGCATCCTTGTCGCGTTTCTTCCCGTCGGGATCGGCATCATCGGCCGCTTCATCATCGACGGAGTCAATCGCATCCGCATGCATCAGCCCCTGCCCCAGCACTTCTGGTGGCTGGTGGCCGCGGAGATGGCCCTGGCCGTCATTACCGGTATTCTCTCGCGCTCGGTCGACTACTTCGACAACCTGCTCGCCGACCGCTACACCCATCATGTGAGCGTCGAGGTGATGCGCAAAGCCGCGGCTCTCGATGTCACCGTCTACGAGGATCCGGTTTTCTACGACCGGCTGGAGCGCGCCCGCGTTCAAGCAACTGACCGCCTGGCCATGATCCAGCAGATGGGCAGACTGATCCAGCAAACAGTCGGTGCGATCGCCTTCTCCGCGGTACTGCTCAAGTACTCTCCGTTCCTCCTGATGCTGCTGGTCATCGGCATCATCCCCGCCTTCCTGGGGGAGAGTCATTTCGCGTTTCTCACCTATGCCAAGAACTTCCGCCAGACACCCCTGCGCCGGCAAATGGATTACCTGCGCCAGGTGGGCGGCAGCAAAGAAGCGGCCAAGGAGCTCAAGCTATTCAACTTGAGCGAATACCTCACCAATCGCTTCTCGGCCCTCTCGCAGACGATTTATGAGCAGAATGTCGCTCTCAACCGACGCCGCCTTTTCTGGGGCGGCGTGCTGGCCATCGTCGGGCAACTCGGCTACTACGGAGCCTACGGCTATAGCATCTGGCGCACCGTGCAGGGCCAGTACACGGTCGGCGACCTGACCCTGATTACCACCGCCATCATGCAGGCCATGTCCAACATTCAACAGGCCTTCTCCACCGCATCCGGCGTGGCCGACCAGGCCCTCTTCCTTACCGACCTGCTGGCTTTTTTTGAAATGAAGCCGCGCGTCGAGTCCAAGGTCAACGGGCTGCCCGCACCCAAGCCGATTACGCGCGGATTTGAATTCCGCAACGTCTCCTTCGCCTATCCCGGCACTGCCCGCCGCGTTCTCAGCAACTTCAACTTCACTCTCAGTCCAGGCGAGCGCATTGCCCTCATCGGCGAAAACGGGCAGGGCAAAACCACGGTCGTCAAGCTCATCACCCGGCTCTACGACCCCACCGAAGGCGAGATTCTGCTGGATGGGATCGATCTGCGCGAGTACGATCTCGCCGACCTGCATGCGGAAATCGGAGTCATCTTCCAGGACTTCATGCGCTACGAGATGACGGCCCGCGAAAATATCGCCGTGGGCCGTATCGAAGTCCCCCACGCGCCGGAGGAAATCGAATATGCGGCCGAGAAGAGCATGGCCGCCGGCGTGATTGCCAAACTGCAGGGCCACTACGACCAGATGCTGGGCCGGCGCTTCGAGGGCGGCGTCGATCTCTCCGGCGGCGAATGGCAGAAGCTCGCCTTGGCGCGCGCCTATCTTCGCGACGCGCAGCTCCTCATTCTCGACGAGCCCACCGCCGCCCTCGATGCCCGCAGTGAATTGCAGGTCTTCGAGCGTTTCGCCGAACTCACTGAGGGCAAGATGGCGCTGCTCATCTCGCACCGTTTCTCTACCGTTCGCATGGCCGACCGCATCGTAGTCCTCGAGGGCGGTCACCTGGTTGAAGAGGGCAACCACATACAGCTGATGGCGCTCGGTGGCCGCTACGCCGCCATGTTTGAGATGCAAGCCGCAAGCTACCGATGAGGCTGAATGACCGATACTGCCACAATCCTTGACCCGCAGAGTTCCCCGCGCGACGAACTCTCCGAGGAACTCTCCCTCGCAGCGCGGAAAGCCTCGTCGTGGGAGGTGGCGTTCCGTCCTGCCAATTCGGCCGCTTTCGAGCAGCGCGTTCAGGCTCGACGCAGTGAACTGCTCAAGCTCGAAGTCGACCTGGCTTCCCTCCCGGCTGCGCCTGCAGACGCCGATCCATCCATGATCGCGCTGCTCGATCTGCGCGCCAATCCTCGCCTTCTGCGTTCCTGCATCACTGCGGTTACGGTCAAGCCCCGGGATATGGAAAAACTGCCCCGTGTCATCCTGCCCAACCGTCAGGACGAACCCCGGATTGTCAGTCTTTCCGCTTTATATCTGCGCACTGTACGGGGCGATTTTTCCGAGCCCACGTTGACCACCCTGATTCGCACCCTGCAGGCCCACGATCCCCTTACGGTCTTCGAGCTGTGGAACCTCCCCGCCTTCCTTCGCTTCAGTCTTCTTGAAGCCATGCTCGCCGAAGCCCAGCCTCGATTACGCGGTCAGGACGCAACCGGTCCATCGCAACTTCCTGCCTTGTTCAGGAGCCTCAGAACTGTCGCCAACACCGATTGGGCGTCGATCATCGAGCCCCTCATTGTCATCGACACCACGCTAAATCAGGATCCCGCCGCCACATACGCGGCGATGGATTTCGAGACCCGCGAGGCCTATCGGAACAAGGTTGCTTACCTCGCTCGCCACTCCGACTGCACCGAAGTCCAGGTTGCGGAACACGCCCTCGATCTGGCCCGCGAAGGCGCGCAGCTCACCTTCAACGATCCGCGCATGCTTCGCCGCTTCAGCCACGTTGGCTACTACCTCATCGACAAGGGATTCCCGCAGCTTGCATCCCGGGTCAACTTCCACCCCCCCATCGCCGACCGCATGCGCGCATCGATCCGCGCCAATGCGGACGATTTCTACATCACCGGGATCGAACTCATCACCATCTTCTTCATCGCCGCCGCACTCTTTCCTCTCCTGTCCAACTACCCGGTCTTCGGACGGTTGGCAATCACGTTTCTGCTCATGCTGCTGCCGACCATGCAGTGCGCCGTTGACCTGGTCAACAACCTGATCACCTCAATTTACGATCCGGCGCCGCTGCCCAAGCTCGACTATGCCCGGGGCATCCCAGCCGAGTGCACCACGCTGGTGGCCGTGCCCACCCTGCTGCTCAACGAAAAACAGGTGCGCGCGCTGGTCACCGACATCGAGGTCCGTTTCCTCGCCAACCGCGACCCTCATCTGCATTTTGTCCTGCTCTCCGATCTGCCCGACTCGATAAGCAAGCCCCACGTGGATGACTCCAATCCTCTCGTCGACCTGGCGATGCGCCTCATCGATGGACTCAATGCCCGCTATGCATCGCACGGTGGCGGAGGATTTATTTTTCTTCACCGCCACCGCGTCTTCAACGTGCGCCAGGGCGTGTGGATGGGCTGGGAGCGCAAGCGGGGCAAGCTTCTCGATCTCAACGAGCTCCTGATCGGCGAGTACGACGCCTTCCCCATCAAGGCCGGCCGGCTCGACGTCCTTCCCCAGATTCGTTACATCCTCACCCTCGACTCCGACACCCAGCTTCCCCGCGGTTCGGCTGCCCGTATGGTGGGAGCCATCGCTCATCCGCTCAACCAGGCCATCATCGATCCCAGGCTGCGCATCGTCGCTGAGGGATACGGCATTCTGCAGCCGCGCATCGGCGTCAGCGTAGGCTCCACATCGCGGTCGCGCCTGGCGGCCATCTTTTCCGGACAAACCGGTTTCGATATTTACAGCCGCGCGGTTTCTGACGCTTACCAGGACCTGTACGGCGAGGGCATCTTCACCGGCAAAGGCATCTACGAGGTTGCCGTGCTCCACGCGGTGCTCAATCACCGCTTCCCGCGCAACTCCCTGCTTAGCCACGACCTCATCGAAGGGGCATATGCCCGCGCCGGGCTGGCCACCGATATCGAGCTCATCGACGATTATCCCTCCCACTACAGCGCATACACGCGCCGCAAGCACCGCTGGGTTCGCGGCGACTGGCAGATTGCGCAATGGATGTTTTCGCGCGTTCCTGACGAATCGGGCCGCCTCGTCGCCAGCCCCATCTCGACCGTCTCGCGATGGAAGATCTTCGATAACCTCCGCCGCTCGCTGGTCGAGCCCTTTACCTTCATTCTGTTCGTGGCCGGATGGTTCTATTTACCCGGCGGGCCGGTGTATTGGACCGTCGTCCCCCTGCTTCTCTTCTTCTTTCCCACCATCATTCAGCTCGTATTCGGCGTAGGCCGCGCGGTGCTCGGAGGACGCGAAGGAAGCGTGCCCCAGGCGCTTGCCGGTTCGGGCCAGGCCGCCCTTGTCGCTCTGCTCAATCTCTTCTTCCTTCCCCACCAGACACTCCTCGCCATCGACGCCATCGTGCGCGCGCTGATCCGCCGCTTCATCACCGGCGAACGCCTGCTGGAGTGGGAGACCGCTGCCGAAGCCGAATCGCAAACCAGAAAAGTGACCCCCGTCGATCGTTATCTGGCCATGATGCCCTTTATCTCCTGCGGACTGGCCATTGTGATCTACGCTTTTGCGCCGCAACGCACGACGATTTTCATTGCTGCCCCGATCCTCATTCTGTGGTCCCTCACCACCATCATCACTACCTGGCTCAGCCGCCCTCCGCGCGAAGAGAACAAGCGAATCAGCTCGGGCGACAAGGCGTTTCTACATGGCCATGGCCTGCGCATCTGGCGCTACTTCTGCGAATTCGGCGTCGCGCGCCACAACTACCTCATCCCTGACAATGTCGTCGAGCGCGATCGCGTCGAGGCCCCGCGCGTTTCGCCCACCAACATCGGTCTGCTTCTCAATGCCCGCCAGGCGGCGTGCGAACTTGGTTTTCTGACCGCGCCTGAATTCGTCGACCTCACCAGGAAGAGTCTCGCGACCATCCAGCGGCTGGAGAAGTTCCGCGGCCATCTCTACAACTGGTACGACACCCAGACGTGCGCACCGCTCGAGGCCAATCCGTTTGTCTCTACCGTCGATAGCGGAAACTTTGTCGCCTCTCTCTACACGCTTCATGCCGGTGCCCTGGCGTCCTTCGAGAAGCCGCTCCTCTCCCGCCAGCTCTTTACGGGATTGCGCCTGCATTGGGAGATGATGCAGTCCCAGGGCAAGCTCGCTTCATCGCTGTCGAAGATCTCGCCGCCGGGACACTCCGCCACGACCACCGACTGGATCGCGTGGCTTGTGAATGCCTCCGCCGCCTTTTCCGCCGCCTCGGAGTCGGCGAAGGTGTATTCGGGCAGTCAGCCTGCGGACATGTGGTGGTTCGCGGAAACCCGTAACCGGATCAATTCTCTTCTCGCCCTGGTCCGCGACTTCCTGCCCTGGCTGCTTCCGGATTTCAAGCCGTTGCGCGAAGTTGAGGAACTGGCCATCTCCCCTCAGTCCGAAACTCTGACCATCGAGGCGGCCGCCGTATTCGCCGAGGCGCTGGAGAAAAAGCTCGTCCATGCCGCGGAAGTGACGAAGCCGAATTCCTCCTCACCCCCGCTCGCTGCCAGGCTCGGGGCCTTGCTGCCGGCGGCCGCGCTCAACCTTCGTAAATGCGCCGCCGGGCTGCGCAACGTCGCCCAGGTCTCGGAACAGCTCGCCGAGGAAACGGAATTCGGTTTCCTCGCCAATCGCGGCCGTCAGATCCTTTCGATCGGCTACGACGTGCGCGGACAGAAAGTCCACCAGGCCTGCTATGACATGCTGGCCTCTGAAGCGCGCATCGCTACCTTCTTTGCCATCGCTCGCGGTGAGCTGCCGCAGCAGAGCTGGTTCAAACTGGCCCGCGATTACACCTCCGTCTACGGCACCTATGCCATCATTTCGTGGACCGGCACGATGTTTGAGTACCTCATGCCCGCGCTGTGGATGCGCAGCTATCCCCACACGCTGATCGCCGATACGCTCAGTTCCAGCGTCTACGTGCAGCGCGCCTTCGCGCGTTCCCTCGGGATTCCATGGGGCATCTCGGAATCCGGCTCGGCTCGCATCAATGAGTCCGGAGACTACCACTACCATGCCTGGGGAATCCCGCAGCTTGCGCTCTTCTACGAAGCCACCGCGGGACCCGTCATCTCCCCCTACTCCACATTTCTTGCGCTTGGCGTCGATTCCGTCGAGGCGGTCAGCAACCTCCGCTACATGTCCTCGGTGGGCTGGGTGGGCGCCTATGGCTACTATGAGGCCGCGGACTATTCCACATCCGCGCAAAACGGTGAACTGGTCCGCGAGTGGATGGCTCATCATCTGGGAATGTCGCTGCTCGCCGTTCTCAACTGCATTTGCGAAGATGCGGCGCAAGAGTGGTTCCACGCCAACCCCATCGTGCAATCCACCGAACTCCTGCTGCACGAGGCGCCCACCAACATGGCCGACCTCAAAGCCATGATGAAGGACTTCGCTTCAATTCCCCAGAAAGTCGGCGGCACCGCGTAATCAGCGATCAGCGTTCACTGACTTTCACCAGCGCCAATGTATTCGGCATCAGGGTCAATTCCAGCTTCCCTCCCTGCAGCTTCATTTCCTCCGGTGCAGGCAGAGCGGTTTCGCGGTTGAGTTGCTCCACCTGCGCCGGCGTCGGATCGAGCGGCTTTCCCATCGCAGCATACTGCTTGAGAACATTGCCGTGCTGCTCGTCGACGCGCTCCACAGTTACGCGGGCACCGGCAGAAACGTGCGAAAAGTTCAGAACCACCTTGTCGGTAGTCCCTTCCTTATCCGGATCCACCAGGTTCCACACCGCAATGGCTAACCCGCCGTCGGCTGTCCGGGTGACGATCGCATCTTTCGCATCGTTGCTGATTCGCTTGTCGCCCAACTCATGCAGCAATCCCCACGCATAGTAACTGGGCTTGTTGATTCCGCCCTTGGCGCGCAGTCCGAATTGTCCTTCGAACGGCCTGGGACTCGGACCGCCCTCCTCAAACACATCGGAGAAGGTCCAGAACGACATCATCTCTGATAGTCCATCGCATTGGCGCACGGTATTCGCCACGGCCGGTCCAACGAAGGTCGTGTCGCGCGACTCGCGCATTCCCTGCACGTTCCATTCCGTCCAGAACAGGGGAAGACCGGGCATGGCCGAATCCTTGATCTCGCCTCGCACCTTCGCCACCGCGCGGCAGACGCGCTCATCCATCGGAATATCTTCCTTGGTGCCGAAAAGGTCTTCCACTGTGTCATCCGCGTACGCATGGGTCGAAACAAAATCAACCGGAACGTGATTCTCCGTCGTGTATTTCAGGAAATCGGGGATCCAGTGCGCCGCTGCCGTTGCCGGGCCACCCACGCGCAATTTCGGATTCACGTCTTTCAGATCCCGGGCCGTGTGCGCGTAAAGCTCAAAGTAGGATCGCTGCTGCGGTACGCCGTTCCAGAAGTCGATATTCGGTTCGTTCCACACTTCGAAATACCACTGCGCCACTTCGTCAATGCCGTATCGATCCACGAGGTGTTGCGCGAAGTGCTTGATCAGGTCGTCCCACCGTTCCATGCTCTTGGGCGGGGAAACATTCTGCTTGTACCAGAACGGATGCAGAGCGTCGGGATTGAAAGCCAGCTTCTTGGGCATGAAGCTGATCTCCACAAACGGCCGCACGCCGTTTTTCAGCAGACCGTCGTAAATCTGGTCCACGTAAGAGAAGTTGTAAACAGGATTGCCGTGCTCGTCTTCGTTGTAGACGCCCACTTCGTCATGAAAGATGGCGTGAAAACGCACGTACCGAAAATCGGCAACCTTCTTGACCGCGCGCAGGTCTTCCCGGTAGCTCTCGCGCAGCGAAAGAATCGCCCTTCCCGAACCAAACATCTGCTCCCAGAAATGCGGAAAGGGCTTCGCCTCTCCCTGAGCATCGATTTGAATCGTCTCCTGCGCCTGCAACAAGGTTCCGACGCTCACCACGACCAGCATCAGGCATACAGACCGCAACGTCCTCCGGTTCATCGACAGTTTCCTTTCGCTTTGTTTGTTGAATCGAAGAGCACCGACACCGATAGGCGCGAATAACAAATGAGCAGCAGGTTCCTCACGAAACCCGCTGCTCGAATCTATCAAAGATTCCATCGATCACTTAGAACCTACTCAAGCTAGTCGTGTCCGCCAAACAGATGGTCGTTTATGTTTTGAAAGGGCACGCTTCAGTCGTGCCGAAAGAGGCCCAAAATGAGCTGGGCTTTAGCCCCTGAGGGAAGCCTCTTCTATCGATTCAAACCATTCAATGGCGTCGTAAATGACCCTGTTTGCGGCGGCCTGCTCTAGAAATGGAACCGCGCCTGCAAAGTCACGGTTCGCGATCCAAGGGCGGTTCCATCCTGCCCGAAGTTGCTGGATTGAATATTGTCGGAGATGCCGCCGCCGTTGGAAGCCCCGCCAGGCTTGAAGTTCAGGTTGTTGAACAGATTGAACGCATCGGCTCGAACCTCGATCGCCGAACCCTCGCCCATTCCCTTGATTCTGCCCAACCCGAAGCTCTTGCTTACGGTTGCGTCGACGTCGCGATATCCCGGTCCGGTCAGTGAATTCCGCCCCACTCCGGGCGACGGCGGGGCCGTCCCTCCCGTTGCAGGAAACGCTGGACCTGCCGTCAACACCGGCGGAGTGAAGTAAGCCAGTCCGCCGTTGGGGAAGTTCGCGTTGACTCCATTTCCCACGCCGGGTCCGGATTTGTATGCGTCGTTACTCGTATCATGCCCGGCCCCACCCTTGTAAGCAGCCGGCAGTAGTTGTGTGTAGCCGCAGGTTGAGCAATACAGGCTTCCCACGGGGCTGACATAGATCGGGCTCCAGGGAAATCCCGTGTGCAGGTTCAGGATCCCGCTCAGCGACCATCCGCCGGCAAGGCGCTCGAGCCATGAATGCTCCCCATGGAAGAACACCGGCTGCCACAGCCCGAAGATCTTTCCCTGCGTCGTGATGTCGTAGTCAGAACGGCCGTAGGACAACCTCGGATTATAGGGGTAGAACTGCTCGCTGTAGGGAGCCGAACTCGTATCCATGCTTTTCGCCCACGTGAGCTGCGCGTCCAGCATGAACTGGTGTGAAAATTGATGCTTCAATCCGGCCAGCATTGCGTTGTAGTTGCCGAAGCCGTTGTTGTCGAAATAGTTGACGCCGTTCACCTGCGGATTGAGAGGAATGTTCTGAACCGAGGCGACCGCGTTGCCGTCATAGTGGAAATAGATGTGCCGCGAAACACTCCCCTGGTACCCGACCGTCAAAATGAAATTCGCGCCCAGGTCGGTCTGCGTGTCCAGCGACCAGTGCTCGGAGTACATCGTCGCCATGTTGGTCGGGAAGGCCGTCACTCCGACCTGGCTGCTGGTCGGCAGGCCATTGGAGCCGAAACTCACGATGGTATTGGGATTGGGCGGATAGCCGAACAGCGAATGCGGATCGCTCGGTATCGCGTAGATAATTCCCGGATTCGGAGACGTGGGAAGACTCATCGAGAAGTTCGGCGACACCGTGAGGCCGGGGTTCCCATTCACGTTGCCGGTGATGGCAATTTCGTTCTGGTTGTAATTCAGGCCGAAGCCGCCGCGAATTACTGCCTTCTGATGATAGAAACCAGGAGTCCACGCAAAACCGAACTGCGGTCCGAAATTGAGCTTCTGCGGATTCCACAAGTCGCCGCCCTTGAGCACGGTCATCCCAGTCAACATATCCGCCCCGGAGCCAAACCGCACCTTGTACAGATTGTTTTGCTTCGACGTAAGCGCCCCGAAGTAGTTGTAGCGCAAGCCGGCGTTCAACGTGAGGGATGGTTTCACCTTCCAGCCGTCCTGCACAAATACGCCCCACAGAGTCTCGCGGTTATCCTGCCGCGCAGTCGTGGGGATGCCAGTGGTGGGATCGAATGTTCCCGACTCGGACCGGGGGGCATCGTTCAGGAAATCCCAAACGTTGAAGAAGTTGAAGTTCGGCCGGGCGTTGTACGGCGCCTCGTTCAGATAATAGAGCGGCGTCACTTCGCCGCCAAACTTGATCGTGTGTCTGCCCATGATCTTGGTCGCAATATCCCGATACGAATAGGTCCATTGATTGAACACGCTGGGTCCCGGCGCGCCGAAGTTCTGCACCGTGATGCTGCCGATCTGTCCGACCGAATCATTGGGCAGGCCGAAAGGCTCCTGCGGATTGGACTCGACTTCGTTCCACCGCCATCCGGCCGCATTGGCCCGTAATTCATTCAGGAAGTTCGGCGAGAACGTATGATTCCAGATGCCCGAAAAAGCATCGTTGATCGCTGAATGATGCCACAGGTTGTATTTGCGCGTTGGGCCCACGTACGAGGTCTGATCTACGGGAACCCAGTAGATGGCAAAGCTGATGTGATCCTTCCCGGTAATATTCGCATCCACCCGGCCGTTGTATTGCTCGTTCACCACGCTGGTCGGATTGGCCGTCGTATAGTCCGCAATATCGGCCACGGAACTGCTCAGTCCGCCTCCGACGCCAGGTGACGTCGGACTTACCCAGCCCAGGTCATGCGATCCGAGCGGCCCCGTCAACGGCGATCCGATATTCAAGCCCTGTCCCGGAATCGTGATGCAATTCACTCCTTCCGTCAGGCCGATGTTTCCGCACGTCTGGTCGATGATGCTGCTCGCGCTCACACCCGCGCCGGGGAAGGTGAGAAACTGCGAGGCAATGCTGCCCGAAGGCGCCAGCCCATCAAAAGCAGGGGTATCGTACCAGCCTGTCGCAGTGACGGTAGAGTCATTTCGCTCCGTCTCATAGGAGAAGAACGCAAACAGCTTGTTCTTCCAGAGCGGACCGCCCAGGCTGCCTCCAATCTGGTTGAACTGCTGCGAGTCTCGCAGCAATCCGCGCGCATCGGGCGTGCCCGGTTTCAGTGAGCCGGGTCCGTTGTAACGCTGATAGGCATTCAGCCCCGGCCTGTACGCTTGAAAGAACGCGCTTCCATGCACCTGGTTCGTTCCGCTCTTCGACGTGACCTGGATCTGCGCGCCGCTGAAACGCCCATTCTCCGCGTCATATGCGTTCGAGACCACCCGCACGTTATCGACCGATTCCTCCGACGGCGTGATCACCGATGTTCCGCCCCACACCACGCTGGCGGTGCTGATTCCATCGATCGAGATGCTGTTGTTTTCATATTGGCCGCCGTTGGCCAGCGTCTGCGGTCCGTTTTCGGTGGCGAATATGCCCGTGTTGGCGCCGGGACCTCCGGGGCCTTGCGTGCCCGGCAGGCTGAATGAACCGCCGCCGCCGGCCTGCGATGCATCTCCCGTCGTCCCCGGCGCCAGTTGCGTCAACTGGAACACGTCGCGCCCGAACGATGGCATGTGCTGGATCTGGTTCTCTGAGATGGTTCCGCCGATTGTCGCCGTATCGGTATCGAGCAGCGGCGCCTGCGATGCATCCACCGTCACCGTCTGCGCCACCTGGCCGATGTCGAGCTTTATATCGATCGAGTTCGGCTGTTCGGGAATGATATGCAGATTATCAAGGACCTTGGTTTGGAATCCGGCCATTTCAGCCACAAGCTTGAAAGTGCTGGACGGAAGAGCGTTGAAGTTGTAAACACCAACCTCGTTGCTGGTCCTTTCCTGGGTCTCATTGGTCTGCAGGTTGGTCAGTGTGACCTTGGCGCCGGGAATCACGCCGCCTTGCGTGTCTGTCACCGTGCCTTGAATGGACGCCCGATATTGCGCGTAAACGGCGGGGCTCATCAGCAGTGCAGCGACCGCCAACAAAAATAGCGCCCGAAGCGCCAGGATGAAGTCGAGTTTTGCGAAGGATGTTCTGGCCTTGAAACGGGGGAAGTGCATGAGGTTCTCCTTGTCCATTGCGCGGTTACTCACAATGCCTGCAACTCCGGAGAAGACCCTGCTGCACAAAGCGCGGCAGGCACCGGAACGATACCCCACCGCACAATCGCCTGACACTGATATCTCAGGCGCTTATGTCACTCCCTTGTGACGTCTAACAACTTCGCTCTTATCAACTGACAGCCAAGAAATCGCACACACGAAGAGCAACTCCGATCTGCCGCGGCATAATCTTCCCGCTTGCGCCGCTTCAACAACAGATAGGAGCCGGTGATGGATCGTGGATAAGTCGGATCGCCTGAATTGTCGTGCGATCCGCGTCGATTTGCGAAGGCTTGCAATAGCGCATCTGGCCCAGCATCTTAGATGGCAAACTTCACCGTCAGGTGGCCTGTGACGTGTTCCGATTCCCAGGCTTGGAGATGGCTCGAATTGAGGCCCGTTTGTTTCCGCCCCCGCCCGCTCTTCTGATAGCGTTTGATATTGCAACTCGAGGTGCAGGGCCATGTCCGCAACTGATCCGAGGCCGATGCAAGGGCTGTCGAACTCCGCTGCGGAGACAAATACAAGCCATCCTCCCGCGGTGATCGCCGGCTTCTCCGCCTGGTTGCTCGATGCCTTCGATTTCTTTCGCGTGACCTTCTGTCTCACCGCCATGGGGCTGGAGTTCCACAAGACCGACCCGCAGATCGCTCTCATCATCACCATGACGATGGCCTTTCGCCCCGTCGGCGGGTTCCTGTTCGGAATCATGGCCGATCGTTACGGCCGCCGCATTCCCCTCATGATCAACATCGGGGTGTTCGCAATCTCCGACATCCTCACCGGGCTCGCTCCCAGCTACACGGTTCTGCTGATCGTGCGCGCCTTGTTCGGCATCGTCATGGGCGGATGCTGGGGCGTCGCGGCCTCGCTCGCCATGGAAGGGGCCCCGCCCAACAGGCGCGGCATCCTCTCCGGCCTGCTGCAGGAAGGCTATGCAGCAGGCAATGTGCTGGCTGCAATCGCATATTTCTTCCTCATCGGCCCCCTGGGCTGGCGGCCGCTCTTCTATCTCGGAAGCGTACCTGCGATTTGCCTGGTGCTGTACATCAAGTTTTTTGTCAAAGAATCGGCCGTGTGGCAGAAGCAAATCAAATCCAGACAGCCCTTGCGGGAACAGCTGCGCGAAATCGTCTCCCACTGGAAGCTCTTTCTCTATCTGCTGTTGTTCATGACCATGATGCTGTTCGCTTCCCATGGCACGCAGGACATGTATCCCACCTTCCTCCAGCGCCAATGGCACTTTGGCCCATCCCAGCGTGCCGTGATCACCGCGATCTCCGGCATTGGAGCCATCCTCGGGGGCATCGTCCTGGGTCATCTCTCCGACAAGTGGGGCCGCCGCAGAGCCATCGTCCTGGCATTTGTTCTGGGCTCCCTCATCATTCCCCTCTGGGCCTACGCGCCCAATATGATTCTTCTCGTAGTCGGGGCATTCCTCATGCAATTCATGGTGCAGGGCGCATGGGGCGTTATTCCCGCCCATCTCTCCGAGCTCTCGCCCGACTCGGTTCGCGCCCTGCTGCCCGGATTCGCTTATCAGAGCGCCGGCATCATTGCCAGCTCCGTGGTCTACATCGAAGCCGTCTATGCGCAGAAGACCAGTTATGCAACCGCCATGGCCTTGACAGCGATCAGCGTCTTCGTCCTCGCGTCGATCACGGCTATGCTCGGCCGCGAGCGCCACGGCCAGAAATTCGACGCCTGAAAGCGAGTCAAGCCGGAACATGGGTGCCCCAGGTCTCGCTTTTGAGACCTGGGATCCGCTAATCTCAACACGAATTAAAACGCTTACGAGCTCTTCCGCTTCTTCGCCGCGCTCTTTGCATGTCGCGACAGTGCGGAATGACTCGCTGAAGTCTTCGGCTCGCGCTTCATCGCATCCATCCGCGACCGGCTCCGCTTTGTCGATCCTTCCTCGCTCGTCTGCGGGTCCGTTTGTCCCTTCTCGTAATCTCGTTCGGCCTTCTGACGCGTGCTTTCGCTCGTCTTTCCTTTGGCAGGCGGCTTCACCGGAATTCCCGCGCGCCGCGCCTTGCTCAGCCCAATGGCGATGGCCTGCTGCGGAGAGCGCGCGCCGTGCTTCCCTTCCCGCACGTGTTCAATCTCTTCGTGAACAAATTCGCCGGCCGCCGTTGTCGGCGACTTTCCTTCGCGCAGATCCTCATTCGCCTTTTTCGTTGTCGCTTCGTCTGGCATGGCCCGTCTCCTATGCTTTGTCCTTGTTCTTTCGGGTCTTCTCGCGTGCCTTCTTCACTTTCTCTGACAGCAACTCCTTGGCCTTCTCGAGATCTCTTCGCCTCGTTGCGTTCAATTCCTTGCCCGCACGATTGATGTAGTAGGTCAACATCCGCATCCCCGACCCTGGCCCCTTCGGCGAAACCTTCTTCGATGCCAGCTTATTTGCGATCGTTTCGGGGTCCTTCGTGAATAGTCCCTCTACCGGATGAGTTGAATCTGTCTTGACCGTCTTTACCCACTTCTTCGCTGAATGTGCCATACGGTTGGCTTCGATGTAGTGTCAACGAATAAGTTTGCTTGCGCCTCGACACGCGCCCCATTCCGCCGAAAAGAAACGAAATCCGTGCCCCATCCTTTCCGCTCCCGGGGTCCCCGCGGACAGGTCTTCGTCCGCGAGGTGGCGTTCTGCGGAAAGGGTGGGAAACCACGAACCCAAACCAATCTTTTTCATCCAACGCGGGTGGGCAACGCCGGTGTGAGACCAGGTACGACTTACCGCCATCCGCCCAGAATTGCACCCATCACGGTCAGGGCCACGGTCAGATAGCCGCCATTAATGAGAACGTATTTCAGCGGCCGGTGTTCGAATAGCGCCACAATCCCGATCCCAGTGGCCACCCACCCGGCGCCGGCCAGGAATCCGGCCATCGCCCCGAAGGCAAGCGTGGTCGTGGGCGCGTTGAGGAACATGGCCAGGTTGACTGCCATGACCAGGCTGAGCAGAAAGGCGATGGCAAATCCCTTCGGCCCCGCGGCCGGGGGATCGGCCGTAAAACCGTTGGCCCCCTTCCATGAGGAGCCCAGCAGAACCGGCGAATACCACAATCCCCCGATGACGAACGCAGAAATAGTAGCGGCCAGGATGGCCCAGATATTCAACGTGTGCATGTTCATGGATTCCGTCTCCTTACTTGCCCTTGTCCGCGGGATCGCCAAACACCTTCTTCCAGTCAATGGGACCGTCCGCGAAGCGTTTGTGCAGCGTGGCCATCAACTCCGCATTCCCCGCCACCAGGTATTCGTAGGCGCGCGTCCATTCCGGACCGCTCTTCCATCCCGTCTGGGTCA
This sequence comes from Terriglobales bacterium, assembly GCA_963701805.1. GTDB lineage: Bacteria > Acidobacteriota > Terriglobia > Terriglobales > Acidobacteriaceae > Telmatobacter. The sequence continues at coordinate 80,880 of CAVPBA010000001.1, forward strand.
GGCGAACGACGGTCGAGTCGCCGCGACTCTGAAACTGGAACGTCGCTTTGGTACGCTCGGCGCGCACATGCGGAAACTGATCGGGAGCGAGCGCCGCAATCACCATTTCCTTTTCGGGGACAAAGCTCACAATGGTCCCGCCGCCCGTGCTCCCGCCCGGAAAATGCGCCGTCCACTCCCCGCCCGGACGCAGGTCCACCACCGCATTGGGAGTCAGCCACGTGCTGAGGCCCTCGCTGGTAGAAAATGCGCGCCAGACCTCGCCGATCGGAGCCGAAACTTCCACTTCGATGACCAGTTGTTGTGGGACCTGTTGTTGTCGTTTGGGGATTGCGGCCTGGGAATCGGTTTGCGCCACCGCAAATCGGACCGGAACGAGGAGAAGAAGAGCACCCAAGATGCACGCGGTCAGGCTTTTCATGGCATTTAGTTGATCATTCAAGTAAGATAGTTGCAATTAGAATTTATGCTGTCAAGTGGATTCTTTGACGAATGATGTTGAAACCTTCAATCTCAACTCGGGATCGCCTCATTAATTCCGCACGCTACCTGTTCTGGGAGCGCGGATTCGCCGGCACCAGCATGTCGGAATTACTGACGCACGCCGAAGTCAATTCAGGAAGCTTCTATCACTTCTTCGATAGCAAAGAGGCGCTGCTGCGGGAGGTCCTGGAAGGCTATCTGCGTCTCCTTCGGCCCATGGTGATCGATCCGGCGTTCGCATCGGTGGAAGAACCGGTGGGACGCATCTTCGCCATCCTTGCCGGCTATCGCGAGCGCATCCTCGGAACCGAATGCAGGTATGGATGTCCGCTCGGTCGCCTGGCTCTCGAAATCGATCCCGAGAATGCTCCTGCACACACCTTGATCGCGCAAAATTTCCAGGGCTGGATCGAGGCCGTGCGCGAATGCCTGGTGGCAATGAAGCCGGCCCTGCCGCCGGAAACCGATCTCGATTCCCTAGCAACCTATGTCCTGGTGGTGATGGAAGGCGGAGTCATGCTGTCGCGCTCCTACCGCTCCGTCGAGCCTTTCGACCGCGCCATCGCCCAACTGCGCGAGCATTTCCGTTTGTTATTGAGCGCGCGGGTTTAGCCCAGGCTAGTCCCTGCTATCTTGCTTTATTCGTACCGCAGCGCTTCGATCGGATCGAGGTTCGCCGCGCGAATCGCCGGAATCATGCCGCTCACCAGCCCGGTCACGACCAGGATGCACGTAGCCACAATCACTGAAGTCGGCGAGATAAGCAGTTGAATATCGGCGCCCTCCGCGTGCAGCGCCAATTCGCTGTAGAACGGGATGCGCCCCACCGCGATCGACACCGCGTAGGCGAGAGCGATCCCGCAGATTCCGCCCACTGCCGTGATCGCCATCGCCTCGGCGAGAAACTGCGTAAGGATATGGCGCTTGTGCGCGCCCAGCGCCTTCTCGACGCCGATCTCGCGGGTCCGCTGCTGCACCGCCACCAGCATGATGTTCATCAGTCCGATGCCCGCGATGCCCAGCGTGAGCGCACCCACCAGCGACAGCAGCACCTGCAGCGCGAGCGAGAGAATACTGAACTGGTGCAGCTCCGTCATGAGGTTGGCGACATAGATCGCGTTATGATCCGTGGGCCTGAAGTGATGCGCCGTGCCCAGGGTCGCGCGCATGTTCTGCTCGGTCAGCTCAAAGTTACCCTGGTAGTTGAACCACATGCCGCTCAGGTACGTGGTATCCGCCAGGTCGCTCATGGTGCTGAACGGAATATAGATTTGCCGGTTGCGGTCGCTATCCGCGCCTTCCTGCATCTTGGGGTGCAGCACGCCCACGATGGTGAACAGCACGCCGTTGAGCCGGATGGTTTCACCCACCGCCCAGCCCCCCGAGAAAAGCTTGGTCTTCGCTTCCGAGCCAATGACGCATACATGCGCGCGCTGCTGTTCTTCCTGGCCGTTGAAGAAGCGCCCGTCATCGGTATCGAGCTTCCATATGTCCTGGAACACGCTGCGCACCCCGTTCACCGTCCAGGTGTAGGAGTGGAGGTCGTTCTGTACGATCACGTCTTTATTGACGGTAGGCGAAATGTGATTGATGCCCGGAACACTGGCGATGAGCCGGTCCACATCATCCATCGTGAACTGGACCTTCACGCCCGATTTTTCTCCGCCGGCCTGTTCGCTCGTGCGCCCCGGAAACACCCCGATGATGTTCGTGCCCCACTCCGCGAAGATCGCCTCGATAGCCCGGCTGAAGCCAGCGCCGTAAGCCAGCAGCAGCACCACCGTCGCGATCCCCCATGCCATGCCGATCATGGTGATGGCGGTCCTGCGGCGGTTGTAGAGCATCGCCTCCCAGGCCTGTCCCAGAATGTCTTTCAGCATGAACTCAGCTCCTAGCTTCTAGCCTCTAGCTGTTTATCGGTAAATCGGCTGCTGTTACTTACCTGAGATCGTAAGACTTGCGTTTCAGTCCTGCGCAGATGCAGCTAGAAGCTAGCGGCTAGAAGCTAGAAGCTGTTCTTTACTCTCTCCGCATCGCCTCGACCGCATCCAGCTTGGCCGCCTTGCTGGCTGGATAGAGCCCCGCCGCAACGCCGCTCAGCACCAGCGAGCCCATCGCCAGCGCCGCCGACCAGGGCACCAGGCGGGGCGGATCCCAACCCGGCATTTTCCCCGTCAACGCCGCCTGCAGCAGCCCCATCAGCCCCGCCGAGAACGCAATCCCGATCAACCCGCTCACCGCCGTCAACAGCAGCCCCTCCCAGAAGAACTGCGCCAGTATGCTCTTTTGCGTGGCCCCCAATGCCTTGCGGATTCCGATCTCCACCGTCCGCTCGCTCACCGAAACCAGCATGATGTTGATGATGCCCACCGCGCCCAGGCCCAGGGTCACAATTCCCACGCCGCCCAGAAACACATCCATGGCAGTGAAGATGGCGCCGATCATCTTCATTTCCTGGATCGTATCCCACTCCTGGAAAGCGTCCTTGAGCGATGGATCGAACCCATGCCGCTGCGCAATCAGGCGGTGCACCGCGGCCACGGCCTCGACGGCATCGCCCTTCTTCGTGGGTTGGTACTGAATCGAAGTCAGCGCATCGCGGGCAATGTTTTCGCCCTTCAGCGCAAACAGTTCCTGCATGGTGGTGATAGGAATGTAGAGCTTCTGGTCGTCGTAATCGTTATTGCCCCGGGAAATCTTGTCCACCGAGCCGATCACCGCGAATTGCGTCCCATTGATGGTAATCGTTTCCCCCACCAGCGGACGCCCCGGGAACAGAAGATTGCGAGCCTTGAATCCCAGCACCGCCACGCGGCGCCGCTCGGCCACATCGGCATCATTCAGAAACCGGCCTTGTGCCATGGGGATAAAACGAATCGCGGTGTAATTCGGCTCAACGCCGATCACATGGCTCGAGGTATTGCTCCACTGGCTCACTTCATACAGATCGGAGCGCGACAATTCGACGGTGACGCCGCGCACTTCCGGCAACTGTTTCATGGCCGCTGCGTCGCCCAGCGTCAACTGGTAAGGACGCATCCCCGTGTGCTGGTTGGCGACAGCGGGGATGGTCCCATTCCACATCAACACCACATCGTTGCCGAAGGTAGCCAGGTTGCGATGCTGGCCAGAGCGGAAACCTTCGCCCAGCCCCACCAGCACCAGCAAAGACCCCACGCCCCAGGCAATTCCAAACATGGTAAGAAAGCTGCGCAGCTTGTTGGCTGCTATAGCTCGAAACACCTGCGAGAGAGTGTCGCCGAAGGTCTGCATGATTTTCCGACGCGCCCTTTCCTGATTTGCCCGCCCCATGCGCAGTTTGTAGAGTAAACGCCTGAAATCTACTTACGAGATAGACGCAGCGGCGGTTCCCTCGTTTCCCCAGCCACCTTAACCGGCCACAGCACCTGGGTGCCCCATCCTAACCGCGTCTTTGTTTTTTGCGGTTAGGGTGGGAAACCGCGAACCCAACAAGTCATCTCGTTCGAGCGGCAAACCCGCATGATAAAGTTGCTGCTTTGAACGCCATCCATACACCGACGGGACCCAAATGAAAACAACGTCAGCGCCGCAAGCCATTTCCCTTCGCCAGAGCCTCAGCGGCGTCGCGGCGATCCTTCTTTCGTCTCTCACCCTGCTCGCACAGCAGCGTCCTCCCGCGGTGCCCCTCATCGCCCACGATCCCTACTTCAGCATATGGTCTGCCGCGGACAAGCTCACGGACCGCGACACCACCCACTGGACCGGCGCCCGCCAGCCCATCTCCGGCCTGGCCCGCATCGATGGCAAAACGTTTCGCTTCATGGGCGCCGATCCCCGCGAACTGCCGGCGATGGATCAGGTCTCGCTGGCCGTCACTCCCACCCACACCGTCTACCAGTTCCGCGCCGGCGACGTGGACCTGGCGCTCACCTTCTTCACGCCTGCATTTACCCGGGACCTCGACATCCTCTCCCGTCCCGTGACCTACCTGACCGTGACCGCATCCGGCCATGCGGAACATGACGTATCGATCCTCCTCGACGTGGATCCCGTGATCGCCGTCAACACCGCCGATCAAGCCGTCACCTGGGGCCGCACCCGCGCCGGCAGTCTCACCATCCTCAACGTCGGTTCCCGCGATCAGCGTGTCCTCAACCGTCCCGGTGACGACCTGCGTATCGACTGGGGTTACTTCCACCTCGCCGTTCCCGACCAGAATCCGGACGTGGCCAAAGCCCAGCTTAGCCTCTCCTCCGAGGCCGCCAACACCTTTGTGACCAGCGGCGCGCTGCCCGTCGCCGACGATCTCGACATGCCCCGCATGCCGCGCGAAGGCGCCGCCCACCTCGCCGTGGAGTTTCCTCTCGGCAAGCTCTCCGCCACCCCCGTCAGCCGGCACGTCCTGCTCGCCTACACCGAGGACTACTCCATCGAATACCTGGGCCGGAAGCTACGCCCCTACTGGCAGCGCAATGGGCAGACCGTGCAGGACATGCTCATTGCCGCCGAAAATGACTTCCCCAGCCTCGAACCGCGCGGCAAGCGCCTGGACGACGAACTCACGGCGGACCTCGAAAAGGCCGGCGGCAAGGCTTATGCGCAAGTGGCCATCCTCGCCTACCGCCAGACCCTGGCCGCCCACGGCTTCGCCGCCGACTTCGACGGCACGCCCCTGCTCTTCCCCAAGGAGAATTTCTCCAACGGCTGCATCTCCACCGTCGACGTGCTCTACCCATCCGGGCCCTTCTTCCTGTTCTTCAATCCCGCGCTTATCGAGGCGCAGTTAAAGCCGGTGCTTGAATACGCCGCCCTGCCCCGCTGGAAGTGGCCTTTCGCCCCCCACGATCTGGGCACCTATCCGCTCGCCAACGGCCAGGTCTACGGCGGCGGCGAACGCACCGAGGAAGACCAGATGCCCGTTGAAGAGAGCGGCAACCTGCTCATCCTGGTCGCCGCCATGGAGCAGGAATTGGGTAACTGGGACTTCGCCCGCCAGTACTGGCCACAGTTCTCAAAATGGGCCGACTATCTTCGTGACAAGGGCCTGGACCCCGCCAACCAGCTCTCCACCGACGACTTCGCCGGCCACCTCGCCCACAACGCCAACCTCTCCATCAAGGCCATCGAAGGCCTGGCCGCCTACGCCGCAATGGCCCGGGGCCTGGGTAAAAACGACATCGCCGCGGAGTACTCCAGCCTGGCCAAAGACATGGCCGCCAAATGGCAGCAGATGGCGATCGACGGCGATCACTACAAGCTGGCCTTCAACAACCCCGGTACGTGGAGTCAGAAATACAACCTCGTCTGGGACCGGATTCTGGGCTTCAATCTCTTCCCCGCCGCCGTCCGCCAGACCGAGATCGCCTTCTATCTCAAACACTTGAATCGCTTCGGCCTGCCCCTCGACAGCCGCAAGAGCTACACCAAGCTCGACTGGCAGATCTGGACGGCCACCCTGGCCGACCGCCCGGAAGACTGGAACGCGCTTCTCGACCCCATCGGCCACTGGGTCAACGAAGGTCCCACGCGGGTGCCGCTCACCGACTGGTACGACACCCAGACCGGCAAGCAGGAGAGCTTCCAGGCTCGCTCCGTGGTGGGGGGCGTTTACATCAAGGTGCTGGCCGACCCGACGCTGGCCGCCAAATGGCGGAAAAGTAGCTTTTAGCTCTGGGTCTGCGCCTGGGACAGGGCGCCATCCCTGTGGACAACCCTATTGATCTCGTAGATATGGGCCAGTCCGCGCTTCGAATTCAAATGCCCTTAACATTGGCCGTTCACAATCATCCTGGCGTTAAAAGCTGCAAGGGAGCGATTCGTGAAAAAAACACTGTTAGCCGTTTGTTTGTTTGCACTGGCTTTGGGCGCGGCCCAGGCACAGAAATTAACTGGGGCAGGCGCGACCTTTCCCTACCCGATCTATTCCAAGTGGTTCAGTGAATACAGCTCGGCACATCCCGGTGTCGAGGTCAACTACCAGTCGATCGGCTCGGGCGGCGGCATCACCCAGGTCACCAAGGGCCTGGTGGACTTTGGCGCCTCCGACATGCCCATGACCGACGCCGCGATATCGGCTTCACCCATCAAGCTGATTCACATTCCCACCGTTCTTGGCGCTGTCGTTCCCATCTTTAACGTTCCGGGAGTTTCGGACCTCAAATTCAGTGGCGACGTGCTCGCGGACATCTACCTCGGCAAGGTCAGCAACTGGAACGATGCCCGCATCGCCAAAGACAATCCGGGCGCCAAACTGCCCGACCAGAAGATCATCGTCGTGCACCGTTCTGAAGGCAGCGGCACCAGCTTCATTTGGACCGACTACCTGAGCAAAGTCAGCAAGGAGTGGTCTGACGGGCCCGGCAAAGGCAGCTCCTTGAACTGGCCCATCGGCGTGGGCGGCAAGGGCAATGAAGGCGTGGCCGGCCTGATCCGCCAGCTCCCCGGCGCCATCGGCTACGTCGAACTGATCTACGCACTGCAGAACAAGATCCACTACGGCGACGTGAAGAATGCTTCCGGAAATTTCGTCAAGGCTTCAATCGATGGCGTCACCGAAGCCGCGGCCAGCGTGAAGCAGATGCCGGCCGACTACCGCATCTCCATCACCAACGCTCCGGGGGCGAACGCCTATCCGATCTCGAGCTTCACATACCTGCTCATCCCGGCCAAGTCCGCTGATGCGACCAAGGGCAAGGTTCTCAAGGATATGCTGAGCTGGATTTTGAAGTCGGGTGAAGCGGAAGTATCGCAGCTCTCTTACGCTCCCCTGCCAGATGCCCTCCAGCAGAAGGTGCTCAACACCGTCTACGCGCTGCAATAACCACCACAATCCGGGTGCCCCACCCTCGCCGCGTCGTTGTCTTTGCGGCTAGGGTGGGTGGCCACGGACTTTCATCTCCCCTTGTCATTTCTGAATGAACTGAAGAGCATCCTCTCCGAGGGTGCCGCCCGTCACATAACCCCCAGCGGCTAAAATGTTGTCCTTGCAGAGAAACCCTCTCAAGGAAACATCCAATGCGGACTTTTACCTGGTTACGTCTTAGCCTGATTCTCCTGTTCCTGCCCATCCTCCCGTCTCCCGGGCAATCGGCTTCCAGCCCCTACGACGCAGTCGATCCCCTGATCGGCACCGCGGGCGGCGGCAACACGTTTCCCGGCGCCACACTGCCCTTCGGCATGATCCAGTGGAGCCCCGACACCAACACCGACGCCTGGTATGCCTATACCGACAAGCAGATCGACGGCTTCAGCCTGATCCACGTCAACGGCGCGGGCTGCCCGCTCTATGGCGACTTCGCCGTCCTGCCCACGGCAGCCGAACTCAAGACCAGCCCCGGCGCCGGCTTCGCACCCTATGCCGCCGCCTTCGATCACAGCCACGAACAGGCGCATCCCGGCTATTACGACCTCACGCTTGGCAGCGGCATTCGCGCCGAACTCACGGTGGCCGTGCGTGCCGGCATGGCGCGTTTCACGTTTCCCCAAGGCGCGGACGCACGCATCCTGGTGAACGCCGGCAGCAGCGCCAACTCCATCCCCGACAAGGACTCCAAGCCCCACGATCACGACGCATTCGGCAACGGCATCACGGTCCGGCCCGACGGCACCTTCTCGGGCTGGTCGAGCGCCGGCCGATTCTGCGGGTCCGATTCCCACTACAAGATCTACGTCGCCGGCCGCTTCAACCAACCGCTCATCCGTTCAACGGTGTGGCAGGACGACTCCATCCACACCGATGCGCCCTCGGCCCAGGGCAAGCACACCGGCGCCTGGCTCGATTTCGGCAAGCAGCACCAGGTGCTGCTCAAAGTTGCCATTTCCTTCGTCAGCGAAGCCGGCGCGCGCAGCAACCTGGATAAGGAGATTGGCGGCTGGGACTTCGATGGCCTCCACGCCACCGCCCGCGGCCTTTGGAACCAGTTGCTCAATCGCGCAGCCGTCGAGGGCGGCACCTCCGATCAACGCATCATCTACTACACCGGCATTTATCACTCTTTTCTATCGCCCAACGTCTTCAGCGATGTCGATGGAAACTACGCCGGCTTCGACGGAAAGACCCACTCCCTCTCCGGCAAGCGCCAGGCGGTGCAGTACGCCAACTTCTCCGACTGGGACATCTATCGCAACACCGTCCAGCTTCAGTCTCTCTTCGATCCGGCAATTGAAAGCGACATGATGCAGTCGCTGGTCAACGACGCGGTCGAGAGCGGCTGGTATCCGCGCTGGCCCGCCGCCAACGACGTCACCTACGTCATGGGCGGCGACTCGCCGGTGATCCTGCTGTCTTCTTCGTATGCCTTCGGCGCGAAGAACTTCGATCTCGACACCGCGCTCAAATACATGGTCAAAGCCGGCTCGCAGCCCGGCACAGGCCCCCATGGCGATTCCGAGCGTCCTTTCCTCGCCGACTACCTCAAGCTCGGCTACGTGCCCAACGAGAAAGACGCCATCTCCGCCTCGCGCACCCTCGAATACACCAGCGCCGATTTCGCTATCGCCCAGTTCGCCCGCAACACCAACCACGTTTCCGAGTACCAGACCTTCCTCGAGCATTCGCAGAACTGGAAGAACCTCATCGATCCGGAGACCCACTGGATTCGCCCCCGCAACTCCGATGGCTCCTGGGAAGCCGGATTCGATCCCGAACATTCCTTGCCCAAGCGCGCCAACGCCCCCGTCTCCACCGACCAGAACGGCTTCGAAGAAGGCAACACCTACCAGTACTCATTCATGATCCCCTACGACTACCCGGCCCTCTTCAAGGCCATGGGCGGCGAAGCGCAGGTCGAGCCGCGCCTCGACAAATTCTTCACCAAGCTGCGCTGCTGGGGCGAACCCTGCTTCAACATGGAAAACGAGCCGGACTTCGTCACTCCCTACGCGTACGTCTTCGCCGGCATGCCGTGGAAGTCGCAGGACGCGATCACCCGCATCGCCAAGGCCACGTTTACCACCAAACCCGACGGTCTGCCCGGCAATGACGACCTCGGCGCAACCTCGGGAGTCTACGTGTGGAATGCCCTGGGCTTTTATCCAGCCGTTCCGGGCGTCGGCGGAGTGGTGCTGGGAACCCCAATGTTTGACAAGGCGACATTACGCTTTTCCGGCAACCGCACCCTCGTGGTCTCGCGCGGCGGGAAAGGAGTCTATGTGCAAGGCGTCACGCTCGACGGCGCGCCCTATGCAAATTCGTGGCTGCCCATCGACAAACTGCACACCGGCACCACCCAGCTTCATTTCACGATGAGCGAACAACCCAACAAGGAGCGCGGAGCCAGCGAAGCCGATCGCCCGCCCACATTCCGCTAGTGTCAAAAAAACACTGTCATCCCGAGCGGCGTTTGACGCGGTCTTTGCGTCAAACGCCGTCGAAGGACCTGCGGTTGCTTTTCGTCTTCTAACAAATTCAGACTCATTCCGCTAGGAATGCTGCCGGTCTTCCCCCCGCTGGTGGATCAACCTGTCCACAAGCGGCATCAGTTGTTCCCCCGTGCGCGGCAGCACGAATGCCGACGCATGCGCATCCCAGTCCAGTTTGAAGCTGGTCGACAAAGCCGAGATCCAGATCTGCCGCACCGGGGTATTCGGCGTGATCACAAACTTCCCCGCCGGATCTTCGAACTGAACATTCAGAACCCCGTTCTGTTCTTCGACTTCGAAGCCGGCGGTCTCATCTTCTTCTTGTATGATCAGGTGCCGCTTCAATGCTTCCAGCGCGCTTTCGGCAGTGCGTCGAAACTCCAGCTCGTCCATCATGGCCCCAGTGTAGCAAGCCCACATTCCTCATTTCTGCACAGCAACGCCCACTTTCCCTTTTCACAAACCTGAAATCAACCGCCTCAAGTGGACATGCATCGTACCTATCCAGTGCCAGGCGCGCCGCTCCGGCAGGCGCCTGTCCCGGCACCAGCCAGGAGAAAGGGTTCAAAATGCTGAAGGGCGGCCTCGCGGACAGTCCACGGCTCGTTACTCTGTTGGCAACTCCGCGCTCCCCCGGCCCGATTTCTTCGCCATTTCATTCAGCGGTTGCAGATTCTTCACTCAAACCGGTGCAAACTGTCCCCGTACCCCAAATTTGGACGACAGGAGCGTACGGGATGCGTGTGTTCTGGGTCTTCGTGTGCACGGCTTCAGCCGCATGCGGAACCGGCGGCCTGTGGGCTCAACCGCCTGAAACGGCTCAACAACTCGTGCGCGAAGTCGTCTACAACGAGTTGCAAGATCACGAAACCCACGGCTACTGGCGATACTGGATCGAACAGCACGCCCAGAACGCCACGCTCCTTGAGGACCAGGTCGAGACTACGGAGGGCCCCATCGCCCGCCTCGTTGAAGCCAATGGCCGCCCGCTCGACACCCACAGCCGCGAAGAAGAACAGACCCGCCTTCAACATCTGGTGGATTCACCCCTCGAGCGCGCCAGCCATCTACGCGCTTATTCCGAAGATGAAAAGCGAATCGGCACAATCTTTGCCCAGCTGCCCGATGCTTTTCTCTTCGAATCGCTCGGGGAAGACAACAATTGCCGCCATCTGCGCTTCCGGCCCAATCCCGGCTTTCAGGCGCACACCATTCAGTCGCGCATCTTTCATGCCATGAGCGGCGAACTGTGGCTCGATACGCGCGTCAAACGGTTAGTGCGTCTGGAAGGAAAACTCGACGACGATCTTGACTTCGGCTTCGGCCTGCTCGGCCATATCGATAAGGGCAGCTGGTTTCAGATGCAGCGCATCCAGGTCAGCGCAACCGAATGGAAGACCGAGCAACTCGAGATTCACATCAGCGGCCGTGCCATGCTGTTCAACACCATTGACCGCAATACCAGCGAATTGCGCGGCGGTTTCTCTTCGGTCCCGGCGGGCCTCGACCTGGCCGGCGGCATGCGTCTCCTCGAGCAAACCGACCCCAAAACTCCCCCAAATACGGTCGCCCGCATGTCCCCCGCGCTTTTCAAAGCCCGGCGATAGTGGCAGTGCGGGTGATCCAGCAACAATCTGCAAACTCGACAGAAATCCCCCGCTTGGGATGCCTGCCTCGATGTCATAGAATCACATGGAATACCTCGAGACGTGCCAGAGGAACCTATGTGACGGCGGCCCCTGAACAAAAGAAACATGCGTCGTTTTCCCCGGCCGCGAGCGAATCAGCCAGCAAGCTTTTTGGGATCGGCGAGATGGCCGATCTGACCCGCGCGTTCGATTGGAGCCAGACCTCCATAGGCCCGATCGATCGATGGCCGGAGGTATTGCTGAACGCTGTAAATACCCTGTTGAACTCGCGCCACCCGATGTTCCTTTGGTGGGGCCAAGACCTAGTCCAGTTTTATAACGACGCTTACCGGCCCAGCCTCGGTGTCGGCAAGCACCCCATGGCCCTGGGACAAAAGGGTGAGGATTGCTGGCCTGAAATCTGGCCGATTATCTTCCCCCAGATCGAAGCAGTCATGAAGCGCGGCGAGGCAAGCTGGCATGAGAATCAGCTCGTGCCGATCTATCGAAATGGCAGGCTGGAAGACGTCTACTGGACCTACGGCTACAGCCCGATCTATACCTCGGCCGGGCAAATCGGCGGCACCCTGGTGGTCTGCACGGAGACCACCGACACCATATTGGCGAAGCATCTGCAACAGCGCGAGATGGAACGGCTTGCAGATCTATTCGAGCAGGCGCCGGCATTTTTCGCGGTGCTGCGTGGGCCTGAACACGTCTTTGAGATGGTGAACGGTCCTTATTTGCAGTTGATCGGCCATCGAAGCGTTCTTGGCAAATCGCTGCGCGAAGCATTGCCGGAGACCGAAGGGCAGGGTTTTCTCAAATTGCTTGACGGTGTATTTCACACCGGTGAAGCCTATGTCGGCCGTGGCATTCCCATCCAACTGGCCCGTCTTCCTGATCATCCACTCGAACAGCGATATCTGGATTTCGTCTACCAGCCCAAACGGGAGCCGGATGGATCCGTTTCCGGCATTATCGTACTCGGCGTCGACGTGACAGATGCCAGAAGGTCTGAACAAATCCTTCTTCAGTCGGAAAAGCTGAACGCCGTCGGCCGCCTTGCCAGTTCGATCGCTCACGAAATCAACAATCCCCTCGAAGCGGTCACGAATCTCATTTATCTGGCCCAGAGCACTGCTATTAATCCGGATACCACGCAGTACCTGGCCACTGCGGAGATTGAATTGCGCCGCGTCTCGGCGATTGCCAACCAGACATTGCGATTTCACCGGCAATCGACGAATCCGAAGCCGGTCACGGCGGCCTACCTCATCGATGCCACCCTCCCGCTCTACCAAAGCAGAATCTCGAACGCCCGCGTCAAGGTCGAGCGGCGGGATCGCGCTCTGCGGCCTGTGACATGCCTTGACGGCGAGATCCGCCAGGTATTGAGCAACCTGATCGCCAACGCCATCGATGCATTGTCCGGGACAGAACGGCGCCTCTCCATTCGCAGCCGGGACAGCACGGATTGGCGGACAGGGCAAACTGGGGTTACGCTGACAATCGCGGACACGGGTTCGGGAATGTCCGCTGACACGATCTCGCACGTCTTTGAGCCTTTCTTCACCACAAAAGGCCACAAGGGCACCGGCTTGGGGCTATGGATCAGCCGGGAAATCATCGACCGGCACCAGGGATCACTCCAAGTGAAATCCCGTCAGGCCGCGCATGGTTCAGGAACCGTGTTTACTCTCTTCCTGCCATCCGAAACAACCACGCAATCAGAAGCATGAATATGTAAAGCCTCCGCCGCTTCTGTAAAGCATATCAACCTATGACTTCAGCGAAGCAGATCAACGAACACTGGCCGACATTCCGGTACGAATCTCTGATTAACGAGTGAGTTGGCGGAGATAACCGGCCAAAAAGCTGAACCACGCGATCGTGGGTGGCAGTAAGAAGCTATATTCTCTTTCAGTTGGGATTTCTTCAGGAGGCGGGGCCCCGCTTCCTGCCAGCATCTTGGCGGATTCGAAGCGGGAAGCGGGACCCGTGTGAGGTAAACGATCCTCTTTGTCCCAGTGTCGGTCCCGCTGGAGCAGCTTGTCGCCTGCTGGGCCGAAGACTCGGACGAGACCATCTTACGCCGATGTCCGCTCTGTAAACAGGATTCGATTGTTGGCCATGGGCGACGGCGCAAGCAGGCACACGATGAGCATCACGACTGGATCGGGATTCGCCGGGGCCGCTGCGGAAGCTGCGGGACAACCTTCACTTTTCTTCCGCTGTTTTCTCTCCCTTACACGCACTTCAGTTTGCTGGCGCGGTGCCAGGCATTGCGGCAGCGCTTTGTAGATCACTGCTCGTGGGAAAAGGCTGTGCCCAAGCTCAAGGACGCGGATCGCGTGCCCGATGCTTCCACGGTCCGGCGCTGGTCGAACGGCGTGGACGGTTCCCAGCCGGCGCTTTCTCTCTTCCGACAAGTTCTCGTGCGCGTGGCTCACTGGCTGGAGCGGGGCAACCATGCGCATGAGAAAACCGCGCCCCCGTCGTGGCTAACGCCGGCTCTCGCAATCCTCTGGCCTTTGCGTGTCTAAGAAAAATCCTTTTTCCCCACCATCCTTGCCTGGGATCGCCGGCGTCACCCGCCTACGCTGGGCTCCGGAGGCGAAAAAGTCGCTGTGGGCGAAGACGTCGAAAAACTCAAGCGGCGGATGCCGCTGCTGGACTATCTGCGGGAACATAACTGGACTGGCCGGCCCGCGGGCCGCTTCGAGTTGGTCGGCTTCTGTCCGCTGCACGAAGAGACCCGGCCGTCGTTCTATGTCAACACGCGAAAAAATGTTTTCTACTGTCACGGCTGCGGCCAGGGCGGAGATCTGATTCGCTTCATCCAGTTGTCCCGCCGTCTGTCCTTCCGTCAGAGCCTCGCTTGCCTCGATCCACAGACCGCTGCAGAAGGCATCTCCTCGGCGGTGCTCGATCAAGCTGTCGCCTTCTATCAACAGCAACTGGATCACTACTCCGAAGCGCTGCGCTATCTCGACCAGCGCGGACTTCACGATGCTGCCCTGATTGGAGAACTGGGCGTCGGTTACGCTGCGGGAGGAAGTCTGCGCCGTCATCTCACGGCACAGGGCTATTCCTTCGATCTGCTGCGAAGAGCCGGCCTGATCAACGCGCAGGGCTCGGATGCTCTCTATCGGCGCATCGTCTTCCCGTTGCGCCAGCGCGAACACATCGTCAACCTCTACGGCCGCAGTATCGGCACTGCCTTCTCTCATCGTTTCCTGCCTGGTGCTAAGGGCGGTCTGTATGCATGGGAGAAGGTCCGGCACTGCCCCGAGGTGATCCTTGTCGAGGGGCTGTTTGACTATGCCGTATTGCGGCAGGCGGGTTTTCCCAACGTGACCTGCTCGCTGGGCACGCATCTCAACGCTGACCAGTTCCAACAGTTGTGTGAGGGGCCACGCGCCGTCTATCTCACCTTCGACGTGGATGCCAACCAGAGCGGACAACAAGCCGCGAAGCAACTGGCCCATCGTCTTGGCATGCATGGCGTCGCTGCTCGCCGCGTGTTGCTGCCTGAGGGGCACGATCCCAACTCCTTCTTCGTTGAAGGCGGTGATGCGCGGCAGTTCCAGTCTCTCGTGGAGGCCGCGCAGCCATGAAGTTCCGCGTGATCCGTCAAAAGACCCCATCAGGCGCGCACAGTCCGATTCATGTGGTCGAGCTATCCACTGGTCAGGGTGTCGGTTGGATCAACCGCTTTCTGGACCGCGAGTATGTCCGCCGCCTGGCAGACAAGAGCCTGTACAGCTACGCGCATAGCCTGTTGCACTTCGTGCGCTGGTGGGAGAGCGTTCATCACACCGGCGATATCTCCAAGTCGGACCTCAGCGAATCGGCTCTACTCGACTACGTACGCTTCCAGTCCAGCCGCCAGCCTGCGCCCTCTGCCACCACCATCAACGACCGGGTCGCCACCGCCGATCGCGCTATCCGCAGCGAGTTCCCCGACGCTCCCTGTCAGGTGGCGCACGGGTTTCATCAGCCCTTCATGCACCGCAGGCCGATGGGACTCGGCCGGCCGCGCTTCGAGATCGGCAGGCTCAGAGTGAAAGAACCCAAGCTCAACATCGTCCCCCTCTCGGTCGATGAAGTGGCGCGCTTCTGGTCCAGTTTTCGTAGCGCGCGCGACCTGGCCATCGTGGGCCTGATGCTCATGCAGGGGCTTCGCTCCGCTGAAGTGATGGCCTTGAACCGCGACGATGTGCTGTTGTCTGAAGGTCAGCTTCGCGTACGCGGCAAGGGAACCAAGCTGCGCTTGCTGCCGCTGGCGCCGGAAACCACGCAGTTGATCGATCACTATCTGCGCGTGGAACGGCCCGATCCCTGCTCCGCGGCTCTGTTCGTCGTGTTGAAAGGGCCCGGACGCGGCACACGCATCACTCCCCCAGGACTACGTTCCCTGTTCCGCTATCATCGCCGCACTACCGGCATCCAACTGGCCAACCCACATCGCTTCAGGCACACCTTCGCTTCCGATATGGTCCGTGCCGGGATGAGCCTGCCCGCACTCATGCAGTTGATGGGGCATGCCGACATCGAAACCACCATGCGCTACGTAAAGGTCTCGCCGCAGGATGTCTATCTTCAGTATGCCCGCGCCGCAGCGCAGTGCATCCATCCTCAGCCCAGGATCTCCTCGTGAAGCGCTGGCGCCGTCCTCCACTCCAGCATCCCCTGGCGCCGGTCTTCGCCCGTGCGGTCGAGTCTCTGTCGACCGCACTCGCTCCTTCCAGCAAGCGTAACTATGACATCGTGGTTCGCAGCTTCCTCGTCTATCTCGGAACCAAACACCCGGCGGTTACTCGGCTCGAACAACTGCGCCGCGATCCTCATATCCTCGGCTGGATGTCCCATTTGCGTGCGCAGACTCCGCCCCTGTCCACGGCAACCTGTATTGGCAGGCTCTTCGCTCTGCGCACCATCTTCCATGAGCTGGCTCGCACCAGCCATCTCCCCGAACTGGCCCACTTGCTGCTGCGCGAGGATATTCCGCGCTCGCCCCATACTCTGCCACGACCGCTCACCCCCGAGCAGGATCAACTCCTGCAGCAGGAGTTCATGCGCCGCAACGATCTCGGCGGAAATGTCTTCCTGCTGCTCCGCTCGACCGGCATGCGTATCGGTGAATGCGTCGATCTCTCCTATGACTGCCTGCGCTCCACGGGACCAAAACAATGGGCCATTCATGTCCCTCTCGGAAAACTCAAGACCGAGCGTATGGTCCCCGTCGATGCCTTCGGCCGCGATCTCGTGCATCGGCTGCGCTTCTTCCGCTCCCTGGACCCTCTACCTGCCGATGGACGGCTTCTGGCGCGTCCAGGCAGCAAGGTAGCTCTGCTCGTTCAACTCCGCGATTACCTGCACCTGGTCTGCCACTCCCTCGGCCTCTCCACCACCATCGTCCCCCATCAGTTCAGGCACACCTACGCCACAGAAATGCTTCGCTCCGGCGTCAGCTTCCCCATCCTGATGAAGTTACTTGGCCACGTCGATCCGGCGATGACCATGCGCTACATCCATGTCGCCCTCACCGATCTCGAGCGCGAGTTCCAGCTGGCTCGCTCCAAACCCAGGCATCTGACCCCACAACCCAAAATATCTGCCACACCCGTGCGCGCAGGCCTCGATGGTCTCATCGACTCCTTAATCGCCGCTCAACAGGTCATGGAGATGTTCCGCCGTAGCCTCCCAAACGGTCTTGCGCGCAATCGTCTCCTCAGGCTCTCAAAGCGCCTCTTCAAGATCCTGGCCGAGATAAGAAAACTTCGCACCACCTGAAGAAAAATGGGAACCGATTGGCCGATTATGGCGATTTGGCACTCTTCCAGACGCATAGTCCCCGAGACGTGCGTTAGATTTGCTCGCCAAGAATCAGGGGCACATAGCTTCGGACATCTTCCAGCAATTCCTCGCGAGTGATACCAACCTTGGCGCGAAGCTGCACACCCTGCAGCAAGTCAACGAGCAAACGGCCTCGCACCTTGGCAGAGGGTGTGCGAGTCAGGCGCCCCGCCTTTATCTCCTGCTCGAAACGTTTCGCGAAAATATCAGCGGATGCCGTGAGACCCTTCGCGAGCCAGGAACGAATCTCTGTCACCCGCTCCGAATGTCCCAGCGCAGCGGCGGCCAACATGCAGCCGCTGCGAGCGTCGCCGGTAGCGGTGTTGACGGTAGCCTCGCAAAAGGTGGTCACGGCCTTGTGGATATCCGGCTCCGCTTGAAACGCTGCCATTTTGGGAGCTCCATAGATCAGCGCATAGCGCTCGACGGCCCTTAGCAGCAGGGTGGACTTGTCTCCGAAGGCTCGGTATAGCGCGGGTTTGGTGACGTTCACGGCGCGCGCGATCCGATCCACATCGACTCCTTCATACCCATGCTCCCAAAACATCTCAACGGCACGGTCGAGTGCTTCGTCGGGAATAAAGCCTTTTGGACGTCCTGGGGGGCGCTTCGCAATATTAGTTACCATCGCGTACGAAACTCCTTGCATTGCATCTGTTGGTATCGTACTCTCGCGTATGTAACGCTGCAAGACACGGTAAATACAGGAGACGCCCATGGAACATTCGATCGCACTCATCACCGGCACCACCTCCGGGCTCGGCTATGCGGCAGCCCACATGCTTGCTGGACAGGGCTGGCACGAGATCATCGTCACCGGACGCAGCCTGGCGCGGGTGCGCGAAACGGCCACTCAGCTCGCGGCTGAGACCAAGAAACAGGTCTTTACACCGCTGGAACTGGATCTGGACGCGGCGTCCAGCGTTCAGTCCGCCCTCGCCGAGCTAGTTAAGCGAGGTCGGCCGATCGATTTCCTACTGCTCAACGCAGGGATGGTCCCAGGTAAGAAGCGCGTGCTCACTGCGGCGGGCATCGAGGCGGCTCAGGCCCCGCTCATCGGCCATCATCAACTGACTGTCGGGTTGCTCAGCGCCAACCTGCTGAGCCCTGGCGCGCGGATTGTTATCGCCGGCGCAGAACCTGCCCGTGGGGGCGTGCCGATGTTCAGCTACACCGATGTGCCAGCCTTCGCCGCCAAATACTTCCGGGGAGACCGGACCGCCGCTATCGAAGTCCTGATTCGCAACGGGCCAAACGTGAAGTACGTGCCCAACAATACGTATGCCGACGCGAAGCTCATTATCGCTTGGTGGGTCGCGGCGCTGGCGCTCCGGCTACCCTCCGGCATGGCCGTGTACGCTGTCTCGCCCGGTGGGGCGACCGCCACCAAGGTGGTGCGAAACGCCGGCCCGGCGTTGAAGTATCTGTTTATCCCAATCGTGAACCTCATTCCTGGCATGAATCAGACGCCGGAGACCGCGGCCCGTCGGTACCTCCAGGCGTCGGAGTTCGGAACCGACGTCTCAGGGCAATTCTTCGCCTCGGCTCAAGGGAAGTTCTCAGGCCCAATTGAGGTGCAGCGCCAGCCACACCTCTACGATCGCGCCAGCCAGGAAGCCGCGTGGCAGGCCGTCGTCAAGGTCTCTGGCGTCGACTTGTCTCACCCAGCATCCCTAACCGCCGTGTCCTGAGGAGCGCTGATCGGCGCGCAACTGGATGCCAAACAACATCGCCACGTCCCTAACTTGAATCACGGCGACAGAACGAAGAACAACCACTCACAAGGAGAAGACGCATGAAACGGTACGAAGATAAAAAGGTGGTAATCATAGGCGGCACGAGCGGCATGGGGCTCGGTACGGCGAAGATGCTCCTTGATGGAGGCGCGCGCGTTCTGGTGACGGGTCGCTCGAAGGAAGGCCTGGAATCGGCGCAGAAAGAGCTTGGCAATGAGGCCATCGTGGTTTCGAGCGACGCGAGGTCGTTGACGGACCTCGACGCACTCGCCTCTCGAGTGAAGGCCGAGTTCGACACCGTCGACCTGCTGTTCGTCAACGCCGGGTTCAGCACCCGAGCGCCTCTGGAGAGCATCACCGAGGCCATCTACGACGAGATGTTCAACCTGAACGCCAAGGGACCGCTTTTCGCGGTGCAGAAGTTCGCGCCGCTAATAAACCGGGGAGGCTCTGTCGTCCTCACGACCTCCATCGCCAACGTCAAGGGAATGGCCGGCAACGCCACATACGGAGCCGCCAAGGCGGCGCTGCGATCATTCGCTCGGACGCTAGCTGCTGAGTTGGTTCCTCTCGAGATTCGCGTCAACGCGGTGACGCCCGGTCCCATCGACACGCCGATCATCGGCAAAGCGTTTCCCGCTGACGCAGCCGCTCAGATTAGGGAAAAGATGATTGGTATGGTCCCGATGAAGCGCTGGGGCACGTCGGAGGAAATCGCAAAGGCCGTCCTCTTCCTTGCGTTCGACGCGACCTTCACGACCGGCGCCGAACTTCCGATAGACGGAGGATGGTCTCAACTCTAAAGTGTGGACCTCGCTTGATGAGCTGACCGATGAGTATCGGCGCGGAGATGCAGGCCGGTAGAAGGAGGAGTATGAACATGCACAATCTGGTAGTGAGCTGTTTGGTGGCTGCGTATCTCGCAGCGAACGTGTACGCCGTTGTGAAGGTACGAGTGTTTGAGTTGGCCCGTTCGCGTAAGCATCTCATACTCTACGGCGTTCCCTTCATATTGTGGGGCTCTGTCATCCTGTTGGGATGTTGGCTCATGGAGATCATGCGCCGATTCGATGAATGGGCCGCCTAATGGCCATTGAGATGACTTATTTTGCGGACAAAGCTCCGAACACGTTAGCTGAAAACCGGAGTGCATTGTCAACTCCGGATATGAGCAGCGTGCCAAGTGTTCTCGACTGATGACTTCAGATCAAACCACTCGTTGACATCCGTTGTTGCGCGAAATCGATGGAATTACTCCGCGAATACGCTCATGTCGTCGAAAGCGACTCTCCCTTCACACCGGCTCGCCGATGCCACTGGCCGAGCCGTCCGGTGCGAATCTGCATTCCGGGCGAGTTGCGGCCAGACCAATCTAAATCCACGATGGACGAGAAATGAAGGGATCAAAAGTTACGATGGCTTCTCATTCAGAAACGGCTCCGCCTTCAGCGAGCCGTCGCGCTGCTTGATCAGTACCTGCACCTTGCCCTCGGCTTCGTCCAATTCCTTTTTGCAAGCCGTTGATAAGCCCACTCCCTCCTCGAACAGCTTGAGCGAATCTTCCAGGGCAAGATCGCCCTTTTCGAGTTGTTCGACGATGACTTCAAGCTTCTTGAGCGACTCTTCAAATGTGGGCATAGAGGTTTCCGTTGTGTTCACACCATTGTATGACTTGGCCGGGTTGCAGCAGATTGAACCAACAGCCGGTTATCCTTCGATAGCCGCAGGCTCCGATGCCGGCTGCGGCAGCACGGTGGAAATCACTTCCGCCGCGGTCGTGTAGCGGCCGAACGGCGCACTTACCTGAACGCCTTCCACCATCGGCCGCACCGCCTCCAGCATCTCCCGCGCGATCTTGATTCCCTCGCGCCGGGCCGCGTCGGGTGTATCGGCCTGGGCCATGCGCAGCATGATCTCTTCCGGCATCGAGACACGCAGATCGTTCTTCATGAATTCCGCATTGCGCAAGCTGGTGAGCGGCCAGATCCCCGCGATCACCGGAATCCTCATGCCTCGAATCCTCTTGAGAAAGTCCTCCAGCAGGCGCAGATCGAACACCGGTTGGGTGATGACGTACTCCGCGCCGGCCTCCACCTTGTACTGAAAGCGCCGCAACTCATGCTCGATATCGGGAACGCCCGGGTTGGCAGCTACGCCGATAGTGAAATTGGTGCTCGCGCCGATGGAATTGTTGCCGATGTCCAGCCCGTGGTTCAACCGCTGCACGATGTTCACCAGGCCGATGGCGTCCACATCGAACACCGCGGTCGCATCGGGATAGTTGCCCAGCTTGGGCGGATCGCCGGTGAGGCACAGAATGTTGTGCAGCCCGATCGACGACGCGCCCAGCAGGTCCGACTGGATGCTGAGAATGTTCCGGTCGCGGCAGGTGTAGTGCAGAATCGTTTCGATCCCGGTTTGCTGCTGGATCTGGATGCACAGGCTCTGCGCGCTCATGCGGGCCGAGGCGCGCGGCGAGTCGGGCACATTGATCGCGTGCACTCCCAATTGCGACAGCACTTGCGCCGCTTCGATCTCCTGAACGCAGTTGATGCCTCGCGGCGGCACAATCTCCACCAGGGAAATAAACGCACCCTGCGCCACCAGCGCTCCAATGCGCGACCGCAGGTTGAGCGGCGCCGGGGGAGTCTCCGTCGACAACGCCGCGTGTGCTCCGCCTTCCGCCTTGCGCCCCTGCGCATCGATGGCCCGCATCGCCGAGCGCATGGCCCGGATGTGGTTGGGCGTGGTGCCGCAGCAGCCGCCCACGATCTGCGCTCCCGCCGCAATCGCCTTGCGCGCAAAGCCGGCCATGTACTCCGGCGTGCAGAGATAGATGTTGCGCCCCTCCACCGCCCGCGGCATACCCGCGTTCGGCATGGCCGCGAGAGGCAGCGTGGTTGCCGCGCGCATCGCTTCCACGGCGGTCAGTACTGTCGACGGCCCGGTGGAGCAATTCACGCCCAGCGCCTGCGCGCCCCACTCCGTCAGCAGCGCCGCGGCCTGTTCGGGCGAAGAACCGTCGAGGCAATTGCCCTCATCGTCTACCGTAACCATGACCAGGACCGGCAGACCGGGCGCCGCCTCTTCCGCCGCCAGCAGGGCCTCGCGGGCTTCATTCAGAGCGGGCATTGTTTCCACGATCAGCATGTCCACGCCCGCCGCCGCAAGAGCGCGAATCTGCTCCACAAACGCCGCCCGCGCCTCATCCAGTCCTGTCTTGCCCAGCGGTTCGAGCCGCACGCCCAGCGGGCCGACCGACCCCGCCACCCAGGCCTCGCCGGCCTGCTTTTCCTTCATATGGACCACCGCCTCGCGGGCCAGCCTCACCCCCGCGGCGTTGATCTCCGCCACCTTGCCCGCTAACCCGTGCCGCGCCAGCCGGAAGCGGTTGGCCCCAAACGTATTCGTCTCCAGGATTTCCGCCCCCGCCTGTAGGTACTCTTCGTGCACCGCGAGAATCAGCCCCGGATCGGAGAGGTTCAGCTCGTCGTAACAGCGGTTGATGAACACGCCGCGGGCGTAAAGAACTGTTCCCATGGCGCCGTCGGCAAGCACGGGCCGGCTGCCGAAGATGTCGGCGAAGGATGGCATTCTGTTGCCATCCTACCGCATCGGCTCCTGTCCCGAGCACTCCTCCGCCCGCTGGACCTGCCCGGCAATCGCCGCATTCGGATGCGTGGGTTGCTTTGTTATACTTCGGGAGTCAAAAGCATTGCTGGAACCGGGGTTGCACCGGGCTCCCCGCCGTCGAATTTCGTCTGTATTCGACCGGGGTTGCTGTCCGATCGTCGCAGCAGTCGGCAACCGCCATCTTGATTTTTTCACCGCGGCCGCCGCGACCCCAATCGCGGACGTTTTGCTTTCCGTAGAGGTAAGGGATTTTGAAGAGAAGCAGTCTTTGGTTGAGCGCCGCAGCAGCCCTGGTTATCGCTGCGATCCTTTCAGGTTGTGGAGAGACCACCTATTTTGCAGGCCGCCCGCTACCGCCCAGCACGTTGATCAACCGCGTCATGATCGCGGTGCAAAACCCCAGCGCCTTCACCAAGGGAGCGCTCCAGATCGTTGACGCCTATTACGATATCCGGTCCAGCTACAACGGCAAGACTCCCGCCTTTTCCGTGAGCGGCTTCTCCGGTTCCCTTCCCGTTTCCATCCAGAACATGCCCGAGGAACAGCTGGGCGCCGTTTATGGTTCCGGCGATGGCAGTCTCACCTACGTCAATTACTCCAAGGAATCCACGGCCGGTGCGCAGTCCGGCCTCAACGGCGTGTCGGCCAGCGTCTTCACCACCCGCAGCGAGGCCTTTGTCTTCGCCGCCAGCCAGTCGGCACATGTACTCACGGTCGTCGACAAGGCGACAGGCGCCAACTATTCGCTGAGCGTTCCGGGCGTATACCGGGTCAGCGTCAACCCCGGCGGCACAGCGGCGATTGCCTTCGTGCAGAACTCCAATTTTGTCTATTACCCGGTCAAGCTCACCGCCAACCAGACCATTACCTTTTCCGGTGGCCCCACCACGTGGCCCAGGGCTGCCGTCGATTGCGAGCCTTTGAACGCCCCGGGCTGGTGTCTCTTCCAGGCCCAAAGCCCTGACAGCGCGGACCAGTATGGCGTTCCGTTCGGCGCCCCTCTGGCCTTCGACCGGCCCATCAAAGCCGTCTTCTCCGCCGACGGCGGCACCGCCTATGTGCTCAACTGCGGACCCGAATGCGGGGGAACCACCGCTTCCGTTTCGCTGCTCCCGGTCAACCCCATGATTTTCCAGGTAGGCCAGGGATCGGGCAAGCTTCCCACCACCGGCAATGTCCCCACCATTCCCATCCCCGGGGGCGCCAGCAACGCATTGGTGACCACAACGACCATGTACGTCATCGGCCAGGCATTACAGCCCGACGGGCTTTTCACCGGGAATCTGACCGTAGTTAACCTGGCCACCAATACCCCTGGAACCCCGGTCTCGATCAGTGATGGAGCGCCCGGCGCCCCCAGCCGCATGATCCTGGCCGACGATAATACCCTGTGGATCGGAATGACCAAGTGCACCAACGGCGAGCGCTACGCCAAAGGTCTCCCGTACGGCTGCCTGACCATGTTCAACACGTCGAACGACACCGTGACGCTTCTTGAGCCCTACCAGGGCGACCTTACCGGAATCGCCAACGTCGAGGGGCTGCACAAGGTGTACGTGGCCCAGGGCGGGCAGGTCTACATCTACCACACCACGGATGGCACGGCGCTGAATAACCAGTTTGTGACCGTGACCGGCACCGCTTACGACGTTGCCTATATGGACGGCACCACCGACGCCAACAACACCGTCTACTGACCGTCTTGCTCTAATACTGACCGTGTTGCTCTAATGTTGTCATCCTGAGCGGAGTCCGCCGCGGCGGACGCAGTCGAAGGACCTGCGGTTCGGGATCGTCGCCCAGAGCAGAAAGCCCCGTGCCCCATCCTTTCCGCTTTTCTCTGCGGAAAGGGTCGGAGACCACGAACCCCAACCGGTTCCATTCATGGCGAGCCGACCATAATGACCGCAGACCCGACCCCCACGCCTCTCGCCGACATTCTCGCCATCGCCGCCCACCGCGACGATGTGGAGCAGACCTGTGGCGGAACCCTGTTACGGATGGCGGCGCGCGGCCTGCGCACCGCGATCCTTGATCTCACCCGAGGCGAAGCCGGCACCCGCGGCACTGCGGAAGACCGCGCCCGCGAAGCCGCTGAAGCCGCCCGCCTGCTGGGCGTCGGCTGGCGCGAGGCCCTCGACCTGCCCGACGGTGCCATCGAAAACTCCTATGAAAACCGCCTCAAGATCGTGCGCATGTTGCGCCAGGTACGTCCCCGCGTCGTGATCCTTCCCTACTGGCAGGCGCGCCATCCCGACCACGCCATCGTGGCCTCGCTCGGTTACGAGGCCTGCTTCCTCTCTGGCCTGGCCAAAATCGATACGGGGCTCGCGCCCCATCGTCCATTCAAAATTGTCTATGCCAGCCTTTACGCCGACGTGCGGCCCAGCTTTGTCGTCGACATCACGCCCTTCATCGAGCAGCGCCACTCGGCCCTGATGGCGTACAAATCCCAGTACGCCAATCAGTCCGCGGGCAGCGCCTTATTCGTTCCTGAAGAGGAAATCCGCGAGCGCACCTTCGCTGAAGCCCGTCATTACGGCCTTCTCGCCGGCGTCAGGTACGGCGAGCCGTTCGTGCAAAAGGAGCCAGGCCTGGTCGACGACCTCACCCTGCTTCCCGTCCAGTCGATCTGATGACCGGTTCGAGCCTGCCGACTGCAACTTATACCAGTCCCGCTTTCCCCCGATCGCGATTAGAGTTCATTGTGGATCGGTATCCCTTAACATTTATGAGACCCTGCTCGCCGTGTTGAAAGGTATGTGCCATGGGTGTCCTGGCAAATTTCAAAATCCGCACCAAAGTCCTGCTCGCACTCCTTCCCTTGGCGATCATGGTCATCGCCGCGGCTTTGTACGCATCCCTGGAGATGAAGTGGATCGACGCCGCCTACAGCGACCTCATTGAGAAGGAAATCAAGTCCTATCAGCAGCTCACCATCGCCCGGGCATTGAACAACCGGTTCAACCAGTATGTCTACAAGGAGATCGCTGAAACTGATCCCGATCAAATGCGCTCGATCGATAACGACCTGGATCTGACGGTGGCTCAATTCCTCGTGGCGGCGGAAGAGGCCAAGCGAAGAAGCCCGGACCAGATACCAGCCATCGAGTCTGTCACGACGCTGTTCAACCAGATGGTTTCTGACTCCCGCCCCGCCCGCGTCGCCACCCAGGCCCAGAACGACAACAAGGCGATGCAAATCATGCGAGGGACCGTCGAACCGGAATGGCAAAAAACGAGGCAGGCCCTCGCCGACATCGAAGAAGTGGTTCAAAAGCGAGTCGATCAGCGATCAACCGAACTCACTTACCGGACGCACCGCGCCATTCGGGTGACATGGCTCGCGATCGCCCTCGGCCTGCTGGCATCCTTCGGGATCGCGCTCTTCATCGTTCAAGTTGAAGTCGTCAAGGTCGTCGCGTCGTTTCGCAACCGAATCCTCGAGGTGGCGCAAGGTCAGCTGGACCACCCCCTCGAGAACCTTGGCCGCCCCAATGAAATCGGAGAAATGAGCCGTGCTCTGCACACCTTGCAGATCACGGCCCGGGAACGAGAAACCCAGTCGTGGGTCAAGGCCGAAGTCGCCGCCACCACGCAGCAAATGCAGTCCGCCGAGGAGTTCGGCGCCTTCTCCGCCATCCTGCTCTCGCACATCTCTCAGAACCTGCAGTTGCTCTATGGCGCGTTCTATCGGGCCGACGAGAGTCGCGCGCACCTCACGCGCGTGGGTGCCTTCGCCGCCGACGTTTCTAGTGAACCGCGCGAATTCGCCCTCGGCCAGGGATTGGTTGGTCAAGCGGCGGCGGAGCGTCGCATGCTCGCCCTCTCACCGCCCGAGGACCAGCCCCTTTCCTTCTCCAGCGGGCTCGGAGCCGTCTCGGCCCGCCAGCTTCTCATCCTCCCCGTGCTCCACCAAAACACACTGGTAGGGGTCCTCGAGATCGCCACTCTCGCACCCGTATCCCCGCGTCAGCAGGCGCTCCTCGATGCTCTCCTTCCCGCTGCGGCTGCCAACGCCGAGATCCTGTCTGCCAATCTCACCACCAGGGCGCTGCTCGAGCACACCCGGATGCAGGCAGAAACTCTGGCCGCCGTAGAGGAGCGCTCGCGTTTGATTCTTGGTTCCGTGGATGAAGGCATCCTCGGCCTTGACACAGACGGGCGAGCGACATTCCTGAACAATGCCGGAGCCCGGACGCTCGGCTTCACTCCGGAGGAACTCATCGGGACCCCCATCCACGCGCGAATTCACTACGCCCGCGCCGACTGCTCTCCGCTTCCACGAGAAGAATGCAGCATGTTCAAGACCGCCCGCGACGGCCAGCCCCGGGTGGTATCGGACGAAGTCCTGTGGAGAAAGGACGGCACCAGCTTTCCGGCCGAATACTCCACCACCGCCATTCTCAAAGACCACACTTCCATCGGAACCGTGGTTGCGTTCCGCGACATCTCCGAGCGCCTTCGCGCGGAAGAAGAGCTCACGGCGGCAAAGGACGCTGCCGAAGCCGCTACCAAGGCCAAGTCCGACTTCCTGGCCAACATGAGCCACGAGATCCGCACCCCGATGAACGCCATCATCGGAATGACCCACCTGGCCCTGAAGACCGAACTGACTCCGAAACAGTCCGACTACCTCAACAAGGTCAAGTCCGCCGCCCAGTCGCTGCTGGGCATCATCAACGACATTCTCGACTTCTCCAAGATCGAAGCCGGCAAGCTGGATATCGAGAAGACTGAATTCCAGTTTGAAGATGCGCTCGACAATCTTTCCATCGTTGTCGGCCACAAGGCCCAGGACAAGAATCTCGAATTCCTGATCTCCGCGCAGCCTGAGATTCCCCCTGCCCTGGTCGGCGATCCCCTCCGCCTCGGTCAAATCCTCATCAACCTGGTCAACAACGCCGTCAAGTTCACAGACCACGGCGAGGTAATGTTGACGGTCGTCGATCGAAGAGCAGCTCGCCGATCGCATCAAGCTCAAGTTCATCGTCAGCGACACGGGAATCGGCATGACGCCGGAACAGAGCTCGCGCCTCTTCCAGGCCTTTTCGCAGGCCGACACGTCCACCACGCGCAAGTATGGCGGCACCGGGCTGGGGCTCTCCATCTCCAAACGCCTCGTGGAGATGATGGAGGGCGCCATCTGGGCCGAGAGCGAGCCCGGCGTGGGCAGCAAGTTCCAATTCACCGCGTGGTTCGGCATCGGGACCGGCAAGAAGCAGAAGCGCTTCGTCCCCGACCTCGCCGGTATCCGCACCCTGGTTGTCGACGACAATGCGCAGGCCCGCGCGATCCTTACCGAAATGCTTGGAGCCTTTGCGCTTCGCGTCGAATCGGTCGCTTCCGGCGAAGATGCGGTGCGGGAGATTGCCGCCGCCGACTCTCACGATCCCTACCGCCTCGTGTTCATGGACTGGTACATGCACGGAATGGACGGCCTCGAGGCCAGCCGGATCATCAAGCGCGGCGATCGCCTGAAGAATGCTCCGAAGATCGTGATGGTAACCGCGTTCGGGCGCGAGGACATACGCGATCAGGCCGAGAAGATCGGCGTTGAGGGATATCTGCTCAAGCCCGTCAACGCCTCTCTGCTGTACGACATGCTGGTCGACCTTTTTGGCGTGCCGGTGCCCGATGATGAGGCCCCCGCGCCAGAAAAAGGACAAAGCCGGCGAACTGCTCGCCACCGGAATCCGCGTCCTGCTCGTTGAAGACAACGAGATGAACCAGCAGATTGCCACCGAGCTCCTGCAGAGTGCGGGCGCCATCGTAACCGTCGCCAATCACGGCGGCGAAGCCGTCAAGATCCTGACCGAGGGCAGCCACCCGCCGCCTTTTGACGTCGTCCTCATGGACATTCAAATGCCGGTGATGGATGGCATTTCCGCAACCAAACTGCTCCGGACCCACCTCTATCTTGAAAAGCTTCCGATTCTTGCCATGACCGCCCATGCCCTGGTGGAAGAGCGCCAGCGCTGCATCGACGCGGGCATGAACGACCACATCGCGAAACCCATCGATCCGGATCACATGTTCTCCACCATCCTGCGATGGGCCGCGCCGCATGCAATACCGGCTCCCGAAACCCCGGCCGTAGCCGCCGCACCCGTGAATGAGATCGCTCTTCCACCCATCGCAGGCGTCAACATCGCCGACGGCCTCAATCGCGTCGCCGGCAACCGTCGCCTCTATCGTGATCTTCTCTCGCAGTTCGCCGCCAAGCAAGCCGGTGCTGCCACTGAGATCGCAGCCGCGCTTGACGCCAACGACCATCAGACCGCCGAGCGCACCGCGCACACCGTCAAGGGCGTCGCGGGCAATCTCGGCATCACCAGCCTCCAGGCCGCGGCCCAGAAGCTGGAGAAGGCCATTCGCGAATCGGACCCTTCTTCTTCCGCGCTGCTTGATCAGTTCGCCCTCGCGTTGCGAATGCACGTGAACGCCATCAGCGAGGCTCTGCACAACTCAGCTCCCGAACCGGAGTCGCCCCCCGCGGCTTTTGACGCTATCAAGGCGGCCTCGGCTATCGGACAACTCCGGACCTTGCTCGAGGCCAGCGACGGCGACGCGCAGGAGGCTTTTCAGCAACTGCGCGATTCAGTTGCCGCCGCTGTCGAGAAATCTGATCTCGATGCTCTGAATGAATCCATCAACAACTTTGAATTCGAGCAGGCTCTGGCGAAGCTCGATGAAATCGCGCACCTGTGCGAACAAAACGGGAAGGTGCCACAATGAACCCTGCCGATCAAAAGAAAACCGTGCTCGTCGTCGACGACGCGCCCGCCAACATTCAAGTCGTCAATTCGATCCTGAAGGACACCTACAAAATCCGCATCGCCACCAACGGCGCAAAAGCATTGGAGCTCGTGGCCGTCACTCCCCCGCCCGACCTGATCCTGCTCGACATCATGATGCCCGGCATGGACGGCTACGAAGTCTGCACGCGCCTGAAAGGTGATCCCGGAACCAAAGATATTCCCGTCATTTTCCTCACCGGCCAGACCGAGACCGCGGACGAGACGCGCGGCTTCGAAGTAGGCGCAGTCGATTACATTCACAAACCGTTTTCGCCCGCCGTCGTCAAGGCCCGCGTGCAAACCCATCTCGTGCTTCGCGGCATTCGCGAGCAGCTCGCCCTCCAATTGTTAGCCATACAAAAAGAGTTGGAGACCGCCCGCCAGATCCAGCTATCGATCCTGCCCCACGAAATTCCCAAGGTGCGCGGCCTGGATATCGCGGCCCGCTACATCCCCATGACTTCGGTCGCCGGAGACTTCTACGACTTCCTCGTCGTAGACGAGAAGCACATCGGCATCCTGGTCGCCGATGTATCAGGACATGGAATGCCCGCCGCCCTCATCGCCTCGATGTTGAAGATCGCTTTCGCTGCGCAGGCCGCGAATGCCGCCCATCCCGAGCAAGTTCTCTCCGGGTTGAACCTGGCCCTCTGTGGCAAGTTTCAACACCACTACGTGACCGCCGCCTATGTCTATCTCGACTTGGAAAACCGCACTCTCACCTACGCCGGCGCCGGCCATCCACCCCTGCTTCTGTGCCGCAAATCCTCCGCCTGCGTGCAGGAAGTCTGCGAAAACGGCCTGTTTCTGGGCAAATTCGACTTTGCCACCTATGCGTCCGTCGAACTTCCTCTCGCACCCGGCGATCGCATCCTGCTCTACACCGACGGCATCCCGGAAACCGAAAATCCTGCCCAGATCGCCTTCGGCGATGAGCGATTCCAACAGGTTCTGGGCGAAGTGCAATCCTGCAGCGCCGATCAATTCGCGGATCACCTGCTCGTTGAACTGTCCCAATGGTCCGGCCTCGGCCCCAGCGACGAATTGAACGACGATATCACCATGGTCGCAGTCCACATTACGTAGCAGGCATAGAAAGCCTCCCCAATCCGAAGCCCCAATCTCTTCACTGACGTGAGAGCCCTGCGTCAGCTCTCCGCTGCGCGATCGCGGTGTCGAATTTTTCGCTACGGAACATGACAAGTAGTTCATCTGCGCATCGCCGAGAGTGCGACAGGCAAGGGGATCTACGCCCGCAAAATATCGCCCTATCTCAAATTACGCCAGCGCTTTCCGCATGAATCGATGAGCAGCGCGTTCCTGCCCTGCGACGGATAAGCGCACGTTGCACTCCCCTGCGACTTTACAAAGCTTTACGGGCTGCTTGACGTCTAGCAGCAATGCCTGACTCAAATGTCGCTACCATCACCACCATAGTCGAGCGATGAAGAGTGGGTTCAGCGCGAGCGCGCTTGGCGCGTCCGGGCACTCGTGTGCTCTCTCAATGAACGATGCTGCTGCGCCCTCGAATTGCGAACACCGGGCCAATTGCCACATTCATCTTTTCTATCGGGGGAAGTAATGGTGCATTCGATGTCGATCCGCGCACGTCTGTCGTTAATCACGGCCGTGATCATGGTGATCAGCCTGCCCACTGCACACGCAGTACCAAGCTATGCGCGGCAAACGGGATTCACGTGCGATGTATGTCATCGCAATCCTCCCGAGTTGACGGCATTCGGCCGCGACTTCAAGCTCAAGGGCTACAGTATGCCCGGTATGGCGCTGTCGGACAAAATCGGCAACACCAGCGACCTCTCCCTTACCAAGGCCATTCCCGTATCCGCCATGGTTTTGCTCTCGAATACAACATTCCAGGCAAATCAGCCTGCATCGCAAAACAATGCTGCCGGATTTCCGCAACAGGCAAGCATCTTTCTGGCCGGTAGCTTCGCACCGCATTTCGGTGGTTTCATGCAGGTCACCTATACTCACGCCGACGACCACTTCGGGATGGATAACACCGACTTTCGCTTTGCCAAGCAGGCAAAGAACGTTGATTACGGCATCACGATCAACAACAATCCTACTGTTCAGGATTTGTGGAACAGCACGCCGGCCTGGGGATTTCCCTGGATCAGCACTGCTTCTGGAGTGGATCCCATCGCCTCGCCGCTCATCAACGGCGGGCTGGCCCAGGACGTAGCCGGCGTTGGCGGATACGCTATGTGGAAGGGTCATCTTTACACCGAGGGCACTGTTTACCGCTCTGAACATGCCGGATCGTCGACTCCCGTCACCGGTGAGGGGGCTGATTTCAATATTGACGGGGTAGCACCCTATTGGCGTGCGGCATGGCAGCAAAACTGGGGCAGCAATTATCTTATGCTCGGCACCTACGGTATCTACATGCGCTCGTTCCCCGGAGCGGTCTCAGGGCCGACTGACAATTACACCGATACTGCATTCGACTTCCAGTACCAGCGTCCGATCGGTGACAACAACGAGTTCGACGCACATGGAACCTACATCTACGAGCACACCAATCGTGACGCCACCTTCCAGGCTGACGGCACCAGTTCGGCATCGAATCATCTCAACACATTCAAGGTGGATGCGGTGTATCACTGGACCAATAAGTTCAGCCTCGCGGGTCAATTCTCTTCAATCAACGGCCCCGCCGATCCCGTGCTCTATGCTCCCGCGGCATTGACTGGAAGCAACAATGGAAGCCCCGACACGAATGGCTATATATTCCAATTCGCGTATTGGCCGTGGCAGAACGTGAATCTCGATCTTAACTATGCCGGCTACGCCAAGTTCAATGGCGCGTCATCGAATTATGACGGCGCCAACCGCAATGCTGCGGATAACAATACCGTCTACATGGGATTGTGGGTGAGCTTCTAAGCCAGGAGCTTTCGCGGCAGGCCGGACAAATCCAGGCATCGACTTTCATCCTCACTCCAAACGCAACAAGGCGGTCCATCCTCCCACAAGGAACGGTCCGCCTTATTGCATTCCGGACATCGAGCCATGCCCGCCGGAAATCTTTTTTTGGCTTTGAATTTCAGCAATCGCCTGAACACCTGGGTGCCACATTCCCATCACATTGAAACTACATCAGTTATTGGTTACGTGGCAAAAAACTACCCCGGACCTATACCCCTTTTGCATTTTATTTTTGCTGCTTGTCTCTACATGATCCAAACACGACCAATTAGACCCAAAGTGTCCGGTGTAGGGATGATGGCGCGGACAGTACGCGCCGTGCGTCTGGTGCCGTGCTGGTGCCTCTCTGGTGCCGTGCTGGTGGTGTGAGCGTCGAAGACGCGAAAAGTGTGGGGAAACCCTCACTGATGGCTCACGGATGGCTCTACAGGCGATTCTGGGCGATTTTGTGGGACACCACTGCAACGGGTGGCAAGCCTTACCTGAATTTTGCAGTTGACGGCAAGGGGAATCAGGGGGTATGAATCGATCAAGCTTCACCGTGAGCCGACCTTACACTTACAGTTCCACACCGTATAACATTCTGCAATTCTACTAATAAAGGTGATCCGATGAAAACATTACTCACAATCAAACAGGTATCAGCACGTGTTAGCCTGTCCAAATTCAGCATCTACAGGCGAGTGAAGGATGGAAAATTTCCAAAACCACTTGTTATTGGTGGTTCACACCGATGGGTGGAAGAAACTCTAGACGCATGGCTTGCGCGTGAAGATGAAAAAGTCAACAACATAACCGTCACTGCTGCATAACAAACAATGGAGTTGTGAAGCAATGTCAACAATTACACACGTATACACAACTGAAGCAACGCTATCGACACTAAGGGTGGAGATAAAGGCATTAACTGTATCTGGCAAACAGATGACACTAGCCGTGTTTAAACAATTACCGCAGTGGTGGCCATTAACGATCGAAGAAACTTTAAAGAATGATGTTAGGTTTTGGGGTATTGTGCGTTATTCCATTAAAGACGAAGGTGATCTTTGGGTAGTGCTTGAAAAAGACAACGAATTGCATCGTGGCAAAATTGAGAGATATCTTAATCTGAACGATCTTAACCATGATGAACTAAGCGATGCTGAAATGTTGATAGAACATGCTAGAAAGCTGCCTGTAGAATCATATTGGGAAGTAACTAACGGTCAATTGCCAGCTTGGGCATCCAACAACCCAAGTAAATCAAAACAACAAAAAGACAAAGAGCAAACGATAGCTGATTGCCTAGCTAAACGTAACGCAATTTTGAGAAGACTACACACCAATCACAAAGCATCCGTTGATTGGCTACTAGCTCTGCCGCAACTGTTCATCGCAGTTTGAATGCGCAGCAACCTAGTTAGATTAAATTAGATTAAAACAGGGGGTCACGGCTGAATATCTCACATCGAGGATATTCAAGTGACAGATACACATGTTAGTTATGTTCCTGATATATTAAACCCGGAGAAACAATCACAACTGTGGGTTGCACGGAATGGCGACAAGGTTCCTCTTCGTGCTCCAGACCTGCAATTAGCCGACGTTACTGATCCACGCGACTGGCGCACATTCCAGCAAGTCTCGAAAGCGATTGAAGGCAGACCGAACTTAGGACCGGGGTTTGTCCTTGCCTCTCCATATGTTGGCATTGATCTTGATAGCTACAAGACAACAGACCCTGTCATCATCGCCATACACGATTGGATACACCACACCTTATTATCCAACACCTATTCAGAATGGTCGCCACGCGACGGTGCCCACATTCTGTGTCAGGGTTTCCTTAAATGTTGTCGTCGCAAACTTTCACGAGTCTTCGTGGAGTTGAAGGACGAAGGCTATCTGACTTACACCGAACGCGCAATTCACGTTTTGCCTGTCGTCAATTGTCAGCAATCGTTGGATACATTATCTCAATGGGTTGACAGATGGTTTCCAGCACCCTCATTTGAATCCACAAGCACTGTTGATTTGCCAGAGGTCAACACCGATGATGAAGTGTGCACGATGGCCGCGAACGCATCCAATGGTGAGTTATTCAAGCAACTATACCAAGGTAATTGGCAAGGAAGATACATATCTCAATCTGAAGCTGATCAAGCACTAGCGAACATCATTGCGTTCTATACCGATTCCCGACAACAGACCGCAAGAATCTTTCGCAGTTCTCAATTAGGACAACGACCCAAGGCACAGCGACAAAACTATTTGTACAGTCCGAAATATGGACTTGTAACATTGGCATTTGATCAGAAGCTACAGTTACCGGACTTGAGTGACCTTGGAGAGAAATTCAAGCAGCTAGCAGAAACGGCAGCAGCGTCCAAGAATGGAACATCACCAGAAGTGCACAAGGTTAAGTTATCACTAGTAACAAGGCAAGCAACACCAACCCTGCCACCAGTAACGGTTCAGAACGAGGAAACATCGCAGTCCAGTGATGATGAATCTATTCAGTGGCCTCCGGGACTGCTTGGGAACATTGCCCGATATATTTATCAAGATGCTTCTTATCCCAACGTGCATGTTGCTGTGGCTGGTGCTATTGGAATGCTAGCAGGACTGACAGGACGTGCCTACAACACCGTCACCGGCACTGGTTTGAATCAATACATCATACTTTTGGGCGAAAGCGGAATTGGAAAAGAGGCTGCACAGCACGGCACTTCAAAATTGTGCGGGATGTTGCGTGTTCATAAAGATGCCTTGTTGGGTTATATGGGTCCAGCGCATATTGCCAGTCCCCAAGCACTCCTGAGGCATTTGGTTAAAGTACAGTCGATGTGGTCATGTTTGGGCGAAATCGGCATCTTGCTGCAAAGCTTGAATTCCCCACATGCCAATCCAAACATATCTCAATTGAAGCGGCTACTGCTGGACCTGTTTCACAAGTCAGGACAGGCAGACATACTCAACGGTGCCATCTATGCCGACAAGACTAATAACATTGTGCCTGTGAATGCGCCAGCGTTCTCGTTCATTGGCGATTCCACACTTGATCAGTTCTACAACGGCATTGATTTAACCAACATTCACGATGGATTGGTTTCCCGTTTGGCGGTCATAGAGTGTCCGGACGTGAGACCTGTCTACAATCCTCGTGCTGGTGACATGACACCATCGGACGCATTGTTGAAAGAGTTAGAAACGCTCGTTCCGCGAGTATGTGCGATCAATCAGGATGAGAAGAGTATTAAACGAGTTGACGAAACACCGGCTGCCAAAGCATTTCAACTTCAGTATCAAAAGTTCTGCCAAGACAAACAGTGGGAAGACCGCAGCAGACCGGAACTGCAAATCTGGAATCGTGCCCACATCAAGGTGTTACGTTTGGGTTCGTTGGTTGCAGTTGGAAAGTTCCCCGAACATCCTACTGTAGAACTGTCGGATTACCAGTGGGCGCAGAAGGTAATTGAAGATGGTGTCAACACCGTTCTACGACGTTTTGAATCTGGCAATGTTGGCAACACCACACTAGGTTTCAAACAACGACAACTGATAGGAAAAATTCTTCTGGACTATGCAGACTCGAAATGGAATCAAAAGATGGAGAACAGCTATCGCATCACCAAGGACATGCACCAGAACGGAGGAATACCATACTCATATATTCAACAACGGGTAAAGAACATGTTGCCGTTTGCGCTTGAAAATCATAATGCTATTCAGGCACTAACAAACGCTATCGAGTCTTTCATTAAGGCAGAAGCACTGTCGGAATGGGAGACTACACCAGTCGAAGGGAACACGCGCCGTAAGGCAATGGTGTACCGGATTATTGATAAGTCGAAGCTGGTGTAGAAGTGTGTAGAGGGTTGTAGAAACGGGTTTCTACACTCTAACTACAATCGAATGCAAGAGTTATGGTGTTTGTAGAAATTTTTCGAGTAGAGGCACATACACACACGCTGGGAAGGTAAAAAATAAGGGTTACTTACTACTACTACTCTACACTCTACATACATATATAAGTACATAGAAACAAAAGGGATTGAGTGTAGAGGAAGAATTTCTACAAGGTTCTACACGCTACACAGGGCAGCAAGTCGGCTGTGCTCACTTTGTGGGCAGGATAAATTTGTACTTGCACAGATCACAGTGTTGGAGTCAAAATATCTGCGTAGTAAAAAACTTAACTTAGAAGCCTGAGCCTGATATGGCCCGATACAGCACCAGAGAAAATCAATACGAAATTGTTGCTCAAGCACGTCTAACAACGCGCAAACTAACGAAGCTAAGTACTCAACTTAATATTCCACTTCGCACATTGAAAAGCATAGTTGCAGAGCCACAGTTCAAGAAAGTATTTGATCAACTTAAATTTGAACTGATGGACGATGCACGATTGGAGTTCAGAAACAACGTTGATCCTGCTTTCAAGATAATTATTAAAATAATGAACGATGAATATGTTGCTCCTGCTGTCAGACTCGCGGCTGCTTGCAAGGTCATCGAATACGGTCTGGATGCTGATGCTGTCGAACGGTTTGAAGAACGTCTGACAAAGTTGGAGACTAAAACCATCGAAGCTGTTTCAACTGTTGCCGCAGATAATTGGGTCGATAACAATGCCAGCGATTACGAAGTACGAGACGAGAGCCAACAGGATAGAACATTCGCAGCGTAGTGCAGTGAAGCACGGAAAACTATTCATCCTGCCTAACGGTTCACGATGCGTTCTTTCAAGATCACAGGCTAACAAGGGGTATTCCGATGCACTCTCACACAATCACACTCCAGAGGCAAAAGTCATACTTGCCGCTGTCATGGACGATAACGAAGGACAGATACTGAGTTTACTTCACGCTTGCCTCAACCCATTTGACACGAACGACTGACAACAAACTCAATTGAATATCCTCATTGAGCCAATCGCACCCAATGCCGATTGGCTCTATTTTTGCCTCAACACAGGGTATGTTTGGGGGTACAACGGTGCCCTTACGCACCAGAACCCACCATTCATGCCCATATCTGCTGCCAGTTGGAATCCTGCCGTCACCTACATCCATTTCGCGGCTTTCCGCCGCTCACTTCATTCAATCGGCAAACGGCAAACCAATCTCAACTGGCAAATGCCCATTCTTCGCGTTCTAAGGCACCCTAGCGCCGTTCGATGATCGGTTGGTAGGGGAAACCCTAATCCAACCCCTACGGCGAGCACCTAGGGGCATTCTGGCGCGTTCCCCACCACGCACCACCCCCGCCGAAAACGCATAAAAAATGGTGGTCAGGTACCGGTACCGGGCGGGGAGACAAATGCAACTTTTCAGGGTCCAGACAAAGGAACCCATTCAAGGTTCCTATTCACCTAATCATTGCAGGGTTGACGATATCGTTGTATCTGTTCATTAAGTTTCGCAAGCAAAGCGGCACAATCGCCAATATCGACGAGGGTTTGTTCAGTGGGATTGGGATGTCGCTTGTAGAAGTAGGCTGTACGCATTAGCGCTTCCAGAATCAGTCGTAGCTCTTTGACAGTTAGTAAGATATTCAACTCAACCATAACGTTCCTCCTATTCAATAAAAATTCCTTCCTCCACACCATAAAAATGGGTCCCATATTCAAGGATCGGACCCATTCAACTACTAACCAACAACTAATATTGCTTGCCGTCTGCGCAGAACCACTCACCCTCAACCTTAATGGGTGGCTCACAATCACACTGGAGGCGATAAATATAGTCCAGTTCCTCTTTAGTCAATTCTCCGTTAATAAAGAGCATGCACGCCTGCACGAAGTTCGTCGTATCCTTATAGATATGTTCAATCATTTCCTTGCCTTCAACGGCAGTAATGGTTCCGTTCAACACAGCTAACCTTACTACCTCACACGCATGATGAAGATCGTTCCTCATTGCTTGAATCTCCTCTTGCGCCTTCTTTGGAAGATGACTCATGTTTGGATCACTCATTGTTCCATTCCTCCATTGTTCAATTCAAAACATCCTATGGCTCACCAACCAACAACAACACCCCTGTAGGCAATTATTCCGGTTCCTCCCAATATCCAAACAACCACATATTGACCGCCACGTTTCGGATAAGTAGGCTTGTTTCCGCATCATACTTTTTCCTATTGCGGGTACATTCAAACAGCGTTCGCGCACTAATCAACTCTCTGGCGAAGCTTTGAATAAATGGTTGCTGCCAAAGTTCGGGTTCTACTCTAGGTCCCAACCGTTCCGGTTGATCCATGTCCGAATAATCGTCTCTGCTTAACATGGTCTATTCAACCTTTCAATCAACGTTCCACACGTGGCGTTGTTCTTGGGGTTCTAGCTTGGCAAGGGGGCGAAGTTGGGTTTCAGCGGTGGGTTTGGTGCCAATTGGCACCAAATTACCTGCAACCTCTGCGCCACCACCACACCACCACCACACCCAACTGTGGGTATTTAGGCACCAGCAACAGCACCACCAACAAAATCAAAAGTGGAACCAGAACTATGAGGAGAACCGGTTCCACCCTGTCAGTTGTACAGATGCAACGAAATACAACGTGATCAGGCTCAATGCCCACAACAAGCGTTAGCTGCTGCGAATGAATCCGGCACCCGGACCCCTTACCTGCAAGCCTGTGTTGGGGTCGTGCATACGCTTGTTAAGGTCGTTGGGGTCAATCTTGCCGGTGAGTACATCCTTGTCATAGTCCAGCACTTTAATTCGCTGTTCAATTGCGTCGTATTGGCTTTGAAGTTCCCCTAGTTGAAATTTCCATGTTGGTAACTTCAACTGTGCATCGGAAGCCTTTCGATCAGCCAGCTTCAATTGGTACCCTGCCGCTTCTAATTCCTTCTGGTAATTTGCCCACTGTCGGTCAGTTACCCTTGTTTGAATCGGAGCATGGTCGTTGAGAGCGTTAAATGCGGCTTTAGCTTCAGCCTGTTCTTTGTTCGCAGCGTTGATAACATTAAGAATTCTTGCCTTGTCAATTTGGTGCGCGTTTATCTCCGCGCCTTTCTGGTTCAGTGTTTCCAGAAGTTGGTTACGCTCAATTGGGATACTTTCAATTCGGCCATCTTTGATTAGCTTTTCCAATCGCGGATGTTCCATCAACACGAAGTGAATTGCCTCAACGAACGCTTGTCGATACTCTGCCAATTTAGGATCATCGGTATCGAAGCTGTCGATAAGTGCAAGGTTCAAATTGAGAGTGAACGGCAATTCTCTACGCTTTCTAGGCGTGATCATGAGTTATTCTCCTATCGTTTTCTTAGTTTCAATTGCTCCGTTGTGAACCTTGTGAGATACATGCGATTGGCGAGAGCAGTATGTTCCGCTTGCTCTCTGTTCGCTTCATCGGCATAGATTTGTTCAACAATCCGTTCGCCGTCTCGCATCATCGATTCCCGTTCCCGTCTTGGCAGTTTGCGAAGTTCGCCAGCTAGCACCTGAACAACTTCCGTGTTAGTAAGTGGCTGCTTGCTGCGTTGGTAATCGTTGGCTAGCTTTCTAAGTTCCGGTGCCTTGGCTGTTGCTAGCATTGCTGCGAACTTATCCATTTCAGTGTCCATCGTGTAATTCCTCCACCTGTTGGTTTGCCCACAAATGCGGCATGTGGGCAAGTCTGCTCCTAACTCTACTCGCACACAATCCCGCGACGTGACAAGCCAGTGAAAAGCTTGACTTTGTGTCGAAAAACCAGAACCTTGCGCGAATGTCTCCATCCAACGCGTCACGCAGGGCCAGTCTAATAACTTCCGACCAAAGCGACACTTCCGCACGGTCAACAGCAACACCCTTTGGTGGTGGTGTCGGGTCATCATCTTCAATGGCCAAATCTAAATTGTGTTGAAGTTCTATCATGGTGTTTCTAATCTAAGTTATGCATTGTGGGTAAGTGTTGTTGGTTAATTACTTATGGCCGATGATGCCTTAACAGCCTTTGTCAATGCATCAATCAGTTGTGTTACTTCGTCTCTGTTCATTTCAAGATTGAGTCCATTGTTAAATGTGACTCGATACGCATCGTTGGCAAACTTCGCCGTGACTTCGGTCAATGCAATATCGGAAACCGTCATCACTTTGTCACCCGGACCATAAGACTTAGTGGGGTCAATTATTCTGATCTTCATTGTTTGTTCCTCCCCTAGCTGTGACTACGCTTCCGTCGAATTCTATTGGAAAAGTTATAGCTGTGAAATGCCTCACCGACTGTTACGCTTGGACGACCACGCATTTCAAAAATGAATTGCATCGATTTAATTAACTTTCGCAGAAATTGAATTGACTCAGGTTTGTATTGCTGCAACGATTTAACAGCCATCTGAACATTCAATTGCGCTAACGTATCATTCCCATGCTCGTACAATAGTTGGTCAATCATTCGGTTTATGTTAGTTTCGTCGGCTCGAAAAGCAGTGTCCATCTCCTTGCAATGTTTTTCTGATAATTCGTCAACCTCTTTCTCTACCATTTGGCTTGTAAGTGTCACTATGAATTCGCACATGTCCCCTTTGGCACTGCCGGTTATTGTTTCGTCGGCAAAGTAGTTAGTTAGCTTGTCGCGTAGTTCCTTTTCCTGATCCATCGTTCATTCCTCCAATTCAGCCATACAATGCCTTTAATTCATTCAACTGCACCGCTGTCTCTGAACGTCGTTCTTGATAAATTGCATCCGTAACAGCCCTTGTAATTTGGTCTGGTGTCGCGTGTGGCTGCATGATGTTAATGGAACCTATGTTGACAGGTTGCCCACCCCCGGCACTGTAGGCACCTTCAAAGCCATGCATCCCGCGTGTGTAGTTCTTCAACGAGTCTTCAAAGTAACCACCAGACTTCAAGGCACCCGCATACTGTTCAATGGACTGCGCACCCACAGCACCGGGATACCTGCGTTGAATTAATCCAGTGTAGTAATTGCCAAAGTCAGACAACGATGAAAACGAGCGATACTCAGTGCTTCCCGGCAACCGGATGCCAGCAAGGTTGTTCAACGACCTAGCACCCCGATTGCTGAAGTTCCCTGTTTCATGCGCCCATTGCGCATAGATGGTTGCCGGATTCACACCTAGATTGGCACCAACCTGT
Source organism: Terriglobales bacterium (assembly GCA_963701805.1). Lineage (GTDB taxonomy): Bacteria > Acidobacteriota > Terriglobia > Terriglobales > Acidobacteriaceae > Telmatobacter. The sequence goes on from CAVPBA010000001.1 coordinate 122,388, forward strand.
GCCGCCAATGCTCTAACGTTCTCGTTACCGTGCCAACCCTGCCGCATAAGGTCGAACACCCCGCCACCGAGAGCACCAGCACCAGCACCGATTAACGAACCAGCAGCACCACCAGCTAACGCACCAGCGGGACCACCTGAAACCAATCCAGCAGTGCCACCAATCAAGCCACCGATTGCACCACCTACGGCACTGCCGATAAGGACACCTTGAATCTGGAACAGAAGATGAAGGATGTAAGTTAGTTCATTGGCTACGATTTCCAATGCCCTAGCGAACTTTGCGAAGGACATCGCACCCGTCAAAGCAGGATCAGCAGAGAACAACCCAATGATGTTGGTGAACAGTTGTGCGAAGTCCCTTCCCACTTGAAGCAAGTCAGTGAAGATGAACCACGCATCCTTTAAGACTGGCACAATGTAAGTGGTGATGATCCGTGACCACTCCGGAATGTGTTGAATTATGTACTCATTTAACTCTCGCAACCGTTGCGTGAAGTTAACTCCACCCAATGCCTGAAAAATGTCCTTGACGGTTCCCTGAATGAAATACAACGCTTCAACTCTGAACCTAACAAACTCAAACTGTAAGTCCCGTATCTGGCGCATGGTTACTGCAAAGGATGCACCCCCTAGCTGTCCCTGCAATAGTGCCTGTAGCGTTTGTAACTGTTCAAACCTGCCGTGCAATTCAGGATCAAACGCAATTGCTTCTAGTACTACTGTGTTATAAATGGCGAAGGCAACAAGGACACCGGGGCAGAGATCGAGCTAAGTGGGTAGCGATTAGACGGCGCAGGGTGGCGATAGAGTATGGATTATGCCGTTCGGTTCTTACCGGTAGCGCCTCGGGGCGTGAAGGCTGACAAGCTGGGTAAGGGAAACCGGATGTCGGCAGCTTGGAGCAACGGAGAGTTGCCTGAGGGGGGAAAAAGACATCGCTCCTGCACCAGGAAGCCGTAGGCGGCGATCGCCAGGGTGGCATGGTGATGAAAACCGCGCCAGTTCCGGCCTTCGAAATGTCCCAGCCCGAGTTCCTGCTTGAGCTCTTCGTAGTCGCGCTCGATGCGCCAGCGCAGTTTAGTAATATCAACCAGTTTGCGGAGACTGATCGACGCTGGCAGATTTGACAGCCAGTATTTGGTCGGCTCCTTTTCTGCCGCCGGCCATTCGATCAGCAGCCATTGCTCAGGATGTGGCTCACTGCGCCAGTAGTCGCGATGGGCCACGCGAACACGCAGGGCGGCAAAGCGGGAACGCATACTGCCGCGGGTTCCTTCGCGCCAAGTCACGCTACGCAGCTCGGCTGCGGTCAGGCATAAGGCGATCTCTCTGGCTGGCAGCGGCTGATGCTGTTTATCTCTCCGCAGCAACCGCGGTGGACGGCCCATTTTGCCCCTGGGTGGCGGCGGAAGCGGCCCGGTGCCCGGTGCCCACAGCGCAGTCGAGGACTGAATGCCGACCGCGTAGGAGAGCCCCAGTGCTTCGAGTCCCTCGCGAAAGGCGCCGTCGTTGCCATAGGCAGCATCAGCCAGTACGACGGCACGCGGCACATCTTGGTTCACCAGCCCACGGATATGATCGAGCGCCATGTCCGGCTTGGTCTGAAATCGAATCTCTTTAGGCACGCCCGCTTGCTTGCGCCGCTCTGGATCGTTGGCCCATATCTCGGGAAGATAGAGCTGATAGGTCGCGGGAATGCTGGCATGCTCAGTGGCAAGCGATACGCTCACCGCCACCCTGCAGTTATCCTGCTTGCCCAACTGACCGCAATACTGGCGCGTGACCCCCACCGAATGAGTTCCCTTCTTGGGGAATCCTGTGTCATCCACGATCCAGCCTGCCAGCTTATGCTTCTTGGTCATCGCCGGCAGAACCTGACGCCGCACTTGCTCCAGAAGCGCCTCATCGCTCCATGGTGCATCGGCCACTATGTGATGCAGTGACTGGTGCATCTGGCGTACGTTGCCTGGAGCCAGCCGCGCCGCCATCGGCTCGACGCTCTTGCGCTCGATCGGAAGCATCAGGCCCTTGGTGTAGTTTTCGATGGGGACTACTCGATCCGCATGTCCGACTACCTGAGTCAAACCATCCAGATAGGCTTGCAGGCGCTCAGGCTGGCGCGAGAAATACGTCCGGTGGCGGCTCATCAACCCCAACGTAAGGCATTACTAATACCAGCGCCAGAGAAATCGAAATAAAGGTATACATTTTATAACACAGTAGTACTAGCAGTGTGCTGAAAAAGTCACTTCCATTCCACAGCGTGTTCGGTTAAGAAGGGAACATGCGAGGAATCGATCATCAGCAGGCGGATATGTTCAGTTATTTGTCTCCGGAAGCACGGGTGCGGAAGGATCATCCTCTTCGTGCGGTGCGCTCGATGACGGACGAGATCCTGAGCAACATGTCGCCCCTGTTCGACGCCATGTATGCCGAAGGTGGTCGGCCATCGATCCCGCCGGAGAAGCTGCTGCGTGCGCAGTTGTTGCAGATGTTCTTTTCGGTTCGCTCGGAGCGGCTCCTCATGGAGGAGATCGATTACAGTATCCTGTACCGCTGGTTCGTTGGACTGAACTTGGATGAGCCGGTTTGGGATGCAACGACGTTTACGAAGAACCGCGATCGATTGCTGGAAGCGGTGGTGGCAAAGGAGTTTCTGGCTCAGGTGGTGGAGCGTGCACGAGGGGCGGGGCTGATTTCCGACGAGCACTTTACGGTAGACGGAACGCTTCTGGAAGCGTGGGCAAGCCTGAAGAGTTTCCGGCCCAAAGACAAAGAGAAGACCACACCGCCAGACGATCCCGGCAATCCGACGGTGGACTTTCACGGAGAGAAGCGGTCCAACCAGACGCATGAATCGAAAACCGATCCAGATGCCAAGCTGGCGCGCAAGGCCAAGGGCAAGGAGGCGAAGTTGAGTTACAGCGGCAATCTCCTGGTGGAGAACCGCAATGGACTGATCGTCAACGCCGAACTGCTGGAAGCGAACGGTCGCGCCGAGCGCGATGCGGCGCTGGTGATGCTGGAACAGATTCCGGACAATGGGCGCATCACTGTGGGCGGCGACAAGGGTTTCGACACGCAGGAGTTCGTCGAAGAATGCCGCCGAATGAACGTCACGCCGCATGTGGCGCAGAATGACGGCAGACGGGGCGGCAGCGCCATCGATGCGCGTACCACGCGGCACACCGGCTATCCCGAGAGTCAGAAGAAACGCAAACGGATCGAGGAGTGTTTCGGCTGGCTGAAAGACATCGCACTGCTGCGCAAACTGAAACATCGCGGCATCCTCAAAGTGGGGTGGATCTTCACCTTCGCAGCAGCGGCCTACAACCTGGTGCGGCTGAGAAAACTGGTTCCAATTCAATCTGCGGCCTGATGGGGCCGTGGTGTCTCCGCCGAGGCCTACAACGCTCCGCGGAACGAAACATATCCGTGGTCGAGTGCTCTGAACACCCGAAAACGGGGGAAAACAATAAATTCAGCAGTGCTATACATGGTTTTTCAGCACACTGCTAGTGGTTGTTGAAGGGCGTCTAAGGCTATCTTTAGGCTCTTGGCGTGGTCCGTTGTCATGAACATTCTTTGGCCAAAGAGTCTGTATTCTTGATCAGTGGTTGCAATCTTGTCAGCGGTAGCAACTATGCTCAGACCAACAGCTTCAAACATGGTGACAACCACACTTTGCCACTTCATGATATCGCCAGTTATGCTTTTGGTTCCTGCATTAACCACCTGTGCAGCGGAACGAATGGCGTTATTGAATTGTGATTGTTGTGCGGTGTTGACGGAAAACCCCAAACTTACCAAGTAGGAACGAAGTGCTTTTATATCCGGCATGAATAGTTACCTCCATCTAATTTAATCTTAGTTTCTCTATATGCTCGACTGGCTTTTCAACACGTGGATCAATACTTAATTGTTTTGCATAATCGAAGAACCGTTCGCCAACATTTTCTAATGTTTTGATTAAATCCATTCTGCTATGGGTGTCTAAATAATCCTTACATTTAATTAATTGGTTCAGACGTTCGACAAGTGGATCAGTTAACCACAAGATGTTGTTAATATCTCTTGCAAGATTAATTTTGAACGTTTCAATGTCTGGAATAGGTTTAGATTGTGCAGGTGGTCTACATTGATCTATGAACTTGGTGTTTATAAAGCTGTTGGTAATCTGTTCCACTACAGCGGCAGTGGGAGTATGACCGTTTGATTCCTCAACAGCCTGTGACCACACTTTGCGTTGCTCTTCTGGTTCTAGTTTCGAGAGTGAGCGGACTTGCGATTCATGAGTAGGTTTGGGGCCAATTGGCCCCAGACTCATAACTATCTCTGAAGCTTCGATCAGGCGGTTGGCATATCTGCGATTCATGCTCCACCGTTCCTTGCAATAGTCCTCAAACGTTTTATGCGTGTCCTTATACAAGTGGTTGTCACGAATCTCCAGCAGCGCATTACCAACTTCAATGAATGTGTTCAAACCACGTTCAATGATAGTTTCACAACGTGTTAGTTCGGCACGATAGCCAAAACTAATTTGATCCATGTTTATCACCTGTACCAACTTGACTTTGTGCGAAGTTTCACGCGGAGCGTTGCGCGTCTTGTCGCATTGAGCATCGAGCCAACCGGGTGTGTCAATGAAAAACCGAGTCTCAGAGACAAATAAAAATGGGTTCCGTTCGACGGGAACCCAAGGGGGGAGTTATTGAACTAGGGGTAGGTGTCAGGCTTGTCGGGCGAAGGGTAGCACCTTCGCGCCACCCCGTAACGTTGTTTCCAAGTAGTCACCCCACCACTGCATCATGTCGGTTCGCTGCTTCAAATGTTTGGCATGGTTGTAGGCAGCAGCAACTTTGTCACGCTTCTGGTGAGCTAACTGCAATTCAATCCATTCCGCTGAAAAATCGTTCTCATGCAATATCGTTGACGCCAGACCCCGGAAACCGTGTCCGGTCATCTGCCCTTTGTATCCCATACGCCATAGCGCCATCAGGATGGTGTTGTTGCTCATGGACTGGTTTGCCCTGTCACCGGGAAAGATTAGTTTTCCTTCACCGGTGATTCTGTGCAACGACTCCAACACTTCAATTGCTTGCTTGGACAATGGAACGATGTGTGGAGTATCCATCTTCATCCGTTCAGCGGGAATGTTCCAACGCGCATTGTCAAAGTCAATTTCACTCCAAGGTGCTTCAATCAATTCGCCAGTGCGAACAAACGTTAGCGCCATGAGTTTCATTGCTAGTCTTGTTACTTGTGTGCCGCAATAGATGTCAATATCCTTCAACAAGTCAGGAAGTTTCTTTTGGTCGATACGAGCAAAGTTGGTTACTTTATGTGATTTCAAAAAGACGCTTGGTTTAACACCAGCTACAGGATTGCTTTCTCGAAATCCGTGAGCAATGGCAAAACTGAAAATCTGGTTAATGTGTTCAAGAACTCTCTTTGCCATGTCTGTCTTGTTGCGGTCTTCTACGCTCTTAACCGTCCTGATAATTTCTAACGCTTTAATGTCTGCAATGGGACGATTGCCAAGAACAGGAATAATGTTGACGTCAACGCGACGTTTTACGTTGTCGATATAACGTTCACTCTTGCCGTGGCTCCATTGTTCATGCCATTTGTTGGCGACATTGGCGAATGAATTATCACTGTCGCTTTCCTCGCATTGGGCTGCTACTTTGGCTGCTTTTCGTTCCGCCATCGGATCAATACCGGAATGGCGCTGCTTCCGTACTGCCTGATGTTTGTCTCTCGCTTCTGCAAGCGACGTTTCAGGGTATTGCCCCAACGCCATCAGCTTCTCTTTGCCACCAAAGCGGTACTTCCAACGCCACAGCTTGCCACCAGATGGCATGACCAGCAGGAACAGTCCTTGACCGTCAACCAGTTTGTAGGGTTTGTCTTTCGGTTTGGCTTTGCGAATTGCAGTATCAGTGAGTTTCATTCTCTCCCCCCAGTGTTTGGAGGGTGGTTTGTGTCTTACCCCCACCCCCCGAATGTTCGTACCCTCCGATCATACCCCCTCTTTTTTGCGCTAGGCTAATCCTTCGGCCCATATGGGTCACTGGAAGTCAGTCTGTGTAAAAGTTTCCTAAGCTGTTATAGATAAACGTGGTTAAGGGTCATTATCCCTACCGAGTCACAGTGTGTCGTGGTGGGACAAACCGGGGATATTTAAGGCATAATGGCTGAGGGTGCCCCATCCTAACCGCGTCTTTGCTTTTTGCGGTTAGGGTGGGATAGCACGAACCCAAGCTCATCCCTGTTCCCTGCTCCTCACAGCGTCCGCTTGAACAGCGGCGTCGCGATCAGCAGCGTGCCGATCCCGAATACAAACAGGAACAGCAGATCCGTCTGGATCGCAACAAATCCTCCGTCCTTGAGCAGAATCGCCTTGAACCCGTGAATCGCATACGTGAACGGATCGACGATTGCAATCGCGCGCAGCCACTTGGGGAAACGCCGCGATCGGATAGATCGCGCCCGACGGAAAGAACAGCAGCGTGTTCAGCACGCCGAACATGGCGCGCGGCACCAGCGGATCGTCCACGCGCACCATCATCAGGAACATCATGCCGTTGAACGCCATCGACGTCCCCAGGATCAGCAGCAGCAGGTTCAGCAGCCGCATCGGGATGAAAGATCACGCCCAGCCCCGCCATCAGCGACCCGATCACGGTGAGCGAAATGCCCGAAAGCACCGCCTTGATCGCGCCCGCAACGTTCAGCCCCATCACCAGTTCCAGCTTGCTGATCGGCGTTACCAGGTATCCCTCGTGCACCCCGCGCGCCTTGTCGTCGATGTACAGCATGCCGCCGCCGATCATCACCGAGATATACATGGCCAGCGCGATCGAGCCCGCCAGCAGATACTTCATGTACTCGACGTAGGGATAGAGCTCCACGATCTCGAGCGCGATGTTCTTCACCACCCGGTCTGGAATCACCGGCTGCATTCAGCGCGTCCACCAGCGACTGCATCTCGCCCTCGAGGCTGCTGCTCATGAACTGGTCGGAGTTGTCCACCACCAGCCCGATGCGCGGCGCATCCTGCGCGTACACCCGCCGCGAATACTGCGCGGGAATGATCACCGCCGCATCCATCTTGCCCGTGCGCACATCTTCGCGCGCCGTGCGTCTCGTCGGTGTAATTGACGGTCGTGAAGGTGGCGATATTCGCGGCGATGGAGTCGAAAGCCTCGCGCACCTTCACAGCCTGCGGCCCGTGATCGTAGTCGACCACCGCCACGCGCGCGCCCGTGATCTTGCCGCCAAATGCATTGCCCAGGATGACCAGCTGCACCAGCGGCAGCATCATCGACATGATCATCAGCACCGGCGAGCGGAAGAACTTCCGCATCTCGCGCTCGACAATGGCGAGGAATCGGTTCATGGCTGCACTCCCGGCCGCGGCGGCATCTGAAACACAGCCTTCACCTGCTCGTCGCGCAGTTGCCGGCCCGTGTAGTGGACAAACACATCGTCGAGCGTCGTGTTCTGCACGCTGAGCGAGGTCAGTGTGCTCGCCCAGCGACTGCCGCCATCTCCACCAGCTGCGTCGTGGTCTGCGAGCCGTTCGAAGTCAGCACGCGATACATGCCCGCGCGACTGCGACTGCACCTCGGTCACATCCGGCAGCGCCTCCAGCCGCGCCTTCCACTCATCCGTCTTCGCGGTCGAATTGCACCTCGACCACGTTCGATCCCGGCACGCTCTGCTTCAGTTCCACCGGCGTGCCCAGCGCCACCAGCTTTCCGTGATCCACAATGGCGATGCGGTCGCAGAGCCTGTCCGCCTCTTCCATGTAATGCGTGGTCAGCAGCATGGTGAGGTTGCGCGTCTTCTTCAGGTTGTTCAGCATCTCCCACACCGCGATGCGCGAAACCGGATCGAGACCCGTCGTCGGCTCATCGAGAAAGAAGATGCGCGGATCGTGCACCAGCCCGCGCGCAATCTCCAGCCGCCGCCGCATGCCGCCCGAGAGCGTCTTGGTCTGCGCGCCGCGCCACTTCGTCAGGTCCACCGCCTCCAGCACTTCGGCGATATTCTTTTCGCGCTGCGCCCTGCGGAACGCTGTAGAGCTTGGCATAGATGCTCAGGTTCTCTTCGACCGTCAGATCCTGGTCGCTGGTCAGCGCCTGCGGAATCACGCCGATCATGCTGCGCACCGCGTTCGGTTCCTTGCTCACGTCGTGCCCTGCCACCAGCGCCCGCCCCGCCGTAACCGGGATCAGCGTGGTCATCATGCGGATCAGCGTGCTCTTGCCCGCGCCATTCGGCCCCAGCAAGCCGAAAATCTCGCCCTCGGCCACCGCGAAAGCTCACGCCCTTCACGGCTTCGAAATCGCCGTAGCGCTTGACGATGTTCTCCACCGCGATCGCCGCCGGGGCCTGCGCGGCCGGCGGGCGTTCCCGCCGTACGCCTCGCGATGCTTGGCGAGTCGCGCCGTCATTGCTTCACCAGCTTGGCTTTGGGAATGTACACCTCGGCCGTCATGCCGGGCACAAAGCGCTCGCCGGGGTTGTCGATCAGCAGCTTCAGCCGCACCGTCTTGATGTCGCGCTTGCGCCCGCCGTTGATGTCGCGCTGCGTGGCAAAATCCGCTTCAGCCGCTCTTCGCGATCACCTTGCCCTGCACCGTGGCGCCGCTGGGCATCACCACGCGCAGACTGTCGCCCAGTTGCACCGCGTCGGCCTGCGTCTCCGGCAGCGGCGCATACACCCATGTCTGCGTCAGGTCCATGATGGTCACAATCGGCGTACCCGCATCCACCACTTCGCCCTGGCGCGCCGCCCACTACGTTCACCTTGCCCGTCACCGGGGCAAACACCTTGGAATAGCCCAGCTCCACCGCCGCCTGGTTCGAAAGCGCCTTGCGCATTGTTGCACCTGGTCGCGGGTTGAAACCACCGTGTGCGCCGCCGCCGCTGCCTGCAGCTCATGCGCCTGCGCCTGCGCAGCGAGGCTTCCGCGGCCGCCACATTTTCCTTCGCAGTTTCGACCGCGGCCTCGTATGCCTTCAGGCTTGCGGCTGCCTCATCGCTCGCCTGCTTGCTCACGATTCCCTGCTTGGCCAGCGCCACCGTGCGCTGCGTATCGGCCTGCTGGTGTTCGAGGTTTGCCTGGGCCTGGGCAAGCGCCGCCTGCGTCGCCCGCACCTGTGCTTCGGCATTGACCGTCTGGCTCGAAGTCTCGCCGCGTGTCTGGCGCTCCGTCTCGATGGTCTCCTTGAGCTTGGCTTGCTGGCTTGACACCGTGGCTTCGGCCGCCTGGTGCGCTGCGGCCAGGTCCTGGCTCTCGATCACCGCGATCAGCTGTCCCGCCTTCACATCCTGGCCTTCCTCGACGGTCAGCGTCTGGATGCGGCCCGGAATCTTGGAGCTGACCTCCACCTCGTTCGCATCCACTGTGCCGATCAGTTGCAGATCGCCCGTGGTTCTTGCCGTCAGCAGGTACCAGATCAGCGATCCCAGCGTCAGCAGCCCCAGAATCATGAAAACCCGATTGCGCGCGTTCACTTGTTCCTCTCCTTGGACTCGTCGTTCCAGATTTCCGGCCGGGGCGCCTCGGCCAACACTCGCGCCGCCACATTTCCCTCTGCGGGTCGATGCGGCAAAACCGTCTCCGGCATCGGCGTATCGGCCAGCACCCGCGCCGCAAGTTCCGCGCCGCGCTGCCGGTCCCTGAAAACCGCCTGTCCCAGAAACTCCACCAGGCTCTTGCGTCGCATCGCCAGCGCTTCCGGGGTCAGGGGCTCATCTTCCAGCACAATCCGCCACACCGGAGCGCTCAGAAAATACATGACATTGGCCCCCAGCTGAGGCCAGGTGGATCTGCATCCAGTCCACGTCAATCAGTTCCCCCGATGCGATGCCCTCGCGAACCATGGATCTGGTACATGATCATCACCGGCTCAAAGACCTTCTTCACCAGGATCGGCATCGCACCCGCCTCGCCCTTGTGCAGCCGGATCATCTCCTGCTGCATCAGGCTCTGGAACTCCTGCTGCGCAAGGATCCGATCGAAATGGTTCAGCCCCGCACGCAGCACCCGCTCCCCGGGGCTCGCATCCCTGCAGAAAGACCGCCATGGAGCTGTCCCGCACCCGGCCCGAAATCATCTCCAGAGCCGCCACGTAGAGCTTTTCCTTGCTGTCGAAGTAGTAGTAAAGAAGCGCCTTGTTCACCCCGGCAGCCGCCGCGATCGTCTCCGTCCGCGCCCCCGCCAGGCCGTTGGCCGCAAATTCGCGCAGCGCCGCATCCAGGATCCGCCCCCGGGTCTCCGCCGAACGCTCCGTTGTTCCCGAATTGGCTTTGGCTGACATCTTAACTAACTGGTTAGTAAACTACACCCCGCTCGATTCCCTGACAAGCTATTTCGGGGAATTTTCAGGAAATAGATCTGTGGAAAACGTTCGAAATCGGGGCCGATCCGGAACCCGGCGGATCATCGGTTGAAACGATTTGACCCCGGACTCCACTATCTCGATTTGGGGAACTCAGAGACAAGAACCTCGCGAACCCCAGAATGCCCGGATTCCGATATGTCCCTTTTCGGAGTTCGAAGCCGCTTCACAAATTAGGGGAAAACCGGATTTCAACTGGGATCGGGGCTTCGAACTTGATTACCGTCAAAGTGTCCTCGGAACTAGTCACTATGGTGAAAATAGGCTATTTAACCACCAAACAACTGTGGTAATGTAGCTGATCACATGAATGGCGCGAGAGTTCAATCGCGTCTACACCTTCCTCTGTTTCGCCTTCATACTCTGCAAGCTTTTGATTGCAGTTGAGTTGCGTATTTCTATTGGCTGCCTGGGGGTCGCTCGACATGGGCGTTCAGCCCTCCATTCGACAGATCGGCAAGTACACCGTGATCGACGTCATCGGGGCGGGCGGGATGGGGATAGTCTTCCGCGCCCACGACCCGGCCATCGGTCGTACGGTTGCGATCAAAATGCTGAAGAAGAATGAGATGTCCGGCGCCACCGGGCTCTTTGACCGCTTCTTCTCCCGGGAAATGAAGTCGACCGGCAGTCTCAATCACAAAAACATCGTGACCGTCTTCGACAGCGGTGAGCAGGATGGAAATCCCTACCTGGTCATGGAGTACCTTGACGGGGAACCGATTTCCAAGTTGATCTCGGAACACCGATCGATCACTCTGGTGGACAAACTGGACGTCGTCATCCAGATCTGCGACGGACTCCAGTACGCTCACGACCGCAACATCATCCATCGCGATGTCAAACCCGCCAACGTAATCCTGCTCTCCGACGGAACGGTGAAAATCGTGGATTTTGGAGTCGCTCGGATCGCGGGGCGGGAGAGCTCCATTCTCCAGACCGGCCAGTTGGTCGGCAGCCTCTCCTACATGTCACCGGAGCAGATCAACTCCCTTCCCATCGATGCCCGCAGCGATATCTTCTCCAGCGGTGTCTTGCTGTACGAGCTCCTGACCTTCGAATTGCCCTTCAAGGGCGCCGACGCGGCTTCCACCTTCGTGAAAATCCTCCGCGAAGACCCCCTTCCTCTGAGCCACCATCTTCGCGATTTTCCTCCCACGCTGCAGACCGCGCTCAATCGAGCCCTGGCGAAAAACGTCAATGAGCGCTTCCAGACCGCGGAGGAATTCGGCTTTGATTTGCTGGCCGTTCAAAGGGACCTCAAAGAGGCCATGGTGTCCGAGTGCATGCGGCGTGCCGATGCCGCGATGCAGCGCGGAGATCTGGATCGCGCCCGGGACCAGCTCCTCGACGTCATCCGGCTCGACCGTCAGAACGAGCGCGCCAACCGTCTCCTGCGCGAAGTGCGCAAGTCTCTTCAGCGCCAGCAGCGCTCGTCGCAAGTGGATCAGATGCGCTCCCAGGCCCAGGTGGCGCTGGCCGGATTGCAATACGAAGAAGCCCTCGCCTGCGCCGACCAGGCTCTCCGCCTCGACCCCACCGATCCCGATTCCATCCGCCTCGTCGAAGACATTCGCAGCGCCATCTCCCGGGCCAAGGCTGTTCGTGAAGCTCTGAACCGTGCCGAGTCCGCCCTCTTCGCCGGCGACTTCGATGAAGCCAAGGAAGCCGTGGAAGAGTCGATGCGACTGGCTCCCAATGACTCCGAGGCGCGTGCCCTGGCCTCGGTGGTCAACAAGGAACTGGCCGAGCGCTCGCGCAGGCGAAGAGTCCAGGAGTTTGTTGACCAGGCTCGCAAAGGAATCGCCGAGCGAAAGTTCACCGACGCCCTCGACGCTCTGCACCGGGCCGAAGAACTGGATCCCTCCGACTCCAACGTTCGCGAACTGTTGCAATGGGCTCAAAGAGGCCAGGAACAGGAGAAGAAGCGCCGCTCCCTTCAGGAGATCACCGACCAGATCGAAAAGGCCCTGCATGCCGGGGACTTCTCCTCGGCCTGCACCATCTCCGAGATGGGGCTGCAGCGATTCCCCGAGGAATCGACTCTCTTGCGCTTGCGGGCGATCTCTGAAAAGCAGCGCGACATTGCCGAGAGAAGGCAGTTTGTTCACGATCAGAGCCTGGCGGTCAAGGTCCTGACCAATGACGGCAAGCTTTCCGAAGCGGTTCAAATGCTGAACGTCGCGCTACGGAAGTATCCCGGTGAGCCCAATCTCGAATCGCTTCTGGCCCTCACCAAGGGCGAAATCGAGCGCCACAAAGCGGAGCTGGAAGAAACCGCGCGGCTCAAGGCCATCCAGATTGCCGAGATGGAGTCCAGAGCCCGCATGACGCAGCAGGCTCTCAATTGGTCGATCGACTTGAGGCGTGCCCTCGACGCGCGTGCCGATCTTGCCGGGATTTCGCGCATTGCCGGCCAATTGCGCACCGCAATTGAAAGCAAGCAGATCGACGACCATGCCCGGCAGGCCGGGGCGCTTGTTCTCAACGAAGTGGACGCCCGGATGCGCGCCCGTGATCAGGCTCTCACCGAACTGGATCAACTGCGGCGAGTCATCGAGCAGGCCCAGGATGCAGCCTCATTGACTGAGGCGGACAATCGGCTCCTGAGTGTCAAAGCGGCGTTTCCCAACGACGCCAATGTGCAAACGCTTTGCGCCGACCTGGTGAATGATCTGGTTCGCGTGCGCCAGGAGCGCGATCGCGTCATCGCATCGCTGACCGGGTGGGCCCAGTCTCTCGACGCAACCCCAACCGGCGAATTGGACGCCCTCGAGCAGAATGCAAAAGAGGCTGCCGCCAGGTTCGAAGGCGACGCCCGCGTCGGCGCGCTGCTCCAGCAGATCGCGTCTTCTGTCAGTCGTCGCCTCGAGCGGCGCGCGGAATTGCTCTCCGACATCGTCGCCCTCTCGGCCGACGTCAACCGGGCTCACACCCTGGATGAACTTGCCCGCATGGTCGAGCGGGGCAAGTCCATCGCCGCTCTTGACCGCACCGACACGCAACTGGCCGAATACTGCCGCCAGATCGAAGCCGATGCCGCCAGGGTGCGCGGGGTCATGGACTCCCTTCTTCGGGAGATGCAATCGTTCGCTGAAGCCATTGCAAGCGCGGCAAACGTGCACGAAGCGGAAGCCCTTGTTCCCCAGGTGAAGGCGCTCATCGAAGGCTATCCCGGGTTTCAGGAGTTGCAGGAAGCAGCCTCGCGGATACTCGCCGAAGCCCAGGGCCGGCGCATCGAACATGACCTGACCGTCCAGGAACTGGAGTCGATTCGCACCGCGGTTCCCACTCTCGTTTCGACTGAAGACATTGAGTCCGCCGCAGCCAGGGCAAACAAGTATCGCGAAGTGCACTCCCACGACCAGACGATCGTTTCCATCTGCTCCGAAATTGAGACCGATGTGGAACGCATTCTGCGCGAGCGAGCCGAGTTGCGCGCCCGGATTCTCGAATGCGATAACGCGATCAAGCTTTCATCGGAGCATCTTCAGAACCAGAATCTGGAAGGGGCTCTCGCCGTCCTGCTGGCCGTCGAGGGCAGAAATCCCGATCGCGCCGATCTTCACCTCCAGATCACGGTGGTGCGCAAGGCCATTGAAGAATTCAAGGCCGAGCAGCAGCGCCAGGAGCACGAGCGCATCGCGCGCGAGAAAGCCGAAGCCGAAGCCCGCGCCCGCCGGGCCGCGGCTGCGCAGGCCATCCACGATGCACGCGAGTTGCTGGCCCAGGGCCAGGAAGATCAATCGCTGCGCTGCCTCCATTCGGCGCTGGAGCGTGATCCCGAGAGCCAGGACCTGCACTCGGCGCTCGAGTCTATCCAGACACAGATAAGGTTTCTGCAGTCGGAGCGCGAACGGCTGGAGCGAGAGCGGATCGCGCGCGAAAAGGCCGAGGCCGAAGCCCGCGCCCGCAAAGCGGTGGCGGAGCAGGCGATTCACGAATCGCGCGAGTTGCTCGCGCACGGAGAGGAAGAGGCCTCTCTCCAGCGGCTGCGCACCGCCATCGAGGTCGATCCCGAAAGCCGGGAGTTGCATACGGCGCTGGCATCGATCGAAGCTGAAATCGCCCGTCTGCGGGCAGAACGCGAACGCCAGGAGCGCGAACGGCTGGAGCGGGAGCGGATCGCACGCGAGAAAGCCGAAGCCGAGGCCCGTGCCCGCGAGGAAGCCCGGGAGCGGGCCATTCAGGACTCCCAGGACTTGCTCGCCCAGGGACGGGAAGACGAGTCTCTGCAGTGCCTCCGCGACGCCCTGGAGCGCGATTCCGAGAGCCAGGACCTGCACGCGGCCCTGGACCTGATTCAGGCCGAAGTGGTCCGCCTGCGAGCGGAGCGGGAACAGCAGGAACGCGAGCGCCTGGAGCGGGAACGGATCGAACGCGAAAAGGCCGAGGCCGAGGCCCAAGCCCGCAAGGCCGCGGCCGAGCAGGCGATTCAGGAATCCTTCGAATTGCTGACCCGGGAGCAGGAGCAGGAATCAATCCAGCGGCTTCGTATCGCGATCGATCGCGACCCCGAGAGCCACGAGCTGCACTCGGCCCTGGAAACGGTTCAGGCTGAAGTCGCCAATCGGCAAGCGAAGCGCGAATGGCTCGAACGGGAGCGCCAGGAGCAGGAGCGGATCGCGCGGGAGAAAGCCGAAGCGGAGGAGCGGGCCCGCAAAGCGGCAGCCGAACAGGCTATTCACGAATCGCGCGAGTCGCTTGCTCGCGGGCAGGAAAACGAGGCGATTCAGTGCCTCGCCGAAGCGCTGCAGCGCGATCCGCAGAGCGAGGAACTTCGCTCGACGCTGGAATCGACGCAAGCTGAAGTGGCCCGTCTACGCGCTGAGCGCGAACGCGAGGAACGCGAACGGCTGGAGCGGGAGCGGATCGCACGAGAGAAAGCCGAAGCCGAGGCTCGGGCCCGCAAGGAAGCGGCCGAGCAGGCGGTCTGGGAATCGCGTGAGCTGCTCACGCAAAAACAGGAAGAGGAGTCAGTACAGCGGCTTCGCGACGCGTTGGATCGCGATCCCGAGAGCCAGGACCTGCGCTCCGCGCTGGAGGCGACTCAGGCGGAAGTGGCTCTTCGGCGTGCCGAGCGCGAACGCGAGGAGCAGGAACGGCTGGAGCGCGAGCGCATTGCACGCGAAAAAGCCGAAGCCGAAGCGCGCGCCCTCGAAGCAGCCACGCAGGCCATGCGTCAGGCTCAGGAGTTGCTGTCCCGGGGAGAGGAAGAGGCCTCACTGCAGACTCTCCGCACTGCGCTCGAGCGCGATCCCGAAAGCCTGGACCTGCAGTCGGCGTTGGAGTCGACCGAAGCCGAAGTATCCCGTCTGCGCGAGGAACGCGAGCGCCAGGAACAGGAGCGGTTGGAGCGCGAGCGGATCGCGCGAGAAAAAGCCGAGGCCGAAGCCCGCGCCCGCCAGGAGGCAGCCAGCCGGGCTCTGGCCGAAGCCCGCGAATTGCTTGGCCAGGGACGCGGCGAAGAGTCAGTGTCGCGGCTTCGCTCGGCGCTTGAACTCGATCCGGAGCGGCGCGAATTACAGGCCGCCCTCGATGCCACACAGGCTGAAGTGGCCCGTCAGCGCCTCGAGCAGGAGCGGCTGGAGCGGGAGCGGATCGCACGGGAAAAAGCCGAGGCCGAAGCCCGCACCCGCAAGGACGCGGCCGACCAGGCCATCAAAGGGGCCAGTGAATTGCTCGCTCAGGGACGCGGCGAAGAGTCGGTGCAGCTTCTTTGGCTGGCGTTCGAAAAGGATCCTTCGAGCCGCGACCTGCGTTCCGCCCTGGCAGCGACGCAAGCGGAAGTTGAGAGGCAGCGGGCTGAGCAGGAACGGCGGGATCGCGAGCAGAAAGAGCAAGAGCGGAAAGAGCGCGAACGCCTGGCCAGAGAACAGGCAGAAGCGGCAGAACGCGCCCGCAAGGCGGCGGCAAAACAGGCGATCAACGAAGCACGCAAGCTGATGAGGTCGGAGCGCCTCGAAGAAGCCCTGCAGCGCCTCGCCTCCGCTCTTGAAGCCGATCCTGAAAGCCTGGAACTGCGATCGACGCATGCGGAACTTGTCCTGCTTCGCGCCGAACAGGAGCGCGTCGAGCAGGAACGTGCCGCCCGGGAAAAGGCGGAGGCCGAGGCGCGAGCCCGGAAAGCAGCCGCCGATCAGGCGATTCAGGAATCTCAGGAACTGCTCGCCCGTGGGCAGGAAGAAGAATCGCTGCTGCTTCTTCGCACCGCTCTGGAAGGAGATCCCGAAAGCCAGGAACTGCGCGCCACGCTGGATACGGTTCAGGCCGAAGTGGCCCGGCTGCGCAACGAACGCGAACGCCAGGAGCAGGAACGCATCGCGCGCGAGAAGGCCGAAGCCGAAGCCCGGGCACGCAAGGCGGCCGCGGACCGCGCCATCGAGGAAGCTCGCAGGCTTCTGGCCCAGGGGCGAGGCGAACAGTCGGTTCAGCGCCTTCGCTCCGCGTTGGAACGTGATCCGGAAAGCCAGGAATTGCGATCGACGCTCGACACGATTCAGGCCGAAGTGGACCGCCAGCGCGCGGAACGCGAACGCGAGGAGCGTGAACGCCAGGAACGCGAGCGCCAGGCCCGGGAGAAGGCCGAAGCCGAGGCCCGCGCCCGCGAGGCAGCCGCAGACCTCGCAATCCGTGAATCTCGAGAGCAGCTGGCCCGGGGCCAGGAGCAGGAGTCGCTCCAGCGCCTTCGCTCTGCTTTAGAAACCGATCCTCAAAGCCGCGAACTGCGATCGGCTCTGGACGCAACCCTGGCCGATGTCGCCCGGCTGCGCGCCGAACGGGAGCGCCTCGAGCGGGAACGGCAGGAACGTGAGCGGCTGGAGCGGGAAAAGGCAGAGGCTGAGGCCCGCGCCCGCAAGGCGGCAGCGGAACTCGCGATCAGCGATGCTCGAAAACTGCTGGCGCGCGGAAAGGAAGACGAGTCGCTGCAGCGCCTGCGCGCCGCCCTGGGACGCGATCCCGAGAACCAGGAACTGCAATCGAGCCTCGAGTCAGTTCAGGCAGAGATCGCGCAGCTGCGCGCGGAGCGCGAAAAGATCGAACGCGAACGGCTGGAACGGGAGCGGATCGCGCGCGAGAAAGCGGAGGCCGAGGCTCTGGCCCGCAAAGTGGCGGCGGAGCAAGCCATCGCGCAAGCCCGCGACCTTGCGACCCGCGGACAAAGCGACGAGTCCCTGCGCCTTCTTCAATCGGCCCTGGAACGTGATCCCGCGAACCGGGAGCTGCGCTTGACACTGGATTCGATCCAGGCCGAAGTGGCGCGGCAACGTGCCGAGCAGGAGCGGCAGGAGCGGGAACGCGCCCGTCTTGAGAAACTCGCAAAAGAGAAGGAAGAACGCGAACGCCAGGTACGCGAACAGCAAGAGCGTGAACGGCTAGCGAAGGAGAAGGCGGAGGCCGAGGCCCGCGCGCGCAGGGCAGCAGCGGAGCAGGCCATCACGCAAGCCCGCGAACTTCTGAACAAGGGGCGCGGCGATGATTCTCTCAAGCGCCTTCGCACCGCGCTCGAATCCGATCCAAAAAATCCGGAACTGCGGACCGCGTTGGAGACAACGCAGGCCGAGCTGGCAAAACAGCGTGAAGAGCAGAAGCGCCTGGAGCGCGAACGCGCCCAGAAGGCAAAAGAAAAAGCCGAAGCCGAAGCCCGCGCCGCAAAGCAAAAAGCGGAGGCGGAAGCCCGCACCGCAAAAGAAACGGCAGAGGCCGAGGCGCGCGCGCGCAAGGCAGAAGCAGCAAAGACCGTCAAGAAGCCGGCCGCCCAGCTCCAGCCGCCACCCGCGAAGTCGCCGAAGAAAATCAGCGCGCCGTCATCCGCAACCGTTGAGCAAGCCCCCGGCAAGTGGTCGCTTCAAGCCATTGCCGCGAGTCCGAACCGCAATCGTTTAATTGGGATTGGAATCGCCGCCACGCTGGTTCTGGCCGCCATCATTTACGCGGTGGTCCGGCCGGCCTCCATGACCGAAGTCCGATTCGAAATCGATCCGCCCGATAGCATATTGGCAATTGACGGCAAAGCCGTGCCGTGTGCAGGCGTCTGCACACTCAAGCTGGCCCCGGGAAGCCACGCAACCGAACTCACAAAGAACGGTTATGAACCCGCGAACTCCCTGCTGGTGGTCACGAAAGAGCCGTTGCGGGTTCCGCCCCTCTCCCTGAAGCAGATTGCCGGCCCCGCGCCTTCGATGCTGTCTTCCATGTCGATTGTCAGCAACCTGAGTTCGGCTGCGGTGACACTCGATGGACAGCCAAGAGGGGACCTCTCTTCCCAACGCCTCGATCTCAACGACCTCAAGCCGGGATCCCATCGCATTGTGGTTTCCAATGACGGGAAGACGCTGGAATTATCGGTAGAGGTTTCGGACCAGGGTTCGGTCAGTGTCGAAGGAGCCAAGGGTCTTGACGAGAACGCCGTTATAGGAATTTCCCAGGCCCGGGACGGCCAGGCGATCTTCTGCCGGTGCAAAGGAGCAGAGCTTCAAATCGATGGCAAGAAACTGCAACCGTCCGGCCACGATCGATACAAGCTCCCGGCACAGGAACAGGCCGAATACGCGTTAACCCTGGTTCGTGGCGGCAACGGCCAGCCCATTCAACTGGCGGGCGCCGACGGGAAACACGCCATGGTTGTCATCCAGACTCCGGCCCAGGCCAACTCCAGTATTTCTGCCGACGAGGCCGCGTGGAACAGCGTCAGGAACACGACCGATGTCGCTGGCCTGAGGAAGTTCCTGGGTGATTATCCGAAAAGCAACTTTGCGCCAACGGCTCTCAAGAGGATCGAAGACCTTTCCTGGGAAAGAGTGCGGAACTCGACCCAGCAGGCAGAACTCCGGCAATTCCTGACTGAGTTTCCAAATGGGCAGCACGCTTTAGAGGCAAAAACCAACCTTGCAACTCTCCAGAACAAAGGGCAACAGCAGACCCAGGCTCAGAAGGATGCCGAAGCTGCACGGCAACTGGCGGAGAAAAAGGCCCAGGCCCAGAAGGATGCCGAAGCGGCGCGGCAGCTCGCCGAAAAACAGACCCAGGCTCAGAAGGACGCTGATGCTGCGCGGCAACTGGTGGAGAAACAGACCCAGGCCCAGAACGATGCCGAAACCGTGCGGCAGCTCGCCGACAAACAGGCCGTGCAGAAAGATCGCGAAGCAATCAAGCAAACCCTCGAATCCTATCGGTCCGCCTACGAGAGAAAAGACCTGAACGCCCTCGCCGCCGTGTGGTTGACCATTCCCCGCGCGCAGTTTCAGCAGACCTTCAAGGCAGCCGACAAAATTCACGTAACGCTGGACCAGAAAGATCCACTAATCAACGGAGACACCGCCACCGTCGATTGCAATCAGCGGTTGGAATTTGTCGCCAATGGAAAAGTGTCCCATTTCGACGTCACAAAACGCTTCTCTCTTAGAAAGCTGCAGGGCCGCTGGTTCATCGAAAAAGACAACTAAGACTTCCCGGAGGCAAGATGATCACGAAATTCCGCGCATGGATGCTTCTCTCTCTCGGCGTCGTCGTCACAACCATTCCGCTGGCCGCGCAGACGTGTTCCACCATTGCGTACACAAACACGTTGATCTGCACGATACCTCAGTTGTTTGGACCCCAGGGCCTCACGTTGGCAAATCCCAACCATAACGCCCACTTCGCCGACAACTCTGAAGCACAATTCCGTCCCCTGAACCAGGCCATCGGCCAGGCACTCTCCATTCTGCCCTTGGGATCCTCCGGCTCGGGTACCACGTTCACTCTGGATAGTGCCGGGCATCCAGTACCGACCGAGGATAGCCTCGGGCCCATCATTACTGAACGTGCAAACGTGATCGGCCGGAAAGCCTTCAACCTCGGCGTTGCTTACCAGTACTTCAGCTTTACCAAGATCGACGGAATCGACCTGCACAACTTTCCCGCAGCCCTGCTCCACGAAGGTTCCGAAAACCTCAGCTCAATTGAAGCGACCTCGTTTAAGAATGACTACATCAACACATCCAACCAGGTTCACCTCGATCTGAATCAAACCGTGATTTATGCCGTGTTTGGCATCGCGCAGCACATGGACGCTTCGTTTGAGTTGCCCATTGACAATGCCCATCTGCGGGTCGCTTCGGTGGCACATATTGTCCGTACTCAACCCTGCGAGGCTCAGCCTGGGCCAGGGGGCGGCGGGGACTGCTTACCCCCTGCTCACGATGATCCTGTTAATCCTGCTGGCGTATGCGGAGAATTCCATTACTTTGCAGGCGACAACACAGACTGCCCGCTCATTTACTCGAGTGTCGATGCAACATTCCCAATCCCGGGCGCACCAGGCCTGATCACACCGCCCGGCGGCGGTACCCCGATTGCTCAACCCAAGCGAAACGCGCCTCCCATGACGGATGCCACAGGGATAGGCGACATCACCATCCGGGGAAAGTATGAGGTGCTCCACGGCGAGAAGCTTACCGGCTCAATCGGGCTTGGAGTACGCTTCCCGAGCGGCGATGCTAAGAACTTCCTTGGCACCGGCGCGTATGGCGTGACCCCCTTTGGAGTGTTGACCTACGCCGGTCGGATCTCTCCGCATGTGAGACTCGGATACGAGTGGAACAGCGGTTCGATTCTTGCCGGCGACCCCCTGAGCTCAACGGGGACGTCGGCCAGCCTTCCTCCAGCGTGGCTCTATTCTGCAGGCGCCGACTTTCGCGCTACCAGGTGGCTCACCATCGCCGCCGATCTGATTGGTCAGGGTGTCCTGTCCGCCAACCGCTTGTCGCTCGGCTCCTTCCTCCGGCTTCCGCAGACCGACGGGAAAACTGATCCCACGACGGAAACGACGATACCGGTTCCATCGATCAAGCCCACGCTCTCAAGCTACAACTCCGATGCCATTGCGATCGGCGGCAAGGTTCGCCTGAAGCACGAACTTGTCCTCATCGGAAATGCCACGATACGCGTCAACGACGGCGGCCTTCACGCCAATGTCGTGCCGCTGGTTGGCCTGTCCTACGCCTTCTAGTGGAGTCCGCCCCACAGATGGTCGTTTCTGTTTTGAAAGGACCCGCCTTCACAGCTCGCTGAAAAACGCATTTCGTAAACGTACGGGCTTCAGCCCGTACGTTTAACCCAATCAATTTCAGGGCGCTTTAGCAGCCGAGGGGGATCTCCGCGTCGGATTTGCCTCATTCGCCCGCTTCGCCCATCTCTCCTCTTGCCTGTCATCCTGAGCGTAGCGAAGGATTTGACCTGAAAATAACGCTCGCGACCACCATAGCGCTGTCATCCTGAGGAGCGCAGCGACGAAGGATCGGCGGTTGTTTTTCATCCTTTCGGGTGAACACCGTTCCATCCCTGACTGCGGTTGTTCTTCATTTCTTCTAGTCGGCGGTGATACACCCACAACGAACTGAACGTCCTTACGACATGCTCTCTTCGAGAGCTGTTCGCACCCGGATCCACTGAGCTTGCAGCGGCACAGTGCCTACAAGTGTCGTGAACGTCTACGTCTCCACCAGCGCCAGCCCTGGATCGCATTCCCCACGAACAAGCCTGCTGTTCCGTAGAGCACAAATGTTCCGCCGAACAAGATGAAGAATTGAAAAACTTCCTTGGCAAAGTCCGCTGGGGATGGGTCGAAGAGGAGCATGGAAGTAGGCAGGATCGAGTAGATGAACCACAGCGGCGCGTGCACCACATAGGCGGCGATGACGGCGATCAACACTGCAGCCGTACCCGCGGCGACAAACCAGAGCCACGGGGACGTTCTTGCCGGTTCCGTAGAGTCGAGGGTTGGAGCCATTGTGCACCTTGCATCCTAAAGCTGAGGCGAGTGTAGCGCAGTCTGCAGTTAAGGTTCCCGAGTTGTGGGCTTAGCCCCATGAAGGATGGTTTCCGGCCATTCGATGTCACCGTAGAGCCACTTGAAAATGACTCTATTCGCGGCGGACGACACTAGGTTTTTTTTGACTCCAGCGTTGCAATTCGGAATCGGGTCCGAGGGCCAAGATCTGGGAACCATTGCGCACACAAGAAAAATGAATCAGAAGAAAATCACGAAACGGCCACAACTCCGTCCCGCGCGGGATAAGTGGCCTGTGAATCAAAAATCATTGAGCGCCGGTCACCGAATCACGCAAAGAAGTTAACCGTGCTGGAATGTGAGGCGTCCTCAGCCTCGGTTGCGCCATCCGCAGTCTCCTCCGCTGCATCCTCCTCCTCGTCTTCGAGGCCCCGCACGGCTTTTCCACTTGCGGGCGTGTATTCGTCGTCAGTCGATTGCCCCAGGTACTCGACTTCGTAGACGCGGGAGAGGTCCGGTGTGCCTCCCGACGGTTTGATCATGGGCACGGGACGCACAGCGGTGATCGGGCCGATTTCCATGGGCGCTCCCCCTGCCGCCACTTATCGACCGGCCTTGCGTTGAACTTTAGGATTTCTTGAGTGCCCGCGGCCCCGATCCGAAGTAATGTGCGACGACACTGAAGCAACGCAGCGATTCAGCCGACGCCTGCCCGCTCAATTCACTCGCGGCCTTCAGAGGGATCCAGACCTCTTGTCCGCCGCCCTTTCGCCAGCCGGCCCAGCACCGCGATCTCGCGCAGCACCTGCTTCAGCGGCCGCGCTGGCGTGCCCCATAGCACCGTCCCCGGCTTCAGGCCTTCGTTGGTCACTGTCTTTCCGCTCAGCACGCCGGCCTGCCCGCCCAGGATCACGCCCTCGCCCACGTGGGCATGATCGCCAATGCCAACCTGCCCCGCAATCACCGCTCCCTTGCCAACCGAGCTCGATCCGGAAATTCCCGTAAGCGCCACCAGGATGACGTCTTCGCCGATATCGCAGTTGTGGCCGATATGGACCAGGTTATCGATCTTGGTCCCCCGGCGGATGCGCGTCTCGGCCAGCGCGCCGCGGTCGATGGTCGTGTTCGCCCCGATCTCCACGTCGTCCTCGATCACCAGCGTCCCCTGCTGCGGAAATTGCGTGTACGCCCCGGTCGAGGAATCGCGCACATACCCAAACCCGTCCGCTCCCAGCACCGCCCCCGCATGCACCATCACCCGATCGCCAAGCGTGGTCCCCGGATAAATCACCACGCGTGGATAAACGTGGCAGTCGTTGCCGATGCGCACTCCGGCGCCGATCACGGCTCCGGCGTCAATGCGCGTCCGGGCGCCAATTGCGGCATTGTCTTCCACCACCGCGCACTCGCCAATGCTGATGTCTTTCCCTAGCGAGACATTCTGTCCCACCACCGCCGTCCGCATCATGTTCTTCGGCGGCGGAACCGGTGCGAGCGTCGTGGCCGCCTTCGAAAACCAAAGCCGCGGCTGGGGTGTTTCGATGATCGCTTTGTCAGGCGGATATTCCTGCACGAGTCCCGGGCGCAACACCACCGCGCCGGCATTGCTCGTCAACGCATCGGTTGCCGACGCCGAATCCTGCGCAAACACAAGATCGCCCGGCCCGGCCAGCACCGTCGAGCTCACTCCGCCGATCCCCCGGTCCGCACTTCCCTGCGCGAGCTTGCCGCCCAGTCTCTCTACCAGTTCGCCCAGCGTCATTGCCTGCCTCCCTCCGGTCTGATCTCAGTACAGTCCCGGCTCCCCCGGGGGCCGTGTCTTCCATCGCCGGTGAATCCAGAGCCACTGGTCAGGATAACGGCGAATCCAGGACTCCAGCACGTCATTGCACTGCTGCGTGGCCGTCAGGATGTCGGCTTCGTGATCCTCCGTTTCGCTCAACGCCAGCTCCGGCCCGAAGTGCAGCACGTATTTCCGCTCGCTTGCCTCCCACACCAGGAACCCCGGCACCACCGCCGCGCCAGTCTTCAGCGCCACCCGCGCCAGTCCCGAAGCGGTGCACGCCGTAATTCCGAAGAAGCGTACAAACACGCCCTGCGGCGGCGTCATGTTCGTGTCCATCAGAATGCCGACCGTCTCCCCCGCGCGCATGGCGGTCAGCAGCCCGCGGGCAAAGTCGTCCTTGTGCAGCACCCGGTTCCCGTGCAGGCAGCGGATGCTGTTGACATACTCGTCCAGCAGGCGATTGTCGAGCCGGCGAATCACCATGCCCATGGGATGGCCCATCAGCGAGTGATAGAAACTCGACAGCTCCCACCCGCCCAGGTGCCCGGTCAGCACCAGCACGCCTTTGCCGCGCGCCTCGGCGGCCAGAAAGTGCTCCAGGCCCTCGGTCCGGATCCATCCGCTTTGTATTTGCAGTCGTATAGCGCGGCAGACGGCAGAACTCGACCAGCTGCCAGCCCAGATTTCGAAACACGTGGCGAAGGATGCGCTCGCCGCTCAGGCACCGGAATTTCCGGCAGCGCCATCTCCAGGTTCCGCTCTCCCACCTGCCGCAGCCGGCCCAGCGCAACGTATGCGGTCCAGGTAAGTGCCCGCACCAGGAGACGCGCCACGCTGCGCGGCAGGCGCCCCAGCGTGCGCGCCACCGCCAGCACCAGCCAGTACTCCAGATCGTTCCTGCATCGTTGTAGGCAAGGATTAGTGTACGGCGTCGTCATAGCTTCCGGATGGAAAGCCGGGACGCAAGAAACCGCGCGCCCACGCAGATTCCGCAGGCGGCACTCTCAATCGCGCTCGTTTCGCTACGCTCGAATGAGACTCTCAGTGATTCTTGGCTTCCGTATTCTTGGCTTCCGTAAAGTACCGCGCCACGGTCTTCACGAAATCCTCCGAGCCCGAGGGAGGAGCCACATCGCCCTTGAGAATGGCGTCGAAGCTGTGCGGGTGGTTGAAATACAGTTCCGTATCTTCCTTGTTCTGACTCACGACCGTGCCATCGAGATCGATGCCCGCAAACAGGCCTTTGCTCCGTGAGTAGGTCAGCAATTCGGCGTTCATGCTCCAGTCCGTCGCTGCCTGGCTGTTGCGCCCCACCGGCCCGGCCGAGGCTGCCGCATCGCCGCCGATCTTGAACTTGTTCTTCAGCAGGTCCTGAAAACCGCGATCGTTGACCGCGATCAGCACCAGGTCCGTCGATTGCCCGCCAGCCTGAAATCCCCAGGATCCGCCCGCCATGCGGATAAACACCGGGGCGCTCCAGCCGTGGCCGGTGCGGCACGTCACCACTCCCTGGCCGTATTGCGCTCCGAACACAAATGCGCCCTTGATCAGTCCGGGGATAACGCCCACGCAGGTGGCCTGCTCCATGATGTTCATGGGGATGCTGTGATCCTTTGCCGCCATCATCTGGTCAAGCACGGTCTTGGCGGCGTCCAGGCGATCCTGCAGGTCGTTGCGGGACGAAGCTGCGAAAGCACTGCACGAGAGCAGGAAACACAGGCCGAGGGAAGTCAGGGTCTTTTTCATATGGATCCTTTCCATTTTCCGCAGTCCGTCGGCGCGGAGCCCGTTTAAAGTCTTTGACAGCAAAAGCGGCCAGGAGTTGCTCTGGGTTCGCGCAAGTCTACACGGCCAACACCCCGCAGCGACCTTCAACACAACGGCAAAGTCAACAACCAGGGATTGCCGTAGCCTCAGGCTATCCCAATCCTGGCCGGGTGAAGCGCGAAGCGGACAGAGCCGAACCTTCTGCGCTACTAGATGAGTTTTTGGGGGGAGGGCTCGGTTGCGCCGTGCTGGCTGGGATCAGCGGCGCCCATCAGGGGTGTTTTTGCTTGTAAAGATAAAAAAGAGGAGTTCCTCGGCACCATGCGAACATGACAGCGGGGAACTCCTTTCCCCAGATCTGCGTTGTTTCTGAAACCCATTCTGGGATAATCCTGTCTAGGTAACAAGAGTACGAAGGGACAGGGGATTTTAGTAACCTATGGGGTAGATTAAAAGTAACCAAACGAGTAATACACTTCCCGGTCCGGGAATCGCCACCTGACCCCCAGTCTTCTATCCCCTGCCTTCTCCTCCGGGTTCGACCGGAAAAATCGACCGGCTATTCAAAGCCTTGATCGACAGCTCGATGCGGTTCTCCGCACCGGCCTTTCTCATCAGCCGGCCAACGTGGGCCTTTACGGTGCGCTCCTCGATGCCCAGTTGCCGGGCAATTTCCCGGTTGGATCTCGCCAGCAGGATCAGGTCCAACACCTGCCGCTCGCGCGCCGTCAGTGGGAGAGCGCCCAGGACCCCAGTACCGCTCACCGGGACTTTCAGCAGCCGGTCGAGCAACCGCGAGAGCAACCGCCTCGGCGCCCATATCGAGCCGCTTACCACGATGTCGATGGCCATCCGGACCGTATGCGGGCCGGCCGAAGAGTAGAGGTAGGCACGAGCCCCGGCGGTGATCGCGTCCAGCACCAGTTCATCGTTCTCCGTCGGGCCCGATCACGATCTGGCGGATTCCCGGCCGCGCCCGCCTCGCCGCTTCCAGCGTCTTCATCCCCTCATCGGAAGAGTTGAAATCGACAACCAGGTAATCGAGCTTGTTATCGGCCAGCAATTCCGGCAACGTGCCGACAACAGGCACCAGGCGTGGTCGTCCGGACTCCGGCGGCTCTTCAAAGACAGCCGAAAGCCCCTCGAGCCGGATCGGTTCGCCGGCCAGAACGCCGATACGAATCGTAGTCGGATTGGAAAGCGCAGCCAACGTGACCCCCGGGCCTGGGTGAATGAGTGCGGTCGAGCCACTCCCGGTTTGGAGACGGAGCGCAGCGCCGGTAGATGATCTTTCTATCCGGACGGTCACGGACGCTCACAGCTTGGGAAGTACGATTCCCTGTTGTTTCTGATACTTCCCCTTGCGGTCGGCATAGCTGATCTCGCAGGGCTCGTTGCCGCGGAAAAACAGAATCTGGCAGAGTCCCTCGTTGGCATAGATCTTGGCCGGCAAGCGGCGTGGTATTGGAAATCTCCAGCGTCACGAATCCTTCCCACTCCGGTTCGAAAGGCGTCACGTTCACGATAATGCCGCAGCGCGCATACGTCGACTTGCCCACGCAGATCGTCAGGATGTCGCGGGGAATGCGGAAGTATTCCACCGACCGGGCCAGCGCAAACGAGTTGGGCGGAACGATGACCGATACTGGCCTGCACCGACACGAACGAACGCTCGTCGAACGCCTTGGGATCGATGATCGCGCTGTTCACATTGGTAAAGATCTTGAACTCGTCTGAGACCCGCAGGTCGTAGCCATACGAAGAAAGACCGTAGGAAATGACGCCCTCCGCGCACCTGCTTTTCGCTGAAAGGGCTCGATCATCTGATGGTTCAGCGCCTGCTCTCGTATCCAACGGTCACTCTGAATCGACATGCCTCTCCTGTTCCGGATCGGTCGCCATCCGGCAGCAAGACTCTGCCGGCAGTTATCTCCTGCATGACGTCCCTGTCATCTGGGGAGACCCGTCCAGTCCCATCATAAGACAACGGCAGGGCCGCAACATCGGAAAACCCGGTACGAAAAATTCCCGCACCCGACCGCAGTCACCGAAGTTTCGTCCAATAACTCCGCCGACGGCAAAATCCGCTAGTTTCCCATCCGCCGCAAAACCTGTAGTATCACAGGGGTAGGACGAAGTAGACACTCCAAATCGTGCAGCGAGGTTCCCCTTTGATCAAGCAGGACATCGTCCATCACGTGATCGAGCGCACTGGTCTGCCCCGAACCAAGGCGGAGGCCGCAGTCGACACGGTCTTCGAGGGCTTGAAAGAGGCTCTCACCGCAGGCGAGCGCATCGAACTGCGCGGATTTGGCGTCTTCAGTGTCCGCGCCCGCAAAACCGGCATCGGCCGCAATCCCCGCACCGGCACCGAAGTCAGCATCACCCCCGGCAAGGCCGTCCGCTTCAAACCCGGCAAGGAACTGCACGCCCTCGAGACCGGACCCGCCAAGAGCACCAGCGACGGCAAGTAAAGCGTGCGGCCCGCACTGTCTTAGCGCCGTGAGCAGAGATGCCGGGTGCCCCAGGTCCCGTATTTGGGACCTGGGATAGCACGAACCTACATCGTGTCACCCAGCGCCCGTGCCCCATCCATGCGCGTTCTTTGCGCATGGGTGGGAGAGCACAAAGCCATCCCCGTGATTCGTAACCCGCAATCTCCCCACCCCGCCAATTACCTGCTCTTCTGACTCTGCCGGATGCCCCAGGGTCCCGCATTGGGGACCTGCATGGTGTCATCCTGCGCCCGTGCCCCATCCATGCGCGTTCTTTGCGCATGGGTGGGAGAGCACAAAGCCATCCCCGTGATTCGTAACCCGCAATCACCCCACCCCGCCAATTACCTGCTCTTCTGACTCTGCCGGATGCCCCAGGGTCCCGCATTGGGGACCTGCAGGGTGTCATCCTGCGTCCGTGCCCCATCCATGCGCGTTCTCTGCGCATGGGTGGGAGAGCACGAACCTGCATGGTGACATCAACGGTCGGCCCCACCGCAGGTGGCTACATCAGCCGCTGCGCATCCACATCCACAATCAGGTTCCGCCGCGGCACGCCGGCCGCGTCGGCATGCGCCAGCATCCCCCGCAGCGCCGCATTCAGCGCCTTCCGCGATGCCGCTTTCAGAATCAGGTGAAAACGATAAATTCCCTTGATGCGCGCCATCGGCGCCGTGCACGGCCCCAGCACCCGCACGCCCTCGGGCGCGGTCTTCTGGAACCACTTGCCCAACTCGGCCGACCATCCCGCCGCTTCTTCCAGCTTCTCCGCCTGCACCAGCACATTCGCCAGCACGCCGAACGGCGGATAGTGCATCCAGCGCCGATACTTCAATTCCCTCTCCACAAAGCCCGCATAGTCATGCTTGCGTCGCCGCCAGAATCGCATAGTGATCCGGATAATACGTCTGCACCACCACGCGCCCCGGCAGATCCCCGCGCCCCGCGCGGCCCGACACCTGCGTCATCAGTTGAAACACGCGCTCCGCCGCGCGAAAATCCGGCATCGACAGCGCATGATCGCAGCCCACCACGCCCACCAGCGTCACGCCGTGAATGTCGTGCCCCTTGGCGATCATCTGCGTGCCCACCAGCAGATTGATCTCGCCCGAATGCAGTCGCGCCAGCAGCCGCTCCAGGTCGTGCCGCCCGCGCACCGTGTCGCGATCCATGCGCCCGATCCGCGCGCATCGGAAAAATCTCCGTGCAGCCGCTCCTCGCCCTGCTGCGACCCCGCGCCCAGATAATACAAGTGCTCGCTGTCGCACTTCGGGACAACGCGCCGGCACCGTGCGCCGATAGCCGCAGTAGTGGCACTCCAGCCGCTGCCCTTCGCGCGCAATCTCGGCCTGATCCGCCGGCGGCTTGTGATGCGTCAGCGCAATCGCGCAGTTCTGGCACTCCAGCTTCTCTCCGCAGGCCCGGCAGATCACCGCAAACGAATACCCGCGCCGGTTCAGCAGGATCATCGCCTGCTCGCCGCGATCGAGCGCGGCCTGCGTCTGCTCCACCAGCGCGCGCGAGAAGAGCTGCTCCTGCCCGGTCTCCTGAAACTCGCGCCGCATGTCGATCAGCTCCACCTCGGGCAGCGGCCGGTTCATCACCCGCTCGCGCAGCTCGATCCGCGTGTACTTGCCCTGCGCCGCATTCTGCCAGCTCTCAAGCGAAGGCGTCGCCGACCCCAGCACCACCACCGCGTCCGGCCAGCTTGGCCCGCATCACCGCCACATCGCGCGCGTTGTAGCGCGGCGTCTCTTCCTGCTTGTAGCTCTGGTCGTGCTCCTCATCCACAAGAATCAGGCCCAGGTTCGGCACCGGCGCAAAGATCGCCGACCGCGTCCCCACCACGATCGGCGCCTCGCCCCGCCGGATGCGCCGCCACTGCTCGCTGCGCTCCTCCGGCGTGAGCGCCGAGTGCAGCAGCGCCACCTTGGCTCCGAATGCCGCGTCAAGCAGGCCCGCCATCTGCGGCGTCAGCCCGATCTCCGGCACCAGCAGAATCGACGCCAGCCCGCGATCGAGCGCCCGCTGCATCGCCGCAAGATAGACCGCCGTCTTCCCCGACCCCGTCACGCCGTGCAGCAAAAATGCGTTGAACGCCCCCAGCGCCGCGGCCACCGCGGCCAGAGCATCCGTCTGCGGCTCGTTCAGGCGGATCGCCTCACCCGATGTTCGCCAGCCCGCCCAGGCGAAACGCCGCCGGCCGCTCATCGATGCGCACCAGTCCGCGCCGCACCAGCGTCTGCAGCGTTGACGACGGCAGATCTTTTTGCCGCAGCTCCGCCAGCGGCATCTCGCCGCCGCACGCCGCCAGCTCCGCCAGGATCGCCTGCTGTTTTTCCGTCAGCCTGGGCAGCCGCGTCTCCGGCAGCAGCACCGCGAATCGCTCCATGCGCCGCGCATCGCGCTCCATGGCCGCAGTCTCGCGCGCAATCCATTTCTTCCGCACCAGCGCCGCCAGCACCGGCAGTGTTGCGGCCGTCGCGGTACGCAGCGTAGACACCTTCACCGCCTCGCCACTCGAGAGCTTTTCCAAAACCCGCCGCTGCAAATCGCGCAGGTCTCTGCGGGTCGAGTTCCCTTCACCTTTTTCTGTTTCACCGCGGTCATCTGGTTCTTTATCAGAACGTGGCTCTGTATCAGGACGTGGTTCTGTATCAGGGCACGACTTCAGTCGTGCCGCAAACGGCTCGAGCGAAAAATGGGCTTTAGCCCCTGAGTCCAGGCCCGAAGCGTCCTCCACCATTCGCGCCAGCACATCGCGCCCCAAATCCGTGATGCGGTAATACACCACTCGCCGCACCTCGGCCATCAGCGGCAGCATCCCCCGCAGCACCTCGCCCAGCGGAGCAAGGTAGTACTGCGCCATCCACTCCCCCAGCGTCAGCAGATGATCGCTCAGAACCGGGCCGGTTTCATCCTCCTCGTCGAGTACCGCCTCGAGGAATCGAATTTCAAAATCCGCCGGAGCCACCACATCAAGCGCCGTCACGACGCCGATCAGTTTCTCGTTGCGAAAAGGCGCGATCACCCGCGCGCCTCGCCGCGGCCGCTGCCCATTCCGGATGGCATAAGTGAATGTCCGGTCCATCGGCAAAGGCAACGCGACTTCGCAGTAGGCTGGCATGAGCGGCAAACCTCAGTTTAGGCGATGCGGCTGTTCGAATCGCGGGCTCTCGGGCCGCCCGTGCCGTGATAGTCTCCTATGCAACACCGGGTGAGAAAGTTAGCCGCACGATCCCGCTGCGTCTCCCCGTGTGGTTTAGGAGCGCACAAGCGCTCCAATAAAATCCAGCCCGCCCACAAAAAGGGAATCATGATGAATTGTCTTCGTATTGCACCATTCCTGCTGCTCGCTGCAGGCACGGCGTTCGCGCAAGCGCCCGCTTCTTTGCAGGGTGAAAATCAGCCGCCGGTCGCGCCCGTCGCCACCAGGAGCTTCGATCTCTCCGCCATCGACAAGACCGTCGATCCCTGCACCGATTTCTATCAGTACGCCTGCGGCAACTGGATCAAGAACAATCCCATTCCCAACGATCAGGTGCGATGGTCGCGATCGTTCTCCCTGCTCCAGGAGCGCAACCGCTACCTGCTGTGGCAGGAACTGGACGCGGCGGCCAAGGCGCCCAGGAACCCGATGCAGAAGAAGTACGGCGATTTCTTCGCCGCCTGCATGAATACCGACCTGCTGGAAAAGAAAGGCCTGGCGCCCATCGATCCCGCCCTGAAGCAGATCGCCGGACTGACCGACACAAAAAGCATGGCCCCGCTTCTTGGCGAACTGGCGGCCCAGGGCAGCCCCGCTCCGCTGTTTCGTTTCGGCGTGCAGCAGGACGAGAAGGATTCCTCCAAGCAGATCGCCAGCATCGGCCAGGGCGGCTTCTCGCTGCCCGATCGCGACTACTATCTGCTCGATCGCTTTGAAACCATCCGCAAACAGTACATCGAGCACATGACGAAGATGTTCACCCTGGCCGGCGACACGCCCGACCAGGCCGCCAAAGAAGCCGAGGCGGTCCTGAAAATCGAAACCGCGCTGGCCAAGGCCTCCACCAGCCGCACCGATCTGCGCGACCCCGAAAAGCGCTACCACATTTACACCGTCGCCGGACTTCCAGAAGCTCGCCCCCGACTTCGACTTCGCGGCTTACTTCAAGGACGTGAAGATCGGCCACTTCGACACGCTGAACGTGAGCCACGCCCGACTTCTTCAAGGCAGTAAACGTCCTGATCGGCTCCGAGCCCGTCGATGCGTGGAAGTCCTACCTGCGCTGGCACACCCTCACGCGCATCGGCTGCAGGTCTGCCCAAAGCCTTTCGCGAAGAGGATTTCGACTTCTTCGGCAAAGTCCTTGCCGGCCAGAAGGAGCCGACCCCGCGCTGGCGGCTGTGCACCTCGATGACCGACCAGGCCCTGGGCGAAGCCGTCGGGCAGGACTGGGTGAAGGAGAACTTCCCGCCCGCGGCCAAGGCCAGCATGGACAAGCTGGTCGCCGCTCTCGAGAAGTCCCTGGGCGACGACATCAAGACCCTGCCCTGGATGAGCGACGACACCAAAAAGGCCGCCGAAGAAAAGCTGGCCATGATCCGCAACAAGATCGGCTACCCCGAAAAGTGGCGCGACTACTCGGGCCTCAAGGTGGAGCGCGACGATCTCGTCGGCAACGTGCAGCGCAATGCCGTCTTCCAGCGCAATTACAAGCTCAACAAGCTGGGCAAGCCCGTCGACGAGAAGGAGTGGGGCATGACGCCGCCCACCGTCAACGCCTACTACAGCCCGCGATGAACGACATCAACTTCCCGGCCGGCATCCTGCAGCCGCCGTTCTTCGATTTCAACATCGACCCCGCGGTCAACTTCGGCGGCATCGGCGTGGTCATCGGCCACGAGATGACCCACGGCTTCGACGACCAGGGATCGAAGTATGACGGCAAGGGCAACCTGCGCGAGTGGCAGACCGCCGACGATCGCAAGAAATTCGTCGAGCGGACCGATTGCGAAGCCGACGGAGTACAGCGGCTTCGAGGCCGCTCCCGCCCACGACAGTCGCCCCAGCAGAAGCTCAACGGCAAGCTGACCCTGGGCGAAAACACCGCCGACAACGGCGGCCTGCGCATCGCCTACATGGCCCTGCTCGACACCCTGGCGCCGAAGGCAAGACCATCGACGACAAGATCGACGGCTACACCGAGGAGCAGCGCTACTTCCTCGGCTTCGCCCAGGTGTGGTGCGAGAACCAGACCGAGCAGTCCTCGCGCCAGCGGGCGCTCACCGATCCGCACTCGCCGGGCCGCTGGCGCGTCAACGGCGCCGTGCAGAACTTCGACGAATTCGGCAAGGCCTTCGGCTGCACCAAAGGCCAGCCCATGTACCCGGAAAACTCCTGCCGCGTCTGGTAGCCGGCACATTTGTGCCCCATTCTAGCGACGTCGTCAGCCGGCGTTGAGTGGGAACCACCGACTCCCGCGACCACCAGTTCCCTGATTTTGAGAGCGCCGCAACGGCACCGACATGATCTCCTCAGACTCACCCCGCTCCTCCGATGTTGACATTTCCTTCGCCGCCACAGTCCAAGATGCCATCGCGTCCGAAATCTGAACTGCAGGTCCTGCCGGAGCGATGCTGTATGGCGCGCAAAACCAGAACCTGACCCGCACAGCGGGATTTCGGGTAAGCTCCAGCGAAACTAGGCACAACCTGCCCTCGGCTTTTACAATGCAGCAGGGACCCATCCCAACCCAGCTCTGCTGCGGAAATAGACACACTTGGCGGCGCACGCCGGACCAGGATGAAGGAATCGCATGAGGTTTACGAAATTCGGCAAGGCCTTAGCTGATGAGCGCCCTTTCTGTCGGCGCCGTCCTCGGCGTTACGTCTTGCGTCCAGAGTTATACGGTCGGCTTTTTGTATGTGACTGGAAATTCGACCGCCCAGTCCAATGGCAACGGCATCATCAGCGGCTTCAAAATCGATCACAACACGGGAAACCTGAGTTCCGATCAACGGACTCCCGGTGGCCTCCGGCGGCGCCAATCCGGGACGAGCTGTCCTGATTGCCGGCAGCCGCTTCCTTTATGTCCTGAATCGCGGAACCGATCCCGTGACCAAGGGAATCTGTACGGCAACCACCGTTAACTGCTGCCGGACGCCAACATCGACGGAGTTTGCGGTCGGCGGCAACGGCATCCTGACGACGCAGGCTACCTTCTTCACCCAGGGGATTAACCCGTTTCGCATGATCGCCGACAGCGCGGGCAACTACATCTACGTTTTGGATGCACGATGGCCCCCTCCAGCGCCTCGTGCTCGCTGGCCCTCGGTTCCGGAGTGACTGCCTGCGGCGACATCACCGCCTTCAAGGTGGACCCGTCCACGGGCCGGTTGACCCTGGTGGTCAACGCCCAGGTCACCTCGGCCACCGGTTCGGCGTTGCCCTATTTCCCCGTTCCCGCCAACCCCATCGACTTCGTGCTTACGGCGTCCTACCTGATCACCCTCAGCAGCACCCCCGCTGCTTTTCCGGGCTCGAACAACGGAGACGTGGTCTTTCCCTACACCTACAGCTCGGGCACGGGCCAGTTGACCGTCAACCAGAACAGCGTGCAGCCCATCAACAGCGGCGCCGGAACCGCCATCATCAGCGCTACCGGACATGTCTACGTGCTGGATAACGAGCCGCTCACCATCGGCGGCGGCAACAGCTTCGCTGCCGGTACTTACACCAGCCAGGTCCTTCCCTTCACCGTGGGCACAGGCGGAGCGCTCCAGGCGCAAACCGGCGGAGCCGTCCCGGTCGATCCGAATATGACCAACCCCATCATGCTGATCTCCGAGTCGAAGGGCAAATGGATCTATGTTGCCAACCAGGGCGATAACGTCAGCAGCACCACCGCCCAGAGCGGCATCGTGGGATATGTCGTCGACCCCGCTACCCACCAGCTGACCGCCCATGTCGGGAAGCCCGTTCACTTCCGGTTCGGGTCCGCAATGCCTCCTCGAGGATCCTTCCAACCAGTTCTTTTACTCCGCCAATTTCAATGATTCTTCGGTGACGGGCAAATCGCTCGACCAAAACTCAGGTGACCTCCGGCCGCTGAACGGAAAGGCCAACACGGCTTTCAAGCTCGACCGGTCAGCCTGCCTGGTGCGTGGTCAGCGGGCGGACGAGCTGACGGATCGCCGGCAAGAGTCGCAATCGTGGCGGGAACCCTGCGATTCGACCGGTCTCGCCCCAGCTTCCGGGTCCTCCGGATCGGATCAACCAGACTCGGTCCGCGCGCGTGCTTCGCTGAGGCCCGTGCGGACTGCGATCGAGAACCTGGTATCTCTGCAGACGAAAGATGCGCATGAAGTTCAACAAATCGGGCCAGCTTGTGCTGGTTTCCGCGGCCAGCCTGCGTGGCCGCCTGCTGCTGCCTGCTCCGCCTGCGCCGACGCTCACCGTCGATTTTGTCTATGTGACCAGTGCCATGGCCGCGGGTCCCAACAACTACGGCGAAATCGACGTTTTCGAGATCAACTCGGAATCCGGCCACATGCGCCAGATTCCCACTTCGCCCTTTCCTTCCGGCGGCCGCAATCCCGTGGCCGAGGCGGTTTCAAGCGACGACGCCAACCTCTACGTGGT
The DNA here is from genome assembly GCA_963701805.1 of Terriglobales bacterium. Classification (GTDB taxonomy): domain Bacteria; phylum Acidobacteriota; class Terriglobia; order Terriglobales; family Acidobacteriaceae; genus Telmatobacter. The sequence continues at coordinate 158,254 of CAVPBA010000001.1, forward strand.
CAACCAGGACGACAACACCATCGTTCAGTTCATCATCGGCAGTGACGGAAAGCTCTATCCCCATCACACCGTTAACACTCCCGGCGTTTTTCCGCTGGCCGTCTCCATCACCGGAACCAATCTTTACGTAGCCGATACATATCAGCCGTTGCCAACCTGTTCCCCGGCGGCCCCGTGCTCCGGTTCCGTCGCCTCCTTCCCCGATCGCCACCAACGGCGAACTGGGATCGCCCGCCGTCAATGCTGCCCTCAGCACCGCCTACTGGCCTCTGACCGTACCCGGCAGCCCCAACAACGTCGTGGTGCCCACATCGGTCAACGCCGTTCCCGGGGGCGCGAACGTCTACGTGGCCGCCTACGACGCCACGGCGCACACTGGATATGTCTTCGGCTTTGCCTCTTCAGGCGGAGTGCTGACTCCCCTGAACGGCGGAATTCCTTTTCCCGCCGGAACTCATCCCTCGGCGATTACCAGCGATCCAAGCGGGACCTATCTCTACGTCACCGACCTCGCGCAAGGCAACATCCTCGGATTCGCCATCAATTCGGGCAACCTGACTCCGCTGAGCGGAAGTCCGTACGCGGCCGGTGGACAGCCGGCGGCGATTGCCGTCGACGCAACAGGCAAATTCGTCGTGGTCGCCAACTCCCAGGATTCCACCGTCACCACTTACTCCATCAGCGGCGGTTCATTGACGCCCGCTGGCACATTCGCCACCGGCCTGCAGCCGGTCGCCATCGGCATCGATCCATCCCTGAACCAATACATGTACACCGCGAATTTCCTGGGCAACACGGTGTCCGGATTCGAGTTGAATCCCACGACCGGGGCCCTGCTTAATACGCAATTTTCTCCATTCAAGGCCAACGCGGAGCCGACGGCCGTCGCCGCCATTCCGCACCATGGGTTGAACTGATAACACGTTTTTCGCAGCCGCGCCGACGTCATGGCTTGCACAGCGTAGAAACGCACTTCCAGCCGGCTCGCGCCAACGATCTTAGCAACACCCCATCGAGGACTTTTACAATCCTTATGGGGCAACCGATAACAGTTTTCTCCGGGCTTTTTGATTTGATCGCCCACGACGAAGGAAGCGCATGAAGTTCAGCAAAGTGAGCCAGCTTTTCCTGGTCTCGATGATCGGCCTTCTAGCGGCCACTCTTTTTTCCGCCTGCGAGCTGGTGACCATTGATTATGTCTACCTCGCCGGCGACTTTACTACGGCCTCCAGCAACGACGGGGGAATCATGGTGCTTGCAGCCGACTCCCAGTCCGGCGCCTTGCGATTCGCCGCCAACACCGACATCAAGAAGCCAATCGATTCCGGCGGGCCGTCTCCCGTCTCCCTCGCGACCTCGGGCGACTACACCAACCTCTACGTCGCCAACCAGGGCAACAACTCGGTTGTGCACTTCTCCATCGCTGGCGACGGCACTTTGACAAAGAAGGAATCCGTAACCCTCGCCGACCCACCGGCCCACATTGCCGTGAATGCCGCGGGGACCTATCTGTTTGTTGTTTCCGGCGCCACTTCGGCCACCTTGACGGTCTATTCACTGTCCTCCGGCAACATCGGCTCCGTCGCTACCCAGGAGCCTCTGACCATTCCCGGATTCCCCACCGACAACCTGGTTCCCACCGGCGTCTCGGCCCTGGACAACAACAGCGCCGTGTATGTCACCGTCTATGACCAGTCGGCTTACAATCCCGGAGGCACCACCACCAGCACCGCCAATCCGGGATGGATCTTCGGCTTCTCCGTCGGTTCCGGCGGCTCGCTGACCGCAGCTCAGGGCAGCCCCTACAAGGCCGGAGTCAAACCCACCGCCGTGGCCGCCGATCCCACCAGCCGCTTCGTCTACGTCACCGACTATGCATCCAATCAAATGGTCGGCTATGGCATCCAGTCCAATGGCACGCTGAACTTCCTCATCAACGGCCCGTTCAAAACCGGCGCCGAGCCCGCATCCATCAGCATCGACCCGCGCGGGAAGTTCATCTACGTCGCCAATTCGCTCGACTCCTCCGTTTCCGCATATCTGATCGACCTGGCTACAGGCACGCCCTCCTCCGCTGTCAATGTCACCGGAAGCTCCACCAACGCGACCGATACCAACCCGGTCTCGATCGTGGTCGATCCGGCCCTTGGCCGCTATGTCTACACCGCCAACTTCCTGGGCGATTCCATTTCCGGCTTTCGCATTAATCCCAATGCCGGCAGCCTGAGTCCGTCGCAGGCCACGCCCTACCCCACCGGCCAAAAACCAACCGCCATCGCGTGCATCCCGCACGGCAACCATTCCGTGCAGTCGGTAACACCCTAGCAGCGTTTTGTAACAGCGCATGACTTCAGTCGTGCCGCAAAATGCCTCACAAACACATGAGGGCTTTAGCCCCTGAGGGACATACAAAAGCCCGGCCATCATTGGCTGGGCTTTTTGCTGCGCCTCATCCCCTCAACCCGGGCCACCTTCATCCCCGGCACTTGCCGCGACGTCCGGATTCCTTCACGGACATTCGAATGGGACCGTGCGCCTATACTGGCTTCGGACTAGTGCCTCGTCAGGAGGACTCAAGATGTCACTCCGCGTTCGATTGTTCGGTGCGTGCCTGTTGGTCCTGCTGCGTCTCCCTGCGCATGCCGCTCCGCCGCCCGCCCACGACCAGTTCCAGGTTGCGGTTTACATTCCCGTCTTCGTAGTGGAACGGATGAAGGACCCCGCATTCCTCGAGAGCTCCTGGAAACAGCTCTCCACGCAGGTAGGCATAAACAAGGTTTATATCGAGACCTATCGCAGCGGCACCATCGCCGACGAGGCAGTGCTGGAGACGGTGAAAGCCTTCTTCACCGCGCACAGCGTTCAGGTGGCCGGAGGCATCGCGTATGTCGGCGCGGGGGATACCGCCGGCTCGGACGAAAGCGATGACAGCGAAGGCCAGTTCGTGTCGATGTGCTACACCGATCCGAAACAGCGCGATTACGTGAAGCAGATTGCCGAACTCACCGCGCGCCATTTCGACGAAATCATGCTCGACGATTTCTTCTTCAACAACACCAAGCGCGATTCCGACATCGCCGCCAAGGGAGATCTGGGCTGGACCGACTTCCGTCTCAAGCTCATGAATCAGGTCGCCCGCGATCTGGTGCTGGCGCCCGCCCGTGCTGCCAACCCCAAAGCCAAAGTGATCATCAAGTTTCCCAACTGGTATGAGCACTTCCAGGCCAACGGATACGACCTCGATCAGGAGCCGAAGATGTTCGACGGCATCTACACCGGCACCGAGACCCGCGATCCCGTCATCACCGATCAGCACCTGCAGCAATACCTGAGCTACATGATCGTCCGCTACTTCGACCACATCGCCCCGGGGCGCAACGGCGGCGGCTGGGTCGACATCTACGACAACCGCTACATCGATCGCTACGCCGAGCAGTTGTGGGACACAATGCTGGCCAGGGCTCCGCAGATCATGCTCTTCCAATACACCGACCTGATGCGAACCGCCGAAGCAGGCGACCGCGCCGCCTGGGCGGGCATGGATACAAGCTTCCGCTGGTCCGAGTTGAAGCTGTGGCAGGGCAAGACCGACCAGGCCGCGCCCCAAAACCCCACCTACGCCACCGCCGCCGGCTATGCGCTCGGCAAGGTCAACGGGGTGCTCGCCAAGCTGGGCAAGCCCATCGGCCTCGCCAGTTACAAGCCCTATCAATCCACCGGCGAAGACTTCCTCCACTCCTATCTGGGCATGATCGGCATTCCCATCGATCTCTATCCCGAATTCCCTTCCGACGCCAAAACCGTCCTCCTCACCCAGGAGGCAAAATTCGATCCTGACCTCGTCAGCAAGATCAAGACTCACCTCCAAAAGGGCGGAAACGTCGTCATCACCTCGGGCCTGCTCAAACAATTGCAAGGCAATGGCATCGAGCAGATCGCCGAAATTCACGCCACCGGCAACATCCTGCCCGTGAACGAGTACTGGGCCGGTGCGGGAGCCGGCGCCGGTGCCAATCTCGGCAAGACCGACTTCGTGCTGGTGCCCGAAATCGCCTTCCTCACCAACGACGCATGGCCCCTGGTGCGCGGCACCGCCAACGGCCGCGGCGCTCCCCTGCTGCTGATGGATCGCTATTCCAAAGGAATTCTCTTCGTCCTCACGATCCCCGAAAACATGAACGACCTCTACGCACTGCCCCGCCCGGTGCTAACCTCCATCAAGCAGTACATCATGAATGGTTTTCCGGTCTGGCTCGATGCGCCCGCGAAGGTAAGCCTGTTCGCATACGACAACAAGAGCTTCGTCGTGGAATCCTATCTTGACTCGCCCACGCAGGTAACTGTATCCACCGCCGCCTCAGCCCTGCATCTGCACAATCTCGCCACCGGCGAAGTGATGGAGGGCAAACCCACCGCGGCGCAAGGCCGCCGCTCGCGCGCAGGACAACGCACGGAATTCAAATTCGAAGTGCCTCCGCACAGCTTTCTGGCATTCGGCCAGGAGTAATCCGAAAGCCGGGTGCAAGTGCCCCGACCGTCAGCCGCACCCGAATTACTTCTCCGGGTCCAAAGGAAATAGACCTTCCTGTAACACGAATCAACATCTAATCGAAGAGGAGAGACACAATGTCAGATTCAGTGGTCGGCCGGGCCGGCGAACAAATCGGCGAAACAGCGCGTACCGCATCCCGCCTGACGTCTACAATGGCGGATGCAGTCGAAGAAGGTTTAGGAGCAGCGCGCCGCGTTGCGAAACACGCCGGCGATGCGGCGGAAGAGTTTTTTGACGATACAACCAAGCGCCTGGAGCGGCATCCGACCGAAACCGTCATCGTGTCCGTCGCGATGGGCTTCGCCATCGGAGTTGTGGTCGGGTGGTTAATCTCCCGCAGGTAGATCCGGCCCCTTCACGCCTTCATCCACTTCCGCAACTGCCTCTGCGCCGGCTTCTCCACCACGTACAGCGCCACCAGGGCCAGCCCGATCAGGATCACGTAGCTGATCCACGGATCGAATCGCGCCAGCCCCAGGCGGTCGAGCACGTGCGTGTCGTGGATCAGGTTCCAGAAGTTGAAGTGCAGCAGGTAGAGGCAATAGCTGGCCTCGCCCACAAACACCAGCGGACGAACCCCCAGCACATGGGCCAGCACATTATCCCCGCCAGCCCCAGGATGATGCAGCCGAACAGCGGCATCAGCAGCCCATCGTGAATGATTGCATAGGGGATGTCCGCACCCAGCCACAACAGGAAAAAAGTGGCCCCGAATCCGAACACCCCCAGCAGAAGGCGAAACACGCCGGGCCGTGGAATCAACTCATCGAGTTCCGCCAGCAGCACGCCAAAAACGAAACTCGTCAAATGCGGCAGCGGCGTATACTTCAGCGCCTGCAGCCACGGCCCGGTGCTGAAGCGGTCCGGATGCGGAATCCCGTCGGGATTGAAAATGATATAGAGCGTGCCGGGAATGAGGCCCAGCATCCAGATCACCCCAAGCCGCGCCAGGATCGGCCCAATCCGTCCCGGCTGCTTCCAGCGCGCCAGCCACGGAAACAAGAGGTAGTAGAACGACTCCGCCGACATGGTCCAGGCCGGCGTATTGAGGAATGTCGCAATCTCCGGTACCCACCCCTGCAGCAGCAGCGGCGTCAGCACCATGCCGGCCCAGAACATGGCGTGCGTGTGCGACGCGTATTCCCCCGCAACATTCCGCCACGCCAGCAGCAGGCTGAGCAGATAAATGGGATAGAGCCGCGTAAACCGCGCCTTGTAAAACCGGACCGTATCCAGCTGACCTGCCCGCGCCCGCGCCGCGTAGTTATAAGCCAGCACATAGCCTGAAAGCAGGATGAAGAAACTCACCGACGCATAGCCGGCATTGACCACCGGCGCCAGAACGCCCAAACCACAGGGGATTGGAAAAATGGAACAGGACGATGTTGACGGCCGCAAACGAGCGCAAGCCGGTCAAGGCGTTCAGCCGGTCTGGCTTGCGTATCTCCACTTGATTTCTTAGACGTCTCCGCGCCAATTCCGCACGTACCGCAGAAAGGGAGTTGCTGATCGCTTCGAATCAATTCCTGACCACTGAACATTTCTCCCCTGATCACTGATCACTGTCTTCACGCCGTCACCAGCGACCCGACCTTCTCCCCCTGCACCACCCGCTTGATGTTCCCGGGCTGGTTCATGTTGAAGATGATCATGGGCAGGTTGTTGTCCTTGCACAGGCTCACCGCGGTCAGGTCCATCACCTTGAGGCCCTGGCGCAGGATTTCCATATAAGTGATCTCGTCGTATTTCACGGCGTCCTTGTAAAGCACCGGGTCGGCACTATAGACGCCCTCGACCTTGGTGCCTTTCAGCAGCACGTCCGCCTTGATCTCCATCGCCCGCAGGCTGGCCGCCGTGTCGGTAGAGAAGAAGGGATTGCCAATGCCCGCGGCAAATATCACGACGCGGCCCTTCTCGAGATGGCGCACCGCCCGCCGCCGGATGTAAGGCTCGGCAATCTGGTTCATGAACACGGCCGTCATCACCCTGCATTGCACCTCACGCTGTTCCAGCGCGTCCTGCAGAGCAATGGCGTTGATGATGGTGGAGAGCATGCCCATGTTGTCGGCGCTCACCCGGTCCATTTCCCTGGCCTGCTCGGCCACGCCGCGGAAGATATTGCCGCCGCCCACCACCACGGCAACCTCCACGCCTAACTGGTGCACATCGGCGATCTCGCTGGTAATTTCGGCTACTTTTTCGGCATCGAGACCGAACCCGCGTGCGCCCGCCAGTGCTTCACCCGAAAGCTTTAAGACAATCCTTTTAAACATGCCTTTTCGAGTATCGCATAGGGATGGGGCGATCGGCAGCTACCCCCGTGCCGAGGTCCGTAGTCGCACACTTGGTCCGGCTGCCCAAGCGAGCGTCCCGCGTAAGAGCTGGCCTCACCGTTTTGAAGGGCACGACTTCAATGACCGCGAAAACTCGCGGTTTTGAAGGGGCACGGCTTCACGGGCTGTGAAAGACTCGCAGTTTTGAAGGGGCACGGCTTTAGCCGTGCCGTTAAGGTCAGCAGAATGATGGGGCTTTAGCCCCTGAGGGATGTATTTTTTCTCAACTCCGTCAGTCATTCTCTGTTTTTCCCTAGCCTGTTCAGTCGTGCGGTCTTTGGCGCACTGGAGTGGAGGATTGAAGCGAAGCGCAATCCTGAAGACTGCATCCCGGGATGACCCCGGGAGTCCCGCCCTCGAAAAGGATCACGCCCCCTGCGGAATTACCTTGGGAACGTCGATGCCCAGCGCGGTCGCCAGGTCGTGCTGGTGTTCCTGCTCCTGCGCGATGATCTGGCGCAGCTTCTCCGCCAGCGCGTAGTGGCCCAGCGCCTCGGCCTGCTGCACCCGTTCGCGATAATTGCGGATGGTCTCTGTTTCGTTGTCGAGATCGAAGCGAAGCATTTCCTCCGGCTGATCGGAGAGCCTCACTTCCTTGGGAGTCGCAGTGGGCATGCCTCCCAGGTAATCGATCTGGTCGGCAATGATCATGGCGTGTTGCAACTCTTCGGAGGCGTGCTTTTTGAGCTCGCCGGCAATATTCATCCACTGCGCGCCCGTAATCACGTTGCTGTAGACGGTGTAGGCGATAATGGCCTGGTATTCGCGGGCCAGGTCCTCATTGAGAGCATTGATGAGATTCTTGACGGCGTTCTCGTTCCGTTTGTCCATTTTCTTATCGGGCATGGCTGGGTATCCTTTCGCGCGGAGCCGTTCTCGGGCTCCGCAGCCATGCACTCAGATGCAAAGAGCTTCCGCCATGTTGGCTGTATCGGCCCCATCCTGGCTCCGCTGAAAAGAAACATAGGCTCCGTGCCCCATCCTTGCGATGTCTTTGTTTTTGTCGCAAGGGTGGGAAACCACGAACGCCGGCTAGCCCGAGCTACCGCAGTTCGTAACCCGTCAGCACCGCTTGGGATGCCGGGTGCCCCATCCATGCGCGTTCTTTCTAGCGCATGGGTGGGAGACCACGAACCCCGACTAGCCCAGTTACCGCACTTCGTAACCCGTCAGCACCACTTGGGATGCCCAGTGCCCCATCCTTGCGATGTCTTTGTTTTTGTCGCAAGGGTGGGAAACCACGAACGCCGGCTAGCCCGAGCTACCGCAGTTCGTAACCCGTCAGCACCGCTTGGGATGCCGGGTGCCCCATCCATGCGCGTTCTTTCCAGCGCATGGGTGGGAGACCACGAACCCCGACTAGCCCGAGCTACCGCAGTTCGTAACCCGTCCGTACCACTTGGGATTCCGAGTGCCCCATCCATGCGCGTTCTTTCCAGCGCATGGGTGGGAGACCACGAACCCCGACTAGCCCAGTTACCGCAGTTCGTAACCCGTCAGTGCCGCTTGTGGTGCACGGCACCCTTGCGCTCCGGCTTCGCTCCCGACGCTGGTGCCGACCCCGCTGTCGCATTGAATCCCGGCAGATCCACGCGCCGCGCGATATGATCCTGGATCCAGTGCGGATCCCACCACTCCTTGGGATCGATCTGCACCCCGTCCAGTTGCATCGCAAAGTGCACATGATCTCCGCCGGCCATGCCCGTCATCCCGCTCTGCCCCATCACCTGGCCTCGTTTCACCATGTCGCCTTCATGCACATCGATATGGCTCAGGTGGCCATAGATAGTCTGCAATCCATAACCGTGATCGACCACGATGCAATTGCCGTAGATGCCCAGTGGCGCCGCATACACAATCTTGCCGTCGTTCGAAGCCTCCACGCCCACGTGCTGCGTGACTGCAAGGTCATATCCCAGGTGTACCTGCTGGTCGATTTTCTTTCCCTGATAGATGTAGTTGCGCAGGTCGGCAAAACTGGCTTCGGTCTGAGCGTTCGACTGGCGCGTGAACACCTGCGAAAACAGGAAGTGATCCGCGGTCTTCGATTGCAGGTCGGCCAGGGTCTTGTTGTTGGCCCGCCGCATTTCGCTGTTGATCTTCACGAAGCGCGCCACCGGGTCGCCCGTCCCATTCGGATCGAGCTCGCCAAGCACTTTCTGCATGAACGCATCGCTTACCTGCAGATCGTGCGTGGTGTACTTAGGCTGCTCTTTCTTCGGAAACTGAAATGCAATCGGGCTGGTGACGTCCGTCCCGCTGCCATTCCCCGCATACACTACGGGAATCGTGCCTGCCGGCATATTCCACGCAAAGGCGAACAGTGAGAAGAGGCCGCTCTTGCCGCCCGGCATGGGCCACGCGCGGAATGTCTGATCGCCTACCTTCACACCCGCTTGCGTCCATCCCCCCGACACATTGAACGTCGCCAGGTCGGCCATGCCCAGGTAGAGATAGTGCTGGTCCGAGTCCACGCTTACCGTCGGCGGCTGCGACACCACTGTCACGTCCCGCTCCACCTTCGTCGTCTTTCCGCGCAGATCGTTCGACGTAACCTCGATGATCAGCCTCGCCTTTCCATCCCGCAATTTCGGCGTGGTCTTGACACCTGCCGTAAAGCCCCACGTTATATCGGCTGCATTCGAATACTGGGCCATGTTCCATACCTGGTAGCGAACTCCATCCTGTTCGATGAAAGCTCTGGCCTGTCGTACACCACGCTTGTTATGCACACGAACCACAACCGGCGTGGCCTGGCCAATGTAAGACGGTTCGTTGGGCAGGTCGACCACAGGCGTTGTCGCCCGCACGAGGACTAACACGATCCCGACGACGACAATCGCGATTAGGAGAAGAGCAGTTTTTCGCACCTCACCATTTTATGCTTGTGCTGGAAGGACTTCTGTGCGAACTCCTCTGCAGGAACCACGTCATGAAACCCTGAGCCTGTACAGAAATCCACCGCCAATTTGCGAACTCGCAATGACCACACAACGGCGCCGACTCGCCAGGGCGTGCACCCCTTTGCAACCCAGTCCGAATCGCGTTCTCAGTCCCGGCCCGTTTGATGGTATGATCGACGACTATCAGTTATTGATGAACTTTTTCTGATTCGAAACATCAGCTCTCAAATTTCTCCACTGTTTCTGTCTTTGGTTCAAAATTGTCCTCGGTTTTTTGAGGAACGCACAAGTGTCCATATCCACATACAGCTGACAAAATGGGAGGCCGTGCGCATGACCGAGATGTCTGAAACTGCTGAGACCCTGGTTTTGACCCCCGGTGAAATCACCAGCCTTTTTGAGGGCGGCAAGCCCGGCGAAACCCTCATGAAAGTCGTGGCGTTGATCGCCTCCCGCTTCAATGCCGACGTGTGCTCCGCCTATCTGCTTGAACCCGATCGATCCAACCTTGTCCTGGCCGCCACCCTGGGCCTGCACCCCCGCTGCATCGGCAAGGTGCGCATGGCTCTCACCGAAGGACTTACCGGCCTGGTCGCCGAACAGGTGATGCCCGTTACGGTCGCCGACGCGCCCAACCATCCGCGTTTCAAGCTCATTGAAGATGCGGAAGAGAATGCGTTCCACTCCTTTCTGGGAGTGCCCATCATCGACCGCGGCGTGCTCCAGGGAGTCCTTGTCATTCAGACCAAGGACCCCCGCACCTTTCGCGACAGCGATATTCGCATGCTGGTCGAAGCGGCCAATCAGTTGGCGCCGGTCGTCAGCGAGGCGCGCACCTTCGAACGCTTCATCGCTCCCACACAGGAACGCCTCTGGTCGCTCGCCAACAATATCTGGTGGAGCTGGGACCCCGATTGCATCAGCCTGTTTCGCGATCTGAATCCCGCCCGCTGGTCGCAGCTCAACCAGAATCCCGTCGCCCTGCTCGGCGAAATTCCCGCCGAGGAGCTGGAGCGGCGCGCCACCGAAATGATGCTCCACAGCCGCATCAATTATTGTTACCGCCGCCAGCAGGAGTATCTGCGCGCCGACCAGACCTGGGGAGCGCAGAACGCCGGCGTGCTGCGCACCCGGCCGGTGGGCTACTTCTCGGCAGAGTTCGGGCTGCATGAGTCTCTGCCCATCTACTCCGGCGGTCTCGGCGTCCTCGCCGGAGACCACATCAAAAGCGCTTCCGACCTCGGCATTCCGCTCGTCGGCGTGGGCCTGTTTCTACGAACAGGGATATTTCCGCCAGCGTCTCGACCTCGAAGGATGGCAGCGCGAGGAATACATCGAATCCGACATCACCCAGTTGCCGCTGCAGATCGCCATTGGCCAGAACGGCGAGCCCATCATGGTGGAAGTGACCACGCGCACCGGCTCCATTCGCGCCAAGGTGTGGCGCCTCAACGTGGGACGCTGCGACCTCTTGCTGCTCGACTCCAACGTTGCCGGCAATGACCCCGAAGATCGGTTGACTCTCCTCGCGCCTCTACGGCGGCAACGCCCGCATGCGCATCCGCCAGGAACTGCTTCTGGGCGTGGGCGGCCACCGCGCTCTGCGCGCCATGGGCATTTCTCCGGGCGTTCTGCATCTCAACGAAGGCCACAGCGGCTTCGCCGTCCTCGACGCCATTCGCGCCCGCATGGAAGACGAAGGAGTCGATTTCAAAACCGCGGCCAGCCAGGTTCCCCGCGAAGTCGTGTTCACCACCCATACGCCGGTGCCGGCCGGCCACGACCGCTTCGACGCCGACCTCATCGAAGAACACCTCGGGCCCCTGCGCGATCAGCTCGGTCTCTCGCAGGAAAACCTGATGGGCTTCGGGCGCGTCTACTCCAACGACCACCAGGAAACCTTCTGCATGACCGTGCTCGGCCTCAAGCTGTCGCGCCGCGCCAATGCCGTTTCTTCCCTGCACGGCGAAGTCTCCCGCGCCATGTGGTGGAACCTGTTTCCCGGCAAGCCCGAGGACGCGGTGCCCATCGGTCACGTCACCAATGGCGTGCATGTGCCGTCCTGGCTCGCGCCCCAGATGCGCCGCCTCTACGACCGCCATCTTGGCGTCGACTGGCAGAAGCGCGGCTCCGACAAGAACACCTGGGCCTCCATCGAAAACGTCGACGATGGTGAACTCTGGGAAACCCACCTCAATCTGAAATCCCAGCTGCTTGATTTCGCCCGCCACCGCGCCCGCGACCAGGCCGCGCGCCGTGGTGAACCGAGAGAGACGCTCAACCGGCTGGAAAAAATCCTGTCCCCCGACGCGTTGACCATTGGCTTTGCGCGCCGCTTTGCCACCTACAAGCGGGCCAACCTCATTCTCGTCGACATCGAGCGGCTGGCCTCGATGGTCAACGACCCCAAGCGCCCGGTGCAATTCCTGTTCGCCGGCAAGGCCCATCCCCACGACGAACCGGGAAAGACCGTCCTGCAGCAGATTGCGCGCATGATGCGCGACACCGGCCTCGGCGACAAGTTCGTCTTCATCGAGGACTACGACATCAACGTCGGCCGCCACCTCGTGCAGGGCGTCGATGTGTGGCTCAACAACCCCCGCCGCCCGCTCGAAGCCTCCGGCACCAGCGGACAGAAAGTTGTGCTCAACGGCGGCCTCAATCTTTCCGTCCTCGATGGCTGGTGGGCCGAGGCCTACGACGGGCTCAACGGCTTCGCCATCGGCAACGGCAGAACCTACTCCAACATGGATGTGCACGACAAGCGCGACGGCGAAGACCTCTATCGCGTCCTCCGCGACGAAGTCATTCCGCTCTACTATCAGCGCGACCAGGACGGCCTTCCCCGCGGCTGGATCCAGCGCATGAAGCGCACCATCCGCACCCTCGGCTGGCGTTTCAACGCCGACCGCATGGTCATCGACTACACCCAGAAATGCTACGTCCCCGCCGCCGGAGGCACCTCCAGCGAAATCCGCATGCCCGCCTAGCGCTTCTTGCACTCCGACATCCGCGTACTGTAACAGGGCCCGGCTTCAGCCGGGCCGCAATCGCCACAAAAAAACGAGGGCTTTAGCCCCTGGCGAATCCCGGATATTTCCGCGGATGCAATCACTCCCTCTCACCCTCACCAGAGCTTGTCCTGTTGAGCGAAAGCCGCGTTGGCGGCTGCAGTCGAAACATCTGCGGTTGTTCTTCAATCACCAGCTTGGGTGCCCCATCCTGACCGCGCCTTTGCTTTCGCGGTTAGGCTGGGAAACCACGAAACCCGACCCCTGCACTCGGAGCCGCGCTCGGCAACGGGCCCGGCTTCCCAGGTCCGGAAACTCTTCCCAAGCCACGTCCCGCATCAAGGCACGACTTTACAGCTTGCTGAAAAGTCGTTCGAGCGGTAAGCCGGAGATTTATCCGCGGCACAAGCGATGGCAATATCAACGGGGGCTTTAGCCCCTGAGGTATTGCTTTTTGGGGAATTTCGCTCGAAACGATGCCTTTTTCAGCAGCCTGTTTAGTCGTGCCGCGGATGCCCTGTATCAGAGCCGGGCTTTAGGCAGTGTCTGTCGAATCAGAATTCGAATTGTTTTGTCCCAGGGCACAACCTCACAGGCTGCGGAAAGACTCGCGGTCTTGAAGGGGCACGCTTCAGTCGTGCCGAAAAAGCCACGAAATGAACAGGCCTTTAGGCCCTGAGGGATGGCGTAGTCATTTTGTTGGATGTTGGGTCGATTCGTCAGACACTGCCTGCCCCCTGGGGGAATTCCGTCCATCGAATTCACCTTTTCTGCAGCCAGTCCCGCCGGGCCGCAATCGCCACAAAAATAGACCGGGCTTTCACCTCGTCTCTACGCGCGCAAGCACCTGTACCCAACCGCGGTTCCGCAAATTCACCCGCGGTCACGGCGAACCAACCCATCGGGCGCTTATTGGAACAACTCCGGCGCAATCTCCCGCATGCGCGCGTGGACTTGGTCTTCAGTAAGACCGGCCTCAAGCAGAAGATTGACGTAGCTGTTCACCGCTGCCTCCAGATGGGGATGCGGGTGGCCAGTGGCGCGGGTGGAGTCAAGGAAGATCTCAAGATGTCGTCGTGAGAAGGGCTCGGCCTCGTCCCGACGGTTCGTGGCCTGAAGCAAAAATGCGAGGTTGTTGAGGTCTCTGGCAACGTCAGGGTGCTCCGGCCCATAGCTCTTCTCGTCGATGGCCAGCGCGTGCCGCATCAGCGGCTCAGCCTCGGTCAGGCGGTTCGTGGCGTAGAGCAGCAGCGCGAGGTTGTTGAGGTCTCTTGCAACGGCAGGGTGCTCCGACCCGTAGCTCTTCTCGTCGATGGCCAGTGCGCGCTGCATCAGCGGTTCAGACTCGGTCAGCCGGTTGGTGTCATGAAGCAGATTCGCGAGGTTGTTGAGGTCTCTGGCAACATTGGGGTGCTCTAGCCCAAAGCTCTTTTCGTCGATGGCCAAGGCGCACCGCATCAGCAGTTCGGCCTCGGCCAGACGGTTGGTGGCCTTTAGCAACTGCGCGAAGTTGTTGAGTCGGATGGCAACAACTGGGTGCTCCGGTCCGTAGCTTTTCTGGTCGATGGCCAGCGCGTGTCGCATCAGCGGCTCAGCCTCGGGCAGGCGGTTCGTGTCGTAAAGCAGCAGCGCGAGGTTGCCGAGGTCTCTGGCAACGTCAGGGTGCTCCGGCCCATAGCTCTTCTCGTCAATGGCAAGCGCACGCCGCATCAGCGGTTCGGCCTCGGCCAGACGGTTGGTGGCCTGAAGCAACTGCGCAAGGTTGCCGAGGTCTCTGGCAACGTCAGGGTGTTCCGGCCCATAGCTCTTCTCGTCGATGGCAAGCGCGCGCTGCATCAGCGGCTCAGCCTCGACCAATCGGTTTGTGGCCTGGAGCAAATGCGCAAGGTTATTGAGGGCAGTGGCAACCTGCGGATGATCCTTGCCAAAGCTCTTCTCCCAAATGGCCAGGGGGCGCCGCATCATCGGTTCAGCCTCAGCCAGACGGTTGGTGGCCTGAAGCAACTGCGCAAGGTTGCCGAGGTCTCTGGCAACGTCAGGGTGTTCCGGCCCATAGCTCTTCTCGTCGATGGCAAGCGCGCGCTGCATCAGCGGCTCGGCCTCGGCCAGACGGTTGGTGGCCTGAAGCAACTGCGCAAGGTTGCCGAGGTCTCTGGCAACGTCAGGGTGCTCCGGCCCATAGCTCTTCTCGTGGATGGCAAGCGCGCGCTGCATCAGCGGCTCGGCCTCGGCCAGACGGTTCGTGGCTCGGAGCAATTGCCCGAGATTGTTGAGGGCAGTGGCAACGTTTGGATGATCCTGACCCAAACTCTCCTCGAAAATGGCCAGCGCCCGCCGCGTCAGCGGCTCGGCCTCGGCCAGCCGGTTCGTGGCCTGGAGCAACTGCCCAAGGTTGCTTAGGCGGATGGCGACAACAGAGTGTTCCGGCCCGTAGCTCCTTTCGCCGATGGCCAGGGCGCGCCGCATCATCGGTTCAGCCTCAGCCGGACGGTTCGTGTCCTGGAGCAACGACGCGAGATTGTTGAGGTCTCTCGCGACTTCGGGGTGTTCCGGCCCGTAGCTCTTTTCGTCGATGGCCAATGCGCGTCGCATCAGCGGCTCGGCCTGTCCCCACTCGGCCCTGGCCTTATGAAAGATGCCCAAATCGTTCATCAGCCGGGCAGTCGGATCGGGAATATTTCGACGATCGGCCTCTTCAGAGGTTGCTCGGGCATGGGGGGCGAGCGGTTCGAGCCCTGGCCAATTGCGCAGATCCTCTGGGTCTCCGACGAAACCGGCATCGACCCAGCGCAGCGCTGCCGCCGCATGTAGATTTTGTTCCTCCCCGGCCTGGTTTCGTCGCGTGACCTCCTGCACCAGCCCATGCACCGAGAAGGTAGTCTTCTCCGGGTTCCACGCGACCAGCGAATACGTCGTGAGATCGGCGAGGGCATCTTCGGCGTCCATCACCAGTTCCGGGCGGCTGTCCTCCCGGCTCTCGTCTTCACTCTCTGCTGCGAAAGGTCCACCCCCCACTTCGAGCAGCGTGCGCGGTATCGGTTCAGCCGCCAGCCAGGCGAGGATGCCCAGCAGCCGCCGCCCGTTCTCGGTTAACTGCTCGAAGCTGGCCACCCAGGTGGCGGCGAGACTGTTCGGATAATGCGTAGCCAGCGAGTCATGGTACTGCAGAAGGCGATCGCGAGCCGACTGCCAGCGCCCGCGGTATGCAGCGACCGATAAGTGCGTCGCGTTGATATAAGCGGCGGCCTGTTCCAACGCCAGCGACAGTCGACCAAGCTCCTGCGCCAGGTCCCGGGCCTGGGCCTCATCATCCGGCTGCGGCTGCCGGCCGGCGTTGGTGCGTTCGAGCAGGTAATCCACCGCGGCCTCTTCGCTGAGCAGGTCCAGCACCAGCGTGCGGACCGACCCCTCCCAGCGCGCGATACGCGAGGTAATAACCACCTGGCCGCCGCTGAGTTTGGGCACCAGCGCCTGCACCGCGGCCACGGCGGCAACAGTATCGACGTTGTCGAAAATCAGCAGCCAGCCCGCGTTCTTCTGCAGCCACTGCAGGACGGCCTCATACTGCTCGGGCTGCTTGCCCAGCCGGTACTCGGCCAGGTCGAGGACCTCGGGGCCGCAGAGGCGGGCGAAGTTGGTGGCCAGATCCTCGGGCGTACCGGCGGAGACGAAGAGCAAGGCGTCGAAATCATCCTGGTGGCGCCAGGCGTATTCGACCGCAAGGCGCGTCTTGCCGATACCGCCCATGCCGGTGATCGCCTCGGGCTGGACGATGGCGGCGCTGCCGTGGCGGGTCAGGTGGCGCTCGAGCTCTTCAATAGCCCCTTCGCGTCCCTTGAACAGCGTGCCCAGTGAATTGAAAGGTAGATTCCGTAGAACCCGAGTGCGGCCCAGGAGCCGGTCGATGCGACGGCAAACGTCTAGGAGGGCTTCATTCTGCTTTTCAGTCGATTGCCCGGCGAGCGGCCGTGTCGGGCTAGAAATGGCCTGGAAGCGAGTGATCGGCTGGAGTGAGGGCGGGGCGTCGGGTCCGTAGAAGACGCCCTCGATGGGCATCCAGAGAATGGTGAGCCCGTCCCCGGCAGCGGCAAGAATCAGCGGCAGCTCCTTTTCCATGATGAAAGACGACGCAGGAAAGCGCGGCGTGACCAGCAGCAGTGCGACACGGGCCCGGTCGATGGCGGTGAGGATCTCGCGCTCCCAGTCGTCGCCGGCCTCGATGCGGCGGTCGTCCCAGGCATCGATGCGGCCGTTGCGAACATCGGGAGCGAGCGCTCCGGTGACGCGATTGAGCCATTCCGCGTCGGCATGGCAGTAGGAGATGAATACCCTGTCCCGAGTCGTTGCGGACATCAATACTCCTCATCGACCTTCACAACCTGCCACCACCGATGCGGCATGTTGAACCATTGTGCCTCTTGCTCCCGCCGCCAGGAAGGCCTTGTTGCTTCGCCGCCAAAAACTATAAGCCACTCCGCGATTCTTTGGCTTGTCTAACAATTTTTATTTCAATTACTTCCGGCAATACTCTGAAGTTCTTGTGAAAGTTCGAGTTTTGCTGTTTGCCGAAAATAGTCACGCCACGGCGCATCATGGAAATGAACAGGCTGCGGAAAAACTCAGTCGGAGCGGCGTTTTGTATCAGGGCACGACTTCAGTCGTGCCGCAAATGCCTCAGGCACGTACGGGCTTTAGCCTCTGCGGGACGCTTCACGCTCCAATTCGCCCGACGTTCTCCGTTTTTCCGCAGCCGTTAAAGACACTTCTGAACCATAAAAAGAGGGGTTATGAACCGTTTTATTTCGCATATTTCGGAAAGCATCTTTAGCATTTTCTGCAGTTTAGACAGGGCTGGACGTGAAAAACATGCCCCCACCCTCCCCAAAAACGCGGTGAAACTGTGGACACAAATGCAAGAGCTTTAAAATAAATAACTTACGGACTTAATCTTCACAAGATTCCAGCTTCTGTGAAACCGTGCAACCGTGAAGTTCCACCTAACCCGAGACGCTCCACACATTTACGGCTCCGCCCAACGCAGAAACTGTGAACCTGTGGAAGCCGCGAACGGCAAGCGAGGCACCCGAAAGTGAAACGGGGCGCTCCGAGCGCCCCGTTGAGAGTGAAATCTGCCGCCGAGGTTGTTTGCCTTCGGCATCACGCGAGGTCGAAGCGATCAAGGTTCATCACCTTGCTCCACGCCGCCACAAAGTCACGAACAAACGCCGGCTGCGAGTCGCCGCACGCATAGAACTCCGCGAGCGCCCGAAGCTGAGAGTTGGAACCGAAGACCAGATCGACGACGGTGCCCGTCCACTTCAGATTGCCCGTCGCCCGATCTCGCCCTTCCAGCACGCCTTCAGAAGTAGCGGACTTCTGCCACTTCGTGTTCATGTCGAGAAGGTTCACGAAGAAGTCGTTCGTCAGTGTTCCCGGCCGCTTGGTAAAAACGCCATTTGCGGACTGCCCGAAATTCGCATTCAGCGCCCGCAGGCCTCCGATAAGCACCGTCATCTCCGGAGCCGTCAGGGTCAGCAGGTTCGCTTTATCCACCAGCAGTTCGGCAACCGATCCCTCCTGTCCCTTCCGAACGTAGTTGCGGAACCCGTCAGCAATCGGCTCCAGCGGAGCAAAGGAGTCAACATCGGTCTGTTCCTGGGAGGCATCGGTGCGCCCCGGCGAGAAAGGAACCTTCACCTCGTGGCCGGCCTTCTTCGCAGCTTCCTCGACGGCTGCGCAGCCGCCCAGAACGATCAGGTCGGCAAGCGAGACCTTCTTCCCACCGGACTTCGTGCCATTGAAGTCCTTCTGGATCGTCTCCAGCGCTTGCAACACTTTCCCCAGTTCGAAGGGCTGGTTGACTTCCCAATCCTTCTGCGGCGCCAGGCGGATGCGCGCCCCATTTGCCCCGCCGCGCTTGTCGCCCCCGCGGAACGTCGAAGCCGATGCCCAGGCCGTCGTGACCAGTTGGGAGATGGAAAGTCCCGACGCAAGGATCTTGGCCTTGAGGGCCGCGATATCCTTCTCACCGATCAATTCATGATCAACTGCGGGAATCGGATCCTGCCACAGCAAATGCTCCTTGGGAACCAGCGGACCGAGATACCGCGGGAGCGGCCCCATGTCGCGGTGCGTCAACTTGAACCACGCCCTGGCAAACGCGTCAGCGAACTCCTGCGGTTGCTCCAGGAAGCGTCTCGAGATCTTCTCGTATATCGGGTCGACCCTCAGCGAGAGATCGGTCGTGAACATGATGGGCGCGTGCTTCTTCTTCGGGTCGTGCGCATCAGGAACCTTACCCGCTCCCACTCCGTCCTTGGGCGTCCACTGGTAAGCCCCGGCCGGGCTCTTGGTGAGCTCCCATTCATACGCGAAGAGGTTCTCAAGATAGTTGTTGTCCCACTTCACCGGGTTCGTGGTCCAGGCGCCTTCCAACCCGCTGCTGATTGCATGCACCCCGTTGCCGTTACCAAAACTACTTTTCCAGCCGAAGCCCTGCTCTTCTACGCCGGCGCCCTCAGGTTCGGGACCCACATACTTGACTGGATCGGCGGCGCCATGCGCTTTGCCAAACGTGTGCCCACCGGCGATGAGGGCCACCGTTTCCTCGTCATTCATCGCCATGCGCGCGAATGTCTCCCGAATATCCGTTGCCGCAGCCACTGGATCCGGCTTGCCGTTGGGTCCTTCCGGATTCACATAGATCAGGCCCATTTGAACAGCGGCAAGAGGATTTTCGAGTTGCCGCTCGCCACTGTAGCGCTCGTCTCCCAGCCACTTGCCTTCAGATCCCCAGTAGATGTTCTCTTCCGGCTCCCAGACGTCTTCGCGGCCGCCGCCGAAACCGAAGGTCTTGAATCCCATCGACTCGAGTGCCACGTTTCCGGTCAGGATGATCAGATCGGCCCAGGAGATCTTCCGGCCATACTTCTGTTTGATCGGCCAGATCAACCGGCGAGCCTTATCGAGACTCACGTTGTCCGGCCAGCTGTTCAGGGGCGCAAACCGCTGCGCTCCCGAGCCCGCCCCCCCGCGGCCATCGGCAATCCGATATGTCCCCGCACTATGCCACGCCATGCGAATGAAGAACGGCCCATAGTGGCCGTAGTCCGCAGGCCACCAGTCCTGCGAACTCGTCATCAGCTCACGGAGATCCTTGATCACAGCATTCAGGTCCAGGCTCTTGAACTCCTCCGCGTAATGGAAAGCCTCGCCCGTGGGATTGGCGAGAGAGGAGTGCTGATGCAGCATCTTCAGATTCAGTTGATTGGGCCACCAATCCGCGTTGGTTCGGAACCCACCCATAGCGGGCTTCCGAGCGCCGTGGGCCACGGGGCACTTTGATTCGCTTAACATTGCGTTTTGATCGTCGACGATGGGAGGTCCGGGGGTCGCTGTCGTGCCGTCAGACATATGTCCTGCTCCTTCTTTTGGTTAATCGTTCCTGGTTATTCCGCTTCCGTTAATCTGCTTCCGATTACCCGGTGCCGGTAATTCATTGCCGTTGCTCTATCCCAATCTACGGCCGTCATCATTACACAGCTGCCAACATAAATCTGTGCGCCACAGAGAAACATAAAACCTCGCACGACCATATAGCCAATCAATTGTTCCTACGGTGATGATCGGTCTCGCCTATGATAAAACGGAGCTTGAGGAATCCGGGCCAA
Source organism: Terriglobales bacterium (assembly GCA_963701805.1). GTDB lineage: Bacteria > Acidobacteriota > Terriglobia > Terriglobales > Acidobacteriaceae > Telmatobacter. Next base: position 178,723 of record CAVPBA010000001.1, read on the forward strand.
TTCCATGAATCTTCAGGACCTGCGCTATCTCGTTGCCCTCGCGGAACATCGCCATTTCGGCCGGGCAGCTGAAGCATGTCATGTCAGTCAGCCAACGCTGAGCAGCCAGATCCGCAAGCTGGAGGACGAACTCGGGGTCACGCTGCTGGAGCGCACCAACAAGCGCGTAGATCTCACGCCCGTCGGCAGCCAGATTCTGGTTCACGCTCAAGAAGCCCTGTCCCAGGCGGCGCAGATGGAAGCGGTTGCGCGGGCCGCCCGCGACCCGCTCATTGGTCCGCTCAAGCTGGGAGCAATTCCCACCCTGGCGCCTTACCTGATGCCCCTGATTCTAAAGCCCATTCGCCAGGCTTATCCGGGAATGATCATCGAACTTTGGGAGGACCAGACCCGCGCGCTCATTGATGCACTCCGCAACCACCGGCTTGATGCAGCCCTGCTTGCCACTGCGCCCGAAGTACCCGAGATTACGGAGATTGCGTTATTCAACGAGCCACTGCTAGCCGCTCTCCCATCGACACACAAATTGGCCGGCGCCAAGGCTGTAAGCGAGGAATCGCTGGCCGGAGAACTCCTTGTCCTGGCGGACGGCCATTGCCTCTCTAATCACGCCCTGGCAGCTTGCGGGGCAAAATCCGGGCCGGCGCGCAGTCCGTTTCAATCCTCGATGCAGGCCGCGACCCTCGACACCCTGGTGAACCTTGTGGCGGCCGGTTACGGCGCCACCCTGATTCCCGCGTTAGCGGCCCGGGCGATGAGTCACCTGGATATCGCGCTCCTTCCGCTGACCGGAAACTCGGTGCGCACGATTCGCCTGGCCAGTCGTCCCGGGTTTCCCCGCCCGCAGGCACTTCGGGCGTTGGAGAAGGTCATCCGGTCCCAAGTTGGTACTGTCTTGTCCGGAGGAGTACCTCAATAGTAAACTTCCCCGTTGTGCAAAAAGAGGCTTAAACTACAGGTGAAACCCGGAGAAGCAGGGATAAAACCGGGTAATTTTACGAAAAGATCATTTCCGGACTTCTTATCCACAAAAAGTCCCTGCTCATCCGTTGACCATGCCTTCTGCTCTCCTTAGAGTCTGTAGTCATAGGCACAATTTCGTCCGCCAGTTCGACGACGAATGAGGCCCCAATCCCCCGGGAGTGGACATGCTGAAACTCAAGAAAATACATATTCTCGGCTTCAAGAGCTTCTGCGACCGGACTGAGTTGACGGTCGCGGGCACGGGTATCGCCGTGGTGGTGGGGCCGAACGGGTGCGGCAAATCGAACATCCTCGACGGGGTGAGCTGGGTTCTGGGAGAGCAAAGCGCGAAATCGCTCCGCGGCAGCAATATGCAGGACGTGATCTTCGCGGGGACGCGGGATCGCAAGGCTCTTGGAATGGCCGAAGTGACCCTGACAATGGTCGATCCGGAGGCGTATGACGGGCCGATTCCCGTGGAGCCGGAGGTCGTCGTCGATCATGACGGGCCCGCGGACTGGGATGAGAACGAAATTCGGCGGCAGCGGGCCAGTGAAGCGGAAGAAATAGTAGCGGCCGAGCAGCCAGGGCAGGTTCTGGATGAGGATTCGGACGGTCCCACGCCGTCGGCGCAGGCCAATGCTGCGGTAGAAGGGCCGCAGGCGGTGGTGCTCAAGATTCGGCGACGGAAATTCCAGCGCACCTTTCAGAAAGGCGAAATCGTCATTACGCGGCGGCTGTTCCGCACAGGCGAAAGCGAGTATCTGCTGAACGGCAAGCTTTGCCGCCTGCGCGACATTCAGGACATTTTTATGGGCACCGGCCTGGGCCCGGAGAGTTACGCGATTATCGGGCAGGAGCGCATCGGACAGCTGCTCAGTTCCAAGCCGCATGACCGTCGCGCGATTATTGAGGAAGCCGCGGGCATCACCCGCTTCAAGACGAAGAAGCGGCTCGCAGAACTGCGCCTCGAATCCGCCAAACAGAACCTCGCCCGCGTGGACGACATTTTCGAAGAAGTCACGCGGCAAATGAACAGCTTGAAGCGCCAGGCGGCAAAAGCGGAGCGATTCGCCGCGGTGCGTGACGAGCTGCGCGCCCGTTTGCGCGTCGTTCTCGCCAGCCGCATGACCGAGATGGATACGGATCACAGCCGCATCCAACAGGAAATCGCCGCACTCACCGAACATATTGGCGTCGCTGCCACCGAAATCGGCACGATGGAAGCCAGCCAGCACTCCCTGACTGAGCGGGGCTATGAGCTGGAGCACGAAAGCCAGGAAGCCCAGAATCGCGCCAACATGGCGGCCGTCGAGTTGGAACGAGCCGCAGCACGTGAACGCGGCAACACCGAGCGTGTCGGCGAACTGGAAGCGCGGCTTGCTTCTGCAGCAGCCGAGCTGGATCAGACCCGCACGCAAATGGCGACCATTGCCGAGGAGCGGACCCAACAGCACATCTTCCTTGAAACCGCAGCGGGCGAAGCCAAGGCGTTTCGGCAAAAAGTGGAGGTGCGGCAACAGGAAGCGCGGATGGCCGCCGAAGAAGTTTTCAGCGCTGAACGGCAGATGGAGATCGCGCGCCGCCATGCCATGCACCTGCTGACCCTGGCCGGCAACGCGCGCAACAGTGTGGCTCAAAGCGAAGAAAGCCTCGCCGCTCTGGAACGCGAAGCCGATCGGCTACACGCGGAGATCGGCCAGTCTCATAATGAGCTTGAAAGCCTGGGTGTGCAGAGCGGCCAGGCACGGCTGAATTTCGAATCCGCTACCGAGGCGTTAAGGCGGTTGGAAGCCGAGATCGCCGGCCTTCGCGAAGCACTCCAGGCACGTCGCAGTGAAGAAAATGCACTTCGCGCCCGGGCCAATCAATTGCGCGGGGATCAGGCAAGTGTGGCCGGACGGCGTGACTCATTGCAGGCGCTGATCCGCAATCACAGCTACTCCACCGACACGGTCCGCAAACTTCTAAAGCCCGGCGCGCTGACGAATGGCATGGCGCCGGTTGGCACGCTGGCCGATTTCCTCGAAGTGAGCGGCGAGCACGAAGGTGTGGTCGACGAGTTCCTGCGCGAGGAACTGAACTACCTGGTGGTGGGCAGTTGGCGGGCCGCCGAACAGGGCGTCAACCTGCTGAAGTCCGGCGTGGATGGCCGGGCCACATTCCTGATTCACCCCGAAGGCAGTTCTCTCGCTGCGGGCAGTAACACATTGGACGAGATTGGCGACAATATCAGCGGCTCCGGGCTGACGCCACTCAAGGATACGATCAAGGTTCTGAATGGATTCGGCCGGTCGTTGGAAGGAATCCTTCCCAAGCTGAAGCATGGCTACCTGGTCGAAGACTCGGGACAGGCACAGGAATTGTCATCACGTTACGCAAAGGGATTCTTCCTGACGCCGGAAGGCGAGTGTTTCCATAACACCACCGTGACGGGCGGCAAGCCGGCCAGCGAAGGGCCCCTGGCGCTGAAGCGCGAGTTGCGCGAAGCGGAGAAGAAGCTCGCGGTGCTCGAGGGTGTTCTCGGCCAGGCCGACGTGGAAGCAGCGGCCCTTACGCGGACCATCGAAGAGCTCACGGCACAACTGGAAGCGCGCAGTGAAGAGCGGCGGCAGGCCGAGCGCGACACCGCCAACCAGGGTGCGGCCCTCAGACAGATGGAAGCCGAAGTACAGCGTATCGACCGCCGCCTGCAGGAATGGACCATGCAGGCGGCGCGCAACAAAGACGCGCGCGAAGCCAAGAAGACGAGCATGGAGCAAAAGCGCGAAGAGGCGGCGCGCCTCGAGGCTGAGCATAAGGAGTCGGAAGCGGGCCTGGAAACGCAGCAAGCCGAACTCTCGGCGATGCGCCAGAAACGGGAAGCCCTGCAGCAGGAAGCCGCACACTTGACCGCGGAACTAGCAGGCCTCGAAGAACGCAGACGCGGGGCCGAAGCGGCCTTCCAGCGCATCGATCGTCTTCATGCCGACCTGGAGCGCCGCGTGCTCGCAATCGAGCAGCAGCGTGCCGCCGCTGAGGCCGAACGCGAACAGCGCCTGCGCGAAAGCGTCACGCTCGCGGAACGGCAAAAGGAATTGACCGCGCAGCGTACGGAGGCCGTGGCCCAGGCGCAAACGCTGGCCGCCGAGGCGCAGGCAATGCGGCAGCAACTGGCAACGCTGGAAACAGAACTCAAGAACGCTCGCGCCGTACTGGACCAGGTGCGCGACGATCGATCTAGCCGCTCCAGCGAATTGGCCAAGCTGCGCTCTGATCTGGAGCATCTTGAAGCCAGCTGCGTAGCCGAGGTAAATGCCGAGGCAGCGGTGCTCCGAGGCGACGAGACCATCGTCCGCATCGGTGCCGAGGAACTGGCCACCGAGGAAGAGACGTGCCGCACGCTGCGCCAGAGGATTGAGCAGATGGGCCCCGTAAACATGATGGCGCTCGATGAATACAAGGAGACTGCCGACCGACATACGTTCCTCGAAGCGCAGCGCAAAGACCTGGTGGAGTCGATCGAGAATACCCAGGAGACGATCAAGGAAATCGACCAGATTTCGCGCACCAAGTTCGACGAAGCGTTCGCGCGCATCAACGAGAATTTCGCCCTGGTGTTCACACGGCTGTTCCACGGAGGGCAGGCATTCCTGCGCCTTACCGATTCGGAGAACCAGGCCGAGAGCGGCCTCGACATCGTAGCCTCGCCACCGGGCAAGAAACTGCAGAACGTGCTCTTGCTCTCAGGCGGAGAGAAAGCGCTCACGGCCCTGGCGCTGCTGGTGGGCATCTTCCAGTTCCAGCCCAGCCCCTTTTGCGTGCTCGACGAAGTGGATGCCGCTCTCGACGAGACCAACGTGGGACGGCTTGCCGACCTGCTGCATTCGCTGAGCAAGGACACGCAGTTCCTTCTTGTCACCCACTCGAAACGCATGATGCATGCCGCGGACATGATCTACGGTGTGACCATGCAGGAGCCGGGCGTATCGAAGGTAGTGAGTGTGAAGCTGGGCGGTCAGCAGCAACAGCTTGCGCGGGCTTGAGCGCGACAAACGCTTGCGGGTTCCCTAACTTCCGCGCGACGCGCCCTCCTAGATCGCCGTTCCCATGTTGAGTAATCTTGTCTATCAGCTATGCGCCGCACGCCGGAATGGCCCGTGTCAGCGATTGGTTGAGAAGAGCTTTATAGCTGCGAATGCAACAAAAGAATACTGCTTCAACCAGCAAATTTGGCTCGTAAAGTATTTAAATTCAGTCCAAGAGGTTCATAAAGCGAAATAAAAACGAAATCTACATAGGTGGTAGTGTGGCCTTTTGGGGTCCGGATCCGCCATATTCCGGACAAAACAGGCCGACATCCTGAGAATACAAAATGGCAGCCATCGGGTTCGGTATGGGGTGGGGCATCCAGTTCCAGTGTGCAATACGAGGCTGTACGTATCGGCAACCTGGCGGCAAGTGGAGCCGCCAATGGGTTTGTCAGGGCGGTCAGGTAAGTGATTCAGAGCGCAGCACGTAAATCTCTGGTCACGAAAACCCATGGTTCCTCGGGCCTTTAACGAGACCGGTGCAAGAAGTAGATACCCCGAAGGATGGCGCGCGAAGGGAAAGGCTTCGGCAGTTCGGGCCCAATAACTTCACGGGCAGGCGCGAGTCGTTGGAATAGAAAGATCGCAGTTCGTCGACGGTTGCGGTACTCGGAAGTGTATTGGAAGCATATGAATGGTCAGACGCGCAAATTTTGGATTCTCCACGCCACGCATTCCACGTAGTGATAGTTTGCTTTTTCTTGGCTATGCCCCATAATGGAGTTGCCTCAAAAATAGCTGTTTAGCTCGGCCAGGTTGCAAGTGTGGTTTCGGGGCCCTGGGACACATCTTTTTAAATGGAAGCAAACCCGTACAAGAGCGAGTCCGACGAGAAATGCTACGGCGCCGCGCCATCTGAGCGGCCATGCAGTACGGCTCCGGCATCCTCATCGTGAAAAGTTGTACTGGCTTACTTTTGAAGTTCTTATAACTTTGGTTCGATAACTTGGATTGGCGACGGCGGCTGTTCTCTGCGAACGGTCCCTGGATAGATATGCCGTAACTTAACCCCCGAAGCGCCGGTGTACCGACTGGGCTTCCTTTAACACCGAGAGGGATCAGTACAATGCGGAAACTCATTCTCTGCCTGGCATTGACCAGCTTTGCGGGGCAAGCCTTTGCCCGCCATCATCACCCGGGTAGCACCTACACGGTAACGCCAAGTGCAGGCATGGGCGGCACCATCAGTCCGGCCACGTCGCAGACCGTACACTCCGGCAACAAGACCAGCTTCACCGTCACTCCGAAGGCTGGCAATAAGATTGCCTCGGTCACCGGTTGTGCGGGCACACTCTCCGGCAATACCTACACGACCGGATCGGTCACGGCAAACTGCACGGTGTCGGCCACCTTCGCTGCGAGTTCGGTGACCTACACGGTAACGCCAAGTGCAGGCACGGGCGGCACAATCAGTCCGGCCACGGCGCAGACCGTCAGCTCCGGCAACAAGACTAGTTTCACCGTCACTCCGAAGTCTGGCTATAAGATTGCCTCGGTCACCGGTTGTGCGGGCACACTCTCCGGCAATACCTACACGACCGGATCGGTCACGGCAAACTGCACGGTGTCGGCCACCTTCGCTGCGAGTTCGGTGACCTACACGGTAACGCCAAGTGCAGGCACGGGCGGCACAATCAGTCCGGCCACGGCGCAGACCGTCAGCTCCGGCAACAAGACTAGTTTCACCGTCACTCCGAAGTCTGGCTATAAGATTGCCTCGGTCACCGGCTGTGCGGGCACACTCTCCGGGAGCACGTACACCACCGGATCGATCACGGCAAACTGCACGGTGTCGGCCAGCTTCGCTGCGAGTTCGGTGACCTACACTGTGACACCAACTGCCGGTACGGGCGGAACTGTCAGTCCAGCCACGGCGCAGGCCATCAGCTCCGGCAACAAGACTAGTTTCACCGTCACTCCGAAGTCTGGCTATAAGATTGCCTCGGTCACCGGCTGTGCGGGCACACTCTCCGGGAGTACCTACACCACAGGATCGATCACGGCAAACTGCACGGTGTCGGCCACCTTCGCTGCGAGTTCGGTGACCTACACTGTGACACCGACTGCCGGTACTGGCGGAACTATCAGTCCGGCCACGGCGCAGACCGTCAGCTCCGGCAACAAGACTAGTTTCACCGTCACTCCGAAGTCTGGCTATAACATTGCTTCGGCCACCGGCTGTGCGGGCACACTCTCCGGCAATACCTACACGACCGGATCGATCACGGCAAACTGTGCAGTGTCGGCCACCTTCTCGGCCACTACAGCTGGTAACGGCGGCAATCACTACGTGCTCAAGGGAGCAACAGGCAGCAACAACGGAAGTAGCTGGACGAATGCCTGGTCGGAGTTGAGCCAGATCGGCTGGTCGAGCGTGGCGTGCGGCGACACGATTTGGATTGGCGGCGGAACTTACACCACTGGGTTGACAATCAACAAGACCTGCACAGCGTCTACTCCTCTTACTATTCAGAGCGTTCTTTCAACCGACTCTGTTCCCACTGCGGCTGCCGGGTATACCAGTTCGGTTCTCGGCAAGGTCGTGATTCTCAACGGCGGCGTTAATTTGAGTAGCGGGGCCTTCGTTACCCTGAACGGACGCGTCGGATCCCCCTCGGAGAACAATTTCGGCATCTCCGTCCAGTGCAATGACACTGCCGGCGTGAAGGGCTGCGATGCCTTCAGCGGGCCCGGGAGTGGAAACCTGACCAACTTTACCGTCACCTATGTGGAGATGTACGGACCGCCATGCGTGCTGAATGAGGACTGCGGCGGCGGCGGCGCCAGTGGCTTCAATGTGGCTTCGGCCAATAACAAGGTGGTCAACCTTCTCCTCGATCACGACTGGATCCACCAGTGGGGCGAAGCCATTCGTACCTGCAACTGGTCCAACGCCACCATTCAGTACACAGACATCGATACCACACACAATGACGGCATGCAACATGAAGATGTCATGTACAACTACGCGCAGACCAACCTGACAATGCGCTACAACCGGATCTGGGGTTCGCCGAACGACGGTATCTTCTTCGATTTCGGCGGAACCAATGGTTTCTACTTCTACGGGAATGTCTTCTATGGCTCCGGCGGCGAATACATCGTGTTCAAGCCCGGCTACACCAACGCCCTGAACGTCTACATCTACAACAATGTATTCGAAGCCAACGGTAACGGTGATTACAGTTGGGGATGGCTGGATTTCACAGGAGCCAGTTCCAGCACCGGCGCAGTCGAGAACAATGTCTTCGAAAATGTTGCTTTTTCGGGTACGATGCCGTCGCCCAACTACAACGCCTATAGCGTGAGCTCCTACAAGGACAACGGAGCGCAGTCATTCGTGTACACGCCCGGCACGCAATTCGTGAACGAGCCCGACCCGAATGAATACACGGCCACCAACTTCCAACTGACAGCGGCGGGACAAACGACGTTCGGTCGCGGTGTAGCCCTGGCGGCGCCCTACAACCAGAACCCCGCCGGTGCTACTCGCGGCGCCAGCGGCATTTGGTACATCGGCGCCTACTAGGAGCCACGCAGCCAACTCTAGCCGTACTTCAACTGAGCGCGCCAGGCCGGATCCGGTCCTGGCGCGCGTTCCAAATAATGTCATCCTCGACGGCATTGGCTCCGAACCTAACCGCTTCGTTGTCTGGTGTCTCCCGAAACTCAAGGCGCGCTGTCATTTTTGGCCCTGCATTGATCCGCTATTCCCGAGATTGAAGGTCCCTGGCTAGGCATATTACTCTGCCCCTGAAAAGGACCACGCTCTTGATGGAGCCGACCGCAAAACGGCCTACTCCCGTTCATATGAACGAGCGGTCGACTACATGTTGCTCGGTCAAAAGAACCTTAACAATCTACTTCATTGCTGATCGTACAGCGGTTTCGCCCAGACCCTGACGCGGTTCACCAAGTCTAATCGACGGTTGCGGTCGGGGCGTGGCCGATACTTCCCTATTCCATCCGTTCCCTCCACCAGGCACTGGCTCCCGCTGCAAGCACCGTCACCCCGCCGAATCGAGAGCATAAGATGGCCTCGATGCTCTCCATGGGTGGTTCAGGAATTGGTCCCTTGGCTGCACTGCCTGCATTCGAGCAGAATGTGTCCGTCGAGGACCTCCTTTCCTACTCTTCCTCGTTCCTTGACGCACCCCGTGCCGAGCCACCCGAAAGAGACACCACGGAGCGGCAACCTGCCTGTCGATGATGAGCGTGGCCAGGACTTTCGTGGCGACATTCATCGATTGACTCTGCGGAACTCGTGATCAGGTCGGAGGGACTAAACTCCGCTTCGAGAGTGATGCGCAGGATGGCCCCGCTGGTCGGATATCGACGTACAGAGAACCGTGATAGGCCGGCGTCCCGTAGTAGAAGCTTCCCGGAAAATCGGAAAATTCGTTGTTTTCACAGCAGAAGTCCACGACGTAATGGGAAGCGTCTTTGGCTACCTGGCAATGAAAAACCGCGCCCAGGCCGGCCAGCGTGTTCTCTCAATGGCTCCAGGTTACGGCGCACTTCGAAAGTCTCCTACAACGATTGCGCGCGCCGGCCTAAATTCGCCTAGAGATGTAAGTCCCGGACCTAATTCTTCCCGGGATTTTAATTTTGTGTCCGCTCGCGTCTCGAGCACGTTTCGTTACCGTCACGATAGGTGATCGCCTGGCTCATGGCTCCGACCAATTGGAACTCCGAGGGTTGATGCGAAACCGCTGCGGAACTGTTATCGAAATGTCGAGATCGGCGGGAAAAGTTATATCTACCCTATGCAAAGCCTGGCCATCTCCTCAACCCGAAGCTATCTGGCAAAAGAGGACCTGGATACGACGGTTCTTCGCCTCAACAAAGTTGTCTTTACCAACTACCACCGTTTCGGTTCTACGGCTCGCGTAGTGACCAACCCGCCAACCCAATGAGCGCTCAAGAGGACCAGGTGGGCGGGTGGCGCACCCTAACCCTCAGACGGTAGGGCGGGCCACCCGCCATCTAGCCAGTCGTTGCACAGTCTCGTCCGCTCATCTTGCTTTGATACATCAGCCTGTCTGCCCGGTGTATTAGCTCCTCGGCCGTTTCGCCCTGATACGCGAGCGTGGCTCCAAGGGAGATCGAGAGTGATATTGTTTCGCCATCCTGGTGGGGAGCGAGATTCGCGCAGCCATCAGAACACAGCGCTTCGCCAGACTTGTCAGAATCTCGTGATTTACGTTGGGGAGGATAGCGAGGAGTTCGTCTCCGCCCCATCTCCCGACGATATCCGTGGGGCGCAGCGACCCGGCCACGGTTTTCCCTACTTCCTGCAAGGCGCGGTCCCCGCACCCGTGCCCGTAGGAGTCGTTGATGGTCTTGAGCTCGTCCAGATCGAACGCCAGCACTCCAAAGGGATCCTCATGCACCTGATATTCGGCCAATGCGGTTCGAATGGACATTTCGACGAAACGGCGATTGGGGAGTTGGGTGAGATGGTCGAGAAACGCGAGCCGCTTCATCGCCTCGATCTTGCGACTCGTCTCCATCTGCGCTGAATCATCACTGAAAATTTCGATCGCGCCGACAATCGACCCATCGGCTTCCCGCAATGGCTCCGCTCGCACAGTTACTGGGACCCGCCGTCCTTGCTTGTGCCTCAAGAAAACATTCGCCTCGTGCGAGCTGCCGTCCTCAATGGATGCCGATAAAACCGTCCTGACACAATCTCTTCCCCTCATAATCGATGTGACACAAGATATCGTCCTGGCAGGACTTCCCCACCAGTTCCTGGGCTGTGTAGCCGCTCAACCGGAAGGCCCCTTCGTTCCAGTACAGGATCCGCCGGTCACGATCCACAAAATAGACCCCATCGCTCATATGGTCGAGCAGTTCTTTATAGAATCGGGGGTCGGATGGAATCATTGGGGATACTTCTCTCTATCTGGGGCAGTAAATTTGGTTTGGCGCTAATTGACCTTAGCCACAACTTCCGGCGATTGACTGTGAGCTGGCTCACATTGGCATCGGCGGGTGACGCTTGCCATCAGCATCGATGCGCTCGCTCCGTCAAACATGCCCGGGAGGGCCGGAATGCGGATCCAACGATTGCCTTTGGAGAGCGGAGTTCGGTCAGAATGAAAGGGCGGTGCCGAGAGGGCGGGTACCCGGTGGTTGTGGGTGCGGGCAGAAAAATCGCCTCCGAAGGAACTCGTCGCTTCGGAGGCGCTTGTACCAAAAACAAGAGAGCAAAGTGGGGGCCAGTAGCCAGCACTGGAGGTCGGTAGTGCGCGGCTACTGGCGATCCCTACACAAACGAGATCAGCTGCGGCTTCCCCTTTCCACGGCTGCCTCGTGTCTCCCGGCTCTAAGAGAGGCCTTTACTTACTGCCTCCCGAACCATGTTGACAACTGGAGTGTCTCGTAACTGACCGACGCGTTCCGTGACGGCTGTCACACCGGTTCAGGTCATTTTTCCACTGTTTCAATATGGGACTTTCCCGTCCATTTCGATGGGTCTATCGTACATTGACAAAGTGCGACCGCTGCCCGGAGAATCGGGTTCAGTTCAAGCCATCGGAAGGCGTCTCAGTGAGTGCTCTCATCACCTCCAATCTTGGCAATATTCCGCTGCTCAGCCGCGGCAAGGTGCGCGATTTATATGCCGTCGGCGACGCGCTCCTGCTGGTGGCGACCGACCGCATTTCAGCATTCGATCATGTGCTAGCCACGGGAATTCCCGGCAAAGGCAAGATTCTCACCCAGATTTCACTCTTCTGGTTCGCCCACTTGGCGGACATTGTTCCCAACCACGTGATTACGGCGGAAGTGGAGGAGTTCCCTGCCGAGTTGCACCCATTTCGTGGGCAGCTGGAAGGCCGCTCGATGCTGGTGAAGCGGGCGAACATGTTTCCCGTGGAATGCGTGGCGCGCGGATTTCTAGCCGGATCAGGCTGGAAAGATTACCAACGTACCGGTACGGTGTGCGGCATCGCGCTGCCCACCGGGCTCGAGGATGGATCGCGGCTGCCTGAGCCTCTTTTCACTCCAGCGACCAAGAGCCAAGACGGGGCGCATGACGAGAACATTTCATTTGCCGAGATTGAAGCGCGCATCGGGGCTGAGCAGGCAGCGGAACTGCGGCGGCTGACCCTGGCGATCTACGCCAAAGCTTCGGCGCATGCCGAATCGTGCGGGCTGATTCTTGCAGATACGAAATTTGAATTTGGAACGGTGGGCGGGAAGATCATTCTCGCCGACGAGGTATTGACGCCTGACTCGTCGCGCTTCTGGGATGCCGGCGCGTGGAAGCCAGGCGGTGCACAGCCCTCCTTCGATAAACAATTCGTCCGCGATTATCTCGAATCCATCCGATGGAACAAGCAGGCGCCGGCACCCGGTCTGCCACAGGATGTAGCGCAGCGCACGTGCGACAAGTACCTTGAAGCATTCCACAGGCTGACGGGGCAGCATCTGACATAAGGAAGTAGGGACTAGGAAACGAAAGAACCAGACGCCTCCTGGTTTCGGCTGCAAGCTATTCGCATCCTGATCCGAAAACCATTTCTATGTTCTTTGGAGCGGAGTTATGACGCTGGTCGATTGGGCGGTGGTGATCATCATGGTCGGCGCCGTGATCGCGGGTATGACCCAGGGGTTTTTCCGCTCGGTTTGTTCCCTCGCTGGGCTGATTCTGGGTCTCTCGGTGGCAGGATGGAATTATGGCCGGCTGGCAGGAATTTTGTTGCCGCTCGTTCGCTACGCTGCAATCGCCGACGCGATTGGATTTCTTCTGATTGCGTTGCTGATCATGGTGTTGTTCGCGCTGATCGGGAACCTGCTTGCCAAGGCGTTCAAGATGATTGGCTTGGGGTGGCTGGACGGAATTGCCGGAGGCATTTTCGGATTCTTTCAAGGGGTTGTGCTGGTGGTTGTGTTCATCCTCGTAATAGTGGCGTTCTTTCCGCAACAGGAATGGCTCGCCCAATCGAATCTGCCGCGCATGTTTTTTGGCGCACTGCACGTGAGCACTCACATGACCCCATCGGAGCTGTCGGTGCGCGTTCATGCGGGCCTGCAATCGATCGAAGAAGAATCGCAACGTCTGCTGCATACCGAGCGCAAATGATTTCCGACTTTTTCCACCGCGCCAGAAACGAGTAATATGACAGTTTAGTAAAAATATAAAGAGGTGCACGTGAGACGGGAACTGGATAGCCTGGTTACGCAAATGCATTCCAGCGGGATCCGCTATGAAGATGCAGTGCGCGAGTTCAAGCGGCAGTATCTTCGCGAAGTGCTGGTAGCGAACCGGGGGAACCAGTGTAAAGCCGCCGAAGAATTGGGGATACACCGCAACACGTTGAGCCGTACAATGGCCGAATTGGGGCTAAGCTTGGCCGAGGTTCGCGCCGGCCTCAAGCGTCCGACGCGCAGCGAACGTCCTGTATTAAGCACGGCGCGCTCCGGCTACCGCCAGGGTTGACGTCGTTCCTCCAAAAAAAGATGGACCTCAAAGCGAAAGAATCTGGACGCAGTTCGTTAACTGAGAGTGAGCCGCGCGTCGCCATCGCACCGGGATTCGGGTGGGATGAACAGGACGTGTACCTGTTCGACGTCGACGGCACGCTGATCCGCAGCCGCGACCGGATCCACGTGGATTCGTTCGCGTCGAGCGTGCATCGGGTTACGGGATTCGAGGTAACGCTGGCCGGCATTGTTCTGCAAGGGAGCACGGATACGGGCATCCTGCGTGAGGCATTTAACCAGGCCGGGATTCCCCCGGAAGTGCTGGAGACGCACACGGAGGCCATTCTCGAAGCCATGGGCAAGACGGTGGCGGAACAAAGGCAATCCCTGGACCTGGTGCGTATGCCGGGAGTGGAAGAAATACTGCGCCATCTGGCTGGACGAGGCGCGCTGCTTGGGGTGGCTACAGGCAACCTGGAGATGATCGGATGGATCAAGGTGGAGCACGCGGGGCTGCGCGAATGGTTTCGCTTTGGCGGCTTCAGCGATCATTTTCCGATCCGCTCGGAATTGATTGGACACGCCACAAGCAAGGCGCGCGAGATGGTCGGTGCAGCGGCGAAGATCTGCGTCGTGGGCGATACGCCGCGTGATATCGAAGCGGCCCGCGCCAATTCGCTGCCCGTGATCGCGGTGGCGACGGGCCGATACAACTTTGATGAGTTGAATGTAATGGGCCCCGAGGTCTGCGCCACGTCCCTGGCCGACCTTCTGGCCTTCAAGGGGGCCGCGGCATGAGAACAGGACCCTGGAACGCACGGGCGCTCATTGCCTGGGTGCTGGCGGTGGCTGTGTGTGCGGCGCAGGAAGCGTCGCAACCGAACCTAGAACCATCGAACAAACCGGCAGCGGACTCCTCGACGGTTCCAGGTTCACCGACGGCAGTTCCGGCCGCGCCCGCAACGGCACCCGGCAGCAACGCGGCTCCTGGGCCTGGGCAGCCTCCCAGCGAGATTCGAGAGGCGCGGCAGCCTACCGACAGTGAGCGGCGGCGCGCGGCGAAGCTTTATCTTTCGGCTGCAAAAGACTACCAGAAGGGCGAGTTTGAAGCGGCGTTGCGGCAGAATGAGCAGGCGGCTTCGCTCGATCCGACCAACGGTGATTACCGCATGGCGGCGGATATCGCGCGCAGCCACGCGGTGACTGCGCTGGTCCAGACCGCGGCCCGCGCTCGCATCGCCGGCGATGCAGCGGGGGCTCATGCCGCGCTGGCCCATGCGCTCGAGATCGACCCGCACAACAGCCAGGTGGCAGAGCATCTTGCCGACACGGCATCCGGTGCGCCGGTCGCGGGAATGAATCCAGCCAATCAGAGCGCGGCGGAAAGCCTGGGAGAGCTCGAACGGGTGGAGCCCAGCCCGGGGGTGCATAGCTTTCACCTCCACGAGAGCCAGCGCCAGATCATTCAGGCGGTCTTCAAAGCGTACGGCATCGAGGCCACGATGGATGAGAGCATTCGCGGCACGGCGGTGCGTTTCGACGCTGACGACGCGAATTTCGCCGAGGGCACACGGGCGCTGTCGCTGACAACCAAATCGTTCTTCGTGCCCATCGACCCGCACCGCGTGCTGGTGGCCTTCGACACTCGTCAGAACCGCATCGAGTTCACACGCAATGGCGAGGAGACGGTTTACCTGGCGGGACTGAACGCTACCGAAATGACAGATATGGGCAACCTGGCGAAGAATGTCTTCGAAGTGAGCCAGTCGGCTGTTAACCCCACCGCCGGGACGTTAACCTTGCGCGCTCCCGCGAGCCAGCTCAATGCATTCAATGCCACGTTTGAAAGCCTCATGGACGGGCGCAACCAGGTGCTGCTCGACGTGAAGTTGATTCAGCTGGCGCAAAACAACGAGCGCAATACCGGCGTGACGCTTCCGCAGCAGGTGACGGCGTTCAACATTTATGCAGAAGAGCAATCGATTCTGAATGCGAATGCGGCATTGGTGCAACAGATCATCTCGTCGGGACTGGCCGCTCCCGGAGACATACTGGCCATTCTTGCCATTCTGCTGGCTTCGGGAGCGGTCTCCAGCCCCATTTTTCAGAATGGGATCGTGGTGTTTGGCGGCGGACTGACGGCGACCGGGCTCACGGTGTCGCCACTGACCATCAATCTCAACGTCAATTCGTCCGACTCGCGGGAACTCGATCAGTTCCAGATGCACCTGGGAGACGGGGAAGAAGGAACGCTGAAAAGCGGAACTCGCTACCCCATCATGACGTCTTCGTTTTCGAACCTGGGAGGCATCGGGCAGAACATTCCCGGCCTCAACACGCCCGGAACCTCGGCGGGCCTGGCCGGAATTCTTTCTTCTCTGACGGGCGGCGGCACGGGAACGATTCCGATGGTGGAGTATCAGGATCTGGGCCTCACGCTGAAAGCCACGCCCTCGGTCATGCGGTCGGGCGAAGTGGCGCTGAAAATCGATATGAAGATTTCCGCGCTGGCGGGCTCGCAGATCAACGGCGTGCCGGTGCTGGCCAATCGCGCCTGGTCGGGCGTAGTCACGGTGGGGCAGAACCAGGCCGTAGTGGTAGCCAGCGAAATGGACAAGCAGGAGAGCCGTGCCGTGAGCGGAACACCCGGCCTGAGCGAGGTCCCGGGGCTGAACAACGCCATCGGTTCCACAGACGCGCAGAAGAACTATGCGACGCTTGTGATCTTGCTGACTCCGCACGTGGTGCGCGGCCCGCGCCATAGCGACCACACCCCGATGCTACATGTGGATCCGAATTACCAAACGCGGTAGGGTGGCTCCATCAGGCTCGCCAGGCTGTGAGGATCGAAAAGGCGTCGATAACCGGCGATTCGACGCCGGCGCCGATTTTCGCAGTATTCCGCTGCTGCTTGGACATCGCGATTGACGGTCGATGCGGGAACCGGGTCGATGCCGAGTTCCTTATAAAACGCTGTTCATTCATCGTTGAAGGCCTCGTAGTCGCGATCGATGACGAGCAGGTGGCAAGGGGTGCGCACGACGAGTGCCATGTGGCTCCCCCGGTGGGAAGAAGGCCGGCAATGTTATGAAGGCTCCGCGCTTCTGGGCCCGGAAGTCCCAGACTTCACCGCCACCTCACTTCTGGCGAATCGGCGTCCGGGCTTGAAATAAGGCGATTCGATCGTTCAGAGCCGCGGCCAGATCGGTCTTTCCCTGCTGCGTTGCCAGGCTGACCGCTTCCTTTTCGGTTTCAATCGCTTTGTCATAGTCTTTGGCTTCGGCACAGGCTGCCGCGAGCGTGCCCAGGATCGCCGGGTCGCGCGATGCAGTCAGTTGCGCGGCGCGGCCGGCAAGGCGCACTGCTTCTTTGCCATCCCGTAACGTCGGATCGGGCGACGTCGCCATCAGCCATGCCGCATCGTTCAAGATGCGTAAGTTGCCCGGATCCTGCTGCAAAGCGCTGCGCCATTGTGCAAGCCCTTTGGTTGCCTGGCCCTTTGTGACCAGAGCGAGGCCAAGGTAGTACTGCGCCTTCACCATGCGCGGCTCGATCTGCAACGCCTGCTCGAAGCGCGGAATCGCTTCATCGATTCGTCCTCGTTCCGCGAGCGCGGTGCCAAGGTCGTTCCGGAGGTCCGCGGATTGCGGGTTCGCCTGGACGGCCCGTTCCAGATGCGGAATCGCCTCATCGACGCGATCCCGGGCGAGCAGGGCGTGGCCGAGATTGCTTTCGACGCCCACGCAAGAGGGATCGAGCGCGACGGCCTTGTTGAAGCTCTCGATCGCCTCGTCCATTCTCTGCTGACGGGCCAGCACCACGCCGAGGTTGTTGTAGGCGTCGGCGTAGGTCGCGTCGGCATCGATCGCGCGGCGATACTCCGCGGCAGCTTCGTCGAGGTGATTCTCCGCTGCCAGGGCAAAGCCAAGGTAGTTGTGCGCGTCAGCGTAATCGGGGTTGATCGCCAAGGCCTGCTGGAACTGGTCGATCGCTTCGGGGAGGTGCCCCTGATCGGTGAGTGTGCGGCCGAGATTGGCATGCGCTTCAGCGAATGCGGGCTTCATGTCGATGGCGCGGCGATAGTGCTCCACAGCATCGTCGGAACGGCCTGCGGCGGCCAGCACGAACCCGAGATTATTTTCTGCCTCAGGGTACTCGGGGCGGGCAGCGAGGGCCTTGCGAAGCTCGGCGATGGCCTTGTCGGTTTCGCCGGCCCGGGCCAGCGTCTGACCATAGTTGTTCAGTGCGTGCGCATCGTTGGGGTCCATCGCCAGCGCCTTGACCCACACCGGAAGGGCAGAGGCGTACTGACCTTTTTTCACCAGGTCTTCCGCGACATCGAACTGCTTGTAGAAATCGATTGCCGGCGTATCGATGTGGTCGATACCGGCGGGCGGCATGTTGATGAACTCGGGAATATTGACGGCGCGGTTGGCGGCGGTGGAGTTTTCGATGAGGATGGCGGGCGTGTCGAGGCCGTCCGCATCGATGTGAGTGAGGAACATCTGCGTGTAGGGCGAGCGGCTCTTGGATGAAAAGACAAGCCAGCGGCCATTGGGCGAGAAGCTGTGCCAGGAATTCATGAGCGGAGTGTTGCAGTTCATGCGCCAGGCCTCACCTCCCGCTGTGGGCACAATATAGAGCTTGCCGTCGGGACGCATGAGCTGGCCGTTGTGCGCTTCGACGAAGACGATCCACTTGCCGTCGGGGGAGATCTTGGGAAAGCTGTTGCTCATCCCGTTCTGCGACGCGCCGGCGATAGGCTCGGGTACCCCACCCTTGCCGTCTTTGAAGGGAATGCGGTAGAGATCGTATTGAATCTGCACTTCGAGCGGGTCGTTGGCGTAGGCGGCCATCTGACCGTCGGCGCGGTACGGATCTCTGGCAACGGCGCGTGAGAAGACGAGGTACTTCCCGTCGGGACTCCAGACGGCGTTTGACTGAATGAAGTGCGGGTCGTCGGCGCCAGGCAGAGGCTTGAGCGTCTTGGTCGTACGGTCGTACCAGGCGAGGATGCCACGCGTCGGGTAAAACACCTGCAAGAAGCGGTAGTCCTTGAAATTGGAGACGTAGTAAAACTGCGAACTGGTAGTGCCAGGCGGTCGGATGGTGGTGACGACATAGCGGCCATCGGGCGAAACCTGCGACATGAAGCCGACGCGCAACTTGGCGCCCTCTTCGCCGCGAAACGAGGACCACGAAACCATATTGTCGGTGGCGATGGTCATCTTTTTCTGAACGGAGGCTAGCGCGTAGAGGCCCTTGTCGTTTTGCGGACCGTCCATGTCAAGGCCCAGTGTCTTGCCGTTGACTGAGAAAGAGTGGCAGTTGGCACATGTGTGGAGATCGGTCATGACGACATGGCTGGCGGGCTCGGCCACGTTGCGGACACGCCAGGCGATCAAGGGAGTCGCGCTCTCGGCCAGCGGCTTGATGAAGCCTTTCTCGGTTTCCGAAGGCATCAGCGGCACATCGCGATAAAAGATGGGTGCATTGACCGGATCGGCGGAGACCGACATCTGCATGTCCGCGCCCGATTGCAGCTGGGTTGGATTGGCGGAGGCATAGCCGTGAATGGAGATCGTGATGGGGCCGCCGCCTGCGTGATTCTCAATGGCCGCCCAAGTGGCTGCATTAGGCTTCCAGGTATGCGCGGTGGCCTGTTCCGGCGTGAGGTCGGGCAGCTTGTTGTTGGCAGAGATGCAGCGCCGATCGATTTCGCCGAGACGCATGCGTTCGCCCTTCGATTCGACGTGCATGGATGCCGAGCCCTTGCCAAAATCCACGTCGATGCGCCACAAGTCCGCGGCCGGCGCGGGATCGCGCCACAGGAACGTAGGCGGCGCCATGTCGGGCGGGAACACCGACCCGTTGAGCGGATAGTCGATGGTGATGCGATTCGACTCCTCATTGGCCGCTACGAGATGCCTTTGCATGAGGGCGAGAACGCCCACGATGAGAACGCATCCGGCCGAGGTCGAAACTCTCCGGAAAGTTGCGGGGAAGATCTTCGTTTGAATGCCTGGCATTGCGCAGATCCTTCGGCCCGAGTGGCCGATCGCTCGCACGTCCAAAAGCGAATTGTCATTCTTTCACACGCAGATTGTCGAACTGTATGTGATCCCACTCCGTGCCCAGCGCAAACATTCCGTGCGTATGCGATGTGTTGGCGATGGTTGAGAGAGGCTTGCCGTCGATCGAAGCGGTGATCTGCTGTCCACGGAAGTTCAGCTCAAGGCGATGCCACTGCATGTTGTCGAGAGCGGTCGATCCGGACGCAAGCGTCACAACAGGCTTCTTGAATTCCGTAGAAAGCAGTTCCCAGGCGCCGTCGGGATTGACGCGCAGAAGGTAGCCGCTGGGCCAGCGCGCTTTTTCTTCCTTGAACACGTCGGCTGAATCGATGCGGCCCATTACGACCGCGGGGGATTTGGAAAGGAAGCGCACATCGGCGGAGACGCTGTAGTCGGTCCAGGCATCGTTGCCGGCGAGTGTAAACGGATCGGGAAGCGGCGACCACGCGATCGGCTTCTGGGTGATCACTTGTTCCAGGCAATGTCCGGAGCGGCCAGTGCAGGCACGGACTTCAAAGGCACCGTCCTGGTCGGAGAGAAATTTTGGCGTGTGCTTGAGGGGCGTCTTGTCGAAGTCATCCGCGTAGGGAAATGGAAATGGCTTAGCGGGGGGAGGCTGCGCGGTGCCTTTGCCTTGCCCCGTTGTTGTGGTCAGGGAGTAGAGGGAGTCGGGATCGAATGTGTACTCGAAGCTGCCACCTTCGGGCTTGATGTCGGCGACATGTTCGAAGGTGCGCGCGTTGTTAGTCTCCCAGATGTGCACTTTGGCAGCGGTGAGGCCGCCCTGGAGACGGAACAGGACTTTCTGTGGGTTTTTGGCGTCGATGGTTTCGAGCACCACGCTCCAATTCTTTGTGTCGGGCGAGCGGAGCGCAACATAGGTTCCCTTCTCGGGGAGATTTCCCGATGAAGAGTCGAGGTACTGCCAGCCGGGTTGGGCGAATTGCGTGGTGTGCGCCGTGGCCCAGATGGTTCCCTGCACGTCGTAGTGCCCGGACCAGGGCGTATTGGCGTACATCAGGCCGGAATTGGGAGCGGCCAGGTTGTCATAGTACGAAGAGATGGGGCTCCAGATCTCGGTGGATGTGAATGTGCCTTCAAGGTAATTGCGGTTATAGAGATGGGCAAGAATTCGTCCGCCAACGGGCCAGTCGCGGGTGACAAATGGGCCACCTCCGCCGTTGGGCTGATCTTCGCTGGACCAGATCGGCTTGCCTGTGCGGCGGGCGGCGTCGGTGGTGGTGAGCTTGCCGTCGACGAGCGGATAATGCACGCCGATGACGTCGATGTCGGCGGCTAACTCGGGATCCTTCAGGATGTCGTCCGCGATGGCGAACTGTCCGGCGCCCTCGCCGGGATACTCGTCGCAGCAGACGATCTTCGTGGACAGATGTTGTTGCCTGAGGGTTCGGTAGAGCTGCTTGACGTAGGCTGCGTCGTACACCTTTTCATTCCAGACGCCTGCCACGCCGATATCGAGCCCGTAATCGCGTTTCGCGGTGCGGATAAAGTCGGCGACGTATTCAGCCATCTTTGGCGTGTAGAGGGTGTCCTTGGCGCCGGGGTCGGGATTTACCCAGCGAGGAGCGCCCCAGGGCAGGATCTCGAGAAGGATATGCGGATTGCGCTTGTGAGCCTCGGCCATCAACCACCACTCGTATCCGCGCGAGGAGTCATGATCCGTAGGGGTGCGCATGTGGCTGGGCTCGGAGCCGTCGGTCGAGTTCACATCGGCGCCGATCTCTACCTTGAGATGTTGCAAGTTTGCGCCGTAGCCGGGCTTGAACAGGTAGTCGAGGATCTGGCTGCGCTGCGGCTCGGGGTAATCAATCAGAAGGCGGGAGGACGCGCCGGCACTGGCTGCGCCGAGGCCATCAAAGATCCGTCCTTTGCTCGCGCCGTCGAGGACCACCGTCACCTGCTGGTCGTGGTCCGCGCCCGATGCCAGAGCCGGTCGGAGGACCGCACCGAGGACGACCATGAGCGTTACGAAATTGATCGCTTGCGATTGTGTGAGGCTTACCCGCATCTTCTTTCCCCCATCGTTCTACGTGCGAAAATCAGTCTCGATCTCTTCGAGACTTCTTCCCTTGGTCTCGGGCAGGCGCAGGGCGAGAAATACGGCACCCGCCAGACAGACCGCGCCATAGGTCCAGAATGTTCCCGCCGCTCCCAGGGAGGCATTGAGCAGCGGGAAGGTGTAGGTGAGCAAAAAGCACGCCAACCACAAGGCCGTGACGCTGATCGAGACGGCGCTGCCGCGGATGCGATTGGGGAAGATCTCCGAGATGACGACCCAGGTTGCCGGCGCCAGCGACATGGCATAGCACGCGATGGCCGCAAGCACCAGCACCAGCATCGGCTTGCCCTGAAGGTGCATGCGGTAAAGCAGACCGAGCACCGCGTAGATGAGGATAAGCCCGCAAAGGCCGGTGAGAAGAAGAAAACGCCTGCCAAAACGATCGATAGTAAAGAACGCGAAGAAGGTGAAGACAACGTTGACCGCGCCAGTGATCACGATATTGAAGAGGATGTCTGAGACCTGGTAGCCGGCCGCTGCGAAGATTTCCTGGGCGTAGTTGAAGATCACGTTGATGCCGCACCACTGCTGGAGAACGGCCAGGAGCACGCCCAGCAGCAGGATTGGCGCAACTCCCGACGACCGGAGTTCCGCGAGCAAGGAGCGCTGCGGCTGCGCCTCGGTCACCGCAGCAAAGTCCTCCAGCACGTGTTGCGCATAGGAGCGCCCGCCAAGCCGCTCCAGCACGCGCAATGCATCTTCATGACGTCCTTTGAACGCCAGCCAACGCGGGCTTTCGGGCACCAGCAGCGAAGCCACCAGGAAGAGCAGCGATGGAATGGCGGTGACGGCGAACATCCAGCGCCATCCCACTTGTCCGTTCCAGGAATAGAGAATCTCGCTCACCGAAGCACCTGGCTGCACGGGCCGCGCGATCAGCCAGTTGACTACCTGCGCCAGCAGTATCCCGAAGACGATCGCAACTTGATTGAGGGAGACCAGCCGGCCGCGCAGGCGCGCCGGCGAAATCTCCGCTATGTACATGGGAGAGACACCCGAGGCGAGCCCGATAGCGTAACCGCCGAAAATGCGCCACACGACAAAAGCGGTAAAGCTGTGGGCGAGCCCCGTTCCCAAAGAAGAGGCACCGAACGCAACGGCAGCGAGCGTGAGCAGGCGGCGCCTTCCGAAGCGGTTGCTCAGGCTTCCCGAAGTGACGGCGCCGAAGAGACAGCCGATGAGCGCACAGCTCATGGCCCAGCCCTTGAGCGCGGGTGAATCGAGATGAAAGAAAACTTCGTAGAACGGTTTCGCGCCTCCGATGACGACCCAGTCATAGCCGAAAAGAAGGCCGCCGAGCGCGCCGGCAGCGGCCACGAACCAGAGGTAGATGGCGCGGACCGAACCGCGGTCATCGAGACTTGCGGATACGCCAATGGTGGTAATCATGACGCGGGGCGCACCTCCGGTTCAATGTCGGCCAACTTGCCTTCCTGCTCGATCCAGTCGAGGACGCTGATGGCGAAAAGATGATTCGGGTCCATCCCGATCACCTGCCGCAGTCCGCCGATCGCGTTGTTCGTATGGCCGAGTCCATGATCGGCCAATGCGCTCAGGAGCAGAGATTCAATGACGTTCCGTTCCTCAAGATCGTCTTCGAACAGCAGAAGATTGGGCAGCGACGTGGCAAAGTAATCGATCTTTGCAACTTCTTTGCGCTTTTCTGCGGCAAACCGCGCCAGTTTCGAAAGGACATCCTGAGCGGCCTCTTCGTTGCCCAGTTCGCGCAACGCCAGCGCCTGGAAGTAAGAGTGGATGCCCGGCTCGGGAAGCGGCGCGGCGGCAGCGTTCCAAAAGCCGGAAGCCCGCTCTCGATCGCCGCACTGTCGGGCCGCAAGTCCCGAGAAATAGTCCAGGTCGCGCTCGAGCGTGAGCAGATGCTTGCCCTCACCCAGGTTGTGAGGATAGTTGCGCGCGGCGGTGAAGCTCTTCAGCGCCTCGCATGGCTTGCCGGCGATGAGGGCATGTGTGCCGAGCGCACGATGACCGTAAGCGTACTGTGCCGATGCCAGCCCTTCGCCGCCCTCCCAGGGACTGAAGCGGCGTTCGTTGAGGACCGATAGCGCCATGTGAAATTTGCCCGCCTGATTGAGCAGTGTGACAAACTCGACCGTCAGGTCGTCCCGGCGAGCGACAAGCTCGGGATGCTTCTCAAGCCAACCAAGGCGATCCTGCGGCGAAGCCAGACGGGCACGCTTCCTGAGTTGGTCCCACTCGTAGAGCAGGCGTGCATCCTCGGGGTTGGCGGCAAACGCCTTTTCATACATGCGGTCGGCGGCCTGCGGATTGTGGAGCACGTTGAACTCGGCGATGCCCAGGTTTCGCCACGGAATGGAGAAGGAGCCATCCAGTTCGACGGATCGGCGCCAACTGCGAATCGCCTCGTCGTAGCGCCGCTTGTCGTAATAGAGATTGCCCAGATAGTAGTGCGCCCGGGCTCCTCCGGGATGGCGCGCGATCGCGCTCTTGAGCACGATCATCTCCTCGATGCGAGCGGGGAAGCAGTATCGCGGGGATGCGGCCTCGGCTTTGACCAGAGACTCAGCGGCGCGCGCCGGCTTGTTTAGAGCCGCGGCGAGCCAGGAGAGCGTGTACCAACGCATGGGATGATCCCACTTCTCGTCCAGCGGGCACGACTCCAGGAGAACGAAGGCGTCGTCCTGCAATCCGCTCCAAGCCAGATCGAAGGTCACATCGAGCAGTGTCTGCATATCGCCTTCCAGGGCGACGAAGAGCGCGTTGAGATCCTCATGGCTTCGCGACAAGAGAAATCGCTCCGCCATCGTCCGGAAATCGAGAGGGTCGAGCGCGAGAGAATCATCGATAACCGCGCCCACCTCGCCGGGCCGACCCAAACGGCGCAGTAGTGAGGCCTTCAAGGCGCGAGCCTTGGAGTGATCGATGTTGGTGCGCAGGCTGGCTTCGACTTGCTCGAGGGCGATCTGCAGATCTCCGCGCCCTGTGCTGATAGACGCAAGCGCAAAGTTGCCCGCGCTTTGCCACGCATAGTTCCAAATCGACTTGTGGAAGGCATCGTACGCCTCCGCAGTCTTTCCCTGATAGAAACGCGCCAGACCCAGGTTATAGAAGGGTTCGCCGTCGTACGGATTCGGATTCCGAAGTGTCAGGCGCCGCGTGGCGCGCGCAAAGCGGCTCTCTGCGCCCGCAAAGTTGCCCTTGCGCAGGTGGAACAGGCCCATGGCGTTGTTGAGGCGCGCGTCATCCGGCTCGCGGTCGAGACCTTCGGTCCAGTAATCTTCGGGATGGCGTGTGGCGTGGTGGTACTGCTCCAGGTGCAGGCCGGTTAAGTACAGTTCCTCGATGCTCGCGATTTCGGCCGGCGCAGCCGGTTCGGTGGCGGGGCCAGGAAGCTCGCGATCGATGCGCCTTTCCGGTTGCCAGGAGATCAATTCGTTGCCCTGCACATCGCGCACGATGAGCTTGAATTTCTCGGGACGCGCGCCGTCGGTTTCGAGAACCCTTGTAAAGGACTGGCCGGGGGCGACGTTCGCCTCTTCGTCAAGAATGAATCTGCCATTCGAGGCAAGAACGATGCGGACCGTGCGCCGCGAGGTGACGGAAACCCCGACGCGCGCGCTGGTCGCATGCAGCTCCAGGTTGATCGCCGCTTCCTTATTGGCATTCTTGGCCGGCCCGATCTCCTGGATTGGGTACCAGTATTGACTGAAGGTCCTGGTTTCATAAGGCTGAAACCAGGAGAAGTCCGGCTGATTGTCGGTGTAGGCTCCCGCCATCAACTCCACGTAGGGACCGTCTTCATCAGTCAGGTTGCGATCCCAGGCATAACCAAACTCGGCGTTGCCCCAGGTCCAAAGCTTTTTGCCCGGCGCCAGATGATGGTTCGAGGTGTGCACGAGGCCTGCCTTGCGCGCATGATCGTAACCGCCGAAAAAATCGTACTTCGATTCCGTCACCATGTACGAAGTCGGAACGGGGATGTTCTTGTACCAGGAGATATCGGTGCCGGGACGATAGTCCACACCGTAGTAGCTGTTGCGCGCTACCGGAAAGGATGAAATGGCGCGCTTGGCGTGATCGGCGACAAAGGTCACGTCGGGCGGAAAAAATGCCTGGTATTGGTCGTGAACGCGCACCGCTACATTGGCCCACCAAAGAAATGTCTGCGGCAACGGGGTGCGGTTGTAGAGCCGGACTTTGGCCTCGACCAGCGATTTGCCCGGTGACAGGCTGATGCCGACCATGCCCTTCATGCGCAGCATGGGATCGTGTTCGCTGAGCCAGACAGTGCAACTACCGTCGGCATACTCCTCTATGCTTGCGTGCACCGGCATATAGGTGGACGGCCGGTGATGCTGTGGCCAGTTGAACTCCACACCGCCGGAGATCCACGGACCCAACAGTCCCACGAGGGCCGGCTTGATGACATGCTGGCGATAGAAGAAGTCGTATCCGTTGGTTTTGTCGAGCCCGGCGTGAATGCGGCCGCCGATTTCAGGAAGAATCATGAGTTGGACAAACTCGTTTTCGAGCATGATGGCGCGGTAGGCGTGGTCCATCTTCTCAAGCGCCACTGTGTCGGTAAATGGATTGGGATAAACCTTGCCGCTGCTGCCCTGGTAAACGCGCTTCTCCAGAAACATGGGATTCGGATCAGCATCCTGCACCGGGTAGGTTGGAATGACGACCTGTTCTTCCCAGCAGCGGACAGGTTCAGATTTGTTCGTTCCGCCCATCAGATTCGAACCTCGGCATCACGACTGGGCCGCACGCATGGGTCCTGATCACGCAGGAACATCGGCACGGCAGTTTTCGTTACGTTAACGTACACGTACATTCACCCACTGTCAATGACATGGCGCACGGCGCCTGCCTCCCTTACGGAAGGTTCCCCACGTCATCGGCTGACATCGTGGCTGGTCTGATCACTGTCCTTTTCCTTCATCCGCTTGACTGCCGAAGCTTCGGCCGCGGCGGCAGTCCGCTGGCCAACCCGGTTGTAAAGTACGGCCAGCCGGTAGTGCGCCGGGAAAAAGTCGGGATCAATTTTGACGGCTTGATTCATCTCCCGGATCGCATCGCCGTAGCGTTGCTGCGCTTCATAGACGACCCCGAGTTGGTAGTGAGGTTCATACCACTCCGGCGCAAGGCTCTCCGCCTTGCGGAACAAGCGCTCGATCTTGTCCAGGTCCCGGCCCTGCTCACCGCCTCCGCGCTCCCACAGGCTGAGCGCATAGAAATAATTCGCCGCCGCGTTCTCCGGATACCGCTGGGCAAAATCCTGCAGGCGCTGATCGACTTCGTGCGCCAATTCCGGCGATACCCGGCTCGCTCTGCCCAGAAACTGGATCGGGCGGCGGTCGTTGGGATCGAGGTCCACAGCCGCGCAGAACACGCGCACTGCTTCGTCGTACTCGTTATCGGCATAGAGCGCCACGCCCAGGCCAACCATCATCTGCGAAGAGCGCGGATACTGCGCGACTCCGTAGCGAAAGAACTTGATTGACTCATCCAGAGACCCGACATACTTCTTGTGCTGCAGCAGAAAGGTTGCCAGGTCGAAGATGTTGGACTCGGACGGATCGAGCTCGGCGGCGCGATGGTACTCCTTCGCCGCATCCACGTAAGCTCCGCGCCGGTCGTAAACCTCGGCCAGAAGGCTATGCAGCTTTGCCGTATCGGCTTTGTCGAGCAACTGCTTAACCTGCTGCTGCGCGGCGTCCAGATCGCCGAACTCCATCAGGGCAAACGCCAGATCGTATCCCACGGCCGCGTCGCCGCTTGAAAGCCGATATGCCCGCGTAAGCCAGCGTACGCTTTGTGGCCATTGTTCGCGGTGAAAGTAGTATTCTCCAAGCGAGCCAACCACCTGAAGGTTATTCGGGTCGCGTTGTGCGGCCTGCAGTAACTCCCTTTCCTTCTCTGGAGAATTGTTGGTTGAACCCGACTGCGCCCATGTGCGCTGTGCTCCGATCTGCAATAGCAGAGTAAGTATCCAAACAAGCGCTACGCATTGGGAAAGCTTTCGCACAGACGTCGTTTCGCAGGTTGCAGGGGCCCGGGCAACCGGCTGGATTGCCCGGATCCTTTTCATTTCGGCTACCAGTAGTACTTCAATGCAAACTGCAACTCGCGAGCGTTACTCCGGGTTGACGTAATCTGTCCGAAGTTGTTTTGGTCCTTGTAGTCAGTGTTGGTTGGCAAGTTGAAGCTGGGCGTGTTGCTCAGGTTAAATGCCTCGGCACGAAACTCCGCATGGCTTCCTTCCGTAACTCTGAAGCTCTTGAAGACGGAGAAATCGAAGCCCTTGTAGCCTGGTCCGTTGACCTGCGTGTTGGGGCCGCCCAGGGGAGAAAGATCCGACTGGCCGATACTGGCTACCAGCGGCGGATCTTTGAATGCAGCCGGGTTGTAGTAGTGCTGGATTCCTCCCTTGTACTTGCTCTGACCGGGAACCTCGACGGCATAGGCGCCGAATCCAGAACCGGTGCTGATCTGGCTGCCAATGGTTTGCGGCTGGCCGGTGCTGAAATTGAGAATCGTATTTACGCTCCAGCCACCCACAATCAGTTCACCGGCGCGGTTCATGCTGTTGAGATGTTCTTTGCCGCTTCCGAATGGAAGCTGGTAGGTTCCGCTGGCAACAAAGGAGTGGGTGATGTTAAAGGACGCCAGCCCGGTGTCATAGGAGATGGGCACGATGCCCGGAGCGCGATACCCGGAGACGCCGCCGCCGCTGAGCGAGTCTCCGGCGTCGGTCGTAGCTTTACCAAGCGTGTAGCCGACGAGGAGGTCTAGGCCCTTCGACACCTGATGAACCCACTTGGTCAGCAGGGAGTTGTAGCTGGCGTTTCCGATGGTCCCGAAAAACGGCATACCTGCGCCAAAATCAGGGAACGGGATGTAGTTAGCGGTGCCGGTCAACGGCGTACCGGGCGGCAGAAGTTGGGTAACGTTGTTTTGTCCGCTTGAAGCTTCAAGGTGGCGAGCCTGAGACCCGACGTATCCCGCCTCAAGGGAATCATGCTGCGTGAGCTGGTACTGAACTGTCCCGTTGTAGCCCTGGGTGTAGGGCGTCTGATAGTTCAAGGTGATTCCGCGCAGTGCCAGTCCGCTATAGCTCACGCTCAGCGTATCGAGCGGAATGCCGGACATGCCGTTCTCCAGTGTGCCCGTCGTCCCGTTGGTATAGGTGACCGGAGTGACCGTAGAGATGCCACCGTTCGAAGTGTCAGTTAGTCCGACCTCGAATTGGAACGGATAGTTATACCCGAGGCTTGGATAGCCACCGCGGTTTTCGAAGGCGCCATAGAATATACCGAAGCCGCCTCGCACGACCAATCGCGGTGTAACCGAATAGGCAAATCCAACCCGCGGAGAGAAATTCGCGTCCTGAATGGTACCCATCCCCGTTCCATATTTATCGGTATAAATAAGCGCGATGCCATCTCTCGCCAAGGCGTCGGTGAAGCTGGTGGAAAGACCGGGAGAATTCTTGTGCCCGGCGGTCATGATGAATTGCGCGCCGGCATTGGTGGTTCGGGACGGCTGGATGAAATTTGCTTGCGCGCCGCCTGATTCGCCCGTCAACCCAAAATGCTCCCAGCGCAATCCGAGGTTCAGGGTCAGTTTCTGCGTGATGGCCCAATCGTCCTGGAAGTACGCACCGAAGTAATTGCGGTTGGCATGTACAGTGCCGAAGTTCGATGCATTGATCTGATCCATGCCGCCAACCAGGTTGACACCATTGGGAACAGTGGCGTTCTGCGGCGTGATCAGAAACTGTCCTCTTCCTGTTGAGCCGTCGGCCTGGGTCGGGATCGAAGTATAGTTGCCGTCAAAGTAGAACGTGCCCTTCGAAGCCGGCGGCGCAAGCCATGGGAAGTAGATGTACTGGAACTCGGCGCCACCCTTGAAGGCATGCTTCTTGTAAACCTTGGTCAGGTTTTCGGTCATCTGTTCGGTGTCGCTGAAGCGGTTTCCAGGAAGCCAGCCGGCTCCGCCCAGGCCGCTCAGCGTGCCGATTCCGAGATAGGGCAAACCGCCATTGAGAGGCACCTGCGGAACCCCCATGATTCCAAATGATTCGGGTATTCCCATCGTACTGGCGGCGGCGGGAATGCGCGTGTCATGGCCGCGCGTATAGCCCAGCCTTGCTTCGTTGATCAGGGTGGGAGAAAACGTGTGGGTATAACCCAGGGCGAACCCGCGTACGTTATAAATCTCGGTCCCGTTTGAATACCCGCCGCCGTCGGCGACGCCATCGAACGGAGGAGGAACCACGCGCACGCTGCTGATGTAGTCATAGTGGAAAAACGCCTGGTCCTGGTCGCGGAACCGCTGATCGATGCGCAGATCGGCTGTATTCGTATCGTTGGTGTTGATTTTGATGACGTTGTAGTTGTTCAGCACGCCTGGAGATGTGGGCGCCGGATAAAGCTGCATCAGCTTGATGGCATTTGCATCCAGGCGGTTCAGCGGAATCTGGTTATTGGCGAAGGGGTCGCGGACGTAGCCGGTGCCGGTCGCCACCGTGCCTGTAACGGGATCAACCTGGCCCGCAGTGACGGGACGCGTCGTGGCCGGGTCGAAGATTTGCCCGTTCTGGTATGTCCGCCCCAGCAGGTCGGTGCGGGTAAAGGATCCGGTGGCGTTAATCAGGTCAGAAAAGTCAGTGTAGCCGCTGTTGATCTCGGCGGAAGTCGGCACCGTCAACAACAGGCCCGCTCCCAGGTTTGCACTGCCCTGCCCTGAGCCTTGCAAACCGTTGCGGATCCTTGTTCCTTCATAGTCGGCAAACCAGAAGGTCTTATCTTTCCAGAGGCGCCACCCCACCGTTCCGCCGAACTGGTTCTGCCGCAGTTCAGGCTTCTTGCTCTTGGTGGCGTCCGGAACAAAGTAGTCGTTGTAGGCGTCGAATACGTCGTTGCGGAAGAACTCCCATATCGCGCCGTGCAAGCGGTTCGAACCTGACTTCAGCGTGGCATTAACAATGGCTCCCCCGGCCCGCCCGAACTCGGCCGGGAAGTCGCTGGTCATGATCTTGAATTCGGCAATGGCATCGACTGGCGGCTTGATGACGTCCGCTTTGCCGTCAAGATAGTCGACACTGTTGCTGTTGTTGTCGATGCCGTCGAGGAGATAGTCGTTCTGCGCCACGCGGGCGCCGTTGGCCACAAACTGGTTGGTGGCGCGCGCACCCTGCTGCGGGAGCGTAACACCCGGAGTCACAAGCACCAGCATGGTGTAATCACGCCCGTTCAGCGGAAGGTTGACCACGGACTGTTCATCTATGACCTGGCCCACCGAACTACTCTCGGTCTGCATCAGTTCAGGCGCCGCGGTCACCTCCACGTTTTCGCTGACGGTTCCCGGCTGAAGCAAGACATTGACCAGGGCCTGCTGCTGAATATCCAGATGAACGCTCTGAACGATCGCCTTCTTGAAGCCGCCGGCTTCGACAACAACCGAGTAGGTACCGATGGGAAGCGGCGTGAACACGAATCGGCCGTCTTCCTTGGTAGTGGCGGTAAGAGGCGCCGCGGTGGCCTGGTTGGTGATGGTCACGCGCGCATTCGCAACACTGGCACCGGTAGAGTCGGTCACGGTTCCAAGAATTGTTCCGGTGTCGACTTGCGCCGTTGCTCCGACAGCGCAGAGCAAAAATGC
This sequence comes from Terriglobales bacterium, assembly GCA_963701805.1. Classification (GTDB taxonomy): domain Bacteria; phylum Acidobacteriota; class Terriglobia; order Terriglobales; family Acidobacteriaceae; genus Telmatobacter. The sequence goes on from CAVPBA010000001.1 coordinate 209,991, forward strand.
AAACCACACCAGCGATAAGCGGCTCCCCCTGACAAACCTCAATGACTTCATCGTCTGGCCCTCCAGCCTCGCGGCACTCCTCTGGCCTTATCGAGATTTCTGTATACGTATCCAGAGTACCGTGTACGTACCCGCAAAATTGTGGACCACTATATTTAGGCCGACAGGCACTGTCAAGAAGTTTTTCGTGTACGTAACCGGAGCCTGATCCTGGGGCCCATCCGCGCGATAGCAAGCGATGGAAAGGGCTTCCCGGAAGGCCGCATAAACACCTGATTTGAATCGCGGCTCGCGATTGGAACCGGAACAAGAATGGGCCAAACACGCCATGGATTGGCCGCACGCCTGGGCTGGTCTCCGACGAGAAATCACCAACTAGGCCCATGGGCCATAACCACAACTCCGATACAATGTTTACCATCCATGCGAGACACAGGGTCAAAGTCAATCGGCATAAGAGAGATAGCTGCCGCGGCGGGGATCTCCATCGGCACCGTGGATCGTGCACTTCACAATCGCCCAGGTGTCAATCCAAAGACCCGCAACCAGGTTCTCAAGATCGCCGAAAAGCTTGGCTACAAGCCCAACATCGCGGCGCGAACTCTCAAACTCAATCGCAGGCTTCGCATTGCAGCGCACCTGCCGCGACAGATCGCTTCCTTCTTCGATCCTCTGAGAGACGGCATACGGGAAGCGGCGGCGGCCCTGCATAGTGTCACAGTCGATCTGAGCATTCGCACCTATCCGCACCTTGGTGAAGGCGACGTCAAACTTCTCGAGGAGGATCTCGAGAAAGATTTCGACGGCATTCTCATTACGCCCGGGAATCCGATCCCGCTCGAACCGGTGATTCGCCGCTTCACCGAGCGTGGCACCGCGGTGGTTTGCGTCGCCAGCGACGCTCCTCGAAGCAGCCGGCTGGCTTCAATCTCAGCCGACGCCGCCATCAGCGGGAGCATCGCGGCGGAACTGCTGGGAACCGTGCTGCATTGCGAAGGGCCGGTCGCCATCATCACCGGCGATCTGAATACGTTTGATCACGGCGAAAAACTGCGAGGATTTGCGGCCACGCTCGCCACCATGGCTCCCCATCTCACGCTGCTGCCTGCCATCGAATCGCACGAGAGCCCCCGGGAAGCCTACCGGGCGACGCTCGAACTCCTGCGCCGCAAGAGCAAACCGATCGGCATCTATATCAATACCGCCAACAGCGTCCCCGTTTTACGCGCCATCGAGGAAAACGGAATGTGGGGACGGGTACGGCTGATTACGACCGACCTTTTCAACGAACTCGTTCCTCTGATCGAGTCTGGCAAAATCCTGGCCACGCTCTACCAGCGGCCTTTTACCCAAGGCAAGCTTGCCTTCGAAACGCTGTGCCGGTATCTTGTCGAGGGTGTTCAGCCGGAACCGATCACGCGGTTGGCGCCTCACATCATTTTGCGGAGCAATCTCCCGCTCTTCCTTGAACGGCTTCCAGACACGCTGGAGATGAACAACGGCACGGAAGGTTCCAGCGCCATGGATTTTGGATCCTCTCGCATGCGAACCAAATAGTGCCAGGCCGGCAAGGCTGGCAAAGTGTCAGATCACGGGCTCCAACCGCCGATATGCCAATTCAACCGCGAGAACAGCCGTCTGTTCGGCCAGCCCCCCATGCGCGATATCAAAAACCTGCGCGTCGGCGGACCTATCGCCATAAACGTCGCTTGATGCCAAATCGCTAGCACAATTAAAAAACGTGCTCAGCGCCACCACTCCGATCGCAGTTGCTCGCCTGCAATGACTTCTGAGGGAAGGCCTGGGGTTGGCGACCAGAGCTTCAGTCCCTTGATCGGCCATATCTTCTCGATAGGCTGCGCCCAGTGGTGCAGAGCCAAATCGAAGAGTCCCCAGTGAATCGGCATGAGAAGTCCATGGCCGCCCATGGCATGAAAGCTGCGCACGGCGCCTTCTGGTCCCATGTGAATGTGCGCCCACAACGGATCGAAGGCGCCAATCTCAAGCATGGTCAGGTCGAACGGCCCAAACTGCTCCGCGATTGGCTTGAAGCCCGGCCACTCCCCGGAATCGGCTCCATAGTACACACGGTGTTGCGGCCCAGTCAGCGCAAACGAAGCCCACAACGTTTCAAGTCGATTGAACAGGCTGCGGCCCGAGAAATGCCGCGTCGGCAGAGCCGTCAAGCGCACCGAGCCCAGTTGTGTGCTGTCCATCCAGTTCAGCTCAAGGCAGTGCGCCGCCGGCACACCCAGCTGTTGCAGCAGCCCGCCGACTCCGAGCGGCGTGATCCACTGCGCTCTCTTCACCGCGTCCAGCTGCGCCATCGCGCGTATCGTGCCCGCGCCCAGGTGATCGTAGTGGTCATGAGAGACAATCACCGCGTCGATGGGTGGAAGCGCGCTCAAGGCCAAAGGAGGCGCGAAAAATCGTTTGGGCCCGCTCCACTTCGTCGGCGACGCACGCTCGTCCCACACCGGGTCAATCAGAATGCGAACGCCATCGATCTCGACGATTGAGGTAGCATGTCCCATCCAGGTGATGCGTAGTCCTGAACGCGGCATAGTGGCGTAAGCTGTCGCGTCGGTGTGAAACGGACCCAGCGAACCACGTGGCGAGCGTGCCCTGGCTCCCAGAAAGAACCGCGGCCCCACCTTGAACATGATCGAAAGGCCGCCGACCTTGGTCGGCACAGGATTAACAAAATGGCGGCCATTCCTCCGCGCAGGCTGCAGCAGCATGGCTATTCGATGTCCTGCGCGGGCAGCGGATTCCGATGCGCCGATACAGCCTTGCTTCCGTGGCTCTCCTGCGACCGGCTAGTGTGGATTTCTGACAAGTTTTGAAAGCTTGAGCGGTGGGTTGATCGATGTTACGGACTTACAGTTTTACAGTTTTACAGGCTACGGGGGGGGAGGGGTACCCATTCCGGCTTGAACTTTCCTCCGCAAGTTACTGAAAAAAAGTTTATACGGGCGCATTCCCGTAAATGTAAACGGTCCAAAAGGGCCGGTTTTGGGTTCCTAAACGGTCCAGAACGAAACCGAGTTGCATCCGGTGCCCGGGGTCCTGCCTGAGGCCGCACTTCGATCCTCTCTTCTATCTCTATTGTGGCAAAACCGGTAGAAACAAAATGCAAAAGCGCGGATTCTTTGTGCAGTCAAGAAGACGGGGGCCCATGGGCTGTGAGAAATGCGGGCAAGCAACCTTCCCCGTTTTAGGAAAATGTTGCACTTCGGGCTTGAATCCACCGTCACTCGCATCCTAACCTGCCCAACGAAGCAGGCAAATGGATTTGCAAACTCCTTTTTATTGAACTGTCAACGAAACAGTGGCTGTCTGGGTCGAACTGCCCGCCGCTGCTGTAATCGTTACGGTACTAGACCCCTTCGGAGTCGTCGGGCCGCTGCTACCACACCCCGCCAGCGCGGCGGCAATCCCGACCGATGCAGCGGTCAAGACCATCAACAGGAACCAATTGCGCCGCGCCTTCCTCGCACCCAAGAACCACAGCATCGGTGCTCCGAACAGAACAAGCGCCAGAGCTATGCCCCTCCGTCTTAGGAGGTTGTCGTCAGTCGCGGCAGTCGTTTTGACATTGGTTGCGATAGAAACCGTTGATGTGATCGCGGCGTTGTTTCCGGTTGGTGTAACGCTGCTCGGTGAAAGCGTGCACGTGGAGTTCGTGGGCACTCCTGAACACGAAAGAGAAATCGCCGAACTGAAGCCCCCGACAGGGGTAATCGTCACCGTAGTTTGACCGGATTGTCCCTGGGTTACGGTTACAGTATTCGGAGAAACGCTGATTGTGAACGCTGGAGCATTCACTACCTGAGATAAAACGGCGGAGGTCGAACCGGTGTACGTGGAATCGCCACCGTATACCGCGGTGATCGAATGCGAGCCTGCCGCGAGTGCGCTGGTGCTGTAGGTAGCCTGAGCGGAAGCATTCAGCGTTCCGGTTCCCAGCGGCGTGGATCCGTCATTGAAGGTCACCGTGCCTGTGGGGATGCCTGTTCCGCCGGCGGGAGCCACGGAGGCGGTGAAGGTGACGCTCGCGCCCACGTTGGCCGGATTGGCCGAGGCGCTGACGGTCGTGGTCGTACCGATCATAGGTACGACTTGTACCGTGGTGTCCGCAGACGTCTTGGCCGATTCAAGATTATTCACGTTGTCGGTGGCGATGCTGTAGAAGCCATAGGTATGCCCGACCGTTCCGGTGTAAGTCGCGCTGGTGGTTGTAACGTTGGTTTGCCACGCCGTGTAGGCGGCCCCGCTATCGGAAACATAAATCGAATAGTACTGGATGCCGGAGCCCACGTCTGTTCCCGACCAAGCTACATTGAGGCTGGGATTGGCGGTTACCGCAGACAAGGCCACAACTTTGCTGGTCGGTGGAGTGACATCGACAGTATTGATCCAAATGTTTGTATTGATGGCGGCATTGAAGTCGAAGATTACCGAGCCCCATCTTGGAACGCTGTGCCCGTGGTTGACGCGGAAATCGGCTGGGCGGTGAGAAGTACACTGCCGTCTGCGCCGGGTGCAAGGAAGCCAACGGTCGGATCCGTTGGCGCAAGTCCTGTCGACGGATCCAGCGACTGCAGACTTACTGTCACATTACCGTCGGAGGAATCGAGGGACGCATTGACCCGGACAATCAACTGTTGCGTTGGTCTGAGATCGATGTCGGCTACGACAGGCTGGTTGACGAGTGGTATCGATGCTAGAGAGTGCATGATACCAGCGATCACAAAACCATTTAACACTAACGTGGACAAATCAAATTTCGTCGGATCAAAGGTATCCGACAAATAGACATTGGTTGCGGCCTTAGTGGCCGAAGCTTCGTTTTCGTACGAAAGGGAGTATTGGAATGGCGGGTTGGGCTTGAACCATCCGAGCGAACCGTAGCCGCTTGGTCCGGAGACGTAGTTAGGATCTTTCGCGGCCTTGGCATCGTACGTGGCTGACGCGCATGTATACTTCGCCGTCAGTTCGCAGGCTGCATATCCAATGGTGCAGCCCCAAACCGCACCTGCGCATATGGGACCCACAGGAGGTACGAATAGCCCGAGGCCTTTCGGGCAATCGGTTGGGATGCCACCTATCGAGGTGACTACTTGGTTCACACACGTTGACCAAACATCGAAGCAATCACCCTGAGCAGCTTGCAGGCATGAAGGTCCCACGACCGGACTGTTGGCGGGAAACGTGGAGTTCAATTTTGCTGTGTATGTCAGGTTGGCCGTGGAGCCAGCGGGGACGTTCGGCAAATTCCACTCCAGCCATGATGTGTAAGTCGCGTTGGCATCCGGGGACGTAATATCAGGCGACGTTGCAGTGGTTGTGGGAGTGGGCTGCGCCAAGCTGAAGGTAAACCCTGGCTGCAACACCTCATCCACTGAAGTTGCTCCGGAATCGACCGCTCCAGTATTTGTTACGGTGATAAAAAAAGACTCATTGTAGCCCGCAACTGCTTCATTCCCAATTTTCTGAATGCTAAGCTGGGCCGCTCCACCCGCAGACACGGTAAACGCATTCGTAAGGGCTACCGACGTCCCACCCCAGTTCGTCACCGTAACTGTATCGACCCCAGCGGATGCCCCGGTCAGTGGGAACGTCCCGGTCAGAATATTCGGGCTTACAACATTCACGTTGGTAGCTGTGATCGTCGCGCCGGTACCGGTCAGTGTCACGGTCGGATTCGCGTGGGCTGGCGTCGCTCCTGGCGATGTTCCCGCCTCGAATCCACTGCCGATGATGCGGAATGACACCGACCCCGCATTCCCGCCCTCATTCGGAGTGATCGTTGGCGCGCCCGGAGAAGTCCCCTGCGTCGTGATCGTCGCACTGAACATCAGGCCTGCGAACCCTCCGGAGTCATATGTCTTGATGTAGAGCCAGTTGGTCGCGTTGGGTATCAGCAGCGACGCGATATCGCTACGCATGTAGTAGTACTCGCCGTGATAGTCGCCGTCGCTCACGAAATTGCTGATCTCGGTACCGTTGATGAACACACCATGCACGAGGTTATCCACGGAGTATCCCAGGCTGAGTGTAGCTGCCGCAATGATCGGATCCGTCACCTTAAACGGAATGCCATAGAGAGCGGAGCCTGCTCCCAGCGCGGATGTCGTCCCAATCCATTGAGCCAGTGGATCGCTGAAATTCGCCGGAGTTAGATAGGTGGGATACGGAGTATCTATGTATGCATCTGTGCCGGCCTGGACTGCTGCGAAATCAGACGCGGTTGGCGGCGTATCCTGACCGACGGCGTATCGCACAGAATGCACCTGCGTGTCCTGCGAACCAACCACCCCATTTCCGCTGCGCACGAGAATACTTTGATCCGCCCGCAAACCAGGCAATCCAAGAATCAACGTCGCAAGGACGATCCAATTCCTTCGCGACCACGCAGACGACACAAATGCGCATTTAGACACACGCTCCTCCTCGGCAATGTTGTCGAACGTTGACTTTTTGAGCGGACTTCGATCGACCGGGCCCCGAACGCTCTAGATTTCGGTAGCTCTGTGCTTGCCGCCAAGCGCGCACTGATGTGTTTTTTGGAAAACTCGGGGACTTGCGGTCGTTCTACAACTTGGGCCGAAAGTTTACCCCAGATCGCATAGAGACGCAATTCTTTTCTTTCCGCGAATTATTGTTAATTCTTTGCAGACATTCAGCTCGGGCAAAACGCGGATGGCAATGACGGGGGTCAAGCAGCCCCATTCAGTTGGTTGCGGGAGTATGGTGGACATTGGGAAAGTTTGGCCAACGGAATCCGGGCGCTTGACGCCATTTCTTGGCAAGCAGGCTCTCTTCTTATGCAGGATGGCATTCATAGGCAAATCCCGGGTGCCCCACCCTCGCCGCGTCGTTCTTTCTTGTGGCTAAGGTTGGTGTCAGGTGCTCCGTCCCGGCCGAATGGGACGCTAAGTGAACAGCATTGGGGCTAGCCGCCCAGTTGAGGATCACGCAACTGAGTGCCGCATTCGGTCGAGCGATCTGGAAATGGCATCCTTTTCGCGTTCACACAAAAACGCCTTCAACTTTGGCCGAGTGCAATGTTGCACGGCGGAGTTGAAGGCGTTGGTTTCGGTGTGGCGAAGGTCTTACTGGACGGCTACTCCGTCGAGCTTGGCCTGATAAAGAACGATCTGCTTGAGCGTGTCGTAGGGGACGGCGCTGACCGGGATCTGGCGCCCATTGACCATCAGGACCGGGGTCTGTGCAACGTTGACGTCTTCCGCGAGCTTGACCGAGGCCTCTACTTCCTGGTCAGTGGCGGGGGTTGAGGCGCAGGCCGTGATCTTGGCGATATCGAGACCGGCCTTGGTGACCGCACTGTTCAAGGTGAGGGTTGCGCCGTCGGCGGTATTCAAACCCTCCTGACCTTCGAAAACAGCGCTCGCGTACTGGAAGAATGCTGTGCTGCCTCCCAGATGGGCCACGCAGACGCCATAACTGGCCGCGCGCTTCGCCTCAGGATGGATCCTTTCGAGAGGATAGTTCTGGAAGACGATGCGGGCCTTGGGAAAATCGGTCGCCAGTTTCTCCATGTTGGCCTGGGCTTCCTTGCAGTGGGGGCACTGGAAGTCTGCGAACTCCACCAGTTCGAGATCTTTGGAGGCCGCGCCCTTGTAGGGACCGGTGGCCCTCTCCTGCAGCGCCGCCCGCATCCCGGCGTAGGGGTGCTCGCCAAAGGGCAGAATCTCGTCGGCGGCGATGATGTGTTTGCCGTCAGGAAGAACGATAAACTGCAGCGCCGAAGGCTTCTGCTTGCCGGTCTTGTCGCCGATGTAGATGACGACCTTGCTGTAGCCATCCAACGAGGTCTTCATGATGGCCTGGACCTGCCATACACGGGAATCATCGTATCCCCAGCTTTCCTGCAGGAAGGAGTTGACGACGTCCTTGGTGGGCGCCGTGGCGTTGAAATTGGCCGGGTCAGGCTTGGGAAAAGCAGGTGGGCCAGCCGGCGCGGGCGAGGCCGGTTGCTGCGCCGGGGCCTCCTGGGTTTGCGCGGGCGCGGTTTGAGCGGGCGCGGGCGGTACCTGCTGCTGGGCTGCGGCACGGACAACGGGGAACGCAAGAACAGCCAGCGAGGCAAGGCCGGCAATGAGGCGTAATTTACGGGTCAAACGAGTTCTCCTTATGGGTCGTGTTTCGGAATCCGGATATCGCGGCCCGCGGGGTTCTCGGAACCGGGCCTGGGCGGGGTAACCAGATGGCACGAGGTGAAGCTTCAGGTTTTGACAGACGCTGTCGCGATTCTATTCATTATCTCTCGCCCGATTGGAGAACGCCAAGGGGGGGTGCCCTGGTGAAAACTGCGGTACGCGAAGGACCCTGGTGTCCCACCGGCGTAGCTGACCCGGGGCGGATGAAAAGGAATGGTCTGGGTTCGTGGTCTCCCACCCTTTCGACAGAAAAAAGTCGAAAGGCTGGGGCACGAAGTCTCTGTTTCTTTTCAAACCTGGACCTTGACGGCGATGGGAAAACGGCGGCCCATGCCGAAGGACTTGGAAGTAACCTTCAGGACCGGTGCGGCCTGCTGGCGTTTGTATTCCGACCGCTCCACCAGGCGCACCACCTGTTTGACCAGATCCAGGGGATATCCGTGGGCGTCCGCGATCTGTTCGGGGGTTTCGTAGCGCTCCACGTAGGCCTCGAGAATGGGATCGAGAACCTCATAGGGCGGAAGGGAGTCGGTATCCATCTGGCCCGGACGCAGTTCCGCGGAGGGTGGTTTTTCGAGGATGGGCGCCGGGATGATTTCGCGCTCGCGATTGATCCAGCGGCACACAGCATAAACGCGGGTCTTGACCAGGTCGCCGATAACGGCCAGCGCGCCCACCATGTCGCCGTAAAGCGTGCAGTAGCCCACGGCCATCTCCGACTTGTTGCCGGTGGTGAGCACCAGCGCGCCGAACTTGTTGGAAAGAGCCATCAGCAGAGTGCCGCGGATGCGGGGCTGGATGTTTTCTTCGGTGAGGTCTTCGGCCCTGCCCGCGAAGAGGGGTTGGAGCGAATGCGTGAAGGCCTGGAAGAGTTCGCTTATGGAAATCAATTCGAAACTTATGCCGAGGTTGGCCGCGAGGTGGCGACTGTCGTCGATGGAGCCCTGCGAGGAGTAGGGGCTGGGCATGCCGATGCCCATGACGTTTTCCGGCCCGAGGGCATCAGTGGCGATGGCGGCCACCAGAGCAGAATCGATGCCGCCGCTGAGAGCGACAATGGCCTTTTTGAAGCCGCACTTGCGGACGTAATCGCGGGTCCCGACGACCAGGGCACGATAGGCCGCTTCGGTGTCGTCGGACGCCGGCTCGGGTACAGGATCGGCGTGGCATGGATCGACGATGACCAGATCCTCTTCAAACGAGGCGGCCTGGGCGATCAGTTCGCCGCGGGAGTTCAATGCCAGCGAGGAGCCGTCGAAGATCAGACTATCGTTGCCGCCCACCTGGTTGGAGAGAAGCACGGGGATTCCGTCGCGGCGGGCGATAGCGGCCAGCATCTGGCGGCGAGTCTCGCGCTTGGAGTGCCAGAAGGGCGAAGACGACAGGTTGATGTGAATGGCCGGATGCTGGGCCATGATCTCTTCCATGGGATCGATGGAGTAGAGCCGTCGGGGCCAGAAGGTCTTGTCGTTCCAGGCGTCTTCGCAGATGGTGATGCCCAGGCGCACGCCCTCGAGTTCGATCACCTGCTGGGAGCGCCCAGGGGAGAAATAGCGCTGCTCGTCAAACACGTCGTAGAACGGCAAGAGGCGCTTGTGTTGTTCGAGGAGAAGCTGCCCGCGATCGAGAAGCACGGCGGCATTGACGGCCGGTTTTCCTGAACCTGCGCCCGAGGGGAGGGCCACGCCGGCCAGAACCGCCGTTGGCAGGTCGCGGGTGGCGACGGCAAGCTCATCGACAGCAGAGCGGCAGTGGGCGAGGAAACTGGGCTTCTCGAGGAAATCGGCGGGAGGATATCCGCAGACGGCGAGTTCGGAGAAAACCGTAAGCCGCGCTCCCTGACTGGCGGCGCGACGGCTCACGGTGACAATTTTTCCCAGGTTCCCGGTAAAGTCGCCGACAGTCGGGTTGATCTGCGCAAGCGCGATCTTCACGAGTTCAGTTTAATCTGCCGGCAGTCTATGTACCGGTCCCGGCGAAGACCACGGCGACCGTGCGCACAATGATCTTGATGTCCAGCCAGATACTCCAGTTCTCGATGTAGGTGACGTCGAGGGAGATGTAGCTGTCGAAGGAGGGATCCTGGCGTCCCTGGACCTGCCACAAGCCGGTGATTCCGGGCATAACGTCAAGGCGGCGAAGATGGCTGAGCTTGTATTCCTTCACTTCGCTGGCGATGGGCGGACGCGGCCCCACCACGCTCATTTCGCCGCGCAGGACATTGAAGAACTGGGGCAGCTCATCGAGAGAGTATTTGCGAAGGAAGCGGCCGACGCGGGTTATGCGGGGATCGTTGCTGATCTTGAACAGCACGCCGTCACGTTCGTTCATATGCATGATGTCGGCGCGCTTCTTCTCCGCGTCGCGAACCATGGTGCGGAACTTGGTGCAGCGGAAAACGTGGCCTTTCTTGCCAATGCGCTCGGAGGAGTAGAACACCGGGCCCGGGGAGTCGAGTTTGATGAGGATGGCAACCAACACCAAGAGGGGCGCGAGGGCGAGGAGTACCAGGCTGGAGAAGACGATGTCCAGCGCGCGCTTGAGTACCAGGGCCATCTCGGGCACATGGCCGCAATGCAGAGGAATGGTGGGAAACTGGCCGATATACTCAATGGGACTATTCCAGGCCAGGCCGTCATACATGTCGGGTACCACGCGCAGATCGACGCCGTGCGCCCGCGCTTTCTCGAGCACATCCTGCACGATGCCGCGTTCGCAGGGCGCGGTAAAGAAAATCTCGTCGACAAACTGCTTCCGGGCACTCGCAAAGAGGGTGTCAAGGTTGCCGACCACATCTCCAGAAGTGGTCGCAAACCGAGAGGATGTGCCGAGTAAATCGATAAAGCCTTTAAACGTATAGCCGAGGTGGCGAATGCTCTCTACATGGTGGCGCAGAGCGTGGGCCTCAGGCCCCGTGCCCACGATCAGGACATTGCGGGTACCCATGCCTCGTTCAAAGCGACGGTAGAGCAGAACCCGATAAATCAGGCGCCGCAGGCTGAGGGAAATTACCACCAGTCCCAGCGTTACGACGACGATTCTGCGGGGAATGTCGTCGAGGCGAACCAGGTACAGAGTTCCCGTGAGCAAAAGAAACGAGGTGAAGCAGGCCTGAACCGTAAGCCTCTGCTCGTGGAGAAAACCGCCGAGGCGGGTCGGCCGATAGAGGTGCAGGCGCTTGCTGACCACGATCAGAGAAATAATGAACCCACCCAGCAAGCCCAGGAGGATTCCCATGGAGCGGCCGTGAATCAGGGTTCCGTGCCAAACGCCTCTCGCTCCGGCGATCGGAGTCTGGCGGAATTCATAGAGCGTGGCGAGAACCGCGGCACCCAAGACAGTGACTGCATCCAAGGCCATCCAGAGTTTGGAAGTGCCACGTGCGTCACGTGGCGAACTCCGACTCCCCGACGTCGCCCATTCGGGCGATGCGACCGATGCGGAGAGTCTTTGCCAGAAATCTGACGTTGCCATATATGCTTATCCGCCAATCTCGACAGTTCGTTGCGTCGGCTAGATATTGAGTCAGACACCCGTGGCTACGCGTGAGCAAATAGCGTGCGCGAATGTGACGCCGAACTGCTGTTGTCAGGCCCAGTGCACAGATTCGAACGGATACTTTGAGCAACGGGCCGCGAGGCAGAGCTACAGCCCGGTTAAGAAGATTTTCTTAACTTCAGATCACCGACCACGATCGGGGTGGCGCGGCTTTTTGTTTGAACTAATTCATCGCTATCAGGGGAAACTAAATCGGACACGCTCGCTACCAAGAATGTTCGAATTGATTTGCTTCCAGATCAAAAGGGAATAAATGGATCGACCTTCGGCTGCGCCAACTTGTGGGAACGCTCATTAACTACCGAGTGACCCAAGTATAACAAATATCTGTGTTCAGTCAGATACCAAGTAATCCGTTAGATGCAATTTTCGCAATTCATAGTGACATGCGAGAACATTTTTTTTGCTAATCGAATCTTACGCTTGCCGCATTACCAGATCATGAACACAACGCGGAATCACGATCAATCGGTCGGCAACCGATAGGCATCCAGTGTCAAAAACTGACGGATGTCTTCATCGCTCGAAACCAGAAAGTCTTTTAGCGGGCCAAAAAAACGCGCGCCCCCCAGATGTAGAAACAATACAAGATCGGCCAGCCGTTCGGCGAATCGCATGTCATGGGTGACCACGATGCTGGTGAACCCAAGCTGATGTTTGAGGCGTTGAATGATACCTCCCAGGCGACGGGCGATGATAGGGTCGACCATCGTGGTGGGCTCGTCGTAGAGAACAATGTCGGGCTGCGCCGCAAGCGCGCGTGCGATCGCCACAGCGCGGCGGCGGCCGGTGGAAAGACTGGCGGGAAAAGCGTCGACCACGTCATCGGCCCCGACCAGGACAAGCAACCGGTCCACAATCTGCAGGATCTGGGACTCATCCAGGCCGCCGCGTTCGCGCAGAGGAAAGGCGACGTTTTCGCGGACGCTCAGCGAGTCGAAGAGCGCTCCATTTTGAAACACCATCGTGACGCGCTTGCGGACCGCTTGCATGCCTTCTTCATCCAATACGGTGATCTCCCGGCCATTGACCCGGATGGAGCCGCTGTCGGGCTTGAGAAAGCCCATCAACATGCGCAGCGATACGGACTTGCCCACTCCGCTGCGGCCCAGGATGCAGAGCGTCTGCCCGCGATCGACAGAGAAGCTGACGTCTTCCAGGACCACGCGGCCGTCGAAGGAGATGGAGACGTTTTGAAAGACGATGGCAGGTTCGGGAGAGGCGTCGCCTGCCGCCGAAGTTGCGTCGTCGGGGCGCGGCTCCCCGAAGGTTTCCGGCTCTAACGAGTGCGGATCGGAAGCCTCGGAATCTGGATTGAGCGAGTCGTCGAGCATGCCTGCCATCAGCTTACGCGAGCCGCGCTGATGGTCGTCGCGCGATGCAGATCGGCGAGAGCGTTGACATTGAGGAACCACCGCGCCACGGGGAGGGCGTCCGGATGGGTGATTTTCCGGGATTGGACCAGCAGCTCGGCCGGAAGTATGGAGAGAGGCTCCCCGAGCGTGGAGGCGGTGGCCTGGAAGGAGGCATAGCAGCCGCCAGAGCCACTGGTGAGTTCACGCTCGAGCACCGGCAATGAGTCAAGGGACAAAACCACAGGGAAGCTCTGGGGGAAGCCATTGACCGAAGGCAAAGTGACGGCCAAGCCCGTGATGCTCGCGTGGTACACCAGATACCGCAGGAGGGAGGGGGGCAGAAGAGGTAGATCGACGGGCAGAAATGCCGCATGCAGCGGCTCAGAGACTAAAGTCGCGGCTGGCGGGCGAGATGAGCTATCTTTGAGGCTTTTAAGCGCGGCGCAGATACCTTCCAGGGGACCCGCGCCGGTCCTGGAATCGGGGACCACTGGCGCAAAAGACTCAAGGGGAGAGCGGGCTCCGGCGATAAAGACCGGCAGCCCGGCTGCGCGGACAATGTCAACGGCGTGGGCGAGCAGCGGGCGCCCCCTGAACTCGACCAGCGCCTTATCTGTGCCCATCCGGCGGGACTGCCCGCCGGCAAGGATGAATCCCACGTCGTCTTTTGCGCTTTCCCAGGTCTCAAACTCGAGACCTGGGACACCCAAATTGTCGTGGGGCTGGCCTTGAATGGTCAACGGCCGGTCTCCTCCAGGAAGCGGATGATCGACCGGATGCCCAGCTCGAAATTCTTCAAGTGGAACTTTTCGTTGGGCGCGTGCAGGTTGTCGTCGGGCAGACCGAAGCCCATCATAACGCTGGGCAGGCCGAGGTGGCGGGCAAAGTCTCCAACAATTGGGATCGATCCCCCGGAGCGGATAAAGACTGTGTCCTTGCCCCAGACTTCGTGGAGAGCGCGGGTAGCTGCCTGGATATAGGGATTGTCGACCGGGATAAGACAGGGGTCGCCGGAGTGAATCAGGCGCACCGCGACGTCCACGCCCGCGGGCGCAATCTTCTCCACAAAACTTTTGTATTGCTGAAAGGCTTTGGCCGGGGTCATGCCGGGCACCAGGCGCATGGACACTTTGGCGGTGGCCTTGGCGGGGATCACGGTCTTCGCGCCGGCCCCGGTGAATCCGCCGGGGATGCCGTGCACATCAAGGGTGGGCCGCGCCCAGGTGCGCTCCTGCACGCTGAATCCTTCTTCGCCCACCAGTTGCTTCGAACCGACTTCGTGGAGGCGGTATTCCTCCTCGTCAAAAGGCAGGCTGCGCCAGGCGGCCAGCTCTTCGGGGCTGGGGGGAATGATGTCGTCGTAAAAACCAGGGATCAGGATGTGGCCGTTTTCGTCTTTGAGGCGAGCCAGGATCTGCGCCAGGGACACAAATGGATTGGGGGCCGCACCTCCATACATGCCGGAGTGCAGATCAGTGCGGGCGCCGCGCACTTCGAGCTCGGTGTAGATCATGCCGCGCAGCCCCACGCACAGGGTGGGCAGACCCGGAGCGAAAAACTCGGTGTCGGATACCAGGGCGAAATCGGCGTTGAGCTGGGGTGGCCTGGACGCCACGTAAGCGGCAATTCCCTCCCCTCCCACTTCTTCTTCGCCCTCGAGCAGCACGCGCACGTTAATCGGAAGGGCCCCTGTGGTGGCCAGCAAGGATTCCAGCGCCTTGACGTGCATATACATCTGGCCCTTGTCGTCGACTGCGCCGCGCGCGTAGAGATTGCCGTCGCGCTCGATAGGCTCGAAAGGCGGGGAGTGCCATTCGTCGAGGGGGTCGGGCGGCTGCACATCGTAGTGCCCGTAGGCCAGAACGGTAGGCTTGCCCGAAGCATGCAGCCAGTCGGCATAAACGAGCGGGTGGCCCGCGGTCTCGATGATGCGGGCGTTCTCCATGCCAATGCGGTTGAGTTCGGCCGTCAGCGTTTCGGCCGCGCGGCGGCAGTCCGCGGCATGTTCAGGCGCGGTCGAAACCGACGGGATGCGCAGCAGGTCTTTCAATTCGCTCAGGAAGCGAGGGTGGTTCTTCTGAGCGTAGGCAACAGCGGAAGAAGACACGGAGAGGCTCCTTCGAAGTGAGTCTTGATCACACAAGAGTATAGGCGACAGGACGGTTGGGGGGCGGTGCGGCGACCAGTCCGGGGTCCATCAGTAGCGGCCGACGGCGGGGTCGACTTCGGCCGACCAGGCATCGATGCCTCCCCGCAATGACTGCGCCTGCTCGAAGCCCTGGTTTCGCAGCCAGGCAGCGACGTTCAGCGAACGCTGACCATGATGGCACAAGACGACGAGGTGCTCGTCCGGGTCGAGTTCCTGGTGAGCGCGTGCGGGGACGTCGCCCATGGGCATCAATACGGTGCCGGCGATGCGCGCCGTTTCGAATTCCCAGGGCTCGCGCACGTCGATGAACCTAGCCTTGCTTTCGCGAAGAAGAGTTGCCGCCTCAGCGGGAGAAATCTCGTAATCCAGCATGAGTCTAGTTTACGGCGAGATGGAATGTTCGCCATCGAGTGTTGTTCACTCAGAATTCCATCGTCAATTCAAGAAATGAACAGAGAATGACGAATGCGGTTGAATCGATCTGAACCCGCCCCGTGCTTCTAACTGCAAGACTTCCTTAAATCTAACTGTACGCATCGTAAACATTCGATGAAAAGGGTTTGCGGTTTCTATCTCGCGGTTCTGATTTTCCTGGCGGTAAACACCGGTATCGCGCCCTGCGGCTGGTCGCAGAGCAAAGATTCCAACTTGCCGGACGCACCCTCGCCGGTGGCCGGTTCTGGGGATTCTGGCACGGAGTCGTCCGCCGGCCGGGAAGCTACGTGGCGCAGTCTTCCGCGAGATTTCCTCCACGACCAGAAGGAGATCTGGCTGTTTCCCATGCAACTCGGGAGAGGCCGTCACTGGATTCCCACCATCGCGGTGGTCGGCGGAACCGCGGGGCTGATCGTCGCCGATCCCCATATCATGCCTTATTTTCGCGAACACGCTGGCAATCTTGACGATTTGAACGATACTTTCGATGCCAACATCGCGACCGGAGCATTGGTCGCTGTACCAGCCTCGCTGCTGGCCGCCGGATACATCCGGCATGACCAGTACCAGGTGAGCACCGCAATCCTGGCCGGCGAGGCTTATGCGGACAGCGCCGTGGTCAATCTCGTTGTAAAAGCCATAACGCGCCGCGAACGGCCCTCGGATGTTCCTCCCGGCGGTGACTTTCATAATACTTTTTTCAATGGGGGCCAATCGGCCTGGCACGGCAGCAGTTTTCCGTCCGGTCACGCCACGGGCGCCTTTTCAGTGGCTACTGTGGTCGCTGTTCGCTACCGGAAGCATCGCTGGGTGCCGTGGGCGGTCTATGGCATGGCGACGGCCATCAGTCTTTCGCGCATCACATCCAGTGCCCACTTCCCGTCAGACGTCTTTCTGGGTTCCGCCCTGGGGTATGCAATTACGCGCTATCAAGTTCTGCGGACGCGCTGAGGCGACGGAAGAATTTGGGATGAATATTCGCAGCACAAAACACGAAAGCGCCGTTTTTTCATGGAAGGGGAAGAATCGCCTGAAGGGGAGCAGGTTCAGTTACCGACCAGCCGGAAGCGGAGAAATCGATCGCCCACTCCGTCAATCAACTAATTCACTTTATGATTCGACGCACTCGATGTCTTAAACCAATCATCGAAACTGTCTTGAAGCTGCTCGTTCCATTCTTGGCCCAGGGGATCGCCGAAGGCCGTTTCAATGGCCACCACATCTTCGCCCATCAGGTTCAACGCCACATGGACATGGTCAGAAAATGCCATGATTCGGGTTAGAGAGTTGAACAAGGTGCGCGAGGACGCTTCCCTTAGGTCCAGGGCGCCGTGAAACTGAGCTGCGTCGCTGGCCAGGTCGGTGAATGCCTCGTGGAGTAGCTGAAACTTCTCGCTGAGGGAGTTGGCGATCTCTGAGGGATGGGTGGGCATGGAAACCGTCTCCTGTGATGTTCTGCACATTTTAGGAATGGTTCGGCTGTGATGATGTGATTAAAGACACGTGACCTTGGGAAGGAAATCCCACTTTTGCTGTAGCGTCTGGCCAGAGGTGGGAGTAGGTCGCGCTCGCGGATTCTGTTCGGCCGCGTGGCCTGGTTTTCACCTTCCTCAGGTGAGGTAATCCCGAAGGTTGGACCTTCGCAGGTGGAAGGGGGGTAGTCTGGAAGGGATGCCTCCCATTCTCAACCTGCAATCGGTCACCAAGCAGTTCGGGGCTGTTCCGCTGTTTCGCACCATCTCACTGACCGTGGAGGATGGAGACCGGATCGGGCTGATTGGCCCCAACGGGGCGGGCAAGTCGACGCTACTCGCTCTGCTTGCAGGGCAAGTGGAACCGGACGCGGGAGAAATGGCGGTCCGCAAGCGAGCGCGAGCTGCCTATGTGCCACAGGATTCGCGGTTCGCGGCGGGGCAGTCGATCAGGCAGGTGCTGGAAGCGGCGATGACAGCCGCCAACGCGGGAGAGGCGGAGCGCGAAGGACGGCTGCGTGAGCTAGCCGGGCGAACGGGTTTCGAGCGGCTGGATGCCGAGGCCGCGTCGCTCTCCGGCGGCTGGCGCAAACGGCTGGCGATCGCCGAGGCGCTGGTCACCGAACCCGATGTTCTTCTATTGGATGAGCCGACCAACCACCTAGACCTGGCCGGAATCGAGTGGCTCGAAGAGCTGTTGAGGTCGTCCTCGTTCGCGGCAGTCACCGTGAGTCACGACCGCTATTTCCTCGAAGCAACATCAAGCCAGATCGTGGAGCTGAATCGCGTGTACGCGGACGGCCTGCTGCGTGTAAAAGGCAACTTCAGCCGTTTTCTGGAGGAAAAGCAGGCCTACCTGGAAGCCCAGAACCGGCAGATGGAGAGCCTTCGCAACCGGGTCAGGACGGAAATCGAATGGCTGCGGCGCGGACCGAAGGCGCGTACAACGAAGTCCAAAGCCCGGATCGACACGGCACATTCGATGATCGGGCAACTGGTGGAGATGAAGGGGCGAACCGCCTCGGCTTCGGCGGGGATCGACTTTGAAGCCAGTCAGCGGAAGACGAAGCGGCTGGTGGAGTTTTCTGGGGTGGCGTGCGACGTGCCTGCCAGCCCCGCCACCAAGGCCGGTCCAAAGGGTGAAGCCAACCGGAGGTTGTTTGCGGGGCTGGACTTTGCGCTGACGGCAGGCATGAAGGTAGGACTGGTGGGCCCGAACGGCAGCGGCAAGACGACCTTGCTGCGGATGCTGCGCGCAGAAATCGAGCCAGCCGAGGGTGCGATTCGACGCGCAGAGGGGCTGCGGCTGGTCTATTTCAGCCAGATGCGCGAATTGGATGAAACCGTAACCCTGCGGCGCGCCCTGGCGCCCGAAAGCGACTCGGTGATCCACCAGGGGAGGCCCGTGCATGTGGCCAGTTGGGCGGCCCGGTTTCTGTTTACCGGAGAACAGCTGAACCAGCCGGTACTGAACCTGAGCGGCGGAGAACGGGCTCGCGTGTTGATTGCGCGCCTGATGCTGGAGCCGGCGGATGTGCTGCTGCTCGATGAGCCGACCAACGATCTTGATATTCCGACCCTGGAGATCCTGGAGGACAATCTGCTCGAGTTTCCCGGCGCGCTGGTGCTGGTGACGCACGATCGTTACTTGCTGAACCGCGTGGCTACAACAGTGGTTGGGCTGGACGGGCGGGGCGGGATCGGACGGTTCGCGGACTTTGCGCAGTGGGAAGCATGGGTTGAGGAGCAAGAGTCCGAAAACAGGAGTCAGGGATCTCGGACCCGGGATCAGGCACCCTCGACAAAGAATTCGTCGGCCGACTCGGGGAGCAGTTCGGTAATGAAAAAGAAGCTCTCCTATCTTGAAGCGCGGGAGTTCGCCTCGATCGAGCAGCGCGTGGAGGAATCGGACGCGCGGCTCATGGCGGCGCGCACGCGCGGGGAGGACCCGGCAATCGCCAGTGATGCGGCAGCGCTCCAGGAGGCCCTGGAGGAGTTGGATCGGGCACGGCAGGAAAATGATGATTTATACGCGCGCTGGGCAGAGCTGACCGAAAAGGCCGGAGTCTCTTGAGACTCGGTTTCCAGGGGCCAAGGACCAGGAGGTGAGCTATGGAAGTTTCGCGGGGATCACGGGCGCTCCGGGATGGTAGCGTGCTCGCCGGCATATATGCCGTGATCGTCTTGGTGGTGTTTGGGATCACGGCCTTGACCACCAGGCCCGACAATGTGGGTCTCGATTGGATTCCGTTCTTCATGCTGGCCATGCCCTGGGCGACGATGGGAAAGGCACAGGAGTTCCTGATTCCGAGGTTGATCGCCAACGCTTTGATTCTCTTTACCATCGGAGCGGTGATCGGATTCGTCTTCAGGGGGCGAGCCGGGCAAGATCATCGCCAGGCGGAGTGACAGGTCCGAGTGTTTGCGTTGGAAAATTTCGCCGAATACCCTGCGGCAAGAGAGAATAACGGAAGCGGCAAACAGCCGCGTGAAAGAGCCTATGAATTCCGGAGTTAAAGTATTGATTGTGGAGGACGAGCCCCATGCGCTTATGGGGCTGGCCGAGTTGATCTCCGGGTGGGGATATCGAACCGAAACGGCGCACGACGGTATCGAGGGCTGGGAAAAGGCCATGGCCTGGAATCCCGCCATCGTGGTGACCGATCTGAAGATGCCGCGCCTGGACGGACTGGGATTGCTGGCCAAATTTGCCGCTGAAGGGTCATCTCTAGCCACGAAGACGGCCGTGGTCCTGCTAACGGCACAAGGGTCAATTCAGACCGCGGTCGACGCGATGAAGCTGGGCGCATACGACTATGTGCTCAAGCCGGTGGATGCGCCCCGGCTGCGCAACATTCTTGCCAATGCGGCCCGGCAGCGGGAAACGGACGTCGAGCTCGAGGTGGCCAAGCGGCGGCTGCGCGAATCGGGCGTGCTGGGATCGATGGTGGGCACTTCCAAGGCTATGCGCGAGATTTTTGCGCTGATCGAACAGATTGCGACCTCGAATGTGTCGGTATTGATCACCGGCGAGAGCGGGACCGGCAAAGAGCTGGTGGCGCGCACCCTGCACGATCTGAGCCCCCGCAAGCCTCGTCCCTTTGTAGCGGTGAATTGCGCGGCGATTCCCGAGACCCTGATCGAAAGCGAGATCTTCGGCCACGAGAAGGGCTCATTCACGGGCGCAGTGGAGCGGCGGATCGGATGTTTCGAGCTGGCCGCGGGCGGAACCCTGCTGCTGGACGAACTGGCCGAGATGCCAGTGGGAACGCAGGCCAAGCTTCTGCGCGTCCTCGAAGAGCGCAAACTCCGGAGGCTGGGCGCGCGCAACGAAATCGACGTGGACGTGCGCGTACTCGCCGCCACGAATCGCGAACCCGACGACGCCGTCGAGAGCGGCCATCTGCGATCGGACCTTTTCTACCGGCTCAATGTCTTCCATATCCATATGCCTCCCCTGCGTACCCACCTCGAGGATCTGCCGGCGATGGCCGAGGCCATGCTCGATGAAATGAACGAGAAGCACGGCCGCAAGGTTTCCGGAGTGGCGCCGTCGATTCTGGATCGAATGATCGCGTATCATTGGCCTGGCAATGCGCGCGAGCTGCGGAACACCATCGAGCGGGCAGTCATTCTGTGCCCGGACGGCGCTCCCTTGGACGCCGGGCATCTCCCTCCGGGATTCGGCAAGGCGCAGCCGCTCGCACCCGCGGTCGACGACGCCAGTACTGTACCGGTGCGCGTCGGCAACACGGTGGACGAAGCCGAACAGCTTTTGATCATGCGCACCCTGGAGGCGACGGGGCAGAACAAGACCCGGGCGGCCGAGATTCTGGGCGTAAGCCTGAAAACGCTGCATAACAAGCTGAAGGAGTATAGCCAGACCCGGGAACAACAATCCGCCTGAGTCCTGTTCGAGTCGATGCGACTGAAGACCAAACTCGTCCTGGCCATCACCGCCCTTGTCTTAGTGATATCGGGGCTTCTTTCGCTGGTCTATGTGACCCAGTTTTTGTACGCCTCAGTGAAAGCCTCCTACAACACCAACAGGATGGTGGCAAACCAGGTCAAGCTGGCGGTCCAGAAGGCTCTCGAAACCGGCCTCAAAGACCGCACCTTCGATCCCACCAAGCCCTATGAACTGCGTGACATGGCGGCCGATGCGATCCGGCAAAGCGAAGCCCTCCAGGTGGTGATCGATTCGGTCAATCGCTACTCCGACACTGTTTACGACATCAACATTGACGACACCAATGGGCGGGTCCTTTTAAGTACCCTGCCGGAGAATCAGGACAAGACGCTCCCCTCCCGGCCGGACTATACGCAGCTCCTCCACGCCAATCCCATCCAGTTAATTAAAGCAGTCCTCCTCGACAAGGCCGAAGTCTTTGACGTGGTCGTGAAGCTGGAGCGAAACAACCAGCCCTTTGTGAACATTCAGGTGGGCGTCAGCACCGCGTTCCTGCGGGAGGCCTATAAACCATGGTTGGGTGACGCGTTCGAGCTGATGAGCATCGCGCTGGGAATCGCTCTTGTGGTCGCCCTTCTGCTGAGCAACCTGGCTCTGCGGCCTCTGGAAGAAATCAGCATGCAGCTCGATTACTGGACCGCCGCCGGCGAAAGCGCGGAGGAAGACAAAGCGAGGGCGAGGCAGGATACGGCGGCCCGGGTCTCGACCAAGATCGAGCAGATTGGCCAGCGCATGCGCAACGTCGAAGAGGTGTTCTCCGCGTTGAAGGACAACCTGGACCAGATCCTGGGCAATCTCCAGGACGGCATCCTGCTGTTCACCGGCGATGGGCGGGCGGTGCTGGTATCGGAGGCGGCGCGGCGCTTTCTGCAGGTCGAACGGGGCAAGGTTCTGGGACTGCACGCTTCGCAGATTTTTGACCGGTCCACCCTTTTGGGACATGCGCTGGGCGAGGCTTTCGATACCCAGGTTCCCTTGGTCAAGGAAGAAATCCGCACCGAGACGGGGCGAAGAATTCAGGCTTCGGTGGACTTTATCCATGATGACTTTTCACACCAGGGACTGGGTGCGCTGGTGACGCTTCGGGATCTCGAGTCGATGGAGGAGATTGAGTCGGAACTGGAATTGTCGCGGCGCATGGCCGCTATCGGCAGGCTTACTTCCGGTGTGGCCCACGAAGTGAAGAATCCCATCAATGCCATCGTGGTTCATCTCGAACTGCTCAAAAACAAGCTGGATGACCCCAGCGCTCCAGCGGTGCGCCACCTCGAGGTGATCGACATGGAAATTCGCCGGCTCGACCGGGTCGTGCAGACCCTGGTGGATTTTTCGCGGCCGGTGGAGTTGCAGCTTCGCGAGCAGGATCTGCGGCTCGTGATCGGGGATGTGCTGGCCCTGGCCACCGAAGAACTATCCACCCGCAACGTAATCCTGGTGAACCGTCTGCCCTCGAAGGCGGTGATTGCAAACGTGGACGCGGACCTTCTCAAACAGGCTACGCTGAACGTAATAGAGAACGGAGCCCAGGCCATGCCCGACGGGGGCCGGCTGGAAGTGTCGCTCGAGACTGACCGGAAGTTCGCGGTGCTTCGCATTAGCGATGAAGGAGTCGGCATTCCGGACGAAATCCGGGAAAAGATCTTCGATCTGTATTTCACAACCAAAAGCGGGGGGAGCGGAATCGGGTTGGCCATGACCTATCGAATTCTTCAGTTGCATCATGGTGCGGTCGAAGTACAATCGAGGGAAACCCGTGGAACCGAATTCAGGCTGCGTATACCGCTTGCCGCCACGGAATGGGGTCGTCGGCATCTTCAGCCGGCGGGCGTAGAAGAAGCGAAGGGGTTTGGGGAATGAAGCTGGATGCCAGGAAGGTTGCATGGCTGCTGCCCTTGCTGCTGTCTGCGTGCGCCCACAATACGAACGTGGCGCAGATGCAGGCCATGGCGCCGCCCATCGACGATGCCCCGCCGCCGAATCTGGCTCCGGCAAATCTTCCCCCTCCTGTGATCACCATTCCCAAGACCGATAAGCCGGTGATTGTGGTCCAGGAGCAGCCCACCAAGCAACCCCCGAAACACAAGAAAACGGCTTCGAAATCGGCCGGGACGACGCCCGCAAATCCAACCGCTGGCCCACCAGGCACGCAAGTCGCTGAAAATGCGCCGCCCTCTGAAGTCAACGCCGGCGGAGAGTTCGCTACTCAGGTGACGCCCGACTCGAAAAAGCAGGCGGAAGACTCGATAGTGGAAATCGAGAAGGGCCTCAACGGAATCGGCCGCAAGCTGAGCGACACGGAAGAAAAGACCTCGATGCAGATCAAGGAGTTCCTGAAGCAGGCGAGAACGGCGCTGAACACGGGCGACGTGGACGGGGCCAAAACTCTGGCGGCAAAGGCCAAGGCGCTTCTGGGCGAGCTGGGCCCGTAAAGACAGTGGTCAGTGTTCAGTGATCATCACACCCGGCATCGAGTCTTAATAGGCGTGATCGGGAAAACCAGATAGGGACGCCGAACATCGATTCCGCCGGCGCGCGCGAGCGTCGAGTCCTCGACTGACCACTGATCACTGTCGTCATTGCTCTCCCCAACTGAGCTTATTGCGCAGAGCGTCGAAGAAGCCGCCTTCGGCCAGCCGAACCAGGTTCACCGTGTATTTTGAACGCTGGCAGCGAATCTCATCGCCCAATTGCAACTCAACGGCCCGCTGGCCATCCACCGTGAAAAGTGCGACGTTGGGAATTCCTTCCACGCGCACCGTAAGCGAGGCGTCCCCACGCACGACGATGGGACGCAGGGTGAGCAGGTGGGGGCAGATGGGGGTAACCACCATTGCGTCCACGTTGGGCGTCAGGATCGGTCCGTTGGCCGCCAGCGAATACGCAGTCGAACCTGTAGGGGTGGAAACGATGACCCCGTCTGCGCGAAAGCTGGCGACTTTCCTTCCGTCCAATTCCACGGTGAACTCGCCCATGCGTGCGATCTCGCCCTTGGTGACCACGATATCGTTCACGGCTTCATAGGCGGAGTGCAGTTCCGCCCGCCGCCACAGCCCGGCATGAAGCATGGCGCGCGCATCAAGCGTGTGGCAATCGCGGCACCAGCTATCGAGGGTCGCATATAGATCCCCGAGGCGAACCTCGGTCAGAAATCCGAGGAATCCGAGGTTGACACTGAGGATGGGAGTACCGGTGGCGGCAAAGATGCGGCCGACGGAAAGCAGAGTGCCGTCGCCCCCCAGAACAATAATCAGTTCCGGCTTATGGAGCGGCATCTCGCTGCGATCCACAGCCTCGGCAGCGGCGGTGTATTGGCCTGCCTCGCGATCCAGCAGCGGCTCATAGCCGTGCTCGCGCAGCCAGACGATCAACTCCGGCAGAATTCTGGCTAACTCTTCCTTCTGCGGTTTGCAGACTATCGCGACTCGACCCATGCGGTCCCAGTGTAACTGAACAGTGGACAGTGATCAGTGAACAGTGGTCAGGAGGTACGCCGTGCGTAGAGGAGAAATTCCCTGTTGCCTTCGGCGCCGGTGATCGGCGACGGGATCGTTTCGACGACGTCCCAGTGAAGTGAGCGCAGATGGGCGGCGACCTTGTCGATGGCGAGTTGATGCGCCGCAGGATCTCGGACAATTCCGCCCTTGCCGACGTGTTCGCGGCCGGCTTCAAACTGCGGCTTGATGAGGATGACGGCCTCGCGCAGCGCGGGCGCGGCCTCCAGTACGGGCTCGATCAGGAGGGTGGCGGAGATGAAAGAAACATCCATCACCAGCAAAGTGAGCTCCCGATCCGCTGGGCCGCCGAGCGCTCCGGGCAGAAGGAAGCGGGCATTGGTGCGCTCAACCAGGCGCACGCGTGGATCGTTGCGCAGTTTCATCGCAATCTGGCCGAAGCCGGTATCGACGGCGGTGACATGCGCAGCTCCACGCTGCAGCAGGCAGTCGGTAAACCCACCCGTGGATGCGCCGATGTCGAGGCATGCGCGATTACTGACATCGATGTGCCAGTGATCGAGGGCCCCGGCCAGCTTGATGCCGCCGCGGCTTACGAACGGCAAATCGTCGCCGAGAAGCCGGACCGCGGCGTCACCGGGAACGGAGTTCCCCGGCTTGTCGAGCTTTTGTTCATTGACGAGAACTCGCCCCGCGAGGATGAGGGCGCGGGCCCGCTCCCGGCTGGGCGCAAGATTACGCTCGACCAGAAGGAGATCGAGACGCGTTTTGGAGGGAGCGACCATGGTTCCATCTTGATTATGACGGTATGCAGAGAGTGACGTTTCCAATCTGGGAATGCCCGGGAGAACTTTGATCCTCGCCTCGTTTTCTTGTGGAGCACCGCATGCGAAGAATGCGATCATCAAGCTCCACGAGATAAGTCCGTTCCTCCCCGGCGGTTCATCTCGTATTCTCATGCGCACGTTCATCGACATCATCGAGCGGCTCAGGCGTTACTACGGCCCGCCTGCAGCCCCTCCGGCCCACGGACTATTTGAGCTTGTCCTGTGGGAAAATGCCTGCTACCTGCTTCCCGATGAGCGGCGGCTGGAGGTCTTCCAGGCATTGCGGGAAAAGGTGGGCCTGAATGCGGCGGCCATCGATGCCGCACCCGATCGGGTTCTGTTACCAATCGCCCTGCGCGGAGGCATGCGTCCCGAAATGCGCGTATTCCGGTGGCGGGAGATTGCACGCATCACCCTCGATCAGTATCAAGGGGACCTGGATTCGATCCTCGATCAACCCTACGCCGAAGCCAAAAAAGCTCTCAAGCAGTTTCCCGCCATCGGCGAACCCGGCGCCGAAAAGATCCTTCTCCTTTGCGGCATTTCCGGCGGACTGGCGCTCGAATCGAATGGCCTTCGCGTTTTATGCCGGCTGGGCTGGGGCCAGGAGCAAAAAAGCTACCAGGCGACGTATCGCTCCGTGCAGGAAGCGCTAAAACCCGAACTTCCCAGCCAGGCCGAAAGCCTGAAGCAGGCCCACCTTCTGCTCCGCGTGCATGGAAAAACTCTGTGCAACGACAAGGCGCCTTTATGCCATGCATGTCCTGTGTCTTCGCAATGTGATTACGGCAAGAAGGTCGTGGCGCCGCCGGAACCTGATCCACCCTCCGTACATTGAATTCACGATGTCAGCGTCAATCCGCCGCAACCAGCTTGCGCTGCAGTGCCTCGAGAGTCTGTCCCTTGGTCTCGGGGTAAGTGAACATCACCACCAGGAACTGCACCGCGGTCATCGCAGAGAAGAACACGAACGGTGTGGCCTGGCTCATGGAGTGAACCACCACCGGGAAAACGAACTGAATGACGGTGTTCATGAACCAATGGCTGGCGCTGCCGACGCCCTGCCCCTTGGACCGCACCGATGTAGGGAACACCTCGCCAATGTAGACCCAGATCACCGCCCCCTGCGAAACAGAGAAGAACGCAATGTAGGTGACGAGCAGTCCGAGCAGCGCCGACGAGTGAGGATTGGTATTGAAGAGCCAGGCCACTCCGCCCAGGCAAGCGGCCGTGCCGGCCGCTCCGATCAGCAGCAGCGTCTTGCGGCCTATTTTGTCGATCAGCGACATGCCGATCACACAGAAGACAAGGTTGGTTGCTCCAATGACAATGGCCTGCTGGTCGGCGGATATCTGGCTGAATCCGGCGGCTCCAAAGATGTCGTTGATGTAGTAGAGAATGGCGTTGATGCCGGCCAACTGGTTGAACGCGCCGATGGAGATGGCCAGGAAAAGCGGATAGCGATACTTCCACTGGAATACGCGCTCGTGAGCCGTGGCGTGCTCCTGCTGTAATGCGGCGCGAATATCGGCCAGCTCGGCCTCAGGATCTGGATCGCCCATCATCTTCAACACGGCAAGGGCTTCGTCGATGCGGTTCCTCGAGGCTGACCACCGCGGACTGCGCGGGATGCCAAACAACATGATCAGAAAGAGGATCGCGGGAGCCGCGGCAATGCCCACCTGCCAGCGCCACTCGACCGCGCCGAGGTGCAGCGTGCGGATGATGTAATTGGAGATGTAGGCCAGCATGATGCCGAACACCACGTTGAACTGGAATGTGGCCACGAGGCGTCCGCGCCACTTGGCCGGGGCGAGCTCGGCGATGTAGACGGGACCAAGTACTGAAGACGCGCCGATGCCCAGTCCGCCGATCAAACGAAAGATGAGGAAGATCGGCCAGTTCCATGCCAGCCCGCAGCCGAGGGCCGAAACGACATACAGAATGGCGGTAATGCGCAGGGTTTCCCGGCTGCCCAGCCTCTGCCCGATCTGGCCCGCAGCGAGGGCGCCGATCACCGTGCCAACCAGGCCGATGGCGACCGTGAATCCTTTCTCCTGGGGACTTAAATGATAGAGCTTCTCCAGGGCATCAATGGCGCCGGCAATCACTACGGTATCGAAACCGAAGAGGAGTCCGCCAAGCGCACCCGTCAGGGTGGCTTTCATCAGGTTCAGGTTCGGTCGCATCGTGTAGGGTTCCTCGATCTGCAAAGTACTTCAAGGCTGAATGGTGCGTCTCTTTCCTTCGATGACTCCGCCCCGAATCAGCGGCCTGCAAGGGCGCGGAGAACACCAGTGGGTTTTGAGACAGCGATAACCCAACTCATCGTACAGACTGAGGCCCCAACCGGCAATGTAGAGGCGCCTGATTCGACACGATAATTTCGGGGCTGACCCGTCTACTTGCCATTCTTCACGGGCCGAACCGCGAGGACTCGGCATCGCTGTTTGGCGCCCGCGCTCCAAACGAGGGGCATCGTGCTTTCGATGAATATGCAATCGCCGGCTTCGAGCACCTCATGCAGGCCGCCGGCATCCAGGTGCAGGCTTCCCTCGATCACATAGACCAGGCCGATGGTTTCACGGTGATAGGCATCGGAAAGCGCATCGGCGCCGCCCCCGGGTATCTCCACCATCTCAGCCATCAGCCCTGAAGAGCCTTTTGGCGCGTGCAGAGGAATGGAACTCACCGATTCCCCGCCTCGTCCGCTCACCTGCAAGTGAGCCTTGCGGGTAATCGAGAGCGCATGCTTCTCCGGCTCGCAAAAGAAGTGGCTCATGCCCACCCCATAGACACGGCAGATCGTGGCCAGCGTGGGAAGCGTGGGAATCATACGATCCGTCTCGAGTTTCGAAAGCAGCGCGGTCGACAGACCGGTTTCCGCAGCGAGACGGGAAAGCGTCAGCTTTTTCTGGGTGCGCAGAGCGCGCAGCTTCATGCCAATACAGTATGGTTCAAGAGACCATTGGGCATATGTGAGTGTCTTTGCCATGATTAGACTCCTGCCATGACTGTGGCATCGCTGTTCTTCCGCAATCTGGAAGAATCCTGGAAATCGATCGCAGGCCTGTCCTGAACCGGTTCCCTGTTTCGTTCCGATACAATTAGGGCAACTGATATTCGCCAGCCAGGCAAAGACACGTCGCCTGGCGCGTCACAGCACTGCAACCAATCCCGTCCCGGTCTGCATCGAACGCAGGGATCACCGCAGCTCACACATATTGATTTGGGCCCGTCTGTCCATATTCGTGACGAAAGGCAGTTTCCCCCATGTTCAAATTTGCAGAACAAGCTTCCTTCCGTTTTCTGTTTCCACGTCTTGACGTTGTTTTTGCGGTTGTACTGTGTATGACTCTGACGTGCGTTGCACAAACCAAACCGGCACCCGACCCGGATGTGCTGGTCCTCAAGAACGGTGACACGCTGCACGGAAAATTCGTCAGCTCTGTTGGAGGTAAGGTCAACTTCCACAGCGATCCGCTGGGGGACATTTCCGTTACGTGGGAAAACATCAAGGAACTGCACACCGCGGGAAATTTCGCCGTGCTCGACAACTCGGTCAAGCTGCGCGGCAAGAAGCATGTCCCCCAGATCCCGATCGGCAAAATCGATGTCACCGATCAGGCTGTCACGGTGCACCCGGAGTCAGGGCCGTCTCCATCACCAATCGCCGCCAAGAACGCCGCATACATCGTGGACCAGCCGACGCTCGATAAGGAGGTCTATCATCATCCGAGCCTGGCTGCGGGCTGGAATGGGGCGGCAACCGCTGGAGCCACGCTGGTCTCGGCCACCCAGAACCAGTACACATTCTCAGGCGCAATAGGACTGGTGCGGATGGTGCCCACAGTGGATTGGCTGGATCCGCGCAATCGCACCTCGGCGGATTTCACGGGATCGTACGGAAAGATCACTCAGCCTGCGTATCATGTGGGCATTCTCCCGGTCCCGGCAACCTTCACCAAGTCCGCCATCTTCCATGGCGACGCCGAGCGCGATGAGTACTTCGCTCCCCGTTTCTACGGGCTGGTGCAGATTGCGTATGACCACAACTTTGCGCAAAATCTGCAACTGCAGCAAATCTACGGCGGCGGAATCGGATGGACGTTCATCAAGACTAAAAAGCAAGAAGCAGATCTAAAGGCGACAATACAGTATGAAAAGCAAGCGTTTATTGGTGGGAGTTCAGCGACCGATGAAAATTTGATCGGATCGACATTCTCCCTAGATTACTTGCTTCACATGAAATTTCTGACCTTTACGCAGGACCTTGCTTACATTCCTGCCTATAACAATCCGCGCGCTTATTCGGTCAATGAGACCAACACCCTCACTTTTCCCACATACAAGAACCTGGGCTTCAGTGTGGGGACGCTTGATAGTTACTTGAACAATCCGCCCGCTTCCGAGCCTCCGACCAAGCGCAATTCCTTCCAGTTCACGATGGGTTTTACATATGCGATCAAGTCGCAGTATTGAGGTCGCAAGCGGTACTTTGGCGGGCGTACTAATCCTTCAGTAACTCAGGTTTAATTCCCTGGTAACTTATTGCTCGTTTTTGCTGTATCGATAATCACATAAGGTGGATCATCTTCCGCTAAATAATCAGGTGGGTACCTTGGACACCTAAGAGGGCAGGTGTACCTCTTCCTCCGATGTCAACAAGGTTGTCCGTAGTTCTCGCTGAAGAATTCGTCACGAGGATCGGGAACGTTGACTCAGCGCCAGGACGATGCCCTCGAGAGTGTGACTGGGATGAAGCTCTCCTTGGAAGCGCGATGTAACGCAAAGGAAACGGAATTCTCTTTCGGCAATTTCAGGCTGGAGCGCGACGGCACATTCTTTCGCGGAGGCACGCAGATTCATCTGCCTCCCAAGGAACTGGCGGCGCTTCGACTGCTTCTCGCCCACGCCGGGCAGATTGTCAGTTCAGCGCAACTGAAGCATGGCCTCTGGGGCGACGTGCACGTCACGTCTGATAGCGTTCCGCGATGCATGTCATCGCTGCGCGCCCGGCTCGAACCCGACCAATGCATCCAGACCATTTACAAGCGCGGTTACTGCCTGGCCGGACCGGTGCAGCACTGTGGGCCGCAAGCCCACTGCCTGCTCCGCCTGGCGATCATGCCGTTCGTATCGGGGCGCGAGGTTCCCGATCATCTGGGTCCGGCGATCGCCGAAGAAGTAACTAGCCGTCTCACCGCCTTTGTTCCTTCCTGGGTGTGCCTGATGGCGCGCGATTCTGTCTTCACCCTGGCTGGCCGCGGCATGACCGCCGTGCAGGTGGGAGTGACCTTGAAAGCGGACCTGGTGCTGACTGGAGTCCTGTTCGCCATGCCAACCCATTACCGCTTGCGCACGGAAATGATCCGCGTCGAGGACGGAACCCAGATTTGGGTGGAGGACATCCTGGTCGCCAGGCGCCAACTCCTCGGGCTCGAATCGGAACTCGTACAGCGGCTCGTCTTTCGGCTGGGAGGCGAGTTCACGATCGCGTCGAACGAGTCTAATGGCACGAATCGCCGTGATGCTTATGAAATCTTTCTTCGCGGACATTACGAGTGGCAAACCCATGAACGGCACCACATGCAGGACGCCATACAGCACCTCGCCCGGGCCACTGAACTCGATCCGTCGCTGATCGCCGCCAAGGTCGATCTTGGCCACGCTTGCATCACCCAGGAGTTTTACGGATTCATGTCTTCCGATACAGCCGCCTCCGAGATCCGGCACATCGCGGAGTCGATTTCCGATATCGCGGGCAAGGCACCGGCGTTGATGCCCGCGCTGGGCTGGATCGGCTTTCACGTGGACCGCGATCTCCGTCGGGCTCTCGAAATGTTCTCCGCCTCCGCGCACCTTCCCCACGACCCCTGGACGACCCGGCTGCGCGTGATGCTGGCCCTGAGCCGTCATCGCTTCGACGAAGCTCTGGGATGGATACAATCTGCTCTGCTTGTCGATCCCTATGCCCCGTCGCTTCAAGCCAGCCTCGCGTGGACCTATCATCTTGCCGGCCAGTCCCTACGGAGTATCGCCCAGATCGAGAAGTGTGTGGCCCTGTTCCCGGACGACGAAAGCATCCACCTATGTGGAGCGATCATTCTCGCCTTCAACGGCCACACGGAACGCGCGGCCACGCATGCAGAAGAGATCGTTCGGCGCACGCCCTATTTCGATACGGCATTGGCGATCCAAGCGTACGTTCTGGCCTGCCGCGGCCAACGCGATGAAGCGTATGGGCTCCTCGAGCGGCTCCAGTGGCTGACCCGCGAACGTTTCGTGCTTCGATCCTTCACGCCCGCGGCTTATGCGGCCCTGGGTGACGTCGAGACTGCGGTCTCTGAGCTGCAGGCTGCGGCCAATTTACGCTGTCCGTGGTTCTTCCAGACTCTCGCCGATCCTCGGCTGGAATCCCTCCGCGCCCGACCCGAGTTCGAACAACAGCTCGCCGTGCTGAAGCAAATGGAGCTGTCCGCGCAGGACGACGTCGACGGTTGAGGGACCCCTTGTCATCGGAATCAGCCTAAGTAAACCGATAAAGCTAGCCAGGGCAACGCCGCGCCTTGTAGAGTTTCATTGCCGCTCTTTCGGTCCGGGGGATCGGGCCGGCCCCATTGTTGGCCTGCAAATCCCGACCCCGCCAGGCAGGCCGGCCGGCGTTGCTGCGCGCCCATATTCTGCAGTTCTGGAGGAACGATTCGATGCCGCTTCGCCGCTTTGCTTTTTTCCCGGCACTGGCTCTTTGCATCTCTGCAGTGATTGCAACCGCTCAGCAACCCGCCTATCTGGACACCCACCTCTCGCCCCGTGAACGCGCTCACGACCTGGTGGGGCGCATGACCCTCGAGGAGAAAGCAGCGCAGCTCGAGGACTGGGCCACATGCGATTCCGCGGCTCGGCATTCCCGACTACCAGACCTGGAACGAATCCCTGCACGGCGTGGCGCGCGCCGGCTACGCCACGGTATTTCCCCAGGCTATCGGCATGGCTGCGACCTGGGATCCGTCCATTGTGCAGAGCATGGGCGATGTCATCTCCGACGAGGCGCGTGCCAAGTACAACCAGGCGCAGCGGGAAGGCAATCACCGCATCTTCTACGGCCTCACATTCTGGTCGCCCAACATCAACATCTTCCGTGATCCGCGCTGGGGGCGCGGCCAGGAGACCTACGGCGAAGATCCGTTCCTTACCGGCCGCCTGGGCATCGCATTTATCGACCGGCGTCCAGGGCAAGGATCTCGAGCATCTGCGCGCCGTGGCCACCAGCAAGCATTTCGCGGTGCACAGCGGGCCCGAGCAGTTGCGCCACGGCTTCAACGTCGACCCCAGCGAGCGCGACCTTGAAGAAACCTATCTGCCCGCCTTCCGCGCCACCGTCACCGAGGGCCACGTGCAGTCCGTGATGTGCGCCTACAACTCCATCGACGAGTGGCCGGCCTGCACCAACAAGATGCTGCTGAAAGACCATCTCCGCGATGCGTGGGGATTCAAGGGCTTCGTGGTCTCCGATTGCGGCGCAATCGTGGACGTGAACCAGGGCCACAAGAAGACGCCGGACATCACGCACTCCTCCGCGCTTGTCGCTGCAGGCCGGAACAGATCTGTCGTGCAGCATCTGGACGCCCGGCTTTAACACCCTGGCCGACGCCGTCCACCAGGGACTGGTCTCCGAAGACCTGGTCACCCAGGCCGCCGAGCGCCTCTACACGGCGCGCTTCCAGCTCGGCCTCTTCGATCCCCCGGGCTCCTCGCTGGACAGGATTCCCTTCTCCAGACGTCGCATCCGACGCCCACCGCCTGATCTCGCGCAAGGCCGCCGAAGAAAGCATCGTCCTGCTGAAGAACAACGGCGCGCTGCCGCTGAAGAGCGCTCCCGGACACATCGCTGTCATCGGGCCCACGGCCGATCAGCTCACGTCGATCCTCGGCAACTACGTCGGCACGCCGCTTCATCCCGTCACGCCGCTGGAGGGCATCGGAACGCAGTTCCGCAGCTCGCCGATTCTTTACGCGCAGGGTTCGACCCTGGCCGAAGGCGTCGGCGTGCCGGTTCCGCGGACCGCGTTCGGTCTTGAACAAGGGGCTGAAGACCGAGTTCTTCGCCACACCCGACTGGACCGGCCGCCCGGTGGCCGTCGAGACCGAGCCTGCCGTCCAGACCGACTGGGAAAATGCCAAGCCCGTGCCCGAGATCGACACTCTCAACTACTCCGTGCGCTGGAGCGGCACACTTACTGTTCCCGCGCCGGGCCACTATGTCTTCTCGCTCGAAGCCGGGAGACAGCTTTCCCGTATTCGCCCGCGGAAAGCTACCGGTTCATTCTCGACGGCAAGGTCTTGGCGGAAGGCGGCCTTCGCGCGGGCATGGACATGTCGGCGATGGGCAACTTCAAGGCTGCGCCCGGCGCCTCGCCCACCGCGCCGCCCATCATGAAGTTCCCCAAGCCGCCAGAGATCGCGGTGGACTTCTCCGACACCAAGGAGCACGAATTTCAGCTCGAGTATTCGCACTCCGGCGATCAGTGCCGGCGGCGGAGTGACGCTCAAGTGGCAGGCGCCCGCGCAGGCCCAGCTCGACGAAGCCGTCGCCCGCGCCAAAGAAGCCGACGTGGTGGTGGCCTTCGTGGGGCTCTCCCCGCAGCTCGAAGGCGAAGAGATGCCCATCAAGATCCCCGGTTTTGAGGGCGGCGACCGCACCAGCCTCGACCTGCCCGCACCCCAGCAGAAGCTGCTCGAAGCCGTGGCCGCGACCGGCAAGCCGCTCATCGTTGTCTTGCAGAGCGGCAGCGCCGTGGCCCTGAACTGGGCCAACGAGCACGCGGCCGCCGTGCTCGAGGCCTGGTATCCCGGCGTCGAAGGCGGCACCGCGATTGCGCGCACCCTCGCCGGGCTCGAACAATCCCGCCGGCCGCCTGCCGGTCACGTTCTATGCCGTCGCTTGACGGCCTGCCGGCTTTCACCGACTACGCCATCAAGGGACGCACGTATCGCTACTTCCCGGGCAAGCCGCTGTGGGGATTCGGCTACGGGCTGAGCTACACCAGCTTCAAATACGGGCCGGTCAAGCTCTCGGCCGAGACCCTCAAGGCCGGAGATCCCATCACCGCCACCGTGACCGTCACCAACGCAGGCAAGGTCGCGGGCGACGAGGTTGTAGAAGCCTACCTGAAGACCCCGCAGGAGGGCGGCCCGATCCACTCCCTGGTCGGCTTCGAGCGGGTGACGCTGGATCCGGGCGCCAGCAAGGAAGTCACGCTCAAGATCGATCCGCGCGGTCGCTCTCAAGCGTGGACGACAAGGGCAACCGGTCGATACTCGCCGGCAAATACACGCTTACGCTGGGCGGCGCGCAACCGCAGGAGACGGAAGCAAAATCGGAAGCGGGATTCACCGTTACGGGCACCGCGCCGCTTCCGAAATGACGCAAATGTCTTGCGGGCGAACCTGCCTTTTCGCCCGCATCGCGTCTAGAGCACGATTAAGTTTGCCCAACTCGGTTATCACCCGATCGGCCCACTCAACCAGCGAAACGAAGATCGTGGGATTGCCGAACTTCGCTCCCCAGGGATCCAGATCGGTCTGCGCGACCGAGCGGGCCCAGCTGCAGGCGCCGCATGCATAGATCTGCACATGCCGTTCTACCACCTTGGTCATGGTCTGTTCGAGCGGCGGCCAACCCACTGGCACGACCGCCGCGGCGACCGACTTTCTCATCAGGGAAACAGCCTCGCCCAGCAGAAAAATCTGCACCGAATGTCCAGCTTCACTCAGCGCGAGACCATGCAGGAAAGGAAAGGCCGCCTTGGTGGGATCGTCAGACCCCCAGGCGCTTTTCATCATGACGTTCAGCGGCTTGTGGGTCGTGCCCTGACCCAGAGAAGATGCCACACCAACGAATGGCAACACGAGCAACTGGCGGAGGAACGATCGCCGTGCGATAAAACACCTCCCGGTAGGCGGTGCAGAAGTATAGCACTCAGTCGAATCGGGATTGATGAATTGTCCCGGGTGACCAACATCACACGATTCGCCCGGTTCCGTGCACAATAATCTGAACGAAAATTCATGGACGCGCTCGACCTTCGGGTGATATTCGTTCGTCCATACATTCCTCACTTCCCACTTGTAGCGGAGGAGAAATTGCTTTTAGGCATTTTGAAGGAATCCGCTCCCGGCGAAACCCGCGTCGCCCTTTTGCCGGAGAGCTTGAAATCGCTGATCGCGCAGGGAATCGTGGTGACCGTCAAGCGGGCGCGGGGGTATCGGCAGGCGCGTCCGACCAGGCCTATATCGACGCCGGCGCAACCGTCACCGCGGATCGAGCCTCCATTCTCACAGGCGCCGATCTGATTCCCGTTGTCAACTGCTCCGGATGCAGCCGATCAGGCGCAGCTCAAACCCGGTGCCGTAGTCATCGGCTTTCTTCGCCCGCTCGATGCGCCCCATGCGCTGCTTACCGCGATCGAACGGCCGGTAACCCTGTTCAGCATGGAACTGGTGCCGCGCATTAGCCGCGCGCAGTCGATGGACGCGCTTTCATCGATGGCGACGGTCGCGGGCTACAAGGCTGTCGATTTCCGCCGCGGATCGCCTGCCGCGCCTTTTTCCGATGCTGATGACGGCTGCGGGCACGATTCCGCCGGCACGCGTCTTCGTGATCGGCGCAGGCGTCGCGGGACTGCAGGCCATTGCCACGGCCCGCCGCCTGGGCGCGGTCGTGGAAGCCTACGACGTGCGCGCCGCTGCCGGCGAGCAGGTGCGATCGCTGGGCGCAAAGTTTCTCGACGTGGACCTGGGCGGCATCAACACCGAAGGCGGCGGTGGCTACGCAGCCGAGCTGACCGAAGAGGCGCTCGATCGAGGCCGCGACCTCATTACCCGTACCGCAGCGCATTCCGACGTGATCATCACCACTGCCCAGGTGCCAGGGCGTCCGGCGCCGCGGCTGATTCGCCGCGCCGCGGTGGAAGCCATGCGCCCCGGCTCGGTGCTGGTCGACCTCGCCGCTCCCGCCGGCGGCAATTGCGAGATGACGCAGCCCGGAGTCACGCAGATGATCGGCGGCGTAACGCTGCTGGCGCCGCTGAATCTGCCCGCCGAGGTTCCCGTCGACGCGAGCCATCTCTATGCCCGCAACATTCTCAACTTCATCGGCCTGATCGTGAAGAAGGGCGAACTCACTGTCGATCTGGGCGACGAAGTTCTGGCCGGCGCTTGCGTGGCTCACGAAGGCAAGCCGGTAAATCCGCGCGTCGCCAAGCTGCTTGAAACTGTGTCCAGTAATTGAACCATGCGCCCGCATTCTTCAGGGGCCGATGCCCGCATTGATTTTGCAGTTTTTACGGCACGACTGAACTCGTGCCCTGTTACGGAACACGTTTCCAGGTTCCAAAATCGAGACCTAGGGCACCCAGTTCGGAACTCCGCTAACCCCGCTTTGATCGAGCAACCTATGATGAATCCCGCCGTACTCATCGCTTCTGTCTATGTCTTCGCGCTGGCTGCCTTTCTCGGCTACCAGGTCATCAGCCGCGTGCCTCCACTGCTGCACACGCCGCTGATGTCGGCCACCAACGCTATTTCCGGCATCTCGCTGATTGGTTCGCTGGTGCTGGCCGGGGCCAAGGGGTATCCGCTGCCCGCGCACATTCTCGGCTTCGTCGCGGTGACCACGGCCACCATCAACGTCGTCGGCGGCTTCGGCATCACCGATCGCATGCTGAAGATGTTCCGCAAGCGCGAAGCGAAGCCGAAGGAGCTGACCAAGTGAACCCGGCACCGTTCACTCTAACCACCTACTTCATGGAAGCGACCTACCTGGTCGCGTCCATCCTCTTCATCCTGTCGCTCAAGATGATGTCGCACCCTGACACCGCGCGGCGCGGCATGTTTCTTGCCGAAGGCGGCATGTTCGCGGCCATCGTGGGCACACTGATCGGCGCGCACATTGTCACCTGGGTGTGGCTCATCGCCGGCCTCGCCATCGGATCCATCATCGGCGCGTGGATGGCCGTCTCCGTTCCCATGACCGCCATGCCGCAGCGGACCGCGCTCTCGCACGCCTTTGGCGCGCTGGCTGCCGCCCTCGTCGGCATCGGCGAGTTCATGGTCAACATCAACGAACTTGGCCCGGTCAAGCGCGGCGCCCTGGGCTTTGAAATCATCCTCGGCGCTCTCACCACCACCGGCTCGCTGATCGCCGCCGGCAAACTGCAGGGCATCATCCAGGGCAAGCCGATCCAGTTCCGCGGCCAGAACTTCGTCAACCTCACCATTTTTCTCGCCATGGTGGGCTGCTTCTTCTATTTCTGGTTCCATCCCGACGCCAGCGCGGTCTTCTACACCATGCTCGGCATCGCCTTTCTCTTCGGCGTAATGCTGGTCATCCCGATCGGCTCGGCCGACATGCCAGTGGTGATGTCGCTGTTGAACTCCTACGCCGGCCTGGCTGCCGCGGCCACCGGTTTTGTGCTCGGCAACAACGTGCTGATCATCGCCGGTACGCTCGATGGCTTCTCCGGCTTCATTCTCTCCGTGCTGATGTGCAAGGCCATGAACCGCTCCATCACCAACGTGCTGTTCGGCGGATTCGGCGCAGTGATAGCGGAGGCTACGGCCAATGTCGACGGCGTCATGCGCGAGATCAGCCTCGACGATGCCGCGATGCAACTGGCATTCGCCAACCGCGTCATCTTCGTTCCCGGATACGGTCTGGCCACGGCGCAGGCGCAGCACGCGGTTCGCGAACTCGCCGAACTTCTCGAAGACCGCGGCGTCACGGTGAAGTACGCCATTCATCCTGTCGCCGGCCGCATGCCCGGGCACATGAACGTGCTCCTGGCCGAAGCCAACGTCCCCTACTCTTCGCTGTACGAGATGGAGCAGATCAACCCCGAGTTTCCATCCACCGACGTCGCCGTTGTCATCGGCGCCAACGACGTGGTCAATCCCGATGCTCGCGACAACCCCAAGTCGATCATCGCGGGCATGCCCATCCTTGAAGTCGATCGCGCCAAGAGCGTCATCGTGCTCAAGCGCGGGCAGGGACGAGGCTTTTCCGGCCTCGAGAACCCGCTGTTCTTCAAGTCCTGCACGTCGATGCTCTATGGCGATGCAAAATCAAGCCTGAGCCACCTGGCCCAGGCCGTGCAGCACGTCTAAGAGATGCCAACTCGCCCCGCTAGGTGATGAGAATGACCACAGGGCCTGCCAGCGTGAGCAAGATGTTGGCGATCGTGTAGGGAACGGTATAGCCGAGGACGGGCGCGTTGTTCCCCGCGGCGAGTGTCACGGCGTTGAGAGCCGGAGTGCTCGCCTGGCGACCGCATAACGCACCGCAAAGCACGACCGGATGCATCTTCAAGACGTACTTGCCGTAGTAGAGGGCGAACAGGCCGGGAACCAGCGAGACGGCGATCCCCGCGATGGGAAGCACCACTCCGTATCGGACGATCTGGCTCAGGGCCTCCGGACCGGTCGCCAGGCCGATGCAGGCCACGAAAACGGAGAGGCCAAAGTCTTTCAAATAGAGAGCTGCGGGAGCAGGCAACTGCCCGAAGGTAGGCCGCCGGGCTCGCAGCCACCCAAAGACCAGGCCGGCGATCAGACATCCGCCACCTGTGCCCAACCCCAGCCGCGCGCCGCCGAATGGCACGCCCAGCATGCCCACTGCGAAACCGCAAAAGAGACCGAGGCCGAAGTAGAGGAAATCGGTTTTGTCCGCGGGAGGAGTGGGGTAACCGATGGATTTGGCCACGCGTTCCACATCGGCGTGCGACCCGCCGATCCGCGCCACGTCTCCGATGGCAATCGTGGTTTCGGGGGCGATGGGCAGTGGCTGATTCAGACGGGTCAGTGAGGTGAGGAACGCGCCGCGGCGTGCCTGGGGATCGGAATTGGCAAGGATCTGGGCGATGGTCCGACCCGCCAGTTTGGGGTTGGTGACCACCACCTCGCGCATCTCGGCAACCAACCCCATCCCGGAAACGTCGGCACACTCGGGTCCCAGGATGGTTTCGGCATGATCGATGACCAGTTCACGGCGGCCGGCGATAGCCACGCGATCGCCCGTCTGTAACTTGAGGCCTGGCTCGATCGGGACGACATCGACGCCGCGCATCACTTTCTCGATCACCACGCCATTCATGGCTTTTTCCAGATCGCCGACGGAACGTCCCGTGGCTGATGGAGCGATCTCATGGATGCGAGCGACCACGCGGCGAAGCGCATCGAGCTGCCCTGGGGCGAGTTGAGTCTTTCCCCCGCCCAATTCCCGCTCGTACTCCTCCGAGGCGGCTGCCAGATCGATGCCCAGCAGCTTGGGCGCAATGCTGGAAGCGAAGAAAATAACCGTGAACGTTCCGAATAGATAAGTGATTGCGTAGGAAACCCCGATGTTGGCGGTCATCCGCGCAATGTCTTCCTTGGGAAGAGGCTGCGACGCGAGGGCATCCCCGGCCGTACCGATGGCTGCCGACTCTGTAGCGCCGCCCGCGAGAATTCCAGCGGCGGTCCCTTTGTCGAGGTGAAATCCCAGCGCCATCCCCCAGACCGTGATGACCACAACGATGGAAGAGGCAAAGGTCAGGTGCACCTGCTTCAGGGTTGAGCGACCCAGGCTGCTGACAAACTGGGGACCGATCATGTAACCCAATGCATAGATGAAGAGCGCAAAAGCCAGTGTCTTCACGTCTCCGGAGACTTTGATGCCCACCTGGCCAAGGCCAATGGCTACCAGCAGCGTGGCTGCCACTGGGCCAAGCACGAACGTGCCCACGCGGAGCTTGCCAAAAAGATACCCAAGTGCCAACGCAAGCGCGACCGCGGCAAGAGGAGCCGCAGCAAAGAACTGATGCACGTATTCGATCATCCTTCTCTCCTGGCCGGTTCCCCGGTTCCGTACAGCGCCTGGGGAAGCATAGAGCGACTTAACGCATGGAGTGAACTGGTAAAAATGGCAGTGCGGCTCAGGCCGAGTGATTCGGTTCACGCCATACCGCACGTGAATCCGATCGAAGAAGTTTTCAGCGATTGGGCGGCGCGCCCTTTTGTGGCGGAGCGCTGCCCGGAGCCGGAGGCTTGGCTTCCGGCACCACTTCAAATCCAGGCGGGATGCGCGCTTCCGATCCGAACTTGTGATAATTCGTAAACGCGATATCGTCCAACAGCGTCTCGTAGGGGGCGTAGACGGTCAGATCCACATCCCACACCTTCAGCGGTTTTACTGGCCGGGTTCGGGACACGACGACGCTGCGCAGCGGGCAGATGTATTTCTTCCCACCGATTTCAACTCCCCCGAACTCAACCATCATGTCAGTTATCATTACAAGTCGAACCGGGGACAGATCAGGCTCAACGACCCATCCGGTGTCAGATTCCATGGTCAGTCGCAGGATTGCCCCGGTTGCCGCATCAACTGCGAGTTCTCCGTGATAATTGGCGCGCGCCCGAAACATCGCGCCGTTGCGGAAGCAGCAATTCTCGACAACAAAAGACGGTTCGTGGTTGCGAGTGGTGTAACGAAATAGAGCCTCGGTTCCCTGGCCGCCGCGTTCCCAACGGCTCCAGCTCAGCCCGTTTCCATCGCTCATCGCGTCGCGGAGCGTTGACAGAAGGATGGGGCCAAAAACACCAATAAAGTTGAGATTCTTTTTTATGCTTCGGCTGCTCTTTCGCTTTTCGACGATCTGTTGCTCATGACTGTCGCGATAGAGAAGAGTCGCAACTTCGGTCGCGCCCTCCCGCAAAGATTGGTCGGCCGGCGAGGTCTTCCACGTTTGGTTTTCCGTGGACCGTTGTTCGAACTGAACGGTTGTGCGGGTTGCGAAGAAGTCCGGAAGCCGTGGCATCACGTCTGCGAGATACCTGACCGTTCGCTTGAGGATCTGCACCTGTGTTTCGTGATCCGGCGCTGCGTCCGCAGGGATCTCAGAGGGTGGAGGATCAAAAAACACCGATCCGTCGGCCAGGGCAGTCAATGCCATCTTCGACCGTTTCCCTCGCAGCCGGTTCTTCCATTCTGCGAGTTCGGTGCTGCTGAGCCGTTCGCTCAATTCCAGGCCAGTGAGTTCGTCCGCCAGTTCGCCATCGTGCACTTCTCCGGCTGCGGCGAGCATCTGATGCAGTTCGTGAACTGTGATCTGTTTCGCCGGAACGCGAGGCTCATCATAGAACACCGGCTGATTGTAGTAGCCGGCAGTGGTGTGCACCGACAACCCAGGGGATGCAACCTCGACTTTCAGGTCGTGATACTCATCTACGTGCGCGGTATGAGGCGGATCAAAGGACAACGTGTAAAACGCACCGGCGTCCTGAATGCAACGCTCGATGCCTTTCGGAATGTCCGGCGAAGTATCCAGGATGAGTCCGCCGCTTTGAGTCGCTAATACCTGCAGCGCAAAATGAGCGAACGGGCGAACGATGCCCGCATGTTCGAGTTCCGACACGGAACGAATGCCAGCCACAAAATTCGTATAGGCAAAGTTGAATTCCTGCGGGTCGGGCCAGTCTGTCACCTGGCAGATGACCATCCGCGCCTCGCGTATGCGCGTGGAGAGCTCGACCAGGGAGTAAAAGTCATTGTTTCTGTTTGGTTGCGCCCCGAGGTTAACAGGCCATCCAAACCCCATCCACACCACCAGCTTTCGACCCGGCTTGTCTCGCCGCTCGACGGCGATGGTGTAGATCGTTTGCAGGGCCTTGTCCCACAGTAAGTACCGTCTTCCATTCAGGTCATTGATATCGCCCGCACGGGTTTGTGGAATCTGCCAAAGAGAGCGCGGAAAGCGGTCTCGAGCTATAACCTCGGCCAACGCGTTGCCATCCGTCGTTGCGATCGCCGACGCATAGAGGCCGCCGATCGTAAAGACGTACACAGACGTTGGGCAGGCGAGCCGTCCGCCGTTCTGCCGCAAAAACTTGATGGTCTCGCGCTTGACAAGAGAGAACTCCAGATCGGAGAGATTGACATGGTCGAGCACCAAGACCACCTCGCCCAACCGCTCGTTTTCATCGTCTGTCTGGCTCGCCGCCCGGAAGGACAGAATCTTTGCCGGCACGCCGTCGTCAAGCAGGGTGAAATCCTTCCCTGAGAGTCCCGTTCTGGAATCGCCGTTCCGGTCCTTAACCGAGACGTCGAGGTGGATGAGGCCTTCTCGCTGGTTGCTCGTCGGCGTCAATGCCGATCCAAAATCCGCGGATACGGGTCCGGTGAGAACAGGCTCGTCCTGGCCGAATGCGGGCTTGACGCCAATCGATCCAAGGCAACCAACGAAGACCCCGAACAGAATGATTCTCCCCGTAATCAAACCTCACCTCGTGAGGAAGTTGCCCCGATGTGCCTGCCGATCCTCGCGTTCATTGCTCTGCGTAGTAGACCGTATTGGTGCGCACGGTCGAGGCCGGCCTGTCGACCTTCACTTCGAGCGAATGATATTCCCCAAACTGCGCAGCCGGAGGGGAATCGAAGGTCAATTCGTAATACGATTTTGCGTCGGCCATACAAGAGGCGATCCCGCCCGAAATATTTTTGGCACCAATAAGGACCTGGCCGCCGCTCTGGTGAGCCAGAACCTGCAGCCCCAGGCTGGCTGCGGTCACTTCATCCTGGTTCGGTACGCCCTCGAAGAATACATTGTCGTGTTCGCTGCGTAGTTCGGCAATGCGGAACAGGTCTGAGGGAAGAAGCGCATCCAGGGTCACCTGGGCTTCTCTCAGCGCGGTCGAGACTTGCACGAGATTCGCGAAGAAGCTGGCCTTGACGCTGGCGTCATCGGGGCGAAACTGCTTGTTGTTGAGCAGCGGCCAACCGGAACCCATCCAGATGAGGATGACCCGGCCGGGAATATCAGTCTGCAGTTTCGCAAACCTGGTGAGAACGCTGATGGAGGTGACGAATCGCTGGTTAAGGCAGTTCAGTTGTTTGCTGGAATCCACTCCCGAAACGGTGCCCGGCATCCACCCCGCCCGTAACGTCCTGTCGCTGGGATTCACGTCGCTGGCGCAAGCGATGGGATGAAGCCGGGAAGAAAGATCCGCGAGTTCGTCGAAGAGCGCACCGCGATCGCGGGTAAGCTGGCCAGATGTTATCTCCGCATCCGACAAGACTGCGATCGAAGT
This sequence comes from Terriglobales bacterium, assembly GCA_963701805.1. GTDB lineage: Bacteria > Acidobacteriota > Terriglobia > Terriglobales > Acidobacteriaceae > Telmatobacter. Next base: position 253,518 of record CAVPBA010000001.1, read on the forward strand.
GGGGTAAGCCAGAGGTACGGAACTTTGGCGCAGAAAGCTTTCAATCCCCTTGCGATCGTTGGCCAGGTCGCGCGAAGAATTGTTCACCGCATCCAGCAGCAGCATCACTTGCGGCGGAACCGGAGCCGCTTCGCCATTCACGGGCCGAAAGGATGCGAGGGACCGTGGTTGCCGATCCTGCATCAGCATAAAATCCCCGGCCGTGAGTCCGGTGATCGGATTGCCCGTCGCGTCCGTTACTTCCACATTCAGGACAATGCGATGTTCGGCACGAAACCGGGCTTCTCTCTCTTCGTGGGTGCGGGGAATCAATCGCGGCGTTTGATTGGATTGCGTCCCGCCGGATTGGCCGCGGAGCGCGGCGTGGCTCAACGCCAGCGAGAACAAAAAACATGCGGGGAGGGCTCGCACACACCTCGGCCACGACAATCGACTTCACCTCCCGCGAAGGTTGAACCCGCCAATCGGCGGACCATGTATATGACAATGAGACGAACGCGAAGCGGCGGGAGACCCCTCCCGAAGCAGAAAAATGGCGGCGAAGGTCATCCCATTCGCCGCCGCCCTGTCCCTGGGTTTTCTTGAAAATCGTGCAGTTCTGCTTGATTCATACTTCTAAAACCCGTAACCCTGGTTATTGCAGAAGCTTGGTCACTTCCTGCTCCACGCTGTTGGCCTGGGCGAGCGCCGCAATGCCGGTCTGGCTGAGAATTTCGTACTTCGACATGTTCGAAGTGGCCGACGCGTAGTCGGTGGCCTGTATGGCGTTCTGTGCCGAAACGATGTTGTCCTGCTGCGTGCTCATCACCTGGCTGATCGAATTCAGGGTGTTGATCTGTGCGCCGATATAACCGTCTTGCGCCGCCACATCCGTGATCGCGAGGTTAAGGCCCGTGAGGGCAGCCTGCGCATTTCCCGTACTCGTGAGATCAGTGGCTGACAGATCTACCTGATTTGTCGCCGACGCGACCGGTCCGTAGTTGATCGTGGCAGGCACCGTGCCGGCGGCAGGCGTGTAAGTGATTGCGCCGCCCGCATCGCCCACGCTGGCCGAGGACAGATTGGCGAAATAGAGAACGTCCAATGATGCCCCCGCGGCCGATGAGTCCCCGGTATAGATAGCAATTCCCGCCGCTGAACCGGTAAAGACCTGGTTCTGGTTGTAGGTTGTCGTTGACCCGATGTTGGTGATCTCGGCAAGGATCGACTTATACTCCTGATCCGCCGCGGCGGCCTGCGAGGCGTTGAGAGTGCCGTTCGAGGCTTCGGTCGCGAGCGTCACGGCCCGGTTGAGCAGGTTGGTCACCTGCGAGAGAGCGCCGTCCGCAACCTGCAGCAGCCCGACCCCTTCGGTCGCATTGGTGGCCGACTGGGTCAAGGCCCTGGAGTTGGCCTGCAGACCGTTGACCAGGGAAAGGCCGGCGGCGTCGTCCGCACCGGAGTTGATCTTCGAACCTGACGACAACTGCTGCAGAACCGTCTGCAGGCTGTTGTTGGTGTTGTTCAGGTTGTTCTCCGCATAGATCGCTGACAAGTTGTTCAATACACCGAGGGCCATGAGACTTTCACTCCTTTTTGGGATGCCCCGGCTACGGAATCCGCCTGCCGCCTGAACCCTTGAGCCATCCTTGTGCCTGGGTTCTACTGCATCCACCCACTTCATCGGAGCGGCCGAAGATAACTTTAGTGATCAGGCAAAGATTCTTATTCGGACACTGTGCGGGAATTCAGCCAGTTATGTCCTGGACTTGTCCAGCGGCTGCCTCGAAACGTTTCATCCGCTGTTTGAATTTGGTTCACTCTTGCGTCCCGTTTTGAGTCATGCATCGAGGCGCGGGCGTGCCGGACACTTCGGCCGATTGAGTTTCGAGCACAAAAAAATCGGCGGCAAGAGGATCCCTCTCGCCGCCATCGGTATTGATTTCAACCGTATTTTGCTCTCTGCCTAACAACCTATGATGCAGAAAGGCACCGGGTGGTCGCCTCTTGGATGTTGCTCGTTAGCACCCGCTAAAAAGAAACCACTTCTCAGCATTATTCGAACGCCGGTTCGCCCGGCGGAGGTTCCCCGTTCATCATCCCTTGTGGTCCCGCGCCAGGACCTGCAGGCGGCGGAGTGCCCTGGGGCTTGGCTCCGCCACCGCCAGGCTGGCCGTTCCTTCCCCAGCCGCGGCGCTGCATGCGGTCGGCCCGCGCGGTCTGCAATTGTTTCCATTGATCCGGCGATAACTTGGCGCGAATTGCCAGAAGGAACCGCGCATTGGCCTTCTCGAGTTCGGCGCGCGCCTGCGCTATCTTATCGATTTGCGCCAGGACCCTGCCCTCGTTGGGTAGATCGTCCTGCATCAGCGGCTCCATCTCCAGTTCTGATTTCTCCACCGCCGCACGCATGTCGACAAGTTGTTCGCGATGATCGAGCAGAATCAGCGTCCATCGCTTTCCGTTGGTCGTCGGTAAGCTTAAGCTTTTCCACCATCGCCGGATCGTTCCACCAGCGGCCCTGGGGACCGCCGCGCAGGCCCAGGGTCCGTTCCATGGGCGGCCGGTGCATGCCGAAGCCGGGGCCGCCACCCTGTCCGGGACCCTGCCCGCGGGCCCGGATCCTGCGCCATGGCTGAAATCCCGGCCGTCAGGATTGCGGCAAGGCTCAGACTCATCACTAGCGATACCTTCATCGTATTTCTCCTCGCTGTCGGTAAGAAACTCAAGTCACAATGCCGCTTCATGCTTCATTTCATCGCACAACCCTCCCCCGTCGTCCGGCACTGCCATGGGCGTCTCATCTGGGATGTGCTGTTAATTTAGCGGGCTTGTCTTACTGGCTGTCGTCCTCGGTCATCAATTGCGCCAGCGGTTCCATAGCGTTGGGGACCTGGCGCGCCACATCGCTGTCCACTTGGGCCAGTTCCTGCTCCGCCTCGCGCGCCCGCTCTTCGGCGAGCGCGCGCTGCTGCTGGGCCTCGCGGGCGGCGGCAATCCTGGCTGCCTCTCCTGCCGATGTGGTATTCGAAGACGCCCCCCCCGGCCGCCCCGATCACCAGCATGGACCCCAGGGACCAGGCTGCCGCCTTCCGCCAGACCGCCCGGCCGAGGCGGCCGCAATTGGCCGCGGGCGGTTATATACAGGCATCACTCCAGGCATAGCACACTGGAGCGGAAATCGCTGAGCACGCGCTCCAGCGCCGGATCTTCCACGGACTGCGAAGACTCGCGCGCGGACCGTTCTTGGCTCTCCACCGTATTTTCCCCAGGTTTCTGTTCGAATCTCATAATTCCCTCCCCAGTTCGCCCCGCACTCTGCCCAGCGCGCGCGAAAGGTGCGCCTTCACCGTGCCCTCGCTCAGGCCCGTGGCCCTTCCGATTTCCGCAATATCCAACTCTTCAACGTAGCGCAGCAGAAACACGGTTCTCTGCCGTTCGCTCAGCCCCTCCACGGCCCGCCATACCCGTTTCACCTGCTCTCGAGCCAACAGCTGTTGCTCCGGCGAACTCTCTCCGCTGGGAAGCCATTCGCTGGCCTCCTCGGAGTCGACAGCGTTGGACCGCGTGTGGCGCCAGAACTGGACCCGCCGGTTGCGCCAGTGGTCCTTCTGCAGGTTGATGGCGATCCGCATCAGCCAGGTAATCGCGCTGGATTCGCCCCGGAAACTAGACCAGTGCCGGTGCGCTTTCAGAAAGCAGTCCTGGGTCAGCGTCTCGGCCAGGTCCATATCGCGCGTGGAGGCAAGCAGAAAGCGAAAAATCTGCTGGCGATGGGTAGCGACTACGCGCGCAAATTCCTCCGCCGCCAACTCCTCTGCCGTGGCCATCGTCATCGGTTCCAATGCGGTGCCAGCTGCCATCACTCAGGTAGACGCCCGCTTCCACAGCAAGTTTACATAGGGGTTGAATAAGCTTTGTGCTGGAAGCCGTCCGTGCCAGATGGGAAAAGATGCCTGGGCACGGAGGACGCGATAGACTGTTCGGGTAAACGCTTTCCGCCCGGCACGAGGATCCACCCATGCTGCTTGCCGCCCTCCGCGAAGAAGTTCTGCACGCCAACCGCGAAATAGCCCGCCGCGGGCTCGCACCTCACACCTTCGGCAATGCCAGCGGCATAAGCCGCTCCGGATTTGACGGAGCCGGCCTGCAACCCCTGGTCGTCATCAAGCCCAGCGGCGTCGATTACGCCGGCATGACTCCCGGCGACCTAGTGATTACCGACCTCGACGGAAAAATTGTCGAGGGCTCGCTCCGGCCGTCCAGCGATCTTGACACCCACACCCTGCTCTACCGCGAGTTCCCCCAAATCGGGGGCGTTGTCCATACCCACTCCGAGTTTGCTACCTCCTGGGCCCAGGCCGGCCGCCCGATCCCGTGTCTCGGCACCACCCACGCGGATTACTTTCATGGACCGGTGCCGGTCACCGAACCGCTCACGGCGGGCCAGGTTCAAGAGGCCTATGTCCGCAACACCGGCGCGGTGATTGTAGCCCGGTTCCGCCGTGAAGACCTCGATCCGGTGGCCGTTCCGGGGGTGTTGGTGGCCGGCCACGCGCCCTTCGCCTGGGGCAAATCAGCCATGGATGCTGTGGAGCATGCCGATGTCCTTGAATACATTGCCCGCCTTGCATTTAGAACCGTGCTTTTGGCACCTGATGAGTGCGAACTCCCGGCTCACGTGGCGGAGCATCATTACCTCCGGAAACATGGTCCGCGTGCAACCTATGGACAACGATAATTCTCACGTCTACGATGGCTTACCGAAGGTTCTTAAATTGCATAGGGCCTTCCCTTTTGACGTAGGACACCTATGCTTTCCTGCATTATTTCCACGCCCCTCTCCCGACCGGGATTGACTCTCCAGGCTGCGCGGAATCTCTATCCCCTGCAATTTCAGTAAATTACCCCGAAACGTTTGGCGGGGTGAAACCACGATTCGACATGGCAACCGACGTGCAGTTTATTTTTGGCTAAGGATAGCCCCCGGAAAATGGAGACGAATCTTTCAAACCGCATACAGGCGATTCTGCTGGCTTTGGCCACAGTCGGAATCGTGCTGCTGGCTGTTTTGAACTATCGTCAGGAAATCCGTTTCGAGCAACCCGACGACCAGGTGTGGTGGAGCGAGGCCCCCGGCGTCCAGGGTCTGGTTGCTTTACGCGTGCTGCCGGGGGGGCCGGGAAGGCAAGCCGGGATTCAGGCTCACGATCTGCTCACTCGGTCAACACCCGCCCGGTCCGCCATGTATCGGATCTGGAACGTGAGTTGTACCGAACCACCAGCTACGGGCAAGCCTTCTACACCATCACCCGCGATGGCATTGAGCTCGACGCGCCAGTCAAAGTCATCCCCGTGCCGGTCGATCGCAGCCTGGCCTTGGGACTCCGCGTCATCGGACTGGTCTATCTCGCCATCGGAATTTACGTTTTGTTCCGGCGCTGGACGGCCCCCCGAGCCACACATTTCTACCTGTTCTGCCTGGTTTCGTTTGCTTTATATGCCCTGAAGTACACCAGCCAGTTGGACTTCCTGGACTGGACTGTCTTCTGGACCAATATCGTGGCCGACTCGCTGCAGCCGGCGCTGTTTTTGCATTTTGCGCTCAGCTTTCCGGAAGAACGGCTCAAGCGGGCGCACCGTGGCTGGCTGCTGCCCCTCATTTATGCCCCGGGCGCGGCGTTGCTGGGCCTGTGGATCTGGGCCATCTTCAATTGGCAGGCCACCGGGTTGCTCAAGCACCGGATGGACCAGACGGGCACGGCCTATGAAGCGGTCTTCTATGTCCTTGGCGGCTCTTCTGTTCCTGCGCAGCTACAACCGCGCCGGCACTCCTCTCCTTCGCCAGCAGCTGAAATGGCTCACCCGCGGAGCACTGCTGGCCGTCGTCCCTTTACGCTTTTTTACGCGGTGCCGTTTCTGTTCGATCTGCGGCTGCCAGAAGCCTTCACGCGCATCGCCGGATTCTCGATCATCTTCCTGCCCCTCACCTTCAGCTGGGCCATCGTTCGCTACCGCCTGATGGACACCGACCTGATCTTCAAGCGCGGCGTAGCCTATACGCTGGCGACCGGGCTGCTGCTGGGTGGCTTACTTCGGCATCATCGCGCTGACCGCCGAGCTCGTGCACATCGCGTGCTTCCGGCAGCCGTTCGCGAATGGGGACTGGGGCTTGCGATCCTCATTGTCGCGGCTGTGTTTGACCCTCTGAAGCGGCGGATTCAGAACTGGGTGGATCGCGTCTTCGACCGCCATCGCTACGACTACCGCAAGGCTCTGGTTGAGTTCGGCCGGGGCTTGAATTCGGAGACGGATCTCCGTGCCCTGCTCGACTCGATTGTCGAGCGGCTGCCGCGCACTCTGCTGGTCTCGCGCGTGGCCGTGTTTCTGGCCGACGAGCCCGGCCGGCTGCGCCTTGCGGCTGCGCACGGATTGCCGCTCGAAGCCCGCGATGCGGTCGGGCGAATCGGATCAGGCCCGGCGCCTGCTCCCCGGCACGCGGACTTTGCCCTGGGCTTCCTCGATTTCGATCGGCGGCGATGCCACACCCATATCTTCCTCGAGAACGCGCAGCAGGCCCTGCATCTGCCCGAGGACAGAACGCCGACCGCAGCGCTGCTCGACCTGAACTACTATCTGCCCTGCCGGGTTCAGGACGGCTCGGCCGCGCGCACCATCGCCGTCATCGGCCTGGGCCGCACCGATGGGCGGCGACTTCCTCTCCAGCGAAGACGTGGAACTGCTCGAATCCCTGGCCAGCTACATCGGCATCGCGCTGCAGAACGCCAGCCTCTATGCGCGGCTCGAAGACAAAGATCAGCGAGTTCGAGCGGCTGAAGGAATTCAACGAGAACATCGTCGAATCCATCAACGTCGGCATCCTCGCCATCGACCTCGACGACCGCATCGAAAGCTGGAATGCGCAGATGGAGGCCATGTACGCCTTCAGCCGCGGCGAAGCCCTCGGCCAGACTCTGCGCACCGTGTTTCCGGCGGAGTTCTGCGACGCCCTCGACAAGCTTCCGCAACGAGCCCGGCGTCCATCAACCTCTACAAGTTCCGCCTCACCACGCGGGCCGGAGAACAGCGCACCGTCAACATCGCCATCGCGCCGCTGCTTTCGCGCGATTTCGTCTCCGTGGGCCGCATCATCCTGGTCGACGACATCACCGAGCGCGTAACGCTCGAAACGCAGCTCGCCCAGGCCGACAAGCTCAGCTCCATCGGCCTGCTCGCCGCCGGCGTGGCCCACGAAATCAATACCCCGCTGGCCGTCATCTCCTCCTACGCGCAGATGCTCTCCAAGCAGATGCGCGGCGATGCACGCCTCGGCCCGGTGCTCGAAAAGATCACCCAGCAGAGCTTCCGCGCCGCCGAAATCGCCAACGGCCTGCTGAACTTCTCGCGCACCTCGACCACCGAGTTCCGCGAGACCAATCTCAACCAGGTCATTCGCGACACGCTCTCGCTGCTCGAACACCAGTTCAAGACCGCGCAGATCGATGTCGAACTCGAACTGGCGCCGGAGCTGCCGCCGATCCACGGCAATTCCGGAAAGCTGCAGCAGGTGTTTCTCAACCTGCTGCTGAACGCCAAGGAAGCCATGCCCGGCGGCGGCCGCCTGCGCGTGGCCACGCTGGTCAACGGCCATGTCGAGGCGCTGGTCAGCGACTCCGGGCGCGGGCATCGCGCCCGAGCACCTGAAGCGCATCTACGATCCGTTCTTCACCACCAAGACCACTCCCAGACCGGGAGACAGGCGCGGCACCGGACTCGGCCTCTCCGTGTCCTACGGCATCATCCAGGAGCACGCGGGCAAAATCCACGTCGAGAGCGCAATCGGCGCCGGCACAACCTTCCATCTTGAGTTTCCGTTGCTGAGGAATTCCGTCCATGCCTGAGGTCGACTCCCCTTTGAATTTGTCTGCTCCGCCCGCTGCTTCAACCACCTCTTCCAACGCCGCAGCATTCTCGTCATCGACGACGAAGCGGGCATCCGCGAGTCGCTCGAGGTGCTGCTGACGCTCGAGGGCTACTCGGTCACGCATGGCCGACGACGGCGAGCAGGGACTGCGCATCCTCGAACTGGAGAATTTCGACCTGGTGCTGCTCGATCTGGCGCTGCCGGGGCAGAGCGGGCTCGAACTGCTGCCCCAGATCAAGGAGCGACAGCCCGAGCTGCCGGTCATCATGATCACCGCCTACGGGACCGTCGACAACGTGGTCGAAGCGGTTCGCGCCGGCGCGGAGAACTTCGTTCAGAAGCCCTGGGACAACGAAAAGCTCATGGCCGACATCCGCTCGGCCATCGCCCGCCACCGGGCCGAAGAAGAAAACCTTCAGCTCAAGCGCACCCTCAAGCAGCGCTACAACTTCACCAACATCGTCGGCAAGAGCGAAACGATGCTGCGCGTGTTTGATCTTGTCGGCCAGGTGGCGCCCAGCCGCTCCACCGTCCTGATCCAGGGCGAGAGCGGCACCGGCAAGGAACTCATCGCCAAGGCGATCCATGCCAACTCCCCGCGCCGCGACAAGCCATTTGTGCCCGTCAACACCGGCGCCATGCCCTCCGAGCTGCTCGAGTCCACGCTCTTCGGCCATGTCAAGGGCGCCTTCACCTCGGCAGTTGCCTCGAAGAAAGGGCTGTTTGAAGTCGCCAACGGCGGCACGCTTTTCCTGGACGAAATCGCCACCATGGGCATGGACACGCAGGCCAAGATCCTGCGCGTGCTGCAGGATCGCCGCTTCATGCATCTCGGCGGCATCCAGGAAATCCAGGTCGACGTGCGCATCATCGCCGCCACCAACGTCGACCTGCGCCAGGCGGTGCGCGACGGCCGCTTCCGCGAAGATCTGTTCTACCGGCTCAACGTCATCACCGTCGATCTGCCGCCGCTGCGCGCCCGCCGCGAAGACATTCCCCTGCTCGCCCAGCACTTCCTCGAGTTCTACGCCAACGAAAACGGCCTGCCCCTGCGCAAGCTCTCGGCCGACGCCCTGCGCGCCCTGATCGATTACGATTGGCCGGGCAACGTGCGCGAGCTCGAGAACTCGATCGAGCGCGGCGTCGTGCTTTCGTCCGGCCCCCTCATCGGCTCCGACCTGCTGCCCGGCCACATCACCGGCCGCAGCTTCCAGGACGCGCTGCTCGAGCACAATCCCAACGCTTCGCTCTTCGACATCCTCGAAGACATCGAGCGCCGCATCATCATCGAAAAGCTGGAGCGCTGCAACTGGAACCAGACCGACGCCGCCGAGCAGTTCCGCATTCCGCTCTCGACGCTGAACCAGAAGATCAAGCGGCTGAACATCGAGATCCGCAAGCGCGGCCGGGAGTAGCTAAACACATTTCCAGAAGTGAGGCCAATTCCAGGTTTTGGATTGGATAAACTGTCCTGCCTGGTTGATCCAGACGCGACTCGTCGGCCCCTTCGGGTGTTTCGTCAATGCCGAACGGCTATTGGTCACAGATCGATCCCATAGCGATTTGTCTTGACATCGAAATCCAAGTCCAATAGATTTCGTACGAATTAAGGCCCGCCGCTTCCCATGCAACAAATTGATACGCACTTGGCCGTTGTTTCGCGGGCTTTCCCCCATCCACCAATCAATCGTTTTCCGACCGTAATAAGCAAACCTTCGACTGCGTTGCTCAGTTAGAAGGAATCCCTGCCTTGCGACCCCCAACGTGACCTGATTTTCCAAACTGGAGAAAGAACCATGAAGATTTCTAAAGTTGGGCTGCTTACGCTGGTACTTACAGCTGCGCTTCGCCCAACAGTGGCCCAGACTTCTCGGGAGATAGGACGACCCTATCCCGACGCCTCAACCCCAAAGCCTGTTGATCTGGGATCACTGCACCAGGTGTCGGGAGCGACACCGATTTCCTTCACCATCGCGCTCAAGCTGCGCGGACTGGGCGAAGCGGAGAGCCTGCTGACCGCGATCCATACGCCGGGCGATCCGCAATATCACAAGTTCCTGACCCCTTCGGAGTTCGTGTCGCGGTTTGGACCCACGCACAATGAGGTATCTCATGTGCTTGCATCGCTTCGCGCGCATGGACTGACAGCCGAGCAGATCACCGCCACGACGCTGAGGGTGACGGGTCTGCCCTCGGACGTGGAGCACGCATTTGGAGTGACCCTGCACCACTACCGGGTTGCCGCTCATGGCGGCGCGCCGGAGTACTCCTACCATGCGCCGCTGGAAAGGGCGAGCATACCGGGTGAGATCGCGGGAGCGGTTTCGGCGGTGGTGGGGCTGGATGACCGGCCAAGGCTGCGGCCGCACCTCAGGCATGCTGCGCGAATTGGCGGCGTGGGGCGAGCCAACGCCTCGTCCTCGGCGACCGGAAATCCTTTCGGCTCGCTGACGGTGGCTGACTTCGCGGCCCAGTACGACGTCCAGCCCCTGTACAACCAGGGGATAACCGGAAAGGGCCGCACCCTGGGCATCATCACATTCGCGAGCCTGACTCCGAGTGATGCGTTCAGTTACTGGAAAGCGCTGGGGTTGTCAGTGAATCAGCATCGGCTGAGCATCGTAAACATCGACGGAGGGCCGGGAGCGCCCAGCGACGCTTCGGGATCGGACGAGACGACGCTCGACGTGGAACAGTCGGGCGGGATCGCGCCGGGAGCAAACATCATCGTTTACCAGGGTCCGAATACCAACCAGGCATTTGTGGACGCGTTTGCGGCGGCGGTAGATGCGAACGTGGCGCAAAGCCTGTCGGTGAGCTGGGGTTTCTGGGAGTGGTATGACAATCTCGAGAATGGTCCGGTTACGGATCCGATCAGCGGGCAAACGGTGGGCTCAGTCCAGGCGACACACGAGCTTTTCGTGCGGGCCGCGATTCAGGGGCAGACGCTCTTTGCAGCTTCCGCCGATGGGGGCGCCTACGATGCCAACAACGACTTCGGTTGTTCCCCGGAGAGTTCCCCCAGTTGCAGCCTTACCCTGAGCGTAGACAATCCTGCTGACGACCCGGCGATTACCGGAGCGGGAGGCACGACTCTTCCCGGAAGTCAGTACTACTGCCTGAATTCGGCATGCACGCCGCCTTACTACGAGGTCACCCTGGCCAAGGAAAGTGTGTGGGGCTGGGATTATCTGGAAGGGCTATGCAAGGCTATTGGTTATCCCGATCCAATCGCCTGCGGCATTTTCCCCGGAGGCGGTGGAGGGGGAGTCAGCATCCTCTTCCCCAAGCCGTTGTACCAATACGGGCTGGCGGGAATCGAGTCGAGCCAGCCGGGACAGAACTGGGTGGAGAATGGTGCGCTGGTCTACAAACTGCCGGCGCATTATGCGGGGCGCAACGTGCCGGACATTTCGTTTAACGCCGATCCGGAAACCGGCTACGCCGTTTACTACACGTCGGACGTAGATGGCTTCGGAATCAGCACTTACTGGGGCGGAACCAGCTTTGTGGCGCCCCAGTTGAACGGCGTGACAGCCCTGCTGGGACAGTCCCTGCGCGGCAGCCGGCTGGGATTGCTGAACTATCCGCTCTACGCACTGGCGCTGACCGGAAGGGCCTACGGGGGCCAGGGTGCGCCGCTGCACGCGGTAACGGCCGGCGACAACTGGTTCTACTCGGGACGGAATGGGTACAATCCCGGGGCAGGACTGGGCACCCTGGATGTAGCCAACTTCGCGAAGAAGCTGGGAGGCAATTAGGCTCGATGGGAAGCGTTCTAACGAGGGTCCGGGGTGCCGGACCCTCATTCCAGCGCCCGGTACCACTTTTTCAGGAATGCGCGCAGTTCTGACGGCGGGCGCATCCACAGGTCGGCTGCTGTCTCGCGCGGTTCGGGGCGCATGAGCACGCTCAGGTGCGGGCCGTGTGCCTGGTTGACGGCACGAAATCCGGCTTCATCCGTCACATCGTCACCCAGAAAGGCAACCGGGGTGCCTGGTGCGGCTTCCGCAACCAGCGTGCTGACGGCTCCGCCTTTATCCCGGCCCACTCGCAGTTCCAGGCCGCCTTCGAATTGAAGCAGGGTGAGGCCTTCAAGGTGCGACAGTGGCTCGAAGAGCTCGCGCGTCCGCACCTCGATGAATTTGGCGGTCCGCGGCGAGGCCCCGCGCCAGTGCATCACCGCGGCGTTGGGCTTGTCTTCGAATTGCCCGCCAAGGTTGTTGTGGCGCAAATGTTCCCGCAGTTCGTTGAGACGGCGCTGAGTTTCAGGGGGAGCCTCTTCGAGCTCGCGGCGGCCGTCGGCGTGGACCCGCTCCGCGCCGTGCAGACCCCACACCTCCAACGGCGACTCCACAACCGGGGGATTACCGCGCAGTAAGGGACCTATTTCTTTGGCGGGGCGGCCGGTAATCACCACCATCCGCGTCCGACCCTGGCGCTGGATGCGTCCCAGCGCTTCGCGAACTCCAGTCCAGGGCCGGGCCTTGAACCGATCCACGCGAAACGGCGCTAAGGTGCCGTCATAGTCCAGCAATAGAAGCGGCGTATGTCCACTGGAAAAGGTGCTTAGGAAATCGTCGAGCTTCTTGATCGTCTCGTCGGTCACATTCTTCTCGCCTTCATGCCCGTTTTCGGTGGGCCTCCTCCGCCCTTGGAACTAAAATCGGCTCCGCGCGGACCACGTTTGTCATCTCAGCGTTTTCAAGGCGCAATTCGCGCAGATCTCCGAGCAGGCCGGCCGCCCAACGATACACGTTGTGCTCCATTACCTGCCTTCGCATCCGCTGCATTCGCATGCGCCGTTCTCCGTAGCCCATTTCCAGGGCCCGGTTGATGGCCTCGGCCACGCCATCGGTATCGTACGGATTCACAATCAGGGCATCGCGCAGTTCAACAGCCGCTCCTGTGAATTTGCTCAAAATCAGTACACCTTCTTCGTCGACACGGGCCGCTAGATATTCCTTGGCCACAAGATTCATGCCGTCATGCAGAGACGTCACCAGGCAAACGTCGGCGGCGCGATACCACTGTGTTACTTCTTCATGGCTGCACTGGCGTTCGATGAGCACCACGGGACGCCAGTTGGGCGCCTGGTAACGCGTGTTGATGCGTTCCACGATTTCTTCCACCTTGCGGCTCAACTCTATATAGCTTGGGATGCGCGTTCGGCTCGGCGCGGCAATCTGAACCATGGTGACGTGCCCAATATGCCAACTGCGCTCCTCCAGCAGCCGTTCGAAAGCCACCAGCCGTTCGACAATTCCCTTGGTGTAGTCGAGACGATCGACACCCAGGATCAGGCTCTGCGTGCGAACCCCGAATTCCTTCAGCATGTCGTTGCGGTTGACTCCCCACACGGGGCGGTCCGAAGCCACGCTGTCGATGGCCACGCTCACCGGGTAAGGGCGAATCGTTGTGTTATGACCGTGGCGGCGCACGGACATGTGCTCGCGATCGGTTCGCGATTCAAGCACCCGGTCCACGGTGTCAAGAAAATTGTTGCAATGAAGCGGAATGTGAAACCCGATAAGGTCGGCCCCCAGCAGGCCCTCGAGCAATTCCCCCTGCCAGGGACAGATCCCGAAGGCCTCGGGGTTGGGCCAGGGGATATGCCAGAAGATCGCCACCCGGGCATCGGGACGCGCTGCTTTCACCATCCGGGGCACCAAGGCGAAGTGATAATCCTGCACAAACACGATCGGATTAGCATTGCCTTCCATTTCGTGCAACAGCGCGTCGGCAAATTTCCGATTGACCAACTGGTAGGCTTCCCAATCGGAAGCCCGAAAGATCGGCCGCGTGTGGGCAATGTGGCATAGCGGCCAAAGGCCTTCGTTGGCGAACCCGTCGTAATAGCTCTTCTCCTCCTCGGGAGTGAGCCATACCCGGCGCAGCGTGTAGCGCGGGTCCTGGGGCGGCACCTTGAGGCGGTCAAACTCGTCCACCATCGAGGCGTCTTCGCTGCCGCTGCCGTGCGCCACCCACACCCCGTCGCAGGCCAAGAGCATGGGTTCAATCGCCGTTACCAGCCCGCTGGGCGGCGTGACGCAAACCGTTTCCCGGCCTTTTTTCGTGTGAACGTAGGGCTCGCGATTTGAAACCACGAAAATGCGGCTCGAGCCCAGCTTTTCGCGCACATGAACCGCCAGCCGCTCGGCGGTCCACAGGTTCTCTCCCGCTTCCCGCAGGCGCGCCTCGGCTGCGGCCGCGGCGCGGGCTTCAATCAGGCTCTCGGTAATCGTCGCGACTTCGCGCGCCAACGGGGAGAAGAGGCTCAAGTCCGCCGGGTTCACTCCCGCTTCATCGTCATCGTGGCCCATGCGCAAGCGGCGCAGACGCTCGGCTAACCGGGTGATGGGCCGCATCAGGAACCAGCGCACCATCAGGAATGTGACGCCCACGATGAGGACCACGAGCGCCAGAATCCGCCAGAAGCTTTGCAGCCAGACCGAGGCAGCTTCGGAGCTGATCGAGCGAGCGTCTTCCAGCACTACAAGGGCGCCGGCCGGCTGTCCGTTCACATGGAGCGGAATAGCTTGATCCAGAAATTGAATGTCACTGGTGTGCCCAAACGCGCCCGAGTTTTCACCTTTCTTGATTGCCTGTTTTACGGGCCCGGGAGGAAGCGCTCTGAGAATGTCCGGGGGGCCATCGGCGGCCATCAGGTTGCCCTGCGCGTCAAATACCGCAAGCCCCAAAGCCTCGCCTTGCTTGCGCAACAGCGCCGCCTGCACTGCGATGTCGGGCGTCTTGCCGGCGGCAAGCTGTTGTTCCACCTCTGGCTGAAGGGTATCGGCGATCCAAACCGTTCTCCGCGCTAGTTCGAGACGGAGCACATGCTTGTGCGCCAATACTTCGAAGTACGTGGATGCCAGGGAGACAACGGTGATCCCCGCGATCAGCGTCAGTATCAGCCGTATGCGAAAAGAACGCATCTCATCTCCGTTCCCGGGATTGGACACACTCCGACGTACTCATCCCTCAGCACGCAGAAGGCCAGATAGTAAGATGCTCAAAACGCGGGCACTGGACGTGTAAAGCTAGGCGGCACCATGAAATTCCTCTCGGCCGCACGGTAATTTTTCCCTTAATCGGCCCAATTTCGGAGCCTTTGCACCCACCTCATGAGAATACGCCACGAGCCCATGCGCTATCCTGTCGGTAGAAGAAGCACCGCGCTGATTCGAGAGGATTACGGCAACTCCCGAGTTATCATGACAATTTCGGTTTCGTGCCGGGTCGCCTCTCCCTGATGGTCGCGGTGACTTGAGAGCATTGGCTCCGAAGGACACCAGGTCAGGAATTACGGCAGGTCAGCACACGATGGCGTTTGAGACGATCGATAGAACCGCCAAACAAACCCTGCTGACCCTTCAGGAATATTCCCTGTTCGCCCATCGCGCGGTCATGAATCTCTTCAGCCGCCCTATTTACTGGGTCGATTTCCTGCTGCAGGCCGAAATCATCGGAGTGGGGTCGACCGCGATCGTCCTGCTCGCAGGGTTCTTTACAGGCGCCGTGCTTGCCGTGCAATCGGCTGCGACGCTGGCCGCGTTTGGAGCCACCGCGGTGACCGGCCGCTTCGTCAGCCTGAGCATGATCCGCGAGCTGGGCCCGGTGCTCACCGGGATCATGGTTTCCGGCCGCAACGCCTCCTCAATGGCCAGCGAACTCGGCTCCATGGTCGTAACCGAGCAGATTGATGCCATGCGCGCCCTGGGCGTCGATCCCATGCGCAAGTTGGTCACCCCGCGGCTGGTAGCCACTGTGACCATGCTGTTCTTCCTCACCATCATCTCCGACTTCTTCGGCATCCTGGGCGGGGCCGGAGTTACGATCTTCATGAATGGCCAGAACGGCACCCAGTACTTCTCCCAGGCTTATGAATCCTTGCACGCCCGGGACGTTATGCAGGGCCTGATCAAGCCTCTCTTTTCGGGCTTCATCATCGCCACCATCGGCTGCTTCTACGGTCTTCGCACCTCGGGAGGCACGCAGGGAGTCGGACGCTCAACCATTCAAGCCGTTGTTTCCGCTTCGGTGCTCATCATCTTTGTTGACCTCCTCGTCAGCCAGGTGATGATCGCGCTGCTCAATCGATGAGTGTGATCTCTACATCTGCGTCGCTCGCATCGGGTCCCGCTTCGGATTCGGGCCCCGTGCTCGTCTTCCGCAATGTCACCATCTCTTTCGATGGGCCGCCGGTGCTTGAAGACATTTCCTTCTCGGTCGGCCCCCACGAGACCCGCATCCTGCTTGGGCCCGCAGGCGTCGGCAAGAGCGTGCTGCTTAAACTTTCCAACGGGCTCGACAGTCCCGACCAGGGAGGCATCGAGCTTTTCGGGGAAAACATCGCCAACCTGCCGGAGGTGAAACTCTTTCCGTTGCGCACGCGCACGGGAATGGTTTTTCAAGAGGGGGCGCTGTTCGACTCCCTTTCGGTGCGGGACAATGTCGCTTACCAGTTGATCCAGGAGCGCATACCCGATGACGAGATCGATGAACGGGTGCGCGAGGCACTGCGCTTCGTGGGACTGGAAGAAACTTTCGATCTCTTTCCCGGCGCACTTTCCGGGGGCATGCGTCGCCGCGTGGCCATTGCGAGGGCCCTCATTCGCCGGCCGGAGATGTTGCTGTACGATTCCCCCACCGGTGGGCTTGACCCCATCACCTCGACCAACATCATTGAACTGATTGTCAAGCAACGCGATGTCTACAAGACCCCCAGCGTGCTGGTCACACATCGGTTGCAGGACGCGTTCACCATGTGCAGCCACCGCTTCGACACGGCCCGCGATGGAATGGTCCCCCTTGCCGATAATGAAACCGATCCCAACACGACGTTCCTGATGCTGAATGAGGGCAGGCTGATCTTCGACGGATCGCTTCATGACCTGGTGCACAGCCAGGATCCGTTTGTGCGCGAATTTCTCGAGTAGTCACTGCGGTTCACACCGGTCGATGCCTACTTCCCGTATTGCTCGGCGGCCCTCGTGATCGCAGGCATCGCTGCGCCAAGATCCTGCGGAGTCATGACCGGGCGAATGGAAACCTTGGCATTGAAGGTAAAGAACCAGGGCTCCGTGACCGCCGGAATCTGCGATGGGTCCTGCATGTCAAACACGATCGACCCTGAACGGTTGCCGTTGTCATCGGCAAAGAAATATGCAGCTTCCGGCTTGAGATCGGCGAGAATCCGCTGGACGATGGGACCAAAGGTGCCGGCCTTCAGTGCCGCGTTCCCTTCTTCGACCGGTATCGACACTCGTAGCAACATGCGCATGTGTTTTCCCTCCTTGGGGTGAGGTGCAACGTGTACAGGACCCTGTCCTGCAGTGTCAAGGCTCTTACATTTCCCGGCTTTGTCGTAATGGCCCGCCCTTTCTTCAATCACCCGCCATCTGCTAGCCTTTCTGATTCAAGCCTTCCCCAGAAACGGACGGTGTACTGTGGGCTTCAAATTCCAGGGCGTTGACTTTCTTCATCTTGATTCCTACTTCAGCGAGGATGAGCTGCTGGTCCGCCGCACGGCGCGCGATTTTGTCGAAGACAACCTGATCCCCATCATTGAGGAATGCTTCCGCACCGAGCGCTTCCCGCGCGAACTCATTCCTGTGATGGGCGAGCTCGGTTTCTTCGGCGCCAACCTCGAGGGCTACGGCTGCGCCGGAATGTCCAACGTGGAATACGGCCTGGTCATGCAGGAACTGGAACGCGGCGACTCCGGCTTTCGCAGCTTCGTCAGCGTGCAGTCCGCGCTGGTGCATGTATCCCATCTACACCTTCGGCTCGGACGAGCAGAAGAACACCTGGCTGCCGGCGCTGGCCACCGGCGAAAAGCTGGGCTGCTTCGGACTGACCGAGCCCGGCTTCGGGTCCAATCCCGGAGGCATGACCACCACCGCCCGCAAAGCCGGCGACGAATACATCCTCAACGGCGAAAAGATGTGGATCACCTCCGGCAACATCGCCGACGTCGCCGTGATCTGGGCCAGGGTCGACGATGAAGACGGCCGCGTTCGCGGCTTCCTGGTCGAAACCGATCGCCCCGGCTTTCGCGCGCTATGAAGTGCACGGCAAATGGTCGCTGCGCGCCTCCATCACCAGCGGCCTCTCGCTCCAGGATGTACACGTCCCGGCGGCCAACCTGCTGCCCGGCTCCGGCGGCCTGAAGAGCCCGCTGATGTGCCTCAACCAGGCGCGCTACGGCATTAGCTGGGGCGCGATCGGCGCGGCCATGTCCTGCTACGACACGGCACTCCAGTACGCGAAAACCAGAAAACAGTTTCACAATCAGCCCATCGCCAGCCATCAGCTCATTCAGGAAAAACTGGTCTGGATGATCAGCGAAATCTCCAAGGCCCAGTTGCTCTCGCTCCACGTGGGCCGCCTGAAGGACGCCGGCAAGGTCGGCCATCGAGCACATCTCCATGGCCAAGCGCAACAACGTCTGGATGGCTCTCGAATACCGCGCGCATGGCTCGCGACATTCTCGGCGCCAACGGCATCACCGAGGACTACCCCATCATGCGCCACATGATGAATCTCGAATCGGTGAAGACCTACGAGGGCACGCACGACATCCACGCCTTAATCCTCGGCCAGCACATTACCGGGATTGCGGCGTATTGACAAGGGCTCATCGTCCGGAGCGGTCGCTTGGAGGGCAACGTCTCGCAGTGTCGTCGCCCGGACTTACCGCCATTAGCGGTCAGGCTATAATCTCGTTGTTGGCAAGGCTTCCGGCTCGGGGAAGCCTAAGTCTCGGAGCGCACGATTCCGCGATTCGTCCGGAGCCAGAGTTACCCGGAAAGGTATATTACAACCGGCACGGCATTCCATGCAGAACCGTTTCAAGCGCTTCAGCATCATCGCCGCATTTGCCGCACTGCTGGTCGTGTTGATCGGCAACGGCCTTGTCACGCGCCGCCAAGTCGGTGCACAGATAGAAAGCCAGGAACGGCTCAGTGAAACGCGCCGTTTTATTATCGAATTGGAAAAGACCGAATCGCTCCTCAAGGATGCCGAAACCGGTCAGCGAGGATTCTTGTACACTGGCGATCCTCGGTATCTCGCGCCCTTCGAGCAGGCCCGCGCACAGATCGATTCCCATTTCAACGAATTAATGCAGCTCACCAGCTCCAGACCGCAAGAACAATCTTCGATCGTCGATTTGCGAGCCCTGGAACAGGTCAAGATAAGCGAAATGCAACAAACCATCGACCTGTATCGGGCAGGCAAGCCTGCCGACGCTCATGGATTGGTGCTTTCGGATTTCGGTCTACTGACCATGGAACATTTCCGGCAGATCATTGACCAGGTCGAAAAGACCGAGGTGTCACTTGAATCCGTCAGGGTCGCCGAGTACCAGAAAAACGTGCGCCGCACGATCGCCAGCATTTACCTGGCGAGCCTGCTCGCCGCCATTGGCCTGGCACTCCTCGCATATCACATCTTGAGAGAAATGTCCCTCCGTGAGAAACATGCCCGCGAGATTCACGAGCGCGAGGAATGGTTCCGGGTCACTCTGACCAGTATCGGCGATGCCGTAATTGTGACCAACGAATCCGGCAGAATCGCTTTTATGAATCCGGTCGCGGAGTCGCTGATCGGGACCACGTTCGGTCGCGCTAAAGGCAGTGACATCTCGGATGTCCTTGCCATTTTCAATGAGCTCACGGGCGCGACATCGCCGGATCCAGTGAAAAAAGTGGTGCAGGAGGGGAGAGTCGTCGGCCTGGCCAACCACACTGTTCTTAAACACGCCGATGGTCATCTCATACCGATCGAAGACAGCGCCGCACCGATCCACGACAACAAGGGGAAATTAATCGGCGTGGTCCTGGTCTTTCGCGATGTAACGAACGAACGAAGAACGCAGGACCTGGCGCGCAAGAGCGAAAAGCTGGCCGCGGCCGCGCGTCTTTCGGCGACCGTGGCCCACGAGATCAACAACCCTCTCGAAGCCGTAGGCAATCTCATCTACATCGCCAAGGCAAATCCCAACGCACCTCCCGAAATCGTCAGAAGCCTGAGCATTGCGGAACAGGAGTTGGAGCGCGTCGCTCACATCACCCGCCAGACGCTCGGCTTCTACCGCGAATCGAACGAGGCGGAACAGATCGACATTCCGGCCCTGATCGACTCGGTTTTCCGGCTCTATTCCAACAAGCTGAATTCAAAGAATATCCGCGTGGAACGAAAGTTTTGCTCGTGTCCACCCACGCTGGGCGTACCCGGCGAACTGAAACAGGTTATCTCCAACCTGGTCTCGAACGCCATCGATGCGGTCGCTCCGAACGGAAAGATCTTCCTCCGGTTGCAAAGCGTGGAAGACAGTAATGGCGGTAGAATCCAGATCGTGATCGAAGACAACGGCCCGGGCATTCCGACGGAGCATCTCGACCGAATCTTCGAGCCGTTTTTCACCACCAAGAAGGACGTTGGGACCGGCCTCGGTCTCTGGATCACGAAGGAGATCATCGAGAGGCATGGCGGAACCATCACCGTCAGTTCGCCCAACGGCAATGGACCAGGGACCGGGGCCGCATTTGTCATTGATCTTCCCTGCCATCCGGATCGTGAACCCAAACCGCCGCTGGTCCAGCCGATTTGAACAAAACGATCGAGGTTCTCATGGCGCCGAAAACTCTCTCGCCCGAAGTCAAGATCGCCACCACTCCAGACCCTCCCACATTCGCCACAGCCGCCGAAGAGCGCCTGCACCGGAAACAGCGCCTCGCCTCCGCATTTCGTCTGTTTGCAAAATTCGGCTTCCGCGAAGGCGTCGCAGGACACATCACCGCGCGCGATCCGGAACTGCGCGATCATTTCTGGGTCAATCCCTTCGGCATGCATTTCGGACGCATTCGGGGTTGAGACCTGGTCCTGGTGAATGAGCACGGGATGGTTGTGGAGGGAAACCGCCCTGTCAACGACGCCGCGTTTGCGATCCATTCGCGGCTGCATATGGCCCGGCCGGACGTTGTCGCGGCTGCCCATGCGCACTCGTTGTACGGCAAGACGTGGTCCCCCCTCGGGCGCTTGCTCGATCCAATCACCCAGGATGCGTGCGCATTCTATGAGGACCACAGCATGTTTGATGATTACACCGGCGTGGTCTACGACTTGTCTGAAGGCGATCGCATCGCGCAGGCGCTGGGTCATCGCAAGGCCATCATCCTGCAGAATCACGGCATCCTCACCGTGGGACGCACTGTTGATGAGGCAGCCTGGTTCTTCATCACCATGGATCGCAGTTGCCAGGCACAGTTGATGGCGAAAGCGGCCGGCACGCCGCGGCCTATTTCCCACGAGAGCGCTGTGACGGCACAAAAGCAGGTCGGCAATCCGCGCGTGGGATGGTTTCAATATCAGCCGCTGTGGGACATGATCGTGCGCGAGCAGCCCGATCGTCTGGATTGATCGATCGCAGCTAACCAAGCCACTGCGGATTCTGGATCGTGCCGTCGTTCTGGTGGGTCGACTTGTAATACTCGAACTTGCCGGCTTCGGAAACCGGGGCTGTCTTTTCGAGGATCGCGAGCTTTTGTTGCACGCTCAGCGGCTCGAAGTTCCGGGCTACACCGAGAGCCTGTTCGAGGTTGGCCATCGATTGGCAGCCCGTGATGGTCATGGTTACCGGTACGCTCATGGCGTAGTGCAACGCCTCCGGGGCCGTTACGGTATTGGTCTTGAGAATGGCGCCATTGCTCAGCGGCTTCATGCCAAGGACGGCCATACCGCGCTTCCGGGCCTCCGGGATCACGCGCTGACCGAAGCTGTTGAAGTGCTCGTCGAGCGCATTGACCGGCATCTGCACCGAATCGAAAGTGAAATGGTTCTTGTCCGCGGTTGCGATCATGTGCAGATGGATGTCGGGACTCTTGTGGCCCGTGAAGCCGATGAAGCGGACCTTGCCCTCTTTGCGCGCCTGCTGCAGCACATCCATAACATTGCCGGGCCGAAACGCCTGCTCGGGGTCGGTCATTCGAATCACTTCGTGAATCTGGATGAGGTCGAGATGATCGGTCTTCAGCCGCCGCAACGATTCTTCCAGTTGTTGCCGCGCTGCCGCCCCGGTGCGGCCGTCGATCTTGGTCATCAGGAATGCTTTTTGCCGATAACCTCCCTCGAGCGCGTTGCCCATCCGCTCCTCGCTGACGCCGCCGTTATAGTCCCAGCAGTTATCGAGGAAGTTAATGCCGCGATCGAGAGCAGCGCGCACGATCTGGATCGCATCCTGCTCGGTAACGCCACCCAGGCCGAGATGATACCCGCCGATCCCGATGATGGAGACTTCGGCGTCGGCCCGTCCAAGCTTGCGCCGCCCTATGCCCTCAACCGACCGCACCAGCGCCGCCGGAACCTCGGCCGCCGCACCCGTCAGAGCGGAATCGGCCAGCGCTCTGCGCGCTGTCGTGCTATCTAGACCGGTCATTGCCGCAACTGCTGCCGCTTGTTTCACGAAATTTCGCCGTTCCATGTCCGCCCACCTCCGTGTCCACGATGACAAGTCCTGCCCGAAAACGCTGCCAGGATTTTAATGCGGACCGAAAGAGACGGTCAGCTTCTTGCTCCGAATCCCAGCCTAAAGTTCTGATGCGTTCCAGACAACACCGGATACCGAAAGGCGGAAGACACTTGCTATAGTCGTACCCATGCCCGGATTCTTTCGCTCATATCGCCGCGGATTGCTGTGTTCCCTGCTCGCGATCACCGCGGCGATCGCCGTCGCTCAACCTCCGTCCGTGCCCGCCCCGGTTGTGCTCCACGCAGCCCGCCTGCTTCAGGTCGATACCGGCAACCTGCTGGAGCCGGGCGAAATCCTGATCGATGGGGAACGCATTCGCGAAGTTGGCAAATCGGTGCAGCATCCGGCAGGCGCCCGCGTGCTTGACCTAGGCGACGTGACGCTGATGCCCGGCATGATCGACGCCCACATCCATCTCTTCCTCCATCCCGGGGCCGAAGACCTGCAGACCGTCGAGGAATCGGTTCCGTGGCGCGTAATCATTGCCGAGCAGGCAGCGAAAGCCGACCTGCTGGCCGGGTTCACCACCGAGCGGGACATGGGCACGGAGGGCGCAGGCTCCGCCGATACGTCGATCCGCGATGCCATCAACCAAGGCCTGATTCCCGGCCCGCGGTTGCGCATCAGCGGCAATGCCATCGACATCCTCGGAGGGCACGAAGACGCCAACCGCTACAACCCCGCACAGCACGTGCTGTCGAATGCCGACTACGCCAACTCCGCCGAACAGATTCGTCGAAGTAATGCGGGAACAGCACAAACAAGGGTCAGACTTCGCCAAGATTTACGAGACCGGCCCGGACAAAATGATCCAGGATCCAAAGGCGGGGGCCCAACTGCGCACGCCCTACCAGTACACGGCTGAACAGCTCACCGCCGCGGTCACCGAGGCACACCGGCTGGGCACGGTTGTCGCCGTTCATGCCATGGGCGAGCCCGGCACGCTCTACGCCGCGCAGGCGGGCGTGGCCTCCATTGACCACGCCACGCAATTGAGCGACGAAACCATCCGGCTTATGCGCGAGAAGGGTATCTTCGCGGTTCCCACCTTTGCCATCATCGAGTACTTTTCGAAACATCGTGAATCGCAGGACCAGGCCGCCAGCGAAGCTGCGATGCTCGACTACAAGATCGGCGAATTCAAAAAGCAGTTGGCCGCGGGCGTCCAATTTGCGGTTGGTTCCGATGTCGGCCCATTCCCTCACGGCACGCAGGCCCGCGAACTGGAGTTGATGGTGCAGTACGGCATGAAGCCGCTCGCAGTCCTGCAGGCCGACATGATCAATGGTGCGAAGCTGCTGGGTTGGGAAGGCCAGATCGGCCAACTCAAGCCAGGCTTTTACGCCGACATCATCGCAGTGCAGGGCAACCCGCTCGACAGCATCTCCGCCGTCGAACATGTGAGCTTCGTGATGAAGAACGGGACCGTGGTCCGGCAGTGATCATTTGAGAGAGGTCCAGTCGAGCACCACCTTGCCGGTGTTCCCCGAGATCATCGCGTCGAATCCCTTCTGAAAATCCGCATAGCTGAATCGATGCGTAATCACCGGCGAAATGTCCACTCCCGATTCCAGCATCACCGACATCTTGTACCACGTCTCGTACATTTCCCGTCCATAGATGCCCTTGATGGTGAGCATGTTGAAGATCACCGGCTGCCAGTCCATCGGAGTCTTCTTGGACGGTATGCCGAGGATGGCGATCTTGCCGCCGTGGCTCATGCTGGCGATCATGTCGCTCAAGGCCTGAGGGCTTCCCGACATCTCCAACCCCACGTCAAACCCTTCCGTCATGCCGAGCTGCTTCTGAACCTCGGCCAGCGAAGTCTCGGTCGGGTTGACGGCCAGCGTTGCTCCCATTCTGCGGGCCATCTCCAGCCGGAACGGATTCAGGTCAGTCGTTACGACATACCGCGCGCCGGCGTGCTTCACCACCGGGATGGCCATCACGCCGATCGGCCCGGCCCCGGTGATCAGCACATCTTCGCCCAGCACCGGGAAAGAAAGCGCGGTGTGGACCGCATTGCCAAACGGATCGAAGATGGCAGCAACTTCCTGGTTGACATTGGGATTGTGCCGCCAGATGTTGGTCATGGGAAGCGAGATCAACTCCGCAAAGGCTCCCGGCCTGTTCACGCCCACTCCCTCGGTGTGCGCGCACAGGTGCCGTCGCCCCGCCAGGCAGTTGCGGCAGCGCCCGCAAACCACGTGGCCCTCGCCGCTCACGATATCGCCGGGGAAGAAGTCATTCACGTTCGAACCCACGGCGACAATTTCACCCACGAACTCGTGGCCGATGGTCATCGGAACCTTGATCGTTTTCTGCGACCATTCGTCCCATTGATAAATGTGCACATCGGTTCCGCAGATGCCCGTATAGCGCACCCGGATCAGCACATCATTTATCCCGATCGCCGGCTCGGCAATGTCTTCCAGCCACAACCCGCGCTCCGCTTTACTCTTGACTAACGCCTTCATGTAGGAATCTCCGCCTCTCAATTGCTCCGCTCGAAGTTTACTGTCTCAGGCGGCGTGGGACAAAAACCGCAGTTCCGGTATCATCAGAGCATGCAGGCAGAAGCGCTCCAGACCCCCAAGCCGATTCCCTTCCAGACTTACGATGCACGCCTTGAGCCCATCGCGGCCAGAGTGCTGTCGGGGGAGCGGCTCGACTTCGCTGACGGGCTGGCTCTCTATGGTTCCCCCGATGTGCTGGCCGTCGGCTGGCTGGCCAACCATGTCCGCGAGCGGATGCACGGCGATACCACCTACTTCAATGTCAACCGCCATATCAATCCCACCAATGTCTGCGTGGCGGCCTGCAAGCTGTGTGCCTTCGGGCGCAAGAAGGGCGATCCGGCCGGATACACCATGGCCCTCGAAGAGGCGTGGGAAACCGCTGCTTCGGGATACTCTGAAGCGGTCACCGAGTTCCACATCGTGGGAGGACTGCACCCCGACCTGCCCCTCGAATACTTCCTCGATCTCATCCGCGGCCTCAAGCAGAGATTTCCCAAGGTGCACATTAAGGCCTTCACCATGGTGGAGATCGCGTTCCTGGCGCGGCGCGCGAAGTTGACCATCGTGCAGACCCTCATCAAATTGCGCGATGCGGGCGTGGATTCCATGCCCGGCGGCGGCGCCGAGATCTTCGCTGCCCGGGTGCGATCGATCATCTGCGATCACAAGATCGACGGCGACGAATGGCTCGAAACCGCCCGCGAGGCCCACAAACTGGGCTTCCGGTCGAACGCTACGATGCTCTACGGCCATATCGAGAATGACGAAGACCGTGTCGATCACCTGCTCAAGCTGCGGGCCCTGCAGGATGAGACGGGCGGCTTCCAGACCTTCATCCCGCTGGCCTTTCATCCTGAAAACACGTCACTCGATCACCTGCCGGTGACGACGGGGCTAACCGACATCCGCCAGATCGCCGCCAGCCGCCTGCTGCTCGACAATTTTGCCCACATCAAGGCGTACTGGCAGATGCTCACGCCTAAAATTGCCCAGATCGCCCTCCGCTTTGGCGCCGACGACCTGGACGGCACGGTGATTGAAGAGAAAATCTACCACGACGCCGGCGCTACCACGCCCCAGGGCATGACCCGCAAAGAGCTATGCCGTTTGATTACCGAAGCCGGACGGGTCCCCGTGGAACGCGACACGCTCTACCACGCCGTAACCCGGACGGAGGACAGCTTCACCGTGGCGGTATAGCCTGATGCAAGAAAGATTGGCTCGATGAACTCCTTTGGTCCGGCAGCGCTCATCGGTCTTTGCATCGGATTCATGTGGGGTATCGGCTGTTCGCTGGCCATCCTGTATTCGATCTTCCTGGGCGGCTACCGCAAGGGTGTCGAAGACTCTCTGGCTCCAAAGAAGTCCGCGCGGTATCTCAAGGCTCTCGACCGGATCCAGAACCGCAACTCCCCATCCACGCGCCTGTAGCGGCTCCGGGAAGACCTTGCGATGCGCGCGAATGAACGTTGCCGTGTCGGGCCGGCAAGCTGGCTTAGGCCTGGCTACTTCTGCCCGACTTCGGCCTTGGCTCCTTGCGGCTCGGCCACCACGCCGTCATCCAGGGTAGCGGCCATCAGCCGGTCCCCCGCCGGCCTTACCAGCGCCAACGGAAATCCTGTCTGTAACCACTTCCAATCCAGCGACTTGGCATCGATCGAATACACCAGGTCGCTGCCCCGCGAACTGACCAGGATGCGATTCAGATTTGAGTCGTAGAACAGGTCGTCCACTCCCGCCAGTGGCAAGCGATGCACCCACATCCACGTCAATCCCCTGTCTCGGGTAAAGTAGACCCCTTCGCGCGCTCCCACCCAGATAGCGCCGTCGCCGGAGAAGGCTACGCGATGAATCCGAGTCAGGACCGTCGGAACCCCCATCGGCCACCACGTTTGCCCGCCATCGTTGGATAGCGCAACGCCCTGGGGCCGGGCCGCGACCATGACTTGACCGCGGGCCGCAACGGACAGATAATCCACCACTCCCACCACCGGGCCGCCTTGCCACGTTTCTCCCTTGTCTTTGCTCGTGAACACGCCGCCGGCTGTGGCCACCAGCCACGCATCACCGGAAAGATCGAAAGCGAAGACATGGCTGCTCAATTCGAGTACCGGCGCCTTCACGTGCTTCTCCACGGTCACATGCTTTCCATGAACGACTTCGGAGACTGGCTTGGGAATCGAGTTGGCAATCGTGTTACGGGGCTTCCACGTGCCTGAATCGGCATCCAGGGCGAAAACGCCGCTATTGGTTCCCGCCAGAACTATGCCATCCGGCGACTGTGCAAGGGCAAACACGTCCCTTCCCTCCAGACCCTCGCCGATGTGTTTCCACTGCATGCCCCCATCGGTCGATATGAAGACGCCTCCATACATTTTGTCGTTCACGACCCCGGCGTACATTTGCGAAGGATTTCGCGGATCGACAAGCAGCGCTTCCACTTTGCGCGCGGAAAAACCATGGTTCGATTCTTTGAAGCTCACCCCGCCGTCTTCGCTAGTCAGCACACCGCCGCGGTCGGTTGCCAGCACCACCCGGTCCGGGTTCTTAGGGTCGATGAACACGTCGTTGACGATGACATCGGGACCGGTCATGCGCTGAAAAGCCCGCCCGCCGTCTGTGGTCTTGTACAAGCCCTCGGTGGTTCCGGCGTACACCGTGTCGCGGTGCACCGGATCCTGCTGCAACACGCGGGTACGGCGCGCCGTTGCCGGAATCCCCTGAATCTTTTTGAACAAGCTGCCGCCGTTCGAGCTTTTGTAGATGCCGCTGCAGGCGCTTGCGTAGACCACATTTGGCTCTTCGGGATCGATGATGATCGAGAACACGTCGGAATCGTCAATCACACCTTGTTTGATATTCTGCCAATTCTTGCCCCCGTCGGTCGTCTTCCAGGGCAGGTGCCAGGTGCCCACGTAGACCGTCTCGGGATCCCTGGGATCGACAGCGAGTGATTCGACTTCATGGATTTCCTTGCTGCCCTGGGGACTGATCTGTTGCCAGGAATCGCCGGCATCGGTGGAGCGAAACACACCTTGCAGCGTTCCCGCAAAGAGGATCCTGGGGTCGGATGGAGCCTGCGTGAATGCGCGAATCGATTGCCCTCGCAATCCCGGATTGGCCTTCCAGGTCCTGCCCCCATCATGGCTTACCCACAGCCCGCCGTCGGGCTGATCGAACTTCCATGCCGCCGCATACACGAGCGATGGATTCCGCGAATCGACCACGATGTTGTCGACGACCAGGTCGTCGGCGCTATCCAGCTTGGCCAACCGGTGCCACGTAGCACTTTCATCCTGCGATTCGTAGATCCAGCTGTTCGCGGTGCCGAGGAGAAGATGATTGGACTCGCCCGGCACCGATTCAAGCGTGCGAGCATCGCCCCCGTCCGGGCCCACGGAGTTCCAGAGCGACTGGGCAGGCAGGGGAGAGTATGAGGTGGCGAGCGCAATAAAGAGGGCCGTTGGCGCAAGGCAGGCCGACCGCGGTGTGAACTTAAGAACTGTTGGCAATCAAAACATCCTCAACGTCGGGATGAACAACATTTACAAACCGGGGAGAAAACGAAAAAGGTTGACCGGCGCGCCGGTCAACCTCAGAAACACAAGGAGGATTGGAAACGATATACGCTCACGGTGGCGCCCGATCTACGGATCGGAATCTCGACACGCAGGTTCGTTAATGTTTCCAGCCGTGCCGCGCGTTCGCGCGGCACGGCTGACGGATCGCCTACTTGGACGCAGCCTTGTGATGCTTCCTCTCGGGTAGAGGCTTCCGCACCTGCGGTTGAACCACGGACTCGTCGACAGGCGTTGTGCCCTGCACGTCGGAGCCGAAGTTCGCACCGGCCGGTACGAGATAATCCTCTACCTTCTGGGCATCGGTTGTGCTGGTGGCTACGCTGATTCGGGATGGGTCAATGCCCTTCTCCTTCACCAGGTAGTCCTTGGTGTTGACGGCACGCTGCGCAGCGAAGTCCTCGACCTTGGCTTTCTTGTGCTTCTCCGCGTACTTCTGCTGCTTCTCCAACTTGTCCTTCTCCTTGGCATTCGAGGCGCCGACCACGACTGCCTTGGCGTCAGACTGCCGCTGCAGGTCGAGAGCCACTTCGTCCAGGCAGGCCTTGGCTTCATTGTCCACGCGAGTCGGACGAGCCTTGTCGGTTTCAAAGTTGATGGAGCAAAGTGCCTGCGTGTGAGGTTGCGGCGGTGGTGGCGGGGCCAGGATCGTCAAACTCGTGTTCGCCGATGCGTTGTGGCCCTTGTCGTCGGACACATTGCAGGTGATCGAAACCGGACCTGTCGGAGCACCGGTCGACGAGAATGAACCCGAAGCACCACTGCCGTTCACAGAACCAGCCGATGCTGTGTAGGTGTAGGTCAGCGGACGGTTCTGCGGGCTGGTGGCTGTAGCCGTGATCGTGGCACTGTCACCCGGCTTGATGGTGGTGGGGTTCACCGAGCAGCTGATGGTGGGAGGCTCGAATTCCTTCACTGTAAAGGTTGCGGTGCTTTCGGTAGCCACCTGCCAGGGTTTCGCGCCTTCCTTACCCGGCTTGCCTTCCTTGGCGTTGCACTTGACGGTGTGGGTTCCGGGAGACAGCGTCGCTGTATTGACGCTCGCAGTGGCGCTGTTACCGCCCGTAATCCCATCACCCGCAATGCTGTAAACCACGCCCAGCTTGGGATCCTGGGACCCAACCGTTGCTGTCACGGTCACCGGGTCGCCAGGGAAGACCGCCGCTGGATTGGCGGAGCAGGCCACCGTCAGCTGCGGCGGCGGGAGGATGCTTCCAACGTGGATCACCACGCCGGTGCTCAAGCGTGCCGCATTCAGATTGGCTCGGCCCGCCCAAATGCCGGGGCCCCAATTCACATGCATGTACTCGTAATCAGCCTGGAAAACCCGGATCGCCAGCTTGTGATTGAACCAGGGCGTCTCGTAATCCATGCCGCCTCCGGCAGTCAGACCGACACCCCACTTGTACGGCTGGTGCTGTGGCCCGGCCAGGTCCACGCCGCCCACCAGGCCATGCAGGAAGGGCGTAATATCAGGCGCAGGAAATCTCACGATCAGACCGCCCGCAACCGTCGTGGCTGCGCCATTACTGGACGGGTCATTGATGAAGGTGTCGTGCGTAGCGACTTCCACTTGGCCGCCCACATACTTGTCGAAGTAGTAGGCGCCGCTCGCGATGATGCCGTAGTTCATCGACTTGAAGGTTTGAGGCAAAACAGTAACGCCATCCGGCTGCAGCGTGTCGACAGTACCCTTGGGCGCCAGGTAGCTATAGCCAGCAAAAATGTCCCAACGCGAGGGGGACTCTCCCGGAAAAGCCGTCGTCGCAGCCGGCTTGGGTGCGTCCTGTGCAGCGAGTGCAACCGGCATCGCAGCCAGCATTGCCAAAGCAAAACCCCGGCTTAAAGATCTCAAAACGTGAGAGTGCATGCGTTTCTCCTCCGCAATTCAAGCTGAACAGCCAAAAAAGTGTTGTGTGATGCGAACGTTTTTGCCAATTCCGACTGATTCCGCTCACATGATCTTTCGTCGGACCGCGATATACAACTACTAAAATTACCATATGGAGAAACCGCGACAGCACATTTCTTCAATGAGATGCCGCCGGTTTCCTAACCAATCAACAGGGGGGTTGCCCGGCTGACGGATCAGAAATTTCGAAACGATCGCGCGGTCTTCGCGCTCCTGCTCCCGATTTTCTGTTTCCCCAAGATGGAAGGTTTCGTGCTTGTCGCCATCAACTCGCGTTCAAGGTCTTGAGCAGACTGCGTGGCTCGTGCTGGATTTTTTCCTGAAGCAGCGTGATGGCGTACATCAGTTGCTCAGGACGCGGTGGACATCCCGGAACATAGACATCAACCGGAATGACCTGGTTCACTCCCTGGACCAGTGCGTAGTTATTGAACACGCCACCGGACGTGGCGCACGCCCCCATCGAGATCACCCATTTCGGCTCCGGCATCTGATCGTAGAGCCGGCGAATCACGGGAGCCATCTTCTGGGAAACGCGGCCCGCGATCACCATAAGATCCGACTGCCGGGGCGACGGCCGAAACACCTCCGCGCCGAAGCGCGCAATGTCAAAGCGCGAAGCCCCCATGGACATCATTTCGATCGCGCAGCAAGCAAGGCCGAAGGTCATCGGCCATACGGAACTCTTGCGCACCCAGTTCACCGCGAAATCAAGAGAAGTGAGAAATACACCTTCCGGCTGTTCAAAGCCGTAATTCACTTCCCGCACTTTCGCGCGGTTGTTAGCGCTGCTTTCAAGGTTTCCGAAAAGATAGCGATCCCGCTCCGCTACTTCCGCCATGATCCAATAATACCTCTCTTGGGGTCTGCGCCCCAGATTTGGCCCCCCATGGCTTCTCGCGAATGAGCCGTTTGCATGAAACGTGTGGATGGGCGCCAGCTTGTTTGCGTTGCATCGACACACACCTGACCGACCATGCTTAGGGGCCGCGTCCTTAATCCGGACACGCCATGCGCTGGCCATGAACCGGAGCCGGAACGACCCATCCTGCCGGTAGCCACAATGTTACTGCGAATCGCATCCATTTCAACGCACCAAGTGCGCTGGATTTGCCCCCAGGCTCGTCCTCAACGGTGTGAGGCATCCGCGACGATGCCACCGCCCATGTCTGCGCATAAGGCGCCGGATCGGCCACTCCAGCCACAATGTGCGCATCGACAATGCGGAACTCACCTGTGGCTGCGTGTTCCCGGATTGCCAGCAGGCGAGCCATCGCTTGCTTATCGCCCTGCTTTGGATCGACGCTCGCGCCTGGCGCAGACGCGAGCCCGGTGTTTGCCGTGAGCGAGCGGAACAACTGCCGCGCCTCGCGAAAATCACCCGGACTGGTAATAAAGCGGAAGCTGCGGGGATTCCAGCCGATGGCATCCTGGGCGCGAAGACCGAAGGTGGTTCCGATTTCCCGTTCGTTAATGGAGTTGTAGGGCATGGTCGCAAGCAGCAGGGCATCAGGGAAACCCTCGGGAGGCTGCCGATCCACCACAAGGTCCCATCCGCTGTATGCGGCCTGAAGCGGCGGGATCGGCACAACACGAAAGACCCATCCCTCCCCCAGCGGAATAGTCCAGTACCCGCCGGCGCTCACCTCAGCCTCGAAAACCACGCGCATGCAGGCAGCCTTCCGCGGTGTCGCGGCCCAGCTCGCCAAGGTCGAGAACACAAGCAATGCGATTCCAAACCATCGCAGCCTCGGCCATTCGATCCCAGGTTTGGTCATTGCCTCACTTGTCATTCCTATCATTCCGGTTCTGTCATTGTGCTCCGGCGAAGCCCGTGCAGAAAACTTCCGCTGCGGTATGATGAAAAGGTTCAACAGAACATGCACCATCCGATGAACGTTCCACGCGAAGGTCCTGAGAACTACATCTTGTCCCTACATCCTGATCATCAGCGGCCCATGTGCGAGCCGGGAAGAAGCATCATTTGTTCCAGCCGCGCCCGCTCTGTGCCGGCCCACGCGCTTTTAGAATTCGCTAATTGATTGTCTATCGGAGCGGAACCGGAATGTGGCGTTACCCTTTGCTTTTGCCTTTTTTCCTGATTTCTCCCGCGCTGGCCATGGCTCAGTCTACGGCCGCTGTCGCCGGCTCCCAGCCTGCAACGCAGGCGCAGATCGCGGAGCTGCAACAGGCGATCCGGACTGCCCAGACCTCCGGAGATAACGGGTGGATGCTGATGTCGGCAGCGCTCGTGCTGCTGATGACCGGCCCCGGCCTGGCGCTCTATTACGGCGGATTGGTGCGCCGCAAGAACATTCTCAGCACCATGATGCAAAGCTTTGCCATGATGGGCCTGGTGTCCATTCTGTGGGCCATCGCCGGATATTCGCTTGCCTTCGGACACGGCAATGCGTTTATAGGCGGGCTCCAGCACATGTTCCTGCGCGGCGTGGGCCTCGGCCCCTCGGAGTACGCGCCCACCATCCCCGAGCAGACCTACATGGTCTACCAGCTCATGTTTGCCATCATCACGCCGGCGCTCATTACGGGGGCCTTCGCCGAACGCATGAAATTCAGCGCCATGGCGGTGTTCCTCTCCCTCTGGTCCCTGTTTGTCTACAGCCCGATGGCGCATATGGTCTGGGGCGCGGGCGGATTTCTCAATTCGAGCGGCGGTTATTTTCCCAGCCTCGACTTCGCCGGCGGCACGGTGGTCCATGTCACCTCGGGCGTATCGGCCCTGGTGACCGCCATCTACCTCGGCAAGCGCCTCGGCTATCCCAAAACCGCTATGCCCCCACACTCGATGGTGCTCAGCTTCATCGGCGCGTGCCTGCTTTGGGTGGGGTGGTTCGGCTTCAATGCGGGCAGCGCCCTCAATTCCGGGCCGCTGGCCACCAGCGCCTTCATCAACACCCACTTCGCCGCGGCGGCGGCCGCGCTCGGCTGGACCGTGACGGAGTGGATTCATAACGGCAAACCCACCGCCCTGGGCGGGATCTCCGGGGCCGTCGCCGGACTGGTCGCCATTACCCCTGCATCGGGATTCGTCCAGCCCATGTCTGCGCTCCTGATCGGTGTCCTCGCCGGAATCTTCTGCTCGTTTATGGTCTTCGAGGTCAAGAGCCGCCTGGGGTACGACGATTCTCTCGACGCTTTCGGCGTCCACGGTGCTGGAGGCACCCTGGGCGCGCTGCTCACCGGTATCTTCGCGGTCAGTGCCATCAATCCGGCCTTCGGCAACGACCCTTCCGGCAAGCCGCTCCCCACCGGCGTAATCGACGGTCACTGGGGCCAGTTGGGGAACCAGGCCGCCGGCGTGGCCATCGCCTGGGGTATTTCTCTCGTGGGCACGCTGGTGTTGCTGTTTATCGTCGACAAGGTGATCGGGCTGCGCGTTTCGCCCGAACACGAGTCCGAAGGACTCGACCTCTCGCAGCATGGCGAAGAAGGTTACGACTTCAATTCCTGAACCGGATGGTGGGAAAAGATTGGCCCCGGGACGGCCCACACGGCCGCCCCGCCTGATAGGCTGTCAAACGAGGCAATTGCTCATGCTCAAGATTGAAGCGGTTCTCCAGCCTTCCAAGCTCGACGCAGTGAAGGATGCGCTGCTGGAAGCGGGCATCGAAGGAATGACCATTCTCGAAGCGCGCGGCCACGGCCGCCAGAAGGGCCACACTGAGTTCTATCGCGGCCGCGAATACACCGTCGATCTTCTGCCCAAGGTCAAGATTGAAATGGTTGTTCCCGATCGACCTGAAGGAAAAGGCTATTGAAGCCATCATCGGAGCGGCCCGCACCGGCCGCATTGGCGACGGCAAGATCTTCATCAGCCCAGTGGACGAAGCCATCCGCATCCGCAACGACGAACGGGGCGAGACGGCACTGTAGGTTCGCTACACAAGTTGCGCCCAGACTCGCCTGTATCCTTAAGGGACGTGATATCCTGTCACGCTCCCTTGTTCATTGCGGCACAAGTTCTCTTTCCCATTTGACTCTGTTCCACTCCTGATCACTCTTCCCTATTCCCGTTCGCTGCTTTTCCGCTTATTCTGGTAAGACATCCTTCTTGCTTCGGCAGGCCTTGCATACTACTCATGAATCCAGTCGGCATCGCGGTTGACGATCTACGGGAGCAGTATCTCAAGGAGATGGCGCTCGTCCGCCAGACCTACGAGCGCACCGGCGACGGCACGGCCGCCATCCGCCGCCGCTCGGCCGTGGTCGATCGAATCCTCATTGAAATGTGGCGCCGGGCCTTCGCCGGACAGCCCGGACTGAACGTCTCCCTCGTCGCCCTCGGCGGCTACGGGCGCAAGGATCTGTTCCCCTTTTCCGACATCGATGTGCTCTTTGCCTTCGCCGACGACAAGGCCGAGGAACAAGCCCGGGAGTCGGTCCGCGCCATCATCCAGGGCATGTGGGACATCGGGCTGCGCGCCAGTCCCGGCTCGCGCACTCTCAAGGAAGCCGGCCGCTTCGATCCCGACAACCTCGAGTTCACCCTCGCCACCCTCGACCGCCGCTTCCTCGCCGGCCAGTTTCCTCTCTACCAGCAGCTGCACCAGACCGTTCTTCCCGGCCTCGTCCTGAGCGAGTGGAACACCATCACGCAGAAGCTGGGCGAGATCGCGCGCGCCCGCCACGCCAAGTACGGCAACACCATCTTTCACCTCGAACCCAACCTGAAGGACTGTCCCGGCGGCCTGCGCGACTACCATCTCGCCGTCTGGTTCGCCCTGCTCTTCCACCTCAAAGAGACCAAGGAGTGGCCACGCCAGCGCGGCGGTGTCTTCCAGAGCGCCCGCGGCGACGCCGAAGCGGCCTTCGATTTTCTCGCCGCGGCGCGATGTTTTCTTCACTTCCGCCACGGCCGCGACGACAACACGCTCGACTGGCAATCGCAGGATGAAGCCGCGGCCCGCTCCATCGGCCTCGAAACGCGCGGCACCGCCGATCCCGCCTACTGGATGCGCACCTATTACCGCCACGCGCGCGTCATCTATCGCCGCGCCGCTCTGCTGATGGAAAACCTCCCCGCGCCGGTCAGCTTCTACCGCCAGTTCCGCCGCCGCCGCACTCCCATCGCGGGCACCGACTTCATCCTCGACCAGGGCCGCATCGACATCCTCACCGGCGCCCAGTTCAGCGACACCAGCGCCATCCTGCGCATCTTCTCGCTGATGGCCACACACGGCTACACGCTCTCGCAGGCCGCTGAAGACCGCATCACCGACGCCTTGCCCGCGCTGGCCATCCACATTCCCGAAGGCCCGTATCTCTGGAACGCGCTGCGCGAAGTGCTGCTCGGTCCGCATGCGGCTCATGCCCTGCGCACCATGCACGCGCTGGGCGTGCTGGAAATGCTGCATCCCCGAGTTCCACGGCATCGACGCGCTGGTCATCCGCGACAGCTACCACCGCTACACCGTGGACGAGCACACCTTCCTGGTGATCGACAACGTCCACGGCCTGCGCCAGCCCACGCACGACTATGAGCAGCGCCTCGCGCAGTTGCTGCCGGAAATCGATCGCCTCGACCTGTTTCTGCTCGCCCTGCTCCTGCACGACACCGGCAAGGCGCCGCCGCAACGGGCGAACACACCGGACAAAGCGTGGAACTGGCCGACAGCTTCCTGGCGCGCCTCGACTTCGACGCCGAGGAGCGCGAGTCCGTGCTGAAGCTCATCCGCATGCATCTCGAAATGTCGAACGCGCTGCGCCGCGACATCTTCGACCTGGAAAACGTGCGCGGCTTCGCCGAGAAGATCGGCAGCCCGCACGCTGCTGAAGATGCTTACCCTGATGACCTATGCCGACATCAAGGCCGTCAATCCCGATGCGCTGACGCCGTGGAAAGCCGAGAATCTCTGGCAGCTCTACATGGCCACGGCCAACTTCATGGACCGCAGCGTGGACGAGATCCGCTATCACGCGGCCATCGATCCCACGCTGCTCAACCGCATTCGATCGATGGTGCCCGCCGCGCCAGTACGATGCGCTGGGCCAATTCCTCGAAGGCCTGCCGCAGCGCTATCTGCAGACCCGCCTGCCCGAGCAGATCCGCAACCACTTCCAGCTGGCCGCCAACCTCGACAAGGACCCCGTTCAGCTCGATCTGCGCCCCACCCGCCAGCTCTTCGACCTCACCGTCATCACGCGCGACCGCAGCCGCCTGTTCGCCGACGTGGCCGGCGCCCTGGCCGCCTGGGGCATGAACATCGTGAAGGCCGGCGCTTTCTCCAACGATGCCGGCGTCATCGTCGACAGCTTCCAGTTCTCCGACGTCTTCCGCACCCTCGAGCTCAACCCCAGCGAAAAAGAGCGCTTCCTCGAATACCTGCACGACGTGGTCGCGCAGAAGGTGCCGGTCGAGCAGCTGCTCGACGCGCGCCGCCACACCAATCACCCCGGCAACTATCAAAGTCGAAGTGCGCCACGCGGCTCAGCTTCGACTCCGAATCTTCCACCCACTCGACCCTGCTGCAGGTGGTGGCGCAGGACGGCCCGGCCTGCTGCGCCAGATCGCGCTGGTGCTCAGCAATCACCAATGCAATATCGAAGTCGCGCTGATCGATACCGAAGGCGAAACGGCCATCGACGTCTTCTACCTGACGCGAGCCGGGGCGCAAACTGAGCGCCGGCACCGCAGCAGGCACTGGCCGACGATCTCACGGCCGCTCTCGAATCGATGCGCGCCCCCGCCTAGCTCATTGCTTCGTTGCAGGCATTTCAAGTGGCATTCGGCGTTCTCGGGGGCCAAAAACATGCCCCCGGGTACGTCTTTTGCGAGACTCTTGCTTTGCCTTCGTTGCATAGACATGTTCAGCATGTCCTGCTCTTCTTCAATAGGCGTCAGGGCGTCGAAGAGGTCTAGGTGGTAGATGTCGATATAATCGGTCTTGAGACGACGCAGGCTGTCTTCGAGCGCGCGGCACAGATGGTAGTGCGACGTGCCACGACGTCAGGCCGTCGTCGATAAGAAAATAGGCCTTGGTGGAAATACGTATAGGAACGCGATTGCCTTTGAGCGCCACTGCGGACACCTGTTCCGAACGCCCATCGGACTAGCCATTGGCGGTGTCGAAGAGGTTGACGCCGGCCTCGAAGCAGATGTCGATGAGGAGGCTTCGCCGACTTCGGTCTGGCTCAAGGCCTTGAAAACCCACTTGTACTCCCCGAACGTGGTCGCACCGCAGCTGAGCCCAGAAACCCTGAGTCCGAAGGCTCCAGCCAGTCGATAGTCACTGGCGCACTTGATGCCGAGACGAGGCTGAGGATCAATTGAATACAAAGGGGTAACCATTCGCTAAGGGACGGCGGATTCAACGTATGCGTGCTGGCA
This sequence comes from Terriglobales bacterium, assembly GCA_963701805.1. GTDB lineage: Bacteria > Acidobacteriota > Terriglobia > Terriglobales > Acidobacteriaceae > Telmatobacter. The sequence continues at coordinate 291,314 of CAVPBA010000001.1, forward strand.
GACGTCCGCCGCGACAAGCAAGCAACCTGGAACCGCTCCGCATCAAACGCCGCAACAGGAGCCGAGAATCCATGCTGACATTTCTCATACAGCACTGGCATCAGCTGCTCTGGTCCGCTGGGATATTGCTTACCACCATCGCTGTGGCATTGGTGGCTCGCTCGATCCTGCTTTGGCTTCTCCGCCGGCTCGCTCGCCGGAAGGGTGCGTTTCTGGGCCAGTGGCTGTTGAAACACGGCGAACGCCCAACCGGCTGGATCTTTCCGTTGCTTGCAGTTCTGGCCATCTCGCCGGACCTTCCGCTGCCGCCTGTTCTGAAGTCGGAGTTGGAACACATTACCGGATTGTGTCTAATTGCAGCCACCGCGTGGCTCGCCATTCTTCTCGTCCAGATCGCCTCCGAATTTCTTTCCCGCCGTTTCCGCATAGATGTCGCCGATAACCTCCTGGCGCGCCGGATTCAAACTCAATTCCAGATGTTGCGCCGCATCCTGATCATCCTGGTGGTGGTGGTCGCGGTAGCGATCATGCTGATGACCTTTCCTGCCATCAAGCAGATCGGCATGAGCATTCTGGCTTCAGCGGGGCTGGCCAGCCTGGTGGTCGGTTTGGCCATGCAGAGCACTCTCTCCAATTTGATCGCCGGCGTGCAGATCGCGTTTGCGCAGCCGTTCCGGCTGGACGATGCCGTGGTGGTCGAAGGCGAATGGGGATGGATCGAGGAAATCGGCACGATGTATGTGGTCGTGCGGATATGGGATCTCCGCAGGCTGGTTCTGCCACTCTCGTACTTCCTTAATCATCCGTTTCAAAACTGGACGCGCTCCAATGCGAACCTGCTCGGTTCGTGTTTCGTTTTTACCGATTACACCGCACCTGTGGATGCGATCCGCGAGGAGCTGCGCCGAATTTGCCAGTCGACGCCTCTATGGAACGGCAAGGTCTGTGTGTTACAGGTTAGCGATTGCAGCGAGCGTACCATGCAGTTGCGCGCCCTGATGGACGCACGCAATTCCAGTGAGGCGTGGGACCTTCGGTGCCTGGTGCGCGAGAAGCTGATCGATTTTCTGCAGAGGAACTATCCGCAATGCCTGCCGCAGGTTCGTGGCCAATTCGATTCACGACCGGCGGAGCGTACATTCGAACAAATGGGAGAGCGATTTACGCAACCTGATCTCTGAAATGGCTGAGGGCGAATGCCAGTCCGTGAAAGCCTTTAGCCGCTCACGGACATGTACGTGCTGAAGAAGTCGGACTGCGCCGTAGTACCTGTGAACCTTGGGCACCCATTCTCCTGCCCGTTAGACCGGGGCCACCCGCCGTCGCAAGGCACGGGCGTTGCGCCGGCGGCGAATCAACCGTACGTTCACAACTCCACTGCTTTGGGCCCGCTACCATGATCCCTGGCAGCGATCTCCCGGCAAACGATGTCCTTACTTCAGATACGCTCGAACCAGGTCGATCAGGTCTTCGCCCAGCTCCGGGGCGATTTGCTCCTTGGCGCCGTCGGTCAGGTGAAAGCGAATATGAGTCTCCAGCACCTCGCCCATCAACGCGTTGACGCCGCCGCGGACGGCCGCCAGCAGCATCAACTGGTCGCCGCAATCCCCGTTGGCGACGAAAGAACGTTCGATTGCATCCAACTGGCCGCGCAGCTTGCGAACCCGTTGCACCATTTTGATGGTTTCCCGCTCGTGGTGGGACATGAGGCTCCTTCCATGATCAGCCTTGACAATACCCTCCCCCGGTATGGTATCTACGAAATGGGGGTACCGTTGCGCTCCCTTCATTTTATGCCCGCTCCGTTCCGGCGGCCCTGCGGAGAGGCTCTTTCATGTTCCGCAATTTCAGCCCATCCCTGAACCCGATCCGCTTCCTGGCCGCATGCACGCTCCTGGCGGCGGCAAGCGCGTGGGCTCAGGCGTCGCCGGATTCCAGCGCCACCGCGGTTGAATTCCCGTCCGCGCCGGTCCTCCAATCTCGCCTTACCACCGTTCCCCTCGTTCTGAACTTGGCCGGGGATTCGGCCTGGGATTCATCCGGGTTCGAGAATAACGATCAAGCTTCCTCCTCCACCCAGGAAAACCCGCCCGCCGACGATCCGCAACTCACCATGTTCCCGCACCGGGAAGGCGGCCGGTATTGGCTCTCCGGGCAGGCCAACATCATCTTCCAGGGCCGTCTTCCATTTCATTCGCCATACGAGGGGCCGAACAGTTTCCGCAGTTCCGCCGAGTACAAGACGTCCCTGGTCGGAACGCTCTACACGGCCATGCGCGCGAATCGTTCGACCCGATATAACACCGACCTTATTCTGGACGTGGAATCTGCGGGTGGCCGCGGGCTGAGCCAGGCGCTGGGCCTGGCGGGATTCACGAATCTCGACGTGGTGCGTAATCCAAACCTCGGCAGCGTGCCCTATCTTGCGCGCTACCAGATTCACCAGGTCTTTGGGCTGACCGATGAAACCACCAGCCAGGACTCGAACCCGTTCGCTCTCGCCACCAGCGTTCCCGTGCGCCGCGTCGAGTTCCGCATCGGAAAAATGACGCTGCCCGACTTTTTCGACTTCAACGATATCGGCTCCGACAGTCATTTGCAGTTCATGAACTGGACCGTGGACAACAACGGCGCCTGGGACTATGCAGCCGACACGCGCGGCTACACCGTCGGCGGTATAGCCGAGTACGACGACCGGTCCTGGTCCGTGCGATACGGGATCTTTTCCATGCCAGTGGTGGCCAACGGCATCGATCTGGACTGGGCCTGGAGCCGTGCTCACGGGCAAAACTGGGAGTTGGAAGTGCGCCACAGCCTTGTACCGAAGCGCAAGGGCACGACGCGCCTTCTGTTTTACGCCAACCGCGCCCACATGGGCGTCTACCGCGAAGCCGTCGATGCGTATTTGAACGGAACGGATTCAACGCCCACCATCACCGCGCACGAACACTTTGGCGCCGTCAAGTATGGCCTGGGTTACAACACGCAACAGGAACTGACCGAGAACCTCCGCGTCTTCGGCCGGTTTGGCTGGAACGAGGGCCAGCACGAATCGTTCGCCTACACCGAAGTCGACCAGACGGTGGAGATCGGGGGCGACTTCGCGGGCCGGGCGTGGCACCGCGCCCAGGACAAGATCGGCCTGGCCGTGGTCTCGAATGCCATCAAGCGCGACCATCAGAATTATCTTGGCTACGGAGGATTGGGATTCCTGCTCGGCGACGGCAAGCTCAACTACGGCCGCGAAAATATCGTGGAGAGTTACTACGACTGGCACGCCTGGCGAGGGATGTTCTTTGCCATCGACCTGCAGCACGTTTCCAACCCGGGGTACAACCGCGATCGCGGACCCGCCTGGGTGGGCTCCGTGCGTGCCCACGTCGATTTCTAGACAACCGGTTTTGCCGGGCGAAAAACCAGACGGCTGCGGGTCCGTTATTCTAGACGCAGAGACTAAGCTGCACAAAGAGGAGAGCGCCTGGTGGCACGTTTGGAAAATAGAGTCCTGGTCTACGATGTCGGGGGAAGCCACATATCGGCCGCGGTATTCGATCGTGACGGCTGCACGCTTCAAGGCGTCGTCACCGACGGATATCCTTCCGAGCAAAGCATCGAGACATTCCTCAGCGTTCTACAGTCGCTTGGAACCCGCGCTGCCCAGGGGCAGGCCGACATTCAGGGCCTGTCAATCGCCATGCCCGGCCCATTCGATTACGAGAACGGCGTGAGCTGGATGCAGCACAAGCTGCCCTACCTCTATGGATTCGACTTGCGCAAGGCGCTCGCCGAGCGTTTCGGAGTGCCCGAGTTCCGGGTTCGGTTTCTCAACGATGCAGCTGCTTATCTACTGGGAGAAATCGCCGCCGGCTCGGCTCGAGGCGTGGACCGCGTGGTGGGCATCACGCTGGGTACGGGCATCGGCTCAGCGTTTGCTGTCGATGGGCATGTCATTCGGGAAGGAACGGGCGTTCCAACCGGCGGCGAGATCTGGAACTTCCCGTACGAGGGCGGCATCCTCGAAGACCAAATCTCGACGCGCGCTATTCGACAGAGTTACCAGTTGCGCACCGGAGAAGACCGCGAAGTCGTGGCCATCGCGGCGTCCGCGGCACAGGATGGAATTGCAGCGGAAGTTTTCAGCGACTTTGGCCGCACCCTGGGAACGGCGTTTCGCACCGTGCTCGCCGCTTTCGGCCCTCAAGTCATCGTGCTGGGCGGAGGGATCTCCCGTTCGGCGCAACTCTTTCTTCCGGCGGCTCAAGCTGAACTCGCCACCCCGCGGGTGGAGCTGCGCGTCTCGTTGCTGGGCGAAATCGCGCCCCTGGTCGGCGCCGGCGCTGCCTGGTGCCAAGCCGAAGGCGTCTCGCCAACTGCCGACGATGCCGGCACGCATGCGGTCGCTAAGTCAAATTAGAGTGAAGAACTATTTCGCGGCGGCCTGCGCCTGGGATTTCGGTTCCGGCGGAAGCGCATAGATCACTTCGCCGGGTTTGGCATAGTGCAGTTTGTCCCGGGCCTCGCGTTCAATGGCATCGGGATCGGACTTGAGATGCTCTACACGCATCCGCAGCCGGTCGTTCTCCTGCTTCAGTTCGTCGATCTCTTTGCGCAACTGCCTGTCTTCGACCCGCTTTTGTTGCCACACCGACAGCCCGTGCTTGCCACTGACTACGTGCCAGGTCAGCAACAGCGCCAGCCCCACCGCCACGACTGTGCCTGCAGGCCGCCACGCACGTGACGCCCATTCCAGGGCAAGCTCCGAAAAAGGGCGCCGAGCCCCCGCGGTCCGGCCACCGTTCGATTTTATTTGCCCGTCAAGATTGCCGTCCCGCATTGACCTCAATCATCTCCCTACGACATGACAAATTTTTCGGCCGCAGCCTTGAGCGATTCCATGTCCTTCTCGCTTCGAGCTTCGGTATACGCCCGCACCACCGGCTCCGTCCCGGAAAGCCGATAACAGACCCACGAACCGTCGTCCAGAATCAGCTTCAGCCCGTCGGTGCGCACCACCTTCACCACCTTGCGCCCGCTCAACTCGGTCGGATCGGCCTTCAACTTCTCAGTGAACGCGGCTTTCAGTTCCGGGGTCAAGCGGAAGTTCTCACGAACCGGGTAATAGGAACCAACCTTGGCAAACAATTCCCGTAATTGCACGCCCAGGCTCTTGCCGCGCCTGGCGACCATCTCCGCCACCAGCAGTCCGGCGATGATACCGTCCTTTTCAGGCACGTGACCGCGGATCGTCAGTCCCGCCGATTCTTCGCCGCCAATCCCGATCTTGTCCTCAATGATCAGTTCGCCAATGTATTTGAATCCCACCGGCGTTTCATAGAGAGGCACCTTGTGATATTCAGCCAGGGCGTTAATCAGGTTGGTGGTCGCGACACTCTTGGCCACGCCGTTCTTCCAGCCGCGCGTTTCCACCAGGTAATCGAACAGCAGCGCGATGACGTAGTTGGGTTGGATGAACCTGCCATCCTCGTCCACGATTCCGAAGCGGTCCGCGTCGCCGTCAGTGGCGATGCCAATGTGGGCGCCGATTTCTTTCATCTTGGCCTTGGCATCGGACAAGAGATGATCGTCGGGTTCGGGAGCGTGGCCGCCAAACAGCACATCGCGATAATCGTGAACCGTTTCCACCGGCACGCCCGCCTCGCGCAGCACGTGGCAGCTGTAGCCGCGTCCGGCTCCCCAGAACGGATCGTAGACCACCTTGATTCCCGATTTCGCGATCACCTGCAGGTCCACCAGTTCCGCCAGCCGCTTGAGGAATGCAGGCTTCACATCCGTTATCTCAAATCCACCCGACGGCGGATTGGTACTTGGGATGGCGCCGCCGGCGATGATCCGATCGATCGCCGCTTCGATCTGTCTGGTCACCTCGGGCAGCGCCGGGGCCCCGTCGTGAGTGGAAAACTTGATGCCGTTGTACTCCGGCGGATTGTGCGAGGCCGTGAAGTTGATGGCTCCCGAAGTCTTGAGCGTGCGCACTGCATATGCGATGGCGGGCGTCGGTGCGGCATCGGGAATCACAATCGGCGTGACGCCGGATCCAGCCACGACCCGCGCCGCGATATCCACAAAGCTCTCGCCCAAAAATCTTGGATCGCGGCCCACCAGCACGCGATGCGGCTCGGGCTGTGTCTTCACATAGGCGGCGATTCCCGCCACGGCCAACTGTATGTTGGCCACCGTGAACTCATCGGCCACAATGGCCCTCCACCCCGAGGTGCCAAACTTGATTGCTGTGCTCATGCTCGCTCTTCATGCACCTGTGTGCGCAAGCCTGTTTATACCTCTCCAGACTCGCCAGCCGCAAAATACATACTGCATCAGCAGCTACAAGGGAGCAAGCACTGCCGGATTGAACGTTCCAACTGAAATACGACGCCACCTCTCAGGCATTCCGAGCCTGCTTCTACACTGACGAAAGGAGTGTGTAATGCCGGAAAAGAGTTGCCCTGCCCGCATCATTCTCACCACCGCTGCCAGTCCCGAGGAAGCACGCGCGCTGGGCCGCACGCTCGTGGAGGAGCAACTCGCAGCCTGCGCCACGTTGATTCCCGCAGTCGAGTCGATCTATCGCTGGAAGGGCAATATCGAATCCGCGAGCGAAACCATGCTCCTCCTCAAGACAGGAGTCGATCAACTGGCTGCGCTCGAAACCCGCTTGCGCCAATTGCACAGCTACGAGGTCCCGGAGTTTCTGGTGCTTCCTGTCGAAACGGGCGGCCACGCCTATCTTGACTGGATGCTCGGAAACCTCGTGAGTATTGAGAAAGGGCCGCCCGCCAAAACCTCAACGCCTGAAGACTGACTCGCTGCTCCATCACGACCGATCGTCACATTGCCTTTCAAGGTTTGCACTAGGCCACAGGCCCGGGCTGCCGTCTGGTATTCTTGGCTTCAGCGGTTGCCAATGGTTACGGCCTGAAACCACCACCTTAGACGGCTTTTAAACGACTACGGCTCGATTGCTCTTCGGTCCGGCAATCATGAGATCTGTCCGTTGCCGCGGCCACCGGGCCACACCAATTGGAGAAGCTTGACGATGCCCCATGCGCTGGTTGCTGATTGTCATGATTGTCTCAGTTGGTGCTCTTGTCCTCGTCTCCGGGGGAATGGCGTGGCACATCTGGCGTCAGCGCGCAAAAGCGCGCGGCACCGGGGCCGGCCGTCTTTCTGGCCCGCGCTCCCACGAGGAGAGCGATATTGAAACGGAGGAAGCGCCATGACCACTGAATCCCGTATCAGCGAGAGTCGCATCCCGGCTGCGGGCGTGCCGATGGTTGTCGCGTCCGCATGGTTGCGCGGTGCGGGAATCATTCTCGCCGGAAGCCTCTTCGTCGCGGCTTGTGCGCATGTGGCCCTGCCCCTCTACTTCACCCCCGTGCCCTTGACGTTACAGCCCTTTGCGGTACTGCTGCTGGGGTTGCTGCTGTCTCCTCGTCTGGCTGCTGCCACTCTGCTCGCCTACCTGGGCGAGGGCGCCATCGGCCTTCCAGTATTCTCTCCGGGGCCGGTAAGCGCACCCGGTCTGGCGCACCTGTTCGGCCCCACTGGTGGATACCTTCTGGCCTACCCTGTGGCGGCAATGCTCATTTCGTTTCTTTTTCGGCTTCGGGGTCGCAATTTCTCCTGGGCCTTGGCCAGCGCGGCCGTTGGAAACCTTGTCATTCTTTCCGGCGGCGCACTCTGGCTGGCGGCCCTTACCCACGCATCGCTGCCACTGGTCCTCACGCAGGCATTTCTTCCCTTTTTACCCGGGGACGCCCTGAAAGTCGTTACCGCGGCCGCATCAGCAACAGCGTGGCAGCGTTTGCGCCATCGCAACTCCCCGTCTTCGCCGGCAAACTAGTCTTGTGTCGAAAGGACCACCGCACTCCGTGAGCACTCAGCAAACCGAACCGGCCGTCTCTATCCCCATTCGCGAAATTTCCATCGCCCACAGTCCCGACTCCGACGACGCCTTCATGTTCTACGGGTTGGCGACCAACAAGGTTCGCGTGCCCGGGTACCGGTTCTCGCACACTCTTTGCGATATCGAGACCCTGAACCGCCGCGCCCGCGAGGAAGCCTTCTTCGATGTGTCGGCCATCAGCTTCCACGCGTATCCGTATGTTCAGGACAATTACACGCTGATGGGTTGCGGTGGCAGCGTAGGCGAGGGTTACGGTCCCATGATCGTCGCCAGTCGGCGACTCGCCCCCGAGCGACCTGAAGAAAATTCGGATCGCCGTTCCCGGCACGCTCACCACAGCCTACCTGGCTCTCAAGGTCTTCAACCCGGCGATCGAAACCGAAGTGGTTCCCTTCGACAAGATCATCCCCGCAATTCTTGCCGGCAAATACGACGCCGGCCTCATCATTCACGAGGGCCAGCTCACCTATACCTCGAGCGGCCTTTATCGCGTGCTCGATCTCGGAGTCTGGTGGCGCGAGATCACCGGCCTGGTGCTTCCCTTGGGCGGCAACGCGATCCGCCGCTCGCTCGGTGCCGAGTCGCACCGCATCATTTCCAAGGCACTGCGCGACAGCATCCAGCATGCGCTCGATCATCGCGAACAGGCTCTCGAGTATGCCATGCAGTTTGCCCGCGATCTGGACTCCTCGCTGGCCAACCGCTTCGTGAGCATGTACGTGAACGACCGCACCCTCGACTACGGCGCCGACGGACGCAAGGCAATTCGCAAACTGCTCGACCTGGGCCACGAGCGCGGCATCATCCCCATCGCACCGCTGGTGGATTTCGTCGACTAAGCGATCGTATTGGAACCCTTGCACCCGTTACGATGGTGATCGAGACTTCCACCAAAGAGTCATTACAACCGCTTCACAATTCCGCCCGAATTTCTAAGATTCTTCTAATCATGGCCGATGCATCTGGTACGAGGACTTCTGCAGATGCCCGCCTCTTTCCGGTCCACGTTTCTCCTTGGGTCCAACTCGCCCGTTCTGATTGCCGACCTCAAGCCGGTTCTCCTTGCTTCTGGCGCCCAGTTGAACGTGGAAACAACGTCAGAGAGTGCTCTTCTGGTTATGAACGGACGTGAGCCGCCGTCGCTGGTTCTGCTTGATCTGGATCTGCCCGGCATGGGAATAAGCCAACTGCTGGCATGCGTGCGAACCGAGAAACCCGTGCGCAGATTTCCGATTGTCCTGATTTCAGACAACGTCCCCGCGGAGTGCATGGATCGTCTCGCCGAAGGCGTGATCGACGATCTCATCCCCAGGACCGCCCCGTCGCCTTACTGGCGCCTGCGGCTCGATTCGGTGATGCGTGCGTTTCGCCGCACCCGCGAAATGGAACAACTGCGGGAAGCCGCGGCCCTTCCGTCGCAGACCGACCCGATCACCGGGCTCTACAACCAAGCTGCGCTCGTGTCCATGCTGTTTCGCGAAACCGATCGCGTTCAGCGCATGAAAACCTCGCTGTCGCTGCTCCTGTTCGAGATCCAGGGTTCCCCGCAGTGGCGCGTACGGCTGGGGACGATCGCCCGCGATGACTTGATGCTCGAAATGGTGGGGCGCGTTAAGCGGCTCCTGCGCAGCTACGACCTGTTCGGCCGTACCGGCAATGAGGAATTTGTGCTTGGCCTGCCGGGGTGCAGCCCCGAGAACGCCGTCATGCTCGCAGAACGCATTCGCGCCGAAGTCTTTTCGGCGCCCTTCTCTTTGGCGGGTCAACCGATCCGACTGTCGGCCTGCTTTGGAATCGCCGCCAGTCTGGGTCGCTCTCCCGTGGTCGTCCTTCGTGAAGCCACAAGAGCTTTACAGATCGCAAGAGCGGCCGGCCCTGATTCCATCCAGTGCGCCGGCGATTGCATGACGGAACCAGCGCCATTTTTCTCTTTCGCCAGCGAAGACAACCTGCTCGCCTGATCTAATTTGTTACAACCCGGCTCGCACTCTCGACCGCATCCAGTCCCAGAAACTCCTGAAATACATCATTCGACAGCATTCTTCCCCGTCCGGTCAGCTGTATCTTCTGGCCGTCTGATACCAGGAGCCCATCGGCCTCCAGGCGAGCCGCCACTTGCAGAGCCGGACGCACCGAATCGAATCCAAATTCCTCCACCAGTTCCGCAATCTCCACGCCCGCGTTCAGCCGCAAGCCCAGGAACCACGCCTCCTCATGGTGCTGATCGGGCGAGAGCCGTGTCGTCTCCGCGTCTTCGCCGCTGTCGAGGTAGGCCTTCAAATCGTCGGTCGTCGTCGCCCTGACCACAAAGTCGCTCGAAGGCGCAGAAGCACATAGTGCCGAAGATGCGTCGAGCCCAACACCCATATAGGGCCGCCGCTTCCAGTAGCGAAGATTGTGTTGCGACGCGGAACCCGCCCGTCCGAAATTCGAGATCTCGTATTGCGCAAGCCCCGCAGACTCCAGCCGCTCGACTGCCGTCTCATACATCCGCGCGATGGCACCGTCGGTCGGCACCAGACCCGCATGATAGCGGCCCCCTCCGCTCAGCATCTCCCGTCCCAGCCGCGAATCCTCGTCCACCTCCAGCATGTAAACGCTGGCATGCGGGACCCCGCTGTCGATCAGCACATCAAGCGATCCCTCCCACGACGCGAAGGTCTGCCCCGGCAAGCCGGCAATAAGATCGACATTCAGGTTGTCGATACCCGCCGCGCGCAGCCGCCGCAAATCCTCCATCACCATGGCCCGATTGTGCAGCCGCCCGGTCTCGCGCGCTTCCCGATCAATGAACGACTGCACTCCGAGGCTCACCCGGTTCACGCCGACCCGAGCCAATGCGTCGAGGGTCGCGTCGGGAAGCTGTCCCGGGGCGCACTCCACCGTGATTTCGGCACCCCTGTCAACGTCAAAGACGGCACGAATTACTCCGAACAGCCGTTGGATCAGCTCCGGTGCAAGCAGCGTTGGCGTTCCGCCGCCCAGGTACACCGTATCCACCGTCTGCGGCAATGCAACGCCCATCCGCGACGCCCACGCCCCGGCGCCCGTCAAATCTTCGATGAGACGGTCAACGTAATGCCCATGTTCGCCGGCCGAATAAACGCCCGAGGCAAAATTGCAATACGTGCACTTGGACCGGCAAAAGGGCACCGCGATGTAAATGCCCAGCGAGTTGTTGCGCACCCACGACATTAAAATCATTCTTTCACGGCTGACATCGGCGCAGCCCTGCAATAAAGCTGATACATTCACGCACTAAAGTATTGTTTCAAGGAGATTCGATTTTGAGAGCCTGGGCAGTTTTCGCGATTGCGTTCCTCCAGGTCATTTTGGTCTCTGGCCATTGGTTCATCTACCACACGCTGGTCTCGTTCTGGCCTCCCTTTTTGCCCATGACCCCCGTCGGCCTCGAGTACCTGCGCGGAGCATTGTTCCTGCTTTCTATCAGCTTCATCATCGCTGCGGTGCTTGGCTATCGCTATTCCAACATTTTTGTCTCTCTGACCTACAAGATCGCCGCGGTCTGGCTTGGAATCCTGAATTTCCTGTTCTGGGCCGCCTGCCTGTGCTGGCTCGCGGCCTTCCTCCTTGACCTTGTATCGCCGTACGCGGCCACCACGTCAAGGCCCTGGATCGGAACCGTCTTGTTCGGCGCTGCATTGCTTGTCAGCCTCTATGGCTTCCTCAATGCGCAGCGTATTCGCGTGCGCCGCATTCCGGTAAGTCTGCCCAATCTGCCTCCCTCCTGGGCAGGTCGCACCGCGCTGCTGATCACTGACCTTCATCTGGGAAACGTCAACCAGAGCGGGTTTTCGAAGCGCATCGCGGATATCGCGCGGCGCCTCGATCCCTCCATAATCTTCCTCGCCGGCGACCTCTTCGACGGCTCAAAGGCCAACCCGGAACTACTCGCGTCCCCCTTGTTCGATCTCGCCCCACCTTTTGGGCGCTACTTCTGCGGCGGCAATCACGAAGACTTCGGTGATGCGGCGGGATTCACCACGGCACTCACGCGAGGCGGCATCCACGTTCTGCACAACGAACGCGTTCTCGTGGATGATCTCCAGGTGATCGGGGTCTCCTACGCAGATTCAAGCTATCCTGCCCATCTGCGCGCATTTCTTGAGAGCCTGCACCTGGACTCCGGCCCGGCCAGCGTGCTTCTCAACCATGTGCCGCATCGCCTCCCGATCGTTGAGCAAACCGGCGTGAGCCTGCAGCTCTCCGGCCATACCCACGGAGGGCAGATCTTCCCCTTTACCCTGTTCGCCCGATGGGCTTATGGAGAATTCACCTATGGACTGCAGCGCTTCGGCAAATTGCAGGTGCTGACCTCGAGCGGCGCCGGCACATGGGGGCCCCCGATGCGGGTCGGGTCCCATGCTGAAGTGGTCCTGATCACCTTCACCTGAGCCATCGGATTACAGGTCCCCCGGGTCGCTCATCCGGCCTGCCCGGAGTACCATGGGAAGGCTTTACCGCTCCGCTTCAAGGAGATCGACTCCGTGTCTGACGAAACCCCGAACTCTTTCCCCATCGAAGTTATCCCCACTCAACTCTCCGGATATGACCTGCTGCTGCACCCCGCGCTGAACAAGGGCACAGCCTTCACGGAGGAGGAACGAAACACCTTTGGGCTTCACGGCCTGCTGCCGCCCCATATCGGCACGCTCGACGACCAGCGCGAACGCCGCAAGAAGGCCCTCGACAATCAGCCCACGTCGTTTGCGAAGTACACCTTGATGCGCGATCTGCAGGACAGCGACGAAACCCTCTTCTACTCCCTCATCAAGCACAACACCGAAGAACTGTTGCCCATTGTCTATACTCCCGCGGTCGGGGAGGGATGCCAGCGTTTTTCCGAGGTCTGGCGCAAACCCCGCGGCTTGTTTATCAGCTATCCCAATCGCGCCCTGATCGACCAGATGCTGGCGGATACACGCTATGACGAGATTCGCTGCATCGTTGTGAGCGATGGTGAACGCATCCTGGGCCTCGGCGACCAGGGCGCCGGCGGCATGGGCATCCCGATCGGCAAGATGGCGCTTTACACCGCTCTCGGCGGCATCCCACCTCATCACTGCCTTCCCATTCTGCTCGACGTCGGCACCGACAACCAGGCCCTGCTCAACAGCCCCATCTATATCGGCTGGCAGCACGACCGCGTCCGGGGCCAGAAATACGACGACTTCATCGAGGACTTCGTCACCGCAGTCCAGCGCCGCTGGCCCCACATCCTGCTGCAATGGGAAGATTTCGCCGGCGAAAACGCGCTGCGCCTCCTGGACCGGTACCGCGACCGCCTGTGCACTTTTAACGACGACATCCAGGGAACAGCGGCGGTTACTACCGGCGCCTTGTTCGCAGCCGTCCAAGCAACAGGCATTTCTCTCCGGGACCAGCGGATCGCCATGTTCGGCTCCGGCTCGGCGGGCGTGGGAATCATCGCCCTGGTGATCGCCGCCATGAAAGAGCAGGGCCTGTCCGAAGTCGAGGCCCGGCAGCGGATCTGCGCATTCAACCGTCACGGGCTGCTCGTCGAAGGAGAGCCGGGCCTGCGGGCCAGCCAGGTTCCCCTCGCCCGCAGCAAAGCGGAAGTCGCCGGCTGGGCCTTGTCCAAGCCGGGGCCGATCTCTCTGCTCGATACCGTTCGCAATGCCGGCATCACGGTTTTGGTTGGAGTCTCGGCCCAGGGCGGCGCGTTTACCGAGGAGATCGTCCGCGAGATGAAGCGCCATACGCCGCGACCCGTCATCTTTCCGCTCTCCAATCCGACCTCGGTCTCCGAAGCCACTCCCGAAGACCTGCTCCGCTGGACATACGGCAGCGCCCTTGTCGGCACAGGCAGCCCCTTCGCACCAGTCGAAATCAATGGCCGCAACATCCGCATTTCTCAGATCAACAATTCCTTTATCTTTCCCGGCCTCGCCCTCGGCATCCTGGTGGGGCATGCCAGCCGCGTCACCGATGGAATGATGATGGCCGCGGCCAAGGCGCTGGCTTCGGTGTCACCAACGCTTGAGGACCCGACTGCCCCCCTTCTGCCGGCCATCGCCGATTCCCGCCGCGTGGCCATGGTGGTAGCCGAGGCCGTCGGGCGACAGGCAATTTCCGACGGCATTTCCGATCTGGACCCGTCGACCCTGCCCGCCCAGCTCGGCGCCTATGTCTGGGAACCCGTCTACCACCCCTATGAGCGCGTCAAACCGCCCCAATGAACGCGGCGAAGGCCATCCGCAACTCATTCATAAATTATTCTTTTTGTTCTGCCATGATTTCTCGAAGAATGTCGCGTATGTGAACAGAGGGAATTCGCCGGCCCCCGTGATTCTCCAAAAAACTCCGGCGACCGAACCAGGCAGATGGCTTTCCAAGGCTTCCCCGCTGCGTGGGCTCGTACCCATTTCCCTTAAAGGAGACCGACAATGCACAACCACACCAGGTCCTTCGGGGCCTTTGCCTTATCTATGCTCGCTCTCGGACTGGCCGCCCCGGCCTTCGCCCAGTTGAAGTTCACACTTAACGTCAACTGCACCCGAGGCGATTCCCTCGCCGTGGTTGCTGCAAACGCCCTTCCCAACACTGTCATCGACATCAAGGGAGCCTGCGCCGGTCCCATCAGCATCACGACCAATGGCATTCAGCTCAACGCGGTCGGCGCCGCCTCCATCAATGGAGGAGGCAAGGATGCCGTCACCATTACCGGAGCCCAGCATGTTGGCCTCACCGGTCTGTCGATTGCCGGCGGAGCCAATGGGGTCGTCGCGCAGAACGGCGCACAGGTATTGCTCCAGAACGACACCGTCTCAGGAAATGCGCAAAACGGCATATCGGTCCTGGCCAACTCAGGCGTCACCGTAACCGGCGGCTCCAGCCAGAACAACGGGCTTTTTGGAATCGACGTTGAAGCCACCTCGGCCCTGGTCGTCACCGGTTCTTACTCGATCACCGGCAACGCCGTCTTCGGCATCGATGTCAACAATGGCTCCAGCCTCACGCTGACCGCGGCCAACCTCACTGTCTCGCAGAACACGCTCGGCATTCAGCTTGGCACCAATGCTTCGGGATTCCTCGACGGTCAATCCACCCTGAGTGCAAACCAGAACTTCAGCGACGGCCTGACCATCGTGTCGGGCTCGCACATGGTCGACTTTGGTGGAACCATCGAGACCTCCGCTAACGCCATCCACGGAATTTCACTCAACTCCAAGGGAGGGCTCGATCTCGACGCCGGCTCCCAGGTGACCTCCAACAGCAATGGCGGCGACGGAGTGCACCTCGAGCAGGAGTCGGAACTCACGGTCTTCAACAACCCCAATTTTTCCGGAAACCCCGCGGTCACAACTCTCACGGTCGCCGGAAACGTCGGCAACGGCCTGAACCTGCTCTCCGGCTCCAAGATCCTGGACGACAACTACGCTCGCATCCATTCTGCGACCAATCTCCAGGCCGGCGCTCTCGTCGATGACGGCAGTTCCCTTTCGTTCGGACAGACCATCCCGGTCCCAGCATCAGTACAGTCGAGCATAGTAGCCAACATGTCGGGAAACGTGGTGCTCACTTTCGGTTCTCACCTGACCTACATCAGCAACGACGCCTTCGACTCGGTCGCATGCGATGCCACTTCACTGATCCGCGGGCCCGGGTCCCACACGTGCCCGAATTAACCAGGAAACATAGCCCGGGCGCGTGTTCCACAAACCGCGCCCGCCTTGCGTCGTCCGGCTGAGCCAGCGCCGAACCGGCCAATCCGGTGCTGGACGTTCTCAGTTACGGCTTTGGGGAAATCTTGCCTTTGACCTCCAACGTGCACTCATTTCCGCCCAGGTAACCTCCCTTGAAAGGGGCCCCGCCGGTCAGGTCGATCGCGCCTGAGGAAGAGAGAGGCGCGTCGCTTCCGAGTGAAACGCGCAGAGTGGAATCCCCCGCCAGGCTGGTGCTGTGATGAAAGAAAAGATTGAGTGTCACACTTATATCGTGGGTCTGGGGATCATACCGTCCGGAACCGTAGACGAACGTCACCGTGGTCGTGACCGTGCCCACGGGGGAGTGCGTGTCGTACGTAACGGAAATGGTGGGAAAACTTGTGATCTCGATCGTGGAGTGATCCCAGTCGCCGAAGCGCAAGCCGATCGTGACATTCTCCGTGAAGGGCCCCGGCGCATGGCTGTTGTCCGTCCACATCGTCGCCTTTCCCTTGAATTTGGCGTCCATCGCAAGCTTGCCGCCATGCGACGTCAGACATGCGTCATAGGCCTTTTGCTTGGCTGCGATTTCCTTGGCGAGCGGACTCTTGGTCATCAGGTTCTGGCGCAAGGTTTGAATCTGGTGAATGATCCCGGCTTTTTCGCCCGGGGCCGCGTTCTGCAGTTCCTTCTGCAATGGCGCGAGCGCCTTCTGGATTTCGACCGTGAGATCCTCCTGCAGTTTGTTCAGTTCCTTCAACAATCCCAGGCATGGGTTCGGAGGTGGCGGCGGAGGCGGCTTATACGGATACTTTTTCACGCATGTATCCAGAAGGCCCTGCTGTTTTGCAATTTCGCCCTCAGCTTTTTTGATTTGCGAGATAAGAGAGGCCTTTTCGCCCGGAGCGGCCTTCTGAAGCTCCTTTTGCAGCGAAGCCACTTCGCTCTTCAACCCAGTGATCTTTCCGGCTATGGGCTGGCACTGTTTCGAATAACCCGACATATGCACACCCCTTAAACGTCCCGATTATTGTGGCAGAAGTGGGCATGGCGTTTCGAGATGCGGCGAAGCCCCATTCCCTCCAGGTCCAGGGTTGTAATCGATTCGGGCCTTGGCATGCAAATGCGGCTGGATAAGTCTTTTTGGCAGACGGTCGGGCAGAGAAGCGACCGCTCGGCCCCAATGTGCTTGTTCCGGTAGGAGGGGCCGTCAATCGCCCATTATGCGCGCCCCGCAAACTCCCGCGTCTCGGTGTAGACCTTCACCTTTTCGCCCGTCTTCACGAAGAACGGCACCTTGATTTCGAGCCCCGTCTCCAGCTTTGCGGGCTTGGTCACGCCGCCGCTGGCTGTATCGCCGCGCACCCCCGGCTCGGTGTATTCGACTGTCAATTCGACCTGCGACCGGCAATTGCAGCCCGATGGGATTGCCGTTGAACTTGTCGAGCTGAATGATCGCGCCCTCCACCAGGAAATCCAGCGCATCGCCCAGTTTGTCCGGCGACAGCGCAGGGTCTCAAAGCTCGACTGATCGAGAAAGTACGAGCCATCCGCGTCGCTGTAGAGATACGAAGCCTCCACCGTCTCGAGGTCGGGCTCCTTGAACTTGTCGCTGGCCTTGAAGGTCTTGTCGAAGACGGCGCGGGTGAGCAGGTTGCGCATCTTCAGGCGCACCAGCGTCTGTCCGCCGCGCGCCGTGGGCGTGGATACTTCCACGTCCAGGCAGTAGTAGGGCACGTTCTCCAGCTCGAAATACATCTTCCGCTTGATATCAATTGCGTCGATCAGTGCAGCCATGCTTGGTCCTGCTCTCCATTTTGATTCGCTATCATTCCATGGTAATAACGCTGGACCCCGCGTACCCGCCTGTCCGTATTAGCCTTGCCCAACGATGGCGGTCCCGTTGTTACTATTGGAGCGGCTCACACAAACGTTTTACTTAAGGGGGAACACTATGACACACCTTTGCCGCCGGGCCGGATTTCCGACATGGATTCCGCTTCTCGCTCTGGCGCTTGCCGCACTTTTTGGCCAAAACATCTTTGCCCAACGCCCCCAGGCGCCGCCTCCGCCCACCGGCCCGTGGATGAACACCAGCCTGTCGCCCGATGAACGCGCCGACCTGGTGATGAAGGAAATGACGCTGGACGAGAAGGTCGCCCTGCTGCACGGCGTGGGCATGCCCACGGACGAGCCCGTCACGCCGGAGAACGCGCGCCTCCAACCGCGGCGTCGGCTATGCCGTCGGCGTTCCGCGCCTGGGTATTCCCGGCATCGACATGAGCGACGCGGCCTACGGCGTGCGCTCCAGCGGCGTCAATGGCCGCTACGCGACTGCTCTGCCCGCCAACGTGGCCGCCGCCGCCAGCTGGGATATCGATGCGGCCTACGAATACGGCGCGCTCATCGGGCGCGAACTTCGCGCCCAGGGTTACAACATGTCGCTTGGCGGCGGCACCAATCTCACCCGCGAGCCGCGCAACGGCCGCACTTTTGAATACCTGGGCGAAGACCCGGTCCTCGCCGGAACGCTGGTTGCCAAGCTGATCGAGGGCACGCAGTCCGCAGCTACGTCATCGGCGACATCAAGCACTACGCGCTCAACGACCAGGAGAGCGGCCGCAACGCCGTCGACATTTCCATCAGCAAGCGCGCCGCGCGCGAGAGCGACCTGCTGGCCTTCGAGATCGGCGTCACCAAGGGCCATCCTGCGGCGGTCATGTGCTCTTACAACCGCGTCAACGGCGACTTCGCCTGCGAGAACAAATGGCTGCTCACCGACGTGCTCAAAAAGGACTGGAAGTTCCCCGGCTTCGTCCTCTCGGACTGGGGCGGCACCCACTCCACCGAAAAGGCTTCCGCCGCCGGCCTCGATAACGAGCAGCCGGGCCGCTTCTGGTTCGGCGACAAGTACAAGGCCGCGGTCGACGCGGGCACAATCCCGACCTCTGAGCTCGACGAGCACGTCCATCGCATTCTGCGCTCCATGTTCGCCGTCGGTGTGATCGATCATCCCCGCCAGCGCTTCGTCGTCGATCCGTTTGCCGGCTTTGAAACCGCGCGCAAGATCGAGGAAGGGGGCATCGTTCTGCTCAAGAACAAGCGCTCGGCCCTGCCGCTCGATTCCGCCAAGGTCCGCACCATCGCCGTCATTGGCGCGCACTCCGATGTGGGCATGATCTCCGGCGGCGGCTCGGCGCAGGTCGATCCCATCGGTCGGAAACGCCATCATGCCTCCGGGCAAAGGCGCCACGCACTGGATGGAACAGATATGGTTTCCGACCTCGCCGCTTAAAGCCATCCAGGCCCGCGCGCCCAAAGCAACGGTGAAGTACGATCCCGGCACCGATCCCGCGGCCGCAGCCGCGGCAGCCAAGGGCGCCGATGTGGCCATCGTCTTCGGCTACCAGTGGGAAAGCGAAGGCATGGACCTGCCCTCGCTATCACTTCCGGCTTACAAGCAGCACGGCCAGAAGGACGATCCCGACGTCGACCAGAACGCCGTGATCGCCGCCGTGGCCGCGGCCAATCCGCATACCATCGTGGTGGTCGAAAGCGGAAGCCCTGTCACCATGCCCTGGGTCGATGCTCCTGCGGCTATTCTCGAAGCCTGGTTCAGCGGCAGCGATGGCGCTGATGCCCTCGGCAACATCCTCTTCGGCTTCGTGAACCCCAGCGGCAAACTCCCCAATACCTTCCCGAAGAGCGAATCCGATTTGCCCCATCCCACCGTGACTTTGCCGCCGCCGGAGTCGTCCCACTTCAACGGGCCGGCTTCGCCCGAGCAGTGGGCCAAAGGCCTGCCGCCCTTCCCGGTCGCCTACGACGAAGGCCTCAAGGTCGGCTACAAGTGGTACGACGCCGAGAACAAGCCAGTGCTGTTTCCGTTCGGCTTCGGCCTTTCTTACACCACGTACAGCTATTCCGGCCTCACGGTCACGCCCGGCGACATGGTCAAGGTGACATTCACCGTGACCAACACCGGCGCCCGCCGTGGCGCGGAGATCGCTGAAGTCTACGCGGCGCTCCCGGCCAGCGCGCAGGAACCGCCCAAGCGCCTCATCGGATTTACAAAGGTAAAGCTCGAGCCCAAAGCCAAACAGACCGTGAGCATCGACGTCGATCCCAAGTACCTGTCGATCTTCGATGAGCAGAAAGA
Organism: Terriglobales bacterium; assembly: GCA_963701805.1. Classification (GTDB taxonomy): domain Bacteria; phylum Acidobacteriota; class Terriglobia; order Terriglobales; family Acidobacteriaceae; genus Telmatobacter. The sequence continues at coordinate 311,085 of CAVPBA010000001.1, forward strand.
TGGGTGGACCCTCGTTCCTGGCGACTACATCATCATGGTGGGCGGCTCCAGCGACAAGCTGCCCCTGAAAGCGACAATCAATCTCAAGTAGCCCCGGTCTCGGCTGCCCATCCTTGCGGCGTTCTGGTATTTGCCGCGAGGGTGGGTTGTTGTCGCGCACCCCGACTGAATCAATCGATTCTTTGGGTGAGTTGCTTACAGTGATTCCACAAGCAGCCGGCGAATGCGCGCAGCATGCACGCTTGCGAACCACGGGTCGAGGTACGGCAGATACTCGCGCTGCCGTTGTGTCGGAAGGGTGAAGAAGTCGCACTTGTGGTATCCGCGGCATGCGCCGGCGGCGCAACGGCATTCCCATTCATCACCATCGGCGGCGTTCAGTGCATAGTCCATCAGGATCTCTTCCCCGGCAGCTATGTCGCGCTTCGCGAAAAGGAATCGCTCGCGGTTGGCAGAGTAGATATATACATTGGGCTCGCAGGAATGGTTGATATACCGCTCCGGCGATTGCATCAAGGTTACCGTTCCGTCGGGAAGAAAGTCGCGGTGCCTGGCGAATTCTCCGCAATCCTCCCTCAGTGGATGTTCTTCATCAACCACACGTGAATCATCCACGCGCAGGATGACATGATTGCGCCGAAGGGCTTCAACGGCGAACACTCCGCGCCCCTGAATTCGAGAGCCGGCCACGGCAACGCGAGAGTCTTTCGGATTCTCACTCTGATCCACGCAAATCAATCCAATGGGTAGATGCTAATCCCCGTCCGCCGGCACCTGCTCCAGCAGCCGCTTCCAGGTCCGCTGGTTCTTGCGATAGGCCTTTTTCAAATCCTCGAGAATTCGCTCGAAATCCGCGTTGGTGCGCAGGTTGTTCCATGCCGGATTCTTCTGGAACCAGGGATAGTTCTCATTGCCCAGATAGATCGCGCGCCGCAGCCAGTGCAGCGCTTCGGTGGAGTCGCCTTCCACCGCGAAGTAGGTCGCCAGCCGATACGCCATCTCGCTGTCGGCCTCGGCCGCCGTCAAGCGTATCGTCTTTCAGCAGCGCCGTTCCCCGCGCGCGATCGCCCGCCTGCACGTAACACAATGCCAGCGTAGGCACCGCGATGCGCATCAGCTCATCGTCGCGAATCACGCTTTCAAGAATCTCGATCGCCGCGGCCAGGTTGCCCATGCGCATCTGCTGATAGCCCGACGACGTGCGCAGCAGCGGGTGCCGCGGCTCCAGCGCCAGGCCCTTGGCCAGTTCGTCGCCGGCCAGTTCGAGCTGGTTCTGATAGTGATACACCCGCGCGCGATGGTTATAGAGAATCGCCGCGTTCGCCGGGTTCAGCTTGAGCGCGCGGTTGAACTGGCTCAGCGCCTCGTCGTACATGCCGTCGCCGCGCAGCGCCATCCCTGCCACCATGTGCACATTCCAGTCATTCGACGAAACCGTCAGCAGGTTGGCGATGCCATGCCGCGCCGACTCCTTCTCGCCGCGCGCCAGCAGCATGTAGATGCGATAGAGGTTGGCCTCCGTCGATGCCGGATCGAGCTTCAGCGCCTCGTCGAAGGCCCGCCGGGCGCGGATCACATGAATCTGCCCGCCAAATCCGTGCCGCGCATATTGCAGTTCGGCGATGCCCAGCCCGCTCCACGCCGGCGCGAATCCCGGGTCCTTCTCGGTCACGCTCGAAAACAGCGCGTGCGCGCGATCGAGATCGGCGCGCGCTCCGGTCCGCACCATGAAAGAACTCAGCAGCGCACGCGCCTGCAGATACTCTTCGCTCACAGGCCCGGTAAGCGATCCATTGCGCGGCCCGCCGCGAGGAGCATCTGCCTGCGACGCCTCGATCGAATCCGCCGCGCTCAACCCGTGCAGCGCTGCGAACACTTCATTCGATATTTCCGTCTGCACCGCAATCAGATCCAGCGATGCAACGCGGATCGCGCCGCCCGAGCGCACGCGCTGCGACGCCACATCGAGCAGTTGCCAGTTCAGATCGAATCCGTCTTCGGAGCGCAGAAAATTGCCCGCCAGCACGTACGAAACCAGCAGTTTTTGACCTACCGACAGCGGATCCATCTGCGGCAATCGGCAGCGACATCAACGTGCTCGACGGCCGCACCACGAGCGACGGAATTCGCGCCAGCCGCGCCGCCATCGCATCCGCCAGCGCGAATCCATAGAGCGGCGCAACTTCTTTCGCGCCCAGGTTGGCGAAGGGCAGCACCACCAGCGAGTTCTGCTGCGCGCGATCCGGCGTCGACTCGCGAAACCGCTCCGCGAGCATCGACAGAAACCCCGTGGCGCGCTTCTCTGCCTCCGGTCCGGTGGTGGGCAGATTCGCGGCTGCATCGCCCGGAATGCTTCCCGTCTCAATCTGCTGCGCCTTCATGATGGTCTTCAGCGCCTCGCGCACCTCGGCCGCCGAGGTGTAGCGCGCTGCCGGGTTCTTCTCCAGGCACGTCGCGATCACGCTCTTCAACTCCGGCGGAAACTCCGGGCACGATCGCGCTCAAATCGGGAGGTTCGGAGAACTGGATGGCGCGGATCGCCTGAAAATCCTCCGCGTCGGGCCGCGAGAACGGGTGCCGGCCGCTCACCAGCTCATAGAGAATCACGCCCAGCGCCCACACGTCCGACTGCACGCTCGACTGCCCGGTTACGAATTGCTCCGGCGCCATGTAGCGGATCGTTCCGCCGCGCGCCGTGTAGGTCGCCGCCACCGACGCATCCTTGGCCAGCGCAGGCTTCGACGGATCGAAGTTCGCATCTTCCGGAGGCAGCCGCCGCGCCAGTCCAAAGTCCAGGATCTTCGCCAGTCCGCCATCGGTGAGCATCACGTTCTGCGGCTTCAGATCGCGGTGGAAGATGCCCAGCGCATGCGCGGCCTGCAATCCATCCGCCATCTGGATGCCCACGGAAAGCACCAGCTGACGATTCGCCGGACCTTGCTCAATCAGGTGGTCGAGCGACTGGCCGGGCACGTACTGCATGACGATGTAGCCGCCGTCGCTGCTTTCGCCCACCTCGTAAATCGCGCAGACGTTGGGATGCTCGATGGCCGATGCCAGCCGCGCCTCGCGCAAAACCGTCGAACGCATCTGCTCGGCCGACATCACGCCTGCGCGCAGGATCTTCAGCACCACCGGGCGCTGCAGCAGCGTGTCGTTGGCCAGGTAGACCACGCCGCTGCCTCCGGCGCCTAGCCGGCGGACAAATTCGTAGTGTGCAATCGTCTTCCGCTTCATCTCTGGCTGTCTCCAGTTTACCGGGCGACCATCAACAGCGTTTCAAAGCGGAGAAAGCGCGGCCAGATTCTTCCTCCAATCTGCTAGTCTTCGTTTAAGAATGGGCGTAGTTAACAAGGGAACATCACGAGGTGCGGCTTGGGCAGCCATCGTCGTGGCGTCTTCCCTCGCAGCTCAGCAGCCACAGCCGCCGCAACAGCAGCCTGGGGCGGGGGCGCAAGTCCACACCGGGTCGAGCAGCGGTATCACCGCCGAAGTCCGCGTCCAGACCCTTCTCGCGGATCATCAGTTTTTTCGCGTCCAGTCTGAACTCGATCAACTCCCCCCCGAGCAGGCGCAGCTCTACCGCGGCATCCTGGCCAATCGCAACAACGATCCAAAGGAATCAATTCAGTTACTGGAACCGCTGCTCGACAAGGTAGCTGCCGGCGGTGATCCGGTGCACGAAAGGCTTATCCGCAAGGCGTTGGCCGAGGACTATCTCCGCAACGGAGACTTCTCCAAAGCTGCCAAACAATACCAGGCCCTCGAAAGCCGGCTGCAAGGCTCGCTGACCCGCGATGAGCAGGACGAGATCGAGATGCCGCTCAAGCTTTTGCCGCTGGCAGCGGCCAACCCGCCCATGAGCGTCGATCCCTGCGATCCCTTCATGCTGCAAGTAAGCAAAAATCCGCTCGGCCTCATCGACATTCCGGTGTTTGTCGATGCGCGCCCGCACACCTGGATGCTCGATCCCACCGCTCCATTCAATATGATCGCGCGCTCGCTGGCCCGCGAGGTTGGCCTCAAAATCTCTGAAGAGAGCGCGATCATTCATTCTCTTACTGGAAAGGATATGCAGGTCCATTCCACCGTGATTCCGCGATTCACCATCGGCGGGCGGCTCACGTTTCACAACATGACGGCATTCGTGTTCGACGACGCCGATTACAGCTTTGCGCAATCGCGCTACCAGGTGCAGGGAGTGCTCGGCTACCCGGCGCTGTCGGCGCTGAGCAGCCTGGCCATTAGCGATAACGCAACCGTTGAACTCCAGCCCGTGCGGCAAATCAAAACGCAGGACAAGCCGGCGCCGAACTACGATGGGGCGCGGTTCTTCCTCGATGGCGACCAGATTATCGTTGCCCTTGGCCTGGCGCCGAATGAGCAGATGTTCGCGCTGGACGCGGCTGGCCAGCAGACCTACTTCACTTCCCGTTACTTCGACGAGCACGCGGTGGAATTCGCAGGACAGAAACAGGAACTGTTCACGATACCGAGTGCGCGACCGTTCCCGCCTCAACCCGCATACATGGCGGAAACCCTTCCCCTCCGCTTCGGATCGTCGAAGGTCGACGTGCACTTCGTCCAGGTCCTTACGCAGCCGGTGGGCTCGGCGGCGCTGGACGATGTGTATGGAGTGCTCGGCGTGGATGCGCTCGACCAGCTGCGCGGCTACACATTCGATTATCAGAACATGCGCTTTCGCGTGAGTGGTCAGTGGTCCGTGGTCAGTGGTCAGTGGTCAGTGGTCAGTGGTCAGTGGTCAGTGGTCAGTTAAAAGCTCGCACTTCCCTCATTGCATCCATAAGATTCTTTGTCAGCTTTGATTGTCTCAACCACCCGTAGCTGCACTCCGCAAAACTGATCCCTGTTCCCTGCTTTTCAGTGTCCGCGCCGGACCTCGGTAATCGTACCTGGCTCAGGCGGCGGTAGATTCGCTAATTTCTTCTGCCCGCGTCGTCCCATCAGGAACATGGTTAGTCCGAAGACCAGCAGCACCAGGCCCCACCATAGATTTGCGTTGATCCCCAGGCTACGCGCGTACAGTTCTGTATTGCCATTCGTCGCAAATCCGAATGCCACGAGGATAATTCCGACCAGCGTGAACATCAGTCCCATCGGAATGCGTAGATCGAGACTCATCGGTTCTCCTCCTCAGGCAAAGAAAATATTGAGTGCGATGGCGCAGATCAGAATCGCGATGCCCAGCGTCTCCGGCTTTTGCCACCATGCCAGATGATGCTGCGGGGGCTTCGGCGTCAGCGAGTGGACGAGGCCCACCAGTTCCGACTCCGGCTTGGGCTTGGTCGCCAGGCTCACCACGACGGTCACCAGGAAGTTGACGCTGAAGGCGAAGATGGCTCCCCAGAAATTCTGCGCCATGTCGCTCGGATAGTGATGCACGACGGTGATCCAGCCGCCATGGATTCCGGGATGGGCTTCGATCGGCAGCGTGAGCCCGTGGTGCAGCAAGGCTGTCAGAGTGCCCGAGATCAACCCTGCAAACGCGCCGTGCCCCGTCGCCCGCTTCCAGAACATGCCCAGCAGAAACGTCGCAAACAACGGCGCATTCACAAACGAGAACACCAGTTGCAGCGTGTCCATGATGTTGTTGAAGTTGATGGCCGCATAGGCTGTGGCGATCGACAACAGGATTCCGCCCACAGTCGCCCATCGGCCCACCGCAAGGTAATGGCGGTCGCTGGCGCCCTTGTGAATGTACGACTGATAGAGGTCGTACGTGAAAACGGTGTTGAACGCGGTCACGTTGCCCGCCATGCCGCTCATGAAGCTGGCCAGCAGCGCCGTCAGTCCCAGGCCGAGAATGCCGGTCGGAAAGTAGTGCAGCAGCATGTTGGGGGTGGCCATGTCGTAGTCCAGCAATGGCTGTCCACTCGCCGTCAACATGGGCTGGCCGGTCACCGGATTGATCTTCGCCGGCACAATGCCCTTGCCCTGCTCCACCTGCAGCGAGACTACCTGGATGTTGTGGATGATCGACCCATCCGCATTCCTGGTTACTGTCTCGACCGTGTGCGGCGTAGGCAACGCGATGGCCAGCAGGCCGGGCAGAATCACCAGGAATGGGAACAGCATCTTCGGAACGGCCGCAATCAGTGGAACTCTGCGCGCTGAGTCCATATCCTTTGAAGCCATCGCGGTCTGGATCACCAGGAAGTCGGTACACCAGTAACCCGACCCGAGCACAAATCCCAGCCCCATGGCCAAACCGAAAACCTCAATGCCCATGGGATTGGTGCTGGAGTGCATGACGCCTTTCCACTGGTGCATGTATGCAGCCGGCAGCGTAGCCTTCAGCCCTGCCCAACCGCCGACGTTCCTCAGTCCCAGCAGTACGAGGGGCAGAAATCCCGCAATGATAAGGAAGAATTGCAGCACCTCGTTGTAGATCGCGCTGGTGAGCCCGCCCAGAAAGATGTACCCGAGGACGATAATCGCGGACAGCACAATCGAAAACGTGAAGATGTCCCCTGCTGGCCGCCCCATGGCACGAAAGAGACCATCGAACACGTGCAGCGTCTGGATCAGCCGGGCCATGGCGTACATCGAAATTCCGGAGCTGAACACGGTCATCACCGCGAATGAACAGGCGTTGAGCGCACGGGTCTTTTCGTCAAAACGCAGGCGCAGAAACTCGGGCACCGAGCGGGCTTTCGAGCCGTAATAGAACGGCATCATGAAGATGCCCACGAAGATCATGGCGGGGATGGCGCCTATGCCGTAGAAGTGAGCGGTTTCGAGGCCATATTTGGCGCCCGAAGCTCCCATGCCGATGACTTCCTGCGCTCCCAGGTTGGCGCTGATGAAAGCCAGTCCGCAGATCCACGCGGGCAGCGCGCGGCCGGCCTGAAAGAAATCCTTGCTCGTCTTCATGTAGCGCTTGAGGGCAAAACCGATGCCCAGCACAAACACGAAGTAGAGCACCATGATCAACCAGTCAACGGGTGTAAGTTTCAAGCGAACTCCTTACTGATGAATGCGCAACACAATTCCCAGGCCTGGCCTGCGGGGCAGATCAGAAGGATTTCAGCCCTTCGCAATCGCCGGCAACCAGTCTTGGACTCCCGCCCTCGACGTATGGTGAGAATCCGCCCGAAATCGAGCCATGGATCAAGGTTGCTGTGGACGAGCCGCCCCGACGCCCATCCCCTATTGCGAGGCCGCAGTGGTTTGTCTCGAAAGATACGCAACTACTCTAAGCATTTGAGCGCAAAGCCGTCCAGTGCCAAACTGAAAATGTTTTCATCCGCTGCGTGGGGCGGGATTTTGGACGAGAGAGCAGGTAAACTAAAAGAGCATGATTCCTACCCTGACCTGGACCCCCGAAGGCGTCCGCTTCATCGACCAGACCCGGCTCCCTCTCGAGGAGAGCTATGTGCTCGCCACTACCTACGAACAGGTGGCCGACGTCATCGTCACCATGGTGGTTCGGGGCGCTCCCGCCATCGGCGTTTCCGCGGCCTACGGCGTTGCCCTCGGCGCATTGAAGAGCAAGGCTGCCAGCGTCGAGGAATTCACATCGGAATTCGAAACGATTTGCGCTCGCCTCGCCGGCACCCGCCCCACCGCCGTCAATCTGTTCTGGGCCATCGATCGCATGAAGGCCCTGTTCGCCGTTTTGGGGGCCCGGGGCGCTTCGCTCGACCAAATCAAGGAAAGATTTCTCGCTGAAGCCCACGCCATGTATGACGAAGATATCGCGGCCTGCAAGACGATGGGCGCGTTCGGCGCCGGGCTGCTGCCGGATGAGGGTGGCGTTCTCACCCATTGCAACGCCGGGGCGCTGGCCACCTGCGGCTACGGAACCGCTCTCGGCGTCATCCGCGCCGCGGTCGAGCGGGGCAAGCAGATCCACGTCTACGCCGACGAGACCCGCCCCTTCCTTCAGGGCGCGCGCCTCACCGCGTGGGAACTGATGGCCGACGGCATTCCCACCACCGTAATCTGCGACAACATGGCCGCCAGCCTCATGCGCGCCGGCCGTATCCAGGCTGTTGTCGTAGGCGCGGACCGCATCGCCGCCAACGGCGATTTCGCCAACAAGATCGGCACCTACAACGTCGCCATCCTCGCCAAGGAACACGGCATCCCGTTTTACGTGGCCGGGCCCTGGTCCACCATCGATACGGCCACTCCCACCGGCGACTCTATCCCCATCGAGGAGCGCCCCGCGGTCGAAGTCACCCACCACGGCGGCAAGCAGCTTACTCCGCATGGCGTAGGCATCTGCAATCCCGCCTTCGACGTGACCCCCGCGAAATATGTCACCGCGATCATCACCGAGCGCGGCGTGTTGCGCGCCCCGTACACCGAGTCGCTCAAAGAAATGGAAGTCGTGGCAGGCTAGCCAGGAATCATGGTGCCCCATCCTAACGACGCTTTTGTCGTTAGGGCGGGAGAGCACGAATTCCACGCGCCGATCTTGGCTCAGCCCCTCACGCCGGTTCAACCCCGGCTCCGATCACTTCCCTCGCCAACCTGGGCAGACCCAATGCAGACGACTCCGCCTCATCGGTCAGTACCTGGGCCGACTCCTGCACCAGCGCATACTTGTTCCCATACAAGTCCGAAAACACCGCCTCGATGCCCCACGGCCGCACCTCCGGCTTCTGGCTGAATTCCACGCCTTTGGCTTTCAGTTCTTCGTAGCCGCCCTGGCAATCGCGCGTCGAGAGCACCCAGGTCGCGTTCTTGCCTACCCGATCAGGAAACCATGATGCCAGAAGAAACTCCACGTCCATCTGCTGTGCGGGCGCAACCGTAAGCCATCGAACCCGGGACGACTGCACGTCCATCTTCTTCTCGAACCCGAGTTTCTCCGTGTACCACGCGAGCGCCTCATCCTGGTCGGCAACCGCAATGGTGACCGTGGAGACTTTATCGATCGCCTGCATAGTTTCTCCCCCCTTTGGTGAGATTCGCGGATGGGCCCGCTGGCTGCTCCACCCGGGCCGTGGATTAGAGTGAGAGAGGTGGTGCGTCCCCGTACGTCCTTCTTCCGCTTGCGCCGGCGGTCGCTCATTCGCGGCATCGTTCTAGCCATCGGCGCATTCGCCTTCAGCCTTCGCCTGGGCGGCTTTCCCGATATCAATGCATTGCACTCTTCGCACTGGCAGATCTTCGCCGCTCTCCTCGCCTTCTGGGCCATGTTTGAGACCGCCCGTTGTCTGGACAGCAAGTGGACCCTGTATCACGCCGGAGTCCTGCTCCTGCTCTGCACCGACCTGATGATCCTGGCCATGGCGGTTCTTCTTTTCCTCTATCCCTGAACCGATCCACACCGCCCTTTTGGTGAATCCGGCGATGGCCTGATACGCTGCTTCCTAAGTTTGAGGAGGTGAACCGGTGCTCAAGGGATTTCGCGATTTCATTCTGCGTGGCAACGTGGTTGACCTGGCCGTAGCCGTCATCATCGGCGCGGCTTTTAATGCCATCGTCAATTCGTTCGTGAAGGACATCCTCGGCCAGTTTATCGCCGCGGTCGTCGGCAAGCCCGATTTCAGCGGCGTGGTCTTCAAGCTGAACGGCACCCCCATAAACGTTGGCAACTTTCTGAATGCGACTATCTCATTTCTCATCGTCGCCAGCGTGGTCTATTTCCTTGTCGTTCTACCGTTGAACACGCTCCTGGCCAAACTCAAGAAGCCCGAAGCGCCAGCTCCCGTCGTCAAGAAAAAATGCCCCGAATGCCTCAGCGAGATTCCGCTCGAAGCGAAGCGGTGCGCATTCTGCGGACAGCCGGTGCAACCGGCGCCCCTGGCGACAGTTGGTTAGCCCTTGCGCTGAACCTGCGATGGCGGTCCCCACAACGAAATGGGTCGGGCCTGCTCTTTCAATGTCCCCGGCCGGCTATTCTCCTCTGACGCCCAGCCGCGCCACGCTGAACTGTGCGCCCGCAAACAGGATCAGGCCGGAGATGTACGCCCAAAACAACAGTCCCACGGATACGTAAAAGGGTCCGTAGATCGACTTGAGGTCGAGGTGGGGCAGAATGCCGACAAAGATGTACTTGGCGCAGAGCCAGAGGATGCCGGTAATGATCGATGCGCGCAGCACCGGCTTTACCGGCACCTTGCAGTTGGGCAGAAGCCAGTAGATGGAAAAGAAGAAAAGGATGCACGCCGCTCCCGCGCAAATGGCAAGCCAGAGATAGCTGATTCCCTGGAAGACAAAATTATCGGTGTGGTGAAAGAACAGGAACGCCAGGATCTGGCGCTGCGCGGCGCTGAGCACGATGCTGATCACGCCCAGGGCCACCATCAGTATGGCCAACCCCAAAGCCACCGCCTGGTTGAGCAGATAATTGCGGCTCTTGCTCACACCCCACGCCTGGTTCAATGCTACTTCGAGGGGTAGGAAGATGCCCGTGCACGAAATCAGGATCATCACCAGCGAGAACAGTTGCACGCCATGGCGCGGCGCTTCGAGAACGAGATTCTTTGCAATCCAATCCTGGTTCGAGGGGAAGAAGTAGTGGATCATGTCGCTGACCACATCGGCCATGGCCGGGGAATGCAACACCGACAAAGCGATAGTGTAGAGCAGCACGATAAACGGGATGAACGAGAGAATTGCGTTGGCCGCGACGCTGAATGCGTAGGTGTGCACTTCGCTGTCGAGCAGGTAATTCACAAGCGCCGCTCCGTCGTGGCGAAGGCGATACCACTTGGTACGCGTGACAGCGGGCGCGATTCCCGGTGCGCCAATCGCCGTCGTACGATCCGTCGCGTCGATCGCGTGGGCGGCTTCGACCACCTCTGCGTCGGGAGCGGCCGTTGCCACGGCCGCCACAACAGACGCTCCGGAATCTGAGACACGAGTCACGGCAGTTTCCTTTGCAGGTGAATGCGAGTCCATCTATTCGATCGTGAGACTGCGCATCGCTTCCACGGGAGAGTGTCCTTCTAGGATATCGCGTCCAGCACGGGTTTCAAAGGACGGGAAGTTGGCGGATGAATGAGCCGGACCCTGCGTCCACCGCGAACTTTTGCGGCTCCGCCCGATGCTCCGCGCTTTCATTTTCTGCTTGCATCGCGGGCCAATTCCTGCCATAACTGATAGATAGCCCGCCATTTGGCGCGCTTCTCAGACATTACTGGAAGGTCATTTCTACGTGTTTCCAAAAACCGGTAGCTGTCGTCCTGTCGCTCCATCCAGCCGGGCAAAGGCTGGACCGATTGCAGGTGCCGATGGAATGACCGGAAAAACGAAGCACGCTTTTGATTCCGATAACTTGTCTTTTTTGGGCACACTCCAGCGCAACGACGCTCTCAACAAAATTGCCTCACTGAGTGGCGGCGCCGTTCATTCGATCCTGGAGAGGCGTTTCCCATCGCAGACCTTCGCTCCGCGTGACATTCGATAGCCATGAGTTTGGGCCAGCGAAACTGTGCCTATTACGAAAAGGAGAGGTGCATGAAGGAACAGGGTGTAGTGAAGTGGTTCAACGGCGCCAAGGGATACGGCTTCATCCAGCGCTCAACCGGAGAAGATGTCTTCGTACACTTTTCCGCGATCCAGGAGAACGGGTACAAAACCCTCAACGAGGGTGAAGCGGTGGAATTCGAGTGCCAGCAGGGCCCCAAGGGCCTCAACGCCGCCAACGTACTGCGCGTCTCCTAGCATGCCGAGCGGTTTCCCTGCGAAGCCGCCTCTTCCCCGAGGTTCGAACCAGCTAAATCTGCTCATCCCTTGTCGCTTTGAGCTTTGCCAGTGCCCATGAGGCAGCGGCCCCTAAACCTTCGTCTGCCGCCGTGGCCCAGTTCCGCAGCAAGTTTGCGAAGCGCGGCTCCCCGCTGTTGCCCATGGCAATGGCGACATTGCGCCGCACGCCAATGAACCCGGCGCGCCGCACCGGGGAGCCATTGAATGTTTGTTCGAAGGACTTCTCGTCCATGGACGCGAGCGCTTCCAGGGCGGGGTTGACGAGTTCCGCGCGCGCTTCCAGTTCGGGGTCCGCGGTCACCGGCGCTTTCCGATTCCAGGGGCACACGTCCTGACAGATGTCGCAGCCAAACACTTGCCGCCCCATGCCCTCCATCAACTCCGGCTTGATTGCTCCGCGATGTTCGATGGTCAGATAGGAAATGCACCTCGTCGCATCCATCTGGTAGGGCGCGAAGAGCGCATCCGTCGGACAAGCGTCCAGGCAGCGCCGGCACGTTCCACAGCGGTCCGGCACGACCCAGTTCGGATGCTCCGGCTGCGCTTCGAGCGACGTGAGCAGCACGCCTAAAAATACATACGATCCCAGCCTGGGATGAATCAGGCACGTATTCTTGGCCGTCCAACCCAGCCCCGCCGCCGTGGCCAGCGCTCTTTCGACCACCGGCCCGGTGTCCACATAGGCCCGCGATTCAAACTCGCCATGTTCCTCGTGCAGCCGCGCCTCGAGTTTCCTGAGCCGCTTGAGCAGCACCTTGTGATAGTCGCTGGGCCGCCGTTCGCCACTCGCGTCCGCGCGGCTCGACCACGCATAACGCGCGATCCATCCCGCATCCCGGGATGCCGCATCGGTCGATCGTGGCTGCGCTGCGTGATAACTGGCCAGGCACACGATCGCCGTCCGGGCCCAGGGAAACGGAGTCGCCAGCCGGGCCCGCACCAGTTCGCCCTGCTCATCGGAGCGACCGAGGTAGCCCATGGTTCCTGCACGCCCTGCTTTCACCCACGATTTATAACGCTCCGCGTCGCGCGTCTCATGTATATGGGGCAGCGCAACCATCCCGGATCCGGCGAAGCCAGCCTCGAGGGCCAGCTCCCGCACCCGTTGCGCGTCGAGCAAGCTCGATTCTCGATCCTGGGCCTCGAAATTCATCCGTTAACCGTCATCCCGGCATTTCCGTCGAATGAAACGGAAAGGGAACCTTTCGCACTATCTCATTCGTATTACATCGCAACATGTTCACTTGCGGACGCGGGATTCGGAATCGAACACCCGTGTAAGCGAATCCAATAACCAGGGCTCCCGCATCGTCCATGTTTTCAGCAATTTTGCCGAAAGCAGAATTGGCCACACGGGTGCATTTCAAGCTGCAGGACCGTTTTTCGGACTGATTCTTCTTATCACTTCTTCCGGTGACGGGCTCTGCGCAAGGGGAGGTTTACCATGAACACGACATTCTTTGAAACCAACGAGACACTGGTCGTCCAGCCTGGCGAAATGACCGAATTGGTCCGTGGCGACGAACAAGGTCTCATCCATCGCGTGGCCCCCCTGCTGCGCGAGAAAAACATCGCTCTCGACCTGCAGCATATCGACCGCATCGACGCAGCTGGAGTCGCCGCGCTCATCTCTCTCTATTCCACGGCCCGCAATTCCGGTCACAAGTTTAGCCTGTGCAACGTGTCGGAACGGGTTGCGGAGATTCTGGAACTGGTTGGACTGGCGCCCATTTTCCTATCTCACAATGCGGTGTACGGGTCGCAATGCGAGCCCTGCTACGGACGGTCTGCCGCGTAAATTCGCGCAGGCCGTCTCACAAACCCGCTTCCCCAGCCGGTTTCGTATCGTATTGCAGGAAAACCTGCCTAAAAATAACTAGACATTTCCCTTACAAGTCCCTGGTCTGTGATGCTGGGCACAGGCAACTCTGTCTTCCGAGCGATATTCGTTATTGCGAAGTCAGGCAATACCGCGATGGTTCGCGGTACGTCCGGATGCCTCGCACGCGCTCAGCGAAAAATCTGTTCCACCCCCGTTGACAAGCTGAGCCAACGTCCGCGACTCTCTCATGCGTACAGCCTTCGCGGAATTTTAGGTCTCCAGTGATAATCCGCTGTGGCGGATTCGTCGCCGGAGTGGCAAATTTTACATACGGAATACGGAGGGTTTCATCCCATGGCGCAGGGCGTAATGGAGCAGCCGCTTGCCGACAAAGCAAGCACAACCGCAACCCCAACCCAAGTATGTCTATTTCTTCGGCGGCGGCGAGGCCGACGGCAACGGCCGCATGAAGGATGTTCTCGGCGGCAAAGGCGCAGGCCTGGCGGAGATGACCAACGCCGGACTGCCCGTGCCTCCCGGCTTCACCATTCAGACCGAAGCCTGCCGCGAATACATGCGCGGCGCGCTCAATCCGCAGATCGACACCGAGATGCACGCTGCTCTCGAGCGGCTGGAGAAGCTGCAAGGCCAGAAACTCGGCGGCGGCGAAAATCCCCTGCTGGTCTCGGTTCGCTCCGGCGCGAAATTTTCCATGCCCGGCATGATGGACACCATTCTGAACCTCGGCCTCAACGACCAGGCCGTCGAAGCGCTGGCCAAGCGCAGCAATAATCCCCGCTTTGCATACGACTCCTATCGCCGCCTGATCCAGATGTTCGGCGACGTGGTTCTCGACATTCCGAAGAAGAAGTTCGAGCACATCTTCGACGGCATCAAGCAGCGCGAGAAGGTCAAGTTCGATTACGAACTCCAGCCCGACCGCGCTGAAGGACATCATCGCCGAATACAAGAAGCTGGTAAAGAAGGAGACCGGCAAGGACTTCCCGCAGGAGCCCGCTCGAGCAGCTCGTCCAGGCCCGCGATGCCGTGTTCCGCAGCTGGCAGAACGAGCGCGCCAAGACCTATCGCCGCATCAATCACATCGACGACTGGCTGGGCACAGCGGTCAACGTGCAGGCCATGGTGTTCGGCAACCTCGGCGAGAACTCCGGCACCGGCGTCGGCTTCACGCGCAATCCCGCCACCGGCGAGCACATCTTCTTCGGCGAATACCTGATGAACGCGCAGGGCGAAGACGTGGTTTCCGGCGTACGCACTCCGCATGCCCATCAGCGAGCTCGAGCGCGCCATGCCCAAGGTCTACGACCATCTCAAGGCCATCACCTGGAAGATGGAAAAGCACTATCGCGATATGCAGGACTTCGAGTTCACCATCCAGGATGGCAAGCTCTACATGCTGCAGACCCGCAACGGCAAGCGCACCGGCCTGGCCGCGGTCCGCATCGCCATCGACATGGTGCGCGAAGGCCTCATCACGCAGGAAGAAGCGATCTTCCGCGTCGAGCCGAACCAGCTCTACGACTTCCTGGTTCCGCGCCTCGATGAAAAGGGCGAGAAGATTGAAGTGCTCGCCACCGGCCTGCCGGCATCGCCCGGCGCGGCTGTCGGCCAGATCGTGTTCACCGCTGAAGAAGCCGTGAAGCATCACCAGAAGGGCGACTACAGCTCCATCATCCTGGTCCGCGGCGAAACCACGCCTGAGGACATCGCCGGCATGGAAGTTGCCTCCGGCATTCTCACCTCGCGCGGCGGCATGACCTCGCACGCGGCGGTCGTCACCCGCGGCATGGGCAAGTGCTGCGTGGCCGGCGCCGGCGACTGCACCGTCGACGAAGCCGAGAAGGAACTGCGCGTCAAGGGCAAGACCTTCAAGCAGGGCGACTGGATCTCGCTCGACGGCACCACCGGCCGCGTGATCGCAGGCAAGCTCAAGACCATTCCCGCGCAGCCCGACGATCCGGATCTGGTCAAGTTCATGAGCTGGGTCGACCCGCTTCGCAAGCTGCGCGTCCGCGCCAACGCCGACATTCCGCGCGACGCCAAGCAGGCCCGCCTGTTCGGCGCCGAGGGCATCGGACTGTGCCGCACCGAGCACATGTTCTTTGCCGAGGACCGCATCGAGCACATGCGCGCCATGATCCTGGCCAACGACGAGACAGCAACGCCGCGATGCGCTCAAGAAGCTGCTGCCCATGCAGCGCGCCGACTTCGTCGGCCTCTTCAAGGCCATGGAGTCGCTGCCGGTCACCATCCGCCTGCTCGATCCGCCGCTGCACGAGTTCCTGCCCCAGCGCGAAGACCTGCTGGTCGAAATCCAGCATCTCGAAGACACCAAGCCCCGCTCGCCCAAGCTGAAGGAACTGCGCACGCTGCTGGCCCGCGTCCAGGAACTGCACGAAGTGAACCCCATGCTCGGCCTGCGCGGCTGCCGTCTCGGCATCGCGTTCCCCGAGATCACCGAGATGCAGGCGCGCGCCATCTTCGAGGCCGCGGTCAACGTCAAGAATCAAGGGCGGCGATCCGCACCTCGAAATCATGATCCCGCTCATCGGCTCCATCGAAGAGATGCGCAACCAGGCGGCCATCGTTCGCCGCATCGCCGCGAGGTCTTCAAGGAAAAGGGCGCGACGGTCGACTACATGGTGGGCACCATGATCGAGCTGCCGCGCGCTGCTCTCACCGCCGATCAGATCGCCGAAGAAGCCGAGTTCTTCTCGCTTCGGCACCAACGACCTGACCCAGACCACCTACGGCATCTCGCGCGACGACATCAACAACTTCCTGCCGGCGTACCTCAAGGCCGGCATCTTCAAGCAGGATCCGTTCGCCACCCTCGACCAGGCGGGCGTCGGGGCCGCTCGTGAAGATGGCCACAGCCAAGGGACGCAACACCCGCGCCGACTCTCAAGGTCGGCATCTGCGGCGAGCATGGCGGCGATCCAGAGTCCGTCAAGTTCTGCCACAAGATCGGCCTCAACTATGTATCCTGCTCGCCCTTCCGTCTGCTGACGGCGAGGCTTGCAGCCGCGCAGGCGGCACTCCAGGAAGCCCAGACGGGGCCAGACCTGCACAGCGGAACCTGCTGATCCAACAACCGGCGTAACAGCGAGGGCGCGGCATGAGCTGCGCCCTCGCTGTTTTCGGGGAGTTTTCGGGATTAAGGCCGAGTCGCCATGGGCATTTATGCAGCGAGAAACGAGTTGGGGATGTCAAAGACTAGAGACAAGAACGCGCCAGACTGGCGAAAGTAATAGTTGACCGCCCTCCAGGCGGGTTAAAAATGGTGCCCAAGGGCTTTGACCCTCATCGTGATGGCGCCCAGCTCAGAGTGTGCCATTTGACTTCCCCTCAAGCTGACCGCCTTGCAAAGCTGACCGCGTGCCTGGATCTTCTCCTGGTCAGGTGATGTCAGCGTGCATTCAGAATGGCGTAACCCAGGCGGAATATCGAAACCATCGTCCCTATTCGCTTTCAATTTGCGCGCGATCCCCGATCCGCTGTTACCTGCTTACGCGCTGTGAACTGAGCTTTCAGCAGGTAATCGCACCCGCGGCAGGTAGAAGCCACTCCCTGAAACACCTGCAGGTCGATGTTCAGATCTCGTGGAGCAAAATCAAATTCTCGTGGAGGAACCGAATCATGGCAACGTGCGGAGGTCGATCGGCCAGCCGCTTGAATATGTTCGTCGTTCTGCTGATTTGCGCGGGTATGATGGTCGCCTCTCCCCACCCGTCGCCCGCGCAGGCCGCAAAGGGCAAACCCAACATCCTTGTCATCATGGGTGACGACATCGGCTGGTACAACCCGAGCATCTACAACCGCGGAGACATGGGCTTTCAGACGCCCAACATTGATCGCATCGGCAAAGAAGGCGGCATGTTTCTAAGCTGGTATGCGCAGCAGAGCTGAACCGCCGGCCGCGGGGCCTTCATCACGGGACAGTCTCCCATTCGCACCGGATTGACAAAGGTCGGTGTGCCCGGAGCCGATGTCGGACTAAGCGCCAAGGATCCGTCTGTCGCCCAGGTGATGAAATCCCTGGGATACATGACCGGCCAGTTCGGCAAGAACCACCTCGGCGACCGAAATGAATTCCTGCCCTGCGTCCACGGCTTCGACGAATTCTTCGGCAACCTGTATCACTTGAACGCCGAAGAAGAACCGGAGAACCCCGACTATCCAAAGGATCCGAGATTTCGACAACGCTTCGCCCCCAGAGGGGTGCTGCATTGCTGGGCCAACACTACCGATGATGCAACCGTCGATCCCAGCTTTGGGAAGATTGGTATGCAGAGAATTGAGAATACCGGCCCGCTCAACGTAAAGCGAATGCAAACCGTCGATGACGAATTCACCGACGCTGCGACGGCGTGGATGGACACGCAGTCCAAGGCCGGCAAACCGTTCTTCTGCTACTACAATTCCACGCGCATGCACATCTACACCCATCTCAAACCTGAATCGGAGGGGAAAACGGGCCTGGGTCTGCAGGCAGACGGCATGGTCGAGCATGACGCCCACGTGGGTCAATTGCTGAAGAAACTGGACGATCTCGGAATCGCCGATAGCACCATCGTCGTCTACACCTCCGACAACGGCGCGGAATTGATGACCTGGCCCGACGGCGGAAGCACGCCATACCGCGGCGAGAAGGCCACCAACTGGGAAGGCGGCTATCGCGTGCCCACGCTCATCCGTTGGCCCGGAGTGATTAAACCCGGCACCGTGTACAACCAGTTCTTCGCCCATGAAGATTTCCTTCCCACATTTGCCGCGGCGGGCGGCAACGCTGACATCGTGGAACAGTGCATGAAAACATGTCAGCTCGGAAAGGAGTCCTTCCACGTCCATATGGATGGCTACAACCTGATGCCCTTCTTCAAGGGCGAAGCCCAGGAATCACCCCGCAAGGAGTTTCTTTACTGGAGCGACGACGGCGGCCTCTTCGCTCTTCGTTACGACCGATGGAAGATCGTTTTCATCGAACAGAATCAAGAGGGACTCGATATCTGGATGAGGAATTACGAAACTCTACGCGTACCCAAGATCTTCGACCTCCGAATTGATCCATTCGAACGAGGCGATTCCTCAATGCTTTACGACGACTGGATGATCCATCGAGTCTTCATCACCTACGGGGCCCAGGCCCTTGTTGCCAATTGGCTTTCGAGCTTCAAGGATTACCCAGTTCGACAGAGGTCCGCCAGCTTCAATCTCGACGAGGTGATGCGGAAGCTATCGCCTAATAGCGACTGACGTAAAGATCGATGCCCCATCCTTGTCGGCCATTCCGGTCCAGTGACCATGGGCGACAGGGTGGGGCACGTTATTTACCTTGATCGGCATAGCAATTGTTTGGGCCCTTCATCCGGAGCCGTTTGCGCGGCTCGATTACATCGAAAATCCCCGGGTGAGGCCGCATTCTCGCATGCCGCGTGCTTCCCCGGAATTTCATCCAAGCAACAGCCCCGTAGCCTTTCACATCCCAATCAACGGATGTCTGGACCGGCGGTGGTCGGGCTGAGGTTGCAGTTCGTCGCTTCCCTCTTGCTGTTCCGAGCCGAGTTGTTCCAAGGAATGGAGACCCGCAGTGAATTTCAACTTTTCTGATCCGACTGTGATGACGGTTATCGTCGTGGTTGCGCTGCTCATAGTATTGGCAATCGTCTGGGTGGTGATGAAGCAGCGCAACCGGCGCCGCACTGAGGAACTCCGGGCCCGTTTTGGCCCCGAATACGATCTCGCGTTGCGTGAATACGGTTCGCGGGCCAAGGCCGAAGCTTCCCTGCTTGACCGCGTCAACCGCGTGAACCGGATGACAATTCATCCCCTCGGTGATCCCGAGCGGGAGCACTACTTTGCCGAATGGGAAGCCATCCAGGCGCGCTTTATCGATCATCCCCGGGGGGCGGTCACCGAGGCCGATGAAATGATCAACTCTCTGCTGCACGCGCGCGGTTTTGAGGGCGGAGCTTTCGACCGGCGCGCCGCCGACCTCTCCGTGCACTACGCGACCCTGGTCGAACCGTATCGCCGCGCGAACGCCATCGTTATGCGTGCCGGAAAAAACGAGGCCACCACCGAGGAATTGCGCACCGCCATGATCCTTTTCCGGGCCATCGCCGAGCAACTTCTTCAGGCGCCCGCGCCGATCGCAAGGTCTGAAGCGGCTTGATTTAACGAGAGGGCGGAGAAGCGTACCATTAGGCAACGTCGAAGAGCGTCCCGCCTCTTGAAAACAAGAGGCGGGACAAAAGTGTCCAGAAATGTCGGGCAATTGCCGTTAGGACAATTCGGCAGGCCCGATTTTTGATCAGTCGAAAACTGTATTCGCGGCGTTTGATTCCGCTCCCGCTGCATCTTAGTAGAGGACGGTCCGGGTCATCTTCTTCCCCGGGAGACGATCGTCTCAGCCGCATTTTTCCGCACGAAAGGCTCATGATTATATGCTCATCCGACTGGGGTACGACATCCGGTTCAACTTCGCCTGCGAGGTGCCGATGGTCGCCTTGCTCAGCGTACATCCTTCCAGGGAACGCGATCTGCTCGAACCCGATGAGATGCGTACCGACCCGCCCATCGCGGTCAGCACCTATCTGGACAGCTTCGGTAACCGCTGCTCGAGGTTCGTCGCTCCGCCGGGGCTCCTCAAACTGAGCTGTTCCGCCCTCATTCACGATTCGGGCGAACCCGATGCGGTGGAATTGTCCGCCGGTGAATGTGCCGTGGGCGACCTGCCCAACGAAGTCCTCACATATCTGCTCAGTAGCCGCTACTGCGAGGTCGACCGGTTCTCCAATATCGCCTTCGAACTGTTCGGCCATATTCGACCCGGCTGGGCGCGCGTCCAGGCCATCTGTGACTGGGTCAACGCCAGGGTGAGATTCGACTACGGCCAGGCCCGGCCCACCAAAACCGCTCTCGACGTATTTACCGAGCGAGTGGGTGTTTGCCGCGACTTCCAGCACCTGGCCATCACCTTTTGCCGGGCGTTGAATATCCCCGCTCGATACGCCACCGGTTACCTGGGAGACATCGGCGTCCCTTCCCGGTTGCCGATGGACTTCAGCGCCTGGTTTGAGGTGTACCTCCAGGACCGCTGGTGGAGCTTCGACGCCCGCAATAATGTTCCCCGGATCGGCCGCGTCCTGATGGCGACCGGACGGGATGCGTCCGACGTCGCGATCACCACCTCGTTTGGCGATGCCACCCTGTGCTACTTCTTCGTGGTCACGGACGAAGAAGTCACGAACCCGGCGGCCGCCGAACCTGTCCTGGAACCGCAAATCTAGAAACCGCGAATCCAGGAATCACAGATCCAGGAACCGCAGATCCTCCGTGCAGTCCCTTTGGCACACACCTCAGGGCACCGCGCTAAGCGTTTGCGCGGCACGATTCAAAGCTTCCGCCAGCACCTGCAACTGCTGCCGGGTGCGGGTGGCGTCCTTGGCATCGATTGCCTCGTTGACGCCGGGAATCACCACCGCGGCATAGCCCGTGTACTCTCCCGGCGCATAGATGGTATGGCGATACCAGGGCCGGCTCGGAAGACCGGCGGGCGAAATCAAAGCGGTTTCAGCCTCGCGAAGGGCGGTGTTGATTTTGGCCGCATTGGCGCCCGGCACAAACTGCATCCCCCGGATCCGCTGCCCCGCGTTGGAAAGGTGGCTCGCAGCCAGTTCCGCCGGAGTGAAATCGATGGCGCCGAGCTTGAATTCACTCGATTTGCGCTTGGCGGTTTCAAGATACGACGCGATTTCGCGCGCATAATTCACGTAGTCGTAGGGCAGGACATCGGTATCGGCCATGCGCAATGCCTCCAGGCCGAAGACCCGCGCCATCTCCTGCAGGTAGACGAAGTTCGGGTCCGCGTTCATCGTGAACCAGGCATAGTTGTCGAACACGGAGTGATACACCCCGTAAGGTCCAGAGGAGCCGATGTCGGTTGAAGGAACGCCCACGTGCTGCAGAAAAGGGGTAAAGTCCGATCCCGACCCCAGGTCGCCCACGCGCACATCGCCGTCTGAAGGAGCGTTTGACGGGCGATGCTCACTACTTTCTGAGCGCGCATTTCGCCACGCGTCATAGACGCTGGGCGCCAGTGGGCTGGGTACGGAACGGGTAACTTCGCGAATGAATTGCTTCAGCGAGGGAACCGCCGAGGCGGAGAAATCCGGCCCGGCCACCGCCACGTCGACATTGATATAGATCACCGCATTCTCGAGCTCTTTGGCGTGCTGCTCCACCCATTCCGTCGAACCAATCAGGCCTTCTTCTTCGGCATCCCAACTGCAGAACATGATGGTGCGCTCTGGCCGCCAGCCCTGCTTCAGAAGCGCGCCGACGCCGTGGACTGCTTCCAGCATTGCGGCTGTGCCGCTGTTTGGATCAACCGCGCCATACGCCCACGCATCGCGATGGTTGCCCGCCACCACCCAGTCGTCGGGGTATTCCGTGCCCTTCACTTTTCCCACGACATCCCAGATCGTCCGGCGCTGGTAGTCCTGTTCCGAGACCAGGTGGACTGTGACCCCGCCCGGGCCGGTGTGGTAGCGAAAGGGCAGCGACCCCTGCCATCCCTGCGGCACGCTCGGCCCTTTGAGGCTTTGCAGAATGGGCATGGCGTCGTGATAGCTGATGGGAATCGAGATAATGTGCGGTTGATTGCCCTCGGGAGAGACCCGGGCCGAGTCCGGCAGGTTGGGCGTCGAGGCGACACCTGGCGTCTCCGGATCGCCGGGGTACTTGAAGAGATACTGCACGGAGCCGCGCTGCACCCCCGATGCCGGGCGCCACGGCCCATCCGGGTACGTGTCCCCCTTGTAGTAGCCATCGTCCTGCGGATCGGAGTAGATCAGCACGCCCGCCGCCCCGCGCTGCTCCGCGATGTAGACCTTGACCCCGCGAAAATTCGAGCCGTAGCGGACAATCACGATCTTGCCGTGAAGATCGATATGCTGAGCGGCGAGATGGTCGAAGTCCTCGAGACGCCCGTAATTGGCGTAAACGACTTCCCCTTTCACATCGCCCGAACCCGATGAGCCGTTGAACGGCATCACCACGCGCGAATCATCCTGAAACGGATCGCCCTCGACATGCTCGCGCGCCGGACCGCTCATCAGCAGTTGCCCCGCAGGACTGTACGCCTCCACCTTGACCGTTTTGGGCATGTTCAGCAGTACGCGATAGGGGACGATCTCGGTTTCGAGGCCGGCGGCGCGAAATTTCTGCGCAACATACTCCGCCGTCTTGTGATCTTCCGGGGTTGAAGCCATGTGGGGCTCGGCGGTGAGAGTCTTCAGTTCCTCGCCGGCCAGTTTGGCATCGGGTACGGCCAGAAATTCCTCTTCGATCTTGGCCTGCTTGCTGAAATCCGTGTAGCCGAAGACCTTAGGCTGGGCGGCGTTTTGGGCGGGAACCGGTCCGGAAGCAAGAATCGAGAGCAACACAAATGCGAGCGGCCTGCGCACAGTCATCGAGAAACCTTTGCAAATGAGAATGGGGAGCGTACCAAACCAATAGTTTAACGGCTCGGAGTCGATTTCCTTCGCGCCGGAGCGAAATGAGGTGGCGTTTAAGGATTGCGTACCTGAACCCACGATTCACGAGTGGCGCCCTATCACAGTGCCGGCTCTGGCACGACTGACAAGTCGCATGTCTGTCGCGTTGTATTCTCCGGACTTCAATCGCAGCGTCAATTGATACCAAGGTATCGATCCACACGGTCCATCATGGAGATATGCTGCTCGCTGATCCAGGGTCAGCCGGTACCTGAAGATGCGTCGGCGCTCAACTCGTCTTTGACTTCTTGGGCGGAGACTTCACCTCGTTTACGACTGTTCCCGAAAAGAGAATGTCGAAGACGTTACCGGCTAAGACCTGCCTCTCTTTCATCGCCTGTGACGGACGAAACCTCAGTTGGGCTTCCAGAAGCATTGACTGTGGCATAGCGCGAAGAATTTCCAGGCACGTCCGGATTTCATCAGGAGAGCGCCCCGTGTGCTCTGCCAACCGGAGCAGCAGCACATAGACCGCATCAAACAGCTGGTTATACATTGCGCGAATACGAGTCGCCGTGTGCGGGTTGCGCATGGTGTAGAGCTTGTACTCGAGAATCAGAACGATCCACTCGTCGTCGAGAGCTACTTGGATGATGAGCGCCCGGACGGCGAGCCTCAGCGCCTCGCCGGTTTGATTGAGCGAGAGCGAGGAGACAGCTTTGCCTCTTTCTGCAATGATGAACTCCATCATCGCTAGAAACAGGTCTTCTTTGCTCGTGAAATGCGCATACACGGAACCCTTCGTTCTGCCGGCGCGTTTCGCGATTGTTTCAAGCTGAGCCCGTTCGTAGCCTTCGTTGACGATAGTCTGCCTGGCGGCGCGAAACAGCGCGCTTCGAGTGATCTCTGTTTTCTTCTCCAGTTTGTTCACGAGTACCCCTGCCACGATGTCCCTTCGTTGGGGCCACCCTTGCCAGTTTGACACTTTTCACCCTCTACCGTATGGTTTGGTACGTACCACTCGGTACGCACCGGTCGGTATCTTCTGTAAATTTGTAGGTGCCAACAATATCTAAAGGAGCCAAAATGCAATTCATCGCTGGAGTTTTTCTGTTCGTTGTAGTGGTCGGGCTGGTAGATCGTCGGCTTCCTTGGCCGTCCGCGAGACATCAGGAGGTTGCCAAGTGATCGCCGGCCACTTTGGTTTTGCCGCAATCGTCAAATCTCGTGAAAGACTCGCGCCGCTCTGGGTGTTGATGCTGGCGACAGTGTGGCTTGACGTCGTCTTCACTCCGTTGTTCCTTTTTCATTGGGAAACGGTACAGCCGATTTCGACGCATCAGGGGTACGGTAGCGCGATCATTCATGCCGACTACACACACTCAATTGTCGGCATGTTGGCGCTGTCCGCAGCCCTGGGGGTGATGTTCCTGCCCAGACTGGGCCGAAGAGTCGCATTGGTCATCGCACTGGTCAGCGCGTCCCATTGGGTCCTTGATCTAGTCGTCCATCGCGCTGACATGCCTTTGCTCCCCGGAAACTTCGGCAACCTTCCATACCTCGGCCTGGGACTCTGGAATCATCCGCGAGCGGCGGCATGCGTCGAACTCGTTCTCGTTGTCGCAGGCGCGATCATGTATTGGCGCGCAGCGATGGAAGTGTCGACCGGAGCAGGTAGAAGTAGAAGATTGGCGTCGCTTTCAGCGGCAATGATCGCGGTATTCGGACTACTCGTGTTGTTCCTGGATTACACGAGTTAAAGGCAGGGAGATTCCCCGATCGGGACTACGGCACCCTGAACGCCTTGATCGCGATTGCATTGGGTCCGCGGCCGGTGGGAAGTATCGTGAAGACCGAATGCAGTCCTGCCGTTCTGAGCGGGGCCGTGCGCACCACGGCGACGTCGGATGAGCGTGCGTCCACCACGAACAGCAGGTGGCCTGCCGCCGAAAACGCCATGGCGGATGGGCCATCGCCGACATGGATCGAGCCGGTGCGCTTGCCATCGTCGATGGAATAGATGGTCACTTCCTGGGAACGCTGGTTGGCCACGTAGAGCAGGGAGTTGTCGTTGGACACAAGGCCGTGCACCGGATCGTCCCCCATGAGGTAAGCCCCGATCACATCATCCGTACCCGTAATAATCTCGGAGATTGAATTGGACTGCGCGTTGGAGACAAACACTTCGCCGCCATCGGGCTTGAGCGCCAGGTGCACGGGTGCCCGGCCCACATCCATCAGCGCCTCCAGGCGATCCGGCTGTGCGGGATGGGCGTCGGGCCGCGCCAGCGCGATGGCCATCACCTGGTGGCCCCCGGAACAAGCCACAAATGCCTTCGACGAGTCGGGCAACACAACCGCATCTGACGCGCCCGGACACCCCTCGAAGAAGGCCCGCACGCTCCGTGCGGCCGGATCGACAAGGCTCACCGAATGGCCGCGACGATTCGGTACCACCACTGTCTTTCCGTCCGGCGCCGGAAGGGCCTGCACGGGCTCTTCGCCCGCGCCAATCGCCGCGATTTCCCGCCGCTCCTTCAGGTCAAGCACCGAGATGGTATTGGAGTCGGCGTTGGCTACATAGGCCCGGTCTCCCAACGAATCGAGCGCGATCGAGACCGGATTTCGGTGTACCTGGATGGTCGCGGCCACCGAATTATTCTCAGCATTGATGACCGAGACAGATCCGGCGGCGCCCGCCGCGCCGGAGTTGACCACGTAGACCTCTTTGCGAGTGGGGCTGGCGGCAACGGCGACGGGGTTCACGCCCACGGCCACCTCGCGATCCAGGCGTAGATTCACGACGTCGAGCACGGTAACGGTATTGCTCGCGCCATTGGTGACGTAGGCGTATTCGCGGTAATTGGGTGGGTACTGGGGAAAATCGTGGCGACGGCAGCCGCCGAGGAGAAGTGCAAGAAGGGAAAGTGCGAGGATCCCAGGTCTCAATAGCGAGACCTGGGGCGCCAGATAACAGTGCTTATGGGATAGGTCGGATTCCAGCACGTACTCGCTAGACGGCTCGGTCATGAACGCCCGCAATAGCAGGTTCAACATGGATGCCGCGCGGCAAGGTACGCTCCACCACCGGCGCAATCTGCTCTATCTCGTCCATCATGCGGGCAAACTGGTCCGGATAAATGGACTGCGGCCCGTCGGAGAGCGCCTTGTCCGGCTGGTGGTGCACTTCCACCAGGATGCCGTCTGCGCCCACCGCAATGGCCGCGCGGGCCATGGGCAGAACCTTGTCGCGTTTGCCGGTGCCGTGGCTGGGGTCGACCAGGATAGGCAGGTGGCTGAGCCGCTGCACCGCCGGAACGATGCTGAGATCGAGCGTATTGCGTGTGTGGTCGGCAAAAGTGCGCACGCCCCGCTCGCACAGAATGACCTCGTAGTTGCCCTCGCTCATGATGTATTCCGCGGCCATAAGGAATTCGTCGAGCGTGGCGCTCAGGCCCCGTTTTAGAAGCACTGGCTTGCGCAGGCGGCCGGCGTGCTTCAGCAGCGAGAAGTTCTGCATGTTGCGGGCGCCGATCTGGATCACATCGGCCCACTCCGCAACCAGCTTCAGCGTCTCGTTGTCGATGGCCTCGGTGATGATGCGCAGTCCGTACTTTTCCCGGATCTCCGCCATGATCTCGAGCGCTTCTACGCCCAGGCCCTGGAACGCATAGGGTGATGTGCGCGGCTTGTAGGCCCCACCGCGGAAGAACTGCGCGCCCGAAGCAGCCACTTGTTCCGCAATGGCAAAGGCCTGCTCGCGGCTTTCAATCGAGCAGGGCCCGGCAACGATGGCCAGGGCGCGGCCTCCGATCGCGGCATCTGTACCCGGGAAGCGGATCACGGTATCTTCTTCCTTGACGTCGCGGCTGGCTAATTTGTAAGGCTTGGATACGCGGATAACTTCCGCAACCCCGGACAACTCCTCAAGGTTGCCTCGGTCGACTTCACCCTGGTTGCCGGTGATGCCAATGGCCGTGCGCTGGGCGCCGGGGAGCGGGTGGGCACGGAAGCCCAACTGCTCGATATGGTCGCAGACCGCCTGAATTTCTTCAGGCGTGGCCTGCGACTTCATTACGACTAACATGGATGGCCCTCAAACCAAGAGTTTACCGGTTGAGGCAGCAGAGAGCAATTACCTTGAAACTGCAAATCGTTTCAGCCGATCGGACCTTCGTGCGTGTCCTTTTCGTTGCTGTAAACCGCGAGTCGAAAACCGATCAAAAAATGAAAGCAAATTACAACGCAGATCCGAGGAAGGAGTACACCAGACTTCGATCGACTATTCGGTTTCGTCGATGGATGCGGCGCCCGACCTGGCGGCGACCAGCGCGGGAGCGAAAATCATACCGATGAAAGCGAGAGCGATCAAAATATCATGCATCCGGGTTCTCCTTGTGGGCTTGTCAGAGCCTGTCCACAAATGAATCATCGCCCGGAATTGAAATTCCTAACATCCCACGAAGACAGCGGGAGAGGAGAATCGGGTGGGAGTGGCATTCCCACGTTGGTGGGATTACTGACGGAATACCTATGCCAAAACGCCACAGAATCATATATTTATGACCTAAGTCACGTTATCGGGAGTTGCAGCGGGGCCGGCCAGCCCGGGACTTACCGCCTGTGGCCGGAATTGGAGCGTTCTTTGCGCTTTTCCGTCCGCCACTTCAGGCCGAGAAAAGCCAGGTAGCTCAACTGGATGACCCAGGTCACCGTGTAGGCGGCCACAACGAATTGGTGGTCTAAAATGTCTCGCTGATCCATCTTTTTCCTTGTCTTGGATTAGATCTGTGCCTGTAAAGCTTCCATTGCTTCCTGGTGCGCGTTTTGCTGGTGTTTGCGTTCCACGCGGTAGCGCAATCCGAGCACGAGGAGGCCCCAGAGTGTCCACGAAAGCATATTCCAGAGGAGCACATTCGCCATCGACGGAGCCATGCCAGAACCCTCACTCCCGCCAAAAACCGGCGCGGGATGCTGGGTGCGCCACCAGCGGTTCGACATGTAGACGATTGGTACATCGAGCGCGCCGAAGATGCCCAGCACCGCGGCCAGCGTCTGGACCTGCGTTCCCGCGGCGAAACGGCGCAGCAGCAGGTAGCTGACATAAATAAGCCAAAGAACCAGGGTGGTGGTCAGGCGCGCATCCCAGGTCCACCAGATCCCCCAGGCGCGGCGGGCCCAGAGCGGCCCTGTCAGGAGCACCACCGTGCAAAACACGACGCCCACCTCGGCCCCGGCCACGGCCCAGGCATCGAAAACCTGCGCCCGGTCAGGATAGCCGCGTCGGCAGGCCAGGAAACCGATTGACCCCACGAGGCTGACAGCGAAGAACAAGAACGCCACCTCAGCCGAGGGTACGTGGTAGTAGATGATGCGAAAAACATAACCCTGCATCGCATCATCAGGCGCAACATAGAGAGCCTGATAGAACCCCCAGACCATGAGGGCTACAACAATCGCAGCGTAGAGGCCTATAGCGAATTTTTTCATGCGGGGAATCCTGTTCAAGTAGTGTACGACGCCCCGGGTTGTCGAGTCTCCACCGGATGTTGGCGGATTCATTTGGGCTTTAAGGTCATGGCATCAGCCCCGACGCTTAATGCATGGCGTCCGCGCCTTTGGAAGGCCCCAGGGGGTCTCTACCGAGCGGCCGACGCTATGTCCTTCGCTATTTCGGAATCCCATATAGAATGTTCCACACTGGGAAGCACGTCCTCCAACCCTGACAGCCAACAGAATCGTCATCCCATAGAGGCTGCCCCACACAAGGAACAACGCACATGCACAAGACAGCATTCGCACTTCCTCCGGAAGTCCTTGTGGCTTTTGCCCTGATCTGCGCTCCCGGCCACGCTCAGCAACCCCGCCAGTACACCGCGCAGGACTACGCGGCTGCCGAAAAATTCATGTTCTACAACCTGAATCCCCTGGCCTGGAAGGGCGTCGTCAACGCCGCCTGGCTCCCAGGCGAACGCTTCGTCTACCGCGCCGCCGATGAATCCAGCTACACATACACCCTCGTCGACCCTGCGAAGCGCACGACCTCCCCCATGTTCGATCAGGACAAGGTCGCGGTGGCTCTCAAAGAAGCCAGCATAGGAGCCATCGACACGGACGGTGCCCACCTGATGGCCTCCGACCTCGCCCTCTCCGGCGACGGCCGCGTGCTCACCCTCACCGCCGCCGACGCGATCTACCGCTGCGACCTCGCCGCCCAGCCCGCCTCCTGCAAGGCCGTCTCGCTGGCCTCCGGCTGGCCCGTCGATTCCGGCCGCGTCTCCCCCCAACCGCCGATGCCCCTTTCGCCCGACAAGAAGTTGGGCGCCTTTATCCGCGACTGGAACCTTTGGGTCCGCGACCTCGCCACCGGCGCCGAAACCCAGCTCACCACCGACGGAGTCAAAGACTACGGATACGCCACCGACAACCCCGGCTGGCGATCCTCCGACGCCGCCATTCTCCTCTGGTCACAGGACTCCACCAAGATCGCCACCTTCCAGCAGGACCAGCGCAAGACCGGCGAGATGTATGTCGTCCCCGTAACCAACGGCCATCCGCAGCTCAAGGCCTGGAAGTATCCCCTCGCCGGCGACAAGGACATCACCATGATCGAGCGCGTCATCATAAACGTTCCGGCGCGCAAGGTCATCCGCCTCCACATGCCGCCCGACCAGCACCGCTCCACGCTCTGCGACGACATCGCCTGCAACGGCGTTTTTTCCGACGTTGAGTGGAGCCCCGACGCTTCCGCCCTCGCCTTCGTCTCCACGGCGCGCTACCACAAGCAGGTCTGGTTCCGCGTAGCGGATGCCTCGACCGGCGATGTCCGCGAGGTCATGACCGAGACCTCCCCCACCTTCTTCCAAGGCGGCCAGGACAAGGTCAACTGGCATTACCTGCCGGCCTCCAATGAAATCCTCTGGTTCAGCGAGCGCGATGACTGGGGCAACCTCTACCTCTACGACCTCGCCACCGGCAAGCTCAAAAACCCGATCACAAGCGGCCCCGGAAACGTCACCCAGGTCCTCCGCGTCGACGAGAAGGCCCGCGTCATCTACTTCCTCGGCGTGGGCCGCGAGCCCGGCCGCAATCCCTACTTTCAGCACTTCTACAGCATCCACTTCGACGGATCCGGCCTGCATCTCCTCACCCCCGAAGACGCCGACCACGATGTCCGCCTTTCCCCCGGCGGCCGCTATTTCGTTGACACGTATTCCACCCGCACCCAGCCCAAAGTCACAGTGGTGCGCGACTGCGACGGCAAGCCGGTCATGGACGTGGCCCGGCAGGATATTTCGAAACTCCTCGCCACCGGCTGGATGCCCCCGACTCCCTTCACCGTCAAGGCTCGTGACGCTTCAACCGACATCTACGGCTACATGTTCAAGCCCACCCACCTCGATCCAACGCAGAAATATCCCATCGTCGACTTTATTTACCCCGGCCCTCAGGGCAAGTCCTGCCCTAACCCCCAGTTTGAGCCCTCTTTCGTAGATCTCCAGTCTCTTGCCGAGCTCGGCTTAGTCGTGGTTTGCATTGACGCCATGGGCACCGAGTGGCGCTCCAAGTCGTTCCATGCCGCCTACGACGGCAACATGGGCGACAACGGTCTCCCCGACCAGGTCGCCGGCATCCGGCAGCTCGCCTCCCGCTACTCCTTCATCGACCTCGACCGCGTGGGCATTTACGGCCACTCCGGCGGAGGCTTCGCGGCCGCCGACGCCATGCTTCGATATCCCGACTTCTTCAAGGTCGGCATCTCCGAAAGCGGCAACCACGACAACCGTGACTATGAGGACGACTGGGGTGAAAAATGGCAGGGCCTCGAAGTCATCAAGCCCGACGGCTCCAGCAACTACGACTCCCAGGCCAACCAGAATCTTGCGAAAAACCTGAAAGGCCACCTTCTCCTGGCGCATGGCACCATGGACGACAACGTTCCCCCCAACAACACCCTTGTACTCATCGACGCGCTCATCAGGGCCAACAAGGACTTCGACCTGGTCCTGTTTCCGAACGCCCATCACGGCTATGGCCCAAATAGTCTCTACATGACCCGGCGCCGCTGGGATTACTTCGTGCGCTACCTCCGCGAGGACATCCCGCCCCCTCCATACCAGATGAAGTCGTACGACGAAGTTCACCGCATCATGACCTCCGGCCCGTAGATCCCAAGAAGGGCTGGATGAGGGACTGGGGACTCGCTGCTAGAGTCCTGACCTGCACCCGACGGCCGAGAAAGCCTTCACCTTACTCGGCATGCAGCACGACATCGAACAGTACCAGGCTCACGGTGGTGAAGATGATGTCGTAGCCCACCAGCAACTTGATCCACAGCGAGGGGTCGCTGTCGCCGGTAAGGATCGCCGTGGTTGCCAGCACCATGGCCAGCAGGGCCGGAATGAAAATGGGAAACAAGATCAGGGGCAGCAGCAATTCCCGGTTGCGGCTGCGGATCGACAGCGCGGCAAAGAACGTTCCATTCGCCACCAGCGCCCACGTGCCCAGGGGCAGCAGCACCGCCAGCAACCACGCATTTCCTTCCACGCGCAGGTTGTACATCACCAGGAACACCGGGGCCAGCAGCAACTGCACGATGCTGACGAAGAGAAAATTGGCAATTACCTTAGCTAGAAACAGGTCCGAGCCCGAGGCGGGCGCCATGCGCTGCGCATCGAGTACCTGATGCCGGATCTCCCGCGACCATGCCTGGTTGAGGGCGCTAACCGAGGCAAACATGGTGGCCACCGACAGCACCCCGCCGGCAATCTCCCGCGAAAATGAGCCGCGCGGGTCGAATGCCAGGGAGAACAAAACCACCACTAGCAGCGCAAAAAACAGCATCGAGTTGATCGCTTCTTTCGAGCGCCATTCAATGCGAAGATCTTTCGTCAGGTGTGTCCAGAGGGCGCTTGTCATGCCGGGCCCTCGCCGGTTTTGGCCTTGATGAGATCGGCGGTCTGGACTTCCACGTCGCGAGCCTGCGCTGCGCGGAGGTAGTCGGCAGGGCTGAGAATGAGCTGCGTTCCCCGGGTTCCCGCCGAGACACTGATGCGGTCAAAAAGGATGGCGGTCTCGTCGATGTAGACAGGAAACGGCTTTCTTGCGCCGAAGAGGGTGACTCCGCCGCGGATGTAGCCGGTAAGCGGTTGGACGTCCTTCAACGGCGCCATTTCGGCCTTGCGAAGACCGGCCGCGCGGGCCAGTTTCTTGAAGTCAAGCTCGGCGTCGCCGGGGATGACGGCGAACCGGTAGATGTTTGGCCCGCCCGTCGTCAGGAGAGTCTTGAACACCTGCTCGGGCGGCATGCCGATCTTTCTGGCCACCGCAATCGCCGACAGATCCTCAGGGTCCACTTCGTATTCGCGAAGCTCGAACGGGATCCCGAGGTTCTCGAGAAAACGGGCTCCGTTGGTCTTCATAGGGTCGGACTCCCGGGCTCGAATGAAGCGACCCGTCCGGCGTGGAGCGCCAGTACGTAATCGGCAATCGGGGCGGCGAGATCGCGCTGATGGGTGGTCAGGACGATGGTTCGGCTGCCGTGGCGAAACTGCGCCAGCAGCTCGACCATTTGCCGTGCCGATTCGATGTCCATGTTGGAGAAAGGCTCGTCCAGTAGCAGCAATTCCGGGACGGGAAGCAGCACCCGGGCCAGCGAGGTGCGCTGGCGCATGCCCTGCGAATACTGGCCCAGCGTGCGCGGCAGCTCAGGATCCAACCCCACCTGCGTCAGCGCTTCCTCGGGCGAAAGGCATTGCCGGCCCGCATAGAGTCTGGCGAAGTAGCGAAGGTTTTCCTGGCCCGTCAGCTCGTCGTAAAGCATGGGGGCGTGGCTCATGTAGCCGATGCGGGCACGCGCCTCGTGGGGCTCCAGGGTGCCGAAAAGTTTCACCGTACCCATGCTCGGCCGCAGCAGCCCGGCCAGAATTCGCAGCAGGGTCGACTTCCCCGCCCCGTTCTCGCCGATCAGCACATAGCAGCGCCCGGTCTCAAGCTGAGCCGAAACCTGGCGAAGCGCGGCAAAGGAACCAAAGAGTTTGGAAACGGCTTCAAGCCGGGCACACGTCGCCGCGGTTGTAGTGTCGGTCATTCCGCGTTCAGTAGGCAGCGGGAGCGGAAGTGACTGGGGCTGCGGGCGGCGCTACAGCGGCGCGGGGATTGGAAGTGGATGGAGCCGCCGGCTTGGCCGGGCCCATGCCAGGCTGTCCCCCGGGCTGCGCTGGTGCGTACTTGCTCGCGCACTTGGCTTGCAGCACGCCGGCGTGGAAAACGCCATCCTTGCCAAACGAGCCATCTGCCAGCGCCTGCGAGTCGTCCTTGAACGTGTCTGGAGGCGGTTCCGAGCCCTTGTAAACCACCTTCAAAAGCCGCCCCGTCGCTGCTTTGGGCGAATGGCTCTCAAACTCGTTCAGCACAAACGTCACGTGCGTGCCGTTCTGCTCAATCGACCCGGGCTGCACAAATCCCTCCACGCGCAGATGGCTGTGGTAGGCCTTGTCGCCCATACCGCCAAGTTCGGCGATGGTCACGTAGTAGCTCTTGGTCGATCCGTAGCCGCTAAACGCCAGCCAGCCAATCGTGCCGACGATGATGGCTGCCGCAATTCCGATCTTTACGTTATTTGAAGAAGTCGCCATGTCTTTAACCTAACGATACGAGCCGCGGTGGGCTGGGTCAACCATCTATATGGTGATTTAGGTCACACCAGTTATGAGCTGGGCAAAACCAGCCGGTCACGGAACTCCACACAATTCACAATATCGAACCTGCCCGATAGCCATTTTGATGCGGGTCAATGGTGACCAACGCATCACTTTCCCCGAGGTCCCGCTCGCAAACCTTCCATTCCCGCCTGCTAACCGTCGTCCTCCGCGTCATTCCTGGGGATCGCGGCCACAATTGCAGGACTGGCGATCATAACCACAAAAACGATTGCAATCAGAACATCGTGCATGGAGCGGGCTCCTGAAACTGAAAATGCAGCAGTGCTACACCATTCCCGTTGCTAGGCACACGGGTGGCAGATCGCATTCAACACCTTTGGACTGTTGGCAAATGCTGTGTACCGCTACTCTACATCAGATCTGGTGATTCGAACCGGAGTCTTAATCCACATTCCGGCCACAGACCGCGGCTATTTCCGCGGCGCCCACGATCTAATCTGTTTATTTATTAGCATCTTAAACAAACTGCGGGCGAGATGACGATCTCCAAATCCTTGGTAACATGGATCCGGCTTCACTGTCCGACTGGTGGTTTCCGGTAGCTCCCAGGCCCACATCAATCGCTACTTCGACGCCTCCCCGCCTGGTGCGAAGTACCCCTCCCGGGTCGCAACGGTTAGGTCTGGTTTGTTGGCCTTGAGAGAAATCTTGTGAAAACCGCCATCCGTATCGGGCTTGTCGGGCGTATACGTGAGAAGGTATTGGCCCCGCAGTTCTTCGGAGATGAGCCTGTAAATCTCCTGCAAATCCTCTTTCTTGTGGGCATCAAAGGCGTGCCCTCCAGTCCGCTCCGCGATCGTCAGCATGATCTTCTTGCCATCCACGCCGTTTTCGGTCTGCCCACCCCCGCGGCCGCCGCCAGGATATCCACCGCCGCCGGGATAGCCCCCACCCGGGTACCCACCCCCATGGCCACCGCCAGGATAGCCGCCGCCGTGATGCCCGCCTGGAAAGCCATTCTCGCCGTGCTCCTGCTCGCCTTTGAAGTACACCGTGTACACCGCGACGTTGGCCTTCTCCGCGGCATCGACCGCCTCGTTAAGCCTGACCTTGCTTCCGCGGTCCACTCCGTCGGAGAAGATGATGAGCGCCTTGCGCCCCTCCTTGGAACTCATAACCTCGTCGGAGGCAAGGAAGATGGCATCGTACAATTGCGTTCCCCCGTGCCTGTTTGGGCGTTCCCGGTCCTCCCCCGTCGTCTCCGGTCCCTGGGTGTCGTTCTGCGGCGCGCGCGACGGTCCCATTGTTTCCAGGTCCTGATGAAGTTTTTCCCGGGAACTGGTGAAATCTTCCAGCAATTCCACCTCGTGGTCGAAGTGAATCAGAAACGCCTGGTTCTTTCCCGCGCCTTCCTTGCCCGCAACCGGTTGTTCAGGAAGCATTAGATCGACAAACCCGCCTGCGGCCTTGCGTTCTGCATCCATCGCCCCACTTACACTGCGGCTTGTATCGACAAGAAGGCCGATCCGGAAAGGCAGATTCGGGTCGCGCGTAAAGCCCTTGATCGTCTGGGGACGGCCTTCGTCCGTAAGCATGAAGTCACTCTTCTGGAGGTCGTTAACCAGGGCGCCATGTTTGTCGCGCACGGTCACCGGCAGCACCACTTCGTTCACCTGCATTTTGAGAGTCGTGACGGACTTGTCTGACTCCGCGGACTGCCCGCTGGCGCCAGCCTGCTGGCCGCGGACGCGAAGCGCCGGCAGGCCGCAGGAAAGGCCAACCAAAACCAGGAGAAAAACCGTTCGAGTACGCATAAAGATCAAAGTCCGGATACCATCCTGCAGTTTAGACGATGAATGGCGGAAAGTTGTTGAAGGGATTCACCCGACATCGAGGACCCAGCAAACCGACAAGTGTGTCACGATTCATGGCGCTGGCAACAATTTAGTTACTTTGTATTTCTAAAGTAATCCATTTGGTGTTACCATAACGGCCAGCGGCCCCGTTGGATACCTCAAACCTTAACCCTTGCGCTTCAGGACGTTAGTGTTCTTGTCTTTGCGCCGGGGTATCCCTCCGACGGTTTTGCCTGTTTTCTCTGAGAAGAGCGGTCCAGCTTCCGGGGCTCTTCTTGAATTGTTCAAATGATCAGGAGGCTCCCATGTTCCGCAGTTTACGCCGTCGTCTTCATGATCTGTTCAGCCTGCCGCAGCCCGCACCGCGAATGGCTTCCAGCTTCGATTCGCTTATTTCAGCGAGCGAGACCGATTTCCGGATCCTGGCAGAGAATAGTGCCGATGTGATTCTCCGCGTTGGCCCCGATACGAAAGCGACCTATGTCTCTCCTTCCGCGCGGTTGGTTCTGGGATGGGAGCCGGCTGAACTGCTTGGCAGGCATCCCAAGGATCTCTACGTCCCGGAGGATCTCGCCATCATCGAGGCTGCGGCCGCAACGCTCTATTCCGGAGACGCCTCGACGGTTGCGCCGGCGGCACGGATTCGATGCAAGGACGGCAGCATCAAATGGTGCGAGTCACGCGCGCGGCTTCTGGACGCACCACCCGACGAGTTTGGGGACGTGGTTGTGGTTCTGCGCGACGTGACCGATCGCATCGAACTCGAGAACCGGCTCGCCACCCTGGCGATGACCGACGGGCTTACCTCTCTCGCCAATCGCCGGGCGTTCGATGAAACCCTGTCGCGGGAGTGGAAAGCCACGATGCGGACGGGGCTTCCGACTTCTCTGATCCTGCTCGATGTGGACCGCTTCAAGGCCTTTAACGACCACTACGGTCACCAGGTCGGCGACGATGTCCTCAGGACAGTGGCTGCGGCGGTCACAGCAAGCGTGCGGCGCCCTCGCGATTTTGTGGCCCGTTACGGAGGTGAAGAACTCGCCGTGATTCTGCCCGAAACCGATGCGGCAGGAGCTTCCAGAGTCGCGGAGGCCGTCCGCGAAGCGGTACAGGAACTCGGCATTCCGCACATGGGCAACCCCGAGGGCAATGGATTCGTCACCGTGAGCGTCGGTGCCACGACCGCGGTGTCCAGCCTGGGCGGCACCATCAAGATGCCCGAAGGGCTTCTGCTGATGGCCGACAGCGCGCTGTACAAGGCCAAGCACAAGGGACGCAATCGCGTCGAAGCCTCGATCGTGCTGGCGCCCCTGGAACTCGAGACCATGGGAGATTGAAGCCGCCGTCCCGCTCAGGCGCGAACGAGGTTAGAACGCGCCGGCTGCTTTTTGGGCAAAGAAAAAGCCCGCCGAGTAGCAGGCTTTCCGAAGGCTGAATGGTAGCGCTAACGGGAATCGAACCCGTGTTTTAAGATTGAGAATCTCACGTCCTAACCCCTAGACGATAGCGCCACACTTGGTGGGGGATAGCCGTTGCGGCCCTTTTTACTGTAACAAAAAACCGGCAATGCGCCAAAGACCAAGCGCGCGTCAGATCCCCAGCTTGCGCACTTCCTCGTTGTAGTACTTGCGGTAGAGGATTTCCCACTCCTGCGAGCCTTCGAGGATGATCTTGCGTTGCGAAGCGATCTTCTGCCGGGCGGCGGTGTCGATTCGGGCCTCCTCGGTCAGCAGGTTTTCGAGCGCCTTGCGAGCTTCCTGGCGGATGGTGTTGCGATCTTCGAGGAAGCCCACTTCTTCGAGATCGGCGAGCGTGTCGGCCACGGTATGCGCCAGCTTGTTCAGCTTGTCGCGGCTGATCCTCATAGCACGGCCTTGTACTTGCGGGCCAGCTCGGTCTTCACCTTCTTGAACATCTCGGCGTATTGGGCGCCCGATTTGCGCATCTCTTCGGAGTAGGCCTCAAGGATGACCCGAACCTCGTCATTGATGCGGTCCTCAAGCGACAATTCCTCGATCAGGCCCTCGGCCACGCGGGCCTCGGTCACCTTCAAGTTGCTGGTGGTGATCATTTTGGCGTCGATGAGGTGCTTGACCGTACGACGGCCCAGATAACCAATATATTCGCGGGAAAAGATCATGGACTAACAGTCAGAATAGCGCAAGGGGCTTGGATCTGTACACATGGCGGGCACTATCCGATGTCCGGTCGAACCAGGTTTCACAATCCAGATCATCATCACTGCTCGAATTAAAGATCCTCCGCGGGGCCACTGCCCTGGGGCCCCCCGGTAGAAAACTACGGATACCGATATCGGGGCGCTAGCCGCGGTGGGGACAGCTTTTGGTGTTGATGCACTCATCGGCGAGGCGCAGCCGCTCGACAGGCCGGCCGCCCACCAGGTGCTCCTCGACAATGGCCGCCGCATCCTCGGGCCGCACCGAGCCGTACCAGACCGCTTCCGGATACACCACCACCGTCGGTCCGTGTTCACACTGATCCAGGCAAAAAGATTTGTTGATGCGGACGCGATCGGCGAGGCCGGCAGCCTTGCTCAGCTGCTGCAACTGCGTGTGCAACTCACTTTTGCCGTCCGTGGTGCAGGAAGGGCGGGGTGCACCGGCAGGCCGGACGTTGTGGCAAACAAAGACATGGCGTTCAAAAGGGGGCAATCGTGGGATCCTCCTTTACTAGAGTAACGGGATGACCTGCGAAAAAAGGTTTCCACAATCTCGACTGCCCACCCGCCCGCATCTGCGAAAATGATTGCTTGACTATGAGCAAGGATAATCTGCTTTCGCTGAAAGACGACATGGTGGCTTTTATCGAAGGCCACGGCTTGCGCCGCCTGCCGGGCTATGTCACCGAAGACATTCCTTCCATCCTGTGGGAGGATCATGGCAACGCCGACGCATGGAAAGATTTTGTGGAGATGGCCAAGCACGTCGGGGCCACTTTCATCACGTTCAGCGAGATGAGCCTGGAACGCGAAGAACTGGACGCGCTCGTCGACGAAGCCGGGGAGATGAACTTCCCCGATGAGGAAGCAACCGAACTGGTGGAGGCGCAGTGGCTGCGCAAGTATGCCGGCATGCTGGGCTACATCCAGTTGGGCTTTGTTCACCAGGGCCTGGTGTTCCTGCATGAGACCACCACCGAGTGGTACGAGCGCTACCAGGCGCTGCTTGAAGATATCGAGAGTTTCCAGGACATCGTGATCGACGACGCCCACGAGGGCTCCGGCGACGACGACGAATAACGGGCGGTGAGCTTCGTGGGCACGATCGACAGTACCTCCGCGCCCGTCCGCAAATTTCCCCGCCAGCGCTGGGTCATGGAAGACTCCCATCCCGAACAGGCAGCGGCCCTGGCGCGGGCCGCGCACCTTCCTCTGGTCTTGGCGGAGTTGCTCGTTGCGCGCGGCGTGACCAGCGCGTCCGAAGCGCACGCCTTTCTGAATCCCGATGTCTCCCATCTCCACGAGCCCCTGTTGATGCACGGAATGGATGTCGCCGTGGACAGGGTGGAGCGCGCTGTTGCGGATCGGTCGCCGATTCTTCTGTATGGCGATTACGACGTGGACGGCACCACCGCCGTGGTGCTGTTGAAGACCGCGATCGAAATGCTGGGCGGTACCGTGCGGTTTCACGTGCCCCATCGACTGCTCGAGGGATACGGCCTGCAATCGGGCGTACTGGAAGCTGCATATGCTGATGGTGTGCGCCTGGTCATCACGGTGGATACGGGCATGCGCGCCCTCGCCGAAGCGGAAACCGCGCGCCGCATTGGCCTGGACCTGATCATCACCGATCATCATCTGCCGAAAGCCGATGATTCGGTGCCCGCGGCCCTCGCCATCCTCAATCCCAATCAGCCCGGCTGCGGCTACCCTGAAAAATCTCTGTGCGGCGCGGCCATCGCTCTCAAACTCGCTGAGGCGTTGTTGAAACGCCGCGATCCAATCCGCACCCGCGAAAAGATCCTTCCCAGTTTCCTCAAGATGGCGGCGATCGCGACCATTGCCGATGCGGTCCCGCTGCGGGGCGAGAATCGCGTTATCGCGGCTCTGGGCCTGCGTGAGCTTCGCCGGCCGGTAGGCGCGGGTCTGCGCGCCTTGTTCGCGGGCGCGGCACTCGATCCCGCATCGAAGGAGCTTACCGGATACGACATAGCCTTTCGCCTTGCGCCCCGCATCAACGCCGCCGGACGCATGGATGTGGCCTCTGAGGTGATCGAGCTGTTCTGCACCCGCGATCTGGGCCGCGCGAACGAACTGGCCACCAAGCTTGAACTGCTCAATCGCCAGCGTCGCGATACTGAAGCGACGGCGCTGGCAGCCATCGAAGCGCGTCTCGCCGAAGACGCCGATCTTGCCGCCTGCCGCCTGCTGGTGGTCGACGGCGATGGCTGGCATCGCGGCGTGATCGGCATCCTGGCTTCGCGCGTGGTGGAGCGCACCGCCAAGCCCGCCATCGTGGTCAGTGTCGAAGACGGCATCGCGCACGGTTCGGGCCGGTCGATCGATGGCTTTCCACTGCTGGAGGCAATCGAGACCTGCGGCGATCTCTTCACGCGATTTGGCGGACATGCGTTCGCGGTGGGATTCGCCATGCCCGCCGATGCCCTTCCCGAGCTCAAGCGGCGGCTCGGTCTTCACGCCGAATCGCGCCTGGCCGCGCACGAACCCGAACAACTACTGCGGATCCATGCAGAGCTGCCCCTCGACCGCATTACGCCTGTACTTGCGGGCTGGCTGCGCAAGCTCGAGCCGCTGGGCCATGGCAATCCCGAACCCATTTTCACGGCCCGCGGGGCACGGGTAGCCACGCCGCCCCGGGTCATGAAAGACCGCCACATCCGTCTCGAGCTCAGTCAGGAATCGGTCGCCCAGGGTCGGCCTTCGGGCCCGGTTCGACCGTCCGGATTGACCCGCGCCCTCGGCTGGGACTGGGCCGGGCGCTGCATGGATCTGCAACTGTGCCAGGGAAGCATGGTTGATCTCGCCTACAAGATCCGCGAGAACGACCACCCGGATTTCGGCGGCATCGAAGTGGAGATCTGCGGCCTCCGTCCCGCCGAAGCCTAGCGGTCGCCTGCTCGACTTCGTGGATTTGGAGCACCGGGCGGGATTTGAACCCGCGAATGCAGGTTTTGCAGACCTGAGCGTTAGCCACTTCGCCACCGGTGCCCTGGGGTCAGACGGAAATCTCACTCGTTCTTGCAATCACTCTTCATAGTTGGAAAATCCGAGCCGCCCCGTACACCAAACCAAGTGTGAGCCCCGCGATTGCAATCTCCCCAATCGCGCCAACGAGAAACGGACGCGCGCCCTGCTTGCCAAGTTCTCTGAGATTGGTTCTGAGTCCAACGCCGGCAAATGTCAGCAGAAAAGCCCAGCGCGAAAGATTGCCGATCGCGGTAATCTCCGGCTTGGTAAAAAAGCCAATCGATGCAACCAGCGACACCACCAGAAAGCCCAGAACGAATTTCGGGAACTTGCTCCAGAGGAATGCGGCTTTGTTCTGAACTTTCGCTGCCTGTCCCTTTGAAGCCCAGTAAATGGCGTATCCCAGCACTACAAATCCGATCATTGCATTACGGCATGTCTTGGCGAGCACAGCTACCTTGCCGGCTGCGTCGGAGTAAAGTGCTCCCGCCGCCGAAGCCTCCGCCGTATTGTCCACTGCGAGCCCCGCCCACAGCCCATATCCGCGGTCGCTCAGGTGCAATGTGTGACCGACCAGTGGAAAGACGAATAATGATATGGCGCCCAGGGCCAGAATCGCAGCGATCGCATACGAAGAGTCTTCCTCATCGGCATCGATGGCTCCCTGCGTTGCGATGATGGCAGACACGCCGCAGATGGAAGATCCGACGGCGAGAAGCGTTGTAAGCTTCGGCCGAAGCTTGAACGCGCGCCCCAACAAAGTCATGAAGATCAGCGACAGCGTGATCTCGACGAAGACAAGACCAAGCGAGATGCCGCCAAGGCGCAGAACATCCCCCACCAGAAACCGCGCGCCTAACAATACGATGCCGATTTTGAGCCAGAACTCATAGGTCGCCACTCCGGCCCGGAAGAGAGCCGGCACTCCCACCGTGTTTGAAATCACCAGGCCGATGACGATGGCCCAGAGAACATATTCAATGTTCGGCAGGACGAGGTGATGTGCCTTTCCATAGCGGGCAACGGATTGTTCGATAAACTTGCCGGCGTATCCCACTGCTGCGAGCAAAAGTACCCCAGGCAGAAGTGCCAGCACGCGGCCGCGGACGGAAACCGCGCGCGGTTGTGGCAAAGCAATAGAGTCAGCCATCGTGTTTCTCCTTCTTCAAAGGACTTACCAGGGAATGGCCTTGATGATTCCGGTGCGAATGAGAATAACCGCCAATAACGCGATAATCACCGCCCACGTATCGACAGAAATGCGCGACTTGGATGGAACAGGAGACTGCGACATGCGCGTGTAACTCCTAAGTGAAAAGTCGGATGAGGAGAATCAAAGGTCCGAGGGACGGACCCGCAAATCGAAGATCAGCAACAACAACAGGCGGAGAGCCTGCACGCCGCGGTGGAAGTAACGGATTGTATGCGGCGGTTCATCGCTTGCATTCTTTTTTAGCACCGGTCGAAACAATTGGCAAGAGAGTATCGAGGAATCGATCGTGCCTTCCATCCCGATCGACGATGGCCGGCCCGGATGTCCCCGCTGCGCCCACTTCAAAAACGAAGGCCCACGCCGAAGCGTGAGCCTCTGTTTTTCCCCTGTCGATTCGGAGTCTAGCGGTGCGGCTCCTTGGGTTTGGATTCCGACTGATGCTCGGGATGGGACTGCGGCTGGGCATGTGGCTCTGGCTGGGCATGCGGTTCCGGCCGGGACTGGTACTCCGGATGCGACGGATGCGACGGCTGAGATGTATGCGACGGAGACTGCTCGTACTTTGGAGCCGCAGCCGGATGCGATTGCGGCTCAGGATGCGACTGGTACTCCGGACGCGATGCCGGAGCCTGGTGGGACTGCGGCTGTTCGTACTTCGGAGCCGAAGCCGGATGCGACTGGTACGCTGGCACTGGATGCGACTCCGGGTGCCCGGCTGGAGTTGCGTTAGGTTGCGTTCCTGGCCGATTGTACTCGGCACGCGGAGCGGCTGCATTGGCGGCCGTGCCCACAGGAGCGGCGTGGTGCTCGGGCGGCAGGGGCCGCGCCACCGCCACGTTCTGCGGGCGCCCGTTGTTGGCCTTGAAGTATGCGGTACGATCGGTTCGAGCCGTTTCCATGTGCTGCTGCTGATAGGACGTGGGCGCCACATGCGATTCATGCATGGCCTGCTGCTCCACCGAGGTGGGCTCGTGGCGAATGCCGCCCGGACCGCCGCTATAGGCCACGCGATTGTTATTGATGATCGTGGTATTGTGCACAATGGTTTCGTTCACGTAGGTGTTGCGAATGACTGTGTTGTTCACATGCACGACGGCCGTGTTGTAGGCGAAATCGTGGCCGCGCCACTCGCCCCCCACAAAACCGACGCCCATGTAGCCGAAGCCATAATTGACGCCGCCATAGTATCCGACGTGCGATCCCCAATATCCAGCGTGGTAGACGTAGAGGCCGCTTTGCCAGCCCCAATATGGCGGAGTCCACAACGCGCCTACATAGGGGGCGGGGACCCAGGCTCCGGGAACCCAGTAGTATCCGTCATCGCCGTAGGCCCAGTAGCCGGGCGTCCACATCAGGCCGGGTTGGGGGCAAGGCGGCTGCACGTAAACGGGCAGCACTGGCGGGGCAAATCCGACACTGATAAAAACTCCCGCGTACGAAGAAGCGGGAATGAGCGAAACAAGCAACGCCAGCAACAGCCAACGTGCAGATCGAAGAACTCGCATGGGAACCTCCTGATATCGTTCGGGCCTGCCGGCTCCGAACTCGATCAACCGGATGCGGGACAGGACTACAAAGTCACGTATTTAATTCGCTGGAACGCGTTAAAGCGCGATCAAGCTACTTGTTTGAACCCCACCAGGGTGTAGAAGTTGTCGCGGTGTCATGTAAGATACGCGCCACTAGGAAATTACTAAGGTTTTCCGCATTATACCGAGTTGGGTACCTAAGCGTTCTCGCCGTTCCAGACCGTGGCAAGGCCTGGCGCGACATGCGGCCGAATCCGCCTGGCTAATCCCCGCAGGCGCTCAGTAGCGCAGGCTGAGTCCGATGCCGAGGACGTTCCGGGCCTGCAGGTTCACGGGCGTCACTCCCTGTGGATAAATAAAGGTATAACCGATCTGATTCGCCACTTCGCCGACACCGATATCGAAGGCAAAGTGGGGGTTTTCCTTCTGGGTGATGCGAACCGCAAAATCCAGGGTTGTGGGAATATGAGACTTGCCGCCGATCAACAACGAGCCGAGGTTCTTCACCTGCGAGGGCTGCTGCGTGAATCCCGCCGCGGGCACGATCGCGGTTTTGAAGAAAAACGGAAGCGGAATCCCCAATCCTCCGAAGAAGCGTCCTTCATACCCGGGTGCCTGCCCTCCAACCCCGTAGATTGAAGCGTTGGTGTATTTCCATCCCAGGTTGGCGAGAAACGGCAACGGCAGGTGCAGCCACGTCTTGCTCGCCACAACGTAATAATCCTCGTTGACGTAGATGGTGCCATCGAGGGCGCCGCTCACGAACTGATCTCCGGTTCGCACGACCGTACCCAC
Organism: Terriglobales bacterium; assembly: GCA_963701805.1. Lineage (GTDB taxonomy): Bacteria > Acidobacteriota > Terriglobia > Terriglobales > Acidobacteriaceae > Telmatobacter. Next base: position 355,337 of record CAVPBA010000001.1, read on the forward strand.
GGCAAGCCCGGGGATCAGCGGACTCCATTGGCCGTCCTTGATGGCTACGACTTTGCCACTGAATATATTCATTCCCGCGTAATGCCAAAGGCTGCTCAACAGCGGATCGTTGCCTAACGTGTGCACGTTGCGCGTATAGCCCACCTCCGCCCGATTGGCAAAACCCTCCGCGATATTGAACGTGTAGACGTTGCCGATCACCTTATCAACGTTGATGAAGTGGAACCCCACCGCGGGATGCGAGAAGAGGTGATCCTTGGCCGTATAGACCACGTAGGCCGTGGGCGTGATGAAGCCGCCTGTCTGGCCTTCGAGGGTCAGGTTTTGAGCGTTCACGCAGGGAGCGGCAAGCCCGGCTGCCGCAACGACACCGCACATAAGGATTCTCGAAAGGCTGCGGGATTCCAAGTCTCACTCCAAAAGAGCGTAGTCGGCGCGTGCCCGCCACGATTCCAAAACTTCCCCGTTGTAACACAACACTCGCGCTGTCGTCTCCCCCCTTTCGGCAATGGTAGACTCACGCCATGCCGCGCGGTCTGTTCATCACGCTTGAAGGACTCGATGGATCGGGCAAGACAACCCAGATCAAGCGTCTCGCTGCGTGGATGCAGAGGCGCGGCTCGGCGCCGATTATTACCCGCCAGCCCGGCGGTACGGCGTTGGGCGAGCGCATCCGGGAACTCCTCCTCGATTCCCGCTCCCGCGGCCTGTCGCCCATGACAGAGATGGCTCTCATGTTCGCGGATCGCGCGCAGGCCATTGCCGAAGTGATCGAGCCTGCGCTTGCGTCAGGCCAGACTGTTCTCTGCGACCGCTTTACTGACTCCACCGAGGCCTACCAGGGCGGAGGCCGCGAGATTGGCTCGGCCACGATTCTCGAACTGCACCAGCTCATATGCGGCGATCTTCAACCCGATCTGACCCTGCTGCTGTTGCCATCCCTCCAGCTCAGCCTTAGTCGCGCGCGCCGCCGCAGTGACCGGGTTGCCGAGCAAAACGGCAAGGACGAAAGCCGATTCGAGCGGGAAGACGACGCCTTTTATGGGCGCGTCTGGGAGAAGTATCGCGAGATCGCCGCGCGCGAATCAGACCGCGTGGTTCTCATCGAAGGCGACCTGGGCATCGACGAAGTTCACGAACAAATCGTTGAAGCCGTGGCCATGCGCCTGAGTGAATCGCACCTGCACGCCACCAACTCTTGATCAGAGCGTGTTTCATAGACCGGTCTTGTAACAGGGCACGACTTTACAGCTCGCTGGAAAAATCCTGCCGTCTGCAGTTTTGTAACAGGGCACGACTTCAGTCGTGCCGATGAGGCCCGACGAATGCAAGGGGTTTTAACCCCTGAGGGACTCTGGACCGCCAACTCTGTCCGTTTATGAAACAAGCCATGGGAAGAATCACGACGCCACGTTCCACGCCCCAAGCATGCGCCGCACCAGCACCAGCTGGCCCAGGTGGTAGGCGTTGTGATCCGCGACCAGGAGCGCTTCGCGCAATACCGTCTGGCCGTCGCCATGAGGAATGCGCGCATACAGGTCAGTGGCATCGTCGGCTACCATCGCACACATCGACTGCAACTCCTGGCTGAAAGCATCGACGCTTCGGTCCCATGCTTTTTCGTCCGGCGGTTCCGGGCTTTCAGGCCAGTAGCTTTCCGGCCACTTCGGCGACGTGTAGGCCGGATTGCGGGAAAACTCGAGAATGTCCCACTGCGCGATGCGCATGTGCTCCAGCAATTCCCACGGGGAGTGGGGTGACCCCTTGGGCCGCTTTCCCCTCACTTCGGCCGGAAAATCCTGGATGGCGTCCTGAAAACTCGCATGGGCGCTACCGCCCTTGAGCAATTCCAGCAGATGTTGGCGCAAAGCGGCGTCTTTCTCCATGGTGATCGGCGTCTCCTTCTCGCTAATTTCTAGCGTCCTGTCTTCAAGGTTCGCTTCACAATTCCACTGTCATCCTGACCGAAGATTGGCGCTCTTTTTGCGCCGATCGTAGTCGAAGGATCTGCGGTTCGACCGCCTTAATTTTAGGCAACGAACTTCTGAGACACGACTCTCGCGCATTCCACAGGATTCGCCGGCAGCCCGAAAAGATGCTTTGACTTTTTCTCACGCCGCGAGCCCGCCGAGAAATTGCTCCAGGGCGACCTGGACGTCCTGGAGCGCGGTCTTTGAGCCCTCCAGCCGGCTCATCGCCAGCCCCCCTTCGAGCGTCGCAATCACGACATTGGCGACATGGCGCGGGACCGTGCCCTTGCGTATCTCCCCGGCGCGAATCCCGCGTCCGGCGATTCGAGTCAGGCGCCCTTTCCAGTTGCGCAAAGCCTCCAGGGCCAAGCCCCGCAGTACCGGATTCCCGTCGTCCTCCCCGATGGCGGTATTGAAGATAGCGCACCCCCCGGGCACATCGGAGCGCACCTCCACGAAGCGCCGGACAAGGAAGCGAAGCTGATCGAGCGCACTCAGCGCTGGATCGATCTTTTCGCCGCGCAGTTTTTCGGCGCGCGCCACCGTGTATCGAAACACCTCGGCGGCAAGTTCCTCCTTGCCCGAAAAATGCCTATAGAGCCCGCCCTTTTCCAGCCCCGTTGCCTCCATCACATCCTGCATCGAACAGCCGGCGAACCCTTTCTGATTAAAGATCGGGGCTGATTTCTCGATGATCCGCTGCCGTGTTGACTCCCCTTTTCCCATTTCGATGTACCTTCGCCCGACCAGAATATATCAAAAAAAGACGGATCGGTCGCAAATCCTGAGAATCAGATGGAACACGAGACCGATCGGTCTCAATCTTGGCTCTCCCAGGATCCCGCATGGCCGCTGCCGCTACCCTCCCCGCCCCTGTCGCCGCGCCGCAAGCCCCAACAAGAGCCGTCAGTAAGCCTCCCATCAATCCCTGGGTTATTGCGCTCACCGTGACCCTGGCCACGTTCATGGAGTTGCTGGATACGTCGATCGCCAACGTATCGCTGCCCTACATCGCCGGCGGCCTGGGGCGGTCCTACGACGAGGTCACCTGGATTCTCACCACCTACCTGGTGGCCAATGCGGTCGTGTTGCCCATGTCGGCGTGGCTGTCGCGGGTCATCGGGCGCAAAAACTACTACCTGCTCTGCGTCGCCCTGTTCACGGTAACGTCGTTGCTGTGCGGCATCGCTCCGAGCCTGGAGATCATGCTCCTGGCGCGGGTGCTGCAAGGCATCGGCGGAGGCGGGCTGGCGCCGGTGGAGCAGGCCATCCTCGTCGACACATTCCCGGCCCACAAGCACGCCTCGGCGTTCGCGCTCTACACGGTGGCCATCGTGACCGCTCCGGCGATCGGGCCGGTCCTGGGTGGCTGGATCACCGACAACTACAACTGGCGCTGGGTCTTTCTGATCAACATTCCCATCGGCATTCTCTCCATGTTCCTGACCACGCGGTATGTGCACGACACACCCTCCTTCGAGCAGGAGCGCAAATCGGTGCGAGACGAAAGCGGCAGGCTGCGCGTCGACGGCGTCGGAATCGGCCTGATCGCAATCGGCTCCGCGGCCCTCGAGATCCTTCTCGACCGCGGCCAGATCGACGACTGGTTCGGGTCTCGATTCATCCTCTCGATGTTTGTCGTCGCCGTCTGCTGCCTGGTGACGGCGGTAGTGTGGGAACTGCGCCAGAACGATCCCGTCATCGAGTTCCGCTTGCTGCGATCGAGGAACTTCGCCATCGCGAATGCGTTCTACTTCATCTTCGGGTTCGGCCTCTTCGCATCGACCACAATGATTCCGCAGATCCTGCAATCGCTCTACGGATATCGGGCCATCGACGCGGGACTGGTGCTCGGGCCGGGGGCCTTCGTCATTACGCTGCTGGCCCCGGTGGGCGCGCAACTGGTGCAGCGCGGCATCGTTCAACCCCGCATCCTGCTCACCGGCGCTGTCGTGGTTGTAGGTCTGTCATTCCTCCACTACAGCCACTTCACTCTCGAAACCGACTACGCCCACTACGCCATGGCACGTGCATTGCAGGGACTCGGCTATGCGTTTTTCTTTGTCCCCCTTTCGGTGATTGCCTATTCCGAACTCAAGCCCAACCAGAACAACAAGGCCTCCTCGCTCACTAACTTCTTCCGCAACTGGGGCGGCAGCTTCGGCATCGCGTTTGTCAACACAATTTCGGAACGGCGCCAGAACTTCCATCAGTCCACCGTGGGAGCCAATCTGCCTCCATCTGCGGCGGGTTTGCAGCAGCAGGTGCACCAGGTAGCCGCTTATCTGCAGGCGCATGGTTTCGCCGCCGCGGATGCGCTGAGCGCGGCGTACGGGCGCGCATACCACCAACTGCAGGCGCAGACGCAGCTGCTGGCGTTCATGGACTGCTTCCATCTCATCGGCGTGGTCACACTGGTCGCCGCGCCCCTGGTCCTGCTGACGCGAAAATTCCGCGTCGGGGGCGGCGGAACGGGCGGGCATTGATCACGCAAATCCATTCTGTGGCACAATGTGAGATGAAGGTCACCTCAGGAATGACACCAGGCCGGCACAGGAGCGCATGGATTTGGGTGGCTATTGCGGCAATCGCGATGGCGACCGTTGCGCGCGCCCAGGCCGGCGTCCAGAGCGCGACGGCTTACACCCACCCAGTCCTCGATTTTCTTGCCAGCCATTCGAACGCCGCTGGGCACGCGACAAACATGGATGCGCGTCTCTTCGGACACCGCTCCGACCGCCAAGCCAAGGCGGCTCTGTCCGACAGCGCCCATCCCGGCGTCTGGACGGCAATGCTGCCCGTCCTGTTCATTGGCCTGGTCGCACCTTTAAGCCTGGTCTCGCCGCAGTTTGCCCTCAGTCTCGGTCGTACACCCTCGGCCCCGCCACTTCCCTTCTCCTTCCAGCGCCCTCCGCCACTGTTCCAGTTCTAGTCGATATCGATTTCGGTCCTGAAGGCATGGCAACCTGAGTTGCCGCTCAGCCTCAGAACCGATCTTTCGCCAACATCGGTTTGAACGGAAGGAGCACTCATGATTCTCTCCATCCTCCTGTGGCTGGGTAATCCCATGACCTGGCTGATCGCCATGATGATCATGGTCGTGTGGTCTCGTATCTTCCGGCGGCCCAACAGGGAACCACAGGATCAGTCGCGCATCGTGAAGACGGGGACTGATTCACCCGAAGCTTTCGGCGCGGCATTCCTGTTCCTTTCCATGGCCTACCGGCCGAATCATGCCTTCATCGCCAAGGCCCAGATAACACAGCGGGAAGACGAGGACGATGACGACGAGGGCGGTCCGGACACCGCGCGCAAACACCTGTTCCGCCAGTTGCGGCGGATTCGCCACGGGGAGAAGGTAGACCGGCTGGTTTTACGCCTGGAATGAGGTCCCTCGCGATTCGGATCAACCCGTCCGGCGGGCTCCCTCAGAGAGCCCGCTTACACCCACAGCAATTTACACTGGTATACGGAGACTCCTGTGTTTTTGGATAAGGCACTAACAAAGGTTTTTGGCACGGCAAACGAGCGCGTCATCAAGCGCCTGGTGCCCACCGTCGCGACCATCAATGCCCTGGAACCGGAGCATTCAAAAGCTTTCGGACGAACAGTTACGCGCCAAGACGATCGAGTTCAAGGCCCGCATCACCGCGCGGCTGGAAGGCCTCAAGGAGGCCGAAGAAATCAAGGCCGCCGAAAAGGCCGTCCTCGACGAAATTCTGCCCGAAGCCTTCGCGGTGGTCCGCGAAGCCGGATGGCGCGCCGTCCACATGCGGCATTTCGATGTGCAGTTGATCGGCGGCATGGTCCTGCACTCGGGCAAGATCTCGGAAATGAAAACCGGCGAAGGCAAAACCCTCGTCGCCACCCTGGCCTGCTATCTCAACGCGCTGGCCGGTCACGGGGTGCACGTGGTCACCGTCAACGACTACCTCGCCAAGCGCGACGCCGAGTGGATGGGCAAGATCTACGAGTTCCTCGGCCTCACCGTCGGCGTCATTGTCCACGACCTGAGCGACGATGAACGCCGCGCCGCCTATGGCGCCGACATCACCTACGGCACCAACAACGAGTTCGGATTCGATTACCTGCGCGACAACATGAAGTTCGAAATCAAGGACTGCGTGCAGCGCGGCCACTACTACGCCATCGTCGACGAAGTGGACTCGATCCTGATCGACGAAGCGCGTACGCCCCTCATCATCTCCGGCCCCACCGACCAGACCACCGACAAGTATGCCCGCGTGCTCGGGATCATGCCCAAGCTGGAGCTTGGCGAAGAGGTCGAGTGGAGCGATACCAAACGCCAGGAACAGCTCGGAATCCAACTGAGGGAAGGCGAGAAGTTTCTCTCCGGCGACTACGTGGTTGACGAAAAGCATCGCACCATCGGCGTTACTGACGAGGGTTGGATCTCGATCGAAAAAGAGCTCGGCATCGATAACATCGCCGATGCCGAAAACTGGGACCTCAAGCACTACGTTGAGACGGCCATCAAGGCCCATGCGCTGTACAAGCGCGACGTCGATTACGTGGTGAAAGAGGGCGAAGTCATCATCGTGGACACGTTCACGGGCCGCCTGATGCCCGGCCGGCGCTGGTCCGACGGGCTGCACCAGTCCATCGAAGCCAAAGAGGGCGTCGCCATCCGCAAGGAAGACCAGACCCTGGCGACGATCACCTTCCAGAACTATTTCCGCCTGTATAAAAAGCTGAGCGGCATGACCGGCACCGCCGAAACCGAAGCCGCCGAATTCGAGAAGATTTACAAGCTCGAAATCGTCGTCATTCCGACCAACAAGCCCATGCGGCGGCTCGAAAATGCGGACGTTGTCTACCGCACGGAGAAGGAAAAATACAAAGCCGTTGCCGACGATATCGCTGACGCTGCACGACAAGAAGCAGCCCGTGCTGGTCGGCACCACGTCAATCGAGAAATCGGAACGGCTTTCCGGGATTCTGCAACGGCGGGGCGTGCGCCATGTGGTGCTGAACGCTAAATTCCACGAGCGCGAAGCAGAGATCGTGGCCCAGGCCGGCCGCCTCGGCATGGTCACCATCGCCACCAATATGGCCGGCCGCGGCACCGACATTCTGCTCGGCGGCAACCCCGAGTTCATGACCCGCATGGAACTGGTGAAAAAAGGCCATGCGCGGGCCATCAGCGTGGCCGAGGGTGCTATCAATCCCATGGCGCCCGCCGGTTTCCTGCGTTTCTATTACCAGGGCCAGGAATTCGAAGTCGCCGAGCCCGACTGGGCCGCAGCCTTCGCCGTCCACAACGAAACGGCCGCTGAAAGATCACGAACAGGTCATCGAGGCGGGTGGACTCTTCATTCTCGGCACAGAGCGGCACGAGTCCCGCCGCATCGACAATCAGTTGCGCGGGCGCGCCGGCCGCCAGGGCGATCCCGGCGAATCGCGCTTCTACCTCTCCCTCGAAGACGACCTGATGCGCATCTTCGCCAAGCAGTGGGTAAGCGTGCTGCTGGAGAAGCTGGGCATGGAAGAGGGCGTGCCCATCGAGTCGCGCATGATCTCGAACCGCATCGAGGCGGCGCAAAAGGCCGTCGAAGCGCAGAACTTCGAATCCCGCAAACACCTGCTCGAATACGACGACGTGATGAACAAGCAGCGCGAGGCGGTGTACGGCCTGCGCCGCCAGTTGCTCGAAGGCGTCGAGCAGCGGGAGCTGATTCTCGAAGACTATGTTGGCGGCATCCTCAGTCGGCTGCTCGATGAGTTCGCGCCCGAGGACAAGCATCCCGACCAGTGGAACATCAAGGCGCTCGACGATCGTCTCGTCGGACAATTCGGCCTGAGCTTCGCGGCCTCCGGCATCAAGCCGCTGGAACTGGCGCGCCACGAACTGGGCGATGAAATCTTCGACAAGCTCAAGGAAGACTACGAAAGCAAGGAGAAGATTCTTGGCGCCGAGACGATGCGCTATCACGAGCGCATGGTGATGCTGAGCGTGATCGACGGCCTGTGGAAGGATCACCTGCTTTCGATGGACCACCTGAAAGAGGGCATCGGTTTGCGCGGGTATGCGCAGCAGGATCCGCTGGTGGCCTACAAGCGCGAGTCGTTCGACATGTTCGAAGCCATGATGCTGAAGTTCCAGGAGGACACGGTCCGGTTCCTGTTCCGGATGCAGATCATCGGCCCGGACGGGCAGCCGGTCAACGCCGCCCCGCAGCCGCGGCGCCCTGTTCCCGCCGCACCGCCGGTGGCCATCTGCCTCTCCGCGCCCGGCGCCTGTGCTCGAAGCCGCACCCCGTGAAATTCCCATCCCCACGCGCACGCCATCAACGACCATTGACGCCCTCGAGAAGGAGTTCGCCCGCAAGAAGCAACGCGAACTCGCCGTGGCCAGCATGGCCGGGGGTTCCGCAGCCAGCCAGCCCAACCAGCGCCGCACCGGCGAAAAGGTAGGCCGCAACGATCCTTGTCCCTGCGGTTCAGGCAAGAAGTACAAAAAGTGCCACGGCGTCGAAGCATAAGCAAACCCGCCGTCCTTCTGCGGAAAAGAAACAAATGCTCCGTGCCCCATCCTTTCTGCTTTTTCTGCGGAAAGGGTGGGAAGCCACGAACCCAAACCATCTTTTCATCCACCCTGGATCGGCGACACCGATGTGAGACTAGTGCCGAGACGGAAGTCCCTGCACAAGCCGACGGCCCCACCTCCACCCTTCAGAGACAGCAACTCAACGGTCACGGCCCCATGTTGAAGGTCACGTCCACCGCCACGGTGGCAGTGCCGTCCCCCGGACCGAACTTCCATTTGCGCACCGCCTCCTCGGCCGCCGACTGCAGAGCTGTACTTCCGCTGAGCGTTTTTACCGCGGTGACCTTGCCGTCAGAATCGACGGTGGCCTCCACCTTCACGATTCCAGAGATCTTCATCCGCTTGGCCAGTTCCGGATACACCGGGGGCACCTTCGACTTGACCGGACGATCGCTCGCCGCGCTTCCAGGCAGCGCCACGACCGCCACCAGCGCCAGGACGGCAGCCTGCAACCCGCGTTTGCACACTAGCCGCAACGCCAACCGAGTCGGGTTCTCGTTCGCCTTTGCCATTCGCTCCTCCCGCGCACAACTCCTCGCTCGGTCGCGTTATCGGCCGCTTAAACAGCAAACGTGAGAGACTGTGCAGAATCCGATCAGGAGAAGGTCAGAAAATCGCGAAAATAAATCGGCGCCCGAGGCGTTTACGTGCGCGAGCCAGCGGGCAAAACCGCCTCAAACGTGAGGTGCTCGGCGGGGGATTGATTCTCTTCCCGCCATTGCTCGAACAGCCGTCCATAGCTCAGGGTCACGTACTCCGAATGAGGCACGCCCAGCCTCGAAGCCACGCGGTCGATCCACCCCGGCTCGCCTTCCAGCTCCGCGTAATTCCCGATGGGCGTTTCATCGATAACACAATGTCCTTGCCCGTCGCTCCACTCGCTGCGCCATTTCTCATAGCGAAACGCAGCGATGAGTCCAAGAGAGCGGAAGACCTCGGCAAGAGCGCTGCCGTCGGTGACCTCGGTCTCGGTTTCGATGCGATGCTTGTGGCGGTCTTCGCCCGGCCCATCGTCCGGCAGGCGCTTGTGGGTCATGGTCCACTTTCCGCCGTAGCTGCGGATGCGCAGAATCTCCGTGCGCGCCCGCATCTGGCGGTCGGGCGTGTCGTACAGCACGTTGCTCTCAAAGGTGCGCGGGGTATCGAGGTGGAAACCGGCCTGTTCCAGCTTTCCGGCCAGCTCGGCCAGGTCGCCCACCCGGAATTTGATTTCGGTCTCCACAGCTATCATGATCGTGAGTATATGCGAGGTGGCGTGGTTGCCCGGCGAACGGCGAAGATAACAGAGTGCACACTCTCCGCCTGGCCGTCGATCCCGAGCATCTCGAAACCACCGAGGCCCGCGCCGCTCTCGATCGGGCCGCGGAGATTCTTCGCTCCGGCGGGCTGGTCGCCCTGCCCACGGAGACGGTATACGGCTTAGGCGCAAATGCCCTCGATTCCGCCGCCGTGGCGCGCATCTTCACCGCCAAGCAGCGCCCGTCGTGGGACCCGGTCATCGTTCACATCGCCGGCCCCGTCGACGCCAATCCCATGCTCGCCCAGATCGTCACCGCCATCCCCGAATCGGCCCGCAAGCTGATGGCCGCCTTCTGGCCCGGGCCGCTGACGCTTCTTCTCCCTCGCTCGGCTGCGGTTCCGGATGCGGTCACGGCCGGCCGTCCCCTGGTCGGGGTCCGCATGCCCGCGCACCCGGTTGCGCTTCAGCTCATCCGCCGGGCGGGAGTCCCTGTCGCCGCGCCCAGCGCCAACATGTTCAGCCGCACCAGCCCCACCACCGCAGCCCATGTCCTCGAAGATCTAGACGGCCGCATCGACGCCATTCTTGACGCCGGCCCGACCGCCCACGGCGTCGAGTCGACGGTTCTTGACCCCGGCCAGAGCCCGATGATCATCTACCGCCCCGGCGCGGTAACCGCGGAGCAGATCCGCTCGGTCGCCGGGCCGGTCGAAATCTACCGAAAGGAACTCCATGCGCCGTCTGAATCTCCACAGGCGCTGCCTTCGCCCGGGGTGGGGATGCGCCACTACGCGCCCCGCGCCCGCCTTGTACTTGTCGAAGCGCCGTTCTCCGACCTCCCGGCGCAACTCGCCCGGGCCGCCGCGCTTTACTCAACCGAGCGCGTCGGCATGATGCTCCCAGCCGATATGGCTGCCGCCGGAGCGCCGGAAACTGAAGTTTTTCCATGGGGACGATGGGCGGCGCCGGAGGAGATGGCGCATTCCCTGTACGCCGGCCTGCGCGCCCTGGATGGCCTGGGATGCACGATCATCCTGTGCCCGATACCCCCTGGTGAGGGCATCGGAGACGCCATCCGCGACCGCCTGCGCAAGGCGGCCCGCGGGCAATCGTGATCTAGAGCCCGCCGCAGCTACAAGCCGGGTCAAGTTTAATCATGCTTTTCCGGCATCGGCTCGGGACCGGACGGCACCAGGCGAAGCTTCTTGTTGATGCTCGGCCAATACTGGCGCAGCATGTTCCCCCCGAACCTCCAGCCAAGGTCGGATGCGTAGCGGATCAAAGCACTGGAGACGTCGCGGTTTCCTTCGGGATAATACGTGTTTGCCAGGAACTCGCCCGCCAGTGGACCCACCAGTCCACCATAGTTAACCACCCGCGTTCCTGAATCGCTGCGCGTGAAGAGCAACCTGACGGCTGAGTACTTCACTGTCTGGCCAAAGGACAGATTCTTCCTCACGTAGAAGCGGGGATCTTCGCGCATGATGGACGCAATTGCAAAGGTGCCAAACAGGTTTTCGGAAGCGGCGCGGGCCATGCTGGCTCCAAAGCGTTTGCCGTATCCGTCAGCGCCCTGGCCATAGCCCTCAGGACTGTCGATCGCCTGTCCGTAAGCAGCGCTCACCAACGCACCCCCGATCGTGGCCAGCGACCAGGAGTTGTTTATCGCCAACTTGAACTTCTCTCCGGGGCCGAAGGGCTGCTGGTTGGTGGCAAGGTCGGGAAAGACCAGCGACTTCCGCTCCAGCAGTTGCACGAGTTGCACCCCACCCTGCAGTGGCTTCGCCAACGTTGGCACGGTCTGCGGTTGCGAATTCGCGGAAGGCGCCTCCGGCAGCGGTTTGGATTCAGGCACCTGTGCAAAGCATGCGTGAGCCAGACAGCAGAGAGTAATCAGCACAGCGCCGCGTTGCAACCTGGCCTGGTGATGGTTACCACAAACGACCCTCGCCTTACAGAGCCGACCCATGTCAACTCCCCCGGTTCGGGGCCCAGTGGAATATTTCAATTGGAAGCTCCCTCGATTGAAGGTCAGATGTCCAGGGACTCGATGAGGATTCCTGAGTTCTTAGAGTAACTGACGGGTCCGGCCGTTCCGCTAAGGTTTCTCGGCGGTCGCCGCGAGCCGCATCCTGGCCGGCAACCTGCCGGACGCTTCAAGATTCGTAACCAGCGATCATTCTTGGGCGCCGGCGTTGCTCCTACAATGGTTCGCTCCCGTTGCGCAATCTGGCGAGCGTCGCATGAACACGCTTATAGTGGTCGTAGTGATCTAAGTTTTTGGAGTGAGCGGACAACTTTCGAGCGCAGCAGATTTTCAGCAATTCGTGATCGGAACAGAGGCCAGAGAAATCTCATCCTGATTTAAAGGGACTTACGGTGAACTTACCCAATTCAATCACGATGAGCCGGATCGTCATGATCCCGCTCCTGCTCTGGATCCTTTCGCCGCATTTTCCGTGGCAGGGTTCAAGCGGGGAGCAGGAGATCCTGGCGTCGATCCTGTTTGTCCTGGCTTCGATCACCGATGGCGTCGACGGCTACCTCGCCCGCAAGCGCGGCCAGATCACCACCATGGGCATGCTTCTCGACCCCCTGGCCGACAAGATCATGGTGACCGGAGCGATCATTGCCCTGGTCGCCTATAACCCCCAGGTGGTCAAGGTCTGGATCGCCGTCGTGATCATCGGCCGCGAATTCCTCATCTCCGGCCTGCGCTCCATAGCCGCATCGGAAGGCTTTACCATCCAGGCCAGCGACTTGGGCAAGCTCAAGACGGTTGGCCAGATGGTGTTTGTGATTGCCACGATCCTGGCCCATCACTGGTACCAGTGGCAGTTCGGATGGCTGATCCTCCCAGTGAAATGGACGGCCATTGTCGCAGGCTACTTCACCGTCCTGGTTTCCACGGTTTCGGCGATCGACTACTTTGTCGGCTTCTGGAAGCAGATTGACCACGCTTCGAAGGACCGGCGTGGTTCCTTTGTCCTGTCCCGGCGCAAGGGCGCGGCCAGCCCCAGCACCACCCCCCGCTAGACCAATGTCGATCCTGGAAAATTAAGCCACCGGTTGACGTGCCGAAGCTGACTCCGCGACGAATTGGCTCCGGCCGTTTGGTTCCAAGTGAAAGCTCTGGTAAGGCAGGGTAGTACAACCAGGGGGCAACGAACCAAGTCAAGACCCGGGGATCGGGGCCACGATCAGGCGGCAGTTGAGGGGGAGATGAACAAGTTGGAGCGATCAGGAACCCATGCTGACGATCCATTCCGTGGCCGACACCCGACCAGCCACGAGCGAATGACAGGACTACCCTGGGATGCGTCGTACCGGGAGGGCCCCGCGCCTTGGGATATAGGCCAGCCGCAGCCGGTAATCGTGCGTTTGGCCTCCCAAGGCGGATTTGCCGGAGCGGTGCTCGATGCGGGCTGCGGGACCGGCGAGAACGCTCTTCACGTCGCCTCGCTGGGATTGCTAGTTGTGGGCATCGATGTGGCTGAAACGGCACTCGCGATCGCCCGGAAGAAGGCTGGCGAACGTGGAATCGACGTTGAATTCACTGCGGCCGATGCGTTCCATTTGGAGGGTTTAGGACGCAGGTTTGACTCGGTGCTGGACTGCGGCCTGTTCCACACTTTCAGCGCCGCCGAGCGACCAGAATACGTGGCGAGTCTATCGTTGGTGACCAATCAGGATGGAACCCTGTATGTGCTGTGCTTCAGTGACGATGGTCCCGATACGGGCCCGCATCCCGTCCGCCACGAAGAGCTGAGAGCGGCTTTCAGCCGGAGCAGTGGGTGGAACGTCGCAGCCATTGAACCGGACCGGATTCAGACGAGATATCACGACAACGGCGCACCGGCCTGGCTCGCAACCATTAGACGGATCTAGCTGCCCTATCGTCGTCTCGCCCGGTGAGCCATACAACAAGAAAGCCTCGGCCCGGGCCGAGGCTTTTCTGTTGCAACTTCCACCGTAATCGGAACTTAGACCATCGCCGGTAGCGGATCGGACACCCGCACCGCCGGCACAGTCGCCGCCGCGGACACACTCACTGCCGGAGTCGATGGGCCGCGAGTCAGCCTGTGAACGAAGTGATATGGCGGCCACGGCCCGGAGACCTGCATCTGGCAATCGCGCAGGGTCGCGCTGGTGGAAGCGAACTTGTTCTGATAGCGCTCCACGCACTTACGGTCGATCAGATGGGCAATGTCGAGAACCATCTTGCCGCTTTCCGTGAGCCGGCAGCTGACTTCCTCATCCAGCGGATTGAAGAGCCGGTGCATCTGGAAACTGACTGCCCGCGCCCGTGTCTGGCGCTCCCGCTGCCGCACGGCGTTTTCTCTCAGGCTGGTCAGATATTCACGGCCCACTCCCTCGGCCGGCAGGTGGCGGACGAGCTCGCGGGCGCAGCAATCGTCCACAAAGATCTTGAGGTGCATCTCGGTCTTGCCGCGCAGTTTCTCGATGTTGTTCAAGAATTGACGCTGGTTGGAGCGGATGGATTTCCGCAGGCTTTCGTCGTCATTGAAAACCGTCCCGAACCGGAACGGCAAAACCGTGGAATGCTGGAAACAATCGGAGATCACTCGGGCGTGGTCCATGCCCGATTTCTGGCTGAGGCTCTCTGCGGGGTTGTGTTCGCTCACTATGACGGCGAGGTCGCTGGCAGGATAAAGAAATACCTGATTTCCGCTGACGCCGTGGACGGATTCCATGGGAACAGGTTTGCGGTGACGGGCCAATTCAGGAAAAGCTTGCTTCTCACCGATGCAGTAGGCATACCATGCCATGACAGGACACTCCTGCGCGGTCGCCGGTCAGCGCCGCTCGTTGGTGAAACCTCTGTGAACTCGGGAACAACTGCATGCTGGCGTATGTTTTTCGGGGCAACTGTGTCAACCCAGTCGAATACTAGCCCTCTGAAAACACGACTGGCAATGTCTCACATCACGATGTTCACGAAAAGGAAGCGTTCAGGCTGAAAATCGTGTTTGCTCTACATCAATATAGTTTCATATAGTGAACACTGTTGTCGGATACAGGATTTTGGGGGCAAGCAACCCACTTTTCGGGTCCGCACCCCGCCCTGGCAGACCCACGTACCGTTTCCCCTGACCCGGACCGGCGGCGGTCCGGGCTTTGTGGTTCGGTCAATGACGCGGGGTCAGGCGGGCCTCTGCCCGTCAATTACCGGAGAAGCGTCCGATCCGTGCTGCTTGACGAGTTTGTTGTAGAGCCCGAGGAGCAAGAACGGAGCGGCCCATTGGCCGACAAACAGCGCCTCGTGCTTTCGCCCGCTGAAATGCAGCCCCAGGGAAACCCCCATGGACGCGAGCGCCAATCCAAGAAACGCGACCTGCGCTGTCACGTTTTCAATAGCGGCCGTTACCTGGTCTTCCCGAACTTCACCTTTGCCCACGCGATAATCTGTCAAATGAGTTCTCCTTTGCCACGCTTTGAAGTACATGCCGTGTGATGCAGAAGCCGGCAAACCGGGGGTGGAGAGTCGGCAACCGGGGATGGCGAGACGAAAACCAGCCGCGGAAAACTGTGACTGGATGAAAGGCAAGGTGCGCCCATGACCAATCCACAGAAAGATACCGCAACGTTGTTTCTGGAGCATTCGCGGAAGAAACTGTTCACGGAGTGGTGGCCGCGGCTCCAGGCAACCGTCGCGCCGCTTGGCGAAGAACAACTCTGGTGGCGTCCCAATCAGGCCAGCAACAGCATTGGAAACCTGCTCCTGCACCTGAACGGAAACGTGCGCCAATGGATGGTGGCGTCGTTCAATCGCCAGGACGACGAGCGCAACCGGCCGGCCGAATTCAGTGAAAAATCGGGCGGCCCACCGTCAGCGGTACTGGCAACGTTGGGCACAACCATGATCGAGGCGTCAGCAGTGCTTTCCCGGCTCACCCAGCAGGATCTGCTCGCACCGTATGAAATTCAGGGCTATCACGTGACGGGACTGGACGCTGTCTACCAGGTCGTGGAGCATTTCGGGTTGCATTACGGGCAGATTGTCTACATCACCAAAGCGCTTGAGGGCAAGGATCTGGGCTTTTACAGCAAACTCAATCAGACCGGCCGCGCTTCATGAAGTCGCTGCAATCCCCGCCGCCCTAGTTCTCGGCCAGGAATTCAGTGCAGGCCTTCACGGCATCTCCCGGCAAGACCCCGGAAAGCGTTTCGTCGGCTTGCGTCATGGCGTGCTGATACTTGACTGATTCGCGATTGCGCCGGATTTCATCGTCGGAATGGCCGATCGTGACCCCTGCGAGTTTCGCCGCAAACTGGGACGCATCGATCGGGTCTGCCTTTTCGCAAAAGGAAGTAATCGCGTCGAACCGTGCCAGCGAGCCAGGATGGATGGGCGGGGTTCTGGGCTCCGCGAGCGCGGAGACCAGAACGACCACCGCCGTACCGAACACGGCCAGAACACTTGCTCTCATGTAACTCCCCAAGGCAGAAGTGGAACAGTTGGACTCCGTCGCACGATTTGCGTGCGTGTTTTTTCCTGAAAGTGAATGTATCCGGTTCGAGTCCATGGCACATTGCTCCCGCGCAAACTTCGCTCAGCAAACTCTCTCAACTCTGTAAGCGACGAATGACTCGCAATCGTGCCAACCCGGAGAAATACCACTTGCAGGAACTTACTCCGCTCACAACAATCGGATAGTGTCTTCGCATGGCCCGGCGTTTCGCCGCGTAACCGCGATCATGGAGAAATTGATGAAGAGATTCCTTGTGCTCGTGCTGCTGATCGCATCGCCAGCGGGCTGGACACAAAATGCCGCCGGACCCAAGCCCGTGGCTTTGATCCCGGGGCTAAGCAGCCTGCATCATTCCGTGTCGACGAGCAACCCCTCCGCGCAACAGTTTTTCGACCAGGGCTTGCGCCTCGTGTACGCGTTCAACCATGAAGAGGCGGCGCGTTCCTTTCGGCGCGCCGCAGAACTCGATCCGCATCTGGCCATGGCCTGGTGGGGCGTGGCCCTGGCTGTCGGTCCGAACTATAACCTTCCCGTCGACCCCGAACACGAGAAAATCGCCGTGGATGCGGTCGATCAAGCGAAAGCCCTGAGCGGCGGCGCTCCGCAGATCGAGAAGGACTACATCGCGGCAATCGCGAAGCGCTTCTCGCCCGACCCTCATCCCAATTACCACCAGCTCAACGCAGACTACGCCAACGCGATGCGGGAACTGAGCCGGAAATATCCCGATGACCTCGATGCCGCCACGCTGTTCGCCGACAGCCTCATGAACCTGCGCCCTTGGAAACTCTGGAATGCGGATGGAACTCCGGCTCCAGGCACGGACGAGATCGTCGCGACCCTTGAAAGCGTTCTCCGCCGCGATCCCAACCACATCGGAGCTATGCACCTCTATATCCACGCCGTGGAGGCATCGCCGCATCCGGAGCGAGCACTGCCCTATGCGGATCGCATTGCCGCGGAAGCGCCCGCCGCCGGCCACCTGGTCCACATGCCCGCCCATATTTACGAGCGCACAGGAAATTACGACGGCGCACGCGAACACAACGCAGCCGCGGCCAAGGCCGATGAAGCATACGCCGCCATGACCGGCACGCAGGGCATGTACATGATGATGTACTACTCCCATAACCTGCACTTTGGCGCCATCGCAGCCAGCATGCAGGGGCATTGCGCCGAAGCCCAGGCTTCGGCTGACCGGCTGGCCGACAACCTGCGCCCCGCCATGAAGGACATGCCGATGGTGGAGCCGTTTGTCGGCATCCAACTGGTGGTGGCCGTGCGCTGCGAACGATGGACTGACCTGCTGGCGATGAGCGAGCCGGCGGCGCAGACTCCCGTGCTCAAAGCATTCTGGCTTTATAGCCGCGGCATGGCCCTGGCTGCGCAGGGCAATCGCAATGCAGCCGAGGAGATCCAGAAGCAGTTAGCCGCAATCGAAAAAGCAACGCCACATGAGGACCTGTTCATGCCGCCGGTTGAAAACCACACCTGGCAGATCCTTCACATCGCGAGCGACGTGCTCGCGGCGCGAATTGCGGCGGCCCGAGGCGAGAAGCCCGCCGCTATTGCGTTGCTGCGCGACTCCGTCGCCACCCAGGACCAGCTTCTTTATGACGAGCCGGCGGACTGGTACTACCCGGTGCGCGAATCGCTGGGCGGCATGCTCCTTCAGACCGGCGATGTCAAGGCGGCTGAGCAGACCTTTCGCGACGATCTCAGCCAGAATCCGCGCAATCCACGATCCCTTTTCGGCCTCGAACAGGCGCTGCGCCGGCAAAACCGCGACTACGATGCTTCCTGGGTGAAACAGCAGTTCGACTCCGCCTGGCAAGGCGCCGACGTGCAATTGAAAGTCGAAGATCTCTAGCCCCGAGTCGATCCGGCAACCGCGCCGGAACGATCAGAGCCCGTTGGGTTGAACGGGCTCTCCTGATCGTCCCCCTGCGAATATGGTTTGCAGTGATTACACGTACGAAACGCCGCTCAGCTTGCGGTAAAGCTTGATCGCTTTCGAAAGCTGCTGCTGCGCGTCTTCCGCTGCTCCGTTGCCGCCGGAGCACAGGTTCTTGCCTTGCTTGATCAGCCGCGCGAGATCCTTCTTCAGGTTCTCAGGCACGCTGCCTATCGAATCGGGCAGCCTCCGGATGATGTGTAAAAGGCGGGTGATCCTCTTCTTCCACTCCAGAACCGACGTCGTTTCGCCTTCAGGAACGATAGACGTACTCGTGCTTGTCTCCGAGTCGGTTGCGGTGGCGGTGTCGCCCATGACGATGCGGATTTCGTGGCGCACTTCTTCCATGTCGCTCACGCGGCCCTCGAGCAGAATCTTGGCCGCCATGAACAAATGGCCAACGATTTTTCCCAGGGCCCCGCGGTCGGGACTCATGGATTTGGTTGAGGCGCTGGGCGCGGACGCACTGGGGGCGGGGGACGGATCTGGCATGTCGATTTCTCCTCATGGATCAAATTGTGACGAGAGCTTCTTGCGAAGATCGGAAGAGCCGGTCACTTTAGAATGCGACGATTCAGCCGGAATGTAATCACGCGATCTCAATTTTTTTTGGAGAGCCGGTCGGGGATATTTGGGATCTGCTCTATATCTGCTCTCGATCGTGGATTCACCGCAGAGCGGGAAACAGGTATTCACCGCGAAGGACGTATCGATCTCCGAACCGGATCTTTCATTCTTCGCGATCCACGCCGACCAACTAAAGCCCCGCCCGCGTCTCCTCGGCCATGTAATCCACCACAGCTTTCAAGTCGCCCTTGGACTCCTCGAACACCTTTAACTGTCGGTCAGCCCCAGTGCCGGTCTTCAGAATCTTCCGAATGCCGTTGATCGCTTCGCGGCTGCCAAGTTCCTCGACGTCGGGATCGACCAGGGCCAGGTACTCCTCGATGAGATCGCGCTCGGGAACTTCCTGCTGTTTGCCAAAGTCGATTAGCTTGCCATCGAGTCCATAGCGGACGGCGCGGAATTTATTCTCCATCAGCAGCGGCCGCGCATACTGCCGAAAATCCTGGTTCGACGCATGGAGGCGATAAAGATAGGCCGCCGTCGCCTGGATCAGCGCCGCGATCGCGACCGTCTCCTCGGCCCGCAGCGGAATGTCGCACGCCCGCACCTCCACCGTGTTGAAGAAAGGATGCGGCCGGATGTCCCACCAGATCTTCTTGGCGTTGTCGATGCAATTGGTGCGTACCAGCAGGCTCACATAGTTCTCGAATTCGGAGTAGCTCGAAAACGCGTCAGGAATTCCGGTGCGTGGAAAGTTTTCAAATACCTTGGCGCGGTAGCCCTTGTAGCCGGTGTTTATACCCAGCCAGAAGGGCGAATTCGTGGCCAGCGCCATGATATGCGGCAAAAAATAGCGCATCGAATTCATGATGCGAATGGCGGCTTCTTGGTCTTCAATGCCCACATGAACATGAAGTCCAAAGATGAGGTTGGCGCGCGCGACGAGTTGCAGGTCCTTGACCACCTGGTGGTAGCGCGGGTCGGGATAAATTTGCTGGTTGCGCCAGTCGGCGAAGGGATGCGTGGCCCCGGCGACCAATTCGAGTTTGTGCTCGCGGGCCAGCTTGATCATCTCGCGGCGCAGCTCGTAAATATCCTCGCGCGCTTCGTCGATGTTGAGGCAGACCCGGGTGCCTACCTCAACCACTGAAGTGTGCATCTCAGCCTTGACCCGCTCCTCCAAGCGCAGCTTGCCCTGGGCCAGCATTTCCGTTTCGATGTGGGACCGCAGGTCGCGGGTCACTGGATCGATGGTCTGGTACTCCTCTTCAATGCCAAGCGAGAAGGAAGGCCGCATGCAGTTCTCCTGGGGACAGCTTGTGGGCAATTGTATGACAGGGATCAGGGACCAAGGTCGATGCCAGCGGGCATACAATCGGCGATGTGTGAATGAAGTCATCTTCCAGGACCGGACAGAGGCGGGCCAGATGCTGGCGAGGATCGTCGCGACAGCGCCCGGCTTGGGCCCTGCCGTTGTGCTGGGCCTGGCGCGCGGCGGCGTGCCGGTGGCGTACCAGGTGGCGGTTACGTGCGGCTTCCCCCTTGATGTCATCATCGTGCGCAAACTGGGCGCCCCCCGTTGCCGCGAATTCGCCATGGGCGCGATCGCCAGCGGCGGTGCGATGGTGCTCAATCCCGACGCGGTGCGCGAGTTCCACGTGACAGAGGAGCAGCTCCATGCGCTGATCGAGCAGCAGAGGAAGGAAATCGATCGGCTCGAAAGCACCTACCGCGAAGGCCGTCCGCCGACGGAGTTTGGCGACAGCGGCGTGATCCTGGTGGACGACGGCCTGGCAACCGGAGCCAGCATGCGAGCAGCGGTGAGGGCGGTTCGACCGCGGGCCACGCAGGTCACCATTGCCGTTCCCGTGGCGGCCAGGAGCAGCGTCGACGAAATCAGCAGCGAAGTCGACCGCGTGATCTGCGTCAGCGTGCCGGAGCGACTGGAAGCGGTCAGCCTGTTCTACCGCGATTTCTCTCCGACCAGCGATGATGAGGTCCGCGCATTGCTGGCGGATGCGGGAAAACGCCCTGCATTGGGGATCACGAGCAGCGAATCAGATAGTTTCCTAAACTGACGCTTCTTCCGCTGCGTTCGGCTGGCTCGGCTTCTTCGGCTTTCCGGCAGACTTTTTCGGGGATGACGTCTTGTCCGGCTTGGCAGCAGCCGGCGCCGCGTTCAGAAACGAAGCCCAGTTCAACTCCAGCAGCTTCGGTGCGGCCTTCGCCTTGTCGATGGCCAGGTCAGCTACTTCTTTCACGATCCAGTCGAAGTTGGCCTGGCCGACCGAATGCAGATCGGCGTCCGGCGCGGGATTCATGAAATCGATGGCGTAAGGAATCCCGTCTTCCACCGCGAATTCCACCGTATTCAGGTCGTAGCCCAGCGCCTGGCACAGCTTCAACGCATCGTCCTCCACGCGCTTCAGCAGCTTCTTGTCGTAGGCGGGCGGGTTCTGCAGGTAGCGCTCGTGGTGCGGATTGCGCGGGTCGTACGGCATGATGTGGACCTTCTTTTGGCCCACGACGTAACAGCGGAAATACTCGTTGAAGTTGACCGCCTTCTGGTACATCATGCACAGGTTGCCGGACTGGTCGTACGCGTTGAAGAACTCCTCGCGATTGTGAATGTGGTAGACGTCGCGCCAGCCGCCGCCATTAATGGGCTTCAGAAACCCATGCTCGCCGATGTAATTGAACACTCCATCCCAGTCGAGCGGATATTCGAGATTGCGCATGGAGCGTTCGTTGGTGCCCTCGGGATATTTCTTGTGGGGCAGAATCACCGTGGGCGGGACGGCGACACCCAGCTTCTCCGCCAGCGTGTAGTTGAAAAACTTGTCGTCCGCCGACCACCAGAAAGGATTGTTGATGATGATCGTCCCATTGAGCGCGGCGTGCTTGAGAAAGGCGCGGTAAAAGGGAATGTCGTGGGAGATGCGGTCGACAATAACGGCATACTTGGGAGCCCGGTTCAGGTGCACCGCGCCGGTGTCAACGAATTCGGCCTCAATGCCTTCGACATGGCGCGCATTGATGTGCTCCACCAGTGCTCCCGGAAAGCTGTTCTCCATGCCGAACAGAACGCCGATCTTTTTCATGCCCCTCCTCCTGTCCCCAGCCTTAATCGAATCCAGGAAAGAACAGTGTACGGCAGAGCCTGTCTCAACCCCATTTTCCGACGGGCTGAAAATGGTTCCAGCGCCGTGAAAAAACTTCCGGGCCGCTGTCGAATCACGGTAACCTCGTGCGTCATTGTTACGTACGGCATTGACAAAGGAGGTTCTTTCTTATGGCAACATATCTCCCCGCAATCGAAAAGCCGCAGGGCCTGGTGAAGAAGATCGTTTACGCCATGTCGCGGCGCCAATTCGGAAAAGTTCCCACCCCTGTGAAAGTGGTCTATTCGCGCCTGCCGGTGGGGTTCGGAATGTTTGTCGCGAAGATCGCCAAGCTCGACAAGGAACTGACGCTGCCGCCGGAAACGGCCATGCTGATTCGCGAACAGGTGGCGCACATCAACGTGTGCACGTTTTGCACCGACATCGGGCGCTACTTCGTGATCAAGGCCCGGATGAATGAGGCCAAGTTCGACGCGTTGCCGGAGTACAGCACCAGTCCGCTGTTCAGCGAGACCGAACGGGCAGCTCTGGACTACGTGACGGAACTGACCAGCAACAGGTCTGTGGCGTCGGAGACAATCGACCGCCTGCGCCGCCACTACTCCGAGCGGGCCATCTGCGAAATGGTGTGGCTGGTGGCCAGCGAGCACTTCTACAACCTGACCAACCTGGGCCTGAACATCCATTCGGACATGCTGTGCGATATCGCCCGAAAACGCTAGTTCAGAGGCGGGGGGCGGCGATCCGCTGTAGCTGCCCGATGTGATTCAGATCGTGGCCGGCCATGGTTTCGATGATGGTCTCAAAGGTCATGGCACCGCGCTCGGGGTGCAAGACAGGCCGTGCTGCGGCCTGCGGCATCACGGTCCGCAACAGCTGCAGGTTCCAGCCGCGCATGGCGGCGAAGACATCGAGCGCCCGGTTGGCGGGAATACTGGGATAATGCGCAGCCCACTTCTCCTGATCGAAGGGCTGGACGGTGGGGCTGTCTTCGGCGAGGGTCTGGCGTAGACGGAAAGCAAAGACCAGCTCGCAATCAGCCAGGTGGCTGATGATCTCGGCGGCATTCCACTTGCCAGGTGCCGGTGGCGTTGTGGCCTTCGCTGGGCCCATAGCCTCGATGAGTCCGGCAAGCGTGACGGGCGTTGCGCCAAGAATGTCCTGGATGGGCCGGCCGTCGAGATACTTTTCGTAAGGATTGAGCTCAGACATGGGACTCCTGAGTGATCAAGCTGGGACTATCTTCTCATTGCGACTGGAGTTGGGGACAATCGCCAGTCCCTAGTACCTAGTCCCTAGTCCCTGCCTCACAGATATTCCTGAATCATCCGCTGCCACGTCGGCCAGTCGTGTGAATTAAATGTGCCCCAGATGTACAGCTTGTGGGGAATCCACTTGCCGTTCATGATGCCGTCCATGTACTGGTTCTGCCCCAGGCACTGATCGTCCCATCCGGTCGCCAGCACCCAGGTGTTGCGGCTGTAGCGGTCGAGAAACCAGGGATCGCTCAGGCCCGGCAGGAAATGGGTGGGCTGGTTGTAAAAGACGTCCTGGTCGTAGTACCCGTTGAGGAAGTTGGTGGTGTCGAAGGCGCCCGACATGGACAGCATGCCGGTAAAGACGTCGGGGTGGCGCAGGGCAATGTTCAGCGCGTGGTAACCGCCAAAGCTGCAGCCGAGCGCAACCAGGTGCGGATCCTGATTCTTCTGCCGGATCAGGGGAACCACTTCATGGATGAGATAGTCGTCGTACTGCACGTGACGGGCAATGCGCCAGCGCGGAGGGACGTTGCGGTTGTACCAGCTCTCCATGTCCACCGAATCGACACAATAAAACTGCAGGCGGCCCGCCTCGATGCGGTCCCAGACCGCAGAGATCATGTGGCGGTCTTCGAACTCGAAGAAGCGGCCGCCCGAGGTGGGAAACACCATGACCGGCAGGCCGGCATGGCCAAACACCAGCAATTCCATGTCGCGGCCGAGCCGGGGGGAATACCACTTGTGATACTCGCGATTCATGCGTGCTCCCGGTTCACGTCAACAGAATTTGCTGAAGTGAAATTTTTAGAGTTTCACCTTTCGTCATCCTGAGCGAGTCCGCAGCGGCGAACGAATCGACCGATCTGCTACTGCTTTGGAGAACTGCTGGATTCTTGATACTGTAACACTCACAGGCGGCGCTTCCGGGTCTCCCCGCAAACGGCGCCTCCCGCAAGAAAGGTACCTTACGGATTGAATCTGGAACCGCACCCGGAATCGCAGCCCCAGGCCGACGGTTGGAACGACACACCCGAAAGCCTCGAGGCCGGCGATGCCGACACACCCCACCCGCGGCTCCGATTGCATCGCGGATTCGCAGGCATCCACCTTCCCGACCCCCGCGACGTGATCGTATATCTCCCCCCCGGCTATGATGACGAACCGGAACGCGCCTATCCCGTGCTCTACATGCACGACGGGCAGAACCTCTTCGACGGCCGCACATCGTTCATCAAGGACCGCACCTGGGAGATGCGCGAGCAAACCGACGAGGTGATCGACGCCGGCGAGGTGGAACCGCTGATCATTGTGGGCATCTACAACACCGGCGAGCGGCGGCTGGCCGAGTACACCCACGAGCGCGACTGGCAGCGCGGCGGAGGCGAAGCCGACCGGTACGGCTTGCTTCTGACCGAGGAGTTGATGCCCTGGATCGCAAACCAGTACCGGGTACGAACCGGCCACGAATCGACCGGACTGGGAGGCTCGTCCCTCGGTGGGCTGGTGACCCTGTATCTCGGGCTGCGCCATGCGCATTACTTCGGCAAGCTCGCGGTGCTGTCTCCGAGCGTGTGGTGGAACCACAAGAGTATTCTCGGCTACCTCAATGAGCGCGCGCCGCAAATCTGGGAACGGCCAAAAATGTGGCTCGACGTGGGCGACCGCGAAGGCCAGCGCACCCTGCGCGACGCGGAAATGCTCGCCCGGCGGCTCAAGGCCAATGGCTGGGTTGCCGGCCATTCCCTCCACTTCGAACGAGCCCACGGCGGGACGCACGATGAGCCCAGTTGGGCCCGGCGCGTCAAGCCCATACTGCGGTTTCTCTTCCCGGCCGGATGAGGACCTCCCGTCCCGGCCCGGCGAGAACCGGCCCAAAACCAGTGAAACTTGCCCCCAACGGCCACTTTCGGCGATACTTAGGTGTTGCGTCTTGCGAGGCCGGGCGTCTGTCTGGCTGATGGTTGGCGGGCATGGATAGAGCAGATGCCGCTAAGTCCCCTGATTCTGCGGGACACGAGCCGACAAGGCAATCGAAACAAAAGGATTTGAAAGGAACAGTATCGCCGTGGTGATGATTCGTTTGGCGCGCGTTGGCGCCCGCAAGCAGCCCTACTATCGTGTCGTTGTAATTGAGAAGGACCGCGCCCGCAATGGCCGTTCCATCGAAGTTGTCGGCACTTACAATCCCCGCACCAACCCCGCAACCGTCAACCTGAAGCACGACCGCATCGCTTACTGGCGCGGTGTCGGCGCGCAGTTTTCGCCCCGAGTGGCCAAGCTGGTGGAGAAGTTCCCGGCCACTACTCCGGCCGCTGAACCAACCGTCGCGTAAAGCAAACTTCTCTCCCCCTGGAGATGTGCAAAAACAGTGCCGACTGTTTGCACAAGTTGCTGACGGCGGGCTCTATGTACTGTTACTATCGGCGCACTGATCCAAGTCGCCAAATTTTTGGATGCAGAGACGGTCAGGGGCACGTGCATGACCCAACACGAGATGGTGGCAGTAGAAGAACTGGTCCGCGAGATAGCGCGGGCCTTGGTGGATGAGCCGGAAGCCGTGGAAGTACAGTCCGTGGGGCGGGAAGAAAACACGGTTCTCAAACTCCGGGTTGCTCCCCAGGATGTGGGCAAGGTCATCGGCAAGCAGGGACGGACGGCGCGATCGGTGCGCACCATCCTGGGCGCGGTGAGCATGAAATTGCATCACCGCTACACGCTCGACATCCTCGAAGAGGATGAACAGGGCTAGCCAGGCGCGCGTTGAGGAGCAAACCCTGGAGACAGGACTGACGCCGAACGGGACGCCGGAGTCATGGGTCTGGCTGGCACGCATCCGGCGCGCGCAGGGACGCAAAGGCGAGGTCTTCGCCGAAATCCTCACGGACTTTCCAGAGAAATTTGCCGAGCGGCGCCGCCTCTGGCTCCTAAGCGAGAATGCATCTGCCGCGCTGCGGCATCACGCACAGGAATCTCGACCCGGCGCCCGGCCGTCCGCGCTTCCCTCCCCTCGCGAAGTCGAGCTGAAAAATCACTGGCTGCACAAAGGCGGCATCGTTCTGCATTTCGCGGGCGTGGACTCCATCACCGGTGCGGAACAATTGGCAGGTTTGATTGTCGCCCTTCCGCGCAGCGAGCGCGCCCCCTTGGCGGAGGGCGAGGTCTACATCAGCGATCTGATCGGCTGCACTCTTGTCGACGTCGCGCACCCCGATGCGCCGATTGTCGTAGGCCAGATCGAGAACGTTGAGCGAGCCGTTGGAACGGCGCCCCTGCTGATTGTTCAAAGCGCCTCTGGAGAAATCCTGATCCCCTTTGCCAAAATCTATCTGCGCAAAATTGACCTAGACGCCAGGCGCCTGGAGATGGCCCTTCCCGAAGGGCTGACAGACCTGAACACTTAACAGGAACCACCGCTCCGTCTCCCATCCTTGCGAATTACCGGGGTCCCCAGCGACAAGTCTTCGTCGCTGGGGTGGTCGGTCGCAAGGGTGGGAGACCACAGAAGTCAAAAAAAACGGGTGTTTCATTCCTTCCGGATCGCCAAACGCCGGGGCCGGAATACGCGCCGCACCCGGAACTACTGAAACGCCAGCGGCTCCCACCGTCCATCCTGCTTCAGGGCCAGTTGAATAGGCCGCGGCGGCCCCTTCGGCGGCAGGGTCACCTCGATCCACAACTCTGCGCCAGACGCAAGCGGGAGCGGACTCTGCGCATGTTCGACAATATAGAAGTTGACCGGATCGACAAGCCGCATCTGGTCGCATGGCGCTCCGGGCGATGCCATCACCATTCGCTCCGCTCCGCGCCTTTCCGCATCTCGAATCGCGATCGCCCACAGCTTGTTGTCAGCCACCTTCAATTCTGCTGGAAACCCCACGATCCCCGAGCCCCGAACCACGTAGCGTCCCTGGATCGCTGCGCCGTCCACATCGCGCGGAAACCCGGCTTGCTTCGCGGAAGGCAGCGTGCTCTGGCAGCCGTCAACCATCAGTTGCAGGCTTAGATAACGGCCGCGCATCAGAAGTTCAGGATCGTATGCCGTGGTGCGGGTCCACACCCGCGGGCACGACCAGCGCTGGTAGAGGTACTTCGCAGCCACCGAGCACACGAGCGCCAACTGAATCACAAGCAGAGCCACCGACGCACCTGACAGCCTGATTCGTCCAGCTTTCATCGTGCCTCCTGAACCGCCGCGCCGGGTGGGCTCAAGCGGGTCAGCAGGCCGCGCCGGGCTTTTTCGAGGGCCCATCCCCCTGCCAGAAAGAGGATTCCCAACCCGATGAGGCCGAGCGAACGCCCGACCTTGTCGAAGATGTTGCTGTAGTAGAACCATGTGACGGCGATTGCGAAATACACAATGCCGAGATTGACCAGCGCGCGGCTGGTCTGGCGCATTCCCCACCCGATCATGAAAACAGCAAAAGCGGCCACCAGCACGTGCGCCAGCAAATTGGGGTCGCTCCGGGTGAACGATCCATTCCGCCCGTTGCCGTATTCGAAGTGCTCGATCCAGATGCGCTGGCACCACGGCAGCGCGAAGGCAACGGCGACCGCCGATGCCGGAGGAATCAGACCCCAATGGCCCCTGAATGCGGCAATCGCCAGCGGCACGGCGGCGATGGCCGTCCACGCCCAGAAGCGCGTTCCAAACGGGATCGCGGTTTGCGATGCAGACCACGACGCCCAGCCGCTATTCATCATCACGGTGCCGGTAACCGCCGAGATGGCTGCCACCGCGAACAGTATCCCGTGAACTGCCTTTCGCCGCGAACCCAGGAACATGGTGAAATAAAAGATCGCCCAGACAAGTAGAAAGCGGCCAAGATAAGCCCCCTGCCCGATGTGCCCCTTGGTGTAGAACAGGAGTTCCGAGTAGATCCAGGCGGGAAACAAGAGTAGCGTGAGCGTCTGTTGGGCTTCATCATGAAGCAGCGCCCACCCCGCCAGCGCGGCGATCCCCCACAGCAGAATGGCCGCCGGCCAGTGCTCCTGGATGTTGAAGATCTGGCCCACCAGCGCAATCGCCGCGCCGGCCGAAACGGTGCCGACAGCATGCAGGGTGGTCGACAACCCATGGTATTTCTGACGGGCAACCGCGGCCCCGAGGTGAAAGACCGCAACCATGGCGACTACGAGTGCGAACCGCGCTCCGGGGCTGATGTCGTCCCAGTGGGCGGAGACAAACAGGATCACGCGGGTCGCTAGCAGAATGCCGCCGAGGATGAGTGCGACAATTCCCTGCCAGTGCAAACCGGAGGGGCGTTTCTGGCCCGACTCCCACACACGAATGCGCTGGGCCGTCTCGTCTTCGAGGATGCCCGCCGATTTCCAGCGGTTTAGCAATCCTTCAATGTCAGCCATGATGGTTGGCCAACATTAGAGCACAGAAGAGCAGCCCTTAGCTGTTAGCTGTTATCTCCTGGACTTTCGCCGTCCCGCGAAACGATATGCTTGGATCAGCCGATGCGCTTCGACATCATCACCATTTTTCCCGGATTCTTCGTGGGCTTCTTCGAGCACGGTATTGTGCGCCGTGCCCAGGCCGAGGGGCTGGTGGCGGTGGGCGTGCACGATCTGCGCGACTTCACCCACGACCGGCACCGCACTGTGGACGACCGGCCCTTTGGCGGCGGCGAAGGCATGGTGCTCAAGCCCGAACCGCTGGCCGAGGCGCTGGAATCGTTGGGAATCTTGCCGCATGATGTCGAGTCGCGTTCTGTATCAGGGCACGACTTCAGTCGTGCCGCAACCAGCACCATGTCGGAAGGGGCTTTAGCCCCTGAGGGAACCGCCTCGGACACCGGCGTCATCCTGCTCTCCGCGCAAGGCCGCTCCTTCACCCAGTCGGTGGCCCGCGATCTGGCCCGGCTCGACCGCGTAATCCTGATCTGCGGCCGCTACGAAGGCGTAGACGAGCGCATCAACGAGCTTTACTGCGACATGGAGCTTTCCATCGGCGACTACGTGCTGAGCGGCGGTGAACTGGCCGCCGCGGTAGTGCTCGACGCCACCATGCGCCTCATTCCCGGCGTGCTGGGCAACGAAGCGTCTGGAGAATTTGAAAGCTTCGGGGTGCCCGATGCCGCGATCACCACCGGCCAGGAAGGCGTCCCGCGCTCTCAACACGGCGCCGGCGGTCTGCTCGACTATCCCCATTACACGCGCCCCGCCGAATTTGGCGGGCTGCGCGCCCCCGAGGTGTTGTTGAACGGCGATCACCAGCAGATCCGCCGCTGGCGCCGCGAACAGCAGTTGCGCAAAACGCTCGCCAACCGGCCCGATCTGCTCGAGCGTGCCACGCTGAGCGCCGAAGACCAGCGGATCCTGGAATCGATTCGTACGACCCGCAATCCGGGTGCCAGATTCTAGCCGTGCTTTTTGCCGCTAGGGTGCGGGCGAACTGAACTAAAAGCCCCATGACCCGGTCGAATTAGCACGCATTCTCCCAGCCCTCAGCCCTCGTCTCGTGGTTACGCAAGAATACGGTCGCTTTTGCATTTTCTTTCTACCGGTTTTGCCACAATAGAGGTGGAAGAGAGGATCGCAATGCAGCCTTAGGCGGAACCGAGGCCACCGAACGCAATTCGGTTTCGTTCTGAACACTTTAGAAGCCCAAAACGGGCCTTTTGGACCGTTTACATTTGCGGGATGGCGCCCATATCAAAATTATTTTCAGTGACTTACAGGGGAAATATCGAGCCGGAATAGGTACCCTCCCCCCCGTAGCCTGTAAAACTGTAAAACTGTAAATCCTTCCCTTCGGTCAAGCGATGACTCAAGCCTTAAACGCTCGTAAGAAATCCAGACCAGGTGCTGAGATCACGCCGGGGAGATCCCGGGAAAGAAAATGCCATATCGATTGGAGATTTCGATCAATTTCGGGAGATCGGCGGGCACCGAAAGCGGCGAGATTTCCTCGAGATAACTTTGAAAGCCGCCTGGATGAACAAAGATCAGGATCCTGCCGGTGGTTGTGCCGCAGTTTCGAAATGTGTGGATCGTTCCGCGGCAGCGATAAAACGAATCGCCTGCGGAAGCTTTCACCCATGCACCATCGACCAGAAATTCGTAGTCTCCCTCGATCACATAGAAGGTCTCGTCTTCGTTCTGGTGCTGATGTGGGGGAGGTCCGCCGCCGGGAGGCGAGGTCTCGACCAGCGTTGCCGATTGTCCACCGGTCATCTCTTGCGTCACCAACATATCGACCTGGTCGCCCAGGACCGGAAAGCTCTTGATTGCAGTCATGCGCTCTCCAGGCTGAAGTGGGAAGAGGGGTTGAACGAGGATCGTATCATCTCGCCCAACAGCAATCGAACTGGCGATCGGCTAACGCTGGCGAGTGAAACTTACCGGAAAGGCTGCACCGCGGCCGGTTGTTCGGCGCCCACCTGGCCCACTCTCACATCGGCCACATAGAAGTTCTCGCCGCGGGTCGGCGAGCCCGCCAGGCGGCGCAGCATGGCCAGTTGGCCGACATGGGTAAAGGCATCGGCGATCGGTCCCTGGAACAACGGTTCCATGGCCGCGTACATGGGCTCGCCCGACGCCAGATAGGCGTCGAATGCATGGAGGACGGCGAAAAACCGCTGCACCTCCACCCCCCAGGAATGCGGCCGCGAAGTATGCCACTTCTCCCGGCCCTGGACGGTGCTAAGCGCCCAGTCGAACAGATCGCCCATATGGGCCAGGATTTGGACCGGTTGCCGCCCGGCCCCTTCGAACTGGCCAAAGTCTTCGGACGCGCCTTCGAGGACCCGCGCGGCCCGGTAGGCGAGGCTGGCCACGGTGTGCCGCAACAATTCACGTTTCTCGTCCATGGCCGACACTATACAACACAGGGAACTCGAATGGCTGCAAGAGATTAGGCACACAGGCCACTTCTCTGCTAAACTTGAAGTTCTGAGTTCAATTGCAGGAAGAAACCATGTCAATCCATCCCGTTATGCAGCGCCTGGCCGACAAGCTGAAGCGCACCGATCTCCCCGATTTCGTGCCTGGCGACCAGGTTCGCGTACAGGTCAAGATCAAGGAAGGCGATAAAGAGCGCCTGCAGGCCTTCGAAGGCTTGGTCATCGCCATCAACCGCGGGCCCCAGGGCACGTTTACCGTGCGCAAGATGAGCTTCGGCCAGGGCGTCGAGCGCATCTTTCCCTTCAACTCCAAGGTTGTCGACAAGATCGAAAAGATTCGCAGCTACAAGGTGCGCCGCGCCAAGCTGTTCTACATCCGCGGACTGCGCGGCAAGGCCGCCCGTCTGAAGGAAGTGGACCGCGAAATCGCCAAGGCCTAAACCCCCGGAAGCCGGTTTCAATCCCCTTTTGCACAACAGGAAGCCCTCAATCCGCTACGGGTTGAGGGCTTTCCTTTTTATACTGGCTGCATGGCCAAGCCCCCCGTATGCGGTTGGAAGCTGGAACGAGCTGCGCGCAGGCTCGGCTTCCTGCGCATCGCGGGATGCGATGAAGTGGGCCGGGGGCCTATGTTCGGCCCTGTTGTTGCCGCGGCCGTAATCCTGGCGCCCAAGTGCCGGATCGACGGCCTCGACGATTCGAAGAAGCTCTCGGAAAAGAAGCGCAACGAGCTGGATATCCAGATCCGGGAGAACGCCGTCGCCTGGGCGATTGCGGCCATCGATGTGGAGACCATAGATCGTATCAACATTCGCAAGGCTTCGCTACTGGCCATGCGCACTGCCGTCTCCCAGCTTGCCCTCACGCCGGACTACCTGCTGATCGACGGCATCGACACCATCGACTGGGCATGCCCGCAGCAGGCCGTGATCCAGGGCGACGGAACAAGCTTTTCGATCGCCGCCGCCAGCATCCTGGCCAAGGTGTATCGCGACAGGTTGCTGGTGGAACTCGACAGCCAGTATCCGGGCTACGGACTGGCCAGTCACAAGGGCTACTGCTCTGCTGAGCACCGGGAAGCGCTGGCGCGCCTCGGCCCCACGCCCTTGCACCGCAAGAACTGGAGCCCGGTGGCGCAGACCATGCTGGACTTTGAATCGGTCCTGGAGCTGGGAGACTTGTGAACACACGCGCGGGCCTCGTCATCGGGATTGCGCTTCTTGGTCTCTTCTCGTATCTGGCCGCTTCGGCGCAAGAACCCGCGGCGCCAGCTGAGTCCAACACATCGCCCGAGACACCGGAGCCTCCGGGTTCCGTGACCGGCACCGTCTATTGCTCCGATACCAACCTGCCGGCGCGTTTGGCCGAGGTGGTTCTGGTTCCCGCATCCGGACGACCTGCGGATGCGAAGCTGACCGCCGCAACCGATCTGGAAGGGCGCTTCTCGATCGGCGGGGTTCCGGAGGGAAGATACTTCGTTGTCGCCAATTATGCGGGCTATCTGAACCCCCTGGGCAGCGCAAACCAAATCGACCTGGATGCACTGGATGCCGAAGCGCGGAAGCATTTCGAATCCCGACTGGCCAGCGTGACCGTTTCCTCCAAGTTACCCGCGCCGGTATCGCTCCGGCTGGAGCGCGCCGCGGAAATCGACGGAACGGTGCAGTACGACGACGGAAGTCCCGCCATCGGTTTGCGCCTGAGTGTCAAATCGAAATCAGAACAGGCCGCAACCGCCGCTGACCCAGGCTCTGCGACTCTCGCCGCCGATTCGGGCGAGTCTTCGCGATCGACCGACGATCACGGGCGCTTCCGGCTGGTGGGATTAGCTTCAGGAGAATACTTCGTAAGCGTGTCGGTGCCGACAATGAGCAGCGAAATGGCCGCCGGACGCAGCCTCGTGGACATTGTGGCATCCTCAACTGGCGGCGGAGCGTTGACCGTCTTCCTGGGCGGCAGCCTGCGCCCAAGCAAGGCCAAGCCGATCAAGCTGGGAACGGGTGAAGCGATGACCGATGCAAACATCACCATCCCGCTGAGCACCCTTCACACCATTCGTGGACGCGTGGTCTTGAAAAGCAACGGCGCGGAGCCGCCCGCCTCGGCTTTGGAACTGGTGTATGCGGATACTGGCGAGGTAGCCCGCGTGGCGCTGACCGCAGGAGGCGAGTTTGCCATCGGGTACGTTGCGGATGGCAGTTACATTCTTCGCGCCGTCGCCAACTCGGAGCCGTTCCCCTCAGCGAACGTGAACGCCGATGGAGGTGTGGACCTTGCATCCGGCGCAGGCGCATTGCTGGCGTCGAATGCAGGCAATCAGGAAGGCGCCACCGAGATGCCGATCATGGTCACAGGCGAGGTGGCGGGAGTAACGATCGCCGTGCCCGATTCTCCGGTCGCAAGGCCGGAGCCTTCCCCAGCTCCTTCGGAAACCAACCCGCCTTCCCCGCAATAGCGCATCGCAGAGAAAACGCGCGCGGTTTGCATTTTCTTTCTACCCGTTTTGCCACAATAGAAGTGGAAGAGAGGATCGAAGCGCGGCTTCAGGCAGAACCATGGCACAGAAGGCAATTCGCTTCGTTCTGAACCGTTTAGGACCCCCAAAAGGGCCCTTCTGGACCGTTTACATTTGCGGGGATGAACCCCTTATCAGTAATGCCTTCAGTAATTTGCAGAGAAAAGTTCAAGCCGAAATTGGCACCCACCCCGGGGGGTGTGCTGTGAAACTGTGAATCGATCGTTTCGATCGAGCCACGACTCAACCCTTCGAAGCCGCGAGAAATCACGACCAGGAAAGCCGCTTAACGCGGGTGCGGCGACTGCCTATGTCCGCGAATACGCCGCGCGCATCTTGCGGTCCTGCACCCAGTCGAGCACCGGCCGGGCCGCCAGCAGCACCGCCAGAATCACGGTGATGCCCAGCGGAGCAAGCACGCCGGGCTTTACCTGCCACCAGTAATGAATCACCCCGCACGCCGCGGCCACGTAGACCAGCTGGTGGAGGCGCTTCCAGCGCTTGCCACCCAGCTTGCGGATGGACCAGTTGGTGGAAGTGAGCGCGAGGGGAACCAACAGGAGCCATGCCAGCATGCCCATGGTGATGAACCGCCGCTTGGCGATGTCGTCGATCATCGTTTGCACGTTGAATCCGGCATACAGGGCAACGTAGGCGAGCAGGTGCAGGCATGCGTAGAAGAAGGCGAAAAGCCCGATCAGCTTGCGCCAGGGACCGATCCAGCTGAGCGGCTTGATGAGCCGGCGTACCGGGGTGATCGCAAGCGAAATCGTCAGCAGATTCAGCGTGGTCGAGCCAGTCGCAAAGGAGAGCGTCGCGGTGGGATCCGGTCCCAGGTGATTGGTCACAGCTTCCCATACCAGGATTCCCAGCGGCCAGAGGCAGGCGATCCAGGTAAGCGTCTTGAGCAGAATGATGTTCGATCGGGTCATAGTTCTTCTGGTTTGGCGGAGCCTTGTTCCCCACACCTAGCCGCAAAAGACGCTGCTAGAATGAGGCACCATCGCGTTCTGTTTCCTGATACGTGAGCCCTGTTTCAGTAGTACTTCTTCAAATCCATTCCGTTATAGAGGGTGGCGACTTGCTCGCCATAGCCGTTAAACATCAGGGTCGTGCGGCGCTGATTGTAGAACGCCTGGCCGATGCGGCGCTCGGTCTTCTGGCTCCAGCGAGGATGGTCCACGTTGGGATTCACATTGGAGTAGAAGCCGTACTCATTCGGCCCCTGCTCGTTCCACGTCGTAGAAGGCTGCTTGTCGACGAATCGCACCGTCACGATGGACTTTGCGGACTTGAATCCATACTTCCACGGCACCACGATGCGAACCGGAGCTCCGTCCTGGTTGGGAAGCACCTCGCCGTACAAGCCAAAGGTGAGCAGCGTGAGCGGGTTCATGGCCTCGTCCATGCGCAGGCCTTCCGAGTAGGGCCAGAAGATCGTTGACTCACTCGACCACTTCTCGACGTGCTTGTCGTAGTAGGAGAGGAACTGGACATACTTCGCGCTTGGCAGCGGATCGCATTCCTTGATGAATTCCGAAAGCGAGTAGCCAACCCACGGAATGACCATGCTCCAGG
This sequence comes from Terriglobales bacterium, assembly GCA_963701805.1. Taxonomy (GTDB): domain Bacteria; phylum Acidobacteriota; class Terriglobia; order Terriglobales; family Acidobacteriaceae; genus Telmatobacter. Next base: position 390,454 of record CAVPBA010000001.1, read on the forward strand.
CTTCCACGCAGCGATGGCGGTAAACCCGATCCTCGACCGGGCGCAGCTTGAGCAACTGGTCGATATCGAAGGTTTTCGGAGTCTTAACCTTGCCCTCGACTTTGACCGTCCATGGCCGGGTGGGCAGGCCTCCCGCGTTCTTTGAGGGGGCCCCTTTGTCCACTCCAAACTCGTAGAAATTGTTGTAGTGGGTGATGTCCTCGAAGGTGGTCAGTTCCTCGCCGGTGGTGGTGAGAGGGCTCTTGACGGTCTCCAGTTTGGTTCCTGCGAAGGCGCCCAGGCGCGGAGAGACCATGTCGGCCAGCCGGTCGAGACCGAGAGCCGCGGCGCCCACAAGCGCCGCACCCGACGCTGCCCCGCGCAAAAAGCGGCGGCGGTTCAAGTACTGGTCCTTGGGCGTGATAAGGGATGATGGGATATCGCTGGGCTTACGAATGAGCATGCATTGACCTCGCGCCGGGGAAAGCGCCTCCGCTCCATTAGACACCCAGGAACGCAGCGGGTTACAAGTTTCCGTTTGAGGTCGCAAAGCTACCCAGCCGATCAAGCCCGGCTAAGTTGCCCGCGAACCCCCGAAGGGCCACTGGCTATTTCGCCTGGCGCGGATTCCGTAGATAACGGTTCCGGAAACGGCGATGCCCGCTGCCACTGCAAGTCCTTCAATCGCATGGGATCGGTTGACCAGGATAAATGTGAAGCCGGCCATGGCCGCCAGTGGCGGAAGCGGATAAAGTGGCATGCGAAACGGCCGTTCCAACTCCGGCCGTCGCACCCTGAGCAGAATCAGGCCTACATGTTGCAGAAAAAACTGGAGTAGGATGCGCGTAATCACCAACATGGTAATCACCTGGTCCAGCGTGAAGAAGCAGAACGCGGCGGCAACCAGGCCCAGCGCTACCAGGGAGCGGTGCGGAATGCCATGACGCGGATGGATTGCGGCGAGAAAGCGGAAGTAGTTGCCGCTCTGCGCTGCGGCGTATGGGACCCGCGAATAGCCAAGTAGCAGCGAAAAGACTGACGAAAACGCGGTCCAGACCACCAGCGCCGCCATGGCGTACCCCGCCCACTCCCCGAATGCAGAGCGCGCAATATCGGCAACCAGTTGCATGCGCGTGACGACAGTCTCGGCGGTGTGGGCGGCGGCATCGCGGAGCGAAGGCAGGGCCGCCATGTTCATTGCAACGTAGAATGCGGACACAAACAGGACCGAAAGAAGAATGGCGCGCGGAATAGTGCGCTCGGGCCGGCGAACTTCGCTGCCCAGAAACGTGATGTTGTAGTAGCCCCAGTAATCGTAGGTTGTGATGAGCGTGGCGTGGGCCAGCCCGCCTAGCGCCACGGCAATCGACACTGAGGGCCCTGCCGGCATGTGCCAGCCGCCCGTGGCCGATGCACGCGCAAACCCCGACACGATGACCCCGGCAATCGCGGTGAGCACGCCGCCGAATAGAATCCAAGCCAGCCGCGTGACCGCGCTGAGATTGCGATAGAGCAGTGCTGTAACCAGCAGGCACGCGGCGGCGGCGGCAAAATTGGCGTAGTGCAGTCCCGGAAGCCCCGCAAACGGAGCTTGCACCAGCCCGGGCCAGAACCAGGCCAGAAAGCTCGAGAGCCCGATGCACCCCGATGCGATCGAAAACGGAGCCGAAAAGCTTAGTTGCCATACATAGAGAAAGCTGAGCCAGTTGCCCGCACGCTGGGGGCCGTAGATCTCCCGCAGGAAGGCGTAGGATCCGCCGGCTTGCGGAAATGCCGCACCCAGTTCAGCCCACACCAACCCGTCGGCGACCGCGATAGCCGCACCCAGTACCCAGGCCCACACAGAAAGATGAAATCCCGCGGCGGCGATCACCAGCGGCAGCGTGATGAAGGGGCCAACGCCGATCATTTCGAGCATGTTGAACAGAACCGCCGAGCGAAGGCCGATGCGGCGTTCAAGATGCGCAGGGATCCCGGAAGTCTTCGACGGCTGGGTCATCAGGCTGTTGCGCTCACCGGATTGTACACTGACGAGAAGCCATGTTCTTTTCCTTGAGATCCCTATCCTCGACAGTCATGCTTGCCCTCACCGGCATCCTTTTTTCAGGTTGGACTTCAATCCAACTGCAGTCCCAGCAGGCTGCGGAAGCATCGCAGAAAGGCGCGCTGCCACCAAGCGAACCGCGCACCTATGCGCTTCCCCTGCCCGAAGACCGCGGCACCGCTGCCGTGGAGCAGGCTCTGCGCCGTCTAACGACCACGGCCAGCGTGATGGAGATCGTTGCCCACCCCGACGACGAAGACGGGGCCTTGCTGACCTACCTGAGCCGCGGACGCGGCGTGCGCACCACTCTCTACACGCTGACAAGGGGCGAGGGCGGACAGAACGCCATGTCGGCCGACACCTACGACGCGCTGGGCGTGATGCGAACACAGGAACTGCTCAAGGCCGGCGAATACTATGGAGCCAAGCAGGTCTGGGGCACGCAGGCGGACTTCGGCTTCTCCAAGACCCAGGAGGAAGCCTTCGCGCGCTGGGGCCACGAGCGGGTGCTGTACGATGCCGTGCTCGCAGTGCGCCGCGAGCGGCCGCAGGTCATCATCGCTACCTTTATCGGGGCCGTGAGCGATGGGCACGGGCAGCACCAGGTCTCGGGAGAAATCGCGCAGGAGGTCTTCAAAGCGGCTGGCGACCCCAAGGTGTTTCCCGAACAATTGAAGGACGGCCTGGAGCCATGGCAGCCGCTCGCCGTCTACAGCATGGTTCCTTTCGCGCCGGTCACGGACAAGGGAGTGTTCGACTACGCGACCGGCAAGTGGGCGCCGGCCAAGTTCCGCAATTACGTCACGGGAGAATGGATCACGGGAGAGCCTTCGACCGATGTGACAATCCCGGTGGGCACCTGGGATCCGGTACTGGGCCGCGGTTATGTGCAGATTGCGCGCCAGGGCTGGGGGGAACAGAAGTCGCAGAACGGCGGAGCCAATCCGACTCTGAGCGGGCCGGGCACCGCCCGGTATCACCTCGTTGCGGTGTGGCCCAGCGCGGCCGCCACGAATTCAGCAAACGAAAAAACGAAACAGCCGGACGCTGATCTCTTTCACAACCGCCGCGTTAATCTCGATACCAGCATTGCGGGACTCGCCCGTCTTGCTCCGGGCGCTTCGTGGCTTGCGCACGACCTCGCCCTGATTCAGAGCGGGATGGATGAATTCTCGACAGAGTGCCCATGCAAGTCCAACCTGGAAACAGCCCACCGCCTCACGCCGATTTATCGGCAGACCCTCGCATTGCGCAACAAAGTAGCGGCTGAGACTCTCGATGCGCAATCCAAAGCCAGTCTGCTTTTCGAACTCGACGCCAAGATTCAGGAATTTCAATCCGCCCTCGAGAACCTGCTCGGTTTGGAGCTGGAGGCATTCCGGACCAGCGAATCCAGCGTTCAGAGCGGCGGCTTCCGGGGCAACTCCGCCGACGAGACTCCGCGCAGCGTTTCTCCCGGGGAAGACTTCAAAGTACGCTTGCACCTCTCCGGCTTATCACCCGACGTTCACCTGGCCAAGACCTGGTTCGAAACACCCCCCAATGAGGGATGGAAGGCCGGCGTGCCGCTCGGCGGGGGCGGCAAAATTTCGGCGGACGAGAGTACAGTAGTTTCGGGTTCTGTTTCCGACACCATCTTCGCCCTGAAGGCACCCGTCGACGCCTATCCGACGCAGCCGTTCTTTACCCGACCGTCTATCGAGCAGCCATACTACGACATCTCCCAACCGGAGTGGCGCTTGCGCTCGTTCGCTCCCTATCCCATGGCGGCATGGGCGGAGTTTACTTTTGATGGAGTCCCGATCCGCGTCGGTGAAGTGGTGCAAACCCTGCAGCGCGCGACCGGGCACGGCGGCTTCTACGAGCCGCTGGTGATCACGCCCGCGATCGGGGTACGGGTAGATCCCGAGGCCCGCATCCTTCCCGTTGACGGGAGCGCTCTTCCCGTTCACGTGACCGTGCATACCCAGGGAGTCGCCGAAGGTACCCTGTCATTGAAAGTTCCGGAAGGATGGCGAGTTGAACCGTCCGAAGCACATTTCAAGCGCACCGCCGCGGGCGACACGGAGCCCATTCTTTTTTCGGTGACTCCTTCGGCGGTTCAGTCGGGGGCGTACAACCTGGAGGCAGTGGCGCGTTCCGACGGGCACACTTATGAATCCGGGTGGCAGAGCGTGGGCTACCCGGGCCTGCTGCCCTACGACATTTACAAGGCAGCCCAGTTAAGGACCCGCAAAATAGAGGTGAAGCTGGCGCCGGGTTTGCGCATCGGCTATGTGATGGGAACCGGCGACCTGGTCCCCGAGGCCATCGAAGAACTCGGCGCAGAGCCGCGCCTACTGTCGGATTCAGACCTGAGCACCGGCGATCTCTCGACGTGGAACGTGATCGTGATCGGCATTCGCGCCTACTCCAATCGTCCCGTGTTGACGGCCGCGCAGCCCCGGCTCGACGAATTCGTGCGCAACGGCGGAACCCTGATCGTCCAGTACCAGAGTTCGAACTTCCCCGCCCCGCTGCCCCTCTCGATGAATGGCCGGATGCCGGAGCGCGTCGTAGACGAGCAATCTGCGGTCAAGCTTATTGCCCCCACCGATCCGCTGCTGCAGCACCCAAATGCAATCACAGCGGCCGACTTCGATGGCTGGGTGGAAGAGCGCGGTCACTCCTTTCTTGACACCTGGGACCCGGCCTACACGCCGTTGACCGAAACCGCTGATGCGGGCCAGGACCCGCAGCGCGGAGGACTCCTGGTGGCCCATCCGGGCAAGGGCACATATGTCTACCTTGCCTATGCGCTCTACCGCCAGTTGCCCGAATTGGTGCCCGGAGCCTATCGCTTGCTGGCCAACTTGCTCAGTGCCGGAAAGGGTTGAGGTCGTAGCGGAGCATGTGACAGCAGCTTGACTGTCCTGCTATGAAATCTCCCCGCGCCGGAGTTGTCACCCTAGTGTGAACGAGCAGGGTCCACGGTGTTTGCTTGCCTATAACCCCGTTGGTTAGCAATCCTATAGCCGTATTAAAAATATGTGAATTCGTCAAATATTCATCAAAGTCTGCGAGGCTTTTTTACGGACGCAGACGGGGAAAGTACCGCTCATCCGAACTCATTTTCCTCCAGCTTTCCACCACATCTGCAGGGCGAAAACGATTCAAGGGAACCGGTTCTCGGATTTCGCCTGTGTAGGACTAAAAGCGCGTTCGCGGCACGGAGCGCGAAACTGAACGACCTCAAAGACACGAGGATAAGAGAGGCCCAATGAACTTGAGATTCAAAACGGCTGTCGCTGCGATTCTGGCAGTCAGCATGGTCAGCACGTATGGTTACGCAGCCGATGGAACACCGAAAAAGCCCGCAGCCAGGAAGGCCAAACCGAAAGGCCCAACGGTCGACGAACAGATCCAGGCGCTACGCCAGGAGATGCAAGGGCAGATCGACAGCCTGAAGAACAGTCTGGCGGATAAGGACGCGCAGCTGAAGCAGGCACAGCAGGCAGCGGCGGACGCTGCCGCCGCAGCGGCCAAAGCTCAGGCGGCCGCCGATGCCCAGGGGCAGGCGGTGGACGCGAACACGGCGGCTGTCGGCACTCTGAATTCAACCGTGACGGATATGAGGGCCGCCAACGCTTCGGCGGTTTCGTCGCTGTCCGACGAGCAGGCTGCTATCAAGAAGTCGATCGCCAATCCCAACGTCCTGCACTACAAGGGAATCTCCCTGACGCCCGGAGGCTTCGCGGCGGCTGAAACAGTTTGGCGCCAGCGCTCCACCGGCGGCGACATTCCGACCGCATTCAGCGGCTTGCCCTATGAACATGCCGATGCGTACACGCTGAGCGAGTTCTACGGCAGCGCCCGGCAGTCGCGCGTAAGCCTGATGGCGGAGGGCAAAGTCAACTGGGGCACGCTGCGCGGCTACTGGGAGGCTGACTGGCTGGGCGCCGGCATCACGTCCAACAACAACCAGTCGAACAGCTACGTGCTTCGCCAGCGAGTGCTCTGGGCCCAGGCTGAAACCAATAATCACTGGGCCTTCACCGGCGGCCAGATGTGGTCCCTGGCGGCGGAAGACAAGAAGGGTATCTCCAACCTGTCGGGCGACATCATGACCCCGCAGACCATAGACCCGAACTACGTTGTGGGCTTCGTCTGGACCCGGCAGTATGGCTTCCGGATCACCAAGACCATGCCCAAGGTCGCCTTTGGCATCGCGTTCGAAAACCCGCAGGTCCTGTACACCGCGTCGCTGGCCGGCAATACTCCCTATGCCGTGCTCGGCAGCGCCGGCAACAACGGCGGCAACTACAATGCGGCCATCAGCACCGAGGCGGTCACGACATATGTGCAGAACTACGCTCCAGAACCCGGAACGTTGTCGTATCTGCCCGTCTATAACACCGTCACCGCCAACACCAACATTGCCAACTACTCCTTCAACTATGCACCGGACGTGATCGCCAAGATAGCCTTCGACCCAGGCTGGGGCCATTACGAGATCATCGGTATCGGCCGCTTCGCGCATGAAACCATTTATCCCGGTGTGACCACTGACGCCCTGAAATACGGCGGGCAAAAGGACGTCACAACCGGTGCAAACGTCGTGGCATCCGCGACCACTGCCGGTGCAATTTCCAACAGCATTGCGCTGGGCGGTGTAGCTGGAAGCTTCCGGGTTCCGGTCACGAAGCTGGCGAGCTTTGGGGCCAAAGCCTTATACGGACCTGGAGTGGGCCGCTACGGCGACACCACTCTTTCCGACGTAACGGTCAACAACTGGGGCGGGATGTCGCCGCTGCACGACTTCTCGGGACTTGTGACGCTTGAGATCAATCCGTCTCCGCGCCTGGCCATTTACGCTAACTACGGCATCGATTACGTGGGCCGCAACGACTGGGCCAATCCCGGCACCACAACCCTCGGCAGTCCCACCGCCACCTTCTGCCCGACCGGCTTTACCTCTCCCTCGCAATGCACGTCCAAGCCCTCGGCCGCGCTTCTGGCCGCGGGCGGCACATGGGGCGGTCACTGGGGCGCTCCCTCAGCTTCCGCTCTCGGTTACGGATCGCACGTGCTGAGCAATTCCGGTTGCAACACGACGGCTAACCCGGGCTTTAACGGCAGTTCGACCGGCTACTACCCCGGCGGCTCCTGCGGTGCGCAAACCCGTAATGTCCAGGAAGCGACCTTCGGCTACTGGTACGACATTTACCGCGGCGACCGCGGCCGCCTGCGCCAGGGCCTCCAGTATGCCTACACCATCCGCGACGCGTGGTCCGGGGCCTCCGGAATCGGTGCCAAGGGCCTCGATAACATGTTCTGGACCACGTTCCGCTACTACCTGCCTTAAACCACCCGAACCGACCACGAACAAAAGGGCAGCCCGAATGCGGGCTGCCCTTGTTTTTGCAGTGAGCTCGCTCTAGGCAGTATCCACATATAGCTGCAGTCTGAGCCATGCGCATGCGAGAGCGGTACAGGCACGGAAAGCTTCTATGTTTCGGCAGTAGCGTGTGCTGAATCGGCGGAACTGCTTGAGGCGGTTGAAGCAGCGCTCGATGAGGTTTCGCTGCTTGTACAAGGTGCGGTCGTAGCTGCGCGGCTGCTTCCAGTGCCGTCTCGGTGGGCTGACGGCAACCGCACCCAGCGCTTCGATGGTGGCGACGATCTCGGTCGAATCATAGCCCTTATCTGCAATTACGGCGTCGACCCGTTGGCCTTCCAGCAAGCTGATTGCCTGAGCGTATTCGGCAGCTTGCCCAGGTGTGATGCGGAAGGCTACGGGCAGGCCGGTTTCGTCAGCCAGCAGGTGGATCTTGGTGCTCAGTCCACCTCGGGAACGCCCCAGAGCCTTGTCTTCGGAGCCCCTTTTTTGCGGCCCGTGGCCGCCTGCTGATGGGCCCGCACGATGGTTGAGTCGATCATCAGGTAGAGATTCTTCTTGTCCGACACCAGGTCGGCGAAGATGCGCTCCCACACACCAGACCGCGCCCAGCGCATGAATCGCACATGCACGCTCTTGTACTTGCCATACCGCTCCGGCAGATCATGCCAACGGGCCCCGATCGGAGCACCCACAAAACTCCGTTGACGAACCGGCGATTGTCCGCCGCCGTTCGCCCAACATGCTCCACTCGACCAGGAAGCGTGTCCTTGATCCGCTCCCACTGACCCTCGCTCAACTCATATCGACTCGACACAACATAACTGCAACACTTTCAGCAGCCGCTGCAAAGTCTATATGTGGATACCGCCTAGGGCGCTTTGGGTTCGCCCGTGGGAAGAAACGCGAATCCATCCAGCGCACTTCCCGAGGCAAGCACATCCCGCAGGCGTTCCGGATTGGGGCCGCTCTGTCGTTCAGCGGCGCGCAGAAGCCGCAATGCGGAAGCGGGAGTTGCCTCGGCAGGCATGCGGAAGATCCACGGCACATTCGTCGCGGTCAGGGATCGATCACCGCTGACTGCAATCACGGAAACCAGTGCCTTGAGCGCCAATTGCTCCGCCAGGTGAGCGGCATTTCGGTCGAGGGCGATGATCGCCAGCGCATGTTGGTCGAACAGCGCATGGACCAGCTGGGTCGAAGCCGCGCCCCAATTCTGATTGCTGTCCACCGGCACAAGATCCCAGGGCTGGGCAGACGCGGCTCCGAGCGCGGCCTGTGTCTCGGCCGATTGCGCAATAGTCGCGGCCTGCGGACCGAACAGCACAACATGCACGGGCCCCGGCGGCAGATCGGCAAGATGCGGGCCGGCGTAGGGGACTCCATCTTCGCCGACGCGCGCATACGGCACCGATTGCCCAGGCGAGTCCCCCTGTAAGGAGGGCGCCAGACCCACCGCAGGTGGCTTCTCCATCGTGGCAACACGGTAGGTGATCGTCCCGTTGCGCACCGTGCCCAGGTACATGGGCGCGACGTTCTTCTGGTTGGGATCGAAGACCATGGGCCCGGTGACGCCGTCATATTGCTCGATATCGGCGAGCGCATCGTGAATGCGGGCGCGATTCAGACCGGCCCTGCAGATGGAATCGAGCAGCGCGTTCATCGCATCGTAAGCGAGCGAAGCAAACTGCTCGGGCTTCTCGTGAAAGCGCTCATCGAAGCGTCGGTTGAAATCGAGCCAGGCCCCATCATTGCGGGTCGGATTGTAAGGGAACACAGCTTCGAACCCCTCGGCGGCCGGGCCGGCCTGCGCCAGCAACTCGGGGCCAAGCGTGCGATAGGCACCGAAAACGCGCTGCTTCATCCCCAGCGCCTGCATCTGTTTCAGGATCAGCGCCGCCTCATTTTCGTCGGCCCACAAGACAATCGCGTCGGTGCGCGAGTCCTGGATCACTTTCAGCTGATGGGAGAAGTCGGCATCGCCGGGCAAATACTTCTGCTCGATCACGATGGGGTGGCCCAGACGCCGCGCCGCATCCCGCAGCTTGATGACGCCAAACCGGCCATAACGATTGTTCACGCGCAGAATGGCAACGCGCTTGAGGCCCAGCTCTGTGAAGACACGCCGCGCCAGCGTCAAGCATTGCACACGATCGTCCTGCAGGTCGGTAAAGTACCAGGGGATGTAGGTCTCCGGAATTGTCGGGTCCGTCGAGGCCGAGTTGACGATCGGAATCTCCGCGCGCAGCGCCACCCGCAGCGCGATGTGCGTCGACTCGGAGCTGATGGACCCGAAGATCGCCCAGTCCTGATCGTCGTATACCATCTTCACAACTTCGTTAGAAGCCGAACCCCAGATCGCCGGGTCGGTCGGCCGATCGTCCCCGTAGACCGTCTTGGCCTGCCAGTTGTCGTAGTCGTTATGAAGCATTAACCGGAACGGCCTGCCTCCATAACCTCCGCGCGCATTGGCCTCATCTACCGCCAGTTGCGCACCGTGCAGCATGCGCAGTCCGAAAACCGAGTCGGGATTATGCTCGATGGGGCCGAAGAAGCCGATGCGGACCTCGGTCAGGTCCTTGGGCTCGGGCAGGTCTCTCCCCGCGCCCGAATAAATATTGGGATGGGTGTAGTTGAGATCGTAGGGCGCGGCGAACTTCGCATACGGGCTCAGGTCCGCCGGCTCCCCGGCATAAGGCGTAACCGCGCGATCGCGTGGCGGTCCGGGCGGATGCGCGCCGCACTCGCACTTGTGCGACGCCCCGCCTGTGTCCTGCGCGGCGACGCCGATTGCGCCGCCCGCGCCCCATAGCCAGGCCGCGGCCAGCAACCATCCCTTATGCATCACGCCTACTCCTTGCCGGACTTTTCAGTGCGGAACATAGCGATGGCTTCGATCTCCACCAGCAGTTCCGGCCGGCACAGCTTGGCCTCGATACCCGTGGAAGCGGGCAGCGGATTGAGACCCTGCTCTTTGAAGAACGCCGTCCGCTCCTCGTTGAACTCTTCGTAGTCGCGATCGATGTCGCGCAGATAGCACGAGGTACGCACGATGTCGTGCCAGGTGCAGCCTTCGCTCTCCAGCAGGCCGGTGATGTTGTCCAGTGTGCGGCGCATCTGGGCGCGGAAGTCGCCGATGTGCACGCTCTTGCCGTATTCATCGATCGATGCGGTGCCCGAAATGAGGAGGATAGTCAGCCCGTTCAGATCGATGCGCATGCCGCGCGAGAACGAGCTGGGCTTGGCGTACGCATAGGCCTCGTTGAGTACGCCGTGATTGGTCATGGCTCGCTTCCGGATGGGCGCGTGCGCGATAGTTTCAAGTATGTCTGCGAATTCAATCATGAGGATGGCTCCCTTATTGTTATTTTTGAAGAATCCCGTGGCTTAAACCTTTGGCAGTGGCAACCCAAATATCGCTGCCCTGAAAATCGATGCCGAGCACGTAATTGTGGGCCGGGGCCGTGGTGACGGCGATAGGCGTGACCTTGCCCTCCGCGTCGCGAATGGTCATTTCCGGTTTGCCGGTGGTGAGCGACGGACGGTAGACTGCCCAATTCGTTCCGTCATAGTAGGCGAGGCCCTTGTCGGTGCCGAACCAGGCGTGGTTGGCGTCGATTCCCTTGATGGTGTTGGTAAAGTTCGAGGGCAGGCCGCTGTCCTTGGTCAGAAAGTTGTGCCAGTAGCGGCCGTCATAGCGGCTGTCGCCGAAATAGGTAGCCGCCCACACGATGTTGTCGACATAACTGACCGACGTCACGATCTCGTGAATCAAACCCTGGTCCTTGAACAGCACCATTTCGGTTTCGCCGTCGGGATCGTCGTACTTGTCCCAACGGACCGTCGCTTGGTCGTATTCGAGCAGGCCGCTGCCCCACACGGCGAAATACACTTTGGTGGGCGTCGCCGAAACGGCGTACACCCAGATTTCGTTCATGGGCGTGTTGCGCTCGTTATAAAGCGACCACTGGTTGGTGCGCAGATCGAGGCGGCATGCGCCCGCCGCCGTAGCCACCCACACGTTCTCCCCTTCGACGGATACGCCATACACTACGTCGTTGCTCAGGCCCGAGTTGAGTTGCGTGAAGGTGTCGATGCGCCCGCTCGAAATGCGGCTGAGCCCGCCCATGGTCCCTGCCCATACATCGCCTGTACGCTTGTCGAGGGCCAGGGAAAGCACGGCGCGATGCGCCAGCCCGTCCGCGGTCGTGTAAGTCTTCCACGTATGGTTCTCGTAAAGGGCGAGTCCATTTTCGGTCCCCGCCCACACGCGGTCTCCATCCACAAGAACAGAAAAGACATGATTGTCGGGCAGGCCGTTGGCGGTGGTGAAGTTTTCAAACCTGAACGTCGGCATCTGCGGAATCGCGGCGCCCGGTGATGCTGCGGCATGCACTTTGACGCCGGTGTGCGATTGCGATGCGCCGAACACCAGCGCCCCGCCAGCCATAAGCAATGCGATTGCGCAAAACTTTTTCATCGCGTCCTCAGATACTCGATGAGGTCGTTCAACTCATCCTTGGTCAAGTCGTTGGTGCGCCCGTGTTTGTCTTCGGGATTGAATACGGTCCAGATCTCTTCAAGGGTTCGCGCCGAACCATCGTGGAGGTAGGGCGCAGTGAGCGCCACGTTTATCAGTTGCGGCGTGTCGAGCAGGCCCGAGTTGTCGGTGCTCTTCCGGGTGCCGACGTCGAACGACTTCTGGCTGGTTCCTTTCGAGCCGCTGTGGCAGTACGAGCAGCGATTCGACTCTGCAATCGGCTTGCCGAATTTGTCCCTGGCTCGATCGAACAAGGCCTTGCCGCGCTCCTGCGCCGGACTGAGTTCGCGGCCGGGGAGTCTCCATCGATTCGGCCTCAGTGGAATGCTGCGAACGTAAGCGACCAGGTCAGTCAGCGTCAGGTCGTCGTAGTTCTCCGAGCGCCAGAAATATTTCTCCGTGCGCGGCCCGCACTCCATGGGCAGGTTGGGGTTGCCGCCGTTCCACTTGTAGGGCTCGGTGTCCTTGAGGTCTTCGAGCAGTCGATTGTCCACGATGTCACGGCCGAATCCGTCGGGCTCCAGATCCCACGTCAGCCCGTCGAACGTCGAGTCGATGTGGCAGTTGGCGCAGCCGATCTGTCCCTGGAAGGAATAGCGCGCGGTGTAGAAAGTCTGCTCGCCGTGACGCAGGACCGATAGTTCCTTCGGGCCGTCAAGGGGGACCGTTGCGCAAACACGGTTGGACCGGGTATCGATGACGCTCAGCGTATCGTCGAGGCGGTTGGCTACCAGCAACCGGCGGCCATCGGGCGTAAGCGTCATGCCGCGCGGGTCATGGCCTACGTCAATGCGCGCGGTAACGTAGTTGGCGCTGGCGGAAAGGTCCTGGACGAAGTCTCCGCTGTGGGCGCGAATGAAACCGAGTGCGCGCTGTACGTCGATGACGGTTACGATCTCCGACCCTTCGCAGCTCACATAAATGCGCGATTTGTCCGGCGAGATCACAACGCCGAACGGGCGCACCGCATAGCGTTCCAGTTCATCGAGCGGCAGTTCTACCGGCTTGCCCACAGCCGCGCCAAACAGCGTGATCGAGTCGGCGAATGCGGCGCCGTGTTCCATGTGCGCGAGGGGAACGAGATTCTTGGGATGCAGGTTCGCCGTGACTCCAAGCCGCCCGTCGGCAGAAAACGCAGTGTGAAACGAATGTGCGATGCGATCGAGTGGTATACGGTCGACGACCACGGCGCGCTCCGCATCGATCACCGTGATCTCCGATTCAGGAAGAACGCGATTGCCTCCCGGCGTTGGGACCCGCGGTGGATTTGGGTACACATGCGTGGCATAAAGCCGCGTTCCGTCCGGGCCCGCGACAATATAGCTGGAGCCGCGCCCCGCGGACAGCCGCTTCTCTTCCGCGCCGGTCCGCGCATCGAGCACCGCCACGTCATTTGAAATGCGATTGGCCACAAACAGCCGCCGGCCCTCGCGGTCCGCGACAACACTGGATGGTTCCGCGCCAACCTGCCACGTGGCGACGACCGTGAGCGCAGCGGCATCGATGACGGAAATCGTGTCGTCCCAGGCGTTGGCGACAAAAAGCCGGGTGCCATCGTGCGACAGCGAGAATCCGCGCGGCACGCGCCCCACAGAAATGTTCTTTATCGAAGTGTAGGTCTGCGCATCGAGCACGTGCACTTCTTCGCTTTCCTGGCAGAGCACGTATAAACGCGTCCCATCCGGCGAGAAGAGGAGCTCGACCGGGGAAGCATAGGTAAGCACCCCGGGTACCGTTCCTATCCCGGTGGATGCCCGCGCGGGACCCGCATGCCACATTAGCACGCACCCGCCCGCAAAGGCGGCCGCACACAGCATCGCAGCAAACCGGCTTGGCAGCGAACGTTGGCCGTGTCGCCTCACTTCGATTCCTCGACAGTGATCACGCGGTCCACGGCCTGCTTTTCCAGCGTTTGTTCGCGGCCGCTGGGCCAGTGAATTTGAATCTTGTCGATCGATTCCGCGGCGCCCACGCCGAAGTGCACGCGGTCGTCATCCTGCGAAAGATAGCCGGAGCTGGCCACACGCTCCGCAGTCCAGCGCTTCCCTCCCGCATATACTTCGATCCGCGCGCCGATGCCGTCGCGACTGCTCTTCGTACCCCTGAGCTTGATGGCGACCCAGTGCCCTGTGTTCTCTGAGATGTTGTGAACGAGTGTGCCCTTAGCGCCCAAGTTCACGAGGAATGCATCGACCTTGCCGTCGTTGTCATAGTCGGCAAAACACGCGCCGCGCGCGGTCGAACGCATGCTGAGCACCGGGCCGGCCTCGCGCGAGACATCCTGGAAGCGAGCTGCGCCCACACCTCGAAATAGCGTGTGCTCCTGCGGGATCAGATGAATCAGGCCTCCATGAAAAATGAGGATGTCGGGGAATCCGTCATTGTCGAAGTCGTACACGCCGGTTCCCCAGCTCACATATTGCGCATTGGTCTGGGACACGCCGTTGGACGCTCCCATATCTTCGAAGCCCTGTTTGCCCTGATTCCGAAGTAGCCGGTTGTAGTGGCCATCGGTGACCCACAGGTCGAGCACGCCGCGGCCTTCAAAGTCGGTAAACACCGGACCCATCGATGATGTGGATTCGCCATTTTGTCCGAACGCTGTGCCGGTTTCGTTTCCGATCTCCTCAAAAGTCCCGTCATGCTTGTTGTGAAAGAGGAAGTTTTCTGTACGGTCGTTGGCAACGTAGATATCGTCCCAGCCATCGCCGTCGAAGTCGGCAGCCGTGACGCCCATGGTGCGGCCCACATACGCGGCGATGCCCGATTTGTCGCTCACGTCGGTGAAAGTGCCGTCGCATTTATTGTGGTAAAGCTTGTTGGTTTCGCCTTCGTAATCGAGCGGGCCGGGATAGTTGTCGGCGGCGTAGAAGTTGCGGTATTTCGGGTCGAACTTCACATAGCGGCCCACGAACAAATCGACGCAGCCGTCCTTGTCGTAGTCCAGCCAGGTTGAGCTGATGGACCATCCATCGACCTTGATCCCGGCCTTCGCCGTCACATCGGTGAAGTGGCCGTTGCCATCGTTGTGGTAGAGAACCGTAGTGCCATAGCCGGTGACCAGCAGATCGACGAAGCCATCGTTGTCGTAGTCAGCCGCGGCCACGGCCACCGAATACATATCGGGATTGAGGCCGGCCTTCGCCGTTACATCGGTGAAGCGGCCGTTGCCGTCGTTGCGGTACAGATGATTGTGCGGCGGCGGAACCGGCTTGTCTTTCAGCGGGTACGGGTGTATTGAGTCGTCGAGCGGGCGGCCGTTGACCACGTAAAGATCGGGCAGGCCGTCGTTATTAAAGTCGAGCCAGACGCAGCCCGCGCCGGTGCCTTCGAGAAGCGACCCAAGCTGCCGGGAACCGAAGCTGTGGGTGAAGTCGATGCCGGCCTTATCGCTCGCATCCTCAAATTTGATCGTGGGCGCCTGGGGTGCGGCCGACTTGGACGTTGCGGAAGGCGCTTGCGAATAAGCCAGCGGAACGCCTGCAAAGAGAACGAGAAAAAGAAAGCGATTCACTTTCATCAGCGGCTTCCCTTCTCAGCTTGCCGCGCAGTGTCGGGCGCCAGGGCGCCGGCCAGGTCAACCGGAGTTGTCGAGCGCAACAGCACCGCCGGCACATTGTTTTCCGCCGCGCGCTCCGGACCCGTGTGACAGCCGACGCAGATGCGCTGTTCGCCGCGCCGGATCCAGAACCAGCCGTGCTCCTGGCGCACCACCGTTCCCTTTTCATCAACGAGCAAAAAGCGAATAGGCATGTCAGCCGGGACTTTCACGAAGAACGACCCGTCGCTCTCGACAGGTGAAGAGCCCAACACCACCGCGCTGCCCGTGGCATCTTGAGTTTCGAGCCGCACCCTTGCGGGCGTTGTCTTCAGATCTCCTCCGCGCGATTGGCGCGCATCGAGTGCCAGAAGATTGGCATAGTTCCAATCGTGCAGGGCCGATGGATGTTGTTTGGGCCTTTCGCGTGGAGCCAGCAGGACGGGCTCGACGAGATTCTCGCCCGGCAGCGCCAACACTGCATTCAAAGGCAGTCCGGCTTTTTCAGAAGAAAGGTCCGGCTGCCACGATTTCAGCGCGTAGTCGCCGCCGTGTGCATTGCGCGCACTCACGAGCCACAGGCCGGAGACCGCCTCGGCGATTCCCCCCGCATACCCGGCATCCGGAGTGGCTATACGCACCTCGTGCGCGAGAGGGGACGTAAACCTCGCCAAGGTCGCGCCATGCGTAAAGACCACGTCGCCGGAGGCGAGTTGATGTCCACCCCAGCGATGCGCGCCATGATCGCAGCGGTACGACTCCACTCCCGAGCCATCGGAGTAAACCAGGTATAGTTCCGGCGTGGGCCCCGTTCCGAGAGGAAATCCGGCTTCAAACAGAATGCGCCCATCCGCCAGAACATCATCGGGAATCGCGCTGGCCGGCATGTAGGTGAGAGGCAACTCGTTTTTTCCGTCGAGATCCACGGTGAGCAGTTGAAAACCCTGCGGACCCCGGCGGGCGAAGACCAGTCTGCGGCCGGGCAGATACAGGGGGCGAACCGCGTCTCCGGCGCCGGCGGTCACCTGGCGCACCGCATGATCCGTCAGCGCCAGCTCCCAAATCTGCCACGGATCGCCCGCACTCTTTTTTCCAGCGAAGAGAACCGTCTTTGCATCGAACGAAACGCTGGCGTCGGCGCTGGCAGCAAAGCCGGCAACCATCGGCTCGGCCTTTCCGCCATGCACCAGCAGCAGGTGCGCGCCTTGCGGAAATCTCTCCTCACCCCGCAGAGCGGCGAGTGCGTCGTACGCAGGCGCGGACGTGACGATCACGGGAACATCGGTAGAGTTTGTAGTGCCGGCTGAGAATCCGCAAAGCAGCGCGACCAGAATGAGGGGCAAAGCCGGCGCGCGCACACCAAAAACGATCCTCATCCGGCGGCCTCCAACAGGGCGTCGTCGGCAGGCTGACGCTGCGGCAGTCGTGAAGCACGCAGCGCGATGTAGGGCTCGAGCGAGGCCATCATGTCGACGAAGGCATCGAAGCCGAGCGTCTGTTCGGCGTCGCTCCAGGCTTTATCGGGATTGGGGTGCACTTCAACCAGCAGGCCATCGGCTTCGGCGGCCACAGCGATGCGCGCCAGCGCCGGTACCAGTTCGCGGCGTCCGGAAGCGTGACTGGGATCGGCGACCACCGGCAGATGCGAAACGTGCTTGAGCAGCGCGATGGCGGCCACATCGAAGGTGTTGCGCGTGGCAGTCTCGAAAGTACGGATGCCGCGCTCGCAGAGAATCAGGTTGGGATTGCCATGGTCGAGAATGCACTGGGCGGAACGGAGAAAATCGGCCACCGTTGCGACCATGCCGCGCTTGAGCAGAATGGGCCGGCCGGAGCGGGCAGCCGCTTCAAGCAGCGAATAGTTTTCCATGTTGCGGCTGCCGATCTGGAGAATGTCGGCATATTCGGCCACCAGGGGAACGTCGTCTTCCGACATCACTTCGGTCACGATGGCCAGGCCGCTGGCTTCGCGGGCGTGGGCCAGCAGCTTCAGCCCTTCGAGTCCGAGACCCTGGAAAGCATAGGGTGAGCTGCGTGGCTTGAATGCCCCACCCCGCAGAACCCGGGCGCCCGCGCGGCGAACGTGATCGGCAGTGGCCAGGAGCTGAGACTCGGTTTCGACCGAGCACGGCCCCGCCATGGTGATGAATTCGTCTCCGCCGATCACCAGATCGAGCACCGAAACCAATGTTTGCCGGCGCTTCTCGCTCTTGAACACATCCGGTGATTCGGCAAAGCGCTCGTGCCAACTTTCGCGCACGCCTGCTGCTCCATTTCCGGGGAAGGATCAGGCTACTCCGAGGAGCCCGAACCTCGCCTCCATCCAAAGGTTGAGGTGCAAAAACGTGCGTACTGCGGCACCTGCCACGGTTGGTTTTACGATGTGCGTGGAGCAATGTCTGTGACGGATGAACTTGATCTTTTCTATGGACCAAAGGCGAAAGGCGGCGGCTGATAACCAAAGGCGGCGTCAACCACGGCCGCAATGCCGAGCGCGACCTCGTCCTCAAATGGCCGAGCTACGATCTGTACCCCAATGGGCAGGCCCTCGGGCGATCGGCCGACCGGCACCACGGCAGCGGGCGCAGCGAGTACGTTGAACCACTGGGTGTGGCGCACCGCATCAAGATACGCAACCGGCTCACCGTCGATCAACCAGCTTCGTTCCCCGTGGCGGAAAGCGGGCACGCTGGCTACCGGGCACAGCAGCACTGGATAGTCCGCCATTTCGTGCAACGTCTTCGCACGCAGCAGGTCAAGTTCAGCCCATGCAATGAGCAGTGCCGTCGCGCTCAACGGCGGAACAGAATCGGCGATGGAGAGGAACTCCCGGAAGATCGGGCTCAGCCGCTCCCGCTTGCCGCGAATCTCCGGCTCGTAAAACATTGCGCCGCACTGCACGAAGAATGTCCACCACAGCTTGCGCAATTGTTCCAGCGTACGTGGGCGGAACGGTTCCACGCGGAACCCGGCGGCACGCAGCACCTCGGCAGCGGCACGCACGGCGACACGTGTTTCCGGCGTGACCGGAACGAGGCCATCATCCTCGAAGAACCCAATGGTGCCCGCACGCAGTTCCTCCAGGCCCAGCGTTCGCAGTGGCAGCAGCGGACTCGAAGGATCGTTGCGGTCCTGCCCGCTCAGGGTCCGAAATAGAAGCGCGACGTCGGCGATCGTGCGCGCCATGGGGCCAATCGCGCCCAATGTCGCAAATGGTCCCACGTTAGGCGGCAGGTGTCCGCGCGCCGGGACGCGTCCGGGCGTGGGCTTGAGCGCACAGATGCCGGTGCAGTGCGCGGGCAGGCGCACCGAGCCGCCGCTGTCGCTTCCCAGGCCCGCCGCCGACATGCCGGCCGCAATCGCCGCCGACTCGCCGCCGCTCGATCCGCCCGGCGAACGATCCAGGTCCCATGGATTCCGCGTGGCGCCGTGCAACAGGTTCGCCGTCTCGTACGCCATCAGAAGTTCCGGGCAATTTGTCGTGCCCAGGATCAGGGCTCCGGCAGCACGCAGTCGCGCCACAACGACCGCGTCTTCCGCGGGAATTTCGCCCTGGTGAAGATAGCTCCCGATTTCGCAGAGATAGCCGGCGGTCGCGATCGAAGACTTCACCGTGACCGGCAGCCCGTGGAGAGGACTGCGCGGCGCCTGCGACTCATCGATGCGCCGCGCTTGCGCGCGCACCCGTTCGGCGTCGTAGTCGGCAAACGCATTGAGGTTCGGATTGAGGCGGTCGATCTGGCGGATGTGGGCGTCAGCCAGTTCAAGCACGGAGACTTCGCGGTTGCGCAGAAGTTCGAGTTGGCGCACCGCGGGAAGAAGGACGAGGTCAGTCATTGATTGGGTTCAGGCTTTTGTGGTTTCCCACCCTTTCGCCGGGAAAAAGGCGAAAGAGTGGGGCACGGAGATCAGTGGCGTTCAGGGCTTCCCAATGTTTGTTTCTTATCGTCGGCCGGCGTCGATGGCATCTGCCGATAGTCGAAGCGATACGAGCGCACCGGCTCGCCAGAATCGAAGCGGTCGTTCCAGTTCAACTGGTAATCGAGCGACTGCGCGTCGTCCGGATACTTCTCTGACTCCGGGTATGGATACGTCGACATGCGGTGAAACGGCAATTGCGCCACCGTGAACGGCGAGCCATCCCACCAATCCATGTCTTTGACGAATCCGTTGGCGTAGAAAAAATAGTCGCGCTTCCAGTGATGAGGCAGCGCCGGCAGGTTCGTCGCATCGAATTCCATGGCTATCTCCTCGCCGCTGCCGAAAATCGCAAAGCGATCGTCGATGGAGTTCACCAGCAAGGTGACATCGCCCGTGCGGGTATAGTTGCCGCGCTGCCGCTGAAACGGACCGGTGAGACTGACGCGATCGTAGTCGTAATCAAGATCGCCGGGGCTGGCGCCTTCAATCTGCTTTGGGTAGCCACGGAAATGCAGCGTGGCTTGTGCAAGCGTTACTTCGCTGCTGCGCGACTTCGCGTCCTCGCTCTGGTCAATGAGCACCTGATCCCAGTAGATTTCGAGATTGGTTTGGAAGCGGATGCGCTTTGTGCCCACTGGCAGCTTGCCGGACAAGTCGACAACAATCATGCGCTCCAGCCCGGCCGGAAATCCCGCCTCGCCCGGGATGGTCTTCCAACTGCCGTCGGGCAATTGGGCCTCGACATACGGCGCGATCGGCTTCACGCCCGCTTGCCACGCGGCATAGAGCGACGTCGCGCTAAAGTAGTTCACGTAGCCCGTCATCAAGAGGCGCAGAGGGGCGTTCGGCTTGACCTCGCCAAGATCGAGCGTCAGCGCATGCAGGTTGGCAAAGCCGTCGTAAGGAGACGGCGTAAATCCGCCAGCGAACTTGTGGTCGCGCCGGCTTAGCACATCGAGTGCATCGCGGCCGTCGCCATCCCATGCGCCGACGGGCAGGCGAGTGGCCTGCGACGCCACCACGCGGCCCGATGCGAACGGCGGATCGTCGAGGAAGCGCTCATCGGGATTGACTTCAACTTCCTCAGGATGGTCGACGGCGACGAGGCGCAGTTGGTCGATGTAGTTCACCTCTTCCATGGGCTCGAGGAAGCGCAGGCTGAGCTTGCCATTCACCGTGGCGACGCGGGCACCAGGGACCTTGATCCACTCACCGGGGTTGGGGAGATTGCGGCGTTGAGGCGTGAACCAGTGGCCCACCACGGCCGCGCCGATCACGTCGGTTACAAGCTTGTACTTGTGCCCGTCCCACGCAAACAGGACGGGGCACGAACTGCCGCGCCGATCGGCCTCTTTCATCGCGATCACTTGCGTGTTCGGCAGGTCGATCTCATCCTGCAGCACGCCTGTGGGCCAGAGAATGCGCAACAGATCGATGCCGGGCGAGTCGCCCAGGCCGACGAGGATCTGCGGCGGCGCCTGCGTCTGGTATCCCGAAGCGCCGGCGATTTCCCACTTCTGCCAGTGGCCGCTGGAGAAGATCTCCACTTTCACGCCCAGGGCGGTCTTGTTATCGGCCAGGCCGGCGAGTTCAATGCGCACCGAGTGATTCTTGTTTCCTCCCTCGTTGCGCAGCAACACAGGAGGCGCATTCAGTTGCGTCACAATCAGGTCCGCTGCTCCCTTATTTTCAAGGTCGGCTGCGATCAGGCCGCGCGGCGCCGAGAGTGCTGCTTTGTCCAGACCCAGCGACTGGCTCACATCTTCGAAGCTTCCATCGCCACGATTTCGAAGCACGCGCACCTGCGGGCCAGCCTTGGTTTCGATCACGGCGGCAAGATCGATCCAGCCATCGTTGTCGATGTCCACCGGCATCACGCCCCATCCGCGCACCGCATCCTTGAGCGGCAAATCCACTCGCTCGAATCGCCGCCCGATATGATTCGGGCCTTCCACATTGCGCCACAGCGTGAGGCCGGGCGCGCCGGCATGGGTGACCGCAATATCCATCCAGCCATCTTTGTTGAAGTCGAGCACGGCGATGCCGGCCGTCGGCGGCAGCTTCGCATCGTCGTATAACGGCTGCGTCGGGTACTTGCCTTCCCGCGGATTGACATAGAGCAGCGGCGCCGAACCGTCGCCGGTGACGGCGATATCAACAGCGCGGTCGTTGTTGAAGTCGGTAAGAATGGCGGCCGCCGTCGTCCCCGAGCCACCCAGGCCGGTCGGTCCGGTCCACTCGGTGAAGGTCTTGTTGCCATTGTTGCGCCAGAGAACGTTCGATGCGTCACCGGACTTGACTGGCGCCCCGGTAATGAGCAGGTCCAGGTCGCCATCGTGGTCGTAATCGATAAACGTGATTCCGGTCGGGCGGTTGCGAGGCGTCAGGCCGGCCTCGACGGTTGTGTCCTCAAACTTCCCTTTGTCCAGGTTGCGGAACAGCAGCACGCGGTCCTCGAGCGCAATGGCCAGATCGTTGAGCCCGTCGCCGTCATAGTCGCCCACGGCGCACGCCAATGCACGCCCAGAGGCTTTCAGGCCCGCCGCCTCCGCATCCACCGGCTCAAAGCCGCCGTCTTTCGAGGGATGAAACACGCCGATCGCATGCTCTCCGGATTCCATCAGGACGAGATCCATCTGTCCCGACCCCGTCACATCGAGCATGCACGCGCCGCCGGTGGCAGCGATTGGGCCAGGTGCGGCCGGATTCTTTTTTGATACCTCGGATACCATCGGCTCCGCCACAAGTTTCACCGGGATCAACGGTTTGCGCCCGGTCTCCCGTTCTTCTATCGGAGTCACCGTGGAGTAGTGCCCCTGCTCTCCATAGGCCAAGCCGATGGCCGCAGATATCTTGGTGCTGGTCAAGTGCTGGAATTGCTTGAAGTGTTCTTTGGCCTCCGCGGTTCGACCGGACCGCTGCAATGCCCGCGCTAGTTGAAACTCCGCCGAAGCATGCAGGGGATTCACCGCGAGGGCCTTGTTGAACGTCTCGATGGCCTTGTCGAACTGCTTCATTTCACCGTAGCAAACGCCCACAAAGTACCACGAGTCCACGTCGCGCGGATCGATCTGGACTGCGTGCTGAAAACTGGCCAGCGCGGGCTCCAGTTCATTGCCCGCGTGCTGCGCGAGGCCCAGGTTGTACCACGCCTGCGCACTGTTCGGATCCAACGCCATCGCCGTCTGCAAGGCCGTCTTCGCCTCATCGAGTTTCTGCAGCGCCATCAGCGCGATGCCTTCATTGATGGCCGCCTGCGCCATCTTCTTATCCTTCCTGAAGGCTTCGGCAAAACTGTCCGCGGCTTTGTCGGTAAATTGCTGCCCCATCTGCGCCACGCCGCGATTGTTCAGCCGCACGGCGTCAGCGTTGAACCGCGCTTCGGCCCCATTCGCCAAAACCCTGAGCGTCGCGCACACCAGCGCCAACCACCCTATCCCTCTTGTCCCAAAAATTCCCAAAACCCTCTCCCGCCGCGGACGAACCTGAGATACCAGTCAATGGATGAACCTTTCCAGTGTATGCGAGCGGCTCCCCTCGGCGCCGCTATTGCGGCCCGGCGGCTTGACGACGTAAAAAACATCCATCCCGATTTATACTTAGCGAGTGCTCCCCTCGTTGAAGCCATCCGCGCCAGCCAGGTTCGCCAATCTGACCAGCCCTTCCTGCCATGGCTGAGGCCGGAAACAAGCGACGTATTGGTGTGGTGACGACTTCGCGCGCTGACTACAGCCATCTCTGCTGGCCGTTGCGCGAGCTGGCCGCGCACCCCGAGGTCGAGTTGGGGGTTTTCGCCCTAGGAGCGCACCTTTCGCCCCAGTTCGGTTCGACGATCGATCAAATTGAGCGCGACGGTTTTCCCATCCGCGCGCGCGTCGAATGCCTGCTCAGTTCCGACACCGATACCGGCATGGCGAAGACGATCGGTCTCGCCATTCTGGGCCTGGCCGATGCGTTCTCGGCCTGGCGGCCCGATCTCCTGTTGCTCATCGCGGACCGATACGAAATGTTGGCTCCCGCTTCCACCGCGCTCGCCATGCGCATTCCCGTGGCCCACATCGAAGGCGGCGAGGTGAGCCAGGGCGCCATCGACGACCAGGTGCGCAACGCGCTTACCAAGCTGTCCCACATCCACTTCACCTCGACTGAAATGGCGCGGGCCCGCGTGATTGCCATGGGCGAGGAACCGTGGCGCGTCCACCGTGCCGGCGCGCCGTCGCTCGATCATTTGCGCCGCTCCCAGCTTCTCGATCGCCCAACGCTCGAAGCGCGCCTCGGCATCACTCTTGCACGTCCCTCGCTGCTCGCCGCGTGGCACCCGGTGACTATCCTGGCCGACACCAACGCGGAGGCCGGCGCATTCTTTTCGGCAATGGAACACGTCGGCGGCCAGCTTATCTTCGTGTATCCCAACTCGGACGCCGGCAGCCACGTGCTGATCGAGCGCACCCGGGCACTTACACTCAGAAGGCCCGACACCCACATCTTCGTCAACCTCGATGCGGTGACATACTGGAGCCTCCTCGGCCAGCTGGACCTCATCGTCGGCAATTCCTCAAGCGGCATCATGGAGGCGGCATCGTTCGCATTGCCGGTAGTCAACGTGGGCATGCGCCAGCAAGGTCGCGAGCGCGCCCGAAACGTCATCGATACTCCCGCCGAAACACCCGCCATTCGCAACGCAATCGAAGCCGCACTCGATCCGGAATTCAGATCCGGACTGCGCGGCATGGAAAACCCATACGGCAATGGAACGGCTGCGCACACGATTGCGCAGCTCTTGGCCACAGTTCCTATTGAGGGCCTTCTCATCAAGCACCCGGTGCCTCTGCCCGAGGCGATCGCCCTGGGAGACTTTCCGGAGCAGCCATGACGTTTCGCATTCCTCTATCTGCGCCAGATGTGACCGAAGCGGAAATTGCAGCGGTTACAGCCGTGCTGCGCACGCCTCAGCTCAGCATGGGTTCCGAGCTCAAGGCCTTTGAGGCCGAGCTCGCCAACTATCACTCGGTGCCTGACGCCGTCGTGGTCAGTTCTGGAACCGCCGCCCTCCATCTTGCTTTGCTGACCCTCGGCGTCGGTCCCGGACACGAAGTGATTCTGCCCTCGTTCGCTTTTCTGGCCGTCGCCAACGTCGTGCACCACGTGGGCGCGTCTCCCGTATTTGCCGAGATCGACCTCATTACGCTCAACCTCGACCCGGAGGCGGTGGAGCGAGCGATTACGCCCCGCACCCGCGCCATCCTCGTGGTTCATACGTTTGGAATTCCCGCCGATATGATGGCGCTGCGGTCCATCGCCGATCGACATGGACTCATGCTCATCGAAGATGCCTGTGAAGCCATCGGTGCCGAACTGGACGGCCGGCGCGTGGGCGGGTTTGGCGATCTCGCGGTCCTGGGCTTTTATCCCAACAAGCAGATCACCACAGGCGAGGGCGGGGCGGTTCTGATTCATGACGCCTCACACGCGGCAACAATTCGGCGGCTGCGCAACCAGGGCCGCGACGGACAGGGCTGGCTCGACCAGCGTGAAATCGGTTACAACTACCGGCTCTCGGAACTCGAATGCGCGTTGGGGCGAGTGCAGTTGGGACGCATCGCAGAAATCCTCGAGATGCGCCGCGCCGCCGCGCAACGGTACGATTCTCTGTTGTCGGGCATCCAGGGCCTGGAATTACCTCCGCTCACGCTTCCCCGCCGAACGATCAGCTGGTTTGTTTATGTCCTGCGACTTGGATCTGATGCAGCGCGGGACCAAGTGCAGGTTCGGCTCGCGGAAACGGGCATCGCCACCGG
The DNA here is from genome assembly GCA_963701805.1 of Terriglobales bacterium. Taxonomy (GTDB): domain Bacteria; phylum Acidobacteriota; class Terriglobia; order Terriglobales; family Acidobacteriaceae; genus Telmatobacter. The sequence continues at coordinate 415,651 of CAVPBA010000001.1, forward strand.
GCGCTACTTTGCTCCCATTCATCTTCAGCCTCCATGGCGGCTTGCCGCGGATGTTACTAAGCTCCGGTTAACGGAAAAAATTGCGCGTTCGGCGCTCGCGCTCCCTCTATTTAATCGAATTACTATTGAACAACAAGAGGAAGTTATCTCGGCGCTTCGCGATGCAATCCAGTTCTAATCAAACCATTGCATCAAGATGAGGAGCCAGGCTGTGCGGCGCGAGTACGCGCAAATCCCGTCCGGAACGGGCTTGTCACCAACAATTTACCTTACTAATTGCGCGCCGGAGTAACCAAAAAGTGTTATCTTAGGAATGTAGACCAGGTGTGACAACCACTCCAGCGTTTCTGCATCTGTCGGTACGTCTCAAATTTTTCTGACAACTGGAATGGGTACTTGTGTAGGGCCACAAAAGCAGCAGCAAATCCCAGACTGACTTTCCATGTCGATGTGTTCCATAGTGGGATTCTGTACGCGGCGTCCCACATCGACAGGCGGCTTCCCCGCTACCTGACTCCTTAGACTGAATCTCATCCCCCCGCTCAAGAGGCAGGTGCCATATGGTAGTCAAAGCGCAAAGTAAAGGACGGGGACTCTCCGGATTGCTCGTCGGTACAGATAACGTACGGCGATATTTTCCCAAGGATGTGTCCTCCATCGAATTGCAGTTGGATCATCTCCGGATCCAGTGCGGACTGGCGCCCGATTTCTGGCAGGGCCAGCCCGAGATCTACGACCCGCGTCTGTGTGCGTGGCTCGAAACCAAACATATGCATGCCAGCCGGGATCGCCACCCGGTGACGCTGGCCATGGTCCCGGCGGGCAAGAACGCATTTCGCCTGCAGCCAGTGTCAGCGGATGTGCAAGACCGGGCCCGGGTGCACTCCCGCACCGCGGCCTGAAGATACCCTTCCCGCCGTCTCGGCGGGAGCAATCGCGAGTAGCGATGGGATTTAAAGATTCCCAGCGCTGCTCGACCGGTAATAACCAATCGCCCTAACTTGTCACTCTCCTGAAAGCGTATTCATCTTCCCCACCTGTAAACGTCTTCCCAAACCTCTGTGCCTATCCCGCATCGTGGATGCTTCCGCCAAGTGTGCTCAGACTCCGGTGCCGTCAACAAATAACACCCTGCTTTGGATTCGGGAAGGTGTCCGCATTCTCCGCTCCCTCCTTATCCAGGCATGCGAAATCCTTTTCGATGGCAAGTTCAAGGGATCCATGGCAGGAGCCGGCCGCGCCATACAGTCCCACATCGTTGCCCTCAGCCCAGGTCTGCGCCTCGCGCGATGAAACCAGCACCGTCACTTCCTGGGGACTATACCGGACCGTTATTGCCTCTGCCTGCGCGGAGTGCTCCAGCGCATAGGTGAGTCGGGCGCCCTCTTCCGCACCGAAATAGATGGTTTCCTCAACGCGCCCGGAGTGAAGCAGTTGCTCCATCTCCGAAGGCGATACCCTGAGGCGCAGTGAATTTCCTCTTATGCGCAGCTTCATCGTTCTTCCTGTCCGTGGCTCCCGGAGTCGAGACCATTCGCCCCGGCTACTCTTTTGATGCTAACCAACAATGCGCACCACACTCAAAGATGATGGGTGTGCCCTCGCGGTTCGATTCCGCTGCGCCTTGACACCATGTCCCGCCGGGAGTCAACTTCAAATCCGAGGAGTGCGCGTGCGACCGCCCCAGCGAAGTGTCGAACTGACCCAGGTGTTGGAGTGGGATGACGGCACGACCCGCTCGGTCCAGGATGCGCTGGCGGCGGAAGAACCGCTGGAGATCCGCATCAACGGCACGCCACTGACCGTGACGATGCGCACGCCGGGCCATGATCTGGAACTTGCCGCAGGATTCCTGCTCACCGAAGGAATCATCCAGACTCGCGGCCAGATCGCAGGAATTGGCGCCGCCACCCCACAAAACGGCACAAAAAGCAATGCGGTTGAGGTGAAGGTGCAGGAATCCGGTTTCGACACAGCGGACCTGCGGCGGAATTTCTTTGCCGCCTCCAGTTGCGGCATCTGCGGCAAGGCTTCTATTGAGGCCATTCGTACCCGCGGCCTGCAGCCGCCGAATCCTGAACTTCGATTCGATCCCGAAGTCCTGTGCCGATTGCCCCAGACGCTTCGTGAAGAACAAGCCGTGTTCAGCCGCACTGGCGGCCTCCATGCCGCCGCTCTCTTCGATGAAACGGGCGCATTGCTCGCCGTCCGCGAAGACATCGGCCGGCATAACGCGGTCGACAAGATTGCAGGATGGGCTTTACTCGACGGACGCTTGCCACTCAGCACCCATGTCATGGTGGTCAGCGGCCGGGGCGGATTCGAAATCGTGCAGAAGGCGCTGGCCGCGGGCATTCCCATTCTGGCTTCGGTCTCGGCGCCCAGCAGCCTGGCCGTCAGACTGGCTCGCGAACTCGGCCTTACCCTCGTCGGCTTCCTGCGGGGCCGCAGATTTGTGGTCTATTCGGGCGCATTCCGATGCATGCCCGCGGCGCAATAGTCTGCTACGCGAATTCGGTGCAACAAATCCATTCGGCTGCACTTACATTGCAATAAGCTCTTGTCTAATATCCGGCAAGTTCGCTATAACAACAATCCATTCATTCCGCGGTCAAATGCAAGCCATGAAAGTTCGCGCTTCATCCTCTATCCTTCCGCATCCAACTGTCGGTGATCGGAGCCCCTCGTTGAATGGCTCCGGAAAAATATGACTCGGAGGAAGCCATGTCGAGCAACCGTCGATGGGGAATCGCAGCCGCCGGTTTTCTGATGCAAGTGGCTCTTGGCGCCGTCTATGCCTGGAGCGTCTTCCGTATTCCGCTGTCGACCCGGTTTCATTGGTCGATTGCCCAGGTCACTCTCACCTTCACCATCGCAATCTCCGTGCTCAGTGTCGCGTGTTTCTTCGGCGGCCTCTGGCTGAACAAGAAAGGGCCGCGCATCGTCGCCTTGACGGGAGGCTTCCTCTACGGCCTGGGCGTGTTCCTGGCCAGTTTCTCCGCCGACAAGCTGTGGTGGCTCTATCTCAGCTATGGCGTAATCGGCGGCATCGGGCTGGGGTTCGGCTACATCGTTCCGGTGGCCGTGCTCGTCAAATGGTTCCCCGACCGCCGCGGACTGATCACCGGCATCGCGGTGGGCGGCTTCGGCGCCGGAGCCCTCGTCACCGCGCCTCTGGCTACGCGCCTCATACAAAGTGTCGGCGTGCTTCAGACCTTCGCCTGGCTCGGCATCGCCTATCTCGTCGTGGCCATGTCTGCGGGGTATTTCATGCAGAATCCGCCCCCCGGCTGGAAGCCGGAGAGTTGGGTTCCCACCGCCGCACAAACAGCGCAGCGCGCCAAAACGGATTACTCGCTTGGCGCCGCGCTCCGATCCTGGCAGTGGTGGGCGCTCTGGCTGCTCCTGTTTCTGAATACTTCCGCCGGCATCTCCGTAATCTCGCAGGAATCGCCCATGTTCCAGAAGATCGCCCTGGTGAGCGCAGCTGTGGCGGCCGGCATGGTTGGCATCGTCAGCATCGGTAACGCCGTCGGCCGCATCTTCTGGGCCTGGGTCTCCGACGCCATCACCCGCAGATGGACGTTTGCGGTCATGTTCCTGCTGCAGTTCGGGCTGTTCTGGATCCTGCCCGCAACCACCAAGGTCACCATGCTGACCATCGTGTCGTTTGTCATCCTGATGTGTTACGGCGGCGGATTCGGAACCATGCCCGCTTTTGCGGCCGACTACTTCGGCTCGAAAAATGTAGGCCCCATCTACGGCCTCATGCTGACCGCTTGGGGCGCCGCCAGCGCCTTCGGCCCGCTCTTGTTCGCTTACACGCTGAAGGCAACCGGGGCCTACAGCAGCGGCCTCCATATCATCGCCGGGATCATGGCGGTTTCGACGCTCCTGCCAATCCTGGTCCGGCCGCCCAGGACGCAGAGCGAGCGGGACCAGCCAGTATCGAAAGTCGGGGAGTTTCAGCGGCGCCCGACCAGCTGAGTCCAGCAGGCTGGGCGGGGTATCATGGCTTCCATGTTGCCCCGCTCGCTTCTTGCATGCCTGGCGTTTGTGTTGGTCCACGCCTTCGCTGTAGCCAAATCCGGAAATGCGCAGATCGATGCGTTTCACGCGAAATTCGACTCCGAGTTGACTCGGCACGGCGTCGTAGGCGGCGGATTTGCCTTCGTTCACGGTCCGGCAGCGGCCACGCAATCCTTTCTCGGCGAAGCGCGCCAGGACACTCACCAGCGCGTGGATGCCGAAACCGCCTACAACTGGGCCTCCATCACCAAAACATTCACTGCAATCGCAATCCTTCAACTGCGCGACCGCGGCCAGCTTTCACTGGATGACCCGGCAGTCCGCTATGTGCCCGAACTGCGCCAGGTACACGATGATTTTGGCTCCATCGAAGACATCACCATCCGCCACCTTCTCACCCACAGCGCGGGCTTTCGCAATCCCACCTGGCCGTGGGATTGCGACGACCCCAAGAACTGCGACTGGCAGCCCTTCGAACCGAACCGGTGGATGCAGGTAGCCGCGATGCTCCCCTACACCCACATTGCCTTCAGGCCCGGCAGCCGCTGGAGCTATTCCAATCTCGGCTACGTGTTTCTCGGCCAGATCATCGAGCGGCTCAGCGGCGACGATTTCGAAGTCTACATCGACAAGAACATCCTCAAGCCGTTGGGCATGACCGCGAGCTACTTCGATCGCGCTCCGTATTTCCTCGAGGGCCACGTTTCGGCAAGTTACCTTCGCGAGGGCGCCACCCTCACGCCCCAGCCGCTCAACTTCGATACCGGCATCACCACCTCCAACAGTGGATTGAAAGCGCCAATTCCCGACATGGTGAAGTACCTGCGCTTCCTGATCGGCGATCCTGCCAATCCGCTCTTTGAAGTCGTCCTGAAGCGCAGTTCGCTCGAAGAAGCCTGGACGGGTGTGCTTTCCGTCGTTGAGCCCGGCCGCGCCCCCACACCCTACACCGCGGGGCCGCATGGCGCGCACCCCATGATGGGCCTCGGCTTCTTCGTACTCGACACCGATGGACACCGCTACATCTACCATGACGGCGATCAGGGCGGATTCTCGTCGGAATTGTTGATCGATCCGGCAGGCATGAGTGCGAGCATCCTGGCCGTGAACACCACCGACACCGGCGCGCCGCCGGCCGACTCGCTTCATCCGCAATCAAACACCGAGCCCGATCCGCAAACCGATTTACGCCATACCCTGCGCGCGGTCCTCATTGGAACGGTCTTTCCCGCCTATGGCGGGACAGAGAGCAAGTAGGTCGGGACAACACCACCGCTAGGCCCGCTTGAGTTGCAGCAGGTCCCACAGGTTGCCATATAAACCTTCAAACACCGCGACGGTCCCGTACGTCTCCTCTTTCGGTGCCCGGCGAAACACGACTCCTCGAGCGACATACTCGGTGTAATCGCGCCAGAAGTCATCGGTGTGCAGAAACAGAAAGACCCGGCCACCGGTCTGATTGCCAATGCGGGTCGTCTGTTCCGGCGAAGCTGCCTTGGCCAGCAGCAACGGACACATTCCGGTTGGAACCTCGGGGCGCCAAAAGCACCCACCGTTTCGATGCATCTAGGGGTGTGTCCTCGATCAGGTCAAAATCGAGTTCTGGCCATAGAACTCGATCGCCTCGTCATAATCACGCACCACGAGCGCTACCTACCCGATCTGCTGTTGCCTGGCTGTTTCAGTTGAATTGGACATTGCGTCAATGACCTGATGAAGGCACCGAATCCCCGCTGTTGCCGATATCCATCGACGGTGAAATCGGGTTGGATTCGTCGATCATGGCCTCGATGCAGTTGTTGAGCAGGCCTTTCGCGTCGAGGATGAAATCGATTGCGTCCCGCGCCGCTCCGCACCCCCCCGCGTGCGGCGTGATGTAATGCGCCTCGGCCTTCACCTGCTCGCGAGCATTGGCCACCGCGACCGCAAATCCGCACGCGCGCATCACGGGTAAATCGATAACATCATCGCCCACATAGGCGATCTCCTCCAGCGTCGCGCCTTCCTTCGCCATAATGTCCCGCACCGCCTGCATCTTGAACGCCTGGCCCTGGTAGGCAAACTCAAGTTTCAAGTCCCGCGCGCGCGTGGCCACCGTCTCGCTGATGCGCTTGGTGATCACGCCGCACTTCATTCCGCCAATCCGTGCCAGCGAAATGCCCGCCCCGTCATGGGCGCTGTAGCCCTTGGCTTCCATCATGGTGGCGGACTGAATGCCGTAGCCGACCCCGCCGTCAGGCCCGCCGAATTGCTTGTGCGGAAGGCTCTCTGCTTCCTTCGCAGCCGGCGCCGGCACCAGCCAGATCGTGCCGTCAGTCAGAACTCCATCCACATCGAACAGGATGATCTTGATGCGTCGCGCGCGCTCATGAGCGGTCAATGTCATGTTTCGATTTTAGAGCGGTCCCGCTGGATGCAGCCGTTTCTGGCAGTCTTTCAATGACGGAACCGCTCTGGCAGGCCAGTGATGAACGAAAATACCAGCATGGATGGAGATCAGCATGCCACACCGAAAGTGCCACCGCTCGAGCCCGAGGACTACTACATGGAGGGCCCGTACCTCGTCTTCACCGCCGCTTACCATCTCAAGCGCGGTTATTGCTGCGGCTCCGGCTGCCGTCATTGCCCCTATCGTGACTCAGATAAAAATGATCCAGAGTGAATATTTCGACGTCCACCCGCGTCACCCTTCACTCCCATCGCCGGGAGGTGTAAGATTCGCTCAAGCCGGTGGACACCTTCCGTTTAACCCTGTAATCGGCGGCAAAACCAACTTCTTTCACCCATACTGGAATCGTTCGCATACTTAGTAAAACGCGCAGCTGCAATCATCCATTTGAACGGTCGAAGGAGGAACATATGCAACTGCTGTGGTGGATCCTGGTCGGACTGGTGGCGGGTTGGATCACCGGAAAACTGATGAAGGGAGGCGGCTACGGTTTCATCCTCGACATCATTCTCGGAATCGTCGGCGCGGTCGTGGGCGGCTACATTGCCACCGCTCTCGGTATCTCGCCCCAGGGCGGATTGATATACACGATTCTGATTGCCGTTGGCGGAGCGGTGCTGGTGGTGTTTGTGGTACGACTCATCACCGGAAAAAGAGCCTGACACAAACGTCGCTTGCGCGTCCCGGTAGTCTCCGCTGACACGGAAGCCTGGAACTCGCCTATGCGGCCAAAATATGCCTCATTGTCCGGGGCTTGTGCCTGCGGCAGGTATGGGTGTGGGCTCCCGCACCATCACTGCAAACCGCGGAAACGCAAAGCTTCCTCCCGCATCATCGACCACATTCAACTGGCATACATACGAACCCGGCTTGAGCCCGGCTAGCGGCACGTCCAATTCAATCGACACCGCATCGCGGCCCGCAACGTTGATGGCCTTGGCCTGCACCAGCGGCGTCTCGTAGACCTTGGTCGAACCTTGAATGAGTTCCAGGCTGCTCAGCAGGTTAATGCCCGGCTTGGTTCCCTTGGGCTGATTCTCAGCCGGCTTTTCGCGGGTCGGCGAGTAGATCTCATACAGCAGATACAGATGCTGATCCTGGCGAAATACATGGCTGATGTTAGGCACGTACTCCTGGCCGTTGCGCACCAGGGGAGATTCCTGCTTGCTGGGCTGGCGTGTCGACGCCAGAACTATAGAACTCATTTTGAGCGGAACCTTCTTCATCTCCGGCAGGTTGATGTCGGCCTCGAACGATCCCATGCGGCCGGTCTGGTTCTCGCGCACCACAAACTTCAGGTGATACTTCCCCGGAGGCAGATTGAAGCTGGTGTTGTACTGGATGTTTTTCTGCCGCGCCCCGAGCGACTGGTCGAGGTTCAGCTTCACAGTTTCGCGCGCCCGGCCTATGGGCCGCTTCACTTCATCGATCACCACGCCGATGATGTCGAGTGTCGCCTTGTCCTTCTCGCCGCCCTTCACAAACGGAATCTGCGACCCTGGCACAATCAGCGAAACCGGCACATAGAAGCGGTTCTCATCCAGCCGGAAGTACAGGGCGTCGAGATACACCGCCATGTCGGTGGCGGGCAGATCGCTCGATAACTGCTCTTCAAGATCGCGCTCGCGGTCTTCCTTGCCGGAGTGCCGGAAGTCGGACGGTGCGTAGTACCCCGGCCGGTATTCCAGCTTGATGCCCGGCCGATTGATCTTGATGGTCAGCTTGCGATATTTGCCGTCCCGCGCCGGATTCGCGGAATGAAATCCGATCGCATAGTAGGCCGACGTGTCGCGCTGCACCTGCGCAAACGCCGGCGCAAAATCGTTGGAGTCGAAGAACGCCTTGCCGCCCGTATCGGAACTCAGCGTCGCCATCACTTCCTGGGTAGCGAAGTTCTGGTTCATGTTGTTCTGCAGTGCGCCGCCGTTGTAAGCGCCCGTGCCGCGCAGGCTCCCCGTGGACGCATCCCCCAGCGGAGAAATCGCCTGCAGCCCGCGCGTGTCCACGCTGTAGATAGCGAGATTGGCGCGCACCGCCGCGTTGACGGCCGCGCGCAGCGACGCCTGGTTTTCAATGCCGTCGCGAGAAATCCCGCCGGAAAAATACAGAAGCGACTTCTTCTCGCTGATCTTCTCCAGCGCTTTCGAAATCGCTCGTAATGCAAACAATTCGCGGTCAGTGTTGAGGTCGTTGTACTCGCTCTCGTCGGGCGTGTAGCCGGTCGTGTCTTCCACCTGGTTGGAGTTGGCGTTGGCGCCTTGCGCAAATCCCTGCCCTTGCGTCCCGTTATAGATGCCCACCTCGTTCCACAGCGCGTCTTTGTCGGCGGTAAAATCCTGGTCGACTTTGAGCGTGTCTCCCAGAGACACCAGCGCCACCAGGTCGGCCGGCGCCATTTTCTTCTTCAGGAAATCGCGCGCCGCATCCACGCTGCGTTCCAGGTCTTCGGGCTGCATCGTCGTCAAATCAAAAAACATCACGATAAGGCGATGATTGCGCAAGTCTTCGGGACGAGCCACGACTACGGCCTTGTTGCCTGGCCCCTTTGTCCCCGCGGCAAGGCCGCTCACCGTCGCCTCGTTGAGCGGGGCGGCCATATCCACGCTCTGAAAATCGAACGTGGCGATCTGCTGCTGCTTGCCGTTCTCGTAAACGCTGAAGTCGCTCTGCTTCAGCCCCCGCACCAACTCGCCCGTCTTGGTATCGCGCGCCACAACGTTGGTGAGCACCAGTTCGGCATTCACCTTCATCACAAAACCGCTCGGCTGTTGTGAATTCTGGGCCGGAGCCGCCGGTTGGGAAACCTGGCTCTGCGCACGCAACGGACCGGGCATCGGCACAATCAGTGCCAGTGCCATCGATAATGCAACAATCCGTTTTGGGCAACCCGCCATCAACGCCCTTCCGACTCAGCGCAACCAACTAAGTCCGCTAACTAAAACCTGAACCGCGCCGTAAACTGAAACGACCGCATCGGCGCCACCGAAGTTACCTGCCCGAACGGCGAAGCATAACTAGCCTCCGTCCCGGTGTAGAGTGTCGTATCTACTCCGGAATACTGCACCGTGTTAAACACATTGTTGGCCGTGGCGCGCACTTCAAAGCTGCGCGTCTCCCCCAGTTGCATGGTCTTCGAAAGGGACATGTTGTTCTGAATGATTCCCGGCCCCATAATCGAATGCCGCGATGCCGTCCCGTACAAGCCCGCGGGCGCGGTAAAGGCAGCGGTGTTGAACCAGTGTTTGAGCGATCCGCCTCCTTCCGTCAACGACGCGCCGGGAACCCGGTCCGGCCGCTGCGTCCCGGCCGTCCCCTGGGCAACATCGCCGATCGTCGCCTGGTAACTTGGAGTTAGATACGACCCGGTCGCAAAAGTAAATGTGCCCGAAATTGAGAACCCTTCGAGTATGTGCGAGGCCTTACCCGTGGTAAACCAGAACTTATCCTTGCCGAACGGCAGTTCATAGAGATAGTTACCCGAAAGCTTGTGTCGTACATCGAAACTTGAATTCCCCTCTTCGGCCAGAATATCCTGCCAGTTCTGCGCCACAACGGTCGACGTCCCACCCACGGAACCGGCGTTGTCAATGGAGTGCGAAAACTGATAATTCGCGCCCAGCGCAATCCCGTTGGACAACCTCTTGTTTACGCGCAGAGTCCCAGCGTTGAAGTGCGAAAACGCCGCCGACTCTTCATAGTTGAAGAGCACATTGGCGGGATTGGTCAACGGCGCATCCGGCCCCTGGCGCGGTGCGATGGTCACATCGAGGTTGCTCCCCTTCGACCCGTTGTATCCCGCGTTCAACACAATTCCCCACGGCAGCGTCTTCTGAGTGTCTACGTTCCACACCTGCACATACGGGAGCCGATAGTGGGGATCGACGGCATAATTCCCGAACGCGTTGGCTGCGGGAAACCCATCGGCCAGCGAAAGGCAACCCGACCCTGCAGGCAAGCAGCTATCGGGCACCACGTTAGTCTGGAGATTCGCAAACGGCGGTTGCAGCGCCATCACGTTGGCAAAGCTGGCGTATTGGCTGGTGGTGTAATTCATCCCGTACCCGCCGCGGACGACCGTCTGTTTTGGCAGCCGCCACGCCACGCCCAGCCGCGGTGCAAAGGCCACTCGAAACGGATAGACCAGCGCGTCCGGCAGGTTCCCGCTGGAAGGCCCTGTCCCTCCCGCCTGCACCTGCGCCACGCTCGTAAAGCCGCCCGCCGGATTGGTATCGATCGTGGACAGGTGGTTGAATTTCTCCGTGTAGGGCGCGAAGAATTCGTAGCGAATGCCGTACATCAAGGTCAGATTCGATCGCATGCGCCAATCGTCCTGCGCGTACGCGTCGTAGACGTTGTCGCGCAGATAGCTCTTCGATTCCGTTACATCGATCGACGTGGACTGGGGCAGGCCCAGCAGGAAGTCCGCAAGCGATGATCCGGTATACACGCCCGTGAAATAGAAGCTGCCCGTCGAATTCGACCCGCCCAGGAAATCATGGTGCACGCGGCGGTAGTCCCCGCCGAAACGAAAGTTGTGCTTGCCGTGGATCCATGCCAGCGTTTCAGAAAACGACATCGTCTGGGAAATCGAGAACTTCGGCTGCTGCTGGCTGAGCCCGGTAAAGCTGCTCATGGTCACGTTGGGCAGGCCGTAGTTCAGCGGACTGGAATTGAGCGGATTCCCGCCCGGCCCCAGAATTCCCACCTGGGTCGCAACGTCGGTCCCGTTGGTGAAGAAGTTTGTCGCCTGGCTGTCGCTGCGGTTCCAGCTGGCGTTGAAGATGCTGGTCAGCTTGTGATAGCCGAGCGTGTAACCGGCCTGCACTGAATTCGAGTCCGACGCCGTCTTTCCTCCCAGTTCGGGATACACATTCACGTTGTCGCTGGCCGTGTGGGCAAAGTTGTAGTTGAAGTTGAGACTCTGCCGCAGGCCCTGGTTCTGCTGCGCGCGCGCGCCACCTCCTCGTCCGCCGCTTCCGCCAAACGCCCCAAACGGCGAAGCATTGGCGCCCAGGCTGCGCATGTAGCGCACGCCCGCCTGGGTGGTGTTCGACTGTGCCGTTGTCAGCAGGTGGTAGTTTTGCGTCGTGCCCGGCAGGTTCGGTTCCGGGATGTACTGCAGCAGCGCGACTGCCTCCGGGACAGGCGTGATCGTATACGGCAATCCCGGAATCACGCCTGACCGCTCGGCATCGCTTGGCACCGTCGCGTACTCGTCGAGAGGGCTCGAACTGCGCACCCCCGAGGCAGTGAGAAACACCGTATCCTTGCCGCTGGGCTTGGTCAGCTTGGGAATGTACGGCGCCCCCATCAGCGTGACCCCGAAACGATTGGAGCCGGAAGCCGGTTGTTCCTGCGGCTGGCCACGCAGGCTGAATGGCTCCGCATTCAATGCGGAGTTGCTGCCCAGCCAGAAAATCGCCCCATGCGGCTGGCCGGGATTGAATCCGCGGAAATTGCCGCGCCCGCCTCCGCCGCCGCGGCCGCCAAAGCCCCCGCCCCCAAAACCGCCGCCGCCAAATCCACCGCCGGCGGCGAAAAGGCCCCCGCCCTGTGCAGCCCCACCCGGACCCTGCCCGCCGTTTTGGGCCCGCATCGACTCGACCAAATCCCGTATCCGATCCACGTCCACGCCCGCCAGCGGGCTCACCGAGCCGGATTGCCCGGTAATCGACACCGAATCGCTGCTGAAATCCGAATTGCCGGCGATCGACGGAAGTGCAGCCCCGGCGGACGCGGCCGGCGCTGCCGTACCGGCTTCGGTGTCGCCGCTAAGCGCGCTCATCAGGCTCAGGCTCTGGGCCCCATTCCCCGTCAATTGCCGGATCGCCTGCTGCGCCTGCGATGCCTGGCCCTCCTGCTGCCGCTCCTGCTCCGCGGCGCGCGACGCCAGCATCAGGTCAAAATTCACGGTCTGGTCATGACTGGCCGCGTTGAGCAACGCCTCCTGCGATCCCTGCGCAAACGCAGCGAATTGGGTGCGAATCACGTAGCGGCCATTTTGCGGAATGGCCATTGACCAGGCCCCGTTGATGTCGGTGGTGGTGGAGTAGCGCTTCCCCGTCAGCGAATTCTGCGCCGTTACCGTTACGCCGGGCAGAGGCACTTTTCCGCTCATCACAACGCCATGCAGCGTTCCCCCGGCTGCGCTTAGGGGCGCCGAGGAAGAAACCGGAGCCGCGGGTGGCGACCCGGAGGCCGGTGTCGTTCCGGTCTGCTCCGGCAGCTGAACAGGAGCCTGCGCGAGGGCGAATGCTCCCGCGATCAGCACTCCCAGACATACCCCCGGTCCCCTGGCCAAAAGCCGCATCCAGACTCCTAAACCGTTCCAGCTCCGTATTCAAACAGACGGCCGGCGAACGACTAAGGTTTACGGCCATCTTGTCCGGATCGACTGGGTCACTAAACACGCCGCTACACGCCCGATTTCGCTTGCGCTTCGCTTCCCGCATATGTTAACTACTTAGTACATATCAAATTGATTGCTACCTCAGAAGTAACCCCGGTGGCAACCCAAGAGGATTGGCACGTTATGAAAATCGGAACAACGATTCGCGCCCATCGGCTGGAGCGCGGCCTCTCGCAGGGAGACATCGAAAAGAAAACCGGGCTGTTGCGCTGCTATCTCTCTCGCGTCGAAAATGGCCATACCGTTCCCTCGCTCGACACGTTATCGAAGATTGCAATGGCTCTCGACCTGCCTATTGCGCAGTTCTTTCACGACGACGCGCGCCAGTTGAGCACGCCCAAGCTTTCCGACGAGGAGTTGCGCTTCCTCACCCAGATCCGGCGCTACTCCACCAACCTTAACGACAGCGACCGCAAACTGCTGCTGGCCATGGTGAAGAAGTTCGCGGCCACTGCGACGCGGTGAGGGCTCACAAACGAGTCGGCTACCGCGCGGGCCGCGACAACTCTCGAGCACGAGAGAATCTGCGCTGCGATCGTGCATCACTGGGTCTTGAACTTGCAGTCAAGTCCCGTCTTCAACGGCGCCACGTGAGCCGGTCCCCATTCAGAAGAATGACCTTACCAGCGCTCTCCTGATCGTGGGGGAAATTCACGCGCGCATATCCGCCGCCCATCAGTGGTCGATCGATTGAAATGGTTTCGAGCGCCCGGTTCACCTCACTCTCCGGCAGCCTTCCGATGAGAGATCCAAGCGTGGTACTCAGCGGGTGATACACACAACGGCCATTAACCCAGACAGATATCAGCACACTCACAGCCGAATCTTTGTCAAAGAACATGCATTGAATGCCCGATGAAGAAGAGGCTGGACAAGCTGTAAGTGTTCCACCCACAATTTTGTCCGAGGCGTCCCATATTTGAAGCGTGTCTGTTGAGCCCAACAAGACCGGGGACCGTCGCGTATCGTCATTCCTAAGTGTTAGCACCATCAACCTGAGCAAAGAGCTTGGGGCAAAACGGTCGGGCACCGAACGAGGCGAACCCGCTTCGTCATCGAAAGTTTTCCCCAATCCGCGACTCTTTATTTCAAGTAAGCGGAGTGCAGAGCCCGACGGATGTCGTTTAACTACGGCCAGGCGCTCACTAAACTCATTGGCGGCGCTGGCTGGGACACGCAGTCCCGCCTTGGTTTCGAACGACGCTCGTTCGATCACTAACTGCATCCCCGGGACAAGGTCTACGAATCCGGATCGCCCGAAGGAATAGCTGTAGAGCAGTACTTCGGAGGCAGGGAGAGGTATTGCCTGCGAAATCTGTCTCAGAACTTCCTGAGGACTCATGTTCTTTGGAAAGCACCCGGACTGCTGGAGTGCCAGCACTTCATGTGCGAAGCGGCTCCATTCCGACTGCACGTCAGTGCTGTCGCTGCGGCGCTTCCATCCCTGCACATTCGGCGAAGTAATTACCCAAAGAGCAGAGTTGGACGATTTTGCCGGGGCAAGGGAAAAGACGGTCCCCTTGACAGTGCAATTCATAGCATGCGGGGGGTTTGTCGAAGCTTCCTTTCCAGTCAGTTCAAGTTGATATTCCTGAAAGTCGTCGCCTGTTTTGCTCGGCGAGCTTGATGGGACCATGATGGAAAACTCGGCGGGCCCTTCCAATGAGAAGACGCGTTTGTCCAAGGACATCTTGTGCATGCAACCCGTGGAGATAAGCGTTAATAAGCAAATGAGGAAATAGATTACGCCTGCTGCCTTGACTCGGAGGGCTACCTCAGCGCTGGAACTGTCGGCCCTCATCTAACCCTCCAATATTCAATTTAGACGCCGAAGGCTACCTCATTGTTCCCCTTCCGTGCGTTCTAGCTGAGCGGCTGCCTAACCTTCCTCTACTCAATTTGCGGTCGGCTTCGGATCGCTTCCGGGGCGAGTCTGAATGGCGTTCTACGCATTCCCGGGGGCGAGCCATCAAAATCCGCAGCCGGAGCCTTGTCAATATCACTTCCTGCGCCGGCGGAAGCTGATACAAGAGAGTGGTGAGCTGCAGTTGCCAATTATCGGGCCGCAGGGTTCTGGCACTTCCCGACAATCTCCGCCCCAGGTTTCTTTCCGGATTGGCGAAGTCCGAACTCGATGCCGTCCTCTCTCAAGCCACCCATCGGCGGTTTCTTCGATCCTCTGTGATTCAACACGAGGAAGATTCGGCTGATCGGCTCTTTCTTCTGGCGAGCGGTCGAGGCAGACACTTTGTGTTGACACTTCGCGGGCGGAAGATTCTTCTGCATTGGCTTACCGGCGGGCAGATTTTCGGCGGCGCGGCGCTTCTGTCTGATTCTTCCACCTACCTTGCCAGCACCGAAGTGTTGGCCGACAGTTGCGCGCTCGCATGGGACCGAAAAACCGTCCGGAAGCTGGTGACTGCCATCCCGAGATTGTTGGATAACGCTCTTTCCATCGCGGTCACGGAGCATATCGCATGGCTGGTTGGCGCAAAGGTCAGCCTCAGCTCTGAGGATGCGCAGTCACGCATCGCCGACTTCCTGATCAGCCTTGCCCTGGGAATCGGCATAAGCGGCCCGGATGGTGTTGTGATCGAGGTTGCAAACGAAGAGGTAGCCGCCGGAGCCAACGTAACCCCATTCACTGTCAGCCGCTTCTTAAGCAAATGGCAGCGCGAAGGGATCCTGGGCAAGGGAAGAGGCAAGATCATCCTGCGGCGGCCGGAACTTCTGGTCGGTCCCTGAAATTCTCTCAAAACTCAATCATTCCGGGTTCGCTCCCGTCGCTTCGTTCATTGCCCGGGAGCAATCAGCTGCCTGCTCCCAGACAACGACCGCATTGGGTGCGTAATGAGAATCTACGTTAATGCGGCATCGACGAAGGTTCGAGCAGCAGAAACGGGCCTCGACTGAGTCGGGCCACATTAGAGGAATTGATTGAATCGATCCGTTCGCGTTTTCCTGCTTGATGATTTTTCCCCGTTTCGCGATTTTCTCCGCACAACTCTTGAGCAAACGCCGGGTTTCGAGGTCGTTGGCGAAGCATCAGACGGAATCGAAGCCGTTCAGAAAATACGGGACCTAAACCCCGACCTGCTTGTTTTGGATGTTGGCCTTCCCAATCTCGGTGGCATCGAAGTGGCTCGACAGGTTCAAGAGCTTTCCGCACACTCAATCATCCTGTTTGTGAGTCAGTTCTGCGACTGGGACATCATCGAACACGCCTTCCTGCACGGCGCCACTGGATACGTGGTCAAGTCCGATGCCGCGGCGGAATTTCTGCCTGCTGTGGAATCGGTCCGTCGGGCAGTACACTTTATCAGCACCACTGCGGTCCGGCATATTCTCGACGAGTACAGTCGTTGTGGGCGGTCGGGTATGCTCAACCGAATTTCAGGTGATATTGCCATTCGGGTCGCAGCTGAACCCGCCGACTGAATGGCTCTGCCCTGGGGTGTTTACACGTCATTGCCCAGGTGGAAAATCGGTTCCACGCCATGCCCGCCGCTTAACAGCGCCTGCTCTTCATGGACGTCCAGCGGCTTGTAGCTCTGCGCAACGTCCATCGCCAGCCGGAAATACCGTTCGTCTCCTGGCGGAACAGCGGCAGTAATGGGATGGCCCAGCGTCCAACGCAGGCCAAGTGATGCTTCGTCAGGAAACGCAGCCGGCTGATACCAGCACTTGGGCTCGGGATGGTTCTCTTTCTGGTCGGCGGCCCACACCGTCTTGGCCATGCTCTTCAGGGCCAGGATCCCCATCTGCTTTTCCTGCGCCTTTTTCAGGATCTGCGGGCCGAAATTCGCCTGCGTGAACAACACCCAGTTCACCGGGAAGAGGATCGTATCGAAACTGTAGCGCTCCATCGCCGCCACCGCAGTCTCCGCAGAATGCACGGAGAACCCGATGAAGCGAATCTTGCCTTCCTTTCTGGCAGCTTCCATGGTTTCCATGGCACCGCCGGGACCGAGCACCGTGTCCAGTTCCTTCATCTTGGTGAGCGCATGAAACTGGTACAGATCCAAATGATCGGTCTTGAGCAGCCGCAGCGACTCCTCGAGTTGCTTGCGTGAGTCATCCTTGGTGCGCCTCTCGGTCTTGCAGGCCAGGAAGACATTTTTGCGGTAGGGCGCGAGGGCCGGGCCGAGGCGCTCCTGCGCATTGCCGTAACTGGGTGCGATATCGAAATAGTTGATGCCCCGATCGACAGCCTCGGCAACAATGTTCGACGCTGCACCGGTGTCTTCGTTCATCACCACGATCCCGCCAAAGCCGATCATCGACAGCTTCTCGCCGGTCCTGCCGAGGGTGCGCCTGGCGATAGCGTTCGACGGTGTGGTGCCCGATCCATGGAGTTGGCTGGCGGATGCGACGGTTGCGGCGGTGAGGGCGGCTTGCTTGAGAAATTCGCGGCGTTTCATGGTCTGCCTCCATCACGAAAGTGAGAGTTGGAGCGAGCTTGAAAGCTTGCTGGTCCGCTTACAAGACACATTCTTGCACACACATGCTCAGAGAGAGGACCTTACTCGCATGTTCGTTTCGCATCCCCGGGGTGGCGCCGGTGCGAAACTCTAGCGGATCGGAACGACCAGCCGGCTAAGAAAATACCCGAACAGGGTGAGGATCATGACCACCATTCCGATGGCCAAACGCAAACGCCGTTCAAACAGAGCGCGCGGAGCACCCAGTCGCGGCACCATGGGTAACGCGAACAGCAGTCCGCATGCGACGCCGCCCAGGTGCGCCATGTTATCGATGTGAATTCCGGAGCCGATCACATTGGTGCCCAGCGTGATCCCGCCGCCAATCACGAGATTGATAATCGCGAAGTAGATCACCGACCGGCGCAGCTTTTTCACTTCGTCCGGGGGCACTGGCAGGCGATGCGACTTGAGCAGGATGATGAGCGCGCCCGCAATCCCGAAAACCGCGCCGGATGCACCCACTCCCACGGGATAGCTGATAGTCCCGGCATCCCGGATCGGCCACATGAAATTAGTAAAGGTCGAGAGCAGGTTGCCCGACGCTCCGGTGAGAATGTAAACCGCGAACAAACCGAAGGACCCCATCAGCGGTTCGGCCAGCAATCCCAGGTTCCACAGGCACCACATGTTCGTGGCCAGGTGCAACAGGCCGGCATGAACGAACATGGCGGTAAGGATGCGCCACCACTGGCCAAGATATAAGACATATCCCGCGTTGTTCGCGCCCCAAGAATGAAGCAACTGTTCGGGCGACGGATTCATGGGATTGATTCCCCGCAGGGCCATGGCCACAAAGATAGCGCAGTTGATTCCCAATAGCAGGTAGGTCGCCGGGGCAACCGCCCACCTGGACCGGGGGCGCCGCATTTCCGGCCGTGGCGCATAGCCGGGATGGTCCGGGGCAAGGATCTCCGGTTCCGCGCTCCCGCTGACGGATCCATACCCGTAGGGTGGCGGAGGCTGGGGGTTGCTTCCCATAGATCAACTCTACTTGATTTCCGCTTGCGAGGCTGTGCACAAGAGATTCCCCGGCAAGGCGACCCTCACCGCACCTGCCCCACCCCGGGTTGTAGTCTGTTGTTTGGCTCTCGCGCGTGCGATTCGAAACTGCATGAGGCTCGCAGAGCCGCCAAGGAGAAACGGTGAGCGGGGAAAAGAATATTCGGCGGGCTCTGGTAAGCGTTACGGACAAGTCGGGACTAGTGGAGCTTGCCCAGGTGCTGGCGGATTTCGGAGTGGAACTCATCTCCACCGGGGGAACTGCAAAAATCTTGCGGGAAGCCGGTCTCGCGGTGAAAGACATTAGCGATTTGACCGGCTTCCCGGAGATGCTGGACGGACGCGTTAAGACGCTGCATCCCCGCGTGCATGGCGGCCTGCTTTTCGTCCGCGGTAACGCCCAGCATGAGGCTGCTGCCGCCGCGCACGGCATCCAGCCCATCGACATGGTGATCGTGAATCTCTATGCGTTTCAAAAAACTGCGGCGCAGCCCGGCGTACCTTTCGGACACCTCATCGAGAATATCGACATCGGCGGCCCATCCATGGTGCGCTCGGCGGCCAAGAACTTCGAAGACGTGGCCATCGTCACCAGCGGGGCCGACTATCCAGCACTAATCGAAGAAATGAAAAGCGCCCACGGCGCCGCTTTGAGCCGCGAGACTCGCTGGCGGCTCGCGCGGCAGGCCTTCGCCACCACTGCTGCCTACGACACCGCTATCGCGGATACGCCTTGACCAATTGCCGGAAGCCCCTGCGCCCGACCGGCCCGCGGCGTTCGATACCGCTGCGCTCCCCACCACCCTCCGCATCAACCTTCCCCTGGCCCAGCCTCTCCGTTACGGCGAAAATCCCCACCAGCGCGCCGCGCTTTACTCCGACGGCACCGGCCTCGGCATCGCCGGCGCAACCCAGTTGCAGGGCAAAGAACTCAGCTTCAACAACCTGGTCGATCTCGATGCCTGCTGGGAACTGGCCCAGGAACTGCACGCAAACGACGCCGACCAGCCCGCAGTCGCCATCATCAAGCACACCAACCCTTGCGGTGCGGCTACCGGCGCCACCGTGCTTGCGGCCTACAAGAAAGCGCTGGAATGCGACCCGATTTCCGCCTTTGGGGGCGTCATCGGCATCAACCAGGTCGTCGATGGCGAGGCCGCCGAAGAGATCGCCAAACTCTTCGTCGAGGCCATCGTCGCGCCGTCCTTTACACCCGAAGCACGGCAGCGTTTCTCCGCCAAAAAGAACCTCCGCCTGGTCGAAATCAGGCCTGCCCGATCACGGCCCGTAGTCAAGCACGTCTCCGGCGGCCTGCTGCTCCAGGATGCTGACACCGGCCGGGTCGAGGAGTCGGAGCTGGACGTGGTCACCTGGCGCCCGCCATCCGCGGAGGAACTGCGCAGCCTGATCTTCGCATGGCGGGTCTGCAAGCACGTCAAGTCAAACGCCATCGTCTATGCCCGTGACGGGCAGACCGTTGGCATCGGAGCCGGCCAGATGAGCCGCGTGGATGCCGCCCGGTTCGGAGCCATGAAAGCAGTCCTGCCGCTCCAGGGCACGGTGGCCGCTTCGGATGCGTTTTTTCCCTTCCCGGACGGCCTGGAGGCCGTCGCCGCGGCCGGCGCGACGGCGGTTATCCAGCCGGGCGGCTCGGTCAAGGATCAGGACGTGATCGCCGCGGCAGACCGGCTTGGCATGGCCATGGTGTTCACCGGCATCCGCCACTTCCGGCATTGAAGAGACGGCTCGAAATCGGATGCCGAACATTGAAACCATAGGATTTATCCAACGACGAAGGATCGTTGCCGGATCTATCAGGGTGCTCCGGATGTTTTTCGGTCCCTCGGCCCTCCTGGGCTGCGGATTTTACCAGGCAAACCCCAAAATAATCTTGGTCTTTGCGCAGGCGCACTAAATGGCGCGTAGAATCGTCTGTATAAACAGGCAAGTATGCGCCCATTTTCTGCCAGGGCAGACTTCTGGGCCACATTCAACCGGGATTATGCATCTCCCGACAAGGCCTGGATGGTGTAAGACCCCCTAAAGAGGACATGAGACTAAACAATTGTTTGCCGTGCCTATGGCTGTCGCTGGCCGCATCCTCGTTGGTGTCGCTTCCGGCGTTGAGCGCCCATGCCCAAACCCCCGCCAAGCCAGAAGCCGCCAAACCGGCTGAGACGGCCAAAACCCCGGAGCCTTCGGCCTCGGACCGGTCGGCAGCCTACTACCATGCCGCGCTGGCCAACATGTACGAGGAACAGGCCATCAACTCCGGCCGGCCCGAGTACGTGCAGCACTCGATTGAAGAATACAAAGCCGCCCTCAATGCCGATCCGCATTCGCCCCAGTTGTACGACGGGCTGGCGGAGCTTTACTTCCGGACCGGCCGCGCCCGCGACGCCGAAGCCACGGCCCGCGAGCTTCTGAAGACCTCCCCGGACGACATTGATGCCCATAAGCTGCTGGGCCGCATCTACTTGCGCCAGCTTGGCGATCAACAGAATGCTCCCTCCTCGGCCTCACCCTCGGGCAACGCTCTAGACCTGGCCATTGCCGAATTCGAAAAGATCGTCGCCCTGCTTCCCAAGAGCGTCGAGGATCACATGGTTCTCGGCTCCCTCTACACCGTCAAGCATGAGCAGGCCAAGGCCGAGGCGCAATACAAGATCGCTCAGGATATCGAGCCGGAATCTGAAGAAGTGGTTCTGAACCTGGCCCGCGTCTACGTCGAGAGTGGCGACATCGATCGCGCCGCCAAGCTGATCGAGGCGGTTCCCGAGAATGACCGCACCGCGCGCATGGAGTTCACTCTGGGCGCGGCCTACGACCAGATGAAGCGGCCCAAGGACGCGATTGCGGCCTACAAGCGCGCTGCCGATCTCGAACCGGGCGACGTGCCCACCATGAATGCGCTTGGGCAGGCGCTCCTGAACGACAGCCAGTTTGACGCTGCCCTCAAACAGTACAAGGACATCGCCGCAGCTGATCCCGACGACGCCGGCGCCCTCGTCCACATCGCCGAGATTCAGCGCCGCCAGGGTAAATACGACGAAGCGCTGGCCACCATTCGCAAGGCGCGCAAGAAGGATCCTGACAACCTCGAAGCCGGCTATAACGAGGGCCTGCTCCTCGACATCCTCGGTCACTACGATGATGCCGCTGCCGTTTACGAGAAGATGGTCGATCAGACCTCGCACGCCAATGGCGCCTACACCGCCGAAGAGAAGAACAACCGCGGCATCTTCCTGGAGCGCCTCGGCTCCATTTACCACGAGCAGAACAAGGTCGACCAGGCCATCGCCACCTATCAGAAAATGATCGACATGGGAGGCGACGCGGCTACCCGCGGCTACCAGGGCCAGGTGGATACCTACCGCGACGCCAAGATGTTCGACAAGGCCGTCGAGACAGCGAAAAAGGCCGTCGAAGTCAACCCCAAGGATCGCGACCTCAAGCTGATGCTGGCCGGGGAGCTCGTCGACCAGGGCAGGACCGATGAGGGTCTTGATCTTGCCAAGAGCATGCTCGACAACACCGACGCCGACCGCTCTGTCTGGCTGGCCCTCGGCAACATGTATACCCGCGTCCATCGCTGGAAGGACGCCGAGGATGCCCTGAACAAGGCGGAAACCCTCACGAAGAAGAAGGAAGACCGCATATATCTTCTCTTCCTCCGCGGCGCGCTGGCCGACCGCCAGAAGCACCCCGAGCTGGCCGAGCCCTACTTCCGCCAGGCCCTCGAGCTGGATCCGTCGAATGCCATGACCCTCAATTACCTGGGCTACATGCTGGCCGACAAGGGGATACGTCTTCCCGAAGCCGTCAAGCTCATCCGGAAGGCGGTGGAACTCGAGCCGATGAACGGGGCTTACCTCGATTCGCTGGGCTGGGCCTACTTCAAAATGGGCGAGTACGAGTTGTCCGAAGAGAACCTGCGCCAGGCCGTGGAACGCGATCAGACCGATCCCACCGTGCACGACCATCTTGGCGATCTTTACGAGAAAACCGGCCGCATCCGCCTGGCCGCCGCGCAATGGGAACTTTCGCTCTCGGAATATTCCCGGTCTTCAACTGCCGACGTGGAACCGGGCGACGTAGCCAAAGTGCAGCACAAGCTCGAAACCGCCCGCGTGAAACTGGCCAAGCAGGAAAGCGCCACCGGCGCCGTCAAGCCCGAGTAATTTCCCTTCGCATCATCCAAGGGCGGAATCTCCGGATTCCGCCCGTTTTCGTGCCCCGAAAGGTCCGGTGACGGATTTACAGTTTTACAGGCTCCGGGGGGGAGAGTGCACATTTCCGCTCGAGGTTTCACCTGCAAGTTAATGAAGAGAATGTTGATACGGGCGCAATCCCGCAAATGTAAACGGTTCTAAAGGGCCGTTTTGGGCCCCCTGAAGTGTTCAGAACGAAACCCGAATTGCTTTCGGTGTCCCAGGTTCTGCATGAATCCGCACTTCGATCCACTCTTCCACCTCTATTGTGGCAAAACCGGTAGAAAGAAAATGCAAAAGCGCGCGGATTCTTTGCGCAATTACGAAGGCGAGGCCGCGGGCTGCGAGACCTGCGGGTTAATCGTCATCATCCCTGGCGGATTTCTTCACGCGCATCTTCAGCATGGCGGGGACCGGGGCATTCCCTTTCACGTCTTTCCAGAGGATGACGTTCAGCTTTTGGGTGTCGGCGCGGTCGGCGTGGCGGAAGTCCATCTTCATGCTGTCTTCGGCGCCGGGGGCGTTCTTTGGGTTGGCGGTATAGATGAGGTTGTTGTCGCGGTTCATGTAGTCGGCCGGGTACGCGGGCTGGTCGCCGGGCCCGGTGAACAGGGTAGAAATCAGCGAGCTGAGCGCGTCGTTGTTGTTCATGGGGGGCAGGCCCAGCAGGGTTTCCATGGTGCGGATCACGCTGACTGTCGAGTAGAAGCGGCTGTCGACATAGGGCGCCCCGTCCTTGCCGTGCGGCGCATATTTGCTGATGGCGAGCGCGATGCTGCGGTGGGCGTCCACGTGATCGGCGCCGGCCTGGGCGTCGTCCTCGAGAACGAAAAATGCGGTGTCATCCCAGAAGGGCGAGTGGGAAATGGCATCGACTGCGCGGCCCACGGCAAGGTCGTTATCGGCGACCGAGGATTTGGGTGTGGGACCGCCGGGTCGCGTACCCGCGGTGTGGTCGTTGGGCAGACGCAGCAGCACGAAATTGGGCATGGTGTCTTTGCCCTGCTGCTTGTCGGCCACCCACTGCTTCAGGTGGCGGAGGAAGATCTCCACTCGAATCTGATCCGGAACCTGGAGTTCGAAGTCGGGCGCCTCGGTGGCGAAGTGGCCCACGAGTTCCGGCTTGGTGGCGGTATTGGCGGCAATCAGGGGAATGGCCCACGGCCATTTGTTGGTCCCGCCGCCCCATGCATCGGGAATGGCTTCACCGGGCGCGATTTCCTTGCGCGCACAGGCTTGGCCGGGCATCATCGGCCCTTCCTGCGGATTGGAAGGCATGTGGGCCACGACGGCGTCGGTGCAGAAAACGGTCGAAATGAATTCGCCGAAGTGGAAGTAGGTCTTGCCATGCGCGGCAAGATCACCCCACAGATATCCGCTGGCCGGTTCGTTCACATCGGGAATCTTTTGCAGCAGCGGATAGCCGTCGGCGACCGCGCCCTCGAAATCATAGAAGCGCTGCTCGCCACGGTAGGATTGTTGCCAGTTTTTTTCGAGGTAGTCCGACCCGATGGCGGCATTCGACCAGACGTGGCCGTCTCCGGAGACCTCGCCGGAGTCGTAAAAGTTGTCGAGCACGCCGAACTGGAGCGCGAGCTTGTGCAGGTTGGGCGTGATGTCCTCGCCGAACATGGTGAGGCTCGCGTCGCCGTTGCCGGCCGGCTTGCCATTCTGCTTCAGGTCGCCGAAAACCTGATCGTAGGTTCGGTTTTCTTTGATGATGTAGATGACGTGCTTGATGCGGTCGTGAGCGCCGCCGGCAAAGTCAATTTTTTCCGCCGCAGCCTTCATGCGATTCGACTCGAGCACGGTCTCCGTCCATTGCGGCAGGTTCTTTTCGATCCCGGATTCGTCGATCGATGCGAGCGAGCCGTAAAGCAGCGTGGCGATGTAGGTGTTACTGGAATGCTGATTCTTGGCCTTCATCTCCGCGGTCTGGGCCTGCGGCATGTTGTTGCGTCCGGTGCCTCGGCCCTTGTCGGTAGCGATATAGAGCTTGCCGCCGGAATATGTCATCGAGATCGGCATCCATTCGGTGGGCACGAACCCGATCGGCTCCACAAACCCCTGCTTCGCCTCTTTGCCGTTCAGCTTCGCGGTGTCGAGGACCGCAACCGCATCACTGCCCATGTTGGCGGCATAGACCCGGGTACCGTTTGCGTTGACGGCTAAGGCCACTGGCTCCGCGCCGAAGTAGCTCTGACCGGGAAGGCGCGTATCGAAGTAGCCTTTGACGAAGAACTTGCCCAGCGAGATGTTGATCGCGGCGACTGCGTCCCGATTGGCGAGAGCAACGTAAAGAGTCTTGCGGTCGGGCGAGAATTCAAATGCACACGGGTGGGTGCCGGGAGCGACCGCGCTGGAGGGCTTGAGCAGCGCCAGCTTGCGTCCGATGGTTCCCCGAGCGAGATCGAGTTCGACGATTTCCGATGCGTTCCAGAGAGCGACGTAGGCATGCTGGCCGTCGGGTGCAATGGCCAGCGCGATGGGATAGGTGCCCGGCACGGCATCGCTTTCCGAGAGGTCAAAGCGGTGGACGATCTGACCGTTGGCCGGATCGACCAGGAGGACATCGTCGGAGAGATTGCCGGCGACCAGTAGTTTCTCCGAGCCGGGAGCGCCCACCACGGCAATCGCGGCCGGGAAAGGAATACCCTTGTCCCCATCCCTCTCGTCAATCAGGCGGGTTTTGTGCCCGGGCGCGAGTTGCTGGAGGGGAAGAGGGATGAACCGCTGGGGCGCGATTTTGCCGGCGTTGAAGCTGTACACAATGATGCCATTCCCGGTGTCGCCTTTCTTTTCACCGGTGGGATCGGTGATCGAACCCATGCTGGCGTAAAGATGGGATCCATCGTGATCGAACGCGAGGCCGGAATAGAGCGTCTGTTTGGCCTGGCGCGCCGGCGTACGGTCGTCGGGAAAATCGGCCACAGCGCCGGTCTGCGTATCGAGCACGGCCAGCGACTGGTCGTACTGGGACTCGAAGGTTCCGTATCCGGCGTTGATCGTAACCACGTAACGCTTGTCGGGAGAGACGGCCATCGAGATAGGCAGACTGTTGAGGCGCTGCGGATGGCCCGGGACCTCCTCGATCAACTGCTTGCTTGTGGACAGATCGATGCTTTGCGCGTGAAGTGTAACCATGCTCAAAACGAACAGCGAAAACGTAGCCGTCACGCCTCGAATATTCATACGACAACCGTAGCAAATGAGGCTTCATCTCGGCGTTACAAAGGTGTAACGAAAGCCGATTGGAGGGTCAGGGACAGAGTTCCGCCGGGCCTGCAATAATGCCCCTCATGCGTACGGTCTATACGGGAAACCAGCTGTGGGACGGAAGACGCCTGCAGGGCGAATCCATGATTGTGGTTGAGGATGGACGGATTGCGGCGATCGAAAGCCGCGAGGGAGCCGACGTGTCGTCAGGCGGCGCTGAACATGCTTTCCCCGCCGCGACCCTGGCGCCTGCATTTTTCGATGTGCACATCCATGGGGCCGCGGGGCACGACATCATGGAAGGCACGCCGCAAGCCCTGGGCACGATGGGCCGATTTCTGGCCGCGCGCGGGACCGGCGCGTTTCTTGCGACCACCGTTTCGGCGCCGCTTGACGCGACGCTTCGGTCGCTGGCAGGCGTGGCAAAGGTGATCGCGCGGGCGCCTGCCGAGGGGGAGGCCCGGCCCGTTGGGATCCACCTGGAAGGGCCGTTCCTCTCTCACTCCAAGCGGGGCGCGCATCCGTCGAACCGTCTGCTGGCGCCTGATATTGCCGCATTCGACCGGATGTTCGAGGCGGCGGAGGGATATGTCCGCCTGATCACGCTGGCGCCGGAATTACCGGGGGCTGCCGAACTGGCCGGGCATGCGGCATCGCGCGGAGTGCGGGTGTCGGTTGGCCACTCCGATGCGTCGGCAGCGGATACGCGGCGGACAATCGCGGCCGGCGCCACCAGCGCAACCCACACCTACAACGCCATGCGCGCCATGGACCACAAAGATCCGGGAATCCTGGAAGTCGTGCTGACGACGGACGAGCTATTCGCGGAACTGATCTGCGACGGAATTCACAACATGCCGGAACTGGTGCGCCTGTGGTGGCGGGCCAAGGGGCCGGAGCGGGCCATTCTGGTCACGGACGCGATGAGCGCAACGGGAATGCCGGAGGGCGAGTATCAGCTGGGCGGATTTCCAGTGCAGGTCGCCGGCGGCAAAGCCATGGTGAACGGGGTGCTGGCCGGAAGCGTGCTGACCCTGGATCGGGCGCTCGAAAACTTCCTGAAGTTTACGGGTGCGACGGTCCAGCAGGGACTCCGGCTCATGACCATAAATCCGGCGGCAATGACGGGGTTCAACGACGGGACAGGCACGCTGGCAGTTGATGGAAGGGCGGATTTCGTGGCTGTCGATGCAACCGGACGACTGGTCGGGGCGGTCGTGGGCGGAGTTCTAGCGCCGTAGACGAAGAGGGGTCGAGGTCTCCCGCCCTTGCGCCAGGAAAAATGCGCAAGGACGGGGCACGGCGCATTTGTGCCGGAGCGAGGGTACTAAAGGCTTTCGGCGAGGCGCTGGGCGCGCCAGATGGCGCCTTCGATGCCGGCTACTTCGGCCGTCCGAATGGGCAGATCGGGGACAGCGGCGCGCAACCCGGCAAAGAATGCTTCGCGCACCAGGCGCGATTTGCCGATGACGCTGCCGATCCATGCCACGGGGACTTCGACCGAGACATTATGCTTGTGGCGAAGTTTGCCCCGGACCAGCAAGACGGATTCGACGAGGTCGGCGGCGGCCTGGTGAAGGACGCCCAGTGCGACCGGATCGCCCTCTTCCGCCAGGCGGCTGATGTCGGGAGCGAGCGCGGCGAAATCCGGACCTGGAGTGCTGTCGCCGAGGTTCACCAATTCGTCCAGGGTAGCGGTTCCCCAGGCGCTGCCAACCACGTGAAGAATCTTCGTGGGCTCGTCGCGATCGTAGGCGCGCAAGGCGC
Organism: Terriglobales bacterium; assembly: GCA_963701805.1. Lineage (GTDB taxonomy): Bacteria > Acidobacteriota > Terriglobia > Terriglobales > Acidobacteriaceae > Telmatobacter. Next base: position 443,215 of record CAVPBA010000001.1, read on the forward strand.
GGCGAACAGCGTGGAGGCCGATCCAGTAGCCGGAGCCTTCGTCGCCCAGGCGCGAGCTCCACCCCCCGGCGGTTTCGCGGCCGCCATCGGGAGCACGCCCAAGGCAGTTGGTGCCGGTGCCGGCAATCTGGAGAATTCCGGGACCTCCGCGAAATGCCCCGTCGAGGGCAATCACTTCGTCGCCTACCACTTCAGATCGCTCAATGCCGAAGTCGCGGAAGACGGTGGTAATCCATTCCTGGACACCTGGCATGGTGGCACTGGCGACGCCGGCCGAAGCTGCCCCCACCCGGTTGACTCCGGCCTGCACGTACACCTCGGCCATCAGCGAGCGCAGATTTTCTTCGGCGACCCGGGCTCCGACGCGAAGCCGTTTGATGGAACCGTTTTCAGCGAATGCCAGAACCTGCTCGCCATTTACGATGGTGGCGCGGGTGCGCGTCCCACCGCCGTCAATTCCAAGCACTGCTTTGCTCATTGCCCGCGTACCGCTCCGCTCATTGCTGTTCTGTTCCCTATGCTACTGGTTTTCCGCGGAGCTGGGAGGAATCTCCCCACCCCCATCGCGTAGCGTTCCGGCCAACACGTTCAGGCTGCCGTCGGTTTTGGGTGGCGTCAGGCCCAGCAAGTGGGCCATCCACGGATAGAGGTTGACGTTCTCGAAAGGGGCGACCGTCTTGCCGGAGACGATATCCGGGCCGGCCGCGAAGAAGCTGGCTTTCATTTGCGGGATCTTGTGCGGATCGAACCCATGCATGCCCGGAACGGGCGGCTGGTCCGGTGTGCCCTCGGGCGGCTCGTGGGCGCGAATCGCGTACGGCCCGGTGGCCACAATCACCGGGTCGCCGGTGCGGGGATTCTGGTTGTCATTGAGGCCGGCGGGCACGTCCTTGCGGCGGTATACGACGAACTGCGATGACGCCTTTTTCAGCTGGTTGTAGACGCGTGTCCGGTCTTCGTCGGTTTTCGCATAGAGGAGCGCGCCGACGGCGTCAAATCCGGTGAGGTCTGCGAGTTTGCCCAACGTGATCCAGCTGTTTTCGACTTTCACCATGCCATGATCGCTGAGGACGACGAGGTCGATGGGTAGACCAGTCTTGTCGAGGGCGGCCTTGAGCTTGCCGACGAGGGCGTCGACTTTCAGGACCGCGGCCTTGGTTTCCGGCGCGTCGGGACCAAACTGGTGCCCCTCGTGGTCGGGCTCGGAATAGTAGATGGTGATGAAGTGGGGACGGTTGGCTTCGGGCAGACGGAGCAGGGCGATTGCGTCGTCGGTGCGCGCCTGCTGGACGGCGTCGGTGGCCTCGGTCTTGGAGTCGAAGCGGGCGTACCAGGTGGGGCGGTGGCCGGCAATTTCAGCTTCCGATCCGGGCCAGAAGAGGCACGCCGTGCGCATGCCCTGGCTCTCCGCGAGGCTCCAAAGCGGCACTCCGCTGTACCAGCTTCCGTCGGTCACGGCTTGGGGGTCGCTGCTGGCGTAGCGAGCCTGCTTGCTTTCGTCATAGAAGCTGTTGGCGACCAGGCCGTGATGCTCGGGATAAAGACCGGTCACGATGGTGAAATGATTGGGGAACGTGAGAGAGGGATAGCTCGGCAGCATGCCTTCGGGCGCCCAGACTCCGTTATGTCCCAAAGCCAGGAGGTGGGTGGCGCCGTCACGCCTGGCGTAATCCCAGCGGAAACCATCGAGGGACACGAGCACCACGTAGTGCGCCTTTTGCGCGGCAGCGGAATTGGGCCCGTTTTCGACATGGGTGAGCGGCAGGGCCGGCTTGAGATCCTGCGCTCGCGCAGGCTGGGCAATGGGCAGCAACCCCAGAAACGGCGCCAACAAGGCCAGCGCAATCGCAGGAAAGAATCCGCGCCGCGTCAGAGAGTGCATGCACATACCCCCGCATCAGCTTATCGCAAGCCAAGCGGCATGGGCTGTGCCACGGTTTGCCGGAGACTCGGCGCAGCCCGAGTCGAATCGGCTGAAATCCACGCTTTATATTGATATTCGGTGATAAATATCCATGTCCAAGCGTGAATTCCAGACTGAAGTTAATCAGCTCCTGCAGCTGATCGTTCATTCCCTTTACTCTCATCCCGAAATCTTCCTGCGCGAACTGATCTCGAACGCCTCCGACGCGCTCGACAAGCTGCGCCATCTGACCCTGGTGGACGAGGCCTACAAGTCGCTTCCCTTCTCACCCCGCATCGACCTGGATCTGGACGAGGCGAACAAGACTCTGACCATCGCCGACACCGGGATCGGCATGAATGAGGAAGAGCTGGTCGCAAACCTCGGAACCATTGCCCGTTCGGGAACGAAGAACTTTCTGACCCAGCTCTCGGGCGATGCCAGGAAGGATTCGAATCTGATCGGTCAGTTCGGCGTCGGGTTCTACAGCGCCTTCATGGTGTCCGACAAGGTCGAGGTCGTGTCGCGGAAAGCGGGCGAAGACAAGGCCTGGCGTTGGACAAGCGATGGCAAGACCGGATTCGAGATTGAACCGGCGGAGCGGGATGTGGCGGGGACAACAGTCCTGCTGCACTTCAACGAGGATGGCAAGGACTACGCCAACAGCTGGCGCCTGCAGGAGATCGTCAAGAAGTATTCCAACCACATTGCGTTCCCGATTTACCTCACCTACGACAAGAGCGAGTGGAACGAAGCCGAGAAAAAATCAATCAAGACGCGCACCACGGAGCAGGTGAATGCCGCCAGCGCGCTGTGGCGCCGGCCGAAGAGCGAGTTGAAGGATGAGGACTACAAGGAGCTTTACAAGTCGATCGCGGGTGGATGGGACGATCCCCTGTTCTGGTTTCACACCAAGGCGGAAGGCAGCCTGGAGTACACGACGCTCTTCTACGTGCCGTCGAAGGCGCCGCTCGACCTCTATCATTCCGACTACAAGGGCGGCGTGAAGCTCTACGTCAAGCGCGTCTTCATCATGGACGATTCGAAGGAGCTTCTGCCGCAATACCTGCGCTTTATCCGCGGCATCATCGACAGCGAAGACCTTCCTCTCAACGTGAGCCGCGAGATCCTGCAGCAGAATCGGATCGTCACCAGCATCCGCACCGCCAGCGTGAAGAAGATTCTCTCCGAGCTTAAAAACATCGCAGCCAACCAGCCTGAGCAGTATCAGAAATTCATTGCTGAATACAACCGGCCGCTCAAAGAGGGACTGTACAGCGACTTCGGCAATCGCGAGACACTACTCGACCTGATCCGCTTCAAGTCCACCAAGGTGGATGGGCTGACGAGCCTGGCCGAGGTCAAGTCGCGGATGAAGGAAGGCCAAAAGAGCATCTACTACATCACCGGCGGGGCCGAATCATTGCTGCGTACTTCGCCCCTGCTCGAGATCTATCGCAAAAAGGATCTCGAGGTCCTGATTCTCGATGATGAGATCGACGAGATTGTTTTCTCCGGCGTGGATAAGTACGCCGACATCGATCTGAAGTCGGTGAACAAGACCTCGGCAAGCGAAGACCTGAAGGACGAGGCGGAGCCGGACAAGGCCGAAACGCTGAAGCCGCTGCTGGAAAAGATCAAGGCTACGCTGGGAGATCGGGTCAAGGACGTGCGCGCTTCCGTTCGGCTGGCAGACAGTCCTTCGTGCATTGTTTCGGACGAGGAAGAACCCTCAATGAAGATGCAGCAGATGCTGCGCGCCATGGGGCAGAAGGACATTCCCGCCCCCAAGCCCACGCTTGAAATCAATCCCGATCATGAGATCGTGAAAAAGCTTCTGTCGCGTCCCGAAGACGAGGTGGCAAAAGATGCGGCGTGGCTGCTGCTCGATCAGGCTCTGCTGATGGAGGGTGTCCCGCTGGAGGATCCGGCCTCGTTTGTGCAAAGACTCAATCGCATGATGAGTCTCTCGGTCTAGTCGCGTTTCCTGGCCTGGCTGGGCGCGAACGCATGGAGCGAGAAGGCGGATCACTTGCGCAACTACATATATCGTGTCACGATATACATATGAAGACTCACGCAACGGGGGGTGGCCCTGACCCGCTCCTCAGGACGCTGGCCGATTTTCGTTACGAGCTTCGGCGCTTCCTGCAATTCAGTGAAAGCGCGGCTATGGGTGCCGGACTACAGCCACAGCAGCACCAGCTCCTTCTTCAGGTGGCGGGCGCGCCAGAAGATATGGCGGTGACCATCGCGTACGCGGCCGAGAGGCTGGGACTGAAGCACAACAGTGCTGTAGAACTTGTTGACCGGTCGGTGCGCGAGGGCCTCCTGAATCGGAAGTCGGATGTGGAGGACAAGCGTCGCGCAATCCTGCACGTAACGCCAAGGGGCAGGCAGCTGCTGGCCCGGCTGTCAGGGGACCACGCGCGCGAGCTGACTGAGCTGGGACCGCGATTGGAACGGGCGTTGCGGCAGATGAGGGTGCATGCGCCCGAAATCGCCGGAGTCGAGGCTCGATGAAATCAAGGCCGTCTGCGCTCCGCGATTTCACTGTCGATGGCCGGGTATGGCTGCTCACGGGTTTGGCGCTGGTAATCGGCACGGGCGCGGCAGGATTGGCGGTGCTTCTGCTGCGGGCGATCGCGCTCAGCACAAACATCTTTTACTACCACAGGTTGAGCTTCGCCATGGTCGGACCCGCGGGCTCGCCGCTCGCGCGCTGGCTCCTGCCGTTGGTCCCGGTAGTGGGCGGCTTGCTGGTTGGCCTGATGGCACGTTACGGCTCGGACAAGATTCGCGGGCACGGAATCCCGGAGGCGATTGAAGCCATCCTGCTGCGCGGCGCGCGAGTGGATCCGAAGATTGCGGTGCTCAAGCCGATTTCCGCGGCGGTGGCCATCGGTTCGGGAGGACCGTTCGGCGCTGAAGGACCGATCATCATGACCGGCGGCGCGTTCGGATCACTGGTGGCACAGTGGCTGAAGCTGACCGATGCAGAACGCACTACCTTGCTGGTCGCGGGCGCTGCCGCGGGCATGGCGGCTACATTCGCGGCGCCGATGGCGGCGATCCTGCTGGCAGTGGAATTGCTGCTCTTCGAGTGGCGGCCGCGTTCCCTGGTGCCCGTCGCCGTGGCAAGCATAGTGGCCGGCGCATTGCGCATCGGTTGGCTGGGCCCGGGTCCGCTGTTCCCTGTCGAGTTGGGGACTTCGACCCATTTGCGCCTGGCATTATTTGTAGCCGCCCCACTAGGAGCGCTGGTCGGTTTGGCCTCGGCGGGATTGAGCCGGCTGATGTATGGATTTGAAGACGCATTCGAACACATTTGCGGGCGTCTGCGAATCCACTGGATGTGGTGGCCGGCAATTGGAGGAGTGGGCATCGGGATCGGCGGCCTGTTCTTTCCCCGCGGTCTGGGCGTTGGATATGACAACATCGCGGAGTTGCTGCGTGGCAACGCTGCAACTGGGCTGCTGGCGGGCCTGGTGATTGCCAAGTCGCTGATGTGGGCCTTTTCGTTGAGTTCGGGAACATCGGGGGGTGTACTGGCGCCCTTGCTGATGATTGGCGCGGCGCTTGGCGAATCCGTCGCATCGCTCGCACACATGCCCGCGGAGACGCAGGCGTTGTGGGCCCTGATGGGGATGGGTGGCATGCTTGCGGGCGCGCTGGGTGTGCCTCTCACGGCAATTCTGTTTTCGCTGGAGTTAACGCATGCCTTGCCGGCACTGTTGCCGCTGGCGCTGGCTTGCACGGCGTCCTACCTAGTTACCTCGCTGGTGATGCCGCGATCGATTCTGACCGAGAAGCTGGGGCGGCGCGGTTATCACCTCTCGCGAGAATACGGGGTTGATCCGCTGGAGATGGTTAGTGTCGCCGAAGTGATGAGCGAGTTGCCTGAGCCTGTCGCAGATGGGCCAGGCTTTCAGGCGCGCGATCCCTTGCCCGAAGTTCTTGCCTACTCCGATGAGACCTGCCGTGCAGTTGCGGAGGAGATGGCCACCACCGGCATTACCTCGATGCCGGTGGTCGATCGCGAGACCGGCCTCATCTGCGGGTACATCGGAGCGCAAGAACTCCTTGCCGGACGAAGACGGTCGATGATCCGTGAGTCGGAGCGGAATCGGGTCTTTCCGCTCGGCTCGGTCGTGAAATGAGCGTTGGAAATCTGCGTTTGGGTCACAGGTTGTGACCCATAGTTCGTACCGGAGAACTTTCCTGTCACAAAAGACCTGCGCCCGGCGTTATACAGGTGTAAGAGCGGTGGACATGGCCAGCACCTGGGCGGAAGCCGAGTTCGAATCCATTTTCAGCGAACAGTTCGCGCGCATGGTCCGCATGATCCGGCGGGTGCTGCGTTCGGATGCCGAAGCGGAAGAGGTATGCGCGGATGCATTCCTGAAGTTGTATCGAATGGGACCCGGCGGCATAGAAGAAGGCACCGTCGGGGCATGGCTTTATCGCGTCGCCACTCGAACAGCCATTGACAGGCTGCGCAGCCACAAGCGGAGGGGTTTCGGGGAGCAACTGGACGCGGGCAGTGCTGACGTTGCCGATGGTCTCGAGAGCGATCCGTTGGGCCGGATGGTGCGGGGAGAACGCATTGCCGAAGTGCGTTTCGCGCTGGCCCGGCTGAAGGTCGAAAAGGCGCAAGTATTGCTTCTGCGCCATAGCGGGCTCAGTTATCAGGAGATTGCCGCCGCCATGCGGATCAAACCGGCTTCGGTCGGAACCATGCTGGCTCGGGCAGAGGCGGAGTTCTCGATGATCTACCAGCGACAACAACGGCTCAGCAAGTGCGTGCCACGGCTTCAGGCGGCGAAGGAGGGATGATGAAGCACAACGAAATTGAAACCGGGATGTTGCGCGCCTACCTGGACGGCGAGGTGGATGGCGACCGGATTTCGGCGCTGACCGAGCACGTGAGTACCTGCTCCGAATGCCAGGCAGAACTCAAGGTGCTGACCGGCTATGCGGCGAGCGTTCGCGCGGGGCTTGATTATCTGCCTCAGCCCGTCGCCGCTGGCGTCGCGCCTGCCTGGTCGGCCATGCGGCTGCGTCTTGAGCAGCCGGCCGCCAGTGCGCCGACTCGGTGGAGTCCGTGGCGCACGTGGTCCCTGGCTGCAGGCGGAGTGGCTGCGATTGCTGCCGTTATCGCATTCTCGGTAGCTCCCGTTCAGGGATGGGCCGAGAACCTGCTTTCGATCTTTCGCATGGAGCACATCGCAGTCGTGGAACTTAATCCCGACGCGGTGAACGCACTGGAGAATGATCAGCTGATGAGCCGCATGATCTCCGCTGACGTTACCCAGACCGAGGCGCCGCAAAAACCGCAACCGGTAGCGGATGCGGCCACCGCGTCGAAGCTCGCCGGATTCCAGATTCACCTGATTGGGGGGGAAACGCCGGCGCTGCTCCTGTTTCGGACCCCGATTAGTGCGCAGATGAAGCTCGATCGCGACCGTTTGCAATCGATTCTGGACGAGGCGGGACGCAGCGATGTTCAGATCCCACGGTCGGCCGATGGCGCGGTCATCGGTATGCGCGTACCGGCGGGAATCATCGCCGTATATGGCAACTGTGGCGATGCGTCTGAGCGTCTTCAAAGGAAGCAGCGGCCGGCTTCTGCGCTCCATCCCGAGGATGGCAGTTGTGTCAGGCTGAACGAGGTGCCGAGCCCGACGGTGACCGCTCCACAGGAGCTTGATACTGCAGAAATCGTGCGCGCGGCGCTGCAATTTGCCGGATTGAGCGCTACCGAAGCGGCCAACTTTACGCAGACGATCGACTGGACGTCGACCTTTGTGATGCCCATCCTGCGCGGGCAATTGAGCTACGAAAAGGTCAGCGTGGGCGGCAATGACGGCGTACTCCTCAGGCCGAAGAACCAGCAATCCGGTCAATTCACTCTCCACTGGGTGGACAGTGGAATTCTGTACAGCCTGATGGGTTCCGGCGACAATACCACTGCGTTAAACCTGGCTGCGCAGATTGAGTAGCACCGGAGTTTGGGAGCGGGCATGGCCGCACTGACCATCGATGCAGCAGGGCTGAGGAAGGACTTCGGGGCGCGAACAGCCGTTCGCGATCTCACGCTCCAGGTCGAGCGCGGAGAGGCCTTCGGGTTCCTCGGTCCCAACGGGGCGGGCAAAAGCACGTCGATCAAGATGTTGCTGGGATTGGTCAAGCCCACGAGCGGCCGGGCGCTCCTGCTGGGGCAACCGGCAGGCTCGCGCGATGTGCGCGCGCGGATCGGGTTTCTGCCCGAGCATTTCCGCTTCTATGACTGGCTCACCGCGCCGGAGTTGCTGATGCTGCACGGCAGGTTGTGCGGCATTGCTGACCCAGTTCTCCGGCAGCGGATTCCTAAACTGCTGGAACGGGTGGGCCTGGCGGCACAGAACACGAAACCGATCCGCAGCTATTCCAAAGGCATGATGCAGCGTGTCGGGCTTGCCCAGGCTATGGTGAATGAGCCCGACATACTCTTTCTCGATGAACCGGCGTCCGGACTCGATCCGGCAGGGCGCAGACTGGTGCGCGAAATCGTGCGGGAACAGCGTGACCGGGGAGCCACTGTCTTTCTCAATTCTCATCTGCTCGGGGACGTCGAGCAGAGTTGCGACCGGGTTGCGTTCATTCGCAATGGCGAGGTGGTCGGCAAGTACGAGATGGGCGGGTGGCAGACGGAACGAACCGCGGCCGATGTGGACGCTGCAGGCGTGAGCACCACAGCCCTGGCTCGGTTGACGCTTATAGAAGGACTCACGGTCGAGTCGCACACGGGCCGCAAGCTCCGGATGCGTTTGCCGAACGAAGACTGCCTGCCCGAAGTGGTGCGCATCCTGGTGGAGAGCGGGGCCAGTGTTTACTCCGTAGTTCCGCAGCGGGTGACGCTGGAAGATCTTTTTCTTGAAATGATGGGACCGGATTCTGGCCTATGAGTGACAAAGTATTCGAATCGGCCGAGGCGATTGTGCCGCCAGAAATCCTCGACGGCTCCAGCCGCGCCTCAGTGGTTGCAGTTGCTCGCGGGCCAGGCGCAACGCGAACCGTGATTCTCATGGCCCGCATGACGTTTCTTGAGGCTGCGCGCCGCAAGATTCTATGGATCGCCGCTATCGCCGGAGCCGCGTTTGTAGGCCTGTTCTGGGCGGGGCTTCACTCATTGCTGCAGGGAATGTCGCCCAAGGTGCCACCGGTGAATCGGCAGGAAGGCGTCGGCATGATGACCATGATGGCGCTCTATGCTGGCACCATGATGACGTCGCTGATGTCGGCCCTTATTTCGTGCGACACAATTTCGGGCGAGATTGCCTCCGGAACCATCCATGCAATCGCCACCAAGCCCGTGAACCGGTGGTGCCTTGTGCTCGGCAAGTGGATCGGCTTCGTGGGCATGCTTACGATGTACGTTATGTTCATCGAAGGCGGAACAATGGCGGTTGGCTGGATCGAGGCCCGGCACGCGACGCCGCACAGCGGAGCGGCGCTGAGCCTGATCTGGCTACAGGCCGTCCTGCTGATAAGCGTGACGATCGCGTTCAGTACGCGGTTGTCCGCGCTCACCAGTGGAGCTTGCACGCTGGGCCTTTACGGTCTTGCTTTTGTGGGGGGATGGATCGAGCAGTTTGGTGTCATCCGCCACGTCAGGGCCTGCGTGAACCTGGGCATCCTGGCCAGCCTGGTGATGCCGAGTGATGCGCTTTGGCGCAGGGCCGCCTTCAAAGTCCAGCCACCACTGCTCGGGGCAGCCGGAGTCTCCCCGTTCAACAGTTCCACAATTCCGAGCCCTGCCATGGTGGTCTATGCGGCGGTCTATACGCTGATCGCTCTCGTGCTGGCGCAGATATTTTTTGAGCGTCGGGATCTATAAATATGCGTCGAAAGAGCCGCGGCCCGCATCGCTCGACTACCGGGCGTATGTTCTTGTCCGGTAAACGGATTTGTGGTACTTTTTAGGGAATGGTGATTGCATCCAGCCCGATAATGGTCCTCTGTTGTGCCTCAGCGGCACAGGTGGGCTGTTGTTGTCCGCGCTAGATTCCGCAGTCAGCCCTTACTGATATTACTCAGTAAGTTTCCTTCCTCTACAGATTGATGCCGTTGGGATCTACTAAATGAGCTTCTCTATCTCAATCCAGATGTCTCCCGCGCCGGCCTGTCCTCCCAGGTTGCGGGCCTGTTGTTGTCGCTGAGAACTGGCCCTTCCCCCCGCGCTTCTGGCAATCAATTTGAACCAATCTCTGGAGAAAGTCATGCGTCGTCTTCGCGTCCCCGCCGCCTTTTGGTCCCTACTCTTCGTCGTCACATCGATCGCGAGTGCGCCTTTGCTAAAAGCGCAGTTGGTCGGTGGAACCATCGAGGGTGAAGTGGTCGACCCGACCAATGCTGTGCTCGACCATGCGACGGTCCTGATTCGCAACGACGAGACGGGGACCGAACGCAGCCTTGTCACGGGCGCCGACGGCAAATTCTCCGCGCCATCGATTCCGGTAGGAGTCTACACGGTCTCAGCTTCGCACGAAGGACTTTCGCCGCTCAACCGTACGGGAATCACGCTTGCCGTGGGTCAAAGCCTTCATCTGCACCTGGTGCTCACGCTGGGAAGTGTTGAGCAAACCGTGACGGTGGAAGATTCTCCGCCGACTGTGGATACCTCGACACTCCAGTCGCAGGGACTGGTCGATGAACGCCAGGTGAAAGAACTCCCGCTGAACGGCCGCAGTTTCGACCAGCTTGTGCTGCTCAACCCGGCCTCGGTGAGTTACACCACGCAGCGTTCCGGAGGCGTCGGAACTTCAAACTCTTCAGTCGGCAACATGTACTCGGTATCGGGGCGGCGTCCGCAGGACAATCTTTTTCTGCTGAACGGAATCGAGTACACGGGAGCCTCGCTGATCAACGTGACGCCGGGCGGCACCAGCGGACAGTTGCTGGGCGTGGAGGCGGTACGCGAGTTCAACGTGGTGAGCGATACCTACGGGGCCAACTACGGCAAGCGAACCGGTGCGCAGGTTTCAATCATCACGGCCTCCGGCGGCAACCAGGTCCACGGGTCAGTGTACGAGTTCTTTCGCAACAGTGCTCTCGACGCACGCAACTACTTCGACCAGGGGCAGATTGCACCGTTTCAGCGCAACGATTTTGGCGCAGCCCTGGGCGGCCCGATCCGGCACGACAAGCTTTTCGCATTCGGCAATTACGAAGGCTACCGCCAGCATCTTGGCCTGAGCGATGTCACGTTCGTTCCCGATGACAGCGTGCGGGCGGCCGCAGTCCCAAGCGTTCAACCGCTGCTGGCCCTCTGGCCTGTCGGCACCAAGGAATTGGGCAGCGGCGTTGCGTTGGCCTTTTCCAATCCCGCGCAGCATATACGCGAAGACTTTGGAACTGCGCGTGTCGATACCAATCTCTCCGCGAACGATCTGCTCTTTGGGGTCTACACGATCGACGACAGCGACGCCACCACGCCTTCGGTAAATCCCGACTCAGCCATCTATGAACGGCTTCGTGAGCAGGTGATAAGCGCACAGGAGCAGCATGTCTTCTCGCCGACCCTGCTGAACACTGTGCGCGTGGGTTACTCACGCGCTGATTTCTATTTCGACAGCATTGTGGCGGGTTCGGTGCCGAGCTGGGTTGCGAACGGACCGGTCGGCGCGGTGGTGATTGCAGGGAGTACGGCATCGAACGGGGTTTCGCAGATCTCGCTCGCCGGAGCAAATACCGGAAGCAATAATGCGACGGCGCGCAACCTGTTCACGGTGGACGATCATGTCTATTGGACCCACGGCACACACCAGATCGAGGCCGGCGCCTGGCTGCAGTGGCTGCAGTCCAACGACTTTCTGGCCCAGAACCAGTATGGACAGGCTTCGTTCTCCACCCTCACCGCATTTGAGCAGGGTTCGGTGGCCAAGTACACGATCGTGGCGGCGCCGAGCGAATTAGGATGGCGGTCCTTGTTTGGAGCCGGCTTCATTGAGGATGCATGGAAGGTGACACCCCGGTTCGAGCTCCGGGCAGGGTTCCGTTTCGAATCGACCAATGGATGGAATGAAGCTCACGGCCGCGCCTCGAATTACGATTTTACCGACGGGGTGATTAACACCAGTCCCACCGTTGGCAACTCAGCGCTGTCGGACAATCGCGCGAAGTTTCTGCCCGAACCGCGCATCGGATTTGCATACGATGTATACGGCAAGGGCAAAACGGCGCTTAAAGGCAGCTTCGGCATTCATCGCGCTCTCCTCGACACGCTCGATTACCGGCTCGACCAGACCGCGCCTTACAATACCACTCTTTCTTACAGCAACACGACCGTGACCAAGCTGCCGGAGTTGTCGACCACCACGGCAACCGGGGGCCTAGTTTCTCCCAGCAATGTGCAGCGTAATCTGGCTACGCCCACGGTGTTGGCATGGACCCTGAAGCTGGAGCAGGAGATTGCCCCGCATACGACGCTCGCCCTGGGATACGTGGGCTCGCACGCCTATGATCAGATTCTGTCGGAAGACCAGAACACGCCGGGGACTGTAATCTGCCCCGCAGCGGAATGCCCTGCCGGCTTGCCTGCGGGCACGGTTTATTATCCGACTACGAAGTTTGCCAATCCCAGCCTTGCCAACTCGACTTCATGGGTCTCCGGCGGAATCAGCAACTACAACGCTCTTGAAGTGGATGTGCGGCGCCAATACACCAATGGGCTGCAATTGCGCGGAGTGTACACGTGGTCAAAGAATCTCGATGACGGTTCGGCATGGAACACCAGCGTTTCATCCAATACGCCGGCTTTTGTTTCCTATCCGGGCAATCCCAAAGTGGATTACGGTCCGGCGGCTACCAACATTGCGCACGCCGGGGCCATTAACGGCACATGGGAACTTCCATTTGGGACCGGGCACAAAGTTTTCGCGAACGCATCCGCACTCCAGAACCACTTCGTTGCAGGATGGAGCCTGAGCGGAATCGCTTCGCTGCAGAGCGGGTTCCCTTTCTCTCCGCAGCTGGGTTACAACCCGACGGGCAACGGCGATTCCCGGAACCCGGCTCGTCCGCAGATCAATCCGGATTTCCACGGCCCGCTCTACCCGAAGACCGTCGGGCAGTGGTTTGACCCGAACGCCTTTACGGCTCCCTATCCGGGGACATTCGGCAATGCAGGACGCGACTCCCTCGACGGGCCCGGACTCGCCAACCTGGACTTCTCGGTGGTGAAGAACACCTCGATTCACGAACGGGTGCGCACCCAGTTCCGCGTGGAATACTTCAACATCCTCAACCACACCAACTTCACCACGCCGAATCCTGTCGTCTTCAGCAGCGGGCCCACACCGTCGAAACCATCAGCAGGAGCAGCGCTCTCGCCGACAGCGGGGATCATCACCGGGACGGCCACAACCTCGCGGCAACTGCAATTCGCGCTGAAGTTTCTGTTCTGATGATTTATTTGCTGACGGAATCTGCCGCCGGGCGCTGCTCGAGCAGCCATCGCACGACTTCTCCGCCGCCGGCAAAGTTATCGAATTGCCCGTAGATCTTCGCGTCTCTGCGGCCGTCGGTGTATTCGTTATAGAGCCACGGATCGACCGCCGCGAAGACCGCGCCGCGCCCGTATTTCGCGGTCGCCATCACTACCTCTCCCCGGTCGCTCAGCAGCGCAGCGGCGGTGCCGTGAAGCGAAATGCTGCACGTGTCCTTCATGTAGAGAGTGTGCGCCTCATGGAACAGACGGCCGTCGGGGTGGACGGGGATCGTGCCATTCTCGACTTGCTCACCGAGAATATGATGGCTGAGAACATCGTTGAAATGAATGCCGAATCGATCGGCGAGAAGATTAAGGTGCGTGATGTCGGCGTTGGGAGGATCGTTTTCCATCAGAATCAAAACCCCGCCATCGTGAACCCACGCCGCGATTTCGTCAGCATCCTGGTCGGTCATGTAATGCGGATTCGGGTTCTTGACCGGAATGTCCGGCGACACGATCAGGTAGAACTGCGCCTTGCTCAAGTTCTCTTTGGTGGGAGCTGAGTAGAGCGTGCCGGTCGACATTCCATAGCTTTGAAACATGTGTCCCAGCAGCGAATAGCCGCTGTCGCTGAAGTCGGACCACTTGTAATGAAAGGATTCCATCTGCCCGGCGGCGTTCTTGCGCTGCTGGCTGTTGAACCAGGCGTCGATCATGATGTTCTGACCGTGGGCCCTGGTGGCAGTGGGCGCCAGATCGATCTCAGTGGCGGCAAGCAGAAGCGTGCCTCCGACACTGGCTTCATCGGTGTCTTTTTGCAGGTTGTTCCAGGCTCGTTCGGCGGCCGTCGAGTAGCGAGCCGACAAATAGCCGTAACGAACGCCCTTAAGGAATGCATAAATATACAGGCTGGCGGTCTGTCGCGGTAAAGGCCGACGAGGCGCGGCCGTTCCAATCGACGATGCATATATTGCGCCAGTGGCGCTGTCCTGCTGCTTTGTTATTGCAGCCGCGATTCGCTCAAGAATCGCTATGAGTTGCGTTCTGCCCGGGTCGTTCTGCGGATAGTATGGCAATGAATCGACCAAAGCTGCGGCCAGTCGTGATTGATCTTTGAAGAGTGGGTCCGGCCCGAGGTCCGTGGCTGCCGCCGGATGCTGATGGGTTGCATTCTCCCATTGCAGGAAATCTCTCGTGATCGCCTCGAAGTCCTGCGGCGCGTGAAAGACCGATGCGTATTCGGCAAGGAATGGCTCCGCCATGCAGAATTTGGCCGATCTCGCACGGGCCGCATGGGAAGGCTGGGGCCCAGTTGAAGTGATACCGCACAACGCGGCCATTTGACTCCGCAACTCCGTCGCGGCGTCGTAGTACCTGGCTGCGAGCGTGACGCGGTGAAGACGCAACAACTGGCGCCCGAGCAGGGCGTCTACCACGGGCGTGTTTGGCTGGACTTCGCCGGCGACAGATTTGCGAGTGTCCAGATAAGAGTCCACCATCCGCCTCACATAATGGAAATAATCTCCGTTGGCGGTGTTGTACCACTGCGCATCAAGGCCTTCGAGCTGCCATCCTGTCTCTTCATCCCAGGTTGCCTGTGGTCCGCTCCTAGACTGCAGCAACGCATTGGCGATGCGTTCCGACACGGGCGGCGTCTGCGCCTGGGCTCCTTGCACGACAATCCACCAGAGCGCAAGCGCCGCCCATGCGAGTCCTCTGATACGCAGAGACGGAACGTACATCTGATGGCTGAAGCTGATACGACGAGTACCCGGCCTTTGCCGAAAAGATACTGGTTGGGGATAGCGATTCACGGGATCCGTCCCACGCGACTACTCTATCTGTCTATCACAGCGAGCGGGGCGCAATACTTCTGACAGATGGGACGGGATTGGGGCTCCCGCCAAGCGGAGGCCCCAATCTCGATTGCTCTAATTTAATTTAAGTTCGGATAACTGGGCTGCTGGCCTGGTTCAGGCCATCCGGCTGCAATTCGGCGAAGATGATCCACCGCGCAAATCCGCCGGGGTGCAGAGCCGTTGTTCCTGGGCCTGCGCCCGTACGTCGTCTGATCGCCATGCCGGTTATTGCATGGATATCCGCCTGCGAGAGGCGAACCGGCCGGAAGGGGCCCGTCGGACTCGCGAATTCACAGACGAATCTGGGTACCGCGCCAACTCTGACGAGAGCGAGACCGAGAATGATTACATCCGGCAAATTTCGCGGGACGATTTTGACAAACGATTCAGATGAATTCTGCCCGGCCCGGGTGGAAACCCCCGGCTGGCCCTTTGGGGACCAACAATTACGAGAAAACAGGGGCTGTATGTAATCAGATTGGTTAAAATCCTCGACACAGTATGTCAGACTGCCGACGCCGCCTGGGGTGGTTCGGATGGATCGGGGATCTGCGGCAGGCACTCTTTCTGGGGCATGGAATGGCCACAGCGACATTGGGCAGCTTGAGAATGGCCTCCGAACGGCGTCCGCGCATAGAATCAGCCATGGCGGAGAGGGCCGTAGTCATCAGCGAGCTCGATGACATAAATGAGCTGGTGCGTTTGCACCAGGCGAGGATTCGCCGCTTTGTTACCTGCTCGACCGGCGATCCAGACCTGGCCGATACCATCACGCAAGATACGCTGCTGCGCGCATTCAAGGGTCGGGAGAGCTTTCGTGGGGATTGCAGTTTAAATACCTGGCTGACGGGGATCGCTATTAACGTTACCCGGGATTACCTGAGATCGGGACGATTCAAATTTTGGAAACAGCTCAAGGCCACCGCTGTCGATGTGCACGAGATGGCTTCATTCCTGCCTTCCGAGGGAGTGAGTGCGGAGCGGCGGGTGCTGGCAAAGGAGAGGGTGAAGGAACTGTACGGGATTCTCGAGACCCTCTCTTACAACCAGCGGACGATCTTCTTGATGAAGTTCTCTGAGGAAATGTCGGTAGATGAAATCAGTGAAATACTGGGAATGGGAGTCAACACGGTGAGGACCCACCTCCACCGCGCTCTTAAAGCCGTTCGCAGCAAACTTGGAGCGACGATATGACGCCTGCATCTTCAACTCACCTATCTGAAGAAGCTTTCGATGACGTATTGATTGGCCTGGGTTCACCAGAGTCGGAGGCCCACCTGGCCGTGTGCCAGGATTGTCGGGGCAGGGTGAAGGCATTCCGCTCCGACGTGGCGTTGTTCAACTCGGCTTCAATGGCGTGGACTCAAAGCCAACCTGTGCTGTTGAAACCGACTGGGCGCAAAACAGTCCACCGCACCCGACTTGCCTTCATGAGCTGGGCCGCGACCGCCGCGGTCCTGGCCGGGACGGCGGTCGCCGTCTGGCACCATCACGGTCCTGCTGCGCCGCCGAGTCAGACTGCCGCGACTCTATCGCAGCCAGCGGATACGGAGGCCCAGATCGCCCAGGACAATCAACTCCTTCAGGCAGTTAATGCGGCGATCAGCCCCGACGAACAATCACCGATTGACGAGTACAAATTATTTCAAACACGGAATTCGCATATGAAGACACGCCATAAATGAGGACCAGATGAGTACGCGCACGAAAACTCTGCGGATCTTGTTTTGCTGTATTTGCGTTGCCCTTGTGCCTTGCACCCGGTTGCTCGCCCAGGGAGGCGAGGGCGGCGGCGATCGAGATCATCCCGGCGGTTCCGGCGGCGGTCCTGGCGGTCCGGGCGGTATCGGCAACCCGGCGGGCCCTGGAGGCACCAGCGCGCCAAGAGCGCTTCACCATCCCAGGCCGGGCCATGACAAGGTCAGCGGCCAGCCGCACAATTCGCTTCAATTCGGACCTGCCGGCCGCTGGTGGGATGACAAAACCGTTGTCCAGGCGATTGGATTGCGCCGCGAACAACAAAAGAGAATGGATACCATCTTCGATGCCAACAAGCCGGCCATTCTCGATAGCTATAAGGCATTTCTGAAGGCGCAGGCCAATTTGACCGCGGTCAACAAGGATCCGCAGGCGGACAAGGCGAAGGTATTTGCGGCCATCGATTCGGTCAACGAGGCGCGCAGTTCTTTGCAGAAAGCCACTTCGTCGATGCTGTTGCAGATTCGCCAGGAGATGGACCCAACTCAAATTACGAAATTAGAAAACGTCCCGTAGAGATAACAGCCCACGTTCCGGCGTCGCAGGCGCCCCATCGTTCTAATGGCCATTGCCCTCGGCTTCCCTCAAGGCCCGGTCGATCATGGACATCGACCTCTTACTAGGCTTGCTGCGCAGGACAAAGGTAACACCAACAGATACCGTATCGAGGCGTTGACGCAGACTTCGGTTGTAATAGCCCGAGAGAGTAATGTGGTCGACTAATGGGATGCCGACGAATGCGGTAAAGCCATTATCCTCGCTGGCCGTGGAAACGGTAACGGCGACGGGAGGCGGCGGATTCGGATTGTTTCCGCCGCCGTCGTCATCATTGACCCGCACATCCTCGCCGCGTTGGACGGCACGGTATACCGTCTGACTACCGAGGGGTAGCTGCTCATAGGCAACCGCCTCAATGTAGGTGCGTCGCGGAAGCCAGACCACGGCACCGGCCTGGAAATGAGCGAGGGTACCCACCGACGTGTAGTCCTGAACGACCAGGTCGTTGAACAGTCCTGAAGAATTGCCGATGCCGAGATCGACCAGGAATCCCAGCCTGTTGTAATACCGTTCTGTATGGTTGTTGAAGTCGTAGGTGACTTGCCCGGCGCCCAGGCCTTTAGAACGATCACCGGTGGGAGCGGTTAGCGACGCGGTGATGATATCCGTTAACGATCCAGGATAAAAAGAGGCGTGAAAGCCGATCAAGGTATCGCCGGGATCAGCGCCATCCGTTACCAGGGGCTGGGCGGCCTTGGTTGCAGGATCCATATTCTCGATCAGGCGATTGATGTAGATCGAGGTGCTGGCATCGGCGGAGAAGCGCTCTGAAAACGTGTAGCTGATGGCCGGCGTCATCACGGAATACCAGCCGACCGAGGAACTGTGAACACTCGAATAGGAAACGCCCGCGTTAAATCCATCAAGCAAGGTGCTGACGCCGGGGACCCGAGGGATCGCCTGAATGTTTTCTGTGACATGGACAGGCGCAATGCCCGCCGCAGCCGTAACTTGCGCATGCAACTGGAGGCACAACGCGGCTGAAGATGCCAAGCAAACTATCCACCGAATCGGGACTAACAACTCCCAGACCTCCCGCGCGCCCTTCTACTTTGTCACAAAGCATTAGACGCGACAATGACCTAGTTGCTCAGGAATATTCGTCATTGAAAAAAGGTAGGCTAGATAATCGTGTCTCCGAGGTGGAAACTCCCGCAGTGCCCCAACAGTCGTGCCTTCCCCCGCAATCATCATTGCGAGATCAACCAACGCCGGCTCATTTAGGATGGCGCGTCTCGCTCGACGCGGAATGACGAACTTCGTCGCCCAGGAGTTCGTACTGATCGGACGCAAGATAGTCAACGTGGGCGGCGATCGCAGCCTGCCAGCGAATGCGAGCGGCATCGAGTGAACCGAAGTTGTAACCGCGAAACCATCCGTGGCAACTGAGTTCTTGAGGGGCTGCGCCATCGAGCGTGTAGAAACGGATCCACAGACCGTTGGCATGAGCGCGCTCGACCAAAGCCCGTAGACGATTCATCTTTTCCGGAGTCCACTCGCCCGCATGCGGCTGTCCTCCGGATTCCACAACTCTCCACGGGTTGTTCCACCAGCGGCGGTAGTTGTTGGCTTTTTCTGAGTCAAGAATCTCGGGCGCGGCTTGCGGATCCTTGTTCTCGGTGTGGATAGCGCCAAAGGCCAGCACGCGCTCTCCCTCTTTCAGCTGATCATGAAAGACAGTTTGCTGGGCATCGGTTTCTCCAGTGAGTACAAGGATTGGCTTTATGTCGAGAGGTTGCGCCTGTTCGATCTGCGACGACTTCGCTGCCGAGGTCAGCCAGGGCTGGTATTTGCGGAGGAGGGCAAGTACTGCCGCCAGGTGCTCCGGCTTATTGTCTTTGAAGTCGAGGTTGAGTGTTATGAGCGGCCAGTCTCCTTTGTTGCCTTCCTTCAATGCCTGTTCCACAATGGGGCGGACACGCGCAAAGAAGTACTGCTCCATGGTGGGCTCTTCCCCGGTGATTGGATCGCCGTGCGTGACAACCGACCAGCTCTTGCCAGTCGTGGGATCGGTATACCAGCCCAGATCCTGTTCAATTGCCAGCGGAGTCCCGGCTGAAAGCGCGCGATCAATCCGATCGCCCCACCACTCGAAATAGGGATAGCAGTTATGCGCATCCAATATCGTGCGGGAGCCGGGTTGCGGTACCTGTTGGCCATTGGCGTGTACCGCGATGAATGCGGCGACGAACAAGAGAGAGACTCCGGCCAGAGCCGCCCCGCGAACTGTTCTATGCATGTTTTCTCCTCAGCATAAAATAACTTGTCTCTGTTCGGTGACAGACGCAAGGCTTCGTCATTGGTCCGCATCATAATTCGCCGTAATGGGTTCCCCGTGTATTTATATGCAGGGCTTGGGGAATGAGGGATTCGGAGAGACCATCCTACGAGTCTCCCGAATCCCCGGTTTTCTATGACTATGCAGGCTTACCAGTTAACCCGAATGGCAAACTGCATCACGCGCGGGTCGCCGGAAAGGTTGGTGATGGATGCGACGCCGCCGCTACTCGCATCACC
The DNA here is from genome assembly GCA_963701805.1 of Terriglobales bacterium. Taxonomy (GTDB): domain Bacteria; phylum Acidobacteriota; class Terriglobia; order Terriglobales; family Acidobacteriaceae; genus Telmatobacter. The sequence continues at coordinate 463,283 of CAVPBA010000001.1, forward strand.
ACTTGGTTGGCCGAAGAGCGCGTGGTTGGCCACGTTGAAGACCTCCCAGCGAGCTTCGAGGTCCCAGCTTTCGTGAATCGGAATGTGCTTGACCAGGGCGGCGTCAAAGACACTCGTACTGGGCCCGCGCAGTGTATTGCGGCCCGTGTTGCCCACTACGAACTTGCCGGGGTCGGCAAACGGATCGATAACGCTGGATCCGGGTGCGGAGCACGCGCTGTTCTTGCTGATGTAGAACCAGCAGGACTGGCTATTGACGTAGTGAACGGGTGCCACAGTATTGGGGACCGCAGTCGCGTAACCGTAGGGATCCAACTGGCTGCTTTCGCTGCCCCACTTGGCCTGGAACGGGTGGCCGCTGTAGAACGTGTAGACTCCCGAAGTCTGCCAGTTACCGAGGATCCACGATAGCACGCCGGAATTGAACATAGCCTTTCCGCGGCCGAAAGGGGGGTCGTATACGTAGCTGACCGAAATGCGATGCGGCACGTCGAAGTCGCTGGGACCGTACCATGCAGCATAATTGCGGCCGTTGGGCGGATCGCCGGAATTTGATTCCAGTTCTTCCGGCGTGTTGTCGAGGCTGCGCGAGTATGTGTAAGCCGCGCGGACGCTCAGGCCGTTGACCATCTGCCGAACAAGACTGGCCTGCAGGCCGTTATAGTTTCCGAAACCATAGGGAGTGGTGTACTCCACTTGTCCGAAGTTGGTGTAGGGCTGCACTCCAGTGCTGATGCCGCCCGAGATGATGGGCTGGTTGTAGTCATAGATCACGTCAAGGTGGGTCGACTTGGTTCCCACATAATCGGCTTCAGCCAGCCAGTTGGGTCCGATCTGGCGCTGGAAGCCGCCGCTCCACTGTTGCACCATGGGTATTTCGGCGGCGGGATTGACCGCTCGGATGTGGAACGCCTGGAGGTTGTTGAAGTCGATGGTCGAGGGGTCGAGGAAATTGGAAGGAAAGCCGACCTCGGGAGTGATGACGGATTGGGTGGTGCTGGCTTCGGTCTTGTTGATGAGGAACGGCGGGTTGAGCGCCAACTGATCTTCGCTGCCGAATCGTTCGAAGACGGAGTAATACACACCATATCCGCCGCGGAGCACGGTTTTATCGTTGACGGCATAGGAGACACCGAAGCGCGGACCGAAGTTGGTCAGGTTGGGGTCTATCAAAGAGCGGTCGCCGACCGAACCAGATTTGGCGAACTCCAGGGATCCGGATCCGGCGGGGTTGAAGTTAGCGATGCGGTTCCGGCCCTCCATAGCCGGTGTGGCAAAGTCATAGCGCAGACCCATATTGAATGTCAGGCGCGGGGTTGCCTTCCAGTCGTCCTCAAAGAAGCCGGACGCCATCCAGAGGCGCTGATCTACGAAGTAAACGTTAGTAAGTTGGGTGTATTGGGTGGCTCCGAAGAGTCCATCGGCGTAGTCGCGCGCATTCGTCGTTCCCTTCGCCGTCGCCGACCCGAGCCCGGAGAAAACGCCATTGAAGGTCAGGTCGCCGCGCATGCCCGGTTCATCCTGGAAGAGGTTGCGCATGGGCAGATAGACGGTCGCACCCATCTTGAGGTTGTGCTTGCCCACCGTCCAGGAAAGCGAGTCGTTGTACTGGTAGACCATCGGCACCTGCTGCTTGGGAAGAAAGTCTGGCGAACCCACGAATCCATGACTCGAGAACGTGGTGAGCGGCACACCACCGCCAATGGCCGGGTTGTCGGGTACCCCGGGCAGAAAGTCGCCAGCCAACTGGTCCATGCCGAAGGGCTGCTGTTCCGCGAACGAGTAATCGCGCACCCAGCCGAAACGGAAATCATTCACCAGGCGCGGACTGATGACCCGCGTCCAGCCGAGGACCAGGCTGGCGCCTTTCAGAATCTGATTGCCCCACGCCGAAGTTGACGTGCCGTCAGCGATGCCTCCGATGTAGCCCGGAATATCCCGCGTGCGGTCGAAGTAATTGAAACGAGCGAAAACAGTATCGGCTGATGTCGGCGTCCAATCGACGCGCGCATCGTAGCTGTCGTTGAAATCGGTAGATGCGCCGGTGCGAGAGTAGTTGTTCACGTCGGGAAAGGTGGCCGAGCCCGGCTTGTAGTTGGGCTCCGGAAACAGGGCGATGAGCTTGGCGACACTCGCGTCGATGTGGGCGCTCGGATCGGACTGAAAACTGTTATTCAGCAGGGGCGGAGGCGTGCAGGTCTTGATGTTGATCGGCGTGGGGCAGAGCGAGAGGTTGTAGATCGTCGGATATGGCGCGAGTCCGTTCGCGGCCGCGGCGTCGGCGCTGAAGTCGCCGATGCGCTCGTTATCCAGGGGCACTGTCGAAATGCGCGAGAGTCCCTGCTTGATGCGCGTGCCCTCGTAGTTAAAGAAGAAGAAGGCCTTGTTGCGCACAATCGGTCCACCCATGCTGGCGCCAAACTGATTCTGATTGTCCTGGGCCTTGGTCGTCGTCGTGCGCTTGGTGAAGTAGTCGAACGCGTCAAAGTACTGGTTGCGCACAAATTCGTAGGCGGTGCCGTGGAACTGGTTCGCCCCGCCGCGCGTGTTGACAGACACGACGGCTCCAGGCGCGCGACCGTACTCAGACGAATAAGGATTTGTGATCACGTTGAATTCGGAGATCACATCAACCGAAGGATGAGCCGATTCCGTGCTCAACTCCTGCACGTTCTCAGAGAAAGTATTGTTGTCGATACCGTCCAGGATGAAGTTGTTTTGCAGAGAGTGCACGCCATTGACATTAAAGCTGCCGGTCCTGCCGGAGGACGTTGCACCGCTTTGGTTGGTGTAGCGATTGATCTGCACGCCCGGCACAGTGCGCAGCAGGTCGTCCCAATTGCGCAGGTAAAGAGGCGTATCAGAAATCGTATCCTTGTTGACCAATGTGCTGATGGAAGCATCGTCTCGGGAGAGAGCAACTCCACTCGCGGTGACCTCCACAGTCTGGCCTGTCGATCCGACGCGCAGATGAAAGTCTGAGCGCGCGCGAAATCCAACATTGATGGTGGCGGTCGCCTTCACGGTTTCGAATCCGTTCGCTTCGACCGTGACCGTGTACTGCCCGATGGGCAGATCGGGAAAGACGTATGTCCCATCTCCGTCGGTCTTTGCCTGGCGCGAGTAACCGGTGGTTTGTTCTTTCACCGTCAGGGTCGCTCCCGGGACAACCGCGGCAGAGGCGTCTTCAACCTGGCCGCTCAACGTACCGGTATTGATCTGGGCGCTCACTTGCAGTCCAAAGAGAAGGCAGGCCGTAAGCAGGCAGGTGAGTGCAGTGCGAAATTGCGCGAAGGCATTCCACGTGTATCTTGCAATGCGGGCCCGAGATAGACGAATGAATAACATTCTTGTGAACATTGGCGCTCCTTTGAAGTAGATGGTTTCTTCAGGTGGCAGGGAAGTTAGCCAATCGTGCAGAAGCCCAGGCGCTTTCAAGGGCTTCCCATCTCAACATACGGGGGAAAAATGAACACAAGGTGACAGGCAGGGTGCACAAAATTTAGCGATTTTTAATTTTTCTCCAGGCAACTTTTTCAAGCAGGTGTCTGGCGGGCGTGACATGCGCGATCGACAAATCCGCGCGCACGCGATGGTGCACCATGCGTGTCATCGTGCCACTCCGGATTGTGAGAGTCAAGGGGCTGCGAACGGTCCGAGCCTGGTATCTATCGCGGGAAGCTAGCCACCATCAACGGGCCGAGCTTTCGTAGTACTCCATCAGATCGGATCGGGTGATCAGGCCCGCCAGGCGGCCCTCTTTTTTAACCACCACCGCCTGATTGCCGGCCAGCAGAAGACGGTAGATCTCCTGAACCAGAACGGAAACCTCGACCTCGGGCATGGGACGCGCCATCACCTGGCGGACATCGGCATTGCGGGCATCGATTCCTCCGTGGAGGGCGTGAACGATCGTGATCTCCTGCACAGCGCCGATTATTTTGCCATTCTCGATGACCGGCATTTGCGAAATTCCCCGCTCATGAAATGTGTCCGCTGCGTGCTGAAGCGAGTCATCCGGAAGAAGGCAGGCGAGTTTCCCTTCCCGTCCCAAAGCCTGCAACAGATCTCCCGCCGTGGTTCGTTCAGGTGCAACTTCAAGGAACCCGTTTTGCGCCATCCATGTGTCGTCGTACATCTTGCTGAGATAATTCCGGCCAGTATCGGCGCAGAGAACCACAATCATGTCTTCAGGCTTGCAGCGCTGAGCGTACTGAAATGCCGCGGCCAGCGAGGTTCCGCTCGATCCCCCAAGAAGAATGCCGTCCTGGCGGGCGATGCGTCGGGCAGTGATGAACGACTCGGCGTCGCTGATTCGAATCCACTCATCCACAACCTGGGCATTCAGCGTGCTGGGAACAAAGTCTTCTCCGATCCCTTCCACTTTCCACGAACCGGGCGCTCCGCCGCTCAGGATGGAGCCTTCGATATCGGCGCCAATCACGCGAATGTCCGGATTCTGTTCCTTCAGATATCGCCCAACACCGCTGATGGTCCCGCCAGTCCCGGCAGCAGCGACGAAGGCCGTGACCTTTCCGGCAGTTTGCTCCCATATCTCAGGTCCGGTTTGCAAATAGTGCGCCTGGGGATTCTCCAGATTGGTGAACTGCCCTGCCCGCCACGCTCCCCTGATCTCGCGCGCCAGGCGGTTGGCGACCCCGTTGTAGCTCTCGGGCGAGTCAGGAGGGACATTGGTCGGTGTGATGACCACTTCGGCTCCATACGCCCGCAGCAGGCGAACCTTGTCGTCGCTCATTTTGTCGGGCAACACAAATATGCAGCGGTAGCCGCGCACAGCGCTGACGAGAGCTAGGCCAAGTCCGGTGTTGCCCGCGGTCGCTTCAATCACGGTGCCGCCCGGCCCCAGGGCGCCGCTCTGCTCGGCGGCTCGAATCATGCTCAAAGCAACGCGGTCCTTTGTGCTTCCCCCTGGGTTGAGGGATTCCACCTTGACGCAAATCGCGGGGGCCAATTGCTCTGCCGAGCGATGAAGCCGCACCAGCGGGGTGCGCCCGATGGCTTCAAGGATGTTGTCTGAAATCCCGATACACCGGTCAATCGACTGCTCTTGGCTCATTCCCATTCCCCTGGCACGCCTGCTGGTGTTTTCCGGGGTGATCGGCTTCAGCCGCCCCTTTTCTAGAGAAGGCAGGCGCATCCGCCCTTCAGGGATTGTCGCTCATCGCCGCTTGGGGTGGCGAGGGGGAATGGTTGTCCGCCGCGTCGAGATCCAGGAACCTGTCCCCGTGCATCGCCTCCGGACTTGCCCGCCCTCTGTTTTTCGGCACGTGAACATGTCGTTTGCCCGACATTTGACTGCGCCAGATATACTGACTCTTCTCTATGGTGCGGTCCAGACCAGGCGGAGTGAAACGGCCGATTTCCCTCAAGTCCAAGGCCGACAAAAGCGATGACATTTCGGAAAACCTAAAGCCACTGCCCGATTCCGGGTCGAATTGGAATTTGTACTCGAAGGAGGAACGATGCTGCTTCTATGTGCTTTTCTGGTTGGAATAGTTTCGGGATTGCGAGCCTTTACGGCCCCGGCGGTTGCCAGCTGGTTCGCGCGAAGCGGATCCCTGGCGGTGGCCAGTTCCCCGCTGGCCTTCATGGGATACAAATACACAGCGATCGTCTTCACCGCCCTGGCCCTGTTCGAAATCGTCAATGACAAGTTGCCGAAGACCCCGAGCCGGAAGACGCCGCCGCAATTCATTGCCCGAATCCTTAGCGGGGCCCTGACGGGAGCGACCATTGGTGCGGCGGGAGGGTCGCTGTTGCTTGGGATATTCCTGGGAGGAATCGGAGCGGTATTGGGAACGCTCGGCGGCGCGGCCATGCGTGCCAAACTGGCGGCTGCATTTGGCCGCGACCTTCCAGCTGCTCTGGTGGAGGATGTTATGGCAATCGGCCTGGCGATCATCTTTTTGTTGAGGGTCCGATGAAGCAGACCTACGACGCAATCGTTGTGGGTGCCGGACAGGCCGGACCTTCTCTGGCCGTCCGGCTCGCAAGTGCGGGATGGAAAGTTGCGCTGGCTGAGCGGAAGCTCTTCGGCGGCACCTGCGTCAATAACGGATGCACGCCGACCAAAGCGATGGTCGCCAGCGCGCATGCCGCTCATCTGGCTCGGCGCGGCCGTGATTTCGGCGTTGAGGCAGGCGCGGTGACGGTTGACATGCGGGCCGTCAAAGCCCGTAAGGATGGGATCGTCCTGAAGTCCCGCTCCGGGGTCGAAAAGTGGCTTCGGGGCACGGCGAATTGCACCGTCTTGACCGGGACAGCGGTCTTCGAATCGTCCCATGTCTTGCGTGTCGGGGATGCGCTGATTGAAGCGCCGCAGATCTTTCTCAACGTGGGCGCGCGGCCCCTGGTGCCCGATATGCCGGGAGTGGATTCGGTCCCCTTCCTGACCAGCACCACCATCCTCGATCTCGAGGCCGTGCCATCTCACCTGGTCGTCGTTGGAGGCGGATATGTCGGCCTCGAGTTCGCACAGATGTTTCGCAGATTCGGCGCAGAAGTCACGGTTGTCGACAAGAACCCGCGCCTCGCTGCGCATGAGGATGCAGATGCTTCAGGCGTAATTCAGGAAATCTTTGCGGCAGAAGGAATTCAGATTCGGACTAATGCGAATTGCATTCATCTTGAACACAGTGAGACCGGTGTTGCTGTGGCACTGGAATGCGATGAGGGCGCCCCGCGCGTCTCCGGATCGCATGTCCTTTTGGCGGTAGGACGAGTTCCAAACACCGACGATCTGAATCTCGCCGGGGCTGGTGTCGCGATGGACCATCGTGGGTTTATTCCCGTTGATGATCAATTGCAAACCAATGTGTCTGGAATCTTCGCGATCGGAGACTGCAATGGGCGCGGGGCGTTCACTCATACCTCGTATAACGACTACGAGATCGTCGCGGACAATCTGCTCAAAGGGGCCGGGCGTCGGGTGAGCGACCGCATTCCTGCGCACGCGCTCTACACCGATCCGCCCCTGGCGCAGGTGGGCATGACCGAAACGGAAATCCGCAAGACCGGCAAGCCAGTTTTGATTGGAATGCGCCCCATGACCCGGGTCAGCCGTGCCATTGAAAAGGGAGAGACCTTTGGGTTCATGAAGATATTTGTCGATGCACAGTCGCGTCACATCCTGGGTGCGACTGTCTTTGGAACCGGGGCGGACGAGGCGATTCACTGTATCCTGACCGCGATGTATGCTCGCCAGCCTGTCTCTCTGCTGGCGCATTCTGTCCACATTCACCCGACGGTCGCCGAATTGATTCCGACCATCTGCGGAGAGTTGAAGGCGTTGGTCTGAACAACGTCCGCCCCGGGCGCAATCTGGCGTTACGAGGCAACGCGCAGGAATGCCGAATGGAACGGAACAAGAGCTGCGCCTTGCGGCCGCCGCTAGGGCTTTGCCACCTTCAGGCCGAAGCGTCTTAAAGGACGCTCGTTCCAGAGAATCGAATCTCTACAGCGCCTTTCAACCGTGCCGAGCAAAATCGGAAGATCCCTGACTGCCAAAATTACTAATTCCGACGGGTAGGGCATATCTATATAAACGCAGCCAGCCCGTCCAGAATCACCTGAGGAGGGCGTAACTGAATCCAAAGCTAAAGCCGTTCGGTGTCAGGCCACTGTCCAAAAAAGTAGGCCATATCTGATATTCGTAATCCACGCGCGCAGTCAGTCGGTTCTTAACTCTGAAATCCATGGTTACGCCTGGAGCATAGACAAAATAATTCCCGCCACCTATCGCAGGACTTGGAACATCAAGTGTGCCGAGACCCATGAGCACCTTGGCGGAAAAAAAGAGTCTCTCTCTATGGTTCCACACGCCAAATCGCGGACCAGCCAAATAGCTAGATTCGGAGAATCCGCTCCCCGGACCTCTCCAAGGCAGGAATCGCGCTTCGCCTTCCGCACCGAGTCTCTTAAAAAACAGGTGATCTGCGTCGACGAAAGGAGCAATGCCCAGCAACTGAGAGTCCCAGCACTTAAATGGCGAAGCGCTCGCGCATCCGTAGTCTGGATTGAATGTGGAAACTTCTGCTCCTGCCCACACGGAAACGCTATTACGTTCGGCGGAGGGCAGACTTTGTGCGAATAAGGAAGCTGAAAACAGGAGACACGACGAGAAAAGGCTGAGCTTTCGAAGCATTTGGGGGACCTTCTTATTAAAATTATGCCACGACCATTGTTGGGCGAATTCAGGACGTTTCTGATCAAAGGTAATGAAAATTAGACCATATTGTCTTGGATTCGCGAGACAGTCTTCGCATTTGGCCCTCAATTTATTTGGCCCAGGAGCCGTTTCAAGGCAGTGCAGACTTAGAAACACACGCCGCACTTCGAAGTTGCGCATCTTCCAGCCACCAGTTCCAAGCAGGCGGCGAGTTCAACCAGGACCAGCCCATGTTGAATTACGACGTGAAGGGAAAGCGCGTGTCACTGTTTGGGTTTTAACATGCTCAACTTCGCCAAGGCCGATAGATCCTGTGCAACCTGCTTCCAAACGGCCGGGCTTAAGGAAACATTTGATGATTCTTGTCGATGCTCTCGACAGGATGGAAAGGATCAAACCATTTAATATTAATCATTTACTATAAAAATTTTGGCTCCTCAGGTAGGACTCGAACCTACAACCCTTCGGTTAACAGCCGAATGCTCTGCCATTGAGCTACTGAGGAGTGTTGGGCGTTAAATTGTTCTATACCAAGGTAGCAGACAGGGCAAATCGCGTCAAAATCCTTTGCATCCGGGCCGAATTGAGGGCGAAAAACCCCTTCCTCGCTCGCCCCGCCTCTGCAATACCATAATGAAGTGGATCTCTCATCCTCAGGAGGCTGGTGTGTCACGAATTTCCCGGCTTGATCGAAGTGATGTCACCCCTGAAATCGCTTCTCTTTACGACAAGATTTTCGCTCAGCGCGGAAATGTGCCGAATATGTTTCGCGTCATGGCGCACCGGCCGGAGATCTTCTCCACCATGCAGGCCCACTTTGCAGCCGTCCTCAATACCGGCACCGTGGCGACCCGGCTCAAAGAGTTGATCATCGTCCGCACCAGCCAGTTGAATGAGACTCCCTACTGCCTTGCGAGCCACACCATCCTGGCTCGCAACCTGGGATGGACCGACGACCAGCTTTCCCATCTCGCTGACTGGCCCGGCCGCGGCGATTTCACCCCGGCCGAGAAGGCTGCCCTCCGGCTCGCGGAGACCGTAACCCGGGATGCCCATGCCCTCAGCGATGATCAATTCGCCGAACTGCGCGGATACTACTCTGAAGGCGAAATCGTGGAACTGCTCTGCGCTATCGGCCTTTTCAATTACTTTAACCGCTTCAATAACGCCCTTCGAATGGAACCCACCAAGCCAGGCGAGGGCGGCTGCGCCTCGCCATCGATGGCAGTGGCCTCGGTCAAGTAATTCAAAGTCACACCAAAACCACCCGGACTTCACAGGAATCGCATGAAACTGGAATTGCCCGCGCGTTCATTTCGCGCGTATCTCTTTGACTGTGACGGCACCATCGTTGATTCCATGCCGCTGCACTATATCGCCTGGAAGAAGGCTCTCGCGGAGTGGAACTGCGTGTTTGAAGAACCGCTCTTCTACGCCTGGGGCGGGCGTCCCGTAACCGAGATCATCGCCGCGCTCAACCAGCGGGACGGGTTGAATATGCCAGTGGATGCGGTCGCAAGGCGCAAAGAAGATCTCTACATCGAACTCCTTCCTCAAATCAAGGCCATTCCTGAGGTCGTCGAACATATCGAGGCGAAGTATGGGCACATCCCTTTGGCCGTTGTCTCGGGAAGCCGTCGCAATTCGGTCCTTGGCTCGCTGACCGCGCTTCATCTGATGGACAAATTCGATGTACTCGTCTGCGCGGAAGACTACGCTCGCGGCAAGCCTGCGCCCGACTGCTTCCTGGTGGCAGCCCAACGTCTTGGCGTGCCGCCCGAAGATTGCCTCGTCTTCGAAGACACCGACCTGGGCATCGAAGCCGCCACGGCGGCGGGTATGGCGTCTGTGCGGGTGCCTGCGCCTCTGGAGCGCGCCTGATGCGCGGAGCTGCGTCACGCGATTGCCCGTCGCGCCGTGTATAACGGGGGAACTGGCAACGTGCTGCCGACGTAGCTTAACCGAGGTCGAAATCGTCATGCCTCTGCCCGCTAATACGACTGCACCGGCCCAATCGCACAAGGCCGAATTCGTCGGCGAGGAGCCTCGCACCCATCACGCTCTGCTGCTCGCCATCGCAGCCGCGATCGCGATCCTTCACCTTGCGACCAACAGCCGCTACGGCTTCCACCGCGATGAGTTGCAATTCCTCAGCGACGCTCGGCACCTCGATTGGGGATTCGTCTCTTACCCGCCCATGACGCCTTTCCTTGAGCACATTGGCCTCAGCCTGTTTGGCCTTTCGCTCGTGGGTCTGCGCCTGTTTTCCGTGATCGCGCAGGCAGCGGTCGTTTATGTGAGCGGACTGATGGCCCGCGATCTCGGCGGTGGGCGCCTGGCCCAGGTCACTGCGGCATTAACAGTCGCACTGTCGCCGCTGCCGCTCTTTGAAGGCACGGAGTTCCAATACTCCTCATTCGATTTCCTGTGGTGGGTCCTGATCGCCTATTTCACGATCCGCGTCCTCAGAACGGAGGACCCGCGCTGGTGGCTCGGCGCGGGCGCGGCCGTCGGCCTCGGGCTCCTCACCAAGTACTCCATCGTGTTTTTTATCGCCGGGATCCTGGGTGGTCTCGTCCTCACTCGGGCGCGGCGTTATTTCACCAGCGGATGGTTCTGGGCGGGCATCGGGGTCGCTTGTCTCATCTTTCTACCCAACTTGATCTGGCTGGCGCGTCACGACTTCATTTCCTACCACTTTCTTCAGCACATCCACGTCCGCGATGTCGATGAGGGCCGCGCGAAGGGCTTTTTCCAAGGCCAATTTCTGCTCAACGTCAATCTCTTTGCAACTCCCTTGTGGGTCGCCGGAATCGTGTTCTACCTACGCGACCGGCGCTTTAGCTTGCTGGCCTGGATGTACCTGATCCCGCTGGCGCTGTTCTGGATTGCAAGAGGCCGCTTCTACTACCTGTCGCCCGCCTATCCCATGTTGCTGGCCATGGGTGCTGTCGCCGGTGAACGCTGGCTTACGCGCCTGCGAAGGCCAGCGCGGCTCGCTATCGAAGCCGTCTTTTTTACCGGGGTGGCCGCTGTCGGCGCCTACGTCTGCACACTGATCATTCCCATTGCACCAAGCGGGCCTCTCCGCGATTTCACGCTCAGGAACAATGGCGACCTTCGCGAAGAAATTGGCTGGGATGAACTGGTCAGGACCGTCGCCCGGATCCGCGACTCCCTTCCCCCCGATCAGCAGGCCAGCCTTGGCATCATCGCGGGCAACTACGGCGAACAGGGCGCCATCGAAATGTTAGGGCCCGCCGACCATCTGCCTCCGCCCATCAGCATGACCAACTCGGCATGGCTGCGCGGCTATCCCGTCCCTCCGCCTCGCACCCTCATCGTCCTCGGATTCCGGGAAGAGCAAGCTAACCACGCCTTCTCCAACTGTCGCCTGGCGGGGCATAACGGCAACTCCCTCGGCATCCAGAACGAAGAGAGCCTGTACGACCAAAACATCTATGTCTGTGGTCCTCCACTCAAAAGCTGGCCCGACTTCTGGAAGGCATATCAGTCTTACGGGTGAGGCAGTGGCGATCTTTTAATACAGCAGCACTGCGAAGCGGTACACCGTGAACGAGCCCTCCGCGTCGCGGGCCGGGCAACTGCCCACCGCGGCCTGCCGGTATCTTCCCGACGACAAGGTTTCGACCAGGCGCGGCGGCAAAACGTCGGTATCCGCGCCTTGCCAACGCATGACAAACTGCGGAGAGTCGGAACCAATCAGAGTCGGAAGCCCATGATCCAAACGGCAAGCGGCACGCGCATCCGTGGTATCGCGGCGGATCACGACCCCTTTGTTCCGCAACAATCCGGCAACCCTGCTCTCCAGTTGCGGCGGTGTCAGCACCGGCACAGCCTTTGCGTAGTCCGCCACCGCAAACAGCACGCCCTGGGCAGCCACCACCGCTACTCCGATGCGATCGATCTCCGGATTCAGCAGATTCTCCCGATGGCCCGGCGAGTCAAGCCATCCCTGGTGAATCCGGCTCGGATAGGAGCCCAGCGCGATGTTCTCCTCGATCAGGCTGAAATGTGCGCCAGCTTCGCTCGCGCGCGCAGAGAGGTCCGGCTCGCCGCCGTAGCGATGCGAGATCGGCCCTTCCGCGGCCATCCGCATGCAGTGCTTCATTGCGGCATCGGCCAACGCCTCGTCCCACTGCAGCCTGCCTCGGCCCTGCTGCGCCCGTGTCTCATTGGCCATCGCGAACAACTGCTCGGCCTTGGCTGGCTGAGGCACACGTTCGCCGGTCTGTGCCTGTATACGGCGCGAGCCCGCCATGGCCAACCCGAGCAGACACACGACAACAAACCGGCCCCTGTTTCGATTCAAGCTCCTCATGTTTCCATTTAACCCGAGTCATGCGTGGCAGTCGCTGTATTCTTTTCCATATTGATGCCGCCTTCCGCCGCAGTCGCCAACCGCATCCGCCGCCAGCCCCTCGCTCTTGCGGGAATCGTCCTGCTGACAGCTTTTGTGCTCGGCGGCCTGGGCGCACCCTGGATCGCACCGCGCAATCCCGCAGCGATCGATCTGCTCCACCGCCTTCAAAGCCCGTCCTCAGCGCACTGGGCGGGCACGGACGAGCTCGGTCGCGACACGCTCTCACGCCTGCTTTGGGGCGCGCGCCTCTCGCTGACGGTTTCGGTAACAGTGGTCGCTGTTTCGCTGGCTCTGGGCCTCGCGATTGGGGGCCTTGCCGGCTATCTCGGAGGCTGGATCGACACCGCGCTCACCACCTTCGCCATGAACACGTTTCTGGCTCTTCCCGGCATTCTTCTGGCCATCGCGTTTGCCGCCTTTCTCGGGCCCGGCTTTTCGAACCTCGTGCTCGCGCTGGCCATCGGCGGCTGGGCCGGCTATGCCCGCCTGGTCCGGGCGCAGGTGATGGCGGTACGCGATCGCGAATACGTCGATGCTGCCCGCGCCCTGGGTGCAAGCGGATTGCGCATCTTCTTCCGCCATATTCTGCCCAACATCCTGCAGCCGGTTCTCGTGCAGGCCGCCATCGGCATGGCCGGCGTCATCCTCGCCGAAGCCACGCTGTCGTTCCTGGGGCTGGGAATTCCCCCGCCGGCTCCCAGTTGGGGCGCCATGCTCAATGACGCCCGGTCTCACCTCTTCGACTCCCCGCATCTCGTGCTTTTTCCTGCCGCCGCCGTTGCCGGAGCGGTACTCGGCTTCAACTTCCTCGGCGATGCGCTTCGGGACCACCTCGACCCGCGTACGCGGCTTGAAATGGGGCTATGAAAATCGGCGTCATCAGCGATACCCACGGCCTGCTTCGTCCCGAGGTTCCGCCGTTGCTGGCCGGAGTCGACAGCATCCTGCATCTTGGCGATGTTGGGGACGCAAAGATCCTCGACACCCTCCGCAAGATTGCGCCGGTCACCGCCGTCCGCGGCAATGTCGACACCGACGGCGTCTGCGGGCGCCTCCCTGAGACCGAGGTGCTGCTCATCGAGGGCGGATACATCTACCTGCTCCATGACCTGGGAACCCTGCACCTCGACCCGGGTGCGGCGAAGTTCGCTGCCGTTCTCTATGGCCACTCGCACAAGGCCACCATCTGGAAACACAAGGGCGTGCTCTACTTCAATCCCGGGTCCTGCGGCCCTCGCCGCTTCAACCTCAAAGTGACGATCGGGTACCTTCACATCGCGGCGGACGGAACGCTCGAACCCGAAACCGTCGACGTTGCCTGCGACTGACCGGGATTTCTCACAAGCTTCGAAGGCTGAGTCGTGGCTCGATCGAAACGATCGACATACAGTTTTACAGTCACAGTACGCCGGGGGAGGGGAGGGTACCCCCTCCCGGCTCAAGTTTTTAGCTGCAAGCTACTTAAAATAATGCGGATACGGACCCCATCCCACAAATGTAAACGGTCCGGAAGGGTCGGTTTTGGGCCTCTAAACGGTTCAGAACGAAACCGTATTATTGCCGGCGTCCGGGATTCTGGCGGAGGCCGCACTTCGATTCTCTCTTCCAGCTCTATTGTGGCAAAACCGCTCTATATAAAATGCAAATTCGCGCGCATTTTTTTCGCAATGACGAGACGCCATATCACCCTCGGCCGGGCGCCTTGAGTCCCAACTCGCGCATGGCGATCTGCAGGTCAGCCCAGGCTTCCTTTTTCTGGCGCGGGTCGCGCAACAGGAAGGCCGGATGGTACGTCACGATCAGCCTGGTGCCGCGAAACGAATGGACGCGCCCCCGCAGCCCCGCCAGCGGCTGGCGTTGGCCCAGCAAATACGTGGCCGCGGTCGCCCCCAGCGCCACGATCACTTCTGGCCGCACTACATCGATCTGACGAAAGAGAAACGGCGAGCAGGTGTTGGCTTCTTCCGGTTCCGGGGTGCGATTTCCGGGCGGCCGGCACTTCACCACGTTCGCGATGTATACCTCTTCGCGCTTCAGGCCCATGGCCGTGATCATGTTGTTTAACAACTGGCCGGCGCGGCCCACGAATGGCAGTCCCTGCGCGTCTTCATCGGCTCCTGGCCCCTCGCCGACAAACATCAGCCGGGCGGTGGGTGAGCCGTCGGCGAAAACGAGCTTGTTGCGGCCCTTGTGGAGAGCGCAGCGCGTGCAGTCTCCAATGTCTTCGCGGATCATGCACAGAGCTGCTGCTTTGTCGGCGGGCTTCGTCGCTGCCGAAACGGCGGGCGGGGCGGGAAACGGCGTACGCGGTGGGATGGCTTCGGTCTCCTGGGTGGCCTGCAATGAGGGAACTGAATCCCAGGTCTCAGATGCGAGACCCTCCGACAAGCTCAGGGCAGGCTCTGGGGCACCCGGTTTGGTGGCTTGATCTAACGCGGCCAGCAATTCCAGATCGACTGGCCGGCGATACAACTCGACCAGCCCCAAGTCACGGTAGAAGCGCAGCCGGGCAGCCAGAGCTTCCTTGATTGCTGGATCCGGCGCGGAGGGCACCCGGGCTACTCCACGATCAGTTGGCGCCGCGATGCAGCGGGCGAAGCGGATTGGTTGAGTACCTCATCCTGCAACGAGTCGCCTTCCAACTCCACCATGACCGGTTTCGGCCTGCGCAGGGAGAGAATCTCATCGAGGATTCGATCTGCAAGTTGACGCTTGGGCATCTCCGGCAGTTCAATCGCCGTCGACAAGGTCAGAAACGTGGCAGCATTGCGGTCCGCGTCTATTCCCACGTTGTCGCCGGCAACATCGTTCACCACGATGGCATCGGCGCCCTTGCGCAGCAGCTTGGCGCGTCCGTTTTCCATGCGGTTCTCGGTCTCGGCCGCGAAACCGACAATGAGCTGCCCGGGACGCCGCTTCCGCACCACCTCAGCCAGGATGTCCTCGGTCGGCGCGAGTTCAAGGATCAGCGGCCCGGTGCGCTTGAGCTTCTGCTCGGAAACACTCAGCGGACGATAGTCGGCCACTGCGGCCGCCTTGATCACCAGCGTGGCTTCGATCATGCGCGCAAGCACGGCCTGGCGCATTTCCTCCGCGGTCGTCACCTTCACCAATTCGCAGCGAGCCGGCGGGTAAAGCGCCGACGGGCCGCTGATAAGAATCACCTTCGCGCCGCGGGCCTGCGCGGCTTCGGCCAGCGCGTATCCCATCTTGCCGCTGGAACGGTTACCCAGAAAGCGAACCGGGTCGAGCGCCTCGCGCGTGCCTCCCGCGGTCACCAGCACAACCTCGCCGGCAAGATCGTGGCGACGGCCAAGCGCGTTGAGTACCGCATCGGCAATCGCCGCGGGTTCCGCCATGCGCCCCGCGCCAACCATGCCGCAGGCCAGGTCGCCCGTACCTGGCTCGATCACGCGCACGCCGCGCTGGCGCAGTATCTCGAGATTTGCCTTGGTGGCCGGATGCTCCCACATGTTCACGTTCATCGCGGGCGCAACCAGCACCGGCGCAGTCGTCGCCAGGTACATCGTGGTCAGAAAATCGTCCGAGATGCCGTGGGCAAACTTGGCCAGAATGTTGGCTGTGGCGGGCGCAACCACCAACGCCTCGGCCCACTGCGCTTCGCCAATGTGTTCGATTCCATTCTGTTCGGGTGAGGCCTCGTACCCGCCGTGCCGATTCATCCCACAGGCTGGTGATGACCTTGTGCCCGGACAGCGCGGCAAAGGTAAGAGGCTGTACAAATTTCGTCGCCGCCTCCGTCATCACCACGTGCACTTCGAGCGCCTGGCGCTGCAATTCCCGCACCAGCTCTGCCGCCTTGTATGCAGCGATTCCGCCCGAAACGCCGACTGTGATCCTCATGGCTCGATTGTAGAACAGTGGTCACTGCACAGGGATCAGTGGTCAGTCCGAAACAAACTCGGCTCAGCGCTTGGCGAGCCTCTGTTCACTGACCACTGTCTTCTAGCTGATGATGGGCACGCCGCCCTCATCCACCGGGGGCTTGACGACGGGGATGTCTTTTTTGACGTAGGCGATCTTGCCCGCTTCCACCTCTTCCTGGGCGATGCGGCAGGCCTTGGTGGAGTGCGTAGCGACGAGTGCCTGGGAGCCGCTCTGGATCTGCCGGGCCCGGCGCGCTGCCACGAGAACCTTGCGATAGTTGGAATCGAACTTGGTTTCAATCGTCATCTTGATCCTCGTCAAAATTCAGTTGCTGCTGGCCGCTGGGGTGGATGATCCCAAAAGCCTCGAGCACTGGTTTGAGCCGTTCCTGCGAATTGGACTGGCGGCATGCCGCGGCAACTTCCAGCACGCGGCGAGAACGATAAGCGATCGGCTCGCTGTTGCGATAGTATCGCTCAGCCAGCACGATTGCTTCAAGTTGGGCCACTGCCCGGTCCAGTATGTCGTTGACCAGTATGTAGCTGTAGTCGCGATAGTTCTCGATTTCCTTGCTGGCCTCGCTGAGCCGCCGGTACAATTCGGACTCGTTCACCTGGCCCTCGGCTCGGCTGCGATTGCGCAGCCGGGTGCGCAGCACCTTGGGATTGGGGGGCAGGACAAAGATGCTGACCGCCTCCGGCATGGTGCGGCGGACTTGCGAAGCCCCCTGCACATCAATGTCGAGAAGCAGGTCGTGGCCTTCCTTGCGCGCGTCTTCGAGCGACTTGCGGGCCGTTCCGTAACAGTGACCGAAAACCTCGGCATGCTCCAGAAACATGCTTTCCTGCACCATGCGGTCAAATTCGGCCCTGGTGGTGAAGTAGTACTCCCGCCCATGCTCCTCAGACCCGCGAGGGCTGCGCGTGGTCCACGAAATGGAGAAATCGACTCCGCTCACCTGCTTGCGGAGTTCGCTCACCAGCGTGCTTTTGCCCGAGCCCGAAGGCGCCGAAATAATAAAAAGAATTCCCGCCACGTATCTTTCCTTTGAGCCTCTAGCTTCTAGCTACTAGCTTCTAGCTTGTTCGTGCTGAAACGAAAATCATAGGTTCACCGACCACTAGCTAGGAGCTAGAAGCTAGGAGCTAGCAGCTGCTGTTTTCATTCCAAGTTCTGAATCTGCTCGCGAGCCTTTTCGATCTCTGCTTTCATGGCCAGGCCCAGTTCGGTAATGCGTGTTCCCTTTCCACCCACGCCGCCCGTCTTCGAGAGCAGCGTATTGGCCTCGCGGTTCATCTCCTGCAGCAGGAAATCGAGCTTCTTGCCCACTTCGCCGCTGGAGGCCAGCAGTTCGCCGAAGTGGCCAATATGCGTCGTCATGCGCGCCAGTTCCTCCGCGATGTCGCTGCGGTCCACCAGCACCGCTACCTCTTCCAGCAGGCGCTGCCGATTGAATTCCGTGCCCGTCGCGGCGATCAGCCGCTGCGTCAGCCGTTCCTGGTAGCGCTGCTCGACTTCCGGCCGCAACAGCGCCACGCCCTCCACGGCCTCGGCCAGACGGCCCAGAGACGCGCGAAGGATGGCCTCGAGCGACTCCCCTTCCCGGGCGCGCATGATTTTCAATTCGCCCAGCAGGGGAACGATCTGCTGCTGCACGCTCTCCGCCAGCGCGGTGAGATCCTCGTCTCCATTGCTGCGGTTGTCGCCTTGCAGCGCGCCGGGTAGACGCAGAATGGTGTTGAGATCCGGCTGCCCGCTCAACCCATGTTCGTCGCGCGCGGCGTTGAAAGCCGCCAGGTAGCCGGTGACCAGATCGCGATTGTAACCGGCAGTCTGTTGCGGCGTGCGATCGACGGAAAGCATCAGTTCGACGTGGCCGCGGACCAGGTGCTCTTTCAGGATGCGGCGCAGTTCCATCTCGAGGGCGTCAAGACCAGAAGGAAGGCGCAACTGAACATCGAGGAAGCGGTGATTGACGCTCTTGATGGTGAGCGTGTAACTGAGCTGGTCCTGATCGCGAACGGGGACGCGCACCTGAACTCGCGCAAACCCAGTCATTGAGTATATGGGCATCTTGCTATTCCTCGGTCTCCCCTGAGAGCGCGGGCTCCAGAAGCTGCGCATCGTGCGGAACGGCGTCCGGCTCCAGTTGCTGCAAGGCCCGGGATTCGGATCCATCCATGAACTGCAAATGATAAAGCCGTTGATAGGTGGGCGAATTGGCCAGCAGTTCCTCATGCGAGCCGACAGCGGTGATCCGGCCATCTTCCAGCACCGCGATACGATTGGCGCCGCGAATCGTGCCCAGGCGATGGGCAATCACGAGCACCGTGCGGCCCTCCACCAGGTTGGCCAGGGCAGCCTGCACCAGCGATTCGCTCTCGGAATCAAGCGCCGAGGTAGCCTCATCGAGGATCAGGATGGGGGCGTTTTTCAGAATGGCGCGCGCGATAGCGATGCGCTGGCGCTCCCCGCCTGAAAGCCGGAAGCCCTTTTCGCCAATCACCGTGTCATAGCCCTGCGGCATGCGCAGAATAAAGTCGTGCGCCAGGGCATTGCGCGCTGCCTCTTCCACGAGGTCGGTTTTCACGTCGGGACGGCCGTAAGCGATGTTGTTGCGCACCGTATCGTTGAACAGAATCGTCTCCTGCGTGACCTGGGCGACCTGCCTGCGCAGCGAGGAAAGAGTCAAATCGCGAATGTCCTTGCCGTCGAGAAGGATCCGGCCGGAGGTGACGTCGAAGAAACGCGGAATCAGGTTGACGAGGGTCGATTTGCCGGCGCCGCTGGGCCCGACCAGCGCCATCACTTCGCCGGCCTTTACCTCCAGCTCGACATTGTGCAGGATCTGGTGTTCGCCCTCTTCTGTCGAATAAGAGAATCCGACATTGTCAAACCGAACCGACGACTGGAAACGATGGAGCGTTCCGGCGTGCGCCTTTTCCTTCACATCGTCCTTCACGTCGAGGAATGCAAAGATGGAGGCCGACGCGCCCAGGGCCTGCTGAAAGCTGTTGTAGTAATAAGCAAAGCGGCGCACCGGATCGTAGAGCTTGAACAGCGCGATGATGAACGTAATGAAGACTTCGGCGGTCATGCGCCCATGCTGGATCTCGTTGCGCCCGATCCACAGCAGCAAGGCGATGGCAATGGCCCCGATCGTATCCATCAACGGCGAGCTGATCGACTGAATGCGAACGCTGCGCAGGTTGGCGCGAAACAAGCGCTTGGCGGCCTTCTTGAACCGAAGAATTTCCCATAACTCGGTGTTGAAGGCCTTCACGATGCGATTGCCGGTCACGGTCTCATGAAGGATGTTCTGGATCTCGGCCAGCTTGTCCTGGCCGCTACGAGTACGGGTGCGCACCGACCGCCCGATCCGCCGGGCCGACGTGATCACCACCGGGACAAACAGCAGCAGCGCCCAGCTCAGCCGGCCCCCCAGCGCTATGACCAATGCGACAGTAGCAATAAACGTAAAGAACTGCTGCAGAAAGTCGCCCAGGACCGAGCTCACGGCCATCTGCACGCGATCCACATCATTGATGAGCGTGGAAAGAATCGTCCCCGTCGGATAGCGATGGAAGAAGCTCGCCGACCGGCGCATGATGGCTTCGTAAAGATGATTGCGGATGTCGGTCACCATGCCGTAGCCGGCGTAGTTGACCAGGTAGGTTCCCGCATAGTCGCAGAGGCCCTTGATGATAGTCGAGCCGACGAGCGCAACCGCGACCACTGTCCACGCGTTGTGCATCCAGTACGGAACAAAGCGGTGAATGTCGAATTGCCACTGCGGGGGAGCAAACGGGAAGAGCGGCAATGCGCTGGAAGGATTACTCGGTCGAAGCACCACGCCCAGGATGGGCACGAAGAAGGCCATTCGCAAGGCTTCGAGCAAGCCCACCGCGGCCAGCAACAGCACGCCCGGGACCCAGTGCAGCCAGTACGGCAGCCCGAAGCGCAGAAGCCGGAAGATTTGCCTCATGCAGTGAAGACCGCCTTAGGATTCGACCATTCGGCGACGTCTTCCAGGTGGGTGCATGAGTCCATTGAAGTATTGTATCCGGGGATGCCGGGAAAACCCCGCCCAGAGTTAGCAGGCTATCTTTTGGATAAGCGATTTACCTGGCAAGCCGGTCAACTGTCAGTAGGCCTTCAGCGCCATGATGGCCTTGAGGATGGTTTCCGGCTGCGGCAGGATCACGTCTTCGAGCACCGGCTGGTAGGCCACGAAGGTGTCCATCGAGCCCACGCGTTTGACCGGCGCGTCCAGATCCTCGAAGAGCTCGTCGGCGATGCGCGCGGCGATCTCGGCGCCATAGCCCCAGCTCAGCATGTCTTCATGGGCCACGATCACGCGGCTTGTCTTGCGGACCGAGGTGGCAATGGCCTCCCAGTCATATGGATTCAACGAGCGCAGATCGAGGATCTCGACATCGATGCCGTGCAGGCGATGGGCCGTTTGTGCGGCCTGCAACGCTCGCGTTACCACCGCGCCGTAGGTCACCAGCGTCATGTGCTCGCCGGGGCGCACGATGCGCGCCTTCCCAAACGGAATTGCAAAGTCCGGCCCCGGATAAGCCGCGCGCCCGTAGGTCTCGCGATAGAGCCGCTTGTGTTCGAGGAATAGAACCGGGTCGTCACAGCGGATGGCCGTGCGCAGCAGCCCGTTGGCATCCAGAGCGTTGGAAGGGAAAACGACGCGCAGGCCCGGGGTATGAGTAAAGATGCTCTCCCCGGATTGGGAATGATAGATCGCGCCGCCGGTCAGGTAGCCGCCGATGGGCACGCGAATCACCGCCGGCGAAGCCCATGCATCGTTCGAGCGCCACCGCATCAGCGGCATCTCGTTGCGGAGCTGGTGCATGGCCGGCCAGATGTAGTCGAAGAACTGGATCTCGACCACCGGCTTCATGCCGCGCACCGCATAGCCCACCGCGCGTCCCACGATATTCGCTTCCGCGAGCGGCGAGTTGAATACACGCTCGGATCCGAACTCGGTCTGCAGGCCGGCGGTAAGTTTGAACACCCCACCCTTCCCTTTGACTTCGTTCAGGGCATGCTCGCGGCTGGCGTCCGCCACGTCTTCGCCATACACGACGATGCGCGGGTCGCGGCGCATTTCGTCGCGCAGGCAGGCATTGATCAGGTCCGCCATAGTCCGCGGCGGGGCGCTCTTGCCCGAAGCCGGCTTGCCCGGTTCTGCGCCCGGAGCTTCCTTCTGTTCGGAATCGAACGCGGCGCTGGTCGGGTCAAGATCCTCGGAGTAGATGTATTTCGAGATGTCCTCGATGCGCGGAAGCGGAGCTTCGAGAGCCCGGTCCGCGGCCTCCGAAGCCTCGTGGTCGAGAGACTTCTCTAAGGCGTTGATCTCTTCGGCGCTGAGAATGCTCTCTCGGAGGAGGCGCATTTGCATGCGGGCCAGCGGATCGCGCATAGCGTCGGCTTCCCGCTCAGCAGCCGACCGGTACAGCTTGTCATCGTCGGAAAGCGAGTGCGAATAGGGGCGCACGACGTGGCCATGAACAAAAGCCGGGCCCAGGCCCGCGCGGCAATGCTCCGCCGCGGCCTGGAAAGCACGCAGGCATTCCTCGGCATCGGTGCCGTCGATCTCGGCAAAATGGAAGTTGGGAAAATTGGCGACCAGCCGCGAAATATTGCCGCCCGGCGTGTTCACCTCGACCGGCACGCTGATCGCATAGCCATTGTCTTCCACGCAGAAAATCACGGGCAGCTTCTGATTCGAGGCCGTATTGATGGCTTCCCAAAACTCTCCCTGCGAGGTCGAACCCTCTCCCAGGCAGGCAAGAGCCACTTCGTCGCCATGGAAGGTCACGTCGCGGAATTCGCGGTAATCGCCGGGCACCTTCGCGGCCGCCTCGGGGTGGCGGCTGAAGTAGCGGCCGGCCTCCGCGCAGCCCACCGCGTGGAGCAGTTGGGTGGTGGTAGACGATGAGGTGCTGACGATGTTCAGTCTTCGGCTGCTGAAGTGCATCGGCATCTGCCGGCCGCCGCTGGCGGTGTCAGTGCCGGCGCCCACCGCCTGCAGCAACATCTCCCCCGGCGTGACCCCCAGCGCCAGGCACAGTGCCCGGTCGCGATAATAGGGAAAGAACCAGTCATACCCGGGACGCAGGGCCAGGCCCGCCGCCACCTGCAAGGCTTCGTGGCCTGCACCGGACACCTGGAAGAAGATCTTCTGCTGCCGCTTGAGCAGTATTTCGCGATCGTCTAGCCGGCGGGAGAGGTACATCAGCCGGTAAATCTCGACCATCTCCTGCGCGCTTAGACTGCCGTTGAAGGCTGCCGTTCCGGCCACGCGGGCGCTGGAAACCGCAGATTCCATGAGCGTGACTCCCTATCGCGGTTCCCGTGTCTCCCCGGGAAAACCAAATGTGATTGTATCAATCCCGAAAGCGGACCTCTGCGCTATGGCCATCGATTTTCCGCGCCTTGAACAGCTCTATTGGTTATCGAAGTGGTTATCGAAAGTTGGAGGACTTTTCAAGTTGGGGTAACCTCCGAGGCTGAAAGTCATCTTCTCTTTGACGCTTCGGGCTAATTTAGCGATTTCCGCCACTTTGCGCAACTGCGCATCAGTCATGGCCGCGGCGTTGGCATCGGATACCTCGGCATTGAGTTCCCGCGCCAACTGGAGCAGCTTCTGGGTATCTGAAACCAGTTCCTTTTGGCGCTCGGAATTGAGCATGCGGATCCGTCTCGGATCGGCGTTCGGATCAGCGCCAAACTGCGAATTGGTGTCCGGATAGTTTCGGCCTAACTTGCCGTTGTTGGTCGAAGGAAACTGCGAATAGGGCGATTGGCCAGCCACGGGCATAGCCAGAATCAGCACCAGCCCCAGGGCAAAGCGGATGGCTCGCCGCTCCCAGCCATAGTGAACCTTTCTGCGAATTTGAGGTCGTTCATTCACGGCCATCATCTGTCTCAAAAACGAAGCCGGCCTTCCGGGCCCATTCGCCGGATCAGTTCGCGGCCATGGTCAACTTCATCTTCTCCTTCACGTTGTGGGCCAGCTTCTCGATCTCTTCGGCCTTGCGAATGACACCCAGGGAGAGCGTGTCCTTGTTGGTCTTGTCGACCTCGGCTTTCAGATCGCTCGCCAATTTGAGCAGACGGGCACTGTCGTCCGTGATCTGCTTGCGCTCGATGCTGGCCGCATCGACGTTTTTGTCTTTCGCTTGCTGGTCGTGCACGGCCATTTGCTTGCTGGCATCGGGTGGCCGATTCGCATCAGGCAACGGCTTGTCCGGGGTGGCGGACGGCTGTTGCGGCGACTGGGAACTGACCTCATACGCGGTCGACAGCATGGCAAGCGCCGACACGCATACAAATCCGCGGACCCAGGGCATAATCCTGATGTGCCACCGGGAACCACCCGGGGCAGCCTGGTTATCTCGATTTCGGAGGCTTCGGAGCAGCATGGGAACTTTCCTCGGGTGAGTCGGTTGCGCCGGTTATTGTCATTCGCGTTGCGACCCTGCGGTTAACCTGCAGCCGCCGTCAGTTTCATCTTTTCTTTCACAGTATGCGCCAATTTTCCGATGGTTTCCGCCTTGCGAACGGCCGAAGACGGCGGCGCCCCGTTCCCGGCCTTTTCCATTTCGGCGTCGAGTTCTGCAGCCAGTTGGAGCAGAAGCGCGGAGTCCTGCTCCAACTGACGCTTGCGTTCGGCATTTGCCGCCGCATAACGCTGTGTCTGGGCGCGTTTTGATTCTCTCGCCAACTGGACGTGCGCGTCGGGCTGTGGATTGGCGGGGTTCGGGGCCGTGGCCTTGTCGGGCCAGAACCCGGGCGGTCGCGACGGGTCCTGGGCCGGACACCACGCGGTGATCAGGATCGCAACCCAGGCGCCCGCGCGGACCCTTCCGGCATGATGCGCAATCCACCCTTGACTCGATGGGCTGGGTGAATCCGGAATCGTCATACACCGCATCGATCAATCTCCTCGCTCCTCGAACTTGACTACTCTGCTGGCAGAACGAATCCCGCGCGATCAGTTTGGTCCCACGCTCAGTTGCATCCGCTCCTTCACCAGGCGGGCCAGTTTCTCGATCGTCTCCGCCTTGTGTACCGCGTTTTCCGAGAGCGGGGCAGAACCGTTATTGTCGATCTCCGCTTTCAAAGCAATCGCCAACGTCTCCAGCATTTCGGTTGCCTGCGTCATCTGCCGCAGACGCTCAGCATTGGCCGCATCAAAGTTCTGCCGCTTCGAATTCTTTTCACGCAACTCCATCTGTTGGTTCGCGTCCAAAGGCCGGTTGGCTGCGGGAAGAATCAGGGGGTGGGGCGGAGGTGACTGGGACGCAGTCTGGGCGAAGCTCAGCACCGTTACCGTGGCGAGTATGGCTGATCCGGCCAAGGTCGTTGGAAGCATCCAGGCGCGCCTGCGAGCCTGGCCAGGTTGTTCCGATTCAGAGCCCCGTGACGATTTGAATCGCATCGTGACCTCCTCAGAGAGCGGCTTGTATGTGCGTCAAGCAAAGGCAGGTCTGAAGGTCCTTCATCCTGTTTCCGAACCGAGGTGGCCATTGGTCAAGATCGCGTGGTTGGTAACCAGCCTCATCTCTTCGATCTACGAGACCGTGCCCTGCCACTCGCTCGGTCGTGGAGAGATCCATGTCAGCGGTAAGCTCTGCTTTTACGTTCTCCACGCAGGCGGTGCCGGCAGGTCTGCCCGCTCCTTTACCTGCCAGCGCCTTGTAGGGTGAATTCTACCCCCACCCCGGTAATCCAGTCTTGTTTCAAAACAAGGTCCTCAAAAAATCCTCACTTGCCAGGACGCCCTCAACCGAAATCGCCGGCCCGGACTCTGCAAATATAGATAGATAAAGAGGTGGATCGGGATGTATACACTCCTTCTCATTGCGTTGCGTACAGGAATCTTTGCCGAAGGTCGCTTCATGGGCAAGTTGCTCGATGAATGGATCTTCGATATTCAGGAATTCGTCCGCACCAAGCTTCCCCGTCTCATTGTGCTGGCGATCGTCGCTTTCATCCTCAGCCGTATCCTGCGCATATTGACCGACCGTGTCGTCCGGCTGGCGGAGCATCACGCCGCCGGCGTTACCCGGGTTTCGCAGATCAGGACCTTGGCAGGTGTCATTCGCGCGACCGGATTGACCATTGTTTTCTCTATCGTCGGCCTGCAATTCCTGGCAGCCATGGGGGCTAACCTGGCGCCCCTGCTGACTTCGGCTGGAATCGCCGGAGTGGCCATCGGATTAGCGGCACAGAACCTTGTCAAAGACATGCTCAATGGAACTCTGATCCTGCTGGAGGCCCAATTCAGTGTGGGCGACGTGGTGACCATCGCCGGCGTCACAGGCACCGTTGAAACCATGACCCTGCGCAAAACCACTGTCCGCGGAGGAGACGGAACCCTGTTTGTGGTGCCGAACTCGCAGATCACCACGGTAGCCAACCAGAGCGCCGACTTTTCGGTCGCCACCATCCCCATCAGCGTGGATTTTTCCGCCGATCCCAACAAGGTAATCGAGATTCTCCGGACCATTGCGACCAACCTGCGCAACAGTCCCGAGTTCAAGGACCTGTTCGTCGCGGACCCTCAGATCCTGGGCGTGGACGCCGTGAGGGGATCCCAGCTGATCTTTCCCGTGGTTTTCAAGACTAAGGCGCAAAAGCAATTCGGGCCGACGCGGGAATTCCAGCGCCGGGTCCGCCTGGCACTCGAGGAGCACCATTTGCTGCCCGGCGATCCATTGCGTGTATTCAACACGTTCGACACTCCCGGCGGAAGTGCGCAGAACCCCGTTGCCACTCCCGCGCCGGAACACGAACTGCCTGCGCCACGCGACCCCACCACCATCAAGCCGCATGAGAGCAACCCGTTTACCGGCGAGTAATCTCGTATCCCGGGCGCCCCATTCCAGCGACGTCGTCCGACGGCGCCAGGGTGGGAGACCACCGCTCGTCTCGCTAATACTCAATCTTGAGGGGTGAAGCCATCCAGGCATCGAAGCTCGCCCAGGCCTCATCGCTGAGCAGTTGCACAGCCGGCAACGCCCGCGACGCGGGATCCTTCTGCATTTCCGCATAAAGAAACGCATCGTCGAACCCGGCACGCGCCGCATCCGCGGCCGAACATCCGTAGTAAATGGCATCGAGGCGCGCCCAATACGATGCCGCGAGACACATCGGACAGGGTTCGCAGCTGGTATAGAGGTCGCATCCCGCCAGAGTGAAGGTTCCCAGCGAACGGCATGCAGCTCGAATGGCATTCACCTCGCCATGGGCAGTCGGATCGTATGTTGCGGTCACCGAATTCGCGCCCTCTCCGACGACTATTCCGTCGCGAACAATGACCGCGCCGAACGGGCCGCCGTTGCCGCTGAGCACATTCGCCGTGGCCAGGGCGATCGCGCGTCGTAAAAATTCAGGGTTGGGCGCAGTTGCCATCGTTGACTTGCTCTAACCCTCCCCGAACGGCGAAAGTAAACACAGTATGGCACAGGCATTTCGCTCCACCCGTGTACTGACGCCGGCGGGCCTCGTTCCCGCCACGCTGCTGGTGGAGCAGGAACGCATCACCGGCGTCGCGGGATGGGATGAAGTGCCCGCCGTTGCTCATCTCCACGACTACGGGGAGTACGTGCTCCTGCCGGGCCTGGTTGACTCTCACGTGCACATCAACGAGCCCGGCCGCACTGAGTGGGAAGGCTTCACCACCGCGACCCGGGCCGCCGCAGCGGGCGGAGTGACCACGCTCGTTGACATGCCGCTCAATTGCATTCCCGAGACTCTCGATGTGGCGTCCCTGGAACGCAAACGTACCGCGGCTTTCGGCAAGGCCTGGGTTGATTGGGCTGCCTGGGGTGGTTTGGTGCGCGGCAATGTCGGCGCGTTAGCTGGGCTGGCTGCCGCAGGCGTGCCCGGTTTCAAATGCTTTCTTGTTTTCTCGGGAATCGACGGATTCTCCTGGGTGGATGAAGCCCATCTAGCCACCGCGCTGACCAGCCTGCGCGGCAGCGGTCTGCCGGTGCTGGCACACGCCGAGATTAGCGGCCCCATCGACGCCGCTACCGAGGCTCTCAACAAGGTCGGCGCTGACTGGCGCAAATACTCCACCTATCTTGCCTCGAGGCCCGATGAGGCCGAAGTGCAGGCGATCGCTTTGCTCATTCGCCTCGCAGATGAGTATGAAGCGCCCATCCACATCGTGCATTTATCCAGTGCGCAGGCGCTGCCTCTGCTGGCGGAAGCGCGGCAACGCGGCCTGCCCATCACCGTGGAAACCTGCACCCAATATCTGTGGTTTGCCGCGGAGGAAATTCCCGATGGCGCTACCGAATACAAATGCGCGCCGCCCATTCGCGGAGCGGCCAATCGCGAGGCGCTTTGGGGCGCACTGGCCGACGGCATAATCGACATGGTGGCGACCGATCATTCCCCCTGCCCGCCGGCCCTGAAACGCCGCGACCCAAACGGCGAAGTGGCCCGATGGGATCTCGCCTGGGGCGGCATCAGCAGCCTCGGCCTCGCCCTCCCCGTCATGTGGACGGCCATGGTCCGGCGCGGGCTCGGTTCCGGAGCCGGACTCGAGCAGCTTGGCCGGTGGATGGCGGCCGTGCCGGCACGGCTCGCCGGCCTGGAAGCGCACAAAGGCGCATTCACCGCAGGCTCTGACGCGGACATCGTCATCTTCGACCCCGACCTGCAATGGACCGTTTCTCCGGCGAGTCTGCATTTCCGACACAAACTTTCTCCCTACATGGACACGGATCTGCGCGGCCAGGTGCAGGAGACGTGGCTGCGCGGCGCTCCCGTGTACCGCCGATCCGGGGGTACGGACAGTGGGGACAGCTTCCTCGGCGATCCCCGCGGCAGGGAGCTCGTTCGCTCATGAGAGACCGCGCCCGGCGCGCCATCGCGGAGTGCCTGCACATCGCCGCCATGACCGAGGAGCCGGGGCGCATCACCCGCCGCTTCCTTACCCCTCCCGTGCGTGCCGTCCACACCCATCTGCGAAGCCGGATGGAGGCTCTCGGCATGCAGGTCCACGTCGATGCGGCGGGAAATCTGCGCGGCCTCTGGATCCCAGCCCGTGGCGGTGAAAGGCGCCTGATCCTCGGCTCACACATCGATACGGTTCCCGATGCGGGCGCTTATGACGGCGTGCTTGGCGTAATGCTGGCCCTCGAATGGGTCCAGCTTGCCCAGGAAGCCGCCCTGCCCATTGGCATTGAAGTCATCGCCTTTTCTGAAGAAGAAGGCGTCCGTTTCGGTCTCCCCTTCATCGGCAGCCGCGCGGTAGCGGGCCGCTTCGATCCTGCGCTTCTCGAACTCAAAGATGCGGACGGCATTTCCATCGAAAATGCGATTCGCGCCTTCGGCCTCGACCCCCGCGCCATCGAAGACGCCCAGGTCAATCGCGATGTAATCGGCTTTGTGGAGGTCCACATCGAACAGGGCCCGGTCCTGGAGGCCGACGGCTTGAGCGTCGCCGCGGTCAGCGGGATCGTCGGACAAACGCGTCTCAGCCTCCAGTTTTCAGGCCATGCCAATCACGCCGGCACCACGCCCATGCATCTGCGCCGCGACGCACTCGCCGCCGCCGCCGAATGGATCACGGCGGTCGAGACACTCGCCTCCCGCACCGACGGGCTTGTCGCCACCGTGGGAAAGATCGCCGTTGAACCCCACGCGTCCAACGTCATCCCCGGCACGGCGCGCATAAGCCTGGATGTTCGCCACGGCCGGGACTCCCGCCGCGAAGCGGCTGTGGAAGAGCTTGTGTCCCGGGCGCGCGCCATCGCTGATCGCAGAGGCATTGCCATCGAGTGGACCCGGCAGATGAACGAGCCCGCCGTTTCAATGGACGAGCGTCTCACCGCGTATCTTTCCGATGCCATCGAGGCGGCAGGCTTTCCCCCAAAATCCATGTCGAGTGGGGCCGGCCATGACGCCATGGTGATGGCCACCCGCGTGCTGACGGCGATGTTGTTTCTGCGCAGCCCGGGCGGCATCAGCCACCATCCCGACGAAGCCGTCCGCGAAGAAGACGTCGAGGCCTCCCTCCACGTCGGCCACAAGTTCCTTGAACGCCTCGCCGCAGAGCACACTTTGTCGTCGTGAGTGAAGTCAGCCGCGAAGCCGAACGGATCAGCAGTAGCTTTCGTCGTCGGAATGACCTGCTGTGCAACCCGCGCGACGGCATCGCGACTCAATTGATTAGAATCGACCCACGCGCGGGTTCAACTTCCTTACACAACGAGGTCAAGCGTGCACCACCTGGGAGCCACACGAAGCAGTCTCAAAGCCGATCACCTTCTGCAGACGCCCGACACGTTCATCCGCACGCCACTTCCAGGCGCCGAGAGCGTCGACTTCATCATTCACACGGCGCCCCAACTGGGTGCCGGCTTTACCCAGATGACCGCGGAGTTCTCTGCCGGCGGAACGCTGGGCCCCGCCCTTGCACAGCGATTTATCTTTGTGCTCGAAGGAGAGATAGCCGTGCAAGTCGAGACGGACAGCCATCTCCTCGTCGACGGAGGGTTTGCCTTTCTCCCTCGAGGCATTCCGCACACCATACGTTCGATAGGCGCGGCACGCGCGGTTTTGATCGAGAAGCCCTATGAGCCGAGCGACGACGACGCCGATCCCGAAGTCGTGATTGGCAACGAGTCCAGTGTGCTGGATGTACCCCTGATGGGGGATCCGGCCTTGCGCGTGCGGCCGCTCATGCCCGATGGTCCGGCATACGATTTTGCCGTAAACACCATGACCTACGATCCCGGGGCGGCCCTCAGCATGGTGGAGATCCACGTCATGGAGCACGGGCTCCTGATGCTCGCCGGCGGCGGCATCTATCGCCTCGGAGAGTCGTGGTATCCCGTCCAGGCCGGCGATTTCATCTGGATGGCGCCCTATTGCCCGCAATGGTTCGGAGCGCTGGGCAAGGTCCCGGCCAAGTACCTCATC
Organism: Terriglobales bacterium; assembly: GCA_963701805.1. GTDB lineage: Bacteria > Acidobacteriota > Terriglobia > Terriglobales > Acidobacteriaceae > Telmatobacter. Next base: position 493,705 of record CAVPBA010000001.1, read on the forward strand.
TATAAAGACTGGCGCCGCCATCCGCTTGGAGTGTGAACACGATGACCACCACTCGCCCCCAGGTCAGCCCCAAACTCAGTATCGATGGCGTAATCGCCGAACTGCAGGCCCTGGCTCAAATCTCCGAAGCTGAGCCTCCGGTCGTAACTCGCATCGTTTTCAGCGAGGCCGACCTGCGCGGCCGTGCTTATGTGAAAAGCCTGTGTGCCGAAGCGGGTCTCGCCATCACCGAAGACGCCATCGGCAACACCTTCGCCCGCTGGCAGGGCTCCGACCCGGACCTTGCGCCCATCGGTACCGGCTCCCACATCGACGCCATTCCCAACGCCGGCCTCTACGACGGATGCGTCGGCGTGCTGGGAGGCCTCGAAGCGATTCGCGTCCTCGAGCAACTTGGATTCAAGCCGCGACGCTCCATCGAGCTGGTCATCTTCACCGCCGAAGAGCCAACCCGTTTCGGCATCGGCTGCCTGGGCAGCCGAATGATGGCCGGCGTGCTCACACCTGCGCAGGCACTGACTCTCCGCGACAAGGAGGGCCGCGGCCTCGAAGAGCTGCGCACTGCGGCCGGTTTCACGGGCACTCTCGAATCCGTTGTTCTGCCAGCCGGTCGTTTCGCCCGATTCATCGAGTTACATATTGAACAAGGCCCTCTTCTCGAGCAGGAAGGCATCGACCTCGGGCTGGTGACGCACATTGCCGCGCCCGCCAGCATGCGGGTTCTCATTGAGGGCGAAGGCGGCCACGCCGGCGCGCGCCTCATGCCCGGCCGCAAAGATGCTCTTGCCGCGGCCGCCGAGTTGATCCTGGCGCTCGAAGCCGCGGCAAAATCCACGGGCGCAATCGACACCGTGGCCACCGTGGGCGTATGCGAGGTCTTCCCCGGCGCGGTCAACAGCATCCCCTCCCGCGTGCGCCTAGAAACGGACATCCGCGACATCGACGCCGCCCGCCGTGATCGTGTCATCGATGCGCTTCGCACCGCGTGTGCCGATGTCTCCGCGCGGCGTGGCGTGAGTATTGCTACCGAGTTGGTGAACGCTGATCCCCCCGCCGCCTGCGATGCGGAGATTCTCACAGCGCTCGAAGACTCCGCAAAGGCGGCCGGGAAGAGTTACACAAAAATGGTCAGCCGCGCCTACCACGACTCACTCTTCATGGCGCGCATCGCTCCGGTGGCCATGCTCTTTATTCCCTGTCGCGGCGGTATAAGCCACCGGCCCGACGAATATGCCTCGCCGCAATGGATCGGAAGCGGCGTTCACGTGCTGGCGCGCACCCTCGCACAACTGGCGAGCTGAAATTTCGCTTGGGCACAACCAGTCGCATTGAAACTGGGTGCCCGGGTCTCGATTCTGAGACCCTGGGATATTTGCTCCATCCGCTTTGCATCCCGCTCGCTCCGATGTATCCTAACCCTCAACCCGTACGGCTTTTCGGCTTCCCCAAATGAGCACGGTTGCCAAAACCCGCATCGCGAAGCTCCCCATTGTCGGCACGCCTGTCTTCCGCAAAGAAGGCATCGACAAGCTGCTTGGCCGCGCCCGCTATGTGGATGACCTGGAGTGCGAAGGCATGTGGCACGGGGCCACCGTACGGAGCACCATCCCGCGCGGCGTCATTCGCTCCATCCACTTCGATCCTTGTATCGACTGGACCGAGTTCACCGTCGTAACCGCCTTCGACATTCCCGGCCGCAATCACATTCACTTGATCTTCGACGACCAGCCCTGTCTCGCCGATGAACAAGTGAATCACTGTGATGAAGCCATCCTGCTGCTCGCCCACCCCAGCAGGCAGAAACTGCGCGAAGCCGCCGCCGCCATTCGCATCGATTACGACCCGCTCCCGCCCGTCTTCACCATCGAAGAGAGTGAACGCCAGGAGGCAATCATCTGGGGCGAAAACAACCTCCTCAAAAGCTTCCTCCTCGAAAAGGGAAATGTTGATTCTGTATGGGACAACGCCGCGCACATTGTTGAAGGTGAATACCGCACCGGGGCGCAGGAACATCTCTACATCGAGAACAATGGCGCCATCGCCGAGTACAGCGCTGAGACAGGTATCACCGTCTGGGGCTCGCTGCAGTGCCCGTTTTATGTCCACAAGTCGCTGATGGCGGTGTTCAATCTGCCCGAAGAAAAGGTGCGCGTCATTCAGACTGAAACCGGCGGCGCTTTCGGCGGCAAGGAGGATTACCCCTCCACGCTCTGCGCGCATGCCGCGCTGCTGGCGATGAAGATGCGGTCACCCGGTCAAGATCGTGTATGACCGCATGGAAGACCTCGCCGCTACGACCAAACGCCATCCCTCCCGCGTGCGCCATCGCACCGCCCTCGATGCTGACGGCAAGTTGCTGGCCATGGACATTGACCTCGCCACCGACGGCGGCGCTTACTGTACGCTCTCTTCGACCGTGCTGTCGCGCGCCACGCTGCATTCGCCCGGTCCTTACGTTTGTCCTAACGTGCGGGTTCGCTCTCGCGCCTGGGCTACGAACACGGTGCCGTACGGCGCCTTCCGCGGCTTTGGCGCGCCGCAGGCCATCTTTGCCATCGAGCGCCACATGGACGAGATCGCCGCCGCCATCGGCATGGACCCGATTGACCTGCGGCGCCGAAATTTCCTCCACGATGGCGACACCACCGCCACCGAACAGGTGATGCGCGATCCGGTCATCCTCGACAACCTCCTCGATCGTGCGCTCACCGAGAGCGACTACCACGTCCGCCGCACGCGCTTTGCTGAAGAGAATAAGAGCAGCCCGGTCAAGCGCGGCCTCGGCATTTCCGCCTTCTTTCACGGCTCGGGTTTCACAGGCTCAGGCGAGCGCTATCTGAATTCTCTGGCCGGCGTCGATGTAACTCCCGAAGGGCAAAGTCCGTGTGCTCGTATCGAACACCGAATTCGGCCAGGGCACCAACACGATTCTCACGCAAATCGCGGCCGAGGCCATCGGCATCGACTACAGCGATGTGGGCATGGCTCCACGCGACACCGGGATCATTCCCAACAGCGGCCCCACTGTCGCCTCACGCACCTCGATGGTGGTTGGCCGCCTGATCGAGCGGGCCGCAGCGCAACTCATCGAGATGCTAGGCAAAGACTCGAGCCTGCCCGAAGACTTCACTCGCGATGAATTTTTCACTGCCTGCGAACGATATCGCGCCGTGCACGGCGAAGTTGTGTCTCTGTGCCGTTATGAAGCGCCGCCCAACATCTATTGGGATGACCAGACCTATCATGGCGAAGCCTATCCGGCCTATGCCTGGTCCGTGCAGGTTGCGCAGGTCGCGGTCGACACCGTTACTTACTCGGCTGAGGTCGAAGAGTTCTGGTCGGTGCAGGAAGTGGGCCGAGTTCTCCATCCCGTCCTCGCGGGCGGCCAGATTGAAGGCGGCATCGCCCAGGGCATCGGCTATGCGCTCTACGAGAAGGTCGTCTGGCAGAACGGCCACATGGCCAACAACCAGATGACCAACTACATCATGCCCACCGCCGAAGACGTTCCGCCTATCCACATCTACTTCGAAGAAATTCCCTTCGCCCACGGCGCCTTCGGAGCCAAGGGGATTGGCGAGTTGCCCCACGACGGCCCCGCACCCGCCATCCTGAATGCCATTCGTGCCGCAACCGGTGTGGGCTTCAATTCCATTCCCCTGCTTCCTGAAGACCTCTTCGCGAAACTGGGAGCAGCCGCCGCCATCGAGGAGCCCACCACGGTATGAGCGCAAACCGGCCTGCGATCCGCATGACCGTGAACGGCATCGAGCGCGAGGTTCAAGTCCCTCCCATGAAGCGGCTGCTCGATGTCTTGCGCGAAGACCTGCGCCTGACGGGTACCAAGGAAGGCTGCGGCGAAGGCGAATGCGGCTCGTGCTCCGTGCGCATGGATGGCGAATTGGTGAATAGTTGTCTCGTGCCTGTGCTGCAGGCGCAAGGCTCGCGCGTCGAAACCGTTGAAGGGTTGCAGCGCGACGGCGGCCTGCATCCGCTGCAACAGGCTTTTCTCGCCTGCGGCGGCGCTCAATGTGGCATTTGCACTCCCGGTATGTTGATGGCTGCCTCGCATCTGCTCGAGCGCAACCCTCATCCCACGATGGCCGAAATCCGTGAGGGGCTAGCCGGCAATCTCTGCCGATGCACGGGATTTGTCCGCATCTTCGAGTCTGTCATCGCCGCCGCCTCGCGCCCCGAGCAGGCCACTCATGCGGGGTCCCCACCGACAGGTCTTCGTCGGTGGGGTGATCATGCGCGGTGATGCTGCGGCACATGAGCTGGTTGCGCCGGGGAGTCTGGCCGCGGTTCTCGAACTCATCGCGGGCGCGCCCGGCAAGTGGACGCCGATTGCCGGCGGCACTGAACTGATGGTCGCCCACGCCGCCGGCCGGTTGCCCGCATCAAAGCTCGTGAGCCTCTGGGGTATTCCCGATTTGCGCTTCATCGAAAGCGCTCCAGATAGCATCGCCGTGGGAGCGGGCACAACATTCACCGACATGCGGGCCCACGAAGCCATCGCATCCGATCTTCCTCTCCTCGCCAGGGCCGCCGCATGGATCGGTTCCATCGCCAACCAGACACGCGCCACGCTGGGCGGCAACCTGGTCAATGGCTCGCCCGCCGCTGATTCCTCGCCTGCCTTGCTGGTCTACGATGCCGAGGTCGAACTCATCTCCGTGCGCGGCCGTCGCCGCGTTCCCGTACCGCGACTTCCACACCGGTTACAAGAAAAATGCTCTGGCCGCCGACGAGCTTCTCTACGCCATTCATGTGCCGCGCCGATTCCGCGTGCATCGACAGTATCTGCGCAAAGTAGGTACTCGGCGCGCCATGGCAATTTCAAAAGTCGCGATAGGTGCAACGGCGTTGCTCGAGGATGGATTCGTGTGTGAACTGCGCCTCGCGGCCGCCAGTCTTGCTGCGTTTCCCACCCGTCTCTATCGCACCGAAGACGCATTGCGCGGCAAGCCCGTCGACGCAGACTCGATCAGAGCGGCACGCGCTGCGCTCCTGGCCGAGGTGCTCCCCATCGACGACATTCGTTCCACTGCCGAATACCGCAGACGCGTCGCGGCTAATCTGCTTGAGGAATTTCTGACCGATCTCCGGAAGCCGGAAGGAACGCCATGAATCCGGTTCTTGCTGCGTGGAACCAGTCCGATGAGCGATCTGCCCTCGATGCCATGCTCGCTTGCTGTGCCGCGCGCCGATGGGCACAATCCATGGCGGCGCTCCGCCCGTTCCAGGCCGTGGAGATACTCAGCCTCACCGCCGACGAAGTGTGGAGCACCATGGAAGAAGCTGACTGGTTGGAAGCATTCGCGAGCCATCCGCGCATCGGCGAGCGCAAGACCGCGCCCCAGCCGACTCAATCGGCCGCGTGGTCCGAGCAGGAACAATCCGGTGCATCCAGCGGCGGCAACAATGTGTTAGCCCAACTGGCCGAGGGCAATGCAACCTATGAGCAGCGCTTCGATTTCACGTACATCGTGTGCGCCACAGGCAAAAGCGCCGATGAAATGCTCGCCATACTTCAACGGCGCCTGGCCAATGATCGAGCCGCGGAGTTGCGCGAAGCAGCGGAGCAGCAGCGCCAAATTACCCAGATACGCTTGAGAAAGTGGCTGAAGGAATGAGTGGAATCACGACCCACGTCCTGGACGTAACGCTCGGCAAGCCGGCCGCGGGCGTTGGCATTCGCCTGGAGAAACTCGATGAAGATGCGTGGTTGATGCTCGCCGAAAGTGCAACCGACGCCGACGGCCGTTGCCGCGATCTCACCACAAACGCCTCTGCCGGCTTGTACCGGCTGACCTTCGCCACAGGTGCCTACCTTAGACAGCAGGGCCGCACCAGCATTTTCCCCGAGGTATCCGTCACGTTTGAGTGCCGCGGCGAAGCGCACTACCACGTACCGCTCCTGCTCAGTGACTACGGGTACACGACCTATCGAGGAAGCTGAGCATAATCAATCACTTATATTAACAATAGTATCTAACAGATGAACAATTTACCCGGGCAAATTGCGCAGACTTGTGCTCTGAGAGCCCAGAGAAACTGGCACGGGCGTCTCTAAACAATCCTGTGATGCGCCGCGCCCCGAAGCGGGGGTATGTCTAAAGTACCCAATCGCATCTGAAAGATTCACATGCAAATCTGGCATCTCGGTTCGATCATTACCGCACAGAGATTTTCTCTGTGGAGGCACCCCCATGCCTAAGATCACTTATGCGCGGTTCGTCCGCGACTGTGCCGTCCGGATGCTCGTTCTGGCGGTTGTCCTGTTGCCAACTCAGGGAGCTTTTGCAGCCACGGACTGGAGTGGAATCCAGGCCGCGATGGGTACAGACGGGTACGTCTTCACGGGAGATGTTCTGCGTTTCCAACTGTCCCGGCACGACCTGCCCATGTCGGTCGATGGAGTGCCCCTGGATCAACCCGGTGCTGCGCCATCGGCTTTTAACGCGGCAGTCGCGAATGGATTTGTCGCCTTCAAGGAAAAGCGCCGTAATGACTTCTTCGCCGACGGCGCACTTCCTGCCCAGGAATCCGAGCTCTCGGCGCTGGAAGACTCCCTGCTCTCACATGGCCGAACGTTCCGCATCACAGCCGTTTACAGCCACGTCACGAACATCTCCCCGAAGCTGATCTGGGTGCACTTTGAAGCGACCGGCCCGGGTGTCGATCTGGCAAACTTCCTGGCCGCCGCGCTAGCGACCATCCATAATCCCCAACTCGGCGGAAGTTTCATTCCGGGCAGCAATTTCGTGTTTGACCCCAGCCTTCTGCCGCAGCCAATCCTCGACCTGTTCGAAGAAGGTTTCCTGGCTCAAGTGGATAACGTCTTCGTGTTCTGGCTGCCGCGGCCCGATGAGTGCTCGATCTCTCTGGATAGCCGGGTCGCAGCGCAGAGCGGCCTAGGCGTCGGACAGACCTTCTACATCCAGGTGAACTTTTCGGGAGGCGCGGACATCACCATCAACATCGACTTCGCGCTGCGGCCACACGAATTGCCCGCCGTGCAGTCGATCTTGCGATCCGGAGGCTTTACCCTCCCCTCCCAGAGCAACAACTACGTGAGCGACAACCCCCGGCTCCATTACCTTCATGCGACGGCATCCGGTAACGGAATCCTCATAGGCGCCACCCTCTTCAAGGTAGTCAAGGTGATCGGACTGGGCAACGGCGGCAATGGCAACCGCTGCGGCATTGGCGGTGGTAACAGCGGCAGCAGTAGTGGCGGCAATAGCGACGGCGACCACGACGGCGACGACCATTAGGCACTCTTTCGATTTCTGATCATTGGCTGACGAGAAAGACCTGCTCTCGCCTTCGGGAGAATTGTGCGTACTTCGAATAAGACTAGATAAAACCAGACTCGGCGGTGATCCCGTCCGTGGAGAGCCGCCGCACGCCTGCCATCCAGAACAGGCGAGTTTGATTATGTACCATGGAACTGCAACTCAGGCTGGTCCAGGTGGATCAGTTGCAGGCGCACACACTCCGATTCATTCTCATCGCTGATCGTTCTATGCCGTCTGGAGAGGTAACGTTGAGCGCTGACGTGGATTCTTCGTATTTATCCTGTAATAACAGCTGCAGAACCTTTCGAGGAAGCTTATGGCACGACTGGGTGAGAATCGGTATGGAAAATCGCGCGTGCGGCTATCGCGCATCACGCGGCACGGCGACCGGCACGAGTTTCAGGAATGGACCGTGCGCATACTGCTGCAAGGAGATTTTGAATCCAGCTTCACCGAGGCAGACAACAGCAAGATCCTACCTACCGACACGATGAAGAACACCGTCTATTCCATCGCGCGCGACTCCAGCGCCGCCACGATGGAAGAGTTCGCCATGGAACTGGGCGACTACCTTCTCAATAACAATCCGCAGGTATCGAAGGCCGGCATCGAAATCGACGAGAAGGCCTGGGAACGCATGCATTGCGACGGCGGGGAAGCCCCGACCACGTTCAGACTTTGCGGACCTGAACTAAACACCGTGTCCGCAACCCGCGAAAAGAATGGCCCATGGGAGGTCGCCGCGGGCATCGATGGGTTAACGATGCTGAAGACAACCAGGTCGGCCTTTGCCGGCTATATCAAGGACCGGCTGACCACGCTCAAACCGGCCACCGACCGCATCTTTGGCACCAGCGCTACGGTGGTGTGGACCTACGCATCCGGCGCGCCGGACTACGCCAACGTTCGATTACGAATTCTTGGCTCGCTGCTCACGACCTTCGCCGCCCACGACAGCATGAGCGTGCAGCACACGCTCTTCGACATGGGCAAAGCGGCCCTGGACGCGGCGCCGGAAATCGCCCGCATCAAGCTCACTATGCCCAACCTGCATCACCTGCTGGCGGACTTGAGCCCGTTTGGTCAGAACAATCCCAATCACATTTTCGTGCCCATCGATGAGCCGCACGGCTATATCGAAGCCACCATCGAGCGATAGCCCCTACTCCAGCAGAGCCAGATCCTCGGGCGAATCGATGTCGACCTCCCCGCCGGGAAACTCCATCGCAACGACCGGGCACGGCGCGCTTTCGATCACCGGGCGTGCTCCCCTGTCGCCGCGAAGCGCTCGCAGCTCGGCGAATGTGGCGCGCGGAAACACCGCGGGAACGGCCTGAACCCCCGCATACGATGAGGCCGCGATCACCGCCGCGGCCTGGCTTTCAAACGACGCGACGAGAGCACGCAGGTGATCGGCAGTCAGCCGCGGCTGGTCGCAACCCATCAGCAGCAACCCCCCTGCCTCGGGCGCACACACGCTCAGCGCACGAACTCCCGCCTCGATCGAACTCGCGATTCCCTGCCGCCAGCGATCGTTGTGAACCGGAATCGCATTGGACGAGTCGATGGCGGCACGGATCGCTTCAAAATTCGCGCCTATCACCACAAGTACCGGCGACCCGCCCGCTTCGTTCGCCAGACGAATTGCGCGTGCGAGAAGGGTCTCGCCATGAAACACAAGCAGTTGTTTCGGCTGGCCAAGGCGCCGGCTCTCCCCGGCGGCAAGAATGATTGCGGCTACAGACATCGAGGTCAGTGTAGCGCTTCCGCCTTGACCTGCGCCCGGAGACGCGCAAGACTAGAACAACCTGATGACAAGCAAGAGGGAGACGAGTTGACCGAACAGGCAACCACGACAGGCGGGGTGTACACCCAAAAGGCGGCGCCCGAAAACTACGGGCTTCACGCAGGTGCGCTGGGTCCAATCGAAACGCTCGCGCAGTCGGTCTCCGCGGTGGCTCCCTCGACTACGCCCTCGCTGACCATCCCACTCGTATTCGCGCTGGCGGGCAACGCCACCTGGTTTGTTTATATGCTGGCCACCATCGCGATGCTTCTGGTGGGTTTCTGCGTGAGCCGGTTCGCGCGCCTCTCTGCTTCGCCGGGATCACTCTATACCTACACGGCCAACGCACTGCCACCCGTTTTCGGAGTTACTGCAGCGTGGGCGCTTCTGCTCGCCTACCTGGCTACGGGGGCTTCGGTCGCGGGCGGAGCGCTCTACTACGCGACCGTACTTGCACAGCAGTTCTTCCACTGGGCGCCCCCGGCTATTCCCACTCTCGCTCTTGTGTGCGCCACTGCCGGATGGATTGCCTATCGCGACGTCAAGCTTTCCGCCGAACTCATGCTGTGGATCGAAGTGATCTCGGTCAGTCTCATCTTGATCGTGCTGCAGGTTCTGGTCTTCCATTTCGGATTCCAGTTCGATCTCGATCAGTTCAGGCTCAAAGGTGTAACTCTGTCTTCGCTTGGACCGGCGCTGGTTCTGTCAATCTTCAGCTTTGTGGGTTTTGAGAGCGCTACGACGCTGGGTGCCGAAGCTCGTAACCCTCTGCGCACCATTCCGCGCGCCGTCCTGCAATGCGCCATGCTGGCGGGCGTCTTCTTTATGCTCTGTTCTTACTCAGAGGTGCTCGGGTTTCGCGGCATATCCGGCAAACTTAGTGAGACCACCAGCCCCTTGCACCTCCTGGCCGGAAGAGCGGGCGTCTCGCCGCTAGGCGTAGCCATCGACATCGGCGCGTTCATCAGCATGTTCGCATGCGTCCTCGCCTGCACTACCGCCGCGGCGCGCTTACTCATGCGCATGGCGCATGGCAGACTGCTGCCGGTCCTGTTCGAAAACACCAGCAGACAACACCGGACGCCCACCGCTGCGGTGCTTGCGTCCGTGGGGTTGATGCTTGCCGGCACTTTCGCGATGGCCCTGCGCAACGTCACTGGCTCCGACATGTACGACCTGCTCGGCTCCCTCTCTGTCTTTGGCTTTCTCACTGCCTACGCGCTGGTCGCCCTGGCTCTGCCTTTCGCGCGCTCCGCGCTCGGTCAACATTCACATACTGTTGCCGTGGTCAGCGTCATCACTGTGATCGTGATGATCCTGATTGGCATCTTCGATATTCGTTCCAGCTCGGATCCCGCACACGCCCGCATTCCCTACATCTACCTCGCCTATATCATCGCGGGCATCGCGGTGTATCTTCTACGCCGTAAAAAAACTGCTCTTCCAGTTGACTAGGGCTCGGTGCCCCATCCATTTCACGGTCCCATCGTGAAATGGATGGGAAGCCACGAGTCTCCGACGCCTCAAGGCTGCCCCTCGCTTTCCGGCTGTAGCAGAATCAGCAATACCAGTCCGACGACAACAAACGTCCGAAAGGCCGCTTCCTGTCCGTTCCAGGTATGGGACTGCCACATAAGAAACCACTCCGCGCCCACGGTCAGAAATGCCACCAGCCACATCAACATGGAAAGCGTCAGCGCCATCACCGCCCCACGCTTGGCCATGTTGAAGGCGGCGGCAGGAAGACGAAGAGAGCGCAGCAGCCGGACAACGCTCCACCACAGAAGGATCATCGTCGCGGTCTCCCACAGAATGATGGAGATGTAGAAGGCCATGTGAAACGCCGGCGAAGGCAGTGCCCGCCACATGCCATGATTGCCGGGAAACGTTGAGTCCATCATCAGCACGTGGCGCACGAACTGGTAGTTCGAGTTGAAGTCGGTAAGATTGTTGAACACGACCAGCGTGTAAAACAACGCGATGCCGGCTACTAACATTAGTTTTGCAGTGCGAGTGATCATGGCGTCGGATCTTTCCTGGGGGCATCGCCGTGGCTGGGAAGCATAAAGGTGCTGAAGTACTCGGTCAATGCATGCAGCGTGGCGTCGTCGTAATCCTTGTGCGCCGGCATCTTCGCCCCCGGTTTTACCGATTGAGGATCGCGAATGGTGTACTGGAACCGCGTTCGATCGAATCTCGCAATCGCCGCCAGTTGGGACCACGAGTGACCACCCATGGTCCCGCCTTCCGATCCCATATTGTGGCAGCGAAAGCAATCCTGGCGGGCGATGACATATCCCTGCTGCACGGGCGAGTCGGCGGGCCAGTTCCCGCGCGGACGAATGGGTCCGAAAACTTCCGCCTCGCGACGAAACTCGATCCGCGTCACGCCATAGGGAATCTGCGGCTCGTCTTCGTGCGAGAGCACTTTGAACGATGGCTTGAACACCGGATGCGAGATCAGATAGGGCGCCATCGACCCACCCTCGGCGGACGTGGGCCAGTGATCGCGTTCCTTCCCGTTGATCCGCAGCACCAGCAGCGGGTGATGGGCGCTCAGATAATCGGCCGGATAGTTGGTGCGGTAATGGTCGTAGCAAATGGCCACCATCATGTCGGCCGATTGCCCCAAAATCTGCGCGAGTGTTGAGAGTGCAACCCCGCTGATCTCCGTCGTCCCGCGAAAGTTGGAATCGTCGCTCACGCTGTACGTCTCCTGCGGCAATTGCAGCAGGTCTTCGTAGCGCACATACCGTGTTGACCCGGGTGCGACTCCGGCAAGGTCGCCGCCCACTTCCAGGTCGCCGCCCGACGACCGTTCGACGCGCAGAATCGTCCTTGGGTCGGCAGCCGGAACGGTTGTGACCGCAGCGGCAACCACCACTAAAGCGAGGATTCGAAACATGGCTCATCCTACCGTGACCGATCCGCCTGTCCCAAGCGAAATCAGTTGTCCGGCGTGCTACATTCAATGCAAATGAATCCGGCTTCGACACCTGAAGAAAATCTCGCTGCAATGGGTTTGTCGCTCCCCCAGCCGCCACCTCTCGGCGGCAATTATGTTCCCGCAAAACAGGTTGGCGGCGTTCTATACCTGTCTGGGGTTATCTCCCTCGGACCGGAGGGCGTCATCGCAGGACTGGCCGGCGCCGATCGCACCATCGAGGATGGCTACGCGGCCGCGCGGGCATGCGCGCTGACCCTACTTGCGATCCTGAAGCGCGAACTCGGCTCGCTCGATCGCGTGGCGGAGGTTCTCACTCTCAACGGTTACGTCAACGCCGCACCCGGCTTCGGCGATTCGCCCGCGGTCATCAACGGTGCGTCCGACCTGCTGGTGCGGGTGTTCGGTGAATCCGGCCGTCACGTGCGCGCGGCCATCGGTGTGAGCGCTCTTCCCCGCAACGCTCTTGTTGAAGTGCAGATGAGCGTCCGGGTTAAGGAGTCATGAAAGAACATCACCTCAGCGCCGAGCCGACCCATTCCGTCTGGGATCGCTCGCTCCCGACGCGGCTTCACATCGATTCCGGCGATGCGGTGCAGATCGCGTGCGTCGACGCCAGCGGCGGCCAGGTGCATCCCGGCATGAGCACGGAAGCATACCTCGCCATCGACCGCACGCGGATTCACGCTCTCACCGGGCCTATCTGGATTCATGACGCTGAACCCGGCGATGTGCTTCAGATCGACGTGCTGGCAACGCGTCATTCCGGGTGGGGCTGGTCGAGTATCGTCGAAGGTCTGGGCTTTCTGAAAGACCGCTTCCGCACGCCATGCCTGTTTCACTGGCAGCTCGATGGCGAATCCACCAGTTCTCTCTATCCCGCGGTCGTTCCGGTGCGCCCGTTTCTCGGTGTAATGGGAGTTGCGCGCGCCGAGAGTGGAACCTTCCGTACCCGCCCGCCCGGCCCCTTTGGCGGTAACCTCGATGTGCGCGAATTGTGCGCCGGATCGCGCCTGTATCTCCCCGTTTACAATCCGGGCGCACTTTTCAGTTGCGGCGACGGCCATGCCGCGCAGGGCGATGGCGAAGTCTGCATCAACGGCATTGAGTGCCCGCTCGACGTGACGCTGCGGTTCCACCTCCACAAGGGCCATCCCCTCGCCGGCCCGATTGTCGAGGCCAGCGATGCCGTCGCGCCCGATGGTTCAGCCGACGCCTGGGTGGTTGTCGAGACGGGCACCGATCTTGCCGAGACCGCTCGCGCCGCTACTGGAAGAATGATCGATCTGCTTGTAAGCCGCTGGGGATTCACCGAGGTACACGCCTACATCCTTTGCAGCGTGGCCATGCGCCTCAGACTGAGCCAGGTAGTGAATGAACCTGTCCACACGGTAAGCGCCTCCATCAACAAGCAAATCCTTCCCCGGCGGGAATTATTCTCCATCCATGACCATCAACGATCCTGACGTCATTGCCGAGCTTCGTGAGCTTTATCCGCAGTACGAGCGCGCACTTGTGACCAATGATGTGGAAAAGCTCGTAGAAATGTTTTGGGCCGATCCCCTCGTGATGCGCTTCGGCGCCACCGAAAATCTTTATGGGTATAAAGAAATCTGGGAGTTTCGCAAAGCACGCCCTTCTGCAAATCTTGCGCGTACGATAATTCGTCTCGACATCGTCGCTTTCGGTAAAGACTTTGCGAGCATCACGTTGGAGTTCGAACGCGGGTCACAGCGGGGCCGGCAGAGCCAGACATGGGTGCGATTTCCCGAGGGCTGGCGCATTGTCGCAGCGCATGTTTCCCTTATACCGTCCTTATAAGTTCAATTCATATTCAGCTCGCGGCTCGCAAGATACTACCCAATATTTTTCGTTGAAATCTTTTTCATTGCCGTTATTCTATCTATACCCCGATATTCCAAGCCGAGTTAACTAACCTAACCAGAAACACCTGAAACCGGCTCCCTTCTCTCTCTTTTTGAGCGTTCCACGATCGGCAGTTTTTGTTGCTCCCCGAAGGTTTCTTGAGACATTCAAAAGACCGCGGGAAATCCCTATTTTGAGGCCAGTCATCTTGAGGTATCCCATGCGATTTGTTTCTTTCCGGTTCGTCCCGCTGCTGGCTATCGCAACAGCTTTCGCGCTGTGCGGCTCGTTTGTCTTGGCGCAGCAAACGCTCGGCGGCATCACGGGTGAAGTAACCGATGCGTCCGGCGGCGTGATTCCCAACGCGACAGTCACCGTGGTTGATGAGCAGACTTCGCTGACGCGCACCGTGAAGACCAATGGCGCGGGGGTCTATTCATTCGTGAACCTGCCCATCGACAGCTACACGCTCACTTACACCGCCGACGGATACAGTGTGCAGAAGACGCAGCACATCACCGTCCAGGCGGACCGCACCGCGACAGTGAATGCCGCTCTCAAAGTGGGCCAGACCAGCGTTACGGTCGAAGTGGAAGCTGTACCGCTGATGAATGCCGTCGATACCACCAACGGCTACGTGCTCGATACGGCGCAGATCGAGACCGTACCCCTGGCCACTGGAAGCTTCACGGGCGTCGCCATTCTCTCCGCCGGCGTCAACGCCGAGCTCTCGGGCGGCACAGGCGCGAACAGCGGCCTCGGCAACGCCCCCATCTGGGCCAACGGCCAGCGCGATACATCGAACAGCTTTCTCCTCAATGGCGTCGACGCCAGCAACCTGTTCAACGGCAAGAGCACCAGCCAGGTTCCCTCTGCCCGTGTCATCAACAGTACCGGCGTGTCCTCCAGCACCGGCGCCGGCGGCGTCATTCAAACCCTGGCCTCTGTCTATCTCTCCATCGGCAACGCCATTCCTACCCCGGCCCCCGAAACGCTCCAGGAAGTTCGCGTCAACGCTTCGATGTACGACGCACAGCAGGGCTCCACGTCCGGCGCGCACATCGACATGAGCACGGCGTCCGGCACCAATGTTTACCACGGCACGGGCTACTTCCGTCGCGGCACGGATTGGATCAATGCCGCTCCGTTCTTCTTCAATCAGGATGCGGATATTCCCCAGGCCAACAAGGTTCCCCAACTGCACCGATATGTCCTGGGCGGCAATATCGGCGGCCCAATCATCAAGGACAAGTTGTTTGGATTTTTCTCCTATCAGCACATCCATGTTTCCGACCAGGAAATCGGTGACACGCTTACCGACGTACCCGTGGGCCTCAACGACACCAACCGCGATGCCAGCGGTCTTGCAACCCTCGCCAACAACTCCTTTGGCACCACCATCAGCTCGGCCCAGGTCGATCCCATCGCACTCGCCCTGTTCAATTCTCCTTCGCTTCCCGGCGAACCAGGCAAGTGGCTGATTCCGAATGACGCCCGGAACGGCACGCCGCCCACAGTGAACAATATCTTCAACGCCTTCCTGCCCGGCACGGGTCGATTCACGGCGGATATGGCGGTCGCCGATCTCGACTACAACGCCACCAGTAAGGACACCATCGCGCTGAAGTACTTCTACCAGCACGATCCAGCCATCGCGCCCTACTCCTACTCCAGCGTTCCCGGATTCTCCGAGCATCTCGACTCCGGCGCCCAGGTCTTCTCGGTGATCAACACCCTCACCCTCAAATCCAACCTCAGCACCACGCAGACGCTGGGCTACATTCGCGAAAAGATCTGGGGCACCAATGAACAAGCCTTCGGGCCCGATTCCATTCCCGGAGGATCGGCGGGCAACGCCGCCATCAATGTCTTCGGGTCCAGTTACTTCCCCGGCGTCTCTGTCTACAACGTGCTCGGCAACAATCAGCCTCTCGGCACGAACACAGCGATCCTGAATATCGGCCCCAACGCTGAAGGACAGGCTCCCAATACCGGCGTCTTTCAGAACCGCATCTCACCCTCCGGCAACGCCATCTGGATGCTCGGCAAACACACCGTGAGTTTCGGCGCGACATACAGCTATACGCAGCTCAACACCATCGATAAGCGAACCGGCGCGGGCACCGTCGCGACTGACGACTTCAGCCAGTTTGTGCAGGGCCAGGTCACCCCGGGCAGCTCCTCCACCGGCTTTTACGTAAGCTCGTTTCTGCAGGGCGATGCCAACCGCTACTACCGCTCCAACCAGCTCGGTACCTACCTCCAGGACAAGTTCCAGATCAGCCCGTCTCTTTCCCTCACCGCGGGTGTTCGCTACGACTGGGACGGCGGACTCACGGAGAAATACGGTCGGCTCTTCAATTTCGATCCGGCGAGCTACAAGTACGACGCTACGACTGACACCATCGTGAACTCCGGCCTCATCATCGCCGGCAACAATGCCAATGGCACCCCCGGTGTGAGTTCCACGACCCTCACCGGCCGCCAATGGGGCGTCGCTCCTCGCCTTGGGGCAGCGTGGCAACCGGGATTCTTCCACAACAAGGTTGTTGTTCGCGCCGGCGGCGGCATGTACTACGACCGCGGCGAGCTCTTCAGCTACTTCTCGCCGGGCTACGCCATCGGCACCGTCACCGGGGGCCCCTTCGGCGTTAATCAGCAGCTTCCCTTCGTGAACGCCTCCAGCTGCCCCGTCGAGACCCAGTACCTCTACGAGGGCTACATCCCGACCTGTGGCGGCTCCGACGAGGAAGGCAATCTCGCAAATCCTTACGGCACGTCTCTGCTGCCTCCTCCCAACAATCCCAAGGCATCAGACCTCAACAACTATCTCCCCAACGCCGGCAGCATCATGAACTACGGGCGCCCGGTTTCGCTCGGCGTCTTCAGCCGCAACAACAAGCTGCCCTACACCATGAACTACACACTCGATTTCCAGTGGCAGCCGCGCAACGATCTCGCGGTCGAGGTGGGCTACGTAGGCAACCGGGGCCGCCACCAGGTCATCCCCGTGCCCTTCAATCAGTCCACCATCGCGTCCCCGACCAATCCCGCCTTGGCGGGAACCCCTTACCAGCAGAACTACACTTACGGCTACACCGTCAGCGAACCGGACTTCGGCCCGCCCCTCATGCTCCCCGACGGGACTCCCTACCTCGCCAACTATGAGGGCGGCAACGTCGACCTTCGCGTTCCGTACATCGGTTGGGCGGCTGAATCCATCACGTACGCCGCCGCCGGAGTCAATGCCTACGACGCGCTTCAGGTTCACGTTGACAAGCGCATGAGCCATGGAGTCCAGGTCGGCGCTTCCTACACCTGGTCCCATACGCTCGACGAACAAAGCGGCCTCGGACTCTTCTACAACGGCAACAATCCCCTCAATCTCCGCGAGTCCTACGGCTCCGCCGATTTCGACCGGCCCCAGGTGCTCAATTTCACCTACGTCTTCAGGATCCCCAACCTGGGACACCAGTCCTCATTGGTGAGCAAGATCATCAACGACTGGTCCTTGCAGGGCCTCACCGTTCTCCAGAGCGGCCAGCCCTATAGTGTCATCGACTTCTCCGGCGCAGTGGGCAGCATCTACTACTCCACCGCCGACGGCATTACCAATCCCATCGTTCCGCTGGCCAGCGGATGCACAGCCAAAACCGCGCTCACCGGGCATTCGGGCGCATGGTTTCCGAGTACCGGCGTCAGCGCATTGAGACCTGAGTGCTTCACGCTCCCCCTCCTTAAACCGGGCGACCTGGATGGCGCCATTCCCGCCAACGACCCCTACGAAACTGGATTCACCACCGGACAGCGCAATATCTTCCGCCAGTCGTCTCAGAAGCGGGCCGATATTTCGCTGGTCAAAGTCCTCAACATCAAGGAACGGTACTCCTTCAAATACACCTTCGACGTCTATAACCTGACCAACACCACCAGCCTCGATGTCCCCGGAAATGAAGTCTCGCAAAACCAGTACTACGATGCTTTTCCGGCGTCAGGCCTGACGCCTTTGCCGACCGGATGCGCCGCGGACGGCTCTCAGACCAACACGAGCTTCTACAACTGTCCCGGCGGCCTGGGAATCGTGACTCACACCATCGGCAGCCCGCGCCAGATCCAGATGTCGCTTCGATTCGATTTCTGATCTCGGGGGCGTCGTTGAGAACGAAGGGTGGCTCCGATCAGAGCCACCCTTTTTGTTCTGAACTGTCGTCCACGCCAGAGCGGTCATTCATGCAGAGTGACAGAAAGTTGCATCTCCCCTGAGGCGGAATACAACTCCTCTAGTTCAGCCGACGCCCCAAAGACTCTACCCTCGACATGTTTCGCCGGGAACCGAAACGTCAGCTCACTCTCTGTGAACGGCCATGGCGAGAGCCGGAAATGACGCGGGGCAACCGGAGACACCTTCACCTCGGCCGTCGATCCATCCTTCAAAGGCAGGGGATGCAGCAGATGAGCCGACTGACCATACGCCACGCAGGACAATAACGAAAGATTGTCGCACGCCTGCAAAAGCCGGAAATGCTCGAGGATTGTCTGCTCTGACTTCTCGAGCGGCGTCAGTGTCGAGTCGGTGGCGATCGCCGACAACAATTCGGCCTGGTATGCCCGCTGGCGCACTAGAAATTCGTCGAGGAGTGCCAGGCCTTCCGCCGCGATCGTGGTGCGGTCCGCATGTGCGGTGAGCAGGTTATACGTGTGCATTGAAATCAGCAGCCCCGCATATGGATCCTTTTCCGCAATGATGCGAACCGCCCGATCGCGCACGGCCAGGTAGTCCGCGATATCGATCTCTTCAAAGGCCGAATACTTGCCCACCAGTTCACTCGAAAATGCCGAGGGCTTGCCCTGACGCGTAATGGAAGGATGCGCATCGCGCGCTGCCCAGCCATCGTCGTGCGTAGCAATCCCCAACAGAACTCGCGCCCGCGGCTCCGGTCTGCGAAAAAGCTTGTTGCCCCAGGCCGCGGCAAAATCTCCCGCCAGCCGCGCGTGGTCCGGATGCCGGATCAGCCACCACCCCGTCTCCGATTCCATCCTCAACATAGAGCCTTCCCTAACTTTCCTATGCTGACATCCTGAGCGAAGTCCGCCGTGGCGGACGCACTCGAAGGACCTGCAGTTGCTCTTCGGATCTCGGCCTCATTCCGCAACCTGCGCCCGGCTCGACTCGTGCCAGTTATGCAGCGCCAGCCACTCAAGAAACATCACGATAAAAAAGAAACTGAAACCTAGCACCGTGGCCGCCAGCACCAGCGCAAACATATAACTCGTTTCCATCTGGTTGTTCGCATAGATAATGGCATAACCGAGCCCTCCTTCGCCCACACGCGTAGAACCCGCGAAGAGCTCGCCAGTCAGGCCGCCAATCACGCTGATGCCGGCTGAGATTCGTATCCCGGTAAACAGGTTGGGCATGGCATTCGGCAATCGCAGTTTGAAGAGCACCTGCGCCGGCGTCGCCTGGTGCATCATGAACAGGTGGATGAGATTCTCGTCCACGCTGATCAGTCCCTGGGTGGTGTTGGCGATGATCGGAGCCAGGCAAATCACAAATGTAACCACCATCACCGCTGGAATTCCGGCTCCGATCCAGAGAATGATCAGCGGCGCAATCGCCACGATCGGCACCGTCTGCAGAAGAATCGTGTACGGATAGAAAAGTTGCCGCAGCCAGCGCCATTGCGCAAAAACCATGGCCACCGCCACTCCCACAACGATGCTGGCAAGCAGACCACCCGCCGCCTCCTCCATGGTGATCCAAAGCGAGTTCAGCAATGATGGGTAACGTGCTCGGAGCGCCGAAACCACGGCCAGCGGCCCGGGCAGGATGTATGCCGGGACCTTGTAGACACTCACCAGCGCCTGCCACAGGCCCACCAGGCAAATCAGCACCATCGCGCTTTTGAGGGCCAGTCCCGCCTGCTTCTTCATGCGTGATGCACTCCTCGCAGCAGGCGCGCCACATGTGTCACAGCCTGCTCAAATTCGATCGACTCCCGTGTCTCCGCCGTCCGCGGCCAAGGCAGATCGATGGGAATCTCGTGCGCCACACGGCCCGGATGCGTCGCCAGGATGACCACCCGCGAAGACAGAAACACCGCCTCGGCCACCGAGTGTGTCACAAAAAGCACCGTCCACTTTTGTTCGGTGTACAGGCGCAGCAGTTCCTCATTCAAGCGGTCCCGCGTCATTTCATCAAGCGCTGCGAAGGGCTCGTCCATCAGCAGGATGCGCGGCCGGTTCACCAGCGCGCGCGCGATCGAAACGCGCATCTTCATGCCCCCGGAGAGCTGGCGGGGGTAGCGATCGGCAACCTGGCTCAGCCCCACCAGTTCGAGCATGCGCGCCACGCGCTCCTTCCGCAACGGGCGCGCTGCATGTTCCAGTTCCGGGCCCAGGCCGACGTTCTGCTCCACCGTTCGCCACGGCATCAGCGTCGCGTCCTGAAAGATGAAGCTCATCATCTCGCGCGCATTCTCCGGGGTCATGCCGTTCACGCGCACCTGACCCTCGCTCACCGGGCTTAGCCCTGATACCAGCTTCAACAGCGTCGATTTGCCGCACCCCGAAGGGCCCACGAAAGTCACGAACTCACCGCGATTCACGGTCAGCGAAACGTCTTCGAGCGCTGTCGCTGCGTTGCGGTAGCGCTTGCTTACCCCCTGCAAAGCAATCTCCGGAACAGCGACGGAAGCGGGCGTCGTCACCATCCCGGCTCTCCCCTCACGGGCAGATACACACACGAAGGATGCGTCGCGCTGTGCAACACCTGCTGCGTCGATCGCGCCCAGTTCCAGTGGTCCGCCTGTTGCGGAGCCACGTCCGTCGAAGGGTTGCGATCATACAGGGGAAAGGCCGAACTCGCAATCTCAAGCCGCAATCGTTCGCCCGGCGCGAGTTCGAATGCAATCGGCTCCAGCGTGAACTCCCATGCATGAATCTCATCCGCCGCATAGCCGGTTTCGCGAAAGAGCCACGAACTGCGCGCAATCCCGATGCACAAAAACTCCGCGCGCCCGTTCGTCTTCACGCGCACCAATTTGGCCGTGAAATCAGTGTGCGCCGCGGAAGTAGCGGCAAACAGCCTCACGCGCGGCTGTCCGAAAACCTCCGTGGCCCGCGCTGCCGGCTCCGACGTATACACCAACAGGTTATTTCCCAACTCCATCGCGGTCTGGTCGAAACACCCACTCAGCGCCTGCGGGCCGCCGGGTGCCATCACCGGCACTTCCGGATCGTAGACAAATACATCGCGCGGTTCTTCATCCCGCGGAGCGGTCGTCGCCAGCCGCCCGGCGCCCTTACGTGAATTGGCATTTCCCGCGCTTTGCAAATAGAGCGCGAAGTCTGCCTCCCCCGGCCACTCCTGCGAGTTGCGCCATGCGTTCGGCCCCATCGCAAAGTAGCGAACCCGCGCCTCCGCATTGAACTCGCGCGAATCCTTCAGCCAATGATTGAACCATCGCAGCAAAATCTCGTCCGTATTCAGATTTGCGGCCTCGCCGAAATCTGCATCGCCTGCCCGGTCGCCCCATGGAATATGCACCCACGGCCCTGCAATCAAATACTGATTGTCGCGCGCAAACTCACTTCCCGCATGTTTGCGCAACGCGAGATAGCCTGCGATCGAGCCCTCAAGGTACGTATCGAACCAACCGGCAATGTGAAGCGCCGGAATGACAATCCGCTCGTAACGCGTGCTGATGTCCTGGCTGGACCAGTACTCGTCCGCCTCGCGATGCGACATCCAGTCGCGCACATAGCTCGGCAATTCCGGATCGGTGATCGCTGGGTGCTCCCCATAGGGAACATGCATAGCCTGGTTGCGAATGTTCGTCCAGGCCGCCTCCAGCCTCGTGTTGGCCTCACGCATCCCCTTCCGCCGCGCATCTTCGCGCAGCATCTGGATTCCCCAGCCTAGCGCTGAGCTCAGCCGCAATGCCCCGCGGTGATAGAACCAGCCGTGATAGAGGTCCGCGGCCGTCATGTGCGGCGCGATGCAGACCAATCCCTCCGGCTGCTCGACCGCCGCCAGCAGTTGTGTCGCGCCCTGGTATGAAAAGCCATACATCCCGATCCGGCCATCACATGCCGAGTGCCCGCGCAGCCACGCGATCGCTTCCGCTCCGTCGCGGCCCTCATGCCGAAACGGATAAAATTCGCCGCCTGAACCGCCCCGCCCGCGCACATCCTGGATTGCCACGTGATAGCCATGCCGCGCAAACCACACCGGATGCGCATACACAACCGTGGACGCAATATTCCGCCCATACGGCTGCCGCATCAACAGCGTCGGCCACGGCCCTTCTCCGGCCGGATAATAGTGATCGGAAACCAGAATCGTGCCGTCGCTCAACCGGCATTCCACGCCGCGCTCCAGCCGCACTCCGTTTCCGCAATCGACTGACGCCATCCTCAGGCACCATGCCTCGGCTCGAACTTGCACATCGCCACCAGGATCTCCGCAATCCTCGCCGCTGCCTCGTTGGCCCAGCGTTCTCCATTCTCCGCCGTCGCCGGCGCAGGGTCGCCCATCACCCCGCTCGGAGCAATGTCTTTGGTCAGCCAGGCAAAGTTCGCTGCCGAACCTTCCGGCTTGAGCAACTCCGGCTGATCCACGCGTGCAATATAGTTCGACGTGTACTCCCCCCGATGTACCAGCTCCGGCGTCGCGTGCAGCAGAAAGGCCGTTTCGATTTCGCCGGCGTGAAATCCATACGTCCGCTCCTGCGCGCTCACGCCCTCAAACGCCGCTCCCCCGGAGCCAAACAACGAGAACGTCCGCAGCCCGAACTCCGCACGCAGATCGCGCGCCAGCACCTCCACCAGCGACGTGTTTCCTCCATGCGTGTTGTAGAGAACCAGCTTCTTGAAGCCCGCCGACGCGAGGCTTGCGCCCAGGTCCCGTACCACGGCCAGAAAAGTCTGCGCGCTCACCGAAAGCGTCCCGGGAAACCCGATGTGCTCATTGCTCTTTCCATAGCAGACCGGCGGCAATGCATAGATTGGCGTCTCCGCCGGCAAACGCTCCAGTGCCTTGCCCAGCAGCAGGTTGTTGATCAGCGTATCGGTTGCCAGAGGCAGATGAGGCCCATGCTGCTCGATCGCCGCCGTCGGCAATACCAGCAAAGTCCTCTCGCGCGGCAGCGCATCCACCTGCTTCCACGTCAGGTAGGCAAAGTTGCGTTCATCGGGAATCCAGGTCTTCACCGCGTCGCCGCCTCCTTGTGGAAGCTGATCATCTTGCCCGGATTCATCAGCCCGCGCGGATCATACTTCTCCTTGGCGCGCAGTTGAATGTTGTCGGCGCGAAAACGCCCTCCATCCTCCAGATAATTCACGTGCGGATTGGCGACGAACACGCCAATCGACCGGCAAAAGTCGATCATGCCGTTCAGCCGTTCCTCGGTCGTGAAGCGAACCACAGGAATAGCGCCCGGGATCACCACGCCGTCTCCGTTCTTCATGAACTCGATGTGGAACAGAATTTCGTCGCCATAACGCTCGCGCAGATGCCGGAATTGCTCTCGGCACTCGGTCGGAGAGAATCCGCATTGCAGATATGTATACGCCGCGTCCGCCTTCATCGCCCACAGCGTGGTGTGGTTCCAGGTGTAGTCGCTCAGCAGGGGTTGCGTTCGCGGCCCATCGTACCGCCCAAAGAACGTCGCTTCCCCTCCCGACCTCTCCGCAGCTTTGCGCAAATGGGGTGCCTGCGAATTCGCGATCATGATCAGCACCAGCGCCTTGCCCTCCCGTACTACCTGCTTCACCGGCGTAAAGAACGAAGGAATGGGCCACTCGAAAACCGTAACCAGGCGCTTGGTCCAGCCTGAATCCACGGCGATCGATTCACCAAAGCTGAACGCTTCATCATACGTATCAAATGCCGCGGTGAACTGCACCCACTCCATCGCCGGCGCAAGCGCGAACCAGATTCGTGTCAACACCCCATTCGTGCCCCACGCGTGCAGAATCTCGTGCACCGCCGCGCCCTCATGGAGCACAACGCGCGGTTCCTCTTCCATGGTCACTACTTCAAATCCGCGCACCGTGTCGAAATCACGCAAGCCGCCGTGCGCCACTGATCCGATGCCACCCGATCCTCCGGCAAGAAACCCGCCCACCGACGCTTTCACCAGCGTCGATGGATACATGCGCAGTTCCCAGCCCTTCTTGCGCGCTTCCGTTTCCAGCGCGCCCAGCCGCAATCCCGGCTGGCACACCGCGACTCCGTCCGCCGTGATCTCCTCCAGCTTGTCCATCAATGAAAGGTCCAGCACTATGCCCCCGTGGAGTGGAACGCACTGGCCGTAATTGCCCGTGCCCGCGCCGCGCACCGTCACCGGAATCTCCTGCTGCCCCGCGAAGCCCATCACCGCGAGTACCTCATCCACGCTGACCGGCTGCACCGCAACGTCGCCTTTTTTGACCGCCAACTGCGGGCGCAGAATGGGCGAGTACCAATAGAAATCGTGCGACAGGCGGTCGAGAACTGCAGGCGCCGTCAACACGCGCGCGGGATCGGCGATGACTTGTGACAGTGCTGCTGCGATTCCGTCCTGCATGGGGAGAACCTCATCAAGGAAAATGAATCGGGGCCGAGTGCAGATTAGTTGCGCTTGCGCGTGGACCACAGCCGAAATGCCCGCAGCATGCGAGGGTGGGTAAACAGAGCATAGCATTCATCGCGCAAAATGGGCCCTTCCACGACGCACTTCATATCACTCCGCGCAGCCACCTCGGCCGCCGGAATCTGGATCTGGTTGCAATGACGGTTTGCGTCGGCAATCGTCGCACCATACACCACGCGATCGAGCCCGGCCCACAGCGCCGTGCTCATGCACATCGGGCACGGCTCGCACGTGGTGTAAAGGGTATAGCCGGCCAGCGAGAGCTGTTTGAGCCGCTTCGTGGCGAGTCGAATGGCTCGCACCTCGGCGTGCGCGCTGGGATCCCACTGCTGCTTCACCGCGTTCAACGCCCGCAACAGCAGCCGGCCCGACCTGCTATGAACGATGGCCGCGCCGAAGGGCCGCGGGCTTTCGGTTTGCATCGACCGCGCAGTGAATGCCGCCAGCGCCGCCATATGCGCAAGGTCCCCGCGTGGATCGCGGCCAGCCATTGAGTTTGTATCAGGATCCGTTTTCGCTGCCGCCCGCCGCTTCCCCGCTGGCCGGCGCACGGCTGTCAATGCAACTCCCATATCCGACCTTAGCACGGCAGCCAAAGGCGGTGCTTAACAAAATGAGCGGCCCCGGCCCGCGTTTTCTTATGCGTCAATTCTTCTCTACAATCACCCTATGGCCGCTTCCCCCGCGACGATCTCAACCCCGGTTCCAGTCACGATCCGCGCTCTGCGCAGCGCGCTCGCCAATGGGATCACGCAACCCTCGCGAATCGCCAACCAGGCCCTGGCCAACTCCAATCAGAACCCCGGCCGCAACACCTACCTCTGGCAGGACCGCGAATGGACGCGCGCCGAAGCCGCTCGCGTTGAGGCCATGCCGAAAGGCGAAGGTGGGTCCTTCGGCGATGGCCGCGACATCCTCTGGGGTCTGCCCATCTCTGTCAAGGATTGCTTCGACCTTGCCGGCACTCCCACCACTTGCGGCGTGAGATTCTATCGTGATCGCAACGGCATCGCGGCGCGCTCCTCATGGCTGGTTGAAAAACTGCGCACTGTCGGCGCCGTAATTACCGGCAAGACCCACCTTCATCCACTCGCCTATGGCATCACCGGCGAGAATCCCGAATTCGGCGACTGCCTTCAACCCGGCGATGCCGGCGCGCTCACCGGCGGCTCTTCGTCGGGCGCCTGCGCCAGCGTGCTCGAGGGCTCAGCCGTCGCCGCCATTGGGACTGACACTGGTGGATCCGTCCGCGTGCCGGCCGCGCTCTGCGGCCTCGCCGGCTATCGCGCCTCGCTTGGTCGTGGCGACTGGCGCGGCGCCGCCCACCTCGCCCCATCCTTCGACACCGTGGGCTGGCTCTTTCGCGACCTTGAAGAAGCGCCACTCCTGGCCAGTGTCTTCGCGCCGTCCGAGCCTGTCTACACGCCCGCCTGCACTCGCTTCGGCATCGTTGACGACAGCTTCCTCCACGACTGCGAACCCGGCGTCATTGCAAGCTACAAAAAGACCATCTCCGAAATGGAAGCCATCGGTTTGCGCTCCACGCGACTGGATGTCTCCTGGTGGGCCGAGTCCGCAGAGATCTTCGCGCCAATCCAGGCCTGGGAGGCAGCCGGTCTTCACGCCGGCCATTTCGACCAATTCGAACCGGCGATCCGCGAACGACTCGCGTGGGGAGCGCGCATTACCCCGAACGAAATTGCCGACCTCCGCGAGCGTCATGTCGAGTTCCGCGCGCGCATGGACGACCTGTTCGCCGCCCATGAACTCATCCTGCTTCCCGCCGCGCCGGTCGCACGCCTTGCCGCCGGCGCTGATCACAGCAACACGCGCAAACGGCTCCTCCGCTACACCACGCCGTTCAGTCTTGCCGGCGTTCCCGCCGTCACCATTCCCTGCCAGCCGGGTGGAATGCAACTGGCCGCGGCCCGCGACGCCGATGAAGCTCTCCTCGCCATCGCAGCCGTGATTGGCGCGCACAGAAAGGCGTCTGCGCCCGTTTTGAACGCTTGATAATCACGATGAGCAAGGATCCCTTATGAAGCCATTCTTCCGGTCGCGCGCCATTTGTCTATCCTCGGCAGTTTCATGCGTGGTTGCCCTTGCTTTGTTGCTGGCTGGTTGCCACTCCAGCAAGCACGATCAGCCCAACGGCCTCACGCCCGTGAGCCTTCAACTCGACTGGTATCCTCAGCCCGAGCATGGCGGCTTCTTCACCGCGCAGTTGCTCGGGTATTACAAGGCGGAAGGACTCGATGTCACCCTTCTGCCTCTGCCGCAATACGGCAGTGTGGCCCAACAGGTGGCCAGCGGCAAGGCGGACTTCGGCCTCGGTTCGAGCGACCAGATCCTTGAATGGAACTCCAACGGGCTTCCACTCGTCGCCGTTTCCGCCACGATGCAGCACGATCCGCAAGCCGTCATGGTCCATAAGAATTCTCCTATCCACGATTTCAAAGACCTCGAAGGCCACACAGTAGCAGCCCAAACCGGCGCGACCTGGCTGAAATATGTCATCAGCCGTTACCATCTCCACCAGGTCCGGCAGATCCCCTCAACGCTCTCCGTCGCCAACTTCCTCGCCGATCCCGAATACGTCCAGCAGATCTTCGTCACCAGCGAGCCCTTCTTTGCCCGCCAGGGCGGCGCCGAAGTACGCACCCTGCTGATCAGTTCCTCGGGCTACGATCCCTATCGCGTGCAGTTCACCACCCGCGACTTCGCGCTCCAGCATCCCGACCTGGTCGCGAAATTCGTGCGGGCAACCATTCGCGGCTGGCAGGAGTACCTGCGCAACCCCGGCCCTGCCAATGCCCACCTGCTCACGCTGAATCCAGCTTTGAACCCCGCGCAGGAGGCCTACACCGCGCAGGCCTTGCGCGACGGCGGATTCGTCACAGGAGACGACTCCAGTGGCGCACAGGTAGGCCGCATGGTGGCTGACCGATGGCAAACCAACTTCGATCAACTCAAGTCGCTCGGCATCCTGCAGACCACTTTCGACCCAGCCACGGCTTACGCGCTCAAATTTGCGCAGTGAGTCCCGCTACTTGTCATACGTATAGAACCCGTGCCCCGATTTGCGCCCGAGCCATCCCGCATCCACCATCCGCACCAGTAGGGGGCACGGCCGGTACTTGGGATCGCCCAAGCCCTGTTGCAGCACGCGCATGATATCAACGCACACATCGAGCCCGATAAAGTCTGCCAGCGTGAGCGGTCCCATGGGATGAGCCATACCCAGCTTGAACACCTGATCGATCGCTTCGGGAGTCGCAACGCCCTCCATCACGGCAAACGCCGCTTCATTGATCAGCGGCATCAGCACCCGGTTCGAAACGAATCCGGGAGCGTCATTCACTTCCACTGGCGTCTTGCCCAGCCGCAACGCCAGCGCGTGCACAGTGTCGTACGTCGCATTATCCGTGGCCAGGCCGCGAATCACTTCCACCAGCGCCATCACCGCTACCGGGTTGAAGAAGTGCATGCCGATCACCTGGGCCGGCCGTCGCGTCTGTGCAGCCAGCTTTGTAATCGAAATCGACGATGTATTTGTGGCCAGAATCGCGCCCGGCGCCGTGATCCGGTCGAGCGCTGCAAATATCTCCGCCTTGAGTTCAAAGCGCTCGCTCGCCGCCTCGATCACAAACTCCGCCTCGCCCAGCATGTCGCGATCGGTCGTGGAAACTATCCGTTCCAGCGCCGGCTCGATTTCGCTCTCCTGCAGTTTGCCCTTCGTCGCTTCGCGGCCCAGGTTCGTGCGTATCTGCGCCAGGGCGCGATCAAGAAATCGCTGTTCCACGTCGCACAGCAGCACCCGTATTCCGGCGCGCGCAAACACGTGCGCGATGCCCGAACCCATGGTGCCCGCCCCCACCACTCCCACTGTCTGAATGTCACTCATTGGAATTCTCTCTAAACGCAAGAGGGAGTTTATCGCAAAACTGTGCGTTCAGCCGTTCTGATCCTGCTTGTCTTCGCTTTCGCTGTACATCACCTGGCCGTATTCGAGAATCGTCACCAGCCCTACCCCGCCGCAGATATTGCCCGACACCGCGGGAAAAAGCCACTCAGGATAAGCGCTCCATGACGCGTGGTGCGTCAGAACCGCCACCAGGATCTCGCCTGAAGTTGCGATGCAGTGCACGAAGTCGCCCAGCCCGACAATGTACGTCAGCATCCAGATCACGGCCACAGATCCGGTAATTGAATGCGAACCCGATACCAGCCATGCCGTGAGGGCGATAATCCATCCTCCCATGACCCCGGACCAGAACACCGCGCTTGCCGGATGGTCGATGGCGTTCAGCCCCAGCTGGCTCATCGCCGCAACATAGGCCGGATTGATGGCAGTCGTCCACGACGCGAGCATGGCAAATGCGAACGCGCCGGCAACATTGGCCGGCAGCACCACCGACCAGAGCCGCAGCGTGTTCCAGAACTCGCGTTTTTCCGCCAGTACCAGCGCCACCGGATACAGTGTGTTCTCTGTAAACAGCTGCGCACGCCCGATAATGACGACAATGAACCCGATGGGATAAAACATGCGCGAGATCATGTGCGCGCCGTCGGAGTTGCCCAGCTTCGATACCGCGATCGCCGTGCCCAGCGCGGACAGTCCCATGAAGGCCCCGCCGCCAAACCCCGAGATACCCAGCGATGTATTCGAGCGCTTCAGTTCCTGGCGCGCATTGGTGGCCACCTGCCGATAAATGTCCTCGGCAGATGGCCGCGCCAGGTTCTTCTGTTGGGTAGCCGCATCCCGTTTTAATCCGGCTTCTTCGGTGCGTTTGCGCCGAAACAGGTTTGCCATCTGGTCGTTCCTCCGGCTTCGCTGCAGTCAAAGCTACGTCGCGGCTCGTCTATCCATAGATGCAGATTTGTCGGAGGGAATGGGGTGTTTGGCCCGAACCCTGGGAACCGCGAACGTCTTTGGTTCGTATCGAATCGGACCAGGCTCTCTAAATCCGCGACCGCCGGAGCGTCCTCATGACTCAGCACAGCATCGAATACGGCGCGAAAACAACAACTGAAGCCGCGCTAAAAAAGCCCGCAAATATTCCTCTCTGGGTAACCGTACTGGTCATTGCAGGCGCTTTGCTCACGGCGATGGGAGCGGTGATCGCGCTGGTGCGTCCAGCGATGCTGGTCTCTCCTCAGGACCAGATCAACGGAGCGGTTCACATCTACGCCGGATACCTGGCCGCGCGAAATCTCGCGCTCGCATTCATGCTGGCAGGACTCCTGGCCCTCGGTGCGCGACGCGCTCTAGGAAATGTAATGGCGTTGTTTGCACTGGTCCAGCTACTGGATGTTTGCATGGACTGCGCGGAAGGGCGTTGGACCATTGTGCCGGTCGTGCTCTTGTTGGGCGTTTTGTTTTCAATTGGCACAGCCCGGCTGGCAGGCAGTCCGTTCTGGCGGCGCAAGGCCTGGATCAGCGAATGAGCCGGCGGCCTCGGCCGGGCGTCCGAGGCGATCTATAACTCCCGCGCCCGCTCGACCGCGCGAATCACCGCCCGCGCCTTGTTCATTGACTCCTGGTGTTCCGATTCCGGCACCGAGTCAGCCACGATCCCTGCCCCTGCCTGGATATAGCCTTTTCCGTCTTTCGTGAGCAGCGATCGAATCGCGATACAGGAATCGAGGTTGCCGGAGAAATCGGCGTAGAGCACCGCCCCGCCGTACGTCCCCCGCCGTGCAGGCTCCAGTTCCTCGATGATCTCCATGGCCCGCACCTTGGGCGCTCCGGAAAGCGTCCCCGCGGGAAAACAGGCGCGCAGTGCATCTATCGCCGTCAATTCGGATTTCAGTTTGCCCTCAATGGTGCTTACCAGGTGCATGACATGCGAATAGCGCTCGATAAACATCAGGCGGTCGACTTTCACGCTGCCGTATTCGCTCACTCGTCCCACGTCGTTGCGGCCCAGGTCCACCAGCATCACGTGTTCCGCGCGCTCTTTCTCATCGTGAAGCATCTCGTCCGCCAGAGCGTGGTCGGCTTTTTCGTTTGCCCCGCGCGGTCGGGTGCCGGCTATAGGACGATATTCCACCTTGCGCCCATGCACGCGCACCAGCAACTCCGGCGATGACCCCGCCAACTCAACGGTCTCCGACCGCTTTAACTTTTTGGAAGAGTTCTTTGCCTTGGTCAGTTCGCCCCCCAGCGGTCCGTCGCCCGCAAAGCGCAGGAAGTACATATAAGGACTCGGGTTCACCGTGCGCAGCGCGCGATACACCTGGAACGTGTCCACCCCGGGTTCGAGGTCGAAGCGTTGCGACACCACGGCCTGGAACACGTCTCCCGCAGCTATGTACTCCCTGGTACGCTCTACGGCTGCAAGGTAGTCCCGTTTGCGGGTGCGATGCTCGACCTTTAGCTTCCCATGCGCTTTGCGGGCTGCCAGTTTCGGCAGCGGCTGCGCCAGGCGCTTCTCCAGCCGCCCCAGGCGCTTGACCGCATCGGCGTAGGCTTTGTCGGGAGAGACAAGCGTCACGTCCGCGGTCACGATCAGCCAAATTTCCTTCCGCACATGATCGAAGGCCAGCACTTCATCGAAGAACATCAGGCACGCATCGGGAAGCCCCAGCTCGTCCTTCGCCAGTTCCGGAAGCCGCTCGATCTGGCGTACCGCATCGTAGGAAAAAACGCCCACCGCGCCCGCCGTGAATGGTGGAAGCCCAGCTATGCGAGCTGGCCGGTGCCCCCCCAGCGCATCGCGCAGCACCGCAAATACATCCCCTTCGATGCGCGTGGTCCGCTTGCCTTCTGTAATGTCGATCTGGTGGCCATGCGCCACGATCCGCTTGTATGGCGCCACTCCGATAAAGGTGTATCGGCCCACCTGCTCGCCGCCCTCTACCGATTCCAGAAGAAAGCACTCCCGCTCCTGCCACGCCGCACGCAGGAAGGCCGACACCGGAGTTTCCAGGTCGGCAGTCAGCGTGCGATACACGGGAACGAGCGTGTGTTCCCGGGCCAGGGCCAGGAACTCCTTGCGGCTGGGTTGGACGAGTCGGTCAGAGGGCTTCACAGGGACAGTGTAATTGAACAGTGATCAGTGGTCAGTGGTCAGTGGTTAGTGCTTCTATATCCATCGTACGGACCACTGATCACTGCTTCTATATCCGCCGAGCCGGACCGATGAGGTGATAGTGCACAGCAACCCAGCTCAGAATCACGCAGGCGAGTGCCACCAGCGTGAACTTCACCCTGGTGATCCAGCGCGTATGCGGCCGCCACCAGATGCGAATCCCCGACAACACCCCGAACAGGCTCAGAAGCAGCGCAAATCCCGTCACCCAGTTGATGATGGCGAACCACTGGTACCAATCCGGCGTCGGCGGCATCAGATCGTCGCCAGCTAGCCGGAAGAACAGTTCCAGCGATACTCCAAACAAAGCCCAAAGAATTGCCGCATAGCGCAGAAAGAACGTGACCCAGATGGTGCCTTGCTGGGGCACCAGCTTCGGCCTTCTGCGCAGGAAAATGCGCCTGCCCAGGCGAATCAGCGTTGCCAGCAGGACGAGTGCGCAGATGCCCAGGCTGGCGTAGATCGCCGGCCGCACGAAGATCGCGCTCTCGTACCATGGCACCCGCTCGTACTGGGCCCCGGGAAAATCGAATGCGATCCGAACAATGCGATTCTTGCCGTCGCGTATGGCAAAGATCCGATTCTGATCCTCCTCCGCCTGCCACAGGTCTTTGCCAATCGGCTTCCACTTGATGGCATGCCCACGCAGGTCTTTCAAGCCTCCAACCGTAAGCACACCGTCTTTATCCACCCTCACCTTGTGCTGATTGAACACATTGAAGAGGCGCAGCTTGGTGCTGTCCGCCCGCCGCGTGGAGAGATATTGCCCCTCGATATCTTTCAGTTCATTGACCGGTGTTTTGAGGAAGTTCGGCTTGACCCCGCCAGGAAAATAGCGGTCGGAGAAATCATTGATCAGTTCCGGACGAGGCTCGCCCCCGCCTCCGCTCGAATTGTAGGAGGCAAAGAGTACCAGCTTCTGCTGGGGCTCGACGAAAAACAGGCTGTGAAAGGCGATCAGATCCCCTTCATGACCGATCCAGCGCAGGTCGTTGCGCCAGGTCTGGTAGAACCCCATGCAGATGGGCGGAAGCTGGTCGCTGGCGCGAAATTGCGGCGACCACATCTGCGCCAACGTCTCGGCTTTCAGAATCCTCTGCCCGTCCAGTTCGCCCCCGTTGAGCAAGGCCTGTCCAAAGCGGCCCATATCGCCCGCGGACGACGACACGCCCCCCGCACCCACCGGGTTGAAGATTTCAAATCCCACCGGCGGCTTGGTCGTGTCTTCGCGATACCCCAGGGAATCGCTGTACTCCAACCGCTTTTCCAACGGCTGATAAAACGACGAATGCGTCATTCCCAGAGGCAGGAAGATATGTTGCTGCACATACTGCTCGAAGGACTCGCCGCTCACCCGTTGCACAATGTAGCTCGCCAGCCCGACACCGTAATTGGAATACGCCGGAATCTCGCCCGGGGGAAAAAGCCGCACCGGCTGGTTGTGCATCAGATCGTCGCGCAGCGAAACAGACTTCTTCGGGTCGGTAAGGATGATGTCGTCCAGCACCTCCTCGAACCCGCCGGTATGGGTCATCAGGTTGCGAAGAGTCACGGGCCTGCCGAAGGCCGGCCTGATCTGAAAATCGAGATACCGGTTGACATCGGTATCCAGGTCGAGCTTTCCCTGCTCCTCGAGCTGCATGACCGAAATCCATGTAAACAGCTTGGAGATGGACGCCAGCCGGAAGATCGTTGCGGCAGGATCAACCGGCTTCTTCGATTTCATGTCGGCGTACCCGTAGCCCTTCTGGAGGAGAACGCTGCCGTCCTTCATCACCAGGACAGAAGCCCCGGCCACGTCGCTGCGTTCCAGTTGCAGCGGAAGAATCCCGTCAAAAAATGCCTCGAGGTCGGGGGTGGTAAGCGGGTGCGCGCCGGTCGGGTTGGCGGGCGTAAAGGGAGTCGCCGGAACCGTAGCCGGGGGCCCCGGAACGGAGGCAGCCGGTGGAGCGATAACCGGCGTTGCCGGCTTGACCGGCAGGGCCTGGGGCGTCGCGGCCGGAGCAGCCGGCGAGGGCGCCTGCGTGTCTGGAGCCTGCGCCTGGCCCAAAACCAGCATCCCCACCACAGCGATCATCAGCCCCACACGTTGCGCGACTCGCATTTCACCCTCAACAGAAGACTACAACCGCAAAGTGACCTAAGCGTCTGTGAAGTGTTGCAGTTTGACCAGGGATTGTGGGAATCGAAGGCGGGACACGGCCGCCCAGCCTCCGGCGACCCGCTCGGCATCGTTTCGCGGGCAAACAGGCGAGCCGGCAGCCGAACTCCGGGAATACGCTTGTCACTAAAGGTTCCGGTGGTGGGTCAGTTTGAGTCGGTTACGGGGCAAAAAACCAAATTGACATGTCTCCGCATCGCCTCGGGCTTGGGTTCAGCCGGGAAGCGGTTTTCCAATGTCTCTCTTTGCAACTCGAGAAGGCAGTTCTCGGCGTCGCGAATCTTGTGGAGGATGGTTTTATCGCTTTCTATTCCAATAGATTTCTCAATATCGATGAGCTTATGCAATAACATCGTGACTGTCACAGTGGCCCTGCCCTCAGGATTACTTTGAAGGTTGTTTGCCATCGCGAATGTGACCCCCATCACTCAATTTTTCTGCGAATTAAAACTGACGTACTAACCAACGTTCCTTGTTTCCTTGACGAGCCTGTTTTCAGAGGGCTAGACTCTTGGGGGTTTGGGCTAATTGGGATCATTCTGGGGGTCCAAACCGCCGTAACCATCAAAACCAGAAGATGGCCGGAGTAGGAAACCCCTCCGTGGAAACGGAACAAGCCCTGCTGCGTCTTTCTTTTGCCGGCGACCGGGGTCCCCAGCGACAGGTCTTCGTCGTTGGGGTGGTTCTACCGGGGTCCTAAGCGACAGATCTTCGTCGTTAGGGTGGTTGTATTGGAAGACAGTCCCCGGCTTCGCAGGCAAGGCAACGCAGGTTTTCGGAATTGGAGATAGATATGGCTGTAGTCACCCCAACCGTAACTCTGGACCAGGAAATCAATCCCTGGGAGGCGCAAAGCGCCCGCTTCGAGTTTGCGGCTCGCAAGTTGAATCTCGACACAGGTTTGTGGAAAGTTCTCAGCTCTCCTTCGCGCGAAGTCATCGTGCATTTCCCCATCACCATGGACGACGGCCGGATCCAGATGTTCACCGGCTTTCGCGTCCAGCACTCGCAGGCACGCGGACCCGCCAAGGGCGGCATCCGCTATACGCCCGACGTAACCCTGGACGAGGTCCGGGCCCTGGCCAGTTGGATGACCTGGAAGTGTGCGGTCGTCAACATCCCCTTTGGAGGCGCCAAGGGCGGCATCATTTGCGATCCCAAGAAGATGAGCCAGGGTGAACTGGAGCGCATGACCCGCCGCTACACCTCCGAGATCATCGAATTCATCGGTCCGGAAAAAGACGTGCCCGCTCCCGACGTCAATACCAACGAGCAGACCATGGCCTGGATCATGGATACCTATTCCATGCACATGCGCCAGACCGTCACCAGCGTGGTCACCGGCAAGCCGTTGAACATCGGCGGATCACGCGGACGCCTCGAAGCCACCGGCCGCGGCGTGATGGTTGTCTGCGACGAGAGCCTGCGCTACCTCAAAATGCCCATCGATGGCTGCCGAGTCATCATCCAGGGCTTTGGCAATGTCGGTTCCAATGCCGCGCGCCTGATGAAGGAACACGGATACAAGATCATCGGCATTGCGGAAAAGGATGGCGGCCTCTTCAATCCCAACGGCATCGACATCCACCAATTGGTGGAATTCAAGTACCGCAACAACACGATACTTGGTTTCCGCGGCGCCGAGGCCATGCCCAGCGAAGAGCTGATCGTCTCCGATTGCGACGTGCTGATCCCCGCGGCCACCGAGAACGTCATCACCAGCCGCAATGCCGACCGCATCAAGGCGCGCATTGTTATCGAAGGCGCCAACGGTCCCACCACCGCCGTGGCCGATGAAATCCTCGCCGACAAGCGCGTCTTCATCGTTCCCGACATCCTCGCCAACGCCGGTGGCGTCACCGCCAGCTATTTCGAGTGGGTGCAGGATCGACAGGGCTACTTCTGGAAGGAAGCCGTCGTCAACGAGCAGCTGGAAACCATCCTCCGCGACAGCTTCGACGATGTGGTGCGCTACGCCGAAGCCCACAACGTCAACAACCGCATCGCCGCATACATGCTGGCCATCGATCGCGTGGCCTTCACCATCAAGCAGCGCGGCATCTACGCCTGACCAGAACGGCGGCTCATCCCCTGGGATGGGCCGCCGCGGCCTTTGAGTTTATGCTGCCGCCGCGGAGCCCGCACGGCAAGCTGCGAGTGCCCGCTCGTCTTTCGCCAGCTTCGTTTTGGCCGGACTGAGCTCGGTCTTTGTAAACTCGAGGATGTCCTGCTCGATTTCCTTCTTCTGGGATGCCGGCGCCTGGGCAAGTTCCTTCTTCATCTCCGCAAGCTGGGCATCCAGCTGATTGATCACTACCGTGTCCTGGTTGACCGCATCCAGTTCGGCCTCGCAGGTCACCGTTTTGAATTGTGCCGCGGCATCCATCGTATAGTTGTTGGACTCGTTTCCGGAAGTGTTGCCGAATGTCAGTTGAAATGTTGAGTCGGAGGTGGTTGAAATCTCAGCGTGAGCTGTGTCGATTACGCTGTCAGGGATGAATCTCCCGTCGCAGTATTCAAGCTGTTCCGGGCCGCTCATTCGCGCTTTGACCGCATTCAGCACCTGCTGATGCACACTCCCTGTGATCGCGTTGATCGCATTCTGGAATATCGTCGGATCGGTCGACGCGAGGCCGCCGAGATTGGCCACGATCCCGTCTTGCAGGGCGCCTGGGAAAACCGTGTATCCTCCCAGAATTTCGTCATCGGAAAGGTCTCGTTTCTCCAGCAGTGCCACGATCGCAATGATCTTGAAATTGGAGAGATCCTCATCAAAGCGCCGAGTCACCACGCCCACCGTGGACGGGATCGGAGCCGAGTCGCCGCTCTTCATTCCGTTCGCGAGAATGACCCGGGCCAGTGAGGGCGCTTCCGAGCCAACCACAATCACATTTCCATTTGTGGTGTTGATGGCCACCAGGGTGGGCCAGATAAACGGATAGGACCCGTCAGATCCACGGTCCTGTTGAATGCAGTTGAGGTCCTGCAGAGTAATACTTACGTCGATTCCCATAAACTTCTCCTTCGAGGGGGTTGCATGGCGGATCACCTCGGTGTGCTCAGGTGGATCCATAGTGTTTCGTCACCATCGAAAGAAAAGCCGAAGCTGTCCGCTATACGAGGGAATGGAGAAACTCGAAGAATAAACGTTTCAGAACTAGTAGGAATTTTACTTTCTTAACTATTTACCTCGAACCCGCGTAATCGCACACTAACACCGTTAAATCGTCGTCCTGCGACGGCGCCCATTGCTGCACTGATGCGATGATCCGGTCGGCTGCCTCATCGGGCGCCAGTCCAGCGCTCTGTTCAAGCGCCCTGAGCAAGGCAGCCTCGCCGAACATTGCACCCGCCGCATTGCGCGCCTCCACCATCCCATCGGTATAAAGCAGCAACCGATCGCCGGGTTCCAGCGGCACCGCGACCTCGGTGTACGCAATGCCATCCACCGCCGCCAGCAACAACCCGTTCTCGGCGATCTCTCTCACCAGTCCATTCCGCAAATGCATCATCGACGGATGCCCCGCCGCGGAATAACGCAGTTCCTTGTTCTCTCCATCCACAAAAACATACGCGGCGGTCACATACTGTCCCTGCGTATTGCCGCACAACGCCCGGTTCATCCCGCTCAGCAATTGTGCCGGATGCGCGGCATTGTCCCGCTGCGACACGGCCGCCATCTTCACCATCGATGCAATCAACGCCGCCGGCACGCCATGTCCCGACACATCGGCAATCAACAAACCCACATGATCCGCATCCGCCGCAACCACATCGTAAAAATCTCCCGCCACCAACTTCATCGGTATATATCGCGCCGCAATCTGGAATGCGTCAGAAGAGGGACAGGTTCCCGGCATCAACGAGAGTTGAATGCTGCGCGCCAGTTCCAGTTCCTTCTGGATCTCGCCCAGCTCCTGGTCCCGCGTCAAAGTCCGGCGTGCGGCGACATAGCCCAGGCAGCAAAGGAATACCGCGAACCCGTAAGGCTCAAGAGTCGCGCCGAGCACGAAGTATCCGATCGTGTTGTCCCAAAGAGCTAGAACCACGAAGCAGAGAAGTCCCCAGCGGATAACGACGAAATCGCGGCTCACCCTGCCCTGAAGAAAGGTCCGCAACAGCAGCCACGGGAGAGCGGCGATCACCAACACGTTGTTGATCGTATGGAGCAGCGGTAGCCGCCCAACCCATAACGTCGTAACCGCGAGGCCGAAGAAGATGAAGGCAAGAATGAAAACGAATGGCCGTCCGCGGCGCGGGATCAGACCCGCCGATTGAAAGAAGAAAAATGCCGGAATCGGGGTGAGAAAATTCACTGCCCAGCGCAAACGGAGGAATGTCTCTTTCCCGGCCAGCGTGATGTCCAGCAGGTTGGTATCGAACCACAGTCTCTGCCCATAGAGGAAAGCAAACGCCGCCAGCCACAGCAACAATGCGTCGAATTTTCGCCGCAACAGCGAAAGAGCGGCGCACAGCAGGGCCACCGTTGTGAATGCAGCGCCCAGAAACAAGAAAGGCTCATCGCGATGAAACAGGCGGAGAACCTCGCTGGCGGTCAGGGGTGCGTCGATCAGGCACATCGCTAATGGATGGTAAAGCATCGGCTCGCCTCATCCCTGATGATCATCCCGCCAAATTGAACGCGTCCAGCCAATTGCGATCGAACGGGCCTGGCCTCGACTGTTCCCCATGGCGATTTTCAGCCAGCGGCGTAGAATAAATACGGCATGACCACCACCACATCCAGACCCGCTCAGCAGGCCGGGTTTGTCGCCATGCAAACGGTGCGGAGCATGCGCTCCGGGTCCCTGAGGAGCGTGGACCTGGCCGGTCCCGCCGGAAAGCTCGAGGCCGTGCTGAATGAGGGCCTCCCGCAAGCCCCCGTCGCAGCCCTGGTTTGCCACCCCCACCCCCTGGGTGGCGGTTCCATGCACAACAAGGTTGTCTATCATGCCATGAAGGCGATGAACGCCCCGGAATGGGGATTGGGCTGGCCGGTGCTACGCTTCAACTTCCGAGGAACCGGACTCAGCCAGGGCGTGCACGAAGGCGCAGCTGAAACAGCCGATCTCGAAGCCGCTCTTCGCTGGCTTGA
Source organism: Terriglobales bacterium (assembly GCA_963701805.1). Taxonomy (GTDB): domain Bacteria; phylum Acidobacteriota; class Terriglobia; order Terriglobales; family Acidobacteriaceae; genus Telmatobacter. The sequence goes on from CAVPBA010000001.1 coordinate 532,592, forward strand.
AAACGAATACAACTTGCCCATTGTCGTCGCAGGCTTCAGCTTCGGCGCCGCCATCGCGCTCGACTCGTGCTGCCGCAGCAGGTCGCCGCAGGACGCAGCCGACATACGCGCCGTGGCCGCGATTGGCCTGCCGGTCCGATCGGGAGCCGCCGGCTCCAAGACGTATGATTATCCCTTTCTTGCCGATTGCAGAATTCCCAAGCTGTTTTTGAGCGGCGATCGGGACCGGTACACCTCCACAACGGAACTCATACAGGTAGCCGCAAAAGCGGCGCCGCCAAGCCAAGTGGCGCTGGTTCCGGGCGCCGATCATTTCTTTACCGGCCACCTGGAGAACATGCAGACTACGCTCTCCGGCTGGCTGAAGGAGATCGCCCTATGACCCCGGTCAGCGACCTGGTATTTGACACTCTGCACTCGACCGCCACGCAGATATTTACCGGAGCCCTCGCCGGTTGCAACATCGAATCGGCCTTTGATCGACGCATTCGCTTCGAAGGCAACATGCTTCGCCGCTTGCTGCCCGACGGCAGCGGCCCTGAAACCATCGATCTCTCATCCTACAAGCGCGTATTTGTCATCGCATTGGGAAAAGCCGCCGATCCCATGCTGACCGTCCTGCTCGACAGGATGAAGCGCCGCAAGGGCCTTCGAGGCATCTGTTGCACCGCCCAGCAACCCCGAAAGCGCAACTGGCGATTCCGCTACTTCGAGGCCGGCCATCCCCTCCCCAACGAGGATTCCTTCGCCGCCGCCCGCGCAACCCTGGCGCTCCTCAAGAAGGCACGCAAGGATACGCTGATCTTCTTTCTCATCTCCGGCGGGGGTTCGGCCATGTTCGACCTGCCCCTCGACCATGGAATCAGCCTGGAAGACACCATGAATTTCCACCAGGCCCTGCTCGCTTCGGGCGCGCCCATCGGAGAAATCAACACCCTTCGCAAGCATTTCTCCGCCGTCAAGGGCGGCCGCCTCGCCATGGCAGCACCCGAGGCGCTCAAGGTCTCCCTTCTTTTGCCCGACGTGCCGCTCCGGTCGCTCGATGCCCTGTCATCCGGCCCCACTTCTCCCGATCACTCGACCGTCGAAGATGTCCGCTTCATCCTGGACAAGTACCAGCTGGGGCCCAAGCTGCCCCCCAAAGTTCGCTCCTTCTTTGCGCGTGAGGACCTGCCCGAGTCGCCCGGCAACAAGACCTGGCGGCCTCCATTTCTGTCCAAAAAACTGGCCAAACCGGACGCGGTCCTGGCCCGTCGTGTCACTTCCGCCGCCACCATGTCCGGCGAAGACGGCGCGTTTCGCGATTCGGTCTTCGAAATCCTGCTTTCGAGCCACGACATGGTCGAAAATGCCCGCCTGCGAGCGCAAAATGCAGGCTATTTTGTCGCCATTGATAACAGCTGCGACGACTGGGATTATGCCGAAGCTGCCCGCTACCTCCTGGAACGGTTCCACGCCTTGCGCACTATCCATCCCCGCCTGTGCCTGATCTCTGGCGGCGAAGTGACCGTCACCATGAACAGGACTCCCGGGGCGGGCGGCCGAAACCTGCAATTTGCCCTCGCCTGCGCGCTCGAATTGGCAAAACATCCCGGCGAGCCGCTGACCGTGCTCAGCGCCGGTACCGACGGAATCGACGGCAACACCCGCTCTGCCGGAGCCATCGCCGACCCCACGACCGTTGCCCGCGCCCGCGCCTTCGGCTACGATCCAGAGCGGTCGCTCGCCGAGTTCAACGCCTGTCCCCTCTTCACCGCCCTTGGGGACTCCGTCGTTACCGGTCCGACCGGGCACAACCTCCGCGACCTGCGCCTCCTGCTCGCCGACAATTCATAGCCATTTCAGAGGTCACTTGCGATCAACCCCGCTGGAGGTGCTCTCATGGACCCAACTCCCGACCAGATCCTGTGGGCCGCCATCCGCAACCGTACCAACGCCGTTGGCTTCAGGCGCTACCAGCAGTTCGTGAATCGACTATTGCGCCAAGATGAAAAGCGATGGCTCGAGAGCCCCGTCCGCGAAGGAACGCCGGGGGACCAAGAAGCGCCTCTGGACGGCGAAGAAACGTACAGAGCTCTGAAAATTGCAACCGAATCGATCCTTCTTCTGGAGTGCGGGGGGCGAATCGAAGGTGCCAACCACGTTCACGATGCTCCTGCCGAGAGCGAGGCGGCGACTTTAGGTGAACCGATCAGCCCTGATGACGGCCCCTCCTTCGTCGATCTGATCTGGTCATACTGGCACGAAGAGGGACTACTGGTGCAGACCATGAACGCAATCACCAGCCATCTTCAAGACCAGCGCGGACCGGGAGATCATGATCCTCTCGCTCATCTGAACGTTGCCCCATTGCGTCCGCTGAACAACCTGCTATGGGGTTTTATCCTGGATGACGTTCATCGACTTTCGGCGAAACGGCGGGCGTATGAATATGAGCACCAGTATGGGCTCGCTCTTTTCGGCAAGGCAAGCCTGGATGTTGCTCCGGATGGAAGCCCATCAAGGTTTCCAGGGGCGTTTCACAATCTGCTGTACCTTTGCTCCCGGTTCTTCAAGAGTGAGAACAACACCACGGTCGGTGCCGACGGGTCTCCACTCTTGCACGCTCTTAAAGAAGTAAGCCTGTCGCTCGCGCAGGGAGGACATAACCAATTCGGAGACCTGCCCTGGACAGCTCGCGCCGAGATGATGGTGCAGCAATGGATTTTGGCGCGTCCTGAGATTCACGCCTTCCTGGGGAGCCCCGAAATCGTTCCCCGTTCGGAAGCCTGGATGCCTCAGGTCGACACCATGAAGCGTTTGCAAAATTGGGGTGAAGTCTCGGTGACTCACTTTCACGACCTGGCTGTGTACGGGGAACAGATCTTGCTTTCCGTCCGCTACGGTGGCTGGATCGATAGCGATGAGGCGTCGGCCCGCAACTGGGCCCGCTACTGGCGGCCGGAACTCGAGGGCTATACGCATTCCTACCGCGCGGTAACGGGCGTTGAATTGACGAATGGCTAAACGCCAGCGGATCCGCAACAGCCGCGCGGATTGCTATCGGCGCGCAGGGCTTTCCCGGACACCTGCATGGCTGTCGTGTGAATCGCGAACCTGGAGTCAGGCAGATCGGGTCATTGGGCGTCTCCGCACGGAGCTAAAGCGCTGGTTTTGGAGGTTCACGCGGAATGCTACTGGTTCTTGCACCTGTGATGCTGGATTTGATGGAGGGCGTGCTCGAAGTCGCCGGGTTCAAGCGGATCGAACTCGGCTTCGGTCATGCAGATTTCACAGATCAGGATTTGGAGGTGGGGCGATTTGGGGTTGCGCTTGACGAGGGCGGGAAGAGCGAGCTCCTGGACTGGCATCGGATACCTCCTACGGCCAGCATAGCAAAACTTCAATCCTCCGTCGGAAATTCTTGGAGGCGGCCGTAGAGCCAGAGGAAAACGAAACGTAAAAGAACCTGTGCCCGACTCGGAATCGCACGCCACAGTCCCGGGCGGTCGCCAACCCCCGGGGCCGTGGCTCTGCGCTAATTTGACAGCGCGAACGTTGCGTGGATTTTGGCGCGTGTTGTGATCAATGCGAGCTTATCCTCCGACAGTTTGCATGGCTCACTCACTGTTACCGAAGCCACATGATTGCCGGCGTTCAGGGACGCATCTCGCTTGGCCACGATTCCCACTGCAAGAACTACCTTGTCGCCCCGTTCGATACATTCTCTGAGCCTGGATTCTTCAAATCGATCGTGATATTTTCGCGACCAAAAGCCGCTCTGAGTTACTACGCACCAACCGGACGGCTGGCCGGAGAGTTCCGCATAGCGATCGGGTTCTTTCTCGATGGTTGCCTGTGCTTCCCGGCGGCACCGTTCCGCCTTCTCAACCGTGGCGTTCGCGAGAGCAATGACATGATCAATATGTTTCACCTTTTCCTCCTTCGGGGGATAAAAATGGGCATGCTTCTGCTTGGGCAATTCGAAAATATGAGAGTCAGGGTCCAGACGATCCGGTGCTTTGCAAAGTACGAATCGCCTTGAAACCAGTTCAAGGAACGACTCTCGTTACGGATGTCTCGGGTTCGGCTGTTTTTATATCGGTTTGCGTCGGGCGCAAAACCTGTCAGCTTGCATTCAAATATTCCTTAATCTAACCAAGGTCTGAATACAGGATATACCGCCATCCCGGAGCGAGCAGCATACAGTCAGCAGGACCCGAACCTCTTGCCGCTTTTTCAGCTCTTAACGGAAATACGATTGAAGCCCCCACCGGTAGTCTGCCGGCTCGGTGGGTTACCTGCGTGCCCCAATCCGCCCTCCGCGGCAACTTCGTTTCCATTTCAGTCGCGAAGTGCTTTAGGATGTGTTCGTGGCACGAAAAGGAACCCGGAAGGCCGTCGCCAAGGCGCCAGACATTCGCACCGTCGCTGCTCTTGCGAAGGTTTCCATAGCCACCGTCTCGCGCACCATCAACGGCTCGCCCGCAGTCAGCGACCGGCTCATGAAACGGGTGTGGCAGGCCATCGAGCAGTTGAATTATTTCCCTAACACTCATGCCCGCAGCCTGGTCTCGGGCCGCAGCCGCATCCTTGGCATCATCGTTGAAAACATTACCAATCCCTTCTTCCCCGAATTGATCCAGAATTTCGAAGAAATAGCCGTCGCCCACGGTTACGAGATTCTGGTCAGTTCGTCCAACAGCGATCCCGCCATTCTCACCAACTGCGTGCGCCGCATGCTGGAGCGCAAGGTCGAAGGCGTCGCGGTGATGACATTCGGCGAAGAAGAGCCGGTGCTCGACCAGTTGACCCATCGCGACATTCCCATGGTCCTGGCTGAGTTCAGGCTCGACGACCCCAAGACCAGCACCATCCTGCTCGACTACACCACGGGCGTGCGGGCGGCGGTCCATCACCTGATGGACCTTGGGCACCGCAGGATCGGTTTCCTGGCCGGGCCGCACAAGCTTCATTCGGCCATCACCCGGGAAAATGACTTCCGCGCCGCCATGGGAAACGCGGGGCTCGAGGTCGATCCGGCTTGGGTGATCGAATGCGACCATACGTTGCGCGGCGGCGTGGCCGGATTCGAACGGCTGCGCGCCCTCGGCTCCCGGCCCACAGCGATTCTCTGCTCCAATGACATGACTGCGATCGGCGTTCTCCGCGCCGCATATATGGGCGGCTTGCGTGTTCCGCAAGATCTGTCCGTGATCGGGCTCGACGACATCGATTTCGCAGAGTTCACCCTCCCGCCGCTGACCACGATCCGCCTTTCCCGTGCCGATCTGGCCCGTGCCGCGTTCGACGCCCTCCGCGCCCAGACCGATGGAAACGTCAAGATCCAGCGCGAGTTCCTGGTTTCCACGAGCCTTGTGGTGCGAGGATCGACCGGAGCCCCCGCGGCATGAAAGCCAGCTTTCAGCCTTCGGTGTCAGTCACAAGTCGCAAGCCCATCTACGGTTCCTCGGGAGAACTCCGGCTTACCTCACCGCGATGAGCCTGAAAGCTTACCGCTGACAGTTGAGAGCTGCTCCTGTGCTCGCATCGCAACTATGTCATCGTGCGTCGATTCGGCGGCCGTGCGCCGGTCGGGATACTGGCGCGGCTCTCCGAACGTGACCTCAGCGGAGAATCCCGCCGACCCCAGCGTCTTCCAGAGATGGGGAAGGAAAGCCGTATCGTCAAACCAGCAGAGATCGCGCTCCTGCCGCCCGTCCTCGAGCCCATAGCGGACCGCAGCGGCAGTCACGAACGCCCCGGCCGCAATGGCCGGCTCAAACAGCGACGAATGAAAGCGCAACACCTGCGCCCCGTCGGAACTTGTGCCCTCCGGGAACAGCAGCACCGGAATGGGCAATTTCAGGCGCTCCCTAATCTGCCCCGCGACCTCAGCCGTACTGGCGCGGCTCTTGCGATCAATAAAGATCGTTCCTCCGCTCCGCGCCGCCTCGCCGAAATATGGCCACTCCGCGATCTCGGACTTGGAAACGAAAAAACACGGCATCACCGAGCTGATAATCACGATGTCGAGATAACTCAGATGGTTCGACACCACCAGGCCCTGGGACGGCGGTTGGCCCCGCACGATGCAACGAATACCCAGAGCTTTCAGAACGCGGCAGGCCGCTCCGTGAAGCCACTGTGCCCGTTGCATCAGGCTAAGCGGACCCTGGAACCGTGTGAGCCAGTAAGCGAGGATGCATGACGCCAGTGCGAAAACCAGCGCCACAGCGCGCCGGAGGGCACGCAGCCTCACTGGGTGAGGGGCGCGAGAAAGCGGCTCCGCGCGGCAGAGGAGAGCAGCTTTAAATCGAGCAGCGTCAGGAAATCGATGGTGCCGAATCCGCGATCCCATGCCGGCTGCGCGGCGATCCGCGCACCAATAGCCAGATAGGTTTTGAGCAGCTTGGGTACTTTGACCTGGACAGGCGCTCCCGCATCGGAGCCTTGACCATAGCCGGCAGAATTCGATTCCTTGGGGCAGGATAACCGCTGTGCGTATGGCCCTTCCTGCTCGATGGGACAGGCGTAGGCATCGGTCGGCCACGTCTCAAACTCCGGCGGAACCCGGTAGTGCTCCAGTTGGCGATACAGCTGCCAGCCTTCGGCCGGATCTTTCGAAGTCAGCGAAGAACAGCCAATGAGATAACGCAGTCCCATGTCCGTAGCATACTGCGCAATCCCGCGCCACAGCAGGGTCAGCACTTCCGGCGTGCGGTGTTCGCGGTCGATCGAGGCGCGGCCCAGTTCCAGAATGCCGGGGCGCAGGGGCTCATAGGGCGCCAGGTTGAATTCCTGCTCGGAGTAGTACCCATGATGCCGCGCCGCCGTCTCGCCCGTCTGCATTCGATACGTGCCGACGATCCGTCGCCCGGGATTGTCTTCCCGCTCGTCCTCAACAATCAAATGCTCGCACACCTCGTCGAATTGGTCGGTATCGAGTCCCGTCTGGTACGAGCTTTCCAGACCTTCCCCCAGTTCAATATTGAAGACTCGAAAGCGAAGGCGGCAGGCCGCGATCCGGTCTTCGCTTGACTCGGCCAATCGAAGACGGTAGCGCCCTACCTGGGCGTGAATGCGATTCGATATCGAACGCGCTGGAAGAGACGGAGCCGGTGAGGGTGAAGAAAAATTCACCAGCATTTCGGAACTGCCGGCTGACTCAATCGAGGCCTTGCGCAACATATCCGGAATCACGCTTTTAGTATCTGGCGCGGATTGTAAGAGGACTATGAAGCGGATGCAAATACAATGCTAATAGTTTGATCTGGCCGTAAAACGGTAGTAACAAAATGGCCCTCGCGGGGGGAGGGCCAGATCGTTACTCGCAAGTGATTCAGGTCACTACAAAAGCTGCTTCTAGAGGCTAGAAGCTAATAGCTGCCTCTCAACAGCACCCGCCCGCGATCGAAGGAATCACGAGCACTTCATCCCCATCCTGAAAGCTGTACTTATCGTTTCCAAGAAAGCGGATGTCCTCTTCATTCACATAAAAATTGATGAAGCGGCGTATCTGACCGTCTTCGCCGCGAAGGTGCGGCCGGAGGGCCGGGAAACGTCCCTCTATGTCAGTTACTAACTCCGGCAGATTGGCAGCCGTGCTGGCGATCTCGCGCACGTTGTTGGTGTGTTTTTGAAATGCATTCGGCAACAGTACTTTAACGGACATAACTTTCTCCTACCCTCGCCCAGCCAGGGTCAATTCCTGGTTCCCGGCGGTATGTTCTTCCACAAAGTTTTCGAAATCGGCGAGGCGGGGGCGGATGGCCTGGCTCTGATCGTAGGCTCCCTGCAGCACATCGGTCGTCTTCAGCCCGTTGCCCGTAATGCAGGTGACCGTGAGTTCGTCCGGCTTAATCCGGCCGTGCGCATAGAGTCGTGCCGTCACAGCGGTGGTTACGCCGCCTGCCGTTTCGGTGAAGATGCCTTCGGTCTCCGCCAGTTCCTGGATGGCCGAAACGATTTCCACGTCCGACACGTCTTCGGCCCATCCGCCCGTCGCGCGAATGGCGCGAGCAGCATAAATACCATCGGCGGGATTGCCAATCGCCAGCGACCGGGCGATCGTATGCGGCCGCTGCGGCTCGATCAAGTCGGTACCGTTCTTCACCGCCTTGGCGATCGGCGAGCAGCCGGTGGCCTGCGCGCCAAAGAACTTCACCGGCCTGTCCTCCACCAGTCCAAGCGCAACCAGCTCGCTGAAAGCCTTGCGGATTTTGGTAATCAGCGACCCGCCTGCCATCGGGACCACCACGTTGTCCGGCAGCCTCCAGCCCAGTTGCTCGGCGATCTCGAAGCCCACGGTCTTCGAGCCTTCGGCATAATAGGGCCGGAGATTCACGTTCACGAACCCCCAGTTGTAGCGGTCGGCGATCTGGCTGCTTAGCCGGTTGGCGTGGTCGTAGCTGCCTTCCACTCGGACCAGCGTCGCGCCGTACACCTGGGTGTTCAAAATCTTCGCGGACTCGAGATCGGAGGGCACCAGGATGTAGGTCTTGAGTCCCAGCCGCGCGGCATGGGCCGCGACAGCGTTGGCCAGATTGCCTGTCGACGAGCAGCCCACCGTATCGAATCCGAACGCCTGCGCGTTGGCCAGCGCCACCGCCACCACGCGATCCTTGAAGCTCAACGTGGGCATGCAGACGGCATCGTTCTTGATGTACAGATTGCGGGCGCCAATGCGCGAGCCCAGCCGCGGGGCCGTCAGCAGCGGCGTGAAGCCCGAAGGCGTCTGCGGCACGTAATCGTCAGGCACCGGCAGCAGCGCGCGATAGCGCCACATGTTGGCCGGGCCCTGGGAGATCTTCTCGCGGGTAAAGCGGGAGCGGGCATAGTCGAGGTCGAAGGCCACCTCGAGGGGGGAAAAGCACTCGTCACAGATAGAAAGCGGCTGGACCCCGAAGGTCCGTCCGCATTCCCGACATCGCAATTCGTAAGCAGTCGTCACCAGATCCCTCGCATGTGCGCGAGCGACGGCGGATACGGGTACGCGTGACCGGCTCAAAAAGAGCGAACGTGAGTTGACTCGAAAAACCTTGCGAAGCCACTTCAGCTATGAGCGCTGAAGCAACCCCCGAATCTCATGTTCCCCGCACTTAAGCGAGCGAGAGTTGACACCATACTCCTGGTTTGCCCAGGCAGGTTGTCGTGGCGTCACAGGGCCCGTCCCTCAGCCACTCTGCATGAAACTCAGGCTTGCCCTTTGGGGGCAAACTTGAATGTTTTACTTGTACCATAGCGGCCGGCTCAGTGCAAGCACCTCCAGCAAACGGCGCATATCGTTGGCTGAAACGCCAGGATTAGCCGGTGACTGGCAAGCTTCAAAAATGTTAAAACTGAGCCCCGGTATTGCTGCTGACGAAGACGCGGCGCATTCCTGGGCCACCCATTGCGTGCTTGGTTCACTTTCGCGAGACGTGCGCCACCCGTTGCCGTCTGACGAATTCGCCCCTGTTTCGGCGTTCTTTCGTTACTTCGAGGCGGTCCACTCGCTACCTTTGGACTTGACGGGGCGGGACTGCCTGGAGAAATGCCGCGGCCTACGCCCACGCAAGACCTGCAGAATCGATCACGAACGCATGGAGACGACGATGCCCACTACACAAAACATTCTCGATCAACATCTGAAGTCCTTCAGCGAGAACGACCTCGATGGCGTGCTCGCGGATTACTCACCGGACGCGGTGTTCTTTATCCCGGGCACAGCGCTGAAGGGCACAGATAGTATTAAACCGTTCTTCGAAAACCTTCTTTCAGAGTTTGCAAAGCCTGGTGCCTCGTTTTCAATGCAGCACCAATGCGTTGAAGGTGAATACGCGTACATCTTGTGGAGTGCCGAAACTGCAGACAATTCGTACGAAGCTGCCACCGATACGTTCGTTGTGCGAGAGGGAAAGATCGTAGCGCAGTCCTTTGCAGCCAGGATCATCCCGAAGCACTGAACAGCCGGCTCGAGGCGACTCGCACCAAATCTCTGTGTGGAACAGCGCAAGAGTGGTGATGGATCAGGGTACCGGGTGAATCCAGACCGCGTTCCCGCCGCCCGGCGCCATCTTCACGTCCAGCACGGTCGACCGGTCGACATCCTGCTTGGTGAACGTCGTGTGCGTCGCATCGGTCCCCGCATCCGGCGCATCGGCGTAAATCTCCGCGACGTACTTCCCTTCTCCCAGAAAACTCAGCGGCACCTGCACAGCGCGTGCGTCCCAATTCGTAATTGAGCCCACATACCAGTCTTTGCCGCTGCGCCGCGCCACCGTAAGGTTTTCCATGGGCCGCCCATTGAGCACGCGTACTTCATCCCACGTCACCGGTATCTGCTTGATGAACTCAAAGTCGTGCTGCCCGGCATAATGCTCCGGATAATCCGAAACCATCATCAGCGGGCTTTCCAGCACGACGTAGAGCGCCAGTTCATGCGCCCGCGTATTCGGGGCCATCGGCTCCTGGTTGCGGGGAATGAACTGGTCGCGCGTGGCGTTGCCGAACGCGCCCGGCGTGTAGTCCAGCGGCCCCGCCAGCATGCGCGTAAACGGCAGGGTGGTGTTGTGTGTCGGCGTGACCCGTGCGCTCCACTTCAGATACTCCTTGCCCATCACGCCTTCGCGCGTAATCAGATTCGGATAGGTCCGCCGCAGCCCGTCGGGCTTGAACGCGCCGTGATAGTCGATCATCAGGTGGTGCTGCGCGGCCAGTTCAACGACGTGCCGATACCACCGCGTCATCTGCTGGTCATCGCGATTCATGAAGTCGATCTTGACCCCTGCCACGCCCCACTGCTCGAACAGCGGAAACGCCTGGTCCATGTACTTGTCGACCGAGGTCCAGTGCGACCACAGCCAGATGCGTACATTCTTCTCTTTCGCGTAACGCAGCAGCTCCGGCATGTCGATTTCCGGCGTGACCTTGGTGATATCGGCGAGCGCCGAATAATCCTGCGGCCCATTCCGATCCGCCATCGCCCACCCCGCGTCGATGAGCATGTAGCTGAAACCGGACGCTGAAGCAAAGTCAATGTAGTGCTTCATGGTCGCCGTGTTCATCCCCGGCTTGAAGCTCACGCTGGGCGCGGCCTCACCCGACCACCAGTCCCATGCCGACTTGCCCGCTTTGATCCACGACGTATCCGCAATCTTCGACGGCGGATTCAGATTCAGAATGATATTCGACTCAACCAGGCGGCCCGGCTCGTCGCCGATCATCAGCACCCGCCATGGAGTCGTCACCGGCGCGTCTGTCTCCACCGCAATCGCCGGCTCGTCCAGCCGCGGCGGCAACTCCGTCCGCAGCGCAAACGGCGCCTCGCCTTTGCGCAGATACATGCCCGCATAGTTGTCGATATCGGCTTCCGTTACAGCCACCCAGCCGATTCCAGGCTCATCCGCGAGCAGAGGCAACGCGACAAGCCAGTCGCGATGGATACCGCTCACCTGCCGCATCTGGTACTCGTCCTCGTACGAAGACTGAAAGCCATCGAGGATCAGCGGATACAGCGTTGCGTCCTTGCTGTAGCGGAATTCCGTAAGCTCGTGCTCAATGCGCACGTCCTTGATCGCGGACTGTTCGGGAAGGATGTACCGGAACGCCGCGCCATCGTCATAGGCCCGCACCTCGACAGACACCTTTCGTCCCGTCGCATCCTGGAAATCGGCTCGCGACGAGTTGTAATGATCGCGAACCGTGCTGGTCTTGCCGACTGGAATCGTGTAGCTCTCGTCGGCGGTTCCCTTCTGTTCGCTTACCTGCCGCATTCCCGGCCCGATCGGCGACTGGCCCTCGAGTTTCAGGCCCAGCGTCGAATCTTCGAAGAGCCTCTTACCGTGGAACTCCACCGCATACCGTAAGCTGTCGACAATTGGCCGGGGCGGGCCCGGGGCCGGCTCTGGCTGTGCAGGACCCGTCGACAGAATCACAACAATCTGTTCGTTGGGTGAAGCCACTCGAATCGATTTGGTTTCAGAATCCTGGGCAATCGCGAAAACTGCAACCAGAGACATCAACGAGACAAGCAAAAACAGGCGTAAACGAGGCATAGCTTCTCCGAAAGTGGGAATAGTATCACGGACCCCTTCCACACCGCGGTGTCGCCGTTCCGCAGCTCAGTTTGAGTAGACCCGCACATAGTCCACCAGCATCTCTGATGGAAATGGCGTGGCCGAATTCGGAGGCCCAGGCCAGTCGCCGCCAATCGCCAGGTTAAGGAGAATAAAGCTGCTCTGCCCCGTGTCAAACGGCCACACCGCGCCAACTAGTCCATTTAGATTACTGGTGGAGTAAGTCACATACGGATGACCCGGATCATCCACGTAGTAAGCAACGCTGCCCTTGGTCCAGATCATCCCGTAAGTGTGCCAGCCCGCAGCCGTCTGTCCTCCCGGGAAGTTATATACAGTTCCTAAGCCGATATTACCCGTGAACCCGATCCCATGAACCGATCCTTCATTCCAGTCCGGTGACTTAGCCGCGTTCACCCGCTCCAGCACATCCTGTTCACCGCAGGCCGGCCAGTCGACGGTCGTAATGTTATTCCCCAGCAGCCAGGCCGCCGGCCAGAATCCCTGTGCCTCCGGAACCTGCGCCCGCACCTCGAACCGTCCGTATTGAAAGCTGAACAGGCCTTGCGTCTTCATCCGCGCCGAGGTATAAACACCGGGCGACGGCTGTTGCGCCGCGATGTGCAGGTAGCCATCAGTTCCCACGTATGCACTCGGGCTTGCTGCCGTGCACGGCGCAGCATTGGAACCCCACGCACAGTAGTTCTCCAGCTCATGATTGCCGAAGCCGCTGTTTCCCGTGTCATAGGTCCAAATCTGCGGATTGGGCTGGCTTTTCGAGCCTGTCGAGTTGAATTCATCGCTCCAGACCAGCGTACTCGGCGGGATGTTGGGCGCGAAAACCTGCGTGGTCACGCTGCTCGTACTTCCCTGAGCGGTGGCGATTGCTTTGACAGTTAGATTCGCGGCGACCAGGAATGGCGCCTCGTATACCTGCGAGGAAGAGGTGGGCGCCGAGTTGTCGACCGTGTAATAAACAGTGGCTCCGGCGGTGGTCGATTTGAGGGTTACGATTACCGCGCCGTTCTGCGTCGGCGTGGCGGCGATGGTGGGCGCCGCAGTTGGAGGCGAGGTCGCAATTGACGCCGAAGAACCGCCGCTCCCCCCACACCCGCACATGAAAAGACCCGACAAAAGAAACGCACTCAACATGGCAGCACTCGTCCTCACCTGGATTCTCCGGTTGGCGTCGAATCGCGTCATTCGCGCTCCGCAGCTTTTCATCAAATCAGCGAGAGCTCTGTCACGTCAAAGACCGCCGTCACACTTCAGTGGGATTAAGCGCGTCCGAAAGACAAACGTGGAGGTTGCGCTAATCACCCAACCGGCATTCGTCGCAAGCAATGCTTGATTATCGTTGCGAGCTCTGCGTTGCCGATGCACGCAGAGCCTTCTCGAGCCGCTCGCTCCCCGTTGTTTCTACCGCACGTCGCAGGCGCGCGTTCAATTCCTCTCCGGCCACCCGGCTCAGAGCCTCGATCGCCGCTGGCGCTTCGCGTTCTTCGCGCTCGATCATCCCCAGCAGGAATTCAAACGCCTCAGGGAGGCGCGTCAGTGCGATCGCGCTCAGCAGGACTCCGCCAAACCACGCGTCCGTAATTTCCTTCTGCCGGTCAAGTAGCACGGCCAGGGCGGCAGGATTGCGCATCTCCGCCAACGCGAACGCCGCTTCGCCGGCGGGATCATCTCCCTCCTCAAGGAAGCCGGCCACAAAAGGAACCGCCCGATCCCGCTCGATCGCCAGCAAAGCAGTGAAACATTGACCCAGAACCTCGGGGTCCTCGCCGGGAATCAGCGCGCGCAGTCGCAACACTGCAACCGCCATCTCGCCCAGTTGAGCCAGGGCGCGCACTGCCTCCACCCGCGCGCTTTTGTCCTTGTCGACCAGCGGGTCAAGAAGAAGAATGAGCAGTTCCTGGTTGTCGAGCCCGTTGCAAGCCACCAGTGCGTGGGCACAGGTCGCGCGCAGGGTTCCGGCAGAATCTGACCGCCCGCCCCAGGTCGGCTCCATCTGATGATGGCGCAGGCCGCGGAGAAACACATCCTTGTCCCGGCATTCGAGCTTCCCCAGCGCGCGGCTCAGCGCGTTCTTCGCCCAGCACTGCGGATCGGTCTTCTCTGCATTTATAAAGAAGCGGTCGAATGCCGCCACCAGGTCAGGCACCAGGTCTGCCAGGGCCGCGTCTTCGGCGAGCCGGGCCGCCTTGGCGACCAGAAAGTTGCTGCGATTGGCAAGGGATTTCTTGACCAGTGCGACGGCATCGGCGTCGAATTCGCCGCCCCTGAGCGCCTCCAGTGCCGCCATCTGCTCGTCAAATCCGCGATGCGCCATGGGCTCTACAGTACGTTTTCGATCGCCCGAATCTGTCGAATGGTGATCTATTTTGTTTTCACAAGCGCCTGGAGCGGAACCAGCATGTCGTCCTTGCGCATCACCAGGTTGGTGGCGTTCAGCGTGGCCAGCTCAAACCCGTGCCCGTGCGTGATCGCATCGGTCGGGCAGGCCTCCACGCAATAGCCGCAGAAGATACAGCGGTTGTAATCGATGTTGTAGACCTTAGCGTAGCGCTCCGACGACGAGATGCGCTTCTCCTCGGTATTCTCGGCGGCCTCGATGTAGATGCAGTTGGAGGGGCAGGCCGCAGCGCACAGGAAACAGGCTACGCACTTCTCCAGCCCGTTCTCATCCCGTTGCAGCACGTGCGCGCCTCGGAACCGCTGCTCAAATTTGGCTCCCTTCAGCGGACCCGGACCGTCGGGATAGTTCTCCACCTCGGTGGGGCGGAATATCTCGCTGAAGGTGATGCTCATGCCTTTAGCGATGCCGGCGATGTTGCGCACGATCGACATACGGGTAGTATACGAGCGATTTGCGGAAAGTGAGAATCATCCCCCAGGCAAAAGGCACCGCGGCATCAATAAACCCCTCGGCCGGCGTTCTTCGCCGACTCAGAGCTTATTCAAATCAATGGTCTAGCCAGCCTAGCGATGGCTCTTCGGCGGCACAGATCGGCCCTCATTATTGGCCGGTGGACTGGTGACAGGCCGGCGCTCCGGCCGGGCATGGATCGTTTGTCCACAAAGAACGGAATCCTGCCCCCGTGCCAGGCCCCCGGCACCTCCCTGCGCCGCGCAAAGCCGCTGCTTCATGGCTTCCGCTTCTTTGCCGCTCAGGAGCTGGGTGCGGTCGAGGCCGCTGAATGAGTCCAGATCGTAACGAAAAACGAAGTCCTCGGCCGGCTTCATCTTGCCGTAATCGAAGTGGTTCCAGGTTCCCACCAGCTGACGTCCATCCGGCTCCGCGAGCGCCGCGTAGACATGCGTCACCGTCACGCCCTCAGGCGTAGCCGCGCTCCACATCGGCGCAGCCTGCCCTCCCCGCATCCAATGCGCATTCCAGATATGTTGCGACCGGTCATAGTACAAAGCGGTAAAGTAGGTCGTCGCCGCGCACTCGCCGCAGTCGTCATAGATCAATCCCA
Source organism: Terriglobales bacterium (assembly GCA_963701805.1). Classification (GTDB taxonomy): domain Bacteria; phylum Acidobacteriota; class Terriglobia; order Terriglobales; family Acidobacteriaceae; genus Telmatobacter. The sequence goes on from CAVPBA010000001.1 coordinate 548,112, forward strand.
GTTCCCGCTGCGAATTCCGCGAAAACGGCATCCAGTCGAGCCAGCGCAGGTCGACTCCCTTCAGCAATGGAGTCAAGGCATGCGTGGTGAGAGAGACGCTCCACAAGTTGAAGGTATCCGAGCTGGGCGAAGCCTCTGGATTGCTTCGCAGCGTGGTCACCACCAGCGCCGCATCATAAAGCACTCCAATCTCTCGAATCGAACTCCACTTTTCCGATTCCAGGGCCCGCGTCACCCAGACGATCACATCCTGGTCCTTCACGGAGTGAAAGTCCGCCCAGCGAAACGAATCCTCCTGCGCATGGAGCGGTGCGTTGCTCGAGAGCGCGACCAGGATCCAACCCAATGAAAACAGGAACCGAAACGGGGTACCGCGCATGGTTTAGATATAGCAGAAGACTCCCGGGCCAACCCTCGCCGTGGGCGGGGCGCGGGCCGACAGGGAAGGTTCTTTCGGAGCCGGCTGTGTCTGGTCAGAACCCAATTTCGGGTGCATTCGATTCGCCCCCATCATGATTGCGAATTCAGCGCCCTTCAGATTTCCCGGCGAGAATCAACCTGCTCTCAAGCAGATAGCGATATAGGGAATTCAGTGGCGCTGGCGGATGCAGGTTGTCGGCGGTGACGATTCCATCCGTCTCTTTCCAATTCCATCCAGTGGGCCCCGCTGCTTTTGCCCGCCTCCGCAGTTCTTCTTCTGCCATCGGATACACAGTCAAGCGCACATTTTGCACGAAGAGCCGCGCGATGCCTTCCAGCAGGGTTCCCGCCAGATCCTTGTATCTATCCTCGAAGATGCGCACAAGCACCGTGAGTCCAATCGCGAAGTGAATCCGCGACTTTGTGTATCGATTCGCAAATGCGGTCATGGTATAGAGTTCCTGAGCACGAAATAGCATCACCCCATAGCCCAGCTGTTGAAGGCTCGCCACATGTTCCAGGATTTCACTGACAGAGGATTCGCTATCCGGCCCATTGGTAACAGACAAGCAGAACAACCCAAGTCCGCCTCTGCTCTCCTCTAATTCCTCTTCCGGCAACTGCGCCAATGTATCCCGGATCAGGTTCGCGTGCATGTCAGTAACACTATCGAATCTTCCCGGCGCAAGCACCAGGGCGTGTTTGTAAAGCAACTCATTCGGCGGTATGAATCGGTTGTCTGCGGGAAAGACCACAGCTTCGGCATACCCGCCAGCGACCAGGAAGGCATGAATATTGTTTCGATTCCAATCGCGGAAGGCAGGACCACTCCACTCCAGGCAGTCGATCTCGACTCGCTCGGTGGTCAGGTCAGCGTACACGCTTTGAAGAAACTCCTCGGATGACGCAAGCGCATGATGCGCGGCATAAATCAGGTTCACACCCAGAATGCCTACCGCTTCCTGTTGCTGCACGTTGCTCGGATCCATCAGGTTGATGTGCAGGATGACGTCGTTCGGCATTTCGCCTGGCTCTCGGAGAAAACGCAGCCCCAGCCATCCGTGACAGTCGTTCGTTCCCGCGTAGTTCCGAGCGGAGATGGTGTCAACAAACGCGAAAAACCTCGTGTTGGCGCCACGGGTGGCCTGCAACTGTTCCAGCAATTGCTGCCACTCGCTCTCGATCATGGCCTGCAGGCGTGGTTTGGACACATAGCGTGACCCGGTTCCGTAAAGGTGATCGCTAACCTCCTTGTCGTAGGCCGAAATCGCTTTCGCCACGGTACCGGAAGCGCCACCAACGCGCAGGAACCAGCGCGCCACCTCCTGCCCCGCACCGATCTCGGCAAACGAGCCGAAGATCGTTCCATCGAGATTGATGGAGAGTGCTTTTTGATGGGCGTCGAACTTCTCGCCTTCGGGCATGGTTCCAACTTTCCGAATCGACTCTAATCATCAGGGTCGACGCCGACACAGAATGTGCCTGTCCTGGGCCGCTTACAATCCCAGCCTCGCCCACATCGAATCCACGCGCGCCTTGGTCGCCGCATCCATTTCGATCATCGCCGGCCACGGCCGCTCGAAGCCTTCCGCTTTCCACTTGCGTGTCGCATCGATCCCCATCTTCGAGCCGTAGTTCGGCATCCGCGACGCGTGATCGAGCGAGTCGACCGGCCCCAGCGTGAACTGGATGTCGCGCTCGGGGTCGATGTTGTTCGCCACGCGCAGCACCACTTCGCCGACATCCTGCACGTCGCAATCCTCATCGACCACGATGATGCACTTGGTGAACATGGCCTGCCCCAGCGACCAAATGGCGTTCATCACCTTGCGCGCCTGGCCCGGATAGCTCTTCCGGATCGACACCAGCATCAGGTTGTGAAATACCGCTTCCACCGGCAGATGAATGTCGACAATCTCCGGAATCGTCATCTTCATCGCCGGCAGAAAGATGCGCTCCACGGCCTTGCCCATCCATGAATCTTCCATGGGCGGCTTGCCCACGATCGTCGCCGCATAAATCGGGTCGCGGCGGTGAGTAATGCACGTGAGATGGAATACCGGATACTCGTCGGTCAGAGTGTAGAACCCGGTGTGGTCGCCGAACGGACCTTCCGCGCGCAGTTCCCCCAATTCCACGTAGCCTTCGAGGACGATCTCCGCATGCGCCGGAACCTCGAGGTCAACCGTCTCGCACTTCACGATCTCCACTGGCTTGCCGCGCAGAAACCCCGCGATCATGAACTCTTCCACTTCCGGTGGCGCGGGAACGATGGCTGAGAATGTCGTCGCCGGATCGGTTCCGATCGCCACCGCAACTTCAAATCGCGAGCCCTTCTGCTTGCCCAGCGTTACTTGCGGCAGGCCGCCAATTGGCCCATCGGGAATGCTGACTGCGCCCCCCGCCGACTCCGCCATGATGGCCACCCGGGCAGTTCTCTCGCTCATGCTGCCCGAGCCCGCCGCATCACCCGCCCCCGCGTTCCGCATGGCTTCGCGATAGTGTTCCGCGGCCACCTTCTGCCGCTGCCAGTGCATCCCGGTGGTCTGGCCGTCGTACACCTGCATCCGGTACATGCCGATATTGCGTTTCCCGCTGCGCGGGTCGCGCGTGTGCACGCACGGCAGCGTGATGAATCTTCCCCCATCGTGCGGCCAGCACTTCAGAATCGGAAACGAATTGAGGTCGAAACCCTCGCGGCCGCCGTTGTCCTTTGGATTTAGGATGACTTCCTTGCACCGCGCATCTTTCGCGCTCACCGTCTTCGGGAACGCGCTCGTCAGCGCCCCAAGTTGGGGAAGCATCTTCAGCTTGTCGAACAAGCCCTCCGGCGCCTTCACATGCATCAGCCCCGAAATCCGGTCCGCAATTTCTTCGATCCGTTCCACGCCCAGCGCCAGCGCCATCCGTCTTTCGCTGCCGAACTGGTTGATCAGGACCTTGTGACCCGGATGACCTTTGACGTTCTCGAACAACAGCGCCGGGCCCCCGGGCGTGATGTTCGACCCCGAATTCCCGCCACTCCTTGTCCCGATTTTTGATACCCGATCCGTAATCTCGGTGATTTCCAGTTCCGGCGAAACCTCTTCGCGGATCCGCCGCAACTCGCCCTGCTTCTCGAGTGTCCTGATCCAATCGCGTAGATCTTCGTAAGCCAATGTTTTGTTCCCCAACCCATACTAAGGCTTTTGAAACGGCAGGGTTTTGCCTGGCACAACGCTCCTGTGGCATACTCACGCGCACGCAGCGGCAGGCGGTTGACTCAAACCATGCGGTTGCGGCTCCGACCCCGTCCACCGAAAATGGTGCCAAGGAGAAACCCATGAGCCCATCCCCTGCCATTCTCTGCAAGCCGTATTTCAAGCGCCGTAGATTATTTACCGCCTTCGCCCGGGCGGTCGAGCGGGATGCCACTGCCGGTCCGTGGACCGTGCCTAACCTGTGCGCAGCTTACAACTGGCCGACAGGCCTAGCCGGCGGTGGAGTAATCGCCATCATCGAGTTGGGCGGCGGCTGGGTGCAGTCCGATCTGGACGCTTTCTTCCAGTCCGTTAGCCAACCAACCCCGCAAATCACCGACGTGTCCGTCGACGGCACCCAGAACGATCCCAACCAGAGCCTTGGATCATCGGACGATCCCGATTACGAGGTCGCTCTGGACATCGAGGTCGCCGGCGCCTCTTACTTCGCCGCCACCGGACGCCCCGCCGCGATTCGCGTCTACTGGTCGCAGGACATCGCTTCCGCCGTAAACAAGGCCACTGCCGATGGATGCGACGTGTGCAGCATCTCCTGGGGCGCTGACGAAGCCGTGTGGGGCAACGCCGCGGCGCAACAGATGGAGCAGGCAGCATCAGCGGCCACAGCGGCCGGCATGGTCGTGTTCGGCGCCGCCGGGGATAACGATTCCGGCGATGGCGGCTCGTCCCCAGCCAACGTGGATGTGCCCGCGTCCTGTCTGCACGTAATCGGCTGCGGAGGCACCTTTAAGACCACTACAACGGAGACAGTGTGGAACGACACTCCCGGCCAGACCAACGGCCAGGGAACGGGCGGCGGCTATTCCACTATCTTTCCCGTGCAGGCCTTCCAAATCGGCGCACCGCCTGCCCCCGCGGGCACCCAGTTTGGGACCGGCAGGATGGTCCCCGATGTCACCGGCGATGCCGACCCCAACACTGGATATACGATCGTCGTCCACGGTGCCCAGACGGTGGTCGGCGGCACCAGCGCAGTAGCGCCGCTGTACGCGGGCCTTTTTGCCGCGTTTGGAAAGAAACTCGGGTTCGTGACCCCTAAACTCTGGCAGAATCAGGGCGCCTTCACCGACATCACCGTGGGAACCAACGGAATCTATAGCGCCGCGCCAGGCCCTGATCCGTGCAGCGGAATCGGTGCCCCGATCGGAACCAAGATCGCCGCGCTGTTTGCGGCCGCACCGGTAGCTTCGGCGTAACCTTCACCTCTGGATAAAGCCGGCTTTCTCATCCTTGGCGCGCTCTTGTTCTTGCGCCCAGGGTGGGAAAGCACCAACCGTCACCGGCGTCGCTGTCCAGCCGCACCGGTACCGGCACGGTCCTTGCTTCAGCGCCCTAATTGAACCAGCGACGGGGTCTCGGGAATGACCGGCTCGATGGCGTCCATCGGGTACCCCAGCCGCTTCCACTCGTCAAATCCGCCCCGCAGCGGACGCACCCGCTTCACTCCCAGCTTGTGCAGCGTCAAAGCCGTTTTGGCGGCGGTGGCTTCGCTCGGACAGGTGCAGTAGAGCACTACGTCGCGGTCCCTGGGAATTTCGTGCGCCCGGGCAGCCAGACCGTCCGGTGAAAAATGGAGTGCCCCGGGCAAAGTGAAGGGGTCCGGCAGCAATTCGAGCGGATGGCGCAGATCCACAATGTACACTTGGTCGCCGGCGTCGAGCTGGCGCTTCAGTTCTTCGGGTTCCAGGCGCGCCGCAACCAGTTGCCGGAGCACCATGCGCCGGCGATACATCCGCGCGATGATGAAGCCGATGATCCCGAGGATCAGCAACGCTCCTGAGAATTGGCCCACCCAGTTGAGGAGACCGGGATTCCGCTTGAGCGCGTCGCCAAACAGCCGCCCGGCGCCCAGGATCGCCCCCACCCAGAGGGCGGCGCCAATGGTATCGAAAAACAGAAACGCCGGGTAAGCCATGCCGTTCTGCCCGGCCACCGGGGCCGCCAGGGTGGCAAGGCCGGGAACGAACTTGGCGAACATGAGCATCACGCCACGGCGGCGGCCAAAGGAATCCTGCGTCTTGCGCACGCAGATGGTGGGTTCCATCGACAGTTTGCAGAGAAGCCGCAGCACGTGGTGCCCGTAGCGCTTGCCGATGAAGAACCAGGAAGAGTCGGAAACCATGCAGGCCAGCAGTCCAGCCAGCATCGCCTCCGGAAAACTGATTTTATGTTCCGCCGAAAGAGCGCCTGCCGCCAGCAGTACCGGCGTAGCCGGCAGCGGAATCCCGAATTGCTCCACCAGCACCCAGGCAAACAGGAGTAAATAGCCGTAAACGAGAAGTATTTGCGTGGGAAGTGCCATTGGAGTGAGACCCCGTACCAGAGAAATTTGAAAATCAGGAGGAATCCGACCTCGCCGAAGGGCAAACTGGGAAGGGGGAAATCCTCACCCTTATCGGATGAATTTTAAGCGAAATCGTTTCAGTCGTATTGCCGGTTTCTCGCATTGGGGGGTCATTGCGGTTTGGCGGGCGGTTGGGCAGCGCCGGATTTGGGCGAGTTTGTGTCCGGGATCTCGTCGAAGCCGGCGAGCATGCGGGATTCGGACCCGAATTTGTGGTACTCGCTAAACGAAAAGTCGTTCACCAGCGTTTCAAACGGGCCATAGACGATGAACGGTATACCCCAACCGCCCATAATCTTCAGCGTGCGGCCGCGCGATAAGGACACGCTTCGCACCGGAGAGACGTACCGGTTTCCGCCGATCTCGACGGGGGCGTAATCCACCATCAGGGCCGACCTGATGAGAGGTCCGTGGGGGTCGCGATCCTCCTTTAAGTCCGCTTCGATCGTCAGGCGCATGATCGCGCCGCTGGTCGGATCGACCATGAATTCCCCGTGATACCCCGTCATATTCCGATAAACCGTGGAGCCGTCTCCCTCCGGAAGGCAGCAGTACGTGACCTCAAAGATAGGCGCGGTGGACGGAACAACGAATCGGAACACCGCCAGGTTGCCCTGGCCGCCCTTCTCCCAGCGGCTCCAGGTGGAGTACTTTGGCCGGTTGCCGCCGCGGCCAGTACCGAGGCCAGCACCGGGCCGAAGGTGCCCTGGGTATCCAGCGCGTTCTCCCGGCCCTTCAGCATCCGTTTGCGCCTACTCTTCTCGACATCCACCACTTCTGCGCCGTTACGGTAGAGCACCGTCCCGCGAGCAGTAAACGTCACGCGTAACGGCTGCTCGGTGGAACGAATCTTGCACGAATCCTCGTCCCGCACCTGGGGCTCCTGGTACGAGACAGTCGTTCGTGTAGCGAAGAAATCAGGCAGCTTGTGAATGGAGTCGGACAAATAATCATATGTGCGTTTGAGGATCTCCGTTTCGGCTGCCCGGCCGGGAAATGGATCGGGGAGCGCGTCCCCGGCAGGCGGAGCCAGGAACTCCGAGAGATCCGCGACCGCAATGAGCGCCTCCCGTTCCCTGTCATCCCGAAGGAGTCCTAGCAATTGCGTGCGCTTCTTGTTCATGAGGCGCTCGGTGAGCTCCATGTTGCCCAGCCGCCGCGGAAAGCCGGAGTCTCCCGCTTTCCCCCGGATCGCCTCCTCAAGCTGGGCGACGTTGACGCGTTCGAGATCGGGTCGAGGATGGTCCCAATACTCCGGCTGATTGTAGTAACCGGCGAAGGTGCGAGCAGTCAGGCCCGGCCTGGAAACCGCTACAGCCAGATCATGATATTCGTCGGAATGCTCGGTGCGTGGCGGATCGAAAGTCAGGCTGTAGAACGACCCTGCCTCGGCGGCGCACCGCTCTATGCCGTTCATGAGGTCGTCCCAGGCATCAACGACCAGCCCACCGGTGTGCGTGGCGACGGCGGAAAGAGGGAATCTGGCCGGCTGCAGAGGCTTGTCCTTTTCTGCGGCTGCGGTAAGATCCCGGACATCAGTGTTCCCTTCCAGCCTTGGATTCAGGAGAACGAGGTTGACGGCGATGCGAGCTTCGCGCAAGCGCGTGGATAACTCTACTGCCTCATTGAGGTTGCACCAATGTCCCGCAACGAGCCAGCTATCTCCGAACCATATGAGCGTCTTGGGGCCGGGTATGTTCCGCTGATCGGTGGCAATCAGCCCAAGCACACCGTTGCTACGAAAGATTTGCGGGTCGGCATGGTCCATCGGGTACCTGCCCGGGCTCTTCGCTCCTGCCGGCCACAACAGGCGCGGTTCCCTTCTCATTTCTGCTTCTTCGCTCAGGGCATTTCCATCGATCGACCGCCGCGCCGAGGCAAACAACCCGTCGTGGGTCACGCGGTAGAGAGATACGGACTGACTCAGTTGTCCCCCGCTTTTCCGAAGATATGCCGCAACGACCTTTTCCGCACGTTGGCTCTGCCCGGACGGCAGGGTGTCCTCGTTGAAGACAAATATCAACTCAGGCAACGACTCGGAATTGCCGTCCTGCCTGGTGGAAGACTGCAGTGTGAGGATGTGCGTGGGCAGGCCGTCGTCGAGTAGGGTGAAGTCCTTGGCGTCTAGATCGGTAACCGGCTTGCCGGCGGCGTCGGTCACGACCACATCAATGCGCAAGACGCCATCGCGGTTGGCGGAGCTGAGACGAGCGAGGGGCGGCTTGGTGGGCGGATTCGTAATGGATGGCAGGCCGACGGAATCCTGCTGGTTGCCGGTCTCCCGCGCCGTCTGTGAATTCGCCGCGAATGCGCATGCGGCAAAAAAGCAAATCGCAAACGAACGCAAGCAAATGCGCGAAGTGTGGAGTTTCGCCACGATTCGAAGGGCGCCTGATTCCTTTCGGCGAGGATAGCACGTGTATTGCCTCAAAAAAGTGATCCGCGACGCCGCATCCGCAGGAGAGCCGCAGGTATTCAGCCGCTCACTGGCTCACCGGCGAGCGCACCGCCACCCCAGGAACGACGGGGAGCTTTAAACGATCATGAGTGAATTGGTGATGGGCCCGTTTCCGGTAGCCACACACTGCGCATAGATGTGCCACGCGCCTCCCGTCCGGAGTCCGAGCACGTATGCACGCGCGGGATAATCGGGAAGGCCGAACACGTGCGTCACACGGCCTCCTCCGCCCGGGATTACGAGGTGCCCCATCAGCTTGATGGTCTGGCGAAGCATCTGTCCTGTCTGCCGGCCGCCGCCCGGCTGAATGTGGGCGACAAACAGTCGTCCCGGCTCCTGGCGAATCGCAAAGATGCATGCACTCAACTGGCCGGTGATCATGATGTCCGGACCGCCTCCATCCAGCACATAAGCTGGGATGGCGGAGATGTCGAGCGACTCCGTATTCGGATTCATGCGCACGTTGTGCACATTGAATTTCGTGTAGAGCTTGTTATCTCCGCCCACGACGGACCCAGTGGGCGCGATGGTGTCGAATTTGAAGTATTCGCCCATCCCCGTATGGCTGGCGGCGCCCTGGTGGTGCGAAAAGTAGTACGGATACACCTGTGAATTGGGAGAGCCTGCCATGGCCAGTAAGTGGGTGCCGAGAAACGGCACTGGCCCCGACTTGAGAAGGGTGAGCGCAGTATCGAGCTTCATTGTGCGCTGAGACTAGCACACCGGACGCCACGAATCCGCGCAAAGGAACAACGTTTGGGTGAATCGAGACGCGGAGCCACCCACCCACCGCTGACTTGAATGAAATTATGCGGCCGATTGACGTTGTCGGACTGAAATGCCGGGCCCTCGCGGTGGCTTACTGATCGACGCCCGAAGCGGGCGGCTGCGCGGCCGGCGACGTGGTCGAAACCGGGGTGACCTGGTCCGAAGCCTGGGCCTTCGCGGCGAAGTACTCGTGATCCCACAGATTGCGATAGAAAGCGCCGGTCAGTTCCGCGGCGCGGGGACCGAAGGTCGGCCGGCCGCCCTCGAGGAAGAACACGGTCACAAGGCTGCCTTGCGGCGAATCCGAGTAGGAGGCAAACCACCCATAGCGCGTTCCCTCATTGGAGCAGGTCCCGGTTTTGCCGAAGACCGGCAGTTCCGTAAAGCTGGCGCGCAGACGCCGCGCCGTTCCGTATTCGACCGCGCCGGCCATGCCGTCCTGCAGGTCGGGAACGAACCGGGCGATGTCGAGGGTGCGCTTGACCTTCGGCTCAAAAGCGGTAATGTCCTCGAGCGTAGTCGGATGCTGCAGGTAATACAGGGTTCCACCGTTGGCCAGCGCGGCCACGTAAGCCCCCAGTTGCAGCGGCGTCATCGAAACGCCCTGGCCAAAGCTGCACATCCGCCCCACTCCGCCTTCGGCGGCGGAGATTGCCTGCTCGGGATACACGCCAAGCTGCTCGCCCTCGATGTTGTACCCGGCCAGCTCACCCAGTCCAAACTCGTTGGCGTAGTGGTGAACACGCTCGAAACCCAGTTCCCGGCCCAGTTCCTCGAAGTAGAGGTTGTTGCTCTTGGCCAGCGCCTGGGTCATGTTCATGCGGAAGCCCGGCAACTGCACCATGGTGTCGCGCGTGACCAGCCCCTCCGACAAGGCCGCCATGGCCACCGTGAGCTTGATCGTTGAGCAGGGCTCCGCGCCTGGCGAGAGGGCCAGTTTCTGGTTCACCATCGCCAGGATGCGCCCGTTGGCCGGGTTGATGACGACCGCGGTGCCGTTCATGTCGCCAAGGGCATCGATCGCCGCCTGCCGGATCACCGGGTCTTCGCCGACCGTGACGTCTCCGGCAAAAATGTCTCCCGCCGCAAAAGAACTGGCGGAGAAATGTTCGTAGTAATGGCGGTGGCGGACGACGAGGCGGGTACGGCGAATCGTGGCGGCGCCGTTTCCAACTTTGCCGGAGGAATGACTGGCGGTCGTCTGTTTGTGAACCGGAGTCTTCGAACTGGCAGTCTGGGTCGTCGCTTGATGCGACGCCGAGTGCTTTGCCGCCGCGTGATGCGACTCGACCAGGTGAGGCGGCGTCTTGGTGTGATGCAGCGTGTGAGGCGCATCAAGAGCGCCTGCGCTGGCGGCGCCGGCCCCCATTCCAACCAAACCAAGGTTCACGAGCAAAACGCAAGACAATCTCATCCGGCCAGCTTCCCCTCTACGTGGATTCATGCCATGCGACTACCCCGAGGGAGGAGGCGCACTTCGTACTTATCGCTCCATTTGCTTGCGGCGTCCACTCATTTCCAGCTGCTACCCGATCCTTCTTTCAAGTTCGGGCTGCTTCGGGGCAAATTCCCCGAATGAAAATCCGCCGCATGCTTGAGAGTCGCGGCACAAAAGAACGTTGCGGCTCTAGAAACTCGTAAAGCCGGATTCGCAACTGCCTGCAATGGAGAACTTAAGTGAAACTATACAGCCAAAATGTTTCAATACGAACCAAAACCATGTGACGGAAAACACATGACATTGGTACTTGGACTCGGGTTCAAAACCGATTGTCCTGCCCGACTCCTGTGGAAAACCGTTTCCAGCTTCCATTATGGGACCAACCTGCACATTTCTGAAAGCCCGGAAGTTAAAATTGCGCCCTCCGCATAAACGCCGGCACGTCCAGATCCCGCTCGGTGTTGGCGGCAGCCTCCGCAAACAGGGCTCCGACAGGCTGCGGACGCCGTTCTTCGACGGCTTCCGAAGCATGGACTCCGTTGCCTGTTTCGAGTGCATAATCCCGCGGCAATGGCGTGTACACCGGCTCCTCCATCTCCGCAAACTTGGGACGGGCCGCCTTCCCCGGTTGCGGTTCCGTCTCCACGTAGGAATCATCGAAGGCCGCCGGCGCCTGGGCCACCATGACCCGCGGCGATTCCAGCCGGGACGGTTCCGCCTCCTCGTCTTCACTCAGGAACCGGGGGGCCGGAGGCGGCGCTGGCGGTTCGAATTCGATCACCGGAGGAGCCGACATTTTCACCACGGGAACGCCGCCCTCCTGCATCCAACTCTCCGTCGCCATCACGGGAACGGAAACCACGGGGATATTTTCCACATCGAGCATGCGGGCCCGGCGCGCGGGCATCTGGTCGCGGAACCCGGTGGCGATCACCGTGATCTTGACCTCGTCGGCCATCTTCTCGTCCAGCACCGCGCCGAAGATGATATTGGCGTCCTCGTGAGCCGACGTCTGAATCAGGGAAGAGGCCGCGTTCACCTCCGACAGCCGAAGCTTGCTGGATCCCGTAATGTTGATCAGGATGCCGCGCGCGCCGTCGATGGCGCCGGCCTCGAGCAGCGGAGAAGCCATCGCAGCCTGTGCCGCCTCCACTGCGCGGTTCTCGCCCGAGCGGATCGCCGTGCCCATGACGGCATGTCCCATACCGGCCATGGTGGTCTTCACGTCGGCGAAGTCGCGGTTGATGATGCCGGGAATCGTAATGATGTCCGAGATACCCTGCACGCCCTGCCGCAGCACATCGTCGGCAATGCGGAAACTCTGGAAGAAACCGGCGTCCTTGGCCACTGCAAGCAGCTTCTCGTTGGGGATCACGATCATGGTGTCGACGCTCTCGAGAAGCTCCTTGAGTCCGCGCTCGGCCTGCTGCAGCCGCCGCTTGCCTTCGAAGGCAAAGGGGACAGTGATCACCGCGACAGTCAAAATCCCCATCTCGCTGGCCAGCGAGGCGATCACCGGAGCCGCGCCCGTTCCCGTGCCACCGCCCAGGCCGGCCGTAACGAACACCATGTCGGCGCCTTCGAGGGCTTCAATGATCTTTTCCGAATCTTCTAGGGCAGCGCGGCGACCCACGTCAGGATTGGCGCCCGCGCCCAGGCCGGAGGTCAGCCGCACCCCGAGCTGAAGTTTCACCGGCGCCTGGCACAGTTTGAGCGCCTGCACGTCGGTGTTGGCCGCGATGAACTCCACGCCTTCCATCTTGGCCTGGATCATGCGGTTCACGGCGTTGCCGCCGCCTCCGCCCACGCCGATGACCTTGATGCGTGCCCCGCGCGGGGTTTCATCGTGAAAGTGAATGCGCATTTCTCCGGGCTGTTGAATCATCTGCTCCATGGCGGCCTCCTGAACCTGGGTCGAATCCGGGTTGAATGACATGTGTCTTCCTCAAGAACTCAAAAACTCGATGCAAAAATGGCGCGCAGCTTGGCGCGCAGTCCGTTGTTTTCCGAGTCGCGCATCACGCGCGTGCGGTGGGCATACAAGAGCATGCCGATGACAGTCGAGAAAGCAGGATGAGCCAGTTCACCGGGCATGTTCGACAGCCGGACCGGCATTCCGGTCCGCGCCGGCACCCGAAGCTGGCTCTCCGCCTGGTCAAGCATGCCGGGCAACATCGCCCCGCCTCCGGTGAGAACGCAGCCTGCTCCCAGCGCCTCCACCACCCCGCCCTGGCGCAGGCACTCTTTGACGAAGTGGAAAAGCTCGCGGGCCCGCGGTTCAAGAACCTCGGCGACTCGGCGCAGCGACAGCATTTCCGCCGTCGGGTTGGCGATTTCTATCTCCGCGTCCTGCGGCACAGCGGTCACAACGGCATGCCCGTACTGGCGCTTCAGTTCCTCGGCTTGTGCCACCGGCATGTGCAGGCAGATGGCCAGATCGTTGGTGAAGTGCGCCCCGCCCACCGGGACAGCGGCCGTATGCGCGACCGCACCCTCGAAGAAGACCACCAGGTCGGTCGAGTGGGCGCCGATATTCAGCAGGCACACGCCCAGTTCGCGTTCATCGGCGGAGAGCGTGGCCTCGGCGGCGGCGATCGATTCGAGAACCGCCTCGGTCACTTCGAGCCCGGCGCGGTTGGCGCATGTCACCGTGCTTTGAAAAGCGCTGCCTGAACACGTGGCAATGTGCAGATCGACTTCGAGACGCGCGCCGATCATCCCCACAGGATCGAAGATTCCGGGCTGGTCGTCCACGATGAACTGGCGAGGCAGCAAGTGCAGGATCTCGCGGTCCGGCGGCCGCTCCACAGCGCGGGCGCGTTCCACCGCGGTGCGTACATCTTCCCGCGTGATTTCGCGCATCCGGCTGCCGAGTTCGAATCCGCCGTTGGTATTCACGCCGAAGATATGCGGGCCGCCCACGCCCACCACGCATTCATCGATATTGGCGCGGGCTACGGTTTCCGCCTGTTCGTTGGCCGCTTTTACAGCCTTGGCCGCCGGTCCAAGCTCGGCAATCAAACCTTTGCGCATCCCGGCCGAGTCCATCACCGCGTGGCCGCGATAACGCAGCGCCCCCTCATTGAGATCGGCGGCCAGCACCCGCGTCGACATGCTGCCGATGTCGAGCGCAACAATCAGGTTGTCCTGCTTCTGGCTCATCGTCTCCGCTCAGCTTGCCTGCCCTGGTGTCCAGTCTCAAAGGTCGCTTCATAATTGAACTGTCATCCTGAGCGAAGATTGGCGCTTCTTTGCGCCAATCGAAGTCGAAGGACCTGCGGTTCGACCGCTTCAATCTATGCAACGAACTTCTGCGACACCACACTTAACTGAAAGTCCAACTTAGCCTCACCGTGCCCCGGCGCCACATTCCGCGTCTCCGCAACAGCGGCGTGTTTCTTGCTCTTCTCTTTGCTTGTTTTTGGTTTCACGGGAGCCTTGTGCGCCTGCGCTTTCGATGCCGGTTCAGCCTTCACGCCCGCCGCTGGTTTCGCGGGCGTTGCATTGCCGGCAACTTCGGTCGGGTTCACCAGGGGCTTGCCGTCATCCCCCGTTGTCTGCGCGCCGCCTGCGCCCGGTGCCATCTCCAGCACTACCTGCTGCTCATAACGAAGATCGACCGACGCCAGTTTTGGATACTGCTGACGCCACTCGGCGATGTGCGCCTTGTAGCGCTGATAGCGCGGCAGGAACTGGTCGTCCCCGAAGTGGACGAGAATATCGGTTCCCTGTTCGGGCATCAGCACGCGGGCGTCTTCGGGATCGGTCAAGTCGATCTCCGAAATCTGCTCGGAAAGGTGTTGCCCGTTGCTGTCCAGGTCCGCAACCAGGCGCCCGTAGACCGCCATGCGCGCCTTCCGCGAGGGCAACGGATCTCCACCGTCAATGCCCGTCACCACAGGAAAGGAGTAATGATGCTTGGTCATCGAACCCGCGGACATCGACAGCAGGACTCCGTTCGAGTCCACCAGCCCGACCTGCTGCCCATGACGGACAAACGCCACCGGCGTCCTCTCCACCACGGAGATGCGAAGCTGATCGGGGAGCAGCCGCATCACGGTCGCCTTTTCCACCCACGGAATGTTTTCCAGCTGCTTGCGTCGCTGGCTCAATGGAACAAAGAAGATGTTGCGCCCGATATCCTCGCCGAATACGGGCAGGATGTTCGCGCGCGTAACCTCCGTCAGGCCGGCCGCCTGGATATCCCCGCCGCCACTGATGCGGAAGCGCGGATCGCGTTCAAGGTAGGTCTTGAAGATGTATCCCGCCGTCACCACAACGCCGGCGACAGTCAGGATGCCCAATCCAAAGAAGATACGCCCCCACTTGGTCTTGGGACGCCACCACGGGCTGTGCGCTTCCTCGAATCGTTGCCTGACGGGGTATGGGTAGTCATCGTCGTCCCGATCCGGCATCGCAAGAGGCATGCCGGGGACGCCCCGCCGGACGCTTCCCGGCGCAGGCGCAACCTGCTGTGCGCGCCGCACGCGGGGTTCCGCGGACGCTTCTTCTTCCCAGGGCAGGGAACGATTTTTCGTGCTTCGTTGTATGGTCACGCCTGAGCAGGAGTTCCGAGAATCGCCAGCCTCAATTATGGGATGGATAGGAGTGGATTTCCGCGCCGGGCAGCGAAGGGGAACCCGGGGGGTTAACGGCGGTGAAAGACAATTTTCCAATCGGGATTTGGAAAGCTGCGACAGGAGGGTGTATCGAAACGAACTATGAAGGGCCGAGCGGCCGTCAATTGCCTCAATACCAGGAGTTGCAAGGCTTCAAAAACCGGGAGATCCTCTCAGATGAGCCAGAAACTCGCGCGATCAGCTATTGATGAGAACGGAGGCCTCGAGCATGAAGCCGGATGAACCCAGTCGCACAGCCCTGATGATCGCCCGACAACGAGCTGCTCATCAGGTGCTCGATCACGGCTCAATCCTCTATGACCCATTTGCCATGAAGATTCTGCGGGAAGACGAAAGGGACGTGCTTCAATTTGCGAACGCACACCCCATGGCCAGCATCGGACGTCTGTTCACCACCGCACGAAGCCGGATTGCGGAAGATGCTTTGGCAACAGCTGTCGAAAGAGGGGTTCGGCAGATCGTCATCCTTGGCGCCGGACTCGACACTTTCGCACTGCGGAATCCCCATGGCGGACTGGAGATCTATGAGGTGGACCATCCCGCGACGCAGGCATGGAAACTCGAGCGCCTGGCTGAAGCTCAAATCCCAGTTCCGCCATGGCTTGTTCCCGTGCCAGTCGATTTCGAGCGGGACGATGTGGGAGAGAAGATGGTCGCCGCGGGCTTTCAGCAGAACTCACCCGGGTTTTTCACCTGGCTCGGGGTGGTGCCCTATCTGACACAGGACGCGATCGGCCGCGCACTGGCCTATATGTCGTCAATCCAGAACTCGGAGGTGGTGTTCGACTATATGGAACCTCCCGAGGCATTCTCAGAAGAGCTAAGACAATTAGAAAAGGAGCGGACCGAACAGCTTAAGAAAATGGATGAACGTTCCGTCAGCCGTTTCGAGCCGGCCGGCATTGCAGCGCTTCTTCACTTGCACGGATTTTGTGCCATCGAAGACATCAATTTCCAGGAGATCGCGTCCAGGTTCGGCCCCGACATTCAAGGACTCGCGCCCGGGCACCTTGGCGTTCATGTTGTCCACGCCAGGCACTGATTGAACGCGGTCATCCGTTGCTATTCAAATAAAAGAGTCCGTCCACACCGGCATATCCGATTAATCTGCCTTACATGTACACCAATCGGATGTTGGGCCTGATCGCGATCGTGTTTGCGGCGACCGTGACCGCTTCAACCTCGGCTCAGACAGCAAGCTTCCGTTATATCCGCGCAGGAAGTGCGACCAATGCCTCCGCGGCTTCACCGCGGGCCGGATTCGCTTTGATGGGAGGTGGCGCCGATCTGGATGAGGCTTTCCGCTGGTTATGCGATCGCGCGGACGGCGGAGATTTTCTTATCCTTCGCGCCACCGGGGACGACGAATACAACCCGTATGTCCGGAAACTCTGCCACCTGAATTCCGTGGCCACGCTGATTATTCCCAATCGCGCTGCCTCGGCCGATCCCGTTGTCGCGCGCACCATCTCCGCCGCCACTGCCATCTTTATCGCCGGAGGCGACCAGGCCAACTACATCAACTTCTGGATGGGAACTCCCGTGCAGGCCGCGCTGAACGACGCGATCCGGCGCGGCGTGCCCATTGGAGGCACCAGCGCAGGGCTGGCTGTACTCGGCGAGTATGCCTACACTGCCCAGGGCGACAAGCCCGACGATCCCAATCTCGACAGCAAGACACTGCTGGCCGACCCGTTTCATCCCCGCGTGACGCTGTCGCACGGCTTTCTTGATATACCCATTCTGAAAAACCTCATCACCGATTCGCACTTCGCCAAACGCAACCGCATGGGCAGGCTGCTGGTGTTCCTGGCGCGGCTTGACGAACCCGATTGCAAAGCCCTGCCCGCATCGGCACCGAGGGTGCGAGGGCTGGGCGTCGAAGAGAAGGCCGCCGTTCTCGTCGATCCGGATGGAGAGGCGCGCGCGGTCGGATCGGGCGGCGCCTGGTTCATCGATGCAAGCGATGCCGATGGTCCGCTCTGCGAAACGAAACCGCTAACATTTGGGCCTTACAGAATCGCAAAGGTCGCCCCGGACCGCACCTTCAATCTGAAGAGTTGGCAAGGCGAAGCGATCACTTACACGCTAGCTGTCAGAAGCGGTAGGGTGGTCTCGACCCAGCAGGGTGGTGCGATCTATTGAACGGCGATTTTGCGTCAGGCCCATTCCAACGTGTGGACCGAGTCCGCGGGGGCCTTGAATTCGAGACAATTGCCTCCCACCTGCACCTTGATCGACCTTTCCGCACCCGGATTGGCCACCACAAGCGCATAGCCGCCGTCGGGATTGCGGAAGGCAACATAAGACGGCGATCCCTTTGCCGCCTCCGTCGCTCCGCCCGACGAGATCACTTTCGCTCCCCGCTTCACATGCCGGCTGTAGTGCGCGAACGCCCAGTACTGGCCGCTGCGGGTCACCTTGTGGGTTTCACTTTCAACCGTAACCACGCCGCCGCACGAGAATGGCCCGATGTTGGGACGTCCCTTCTCGTCCAGCGCAACGTTCCAGCTGGTAATCGACCGCGACCAGTTATTGAGAATTCCATTGAAGGTATCGGCCCACTTCGTCCAGTCCGTCTGGTAATCCGGCAGGGCGATGTCGGGACCTCCTTCGGTCCAGTACGCGCTCTTCGCCGGGAAGGCATCGTGAACCCGCGTCATCGCGGAGGGCTCGCCGACATATCCGTGCCATGCGATTCCGTCGATCGATTCGTAGACCGTCGGATCGCTCAGTTCGTCGAGGGCGCGGCCCCACAAGCTGTAGTTGTGGTCCAGCACCCAGATCTTCGTGTTCAGTCCGGCCTTGCGCAGTGCGGGTCCGAGGTACTTCGCCGCAAATTCCATCTCCTGCTCCTGCGCCCAGAGGCTGGCCGGCATCCTTCCTTCCTGTTCGGCGTCGGTCTCGTTCTGCACCGTGACCGCGTCGATGGGGACGCCCTCGGCCTTATAGCCTTCAAGAAACTTCTGGAAGTAAAGAGCGTATGGTCCAAAGCTGAGCTTGCGCATCGCGCCGCCGAGCATCGAGTTATTCGGCTTCATCCATCCCGGCGGGCTCCACGGCGACGAGAACAAAAACATCTCGGGATTCAACTTGCGCGCCTCGCGCAGCATGGGCAGGATGTAGGCCTTGTCGTGATCGATCGAAAACTTCTTGAGTTCGGGATCGGGCTCCGGACTGTCGTCGAAGCTGTATAACGTCCGCGAATAGTCGCTCGCTCCGATGCAGGTGCGGTTCATATTGAGAGCCATTTCCCCGGGCGCAAACAGGTCGTGCATCACCGCCTGCCGCTCATCGTCCTTCATCTGGCTGAGCACGTAGCACGAGGAATCCGTCATGGCCGCACCGAACCCGAGAATCTCCTGCTTCGTCGAAGCGGGATCAACGACGATCGCGCCGGACGCCTGTGCAGCGGGCTTCCAAACGGGCGCATCAACCTTGGCATGACGCTTTTCGTGATCGGTGCTCCACATGCGCACCGGGGATGAAGACTCACCCCACGCCGCAATCCGGCTCGATAGGGAAACAGCCGCCGCCGAGGCCGCTGCCGACTTGAGAAAACTCCTGCGCGAACGCTTCGCCATACAGGCTCCTTGCTCCATGAATGATGGAAGACGCACGCATGATACCAGCGCCAGAGCCTTCAAGTAAAACGTTTGCGCAGGAACTCCGAGTGTCAGGCCCGGCACAGTCCGGGGTGACCCATCGTTGCGACGTATTTGGTTTTGTCGCAGGGTGGGAAAGCAGGAAATTAAACTTGCCGAACTTCGGCCTCGAGCGCCGCCACGATCTGCGCCGCCAATTGGCTCACGCTGCCGGCTCCGAGAGTCAGAATCAGATCGCCGTCCTTCGCCTTGCCGGTAACTCCAGCGAGGGCCCCGGCGAAATCAGGCGCAAACTCCACCTGTGGACCCTCGATCTTGTTGGCCAGCAGTTCCGCCGTGACGCCGGGGATGGGCGCCTCGCTCGCCGCATAAATCGGAAGCACCGTCACCGTATCCGCGTCTCTGAATGCACCCGCGAATTGGTCCAGGAGATCGGCCGTCCGGGAGAACCGATGCGGTTGGAAGACGACGTGTATGTGGTTATAACCGCACTCGCGCGCCGCCGCCAGGGTGGCACTTATTTCGGTGGGATGGTGCCCGTAGTCGTCCACCACGGTCACGCCCCGCGCCTGCCCGCGTTGCTGGAAGCGGCGATCCACGCCACGGAAACGGCTGATGCCCTCGGCGATCTTCGCCGGGTCGACCTCGAGCTGGTGCGCAATGGCCACCGCTGCGGTCGCGTTCAACACGTTGTGGCGGCCGGGCACGTGCAGCTCGAGCGGCCCGATCGACCCGGTGGCCGTCCCGACAACGAACCGCGAAAATGATCCCTTTTCGGTGCTTACAGACGTCAGGCGGTAATCAGCCTCCGGCGCAGTCCCGTATGTAAACACGCGCCTCTGGGCCCGGGGCAGAATCGCCGCCAGTTGCGCATTGTCGATGCACGCCGTCACCGCTCCATAAAAAGGCACCTTGTCCATGAAAGCGAGGAAAGCGCGCTCCACGTCATCCATGTCGCTATAGCAGTCCATATGCTCGCGATCGAGGTTGGTCACGATGGCCAGGATCGGCGAGAGCTTCAAAAAGGAGCGGTCGCTCTCGTCAGCTTCGGCCACCAGATACTGCGAAGCGCCCAGCCGCGCATTCGATCCCATGGCGTCCACGCGCCCGCCCACCACCACGGTCGGATCGAGGCCGCCGGCCCCCAGA
Source organism: Terriglobales bacterium (assembly GCA_963701805.1). GTDB lineage: Bacteria > Acidobacteriota > Terriglobia > Terriglobales > Acidobacteriaceae > Telmatobacter. Next base: position 568,197 of record CAVPBA010000001.1, read on the forward strand.
ACACTGGCCACCATCGAAGTGGTGGTTGTTTTCCCGTGCATTCCTGCGATGGCGATGCCGTACTTCAAGCGCATCAATTCGGCGAGCATCTCCGCGCGCTGGATGACCGGAATCTTCCGCGCATGGGCTTCCAGGACCTCGGGGTTTGCGGCGCTCACCGCGGAGCTTGTGACCACCACTGTGGATCCCGCCACGTGTCCGGCTTCGTGACCTTCGTAGATCACAGCGCCCAGTTGCGCCAGCCGGTCTGTGATCGGGCTGCGGCGCAGATCGGACCCGGAAACCTTCATCTTCTGGTTGAGCAGGATTTCGGCGATGCCGCTCATGCCGATACCGCCGATGCCAATGAAATGGGCGTGCTGGGAAGTGGCGAACATTCTTTATCGAAAGGTTAGGGTAGCATCCGCCACTCGTGCTTAGCTTCCGCCGCGCTCCACCCGAAGAATCGCGAGCCAAAAAGGCCACGTTGAACACGGCAAATCTTAGAAAGTTGCGCCCATTTATTTTTGCGCAAATGCCGCAACCTTCTGAAAAGCCAGTGTTTGATCAGGACATAACCGGCGACGTGGAGAGGCGGCAGGAACCAAGCCTCACCAGAAAAGCCGGACAGACTCCTCGCCCTTCGGGGCGTGGATCGGGTGGGACGGAGGTCCTATGACACGCATGGCGAAATGGATGCTGGGTGCAGCGGTTGTGGCGGGTGGATTGGGCTTGGGAACAACCTCGGCCCAGGCGGCCGAGTTCGGAGTATACGTCCGCGGGCCGATGGCCTATGTTCCTCCATGCCCGGGACCGGGATACGAATGGGTTGCGGGCTATTACAGCGGCGGCTATTGGGTGCCGGGACGCTGGAACTTCAGGGGCGCGGCGTACAGCAACAACTTCTACCGCGTGAACCGCTACTACGGTGACCGGGACGATCACCGCTACGTCCGTGACCGGGATGACCATCACGACCGGGATCGCCACGACCGGGATGACCGGGGGGACCATTTCCGCCGGTAAATTACATAAAACCCTATAGCTCGAGTTACAGCGGCTCCTCCAACCCGGAGGGGCCGCTTTCGTTCGGATGCACCTCCCGATTTCTCATTCGAAAGAAAAGTACTTGCATAAACCGCGCCGCCGGACAATGCTTCCTTTTTGACCGCAACTTAATCGAATAAGTGCTGTCTTAATGAGTGGAAGCCGGATGAGGAGAAAAATCCCGCCGGCAAGTGCTGAAGACGGAGGAGAAATCCTCCGGGGCCCAGGTCGGAACCAGGTTGGGGCGGCACCAGGAGGATTTCCATGAAAAGCGTACGCTCGGTTTTGCTTGCAATGCTTTTGATTGTGCCGTTTGCGGCAACGGCGCATTCCCAGGTCGCGGTCGGAATCGGCGTTGGACCGGCGGTCGTTGCCGCTCCCTACGCCTACGGTCCGCCCGTCTGCGACTGGGGCTATTACGCTTACTATCCCTATTCCTGCGCGCCGTACGGATACTACGGGTCGACTTGGTTCGTCGGCGGCATCTTCATCGGCGCCGGTCCCTGGTATCACTACGGCTGGGGCCATTACGGATACGGAAATCACGGCGGATACGGATATCATGGCGGATACGGCTACCACGCTGGATACGGCTATCGCGGCGGCCCACGGCCCGTGCCCTATGGTGGCGGAAATCGATATGGCGGTACGCACGCCATTAATGGCGCCGGATATGCGGGTGGCGGCCACGTAGGTGGCGGTTTTGCGGGCGGCGCCCACATGAGTAACGGATTTGCCGGCGGTGGCCACGTCGGCGGCGGCCATGTCGGTGGCGGATTCGCCGGCGGCGGCTTTCACGGTGGCGGCGGTGGTGGATTCCACGGCGGCGGCGGTCACCGCTAATTCTTTCTAACCCTGGACGTAGCCCGTCTGCTTCGGCAGACGGGCTTTTGCTTGCGGTCACTTCTCCGAATCAGGAATTGCATCCGGCCAGTTCAGCCAGGCGATCGGCAATACGCTCGGACGCGTCAGGGTGCGCCTGGGTACGCGCGGCGGAAGCCATCGCCGCAAGCCTTTGCGGGAAGTTGAGCAGACCCGTCTGGGCGGCGAGCAGTTTTCCCGGAACCTCAAGATCGCTTTCATCCAGCATGGAAGCCGCTCCCGCATCGACCATGACCTCCGCGTTGCGCTTCTGGTGGTTATCGGCGGCAGCCGCAAAGGGGACGAGCAGAGCAGGTTTACCCGCGGCGGCCAGTTCGGCGACCGTCGATGCCCCGCTGCGGGCCATCACCAGGTGCGCCTGGGCAAAGCGAAACGGCATGTCGTTCAGAAATGGTTCGACTCTCCATCGCGAAGGATCGGCGCCGCTGGCAGTGTAGGCGGCTAAGGTCGGTTCAGCGTGGCGCACACCGCTCTGATGAAGAATGGTCAGTCCGGGAACCGCGTTCAGAAGGTCGGACACGATCTTCGGCAGACTCTGGTTGAAGACTCGAGCGCCCTGCGAGCCTCCGAAGACAAGCAGGTGCGGAGGCCCCGGCGGCGGCGGAGAAATCGTGAAGAACTCCGGCCGCACCGGAATGCCAGTCACCTCGGGATTGCGGAACCACTTTGCCGCAGCCGGAAAGTTGACTGCCGCGGCCTGAACCCGCTTGCCCACCAGGCGATTGGCGAAGCCGGGCATCGCGTTGGGCTCGAAAGCGAGCGTGGGGATTCTCATCTGCAAGGCCGCCGCCATGCCCGGACCAGACGCGTACCCTCCCACGCCGAAGACAACGCTGGGCTTGAATTCGCGGATGAGACCGCGGCAAGCGAGAATGCTGGCGGGCAGATCCGTAAAGGTTCGCAGGCGCGTCAGGAGTGAGACATTCTTGAGCGGGCCGACATTGATGAGGCGGAGACGGAATCCAGCCTCCGGCACCAGGCGGATCTCCATTCCGCGCTCGGTACCGATAAACAGGATTTCGGCCGAGTGACGCGCCACCAGTTCGCGGGCCACCGCCAGGGCGGGAATGATGTGACCACCCGTGCCTCCGCCCACAATGAGAACGCGTAATTGGGACAAATGGCTGCCTTTCTGTAAATACGAGCTTCTAGCCGCTAGCTTCTAGCTACTAGCTCTTTTGAGGCTTTGGCACTTCTCAGCTTTCCTTCGACGAATTGCCCATTTCATCAATAGATAAGAGCCGACAGCCGCCCGGACTTAGGAGCTAGAAGCTAGCAGCTAGAGGCTAGTAGCTGCTTTTTCTCACTCGACTTGCTGGGAAATGTTCAGCAGTACGCCGATGCCGGCGAGAGTGAAGAACAGCGATGTACCGCCCGAGGAGATGAGCGGCAATGGAATCCCCTTAGTGGGTACGAGCGAGAGAACCACGCTGATGTTGAAGAAAGCCTGCAGAAGGATCGCCACCGTGATGCCGAACGCGATCAGGCGGGCGAACGGATCCTGGGAGCGAAACGCCACCCGCAGTCCGCGGACTCCGAACACGACGAACAGCAGCACGATGCAGATCGCGCCGATGAAACCAAGTTCCTCGGCGATGTTGGCAAAGATGAAGTCGGTGGAGGCCTCGGGAAGGTAAAACAGCTTCTGCATTCCCTCCATGAAGCCGCGCCCGCTAAAACCGCCGGTGCCCACCGCGATCAGCGACTGGTTGATGTGAAATCCGGCGCCCTGCGGATCGGAGTCGGGGTGCAGAAACACGAGCATGCGCTGGCGCCGCCACGACACCCAGAACAACAGGACCGCAAGCGGAGGAAGTGCCGCGGCGATGGCGGCCGCTAGCCACTTCCACTCCATGCCGGCCAGAACCATCATCAGGGCCGCGATGCCCGCCAGCACCAGGGCCGTTCCCAGGTCTGGCTGCTTGACGACCAGCAGGATGAAAACCACGGGAATGATCGCCGCGCGCAACAATGTGTTTTTCCAGTCGCGCATCTGGTCAAGCCGCGTGTGCAGGAACCAGGCGAGGAAAAGGATCAGGACCGGCTTGGCGATTTCAGAGGGCTGAAAAGTGAAGAGTCCCCCGAACCGGATCCAGCGATGGGTGTTGTGCGATTGATGGACGAAGAAGACCATCACCAGGAAAATGGTCGCCACGCAAAGCGCCGGATAGATGAATCGCGGCGAGTTGTAGCGGGTATAGTCCACGCGCATGAGAACCATCATGCACAGGACACCGGCGAGAGCCCAGCCGGCCTGGCGTCCAACCGAGGCGTACGGCGTGTGATATTGTTCCTGGGCAACCACCGCGGATGCGGAAAAAACCATCGCCAACCCGGCCACGACCAGCAGCAGGGTGGTGAAAAAGATCCATTTGTCGACGCCTACGCGTTTTGCCATACTTTCCAACCCCGCCAGTCGTGCACGAGTTCTTTGAAAATGCGTCCGCGCTGTTCGTAGTTTTCGAACTGGTCAAAGCTGGAGCAGGCGGGGGCGAGCAATACCACTTCGCCGGGATGGGCAGCGGCGGCGGCAGTTGTGACCGCGCGCTCGAGAGTCTCGCACGAATGGATCGCGACCACCCCGCGCAGATGGGATTCGATCTTGGCCGCGGCCGCTCCAATGGTGTAGACGGCGCGAACCCGCGAGCGCAGAAGATCGGCGAGTTGGGTGTAGTCCGAGTTTTTGTCCTTGCCGCCGAGGATCAGGTGAATGCCGCCGGGGAAGGCCGCGATGGCCTTCGCGGTTGCATCGACGTTGGTGGCCTTGGAGTCGTTGTAGAACTCGACCGCGTTGACAGTTGCGACGTATTCCAGGCGGTGCTCTACGGCCCGGAATTTTTCAACCGCGTGACGGATGATCTCGGGAGACGCACCGGCCAGCCGCGAGGCGCACACCGCAGCCAGCACGTTTTCGACATTGTGTTCGCCTTTGAGCGGAATCCCGGCCAACGGCATGATCGTCTCCGCCTGCGCATCTTTCGATGCCCGGTACAGGACCTGGCCGTCTTCGACCCACGCCCCACGGCTCACCGGGTTCTCGAGGGAGAACCAATAGACCGCGGCGCTGGAACGCGTAGCCGAGGCAGCCGCGCGCACGTTGTCGGCGTTCAGCACCAGGAAATCCTCCGGCTTCTGCGCGGCAAAAATGCGCTCCTTGGCCAGCGCGTAATTCTCAAAGGTGCCGTGACGGTCGAGGTGATCGGGAGTGATGTTCAGAATGACCGCGATGGCGGGATGGAATTGCTCCGTGGTTTCCAGCTGGAAGCTCGAAACCTCGAGCACGCGACCAGGTTTCGTCGGTACTTTCCTCGATCAGCCCCACGACCGGTACACCGATATTCCCGCCGACAAGGGTGGGGAGTCCGGCGGCTTCGAGGATTTCACCCACCAGCGATGTGGTCGTGGTTTTGCCGTTGGAGCCGGTTATCGCCAGCGTCTTGCCCTTGAGGAAGCGCGCGGCCAATTCCAGTTCGCCGATGACGGGAAGCCCGAAGTTGCGCACCTGGACCAGTTCCGGCGTGTCGAGAGGAACGCCCGGGCTGACAACGATCAAATCCTGGCGGCGAAATGTGAGCAGCCCGTGGCCCCCGGCTTCGACGTTGATGCCCTCCTCGAGCAGCGACGGGATGTCGTTGGCCAGCGCTTCGGCGCTGCGGATGTCGGAGACGGTGACCTGAGCGCCGCGACGGCGCAAAAACAATGCCGCGGCCAGGCCGGATTTACCCAGCCCGACGACCAATACCTTCTTGCCCTTGAGTTCCATCATCGTTCTACCTCAGGCATGTATGATCCGCGACTCCTCTATTCTGCACCGCGGTCGCGGTGCCAAAACGAGGGTCTGTTATCTAGTTTGAGACGTCGGTTTCAGAAATGAAAGCAGACCGTAAAATAAGGCCCCGTTCTCAGGCCCTATCGCAGTTTGAGAGTTGTCAGAGCGATCAGCGCGAAGATCAAGGCGAGAATCCAGAAGCGGACGATCACCTTGGACTCGCTCCAGCCCAACTGCTCGAAATGATGGTGAAGCGGCGCCATCTTGAAGATACGCTTCTTGCGCAGCTTGTAGCTGCCCACCTGCAGCATGACCGAGAGCGCCTCAATGACAAAGATGCCGCCGATGAACGGGAGCAGCAATTCCTGGCGGATGACCACGGCCACGGTGCCGATGGCGCCGCCCAGGGCCAGGGAGCCCACATCGCCCATGAAAATCTCCGCGGGATGGGCGTTATACCAGAGAAAGCCGATGGAAGCGCCCACCATCGAGCCGCAGAAGATGGTGAGTTCGCCGATTCCGTCCATATGCTTCAGTTCGAGGTAGTCGGCGAACACGACGTGGCCGGTCACATAGGTCAAAACAGCCAGCGCGCCCGCCGCGATGATCGTGCAGCCGATGGCGAGCCCGTCCAGGCCGTCGGTCAGGTTGACCGCGTTCGACGAGCCGGTGAGAAAGAAGACGACGAAAATGATGAAGGGAAGATAGATGAGAAATCGCCAGATGAGGAAAGTAGGCGGCGCTGTGCCAGAGCAAGTCGGGCCGCCACGATTTGATGAACGGCACGTTCATCTGGGTCGAGAACATCTTGAACTGCTCGAGGACGATCAGCGCGACTGCGACCGCAGCCGCGGCCAGCGCCTGATATCCCAGTTTCGCCCGCGCGGTGAGGCCGAGGTTGCGCCGCATTACCACCTTGATGTAGTCGTCGGCAAAACCGATGGCGCCGAATGCCGCGGTGGAGAAGACGGTGATCCAGACAAAGGGATTGGCCGGATCGGACCACAGAACGGTTGGCAACAGAACCGCAATGGCGATGAGCACGCCTCCCATGGTGGGAGTGCCTGATTTTCTCTGGTGCGACTGGGGACCGTCTTCGCGGATGTACTGGCCAATCTGGAATTCACGCAGCTTTTGGATGACGTACGGACCGATAAACAGGGCGATCAACAGTGCGGTGCCGGAGGCAAAAGCAGTGCGAAACGTGATAAAGCGGAAGATGCGAAAGGGGTGAAAGTACGGATAGAGCTTTTGATAGAGCAGCCAGTAAAGCAAGTGGCCTCCAGAGCTGGACTTGGCGCGGGTTTCATGCTGATTTTACAGGCCTGGACATAACGGTGGGAGTGGAATTGTGCCTTCAGTGCCCGCCCGATAACTGGCGCTTCAATTCCGTTTCGAACGCCTGTTCGCGATCGGCGATGTAGCTCTTGTAGCCCTCGGGATCGATGAATGCGCTGTGATCGCCGGCTTTCCAGCGCCCGTATTTTGCCTTCATGTCGAAGTAGCCGCCGTGCGCGCCGAGGAAGATGTCGCAGGGCAACGCCTTCAGGACTTGAAACTGGTGGCGGTAGTCGTCGGCGATCTGCGGATATTCCTTGTTGCCCACCAGCTTGTAGCCAGGATTCACATTGGGGCTGCCGACAATGACCACGTGCAGGGTTTTGCCCTTTTCGGTTTCGTCGAGGGTCCAGGTGGTCGTGCCTTTGGTGTGGCCGGCGGTCTTGTGCGCGGTGAGTACAGTTCCCCCGAGCCAGACCGTTTCGCCGTCGTGCAGCGCGCGATCAACCTGCGTGGGCGGAAACCAGAAGTCCTTCGAGTTGGCGTAGCGAAAGTCGTTGCGGCCGCCGGACTCAACCACCGGCACATCGGCGTCCATCACGAGATATTTGGCCCCGGTCATCTTCTTGATCTGCGCGCTTCCCGCGCAATGATCGAAATGACCATGGCTGATGAGCAGGATTTTGATGTCGCTGAAGTGAAAGCCGAGAGCCTCGACGCTGTGGCGGATCAGCGCGGGCGACGACTCGAGATTGCTGTTGATCAGGATGTCGCCGTGGGGAGTCGTAATGAGGTAGGCGGCGAGATCTTCGCTGCCTACGTAATACAGATTGCCGGCAATGTGAAACGGAGGAAAAGCTCGCGTCCAGGCGGGATCGTTCGCTGCTCTGAGTTTCAGCGAAAACACCAGGAGCAACAAAAGTATGACACTGATTCGCAGGCGTTGAATCACTACTCCTCCGAAGAAGCGGCGTGGCTCCTGGCGATTTCAACGGCCCGCTCCAGGCCTACGCCGCGCGAGCCCTTGATCAGAACAACGTCTCCCTGGCGGAGGTTCTTCGCGAGCCATTGGCCGGCGGTTTCGGCATCGGGCAGAAACAGCGAGGCGACTCCAGCCGCGCAGGCGGCCTCGGCGAGACGTTCCGCATTTCCGCGTACGCCGACTACGATGTCAATTCCAGCTTCGGCGGCGGCCTTGCCGCAGCTGGCGTGCAGTTTTGGCCCATGGTCGCCAAGTTCGAGCATTTCTCCGGCGACCAGAATGCGGCGCCGGGCGGGGCGTGCGGCCAGGGTGCGAATCATGGACCGCAGAGCCTCCGGGTTGGAGTTGTAGCTGTCGTTGAGAATGGTGATTCCGCCGAGATCGATCACTTCTCCCCGCTTGTCGCCGGGCGTGAGTGACGCGAGAGCGGCGGCGGCAGCGGCGGTGTCGACTCCCGCCTCGCGAGCCACGGCCAGGGCCGCCATCGCGTTGTGGGCGTTGTGCCCGCCGAGCAGGTGAAGAGTTATGTCCGCCTCACGGTTGCCGCTGCGATACCGGACCTGCAAGCCGGTTTCGTCTTCACGGACGACCAGGATCTGCGGATCGGCACAGGGGCCGCAGCCAAAGTAAACTGCCTTTCCGGCAAAATCACGGCCGAACTGCGACACGTAGGGATCGTCGCAATTGAGGAATGCGATGCCGTTGGCGGGCAACGAAGCCACCAGTTCAAACTTCGCGCGCGCAATGCCGGCCTGGCCATCGGCAAAGCTTTCCACGTGGGCCGTGCCTACATTGGTGACGACGCCCCAATCGGGCGTGGCAATCCGCGCCAGGGCCGCAATCTCACTGGCGTGGTTCATGCCCATTTCGACGACCGCGAATTCGTGTTCCGGCTCCAGGCGCAGAAGCTGCAGGGGCAATCCATAGCCGTTATTGAGATTGCCTTTGGACTTGAGTACGTTAAACTTCGCGCCCAGGGCGGCGGCGATCGCTTCCTTGGTGGTGGTCTTTCCCGCCGAGCCGGTGACGGCCACCACGCGCTTGCCCCATTGCCGGCGTACGTGCGTAGCCAGCCCCTGCAACGCGATCAGGGGATCGTCGGCGATGAGCAACGGAACGGCCAATGCGGCATCGGGAAGCGTGGCCACGCGGGCGCGCGAAACCACCGCGGCAATGGCTCCCCGCTCCACCGCGCCCGCGACAAAATCGTGGCCGTCGAAACGCTCGCCCCGCACCGCAAAAAACAATTCATCCGGCGCGATGGTGCGCGAGTCGATGGAATAGCCACGAGCCACGAGCGCGCCGGCGTGGGGCACATTGGAAGAAGCCTCCAACATTGCTCCTGTTCCTACCGCGGCTTCAGCAAGAGTCAATCTCATCGCCCTTCACCATATCCCAACTTCGCCAGTTCCGATAGCGCGACCTCGGCGTCATCGAAAGGGATCGTTCTGTCGGCAAGGATCTGTTCTTTTTCGTGGCCCTTTCCGGCCAACAGCACGACATCATGGGCCTGCGCTTCCTTGAGCGCAAGGCAAATGGCCTGGGCGCGATCCGGCTCGACGACATAACGCACACCGCTGTCCTTGAGGGCGGGCTCGATCTCGGCAAGGATCGCCTGCGGGTCTTCCGATCGCGGATTGTCGCTGGTGGCGATGACAAAGTCACTTCCCTGACCCGCAACCCGGCCCATCTTGGGGCGCTTGGTGCGGTCGCGATCGCCCCCGCATCCGAAAAGCGTAAGGATGCGACCGCCAGATTGCGCGGTCATCTGCCGGGCCAGATCGATGAGATTGCGCAGGGCATCGTCTGTATGAGCGTAGTCCACAATGACCGTGAAGGGCTGCCCGGCATCGACGGGCTGAAAGCGGCCAGGCACGGGCTTCAGCTGCGGCACGGATTCGATGAGTTGTTCGAAGGGCACTCCCCGGGCGTGCGCGGCAGTCAACGCGGCAAGCAGGTTGAGGATATTCACCTCGCCGGCAAGACGCGAGACAACCTTGGCAGGGCCCGCCGGCGTTTCGAGTTCCAGGATCGCGCCGCCAGGAGTAAGCGAATGGCTTGCCGCGCGCCATTCGCCCTTTCCGATGCCGTAGGTGCGGACTTCCGAACCCGCCTTGCGCGAAACATTTGCAAGTTCATAGCCGCGAGGATCGTGCGCGTTGATCACCGCCACGCGCGGGGCCGGATATTCGGTGCCGTCGAAGAGCAGGCGTTTCGCCGCGAAATATTTCTCCATGCTGCCGTGGTAATCGAGGTGATCACGGGTCAGATTGGTAAAAACCGCGACGTCGAAGCTGATTCCGGCGGCGCGGCCCTGATCGAGCCCATGACTTGAGACTTCAGTGACCAGTTCGGTGGCTCCGCGCGCAGCCCCTTCCGCCATCAGTTCGAATAGATCGCGCGACTCGGGCGTAGTGTGGATCGACGGGCTCACCTCGCCGGCGACGTGATATTCGATCGTGCCCACCAGCACGGTTTTGCGCCCCGCACCGTTCATCAAAGCTTCGGTCAGAAATGCGGTCGTGGTCTTGCCGTTGGTGCCGGTAATGCCGGTTGCGGCGAGCGTGCGCTCAGGATGGCCGAAGAAGGTGGCCGACGCCTGGGCCAGAGCGCGCCGGCCGTGTTCGACTTCGAGCACCGGAAGCCCGGCGCGATAGACGAGCAAATGATCGAAGGTCGGCGACGAATCGGTAATGATGCCGAGAGCCCCGTTCCCGATGGCCTTGTCGATGTAACGATTGCCGTCGGTGGACCCGCCCTTCATGGCGACGAAGACCGCGCCGGGCTTGATTCGGCGCGAATCATATTCAATTGCAGTAACAATCTGCGTGGTATCGCCTGAGGCGCCCACGGCCGGGATTTCGGCGATCAGCTCTTTCCAATGCATGTCGTGATCGATTGTAGTTTGACGGGCGCGGCGGGTGCCGTGCGACTGATTTGACGTGGTGCTACCGCGAGCACCGCACCAGGATGCGCGTTCCGGGGCCGACCATGCTTCCGGGCGCGGGAGCCTGCTCGCGCACCGTGCCGCTGCCCATGATCTGAACTTCGAGCCCGGCGAGAGCGGCGGTTTCAATCACTTTGCGCACCGGCAGGCCGACGAGCGTTGGAACCTTTAGCTCGTCCGTATTCACCACTACCGGAGAAGTAGTGGATGGCAAGACCTGCGCCGGATTGGCTGGGGGATTGAGCGAGGCAGTCATTGCTTTTGCTGGTGCCGGGTTGCCGTCGGCAACCGCCTGTGCCTGCGGCGCGGCGGGCTGGGGTGCCGGATCGCGTAACGGATCGTCCGCAGGCAGATCGTTTACCGCGGCGAACAGCGCGTTGATATCCGGTTCGTTGTCCTGGTCGTCTTCGTGCGCCGGCTTGGCAGGTTTCGCGGCAGGCTTCGGCTCGCGTATGTCGACATCATGCGGAACGCCCAGGTACTCGAGGACCTGCTGCGCCACCTCGGCAAACACTGGCGCCGACACTGCCGCGCCGTAGTAAGACGCACCCTTCGGCGTATCAATAATGACCGCGACCGAAATTACCGGATTGTTCACCGGTGCGATGCCGGCAAACGATGCCACGTGCATCGTCTTCGAATAAAGATGCGTCCTCGGATCGACTTTTTGCGCGGTGCCGGTTTTGCCTCCGGACGAGTAGCCGTTGAGCTGCGCCGCCTTGCCGGTACCGTACAGCACCACCTCTTCCATCATTTTGCGCATCTCGGCTGCGGAGAGCTCCGACATCACGCGATGCGACCCTGTGGGAAGCGGGTTGGGCAGCTCGCCGCCGGCCCGGAACGGCGATGGTTGGAGCGCCGGCGCCTGCGGTAGGGCTGACTTTTTGTCGGTCGCCGTGGCCGAATCAGCCGGAGTAGGCAACAGCACGTGCGGCGGCAGATAGATGCCGCCATTGGCGATGGTCGAAACCATCGAGACCAGTTGCAGAGGGGTAACGCCAACTTCCTGGCCGATGGCGATGGATCCAATCGAGGTCGATCCCCACTTGTTCACAGGCCGGAGGAGGCCGCGCGTTTCGCCGGGCAACTCAACCCCGGGCCGGCTGCCGAATCCAAAATTGCGAATGTACCTGTAGAAGTTGTCCGGGCCCATCTTCAACGCCAGCTTGACCGCGGCCACGTCGCTCGAATGCTCCAGGGCCTCGTGCACCGTAATCACGCCGTAGTGATCCGCTTTGTCGTCGTGAATCACGCGGCCATTCAGCGTGATCTGGCCGCCCTGGCAATCAATGAGATCGTCCGGCTTGGTCACGCCCTCGTCGATGGCCGCTGAATACGTAACCAGCTTGAACGTCGATCCCGGCTCATACACGTCGCTTACCGCGTGGTCGCGCAAGCAGCGCCGGCGTGGTGTGGCGAAACTGGTTAGGGTTGAATGTCGGACGAATCGCGAGCGCGAGGATCTGGCCGGTGTGCGCGTCCTGCACTACGACGGTTCCGTTATCGGCTTTGGTTCGTTCCATTGCATGGTCGAGGGCGCGTTCGGCAAGGAACTGGATATCGGAGTCGATGGTCAGCACGAGGTTCTGGCCCGGCTCGGGCTCGCGCTCGGTCGAGCCCAGCACGCGCCGCCGCGCATCCATGGCTGTATACATGCGCCCGGCCAAGCCATGCAGCTGCGGTTCGAATTTTTGCTCCAGACCGCCCAGCCCGGTATCGTCCACGCCGACGTAGCCCAGGACCTGCGCCGCAATTTCGTTGTCGGGATAAAAGCGCTGAAACTCTTTCTGGAAGTAGATGCCCTTCAGGCCGAGGGCCTTGACCCTGGCTGCTCTTTCCGGAGTCACGCGCCGGGCGATCCAGGCAAAGCTGTGGCCGGTGTTGAGCCGATTGGCAATCTGTCCTTCGCTGGTTTGGGCGTCGTCGGGGTCGCCATGAACAATGGCTGCCAGCACCCGCGCCGCTTCCTTCTTGTCCGCAATTTCAGAGGGATCGGCATAAATCGAATCGGCCTGTACCGTCATGGCCAGCTCGTGCAGGTTGCGATCGTAGAGAACGCCGCGGCGCGGCGCGACCTCAAAGGTGCGCTGCTGCTGCTTTTGCGCCCGATCCATGTATTCCTGGTGACGAACAATCTGCAGCACAAACAGGCGGCCTGCAATCGCGCACGCCCAAAGCATGAAGAAAAGACTGACAAGCCAGAAGCGCGCCACCCGCAGGGGGATAGCACGCGGCAAAACGCTGCGATTGCGGTTGGGCCGGACGGCTGCCTGCATGGCGAATCGGTCCCCGAAAGAGTTTTGTATCTAAAGGCTCATTGTACCGGCGCGGGTGGAACGATTTGCGCAAGAGAAGGCGCGCCCGTATCCGGATGAGCACTGGGATGCACGACCTGTCCTGGCTGCGGCGCCGCCAGCCCTAACTGGCGCGCCATTCCGTCGATGCGCCCTGGCTGGGAGAGCTGCGCTTCCGACAGCCGAAGCTGCCGATTCTCTTCCCGCAACTGGTCGCGCACCTGCTTCTCCGACTCCACGCTGTAGGAGCTTTCAAGGGCACTGAAGTGCTGCACGGCGTAGACCATGATGAGCGAGAACAGCACCGTTAAAGCAGCCGCGAACACGCGCATCTCGCGCACCCGGACGGGGTCCGATGCCTTGACCAGGCGCGAGTTGTCGAGGTGCCGGGTGAAGTAAAACTCGAGCGTGGGGACACCACGGCGGCGCTCCGGCTGTTGGGCCAGGATTTCCGTGTTCCGTTCGGCTACCCGCGCACTCAGGCTCCGGCCAGCTTCAAAGTAGGTTGTCGTGCATGCCGCCATGTTCCACCTCAGCTTCTAGCTGCTAGCTCCTAGCTGCTAGCTTTTTCTTGCTCCAAATTGCGGAGTCGACTCTTCCGCGAGCATGGTTCGTAACCGATCGTTCCTGTACATCCGCAGCTAGTGGCCAGAAGCTAGTAGCTAATGGCTGCCTTTCGTTCTTTCCCCCGCTCTCAGCTTCGCACTCCTTGAGCGCGGGTTCTGCTCGATCTCTTCTTCGCCGGCCACCACCGGCTTCTTTGTCAGCACCGTCCAGATGCCGTTATGCGATCCCTCGCGGAAGCCGTCCTTGACGATCCGATCTTCCAGCGAGTGGAAACTGATCACGACCAGCCTGCCGGAGGGCTTAAGCAACTTGGGTGCGGCCTCCATCAGCGCCTTGATCTCGTCCAGTTCCCGATTCACGTGAATGCGGAGAGCCTGAAAGGTACGAGTCGCGGGATGAATCCGATCCTGTTTCATTGCCGGGGCGGCTGAGGCGACAATCCGTGCAAGTTGCCCCGTGGTTGTTACCGGCCGCCCGCGAACAATGGCTCTGGCGATTCTCCGCGATCTCCTTTCCTCTCCGTATTCGTAAATGAGGTCCGCCAACTCTCGCTCACTCGCCTCATTCACCACTTGTGCGGCGGTCGGACCGGAACGCGTATCCATACGCATATCCAGAATCCCGTCCGCCATGAAACTGAATCCCCTCGATGCTTCGTCCAGTTGCAGGCTGCTAACCCCTATGTCAGCTATCACTCCGTCGACTGACGCCGGCGGCACGTGCAACGGAGCCGCGCTGAATGCCTCGCCAACCAGTTCGACTGCGGGCGCCCGATTGCCCAGCTCTTCGCAGATCCGGTCCAGCTTTTCGTTCGCCAGCGCCAGCGCTGCGGGATCGCGGTCAAAGCCGATCAGCTTGCCGGTCGGTCCGAGGCGCCGGACGATTTCCGCGGCGTGACCCGCCAGGCCGAGCGTGCAGTCCAGGACCGTGCTTCCCTCGCGCACCTGGAGATATTCGATCGCTTCTGTCAAAAGAACCGGCACATGGCGTTGACTCGATCTCGTCATGCGCTCCCCCTGGGGGGTGATTTGCTACTACAGGCCGTAGCCGCTCAGTGAATCCAGCTGCTCGGGAGTAAACTCGCTCCCGTCCACGTTCTCTCTCAGCCTGTTCAGGCTTGTGACGCGCAGCAGGTTCCCTTCCCCGGAAACCTTCACGTCGCCCGACAGATCTGCCTTCTTCCTCAACTCTTCCGGAATCTGCATTCGCCCCTGGGGGTCCATGTCGGCCCTGTCCCCGTACAGGTTGTACCTCGCCAGCAACATCTTGCGGGCCAGGCTGCTCTGCGGCATGGCCACAACCTTCTTCTGCCGCTCCAGCCACTCCGGCAGGGGATAAATTTCTGCGCTCTCGCCATCCATACTGGTGATATAAAAGGCGTTGAAGCCTTTGCCGTACTTGCGCTCCGTGAATGCCTTGAACTCAGCAGGCATTTTCAGGCGGCCTCTCTCATCCAGCTTGGTTTTGGGATTGCCGCTGTATCCATACTTCAGCTCCTCCCAGGCGCCCGCAGTCTGTCCCGTGGCCTCGTTGGAGGTCTCAGGCGTTTCGGGTTCCTGGTCTTGACTCATTGTTTCGCCGCCGATACGATTTGGCACGGATCTGATAGGAAAATGTCCCGCTTGGTCCCAGATCGACCCATGCAGACCCAGTATGGCGCAAAATGCCGCCCGGCGATAGAAGGAAAAAATCGCCTTCCTGTGCAGAACTTGGGGATTTTAGAGGTATGTGCGGCGTGAGACGAACTGAAAAACGCTATATATAGACGGTAAGGGCAACTCCGACCACCAGTAATTGTGTAGGTTTATTCTCTTGGTTCCTGGTTACCTCGACCGGCTTGCGGATTTATGCGGCTTGGTGTAAAGGCGAACGGAAAGCGAAACAATTCCCAAATCAGGCAATTTGCCTGGCACAAGCCTATGGCTTCGGATGCCGCTGGCGGTCGATAACCACCTTTGTCAGATAGATGAGGACCAGCACATTCCCGATCAGGAGGGCAACCTTGGGCCCAGTCAGCCGGCGCATGATCTCCAGAATCTCGATGGGCAGAAACGACGCGGTAATGATCAGGGTGAGATACTCGGCCCACGCTTTCTCGAGATACAGGCCAATCCCTTCGAGGATGCCGATGGCGGCATAACAAAACGCTCCGAACCCGATCCGCCGGAGAAGCGGATCATTGAGCAGCGAAGCGCGTTCGAGCACAAAATCCACAAATCGCGATTCGGTGTTGAAGCGCAAGTCATGTGCCACCTGCATCAGAACATCATCGATATCTTTGTGCAGGAGGCGAAGAGCTCCGACCCCTATAGCGACAAACAAGAGCGCCTGGAGCAGTTTGTAGACCGCGATAAGGACGAGGTACTTGTTGTGACGGCGCGGCGTCTTCGTGACTTGCAATGAGGAACCCGTCATGATCTCCAGCGACTCGCGACAACCGCACCCGCTCTCTCTAATCTTACGTTAGCAGCCACGAACAAGTTCGGGCTCGGACCGGACCTTATCCACGAATGTACCAACCGTGCCGTCGAAGCCCTCTCTCAGCTAGTGCCAGCAGAACCAGCACAGCTGCATCTTCCCGAAGAAAATCTCGCGTTATCCGGGAATGGCGGGGGCACACGGACGTGCGCCCCGCACCGTTGCTTGTTTACTGGACGGTGATAGTGACCGGCGCGGTGTGGCTGAGAGCGCCGGATTTACCTGTGACCATGAGCGTCACCTGCTGCGATGCCGCCATCTGGCCCTTTGAACCGCTGCCGCATCCAATGGCAAACAACGAGCCGGCAAGGATCAATCCCAAAATGCCGGTCATGAGGATGCCGCCTCGTGTGAGTCGTTTCCGCCTCCAATTGGCAAGAAGAGTCCCAAACACGCCGAGTCCGGGCAACACGGCCACCGTGCCGAGTACCCCGTAGCCTCCAGGTCCTGGTGCGGTCGCAGCGGCTGAAACGGTCAAGGTGGAGGACGCCGCGCCCGACCCGGGCGTGATGGTCGAGGGATTGAAGGCACAGGTCAAGCCGGGGGTCGCAACGCAGGAGAGCTCGATCTGGCCGGTGAATCCTCCCACCGCGCTGGCGTTGATGGTCAGATTGGTTGAACCGTTGGGCGCGACCGTAGCGCTTTGGGTCGACAGGTTGAGCGAGAAATCCGCATTGGCGACGGCGGTCGCCGGGACGACGCTCGCGAACACCGCGGTGGTGCTTCCTCCCGCCGGAAAATTCGGCTGGTTGCCGCCGCCGGCCGTCAGGTAGAGCGTGCCCGGATCCCCGGACAGACCGCCTCCGCCAAAAGTGATCTCCCAGAGCCCGGGATTCACCAGGGGATGGTTCGACGCATCGGTGAGCTGCCCCAGAAACTTGCCGGTAGTGTCGTAAGCATTGATCGTGCCATCGCCGAAGTTTCCCACCAGGATCGCGTTGGAGAACGGGCCAAAGCCAGTCGGAGCCTCGACCACTCCCCAGGGAGCATTGAGTTGGCCGCCGGCCGGGACGAAGGTGCTCACGAAATTGCCGTTCAGGTCGAAAATATCCACCTGTCCCTTGCCCGCGCCCGGTTGCGAATCATGCTTCGCAATATCCTGCATGGCATAGGCGACGAAGACCTGGTTCCCGATGACGTGGATGTTATGAGGAGCATAGCCGGCGGGAAGGTTCGGGTTGGTGAACGATCCACCTAACGACGCCGGGTTAAAGTTGCGATCATAGACGTCGATCTTGCCGCTATTGAAGTTGGCCGCCAGAAGAAATGTGCCGTTGAGCAAAGCAAGCCCTTTGTAAACCGCACCGCTGGCGGAGTTATCGAAGGCCACGACAGCCCTGCTGCCGCCAGTCCAGTTGACGATCAGCCCGTCCTCTGTATCAAAAATGAAGGTTCCGCCACTGAAGTAACCGCCGGTGGAGTTGGACACCGTTCCCGTGGGACAACCAGGGCTGCAATTCCCGTTTGGATTCTTCGTGGCTCCGGGTATGGTCACGACCAATGCGTTTTTGCTGCCTTGCGGATCGTACAGTGTGGACGTGCCGCCGTTATTGTTGGCGATCCAGAAATCCTGCCCGGGCAGAGCGGAGATTCCCCACGGATTCAAAAGCTGAGGGTCGGTGGTATTGGCTACGCCGGCAGTATTGGAAACAAGGTTAGTCTGGGAATAACCGGCCTGCTGGCCACGAAGTACAGAACTGCTTCCCAAGGTCAATACGAACAGCCCGAATAACAAGAGAGTCTTCTTCACAATGTTCTCCATTCCGTCATTTCTGGAATTCTTGTATGGACTTCGAGCCTCGTACGCAGTCTTGGCGCGCGAAGTCATTGCTAACTGAATGATTGGATCGAACGAGTCATTCCTGCTTGATAACTGCGCCCGCGACGCCTTATTCCATTGCCTCGTCTGTTTGTTTCGATTGTGGCGGCTTGTTACGACGTCTGTAAGTTAGACAAAGCGAGTCAAAGAAACTATGCAGCGAGGATGTAAGCTGATTGTCAGTTCTTTGTCTGCAGTAAGCTTCCTCTGCGCAACAATCTCAGACGGGGATTCGCAGCGGCCTTCGCAATGGCGATGGTGCGGCGCGGTACCATCGAGCCAGTGGCGCAGCGCTTCGAAACTCGTCAATGGGTTCCCTTCCCGGTGGAACTTGTGTTCGCATTCTTTGCTAATCCTTCCAATCTTCCTCACCTGATGCCGCCGGCGCAGAAGGTGCGCATCGAAGACATCCGCATGCAGCCTCCGCCGCCGCGACCCGTGGCCGCGGATCCATCGCGGCGATTTCGCAGCGTCGCCGCGGGAACCGGGTCGGAGATCCTCATCAGCTTTCGTCCCCTGCGCTGGTTGCCCCAGCGTGTGAGCTGGATGGCGCGCATCGTGGACTTCGACTGGAACAGCCATTTCGTCGATGAGCAGGTGCGCGGGCCGTTTAAGCAGTTCCGCCATCGGCACGGAGTTGGCGGCGAAGCTCGCGATGGCGTCGAAGGCACACTGGTTGTGGACGGGATCGACTATGAGTCACCTGCCGGCGCGGTGGGCTGGCTGGCGGACGGCATGATTCGCCGCCGATTCGAAGAAGCATTCGCTTATCGGCAAAAGCGTTTGCCTGAAATCCTGGCGATTGCGGCTCAACAGGCAGTGCGGAGACAGTGAAGGCCGGTCTCGATACGCGAGCTATCAGCGATTAGTCTTGAAGTGAGGAGCCTGAACGCTATGGCCACTATCTCTATCGGCCGCAAGGATCGTGTCTTCGTGCTCACGGGCGCCGGCATCAGCGCGGAGAGTGGGCTTGCCACGTTCCGTGCTTCCGACGGATTGTGGGCCGGCCATCGCATCGAGGACGTGTGCACACCCGAGGCGCTGGAGCGGAACCCCGCACTGGTTTGGAAGTTCTATTCCGAGCGCCGGGCTTCCTGCGCCAAGGCGGAACCCAATCCGGCGCACGGGGCCCTGGCGGAGTTGGAGTCCAAACTTGGTGACCGCTTTTTTCTCTGCACCCAGAATGTCGACGACCTTCACGAGCGGGCCGGCTCCGTTCATCTTGTGCATATGCACGGGGAGTTGGCGAAGTCCCGCTGCGAAGCGGAGTGCGGCCGGCCGCCTGTCGAGGATCGCGCCGTTTATGGCAGCATCGATGAGGTGCCCCACTGCACGTGCGGCGCGCTTTTGCGCCCCCACATCGTCTTCTTTGGCGAGATGCCGCTGGAGATGAGCCGCATCGAACGCGAAATCGGCAAAGCCACGGCCATGCTCGTGGTGGGCACGTCGGGCTCGGTGTATCCGGCAGCCAGTTTCGTCAACTGGGCTCGCCACGCCGGCGCCCGCACCATCTATATCGGTCCCGAGAGGCCGCTCAATGCAGCTTCTTTTTCCGACATTGTGGAAGGCAAAGCCGGCGAAGTGATGCCGGGGCTGTTTGATGTCGAACGTGGTTAGTTAGGTGGCGAACTCGCAAAGTTAGTAAGTCGAGTTGGCCGACGCGGAATCCCAGGTCTCAGAAACGAGACCTGGGGGCACCCGGCTGTTGTTTTAGAAATGAAAGCGGTACCGCACCTCGGCCGAGATCATGCGCGGATCGTTGTAGTGGAAGCCGCCGATGGTCACCGAGTTGTCGAGCAGCACACGGTGATCGGTGACGTTGATTACGTTCGCCGCGACGTTCCAGTTTTCTCCGAAGTGGTGGCCGGCGGATATGTCAAAAGTCGTATGCGCGGGCAGGTAATCTCCGTTGTACGGACCCTGGTCCGCCCCGGCCAGCCCATTGACAAAGCCGGAGCCGTAGTAGACGTTGGTCGAAAACCACGTGTGCAGCGGTAGATTCGCATTGAACCCGGTATTCAACGTGTGGCGCTGGTCATGGTCGACGGGTTCATAAGAAAAGTCCGGCGGATAGCAGGCGTCATCCCCCGGAAGACTGCACGTGAATCCCCCGATGATGGCGCCGCGCTGTTCCGCAATCTGATTGGAGTAGGTGACGTGGAACATGCCGATGCGCCAGAGCTGCGGCGAGCGCAGCGTCATTTCCCACGCGCGGACCAGGGCGCCGTCCACGGCGATCGGGAAGTACATGTTGGATTCGCCCAGGTTGGAGTGGTCGAGGAAGTTGTTGACGCGGCTCTTGAAGTTGGCGACATCGAGGAACCAGCCCTTGAACGGAATCTGAACGCCGAATTGGTGTTCTTCGTCGCGCTCGGAAGGCAGAGGCGTAAAGGTGTTCTCACCCGAGGGAAGGTTCGATGCGTAGTTAAGCACGGACGAGGAGACAGTCTGCAGCGGAGCAGGCTGGAAGAAGTGGCCATAGAATCCGCGCAGAACCCAGTGCAGATGCGGGATCTCGACTGTTGCGCCGATGCGCGGATAAATCGCGGACTCGTTGAGACTGCCACGATAGATCGAAAAGCGCTCTCCGCCGAGGATGGTTACGTAGCGGCCGAGGTGCAGGTGGTCGGAGACATAGAACTCCACCAGGCCCGCAGTCGCGTTGGCTGGAGTATTGGGTTGCGAAGGAGCGGAATCGTCGTTAACGATGGTGCCGAAGAGATCGTTTTCGGTCGAGTAGAAGGAGTACAGCCCGCCGGAAAGATCATTGTGGGGGAGCTCGGCGCGGAAGTCAGCTTGACCGCCTCCATAGTTTGAGTTCTGGTGCCAGGTGGTCGCCACCGGAAAATCGTCAGCCGGCGAGTCGTAGTTCGACAGGTTGAAATGATAGAACGGCGCCACTGAGAGAATTTCCTTTGGGCTAAACGTGTGCACCCAGTTCACCAGCGCGAAGGCGTCGCGTTCTTTCTGCGTATCGCGCAGGCCATACGACTCGTAATACTCGCTGGCCTGTTCCCAGTCGTCGGGATTCGGGTCGTACGGAATCTGGAAGAAGTCCTGGCGATACTGGCCAGAGAAGCGTAGCTGGTCTGTGGCCCCCTGATTGCGAATGACGGACACAAAGGCACTCTGGGAGTTTGAGGCGTCGTGATAGATCTCCGGCACCGGAGTGGCCAGGCCATAGTTGGAGCGCCCTCCCGTGAGGCTGGCGTACCAGGCAGTAACGGCAGAATGATCACCGAGCGAAAGCTGGGCCTCGCCTGAATACAGGTTTCCGGCGAGAACGCGCACTTCGGCATCACGGCTGCGCTCAAATCCGTTGCGGGGTACAACGTTGAAGGCGCCGTAAGTCCGGTCGCCCACGTCGGACGAGTAGCTGCCGCGCTGCACCTCCAGGGAGTCGATATCCTTGGGATCGATCTGCGGGCCAACATTGGAGGCGATCTTCAAATTGGGAATGTTGACGCCATCGAGCAGCCAACTGGTTTGGTGGCCGCCCCGCATGTGCAGCATGTCGTGGGTCATGTAGGCCCCCGGCACGAAGTCGGTAATCATCTGCATGCCGAGAGTCCGGCTGGCTCCGGGTGTGCTATCGATGTCGGCGCGCGTGATGAGTGTCGTGGGGGTCACCGAATCCGTGGCGGGAGTGCTGTTTTCGAGGCCGACCACCTTGACGGTTTGATTCGCGGCAGCCACATTCAGCGCGATGTGCACCACGGGGTTAGTGCCTGACGCCACAGTGATCGGTTCACTGAACGTCTCGAAGCCGGCGGAAGCTATCTCCAACTGGTACATGCCCAGCGGCGCCTCGGGCAGATCGAATTCTCCCGTAGTATCGGTGTCTGAATGCAAGGCGAACTGCGAATTCATCGCTTTCAGTGAGACGTGCGCGCCCGCAACCGGCCGATGTTGTGGATCGTGAACCACGCCGTGCACGGTTGCGAAAACCGTGGCGCGAGCGTGAAGAGATGAGGCAACAAGAACAGCAGTGACAAGATAAGAAGAAAGGCGCATAGCAGCGTCGGACCTCCTGGGAAACCGGCGAGGCGGAGCGGACGTTGTTAACCGGGCGTCGGCCCAGCACGTATGCTCTCGCGTTGACGCCACCGGATCGAGCCTTTGAGGAGAATGCAATCATGCCCACCCGGGCAGGTCAAAACCTGCAAAAGTGTTCATGTCGAACCTGGGCTAAACGATCCGGAAAGGATTCAGGAGAGGGACGGAGAAGGAGGACCGCGGTCGGCCTGCGTGCGAAGCCGGCCCACGCGGGCGGCGTCCCGGCCGGCGCCGGATGCGTATATATCAACGGCCGGCGCAGCGCTGGCGGGGCCAACAGCCGGTCCGAAGGCCACCGTTGTCGCCGCGGCCACGGTCGCGGGAAACTGCGCGCAGCGGGACGAAGCATTGAACGACGGGCCTGAATCTGCTCTTTGGGAAGCGCTTTTATCCGCGTCCGCGCAGTGGTGCGCTCCATGACGCCGGCAGCAGAGCGGGAGGCGCGACTCGTCGATCCCGGGCAGGACAGCCGCAAACGGCCCCAGCCAGAGAAGCAGGATCAGCGAGATGGAAAGTGCACGCCGCATTTGCCCTATCGCGTAGATGTATCGTGCCATCAAAATACAAACTCGACAATCCCTAAATGTTGGTCGGGTATGATCGAGTCATAGCTTAATTTCATACGCTCATTTCGAGGGTACAACTTTGTCAGAGGTCAACGTGTCCAGTCCGCCGCATCCGTTACCGGCCCCCACTGCCCGGGAATCGCAGGGGATCAAGCCCCTGCGCATCGGCATCTTCGGCTTCGGCACCGTGGGCAGTTCCGTGGCGCGCATCCTGGCCGAATCCAGGCCGGAAGGGCTGGAATTGACCCACGTATTCAACCGGGGGGTGGCCCGCAAGCGCGTCGACTGGATCGGCGGCACCGTGGAATGGACCGAGGATTACGAGGCGGTGCTGCGGTCCGACGTGGACGTCGTGGTGGAACTCGTGGGCGGCCTGGACCCGGCCGGCACCTGGGTTCGCCGGGCCCTCGAATCGGGCAAAAGCGTGGTTACGGCGAACAAGAAGCTGATCGCTTTCCACGGCGTGGAACTGGAGAAGCTGGCTGCAGCCAGGGGCGGACACCTTAAATATGGGGCAGCCGTAGCCGGCGGGATCCCCGTGATTCCGGGACTGGAGCAGGGCCTGGCTGGCGACCGCATCGAACGCCTGGAAGGCATCCTGAACGGCACCTGCAACTTCATTCTCAGCAAGATGGAGGAGGGCGCCGAGTTTGCCGCTGTGCTGGCGGAGGCACAGGCCAAGGGATACGCCGAAGCCGATCCCACTGAGGACGTAGGCGGTTTCGATGCCCGTGCCAAGCTGGCGATTCTCATGCGCCTGGCGCTGCGGGTCGAAGTCAACCCCGAGGAAATTGTGCCCCGGTCGATCACCTCGATATCCGCCGTGGATTTCAGCTATGCGCAGTACCTTGGCTACACCATCCGCCAGGTATCGCGCGCCCAGAAGAGTGACGGAACCGTCGCGGCGACGGTCGGCCCCATGCTCGTCGATCAGCGTTCGCCGCTGGCGTGGTCGCGGGGGACCGAAAACATGGTGATCGCCAGCGGTCACTACGGCGGCAACGTCGTCTTCTCCGGTCACGGCGCAGGAGGGCATCCCACCGCGGTCGCGGTCGTCAGCGATCTTCTCGCCCTGGCTCATCGCTCGCGGCGGGTCGAGATTCCGTCCGCGCGGGCCACGGTGGCGGCCGAGTTCGAAGTGCCGCACTACATCCGATTCCTGGTCGACGATCGGCCCGGCATCGTGGCCGAGATCACCGGTTCGCTGGCCCGGGAGCGGATCAACATTCGGGCCATCGTGCAAAAGCCGGGCTTTCCCCAGCATGCACTGCCGTTTGTGGTTACAGTGGAGCCGTGCCGGTCTTCGGCGCTGCATCGGGCTCTCGAACAGATCCAGACGATGGAATGCCTGCTCGAGCCTCCGCTCGATCTCCAGATGCTGGAATAGACAGGGAAAAGGGATCAGGGAACAGGGACCAGAAAAAGCAAGGCCTGCGGGGGTTCGAGTGATTGACACGATTTATCGATGTGAGATTTGCGGCGAGGAGTCCGAGCGTCCGGTGCGGTGGGTCGTCATTCATTGCAGCGACGAGAAACTGACGGTTTTCAAATGGACCCAGGAGGCCGCCGATCTCCGCGGCGCCCGTCATTACTGCGGCGAGGCCCATGCGCAGGTCTATATCAGCCGCTGGTTCGAATCGTACTGCGGAAAATGATTTTGCTGCGCCGCCCTCATTTTCCGGGGGTAAGCTTGCAGCAGTCTCCCGCCGCTGCGGGTTCATTGGCCCCGGCGTCCAGCACTACCTTCCAGTTTCCGTCGGGCTGTTTCCGCCAGATGGTCATGAATCGGCCGGACGTAGTCACCGGATTGCCGTTGGCGTCCTTGCTATGGCCCTCAAAGTGGCCCCACGTATAGCCCATGTCTCCGGAAGGCCCCATCGCGGCGTCGGTCGGGGTCCAGGTGAGCTGGTAGGCCTTGGGCGACCAGTTGGCCGATTTGACGATCGCCACGCGCCCGATCAACGGCGCCTCGCCGTTGCCCAGGGCCACCCCGTCTTCGGCAAACCAGTCGGCAAAGGCGGCCCCACCGCGTTCCAGCACATCTTTGGCAAAACGGGCTTCGAGGTCGAAGAGCAGGATCTTTCCGTTGTTTACGGTGGGATCGGAAAGCGGATTGGGCGCCCCGGAGGGCGCCACCGGCTCCAGCGACTGCGCCCGGGCGGTTTGAAGAGCCGCTCCGATGAGCGTTCCGGTCACGACGATGGTGCAGAGAACGCGCTTGAATGAAACAGGCATGGCAAACTTCCCCAGTCCCCTGGCAGTGGTCTATAGGCTCATCCTACAACCGATCGGGTCGAGTCCGCTGCGACCGCCGCACTCATAGGGCAACGGTCCAGCTCAAACGTACGGCTCGCGCAGGCGAACAGGCGCGGCGCCTCTCCGGACGCGCAGGTTAATCAGTTCGACGAAAACCGAGAAGCCCATCGCAAAGTAGATATAGCCCTTCGGTATATGCATGCCGAGCCCTTCGCCGACCAGCGAAAGGCCAATCAGCAGTAAGAATGACAGGGCCAGGACTTTCAGCGTCGGATGGCGATTCACGAAAGCGCTGATGGGCCCCGCTGAAAACATCATTACGCAAACGGCCAGGATCACCGCTGTCACCATGATGATGACTTCCTCTGCCATGCCGACGGCGGTAATGACCGAATCCAGCGAAAAGACGATGTCCAACACCACGATCTGAGTAATGACTGCGGCAAATGACGGTCGCACTCGCGCCGAACTTTTGCCCTCTTCGCCTTCCAGACGCTCATGAATTTCCGTCGTCGCCTTGGCGAGCAGGAACAGGCCACCGCCCATCAGGATGAGATCCCGTCCGGAGATGGGACGCCCCAGGACAACAAAGAGCGGAGCCGTCAGCCGGATGATCCAGACGATGGACAGCAAAAGCAGGATGCGGGTCCCCATCGCGGCCAGCAGTCCAATCCGCCGAGCCGAGCCCTGCTGAGACTCCGGAAGCTTGCTCGAGAGAATCGAAATAAAGATGACGTTGTCGACGCCGAGCACGATCTCAAGTGACGTCAATGTGATGAGCGCAATCAGACCGGAAGAAGTGAACAATGCATCCATCGTGACCGCCGTTCTTTGGAACTGAGTTGGATATTAAGGCCCGGGGCCGCTATCTCCAATCAATCGGGTCACCTTCTTCCGCGTCATCGTTTCTTGTCCGCGGGGAAGTACAACCCGGATGCTCCAGGCGCCGCGGCGAGTTCGCCCAAGGCGAGAAGTAATACGCCTGCGATGACGGCGAGAACGGAGGGGGCGCGCAAACTGCTCTTCTTCCAGCGCGTCCTCCTAAACTGATTAGGAGTACGAGCAATATGGGCAATGTTCTCCTAAGCTGTCAAGGAGAAAATCCGTTGGAAATCCAGTTTACCCCTGCCGCGACACAGGGTTAGGGGTTCCCGAAACTCTACTCCCGGAGGCCGATAGATCACCGCTCCAGGTCCAACCGGAATGGTCCTGCAAACGTCTAATTTTCAGCGCGAAATGGTGCCCGCGATTATACTTAAGGCTGGCCAACCCGGTGGGGGAAGTCCCCGGCAAGAACGGGGCTTTTTCTTTGAATCCCCGGCATTGATCCCGGGAGAGGACATACATGGGAGCATTGCTGGACACAATACAGTCCCCCGCCGATGTCAAGCGCCTGAGCTTCACTGAACTGGCGGACCTGGCGGAGGAAATCCGCACATTTCTGATTCAAACCTTGTCAAAGACAGGCGGCCACCTGGGCCCCAACCTGGGTGTGGTGGAGCTGACACTGGCGTTGCACTACGTCTTCAATACGCCCCAGGACAAATTTATCTTTGATGTCAGCCACCAGGTCTATACGCACAAAATTCTGACCGGGCGCCGGGAACGTCTTGGAACCATCCGGCAGCCGGGCGGCCTGAACGGCTTCGCTTTGCGCACCGAATGCGAGCACGACTGCTACGGCGCGGGCCACGCTGGAACCGCGCTGTCGGCGGCGCTGGGCATGGCGGTCGCCCGCGACCTTGCCGGCGGTACCGAAAACGTCATCGCGATAGCCGGCGACGCGGCGTTCACCAACGGCATTTCATTTGAGGCGCTCAACAATATTGCCGAACAGACCAATCGTCTCATCGTCGTGCTCAACGACAACGAGTGGTCCATCGATCGCAATGTCGGCGCGATTGCGCGCTACTTCCATCGCATAGTCACCAACGAGCACTACCAGTCACTGCACAACTCGGCGAAGAAAATCGTGCAGAAGATCGGCGGCAAGACGGCGGTCAACGTGATGCGGCGCGCCGAAGAAGCGGCCAAAGGCATGCTCTGGCCTTCCATGCTTTTTGAGGAGTTCGGCCTGGAGTACTTCGGGCCCATCGACGGACACAACCTGCCCCAGTTGATTGAGACATTCAAATTCCTGAAGACGGCCGACCGGCCGGTGCTGCTGCACGTGCTCACGCAAAAGGGCCGCGGCTTTCAGCCGGCGCTCGATCTGCAGAAGAAATTCCATGGCCTGGGACCGTACGATCCTGAAACCGGCAACACAAGGCCAGCCGGGCTGGCGACCTACGCGGAGTCATTCGCCAACACTCTCGCCGAACTGGCCAACAAGGATGAACGCATCGTGGCCATCACCGCGGCCATGCCGAACGGCACCGGGCTCGACCTCTTCCGGCCCCATCATCCCAAGCGATATTTCGATGTGGGCATCGCCGAAGAACACGCGGTCATTTTCGCCGCGGGCATGGCCACACGCGGCTATCGTCCCGTGTGCGCCATTTATTCCACGTTCCTTCAGCGCGCCTTCGATCCCATCGTGCACGATGTGGCCCTGCAACAGCTGCCCGTGGTCTTCTGTATGGATCGTGCCGGGCTGTCGGGCGACGACGGACCTACGCATCACGGCCTGTTCGACATTTCTTATCTGCGCGGCATACCGGGCATGGTGCTGATGGCGCCCAAGGACGAGGACGAACTTGCGGATATGATGAAGACCGCTCTTCAGCTTCCCGGACCCAGCGCTATCCGTTATCCGCGCGGCGCAGTGGCGGGCGTAACCCGCAAGCCGGAGCCGGAGGTTTTGCCCGTCGGCAAAGCGGAAGTGCTGGCCGATGGCTCGGATGTTGCCGTCCTCGGCCTCGGCCCGATGACATCGATCGCATGGGAGCTGGCCGGACGGCTGGAGCACGACGGATACTCCGCGGCGGTCATCAATCCGCGCTTCATCAAGCCCCTCGATCGCGAGATGATCGAGACGTATGCCCGCCGCGTTGCCGCCTTCGTCACATTTGAAGATCACGTGAAAATGGGCGGCTTCGGTTCCGCGGTTCTCGAAGTTCTCGAAGAGATCGGCAGCAAGGTTCCCGTGGTGCGCATTGGCTGGCCCGATCAATTTATCGAGCACGGCAAGATCGACGATCTGCGCGCCCGACACGGAGTCAGCGTGGATGAAGCCCAGGCGCAGCTGACGCCGCTGCTCGCGCGCCGCCAGCGACGCACCCTGGTGGCGAGTTAGTTGCGAGTTAGCTGCGAGTTACCCTCGTTCCTGCATCCTGGTCGAACGTATTTGCTCGGTTCGCTCAACAAGGTCTCCTGGGAGACAAGCCTCGTCACACGGCTGCTGTTCTTCGCTGTGCGACAATCCACAGAAGACTGAATTCGCTATGGGACTTGCTCGTATTCTCCTGCTGCGGTTTGGCGGGACGATTTTTTCCTCGGTTCTGGCGTGGTCGCAGGCGCCCGCGCCCCCGGTTCCTCCGCCTCCCCTGGTGCTGGCCGGCGGGACGATTATCGATCTGACCGACTGGGGCCGTTCTGCGAAAGACCAGCAGGACGCCATCGTGATTGTGCAGAACGGCCGCATCACCGATGTGGGGCCGCGCGCATCCATTCCTATTCCCAAAGGCGCGCGCGTCATCGACTGCGCAGGCAAGTTCATTGTCCCGGGATTGATCGATGGCTTTGCCGGCATGAGCAGCCAGGGTGAAGCCAATGCCAATCTCTACATGGGCGTGACCACGGTGGTTGCCAGTTCCGATGACCGGCGTGGGCACATCGACCTCGCCGCCAATCCCACGCCCCATATCTACCTTCTCGATTCGGTGGGCAGCAAGGACGACTGGAGCCTGTTGATCGGCCACCCCGAATGGGCTGAGAGGCTGCGCGAAAACGGCCGCGCCGTGGAACTGAGCCCTGAGGATACCGCGCGTCAACTCGCCGACACCGCCAAGCTCGGCACGCGCGTGGTGTGGCTGGGACACAACCTGACGGCGGCCAATACCCAGTGGATCATTGCGCGCGCCCACCAGGCGGGGCTGGTGACGTACGGCGAATTCATTTCCACCCCCTACAAGGTTGGCGTCGAAGCGGGTGTCGATGCCCTCCTGCACATGGGCCGTTACGAGCTGGGCGTGATTCCAGACGAACTGCAGGCGCCACTGGTCGAAGATCCCGAAGGATCGGCGGCGGCGACCGCCTACGACTACATAGAGCATCTGCCGCCCGGCGATACGCACCTGCGCGAATACGCCCATTTTCTGGCCTGGCATCATGCGGCCCTGATGCCTACCTTCAGCCTGTTTTACCTGCGCCTGCCGGGGCATCGCAATTTGTGGACAGAGCCGGTCGCAAAGCTGCTCGATCCGTCGCATATGTTTAGTCCATCGGATCCGGAGACTGGGGAAATGGTCTATCCCCTGCCCACCTGGGCACGTCACCTGCCGGGCATGACCACGCGCTGGATGCAGACCAATCTGCAAAGAAAGGCGGACCTGTCGGCGATGCACCTGTGGCGGATCGATCAGACCATCTTCTCCGCCTACCCGCATTACCTCGCTGCGTCGGGCGCACCCGTCTTTGGGACCATGGCGGGTATCTCCATCCATACCGAGCTCGAGATGATGGTGCGGCTTGGTCTGTCGGCGCGCGAAGCGCTGGCGACCGCCACCAACAATTACGCCATCCAGTTCAACTGGAACGAACTGGGCCTGGTCACGCCGGGCCGCCGCGCCGATATCCTGGTGGTTGATGCCGATCCCACCATGAGCGTCTGGAATGTGCGCCGCATCTCCACGCTGATCGTGGATGGCAATGTCATCGACCGCGAAGCGCTGCTGAATCTGAAGAAGTAAAGACAAGCAGCTAATCGCTGCCTTACGGCTCCAGCAGGATTTTGCCGGTCGTCTTTCGTGATTCAAGATCTGTTTGCGCCTGGGCTGCGTCCGTCAGTGAATACACATGCTCGGTGCGCAGCTTGAGGTCGCCTTTGGCTGCCCAGCCGAGCACATCTCCAGCGCGCCACTCGAGTTCTGCGCGCGTGGCCACGTAGTGCCAGAGTGTGGGGCGGGTTACATACAACGAACCCTTACCGCTGAGCTGGATGAGATCGAAGGGAGGCACCGGTCCGCTGGAGCCGCCAAACAAGACCAGCAGCCCACGCGGGCGCAAAGAGTTGAGACTGCCCTCGAAGGTTGTTTTGCCGACCGAATCGTAGACAACGTCGACGCCCTTGCCGCCAGTCAGACGCTTGACCTCGGTTTCGAAATTCTGTTCCGTATAGATGATCACGTCGGAGGCTCCAGCCTCGCGCGACAGTTCAGCCTTGGCCTCCGTGGAAACAGTGGTGATGACCCGCGCTCCCAGGCGGCAAGCCATCTGCGTAAGCAGCAGGCCTGCGCCGCCCGCGCCCGCATGCACTAATACTGTTTCACCGGCCTTGAGCGGATAGGTGGAGTGGGCGAGATAGTGAGCGGTCATTCCCTGCAACATCGAGGCCGCGGCTTTTTCTGGACTCAGGCCGGCAGGCACTTTCACCAGTTGAGCGGCGGGCACCAGCGCGTATTCGGAATAACTGCCCAGCACGGATACCGAAGCCACCGCGTCCCCGGGCTTGAAACCGTTGACGCCGGAACCAAGCTCTTCCACAGTGCCCGCGGCTTCGCTGCCGGGGATCAGTGGCAGCGCCGCCTTGTACGTGCCCTTGCGAAAGTAGATCTCGATGAAGTTGACGCCGATGGCTTCAATGCGAATCAGCACCTGGCCTGGTCCCGGCACAGGAATAGGCAATTCGGCCAGCTCAAGAACCTCCGGCCCACCCGTTGCACGAATCTGGATCGCTTTCATGACAGGTGCAAGGATGCACTGAAAGGGTTGGGTACTGCAAGTAAAAGGGAACAGGGATTAGAAAACAGGGATCAGGGATCAGCACACGCGGAATGTGGAATGGAAACGCGAACGCCGTGCCAGACAATGGAGCGAACGGCTCAGAAATCAAAAACCCGCGCGGATTGCTCCACGCGGGCTTGGTTTTTCTGATCCCTGATCCCTGTTCCCTGTTCCCTGCTTTTAGTAGTTCCCGTCGGTGCGATCCGTCAGCATGCTTGGTTCTTCCGGGAGGCGCAGGCGTACGACGCGATCGATGGCGTAAGGCGTGCGCTGCTGGCTGGTGTAGTAGTGGCGCACCTGCAACTCGCCCAACAGCCCAATGGCGAGCATCTGGATTCCGGCCAGGATCAGCACTCCGCCGATTACAAACATCGGTCCGTGCTCGTCCATCACGCTCTGGTGGGGATGCAGGGCCTTCAGCACCAGCAGCATGAACGAGATGATGCTGCCGGCAAGGATGCCCAGCGCGCCAAAGCTGCCGAAAAAGTGCAGCGGGCGGC
Source organism: Terriglobales bacterium (assembly GCA_963701805.1). Lineage (GTDB taxonomy): Bacteria > Acidobacteriota > Terriglobia > Terriglobales > Acidobacteriaceae > Telmatobacter. Next base: position 599,500 of record CAVPBA010000001.1, read on the forward strand.
TCATGTACTTGAGCAGGAAGCGGATCGTCAGCAGATCAAAAAACACGCGGAAGGTGCGGCCGATGCCGTAGTGGCTCTTGCCGCGTTCGCGCATCACGTTCTTGATCGGTATCTCGCAGATCGATGCGCCATACCAGCTCGCCAAGCGCGGGGATGAAACGGTGCATTTCGCCGTAGAGAGGAATGTTCTGGATGAGCTCGCGGCGATAGGCCTTGAAGGTCGTGCCGAAGTCGTGAATATCGACGCCCGACAGCTTGGCCATCAGCCAGTTGGCGCAGCGCGAGGGAAAGCGCCGCATCACGAAGTTGTCGATGCGCTCCTTGCGCCAGCCGGAGACCACGTCGTAGCCCTCTTCGAGCTTCTCGAGAAAGTTGGGAATCTCGTTGGGGTCGTGCTGCAGATCGCCGTCCATGGAAAGGATGAACTCACCGGATGCGTGGTCAAAGCCGGCGGCCAATGCCGAAGTCTGACCGAAGTTTCGGCGCAGTTTGACGACCAGAACGCGGCTGTCGACCGCGGCGATTTCTTCCAGCAGCTTGTACGTGCGGTCACTGGAGCCGTCGTCGACGAGAACCAGTTCAAAGCTCTCGCCGACCTGCTCCATGATTTGTTTCAGGCGCGCATAGAGGGCAGTCACGTTCTCTTCTTCATTGTGGAACGGGACGACGATTGAAAATTTCGGCATACTAAGATTATAGATGCGGATCGGAGCAAAAAGAGAGCAAAAGATTGAGGGCGCAGGGACTTGAGACGACAGTTCCCGACAGCTCCGCGGCGGGATCGGTTGCCTTACCGGTCAAGCTCGTCGAGCATGCTCTGCATTTCGCTGAGAGCATGGCGGTTGTCGGCCCGCGCGGCGCAGCTGATTCCCGACTTCAGGCGCGCAATGGCTTCGGCGGTGCGCCCATGCTTGGCCAGTGTCTGGGCGGCCATGAAATAGCCGGCGGTGTAGTCGATATCGAGGTCCAGCAGTTTGTCGAACTCGGCGATGGCGGCGTCTATCTCGCCGCGGTTCGCGAGTTCCACGGCAATGCCATAGCGGGCAAAGCTGTTTTTTGGGTCCAGCGCGAGAATCTCTTTTAATCCTGCGATCTTGTCTACAGTACTCATTGATTGAAGAGCCTCACCTGGGAAGGATTTGCGTATTTCAGTGCGATTGCCGAAACTGGAAAGGTGCGCCCCGCTCGATCGGCCCCCGCCGTCTCCATTGTAGCTGGAAGGAGGCCCCGCGTGTTTCAGTTTGACAGAGGCGGTTTGACGAGCCCGGGCAGGAACCGAAATACAGGGCCGGATAGGGGCCCCGCCGGGTGGGCCGGGACACACGGAGCGAGCAAGACATGAATTCCACCGAAATCACCATGGCGCCACGACTGGTCACCGATTCGCAGTCGGAAATGACCGAAATCATCCTGCCCAACGACGCCAATACGCTTGGCAACCTGCTGGGCGGACGACTGATGCACTTCATCGACCTGACCGGGGCCATGGCCGCGTACCGGCACTCACGGACGCACGTGGTGACAGCGGCGATGGATCACATTGACTTCATTCAACCGGTTCATGTCGGCGACCTGCTCATTCTCAAATCGAGCGTGAACCGCGCCTTTTCAACATCCATGGAAGTGGGCGTGAAGATCTGGGTGGAACACCCCCAGACCGGATCGCTGCTGCACGTCGCCAGCGCCTACCTCGTGTTCGTGGCGATCGACGCAAAAGGGCGTCGCGTGCGGGTGCCCGAACTGAAGCCGGTGACCGCCGATGAACTGCGGCGCCATGAAGGCGCGCTGCGCCGCCGCGAGTATCGCGAAGCAGAAGCGATGAGGCGCAAACAGGCCGAGCGGGCGTATGCGCCGCAGAAAGAAGCAGAACTGGCGCAATCGTAAGCCGATCCAGAAAGATAGAACCGGAAAGATAGAAAAGGAGTAGTGAACACTATGGCGCATTCGCATGCCATGCCTTCGCCCGTGGCGTTGCCGGGCGTTTCAAAGATCATCGCTATCGGCTCAGGCAAGGGCGGGGTGGGCAAAACCACCGTGGCCGTCAACATTGCCATTGCGCTGTCGAAGCTGGGCCAGCGCGTGGGCCTCATTGATGCCGACGTCTACGGACCCAACGTGCCGATGATGATGGGCTCGTCGCAGCAGCCCGTCGTCGGCCCCGGCAACCAGATCATTCCCAACCTGACCCACGGCATCAAGACCATCTCCATCGGCTACATCTCTCCCGGCGACAAGCCCATGGTCATGCGCGGACCGATGCTGCACCAGATCATTCGCCAGTTTCTGCAGCAGGTGGACTGGGGCGAGCTCGACTATCTGGTTGTCGATCTTCCTCCCGGAACAGGCGACGTTGTCATCTCCCTGGTGCAGACCGTGCCGTTGACCGGCGCCGTGGTCGTGTCCACTCCCAGCGACGTAAGCCTGCAGGACGCGCGCAAGGCGCTCGAAATGTTCGGCCAGGTGAATGTCGAGGTGCTGGGTATCGTCGAGAACATGAGCCACTTCACCTGCCCCCATTGCCACCACGAAATCGACATCTTTTCCAAGGGCGGCGCAGAACGCACAGCAACGCAGTTCAACGTTCCGTTCCTGGGCTCGATCGAGCTGGTGCCGGCCATTCGCGAGGGTGGAGACCGCGGCTTACCCGTGGCACTTGCGGGACCCAAGAGCCCGCAGGCAGCGGAGTTCTACGCCGTGGCGCAAAAGCTGATGGAGCGCGCCGAAGCGGCGGCCGCCGCCAGCAGCGATGTGATCGAGATCAGCTAGAGACACGAAGCAGAAAATTGCAGAAGAAGATGTAATCCGGTTGACTTTTCCATATGTTGAATGCTACATAGGGTAGGTCGACCGGTTTCTTATGCTCGAACTCCGCCGTGTTTCCAAGCATTACTCCGGAATACCCGCCGTGGATGACGTCAGCTTCGCTGCCCGTCCGGGCGAGGTGACGGGATATCTCGGCCCCAACGGCTCGGGCAAGTCCACCACCATGAAGATGATCACCGGCCTCATTGAGAGGACGTACGGCGAGATCCTCTTCGAGGGCAAGCCGATTGAACAGGACCTCATCAGCTACAAGCGGCGAATGGGCTATGTGCCCGAGGAGCCATACCTCTACAACCATCTGTCCGGCGCGGAATACCTCACCATGGTCGCCCAATTGCGCGATCTACCGCCCCGGGAAACCTCCGAGTGCATCGACGGCCTGCTTCGCCTGCTTTCATTGTTTGACGATCGCCACGCGTCCATTTCCGGATACTCCAAGGGGATGCGCCAGAAGATTTTGATTGCGGCCGCATTGATGCACAATCCCGACCTGGTACTGCTAGATGAGCCTTTCTCCGGGCTCGATGTGGGATCGGCATTGGTTCTTCGCAGCCTGATTCAGGAACTCGCCCGCCGCGGCAAGGTTGTGCTATTCAGTTCCCACGAATTGGACACAGTGGAGCGAGTCTGCTCACACGTCGTCATCCTTCATCGCGCCAAGATCGTCGCGGACGATTCCATCGCCGCCCTGCGCAGCATGACCGAACTGCCCACCCTTGAAGAGATCTTTTCGCAGCTGGCGGTGGAGCAGGATACCGCTTCGATCGCTCAACATTTCGCGGATCTCATCCATGCGTGAATTTGTGCGAAGGCGCATCGCCCGCCTGCCCCTGCGGTACCGCGTGCTCCATCGACAGTTCCTTCTGCGCGTCATCGACCTCGAGGCTCTTTCGATCGAAGCCGATATCCCCCGTTTCCTGGGCCAGTTTGCCGGCGTGCTGATGATGATCAGCCTGGTCCAGGCGCTGGGCACGCTTATGTTTCCTCCGCCTCCGGCACTCTACTGGCACGTGGAGCAGTCGGCCATCTCGAACATGATGCTGGTCGTCGGCCTTGTCGCCGTCCTTACCTGGGACAACACCTTTCCCGACCGGCGGGATGCCATGATTCTCGGTCCCTTGCCGGTGAAGCCGGGCACCATTCTGGCGGCCAAAATAACGGCCTCTGCAAGCCTTCTCGGTGTCGCCATCCTGGCTCTCAACTTTGCATCGAGCGGCTCCCGTTCGCTGGTCTTTGGAGGAGCCACAGGCTTGACCGGAGTCCTCCGTTACTTCGTGTCTTATTGGTTCACCATGGTCGCCGCGGCGGCGTTCCTCTATGGCGCCGTGCTTACCATTCAAGGGACGACCGCACATTTCCTGCCGCGACGTCTCTTCCTTCGCGCCTCAGCCTTCCTTCAGCTCGCGGCATTCGGTGTTTTTCTAGTTGTCTACTTTCTCGAGCCATCGATCGATACCCCAGCGCAACTGGCTGCTCTTGAGAGTCGATCTCCACTGGCAGCCTCACCCGTCCTGTGGTTTTTTGCGCTGCTCAATCAGTGCAATGGCTCATTGCCGGCCGGCGCTCTCTGGCTGGCACAACGCGCGTGGATCGCGCTGGCCTGCGCCGTCGCCGGGGCGACGGTTTCGTTGCTGGTCTGCTATCTGCGCACCATGCGCAAGACCGTCGAAGAACCCGATCTGGTTCCGGCGGGCCACGCCGTCCGCTGGATGCCGAAGTTGGGCGGCTCTCTCCAATCCGCGGTGCTCCTCTTCACCCTCCGCTCGCTGCGGCGCAGTCGCCAGCACCGTGTAGTGCTTGCTCTTTTTCTTTCCATCGCGCTCGCCTTTGCGCTTCATCTCCTGCGCCAGGCGCCGCGCTGGGGAGCTACCACTCCCATGACAACCGATTTTGCCATGTCGACTTTGTGGATCCTGGTTTTCTCGGTTCTTGCCTTTCGCGCGGTGTTTCCACTTCCCATCTCACTGACCGCGAACTGGGTCCTGCGCATCACCCAGCTCCGTCCGCCGCAACAATACATCGCTGCCGTGTGGCGATCCCTGCTGCTTCTGGCGGTGTTTCCCGCCTGGCTCGCGGCGGTTTCGCTGTCGCTTCCCTATCGGCCTTTTCCGCAGGCCGCGGCACACCTGGCGGTGCTCCTGGCATTGGGATTCATCTTTGCCGATCTCTCCCTGATCGGCTTCTACAAGATCCCATTCACCTGCTCCTATGTCCCCGGCAAATCGAATTTTCAATTCCTGTTCTGGACAGGGCTGGGCGTCTTCATACTTCTGTTGGTGTTCATGCTGCAGATCGAATATCCCGCCCTGCACAGCCCAAAACAATCCGTATATCTTCTGCTGGTTCTCGGCGGCGCGGCCATCGTCCTTCGCATCTTCAACCACCGGCAAGCTAAATCCGCGGTTCTCTATTTCGAAGAACCTGTCCAGGAAATCATCATCAAGCTGGGGCTCATGCAAGCCCTGCCGCCCGCTCCGATTGCCGGAAAAACCTGATCTCGGATCACAAAGGAAAGGAAACCACGATTGTCTGAGCTGAAGGTAAGCTTCCTCGTTCGGCCCGTCGAGACCACAGATTTCGACAGATGGAAACCGCTCTGGGACGGGTACAACGCCTTCTATGGCCGCAAAGATGAAACCGCGCTGGCGGAGGAAATCACCGCGAGGACGTGGGCGCGATTCTCCGACGCGTACGAGCCGGTACATGCGCTGGTGGCGGACAGGGAGGGTCAACTGCTCGGCCTCGTGCACTACATCTTTCACCGCAGCACCATCGCGATGACGACGAATTGCTATTTACAGGATTTGTTCACGCTGGAATCGGCGCGAGGCCAGGGCGTGGGGCAGGCGTTGATCGAAGAAGTCTACCGGCGCGCGCAAATTGCCGGATCGAGCCGGGTCTACTGGCACACCCATGAAACCAATGCGACCGCGATGAAGTTATACGACAAGGTAGCGGAGAATTCTGGATTTGTGGTGTATCGAAAGATGCTGGAGTGAAGGCAGAAAGACTCAGCCCAACTGAGCGACCCAGTCAGGCAGGGCTTCCGGAAAAGCCCCGCCGTTGTCTGAGATTCGATTTACCGCCAGTGGCCTTCAACCAGCACCCAGCCGCCGCTGCGATGGACCCAGGCATGCGGAACCCAAACAGCGCCGGGACGAGGCGGACTTACCCAGTGGCCAGGCACCCAGATATAGCGCGTCCCGTTCCAGCGGTGGTAGCCGGCGATCCAGATGTATCCCGCATGCGGAGGCGCGCCATAATGTTCAACAACGGGCGGCGGCGGGGCGACCTTGACGTAAACCTGCGCAAACGACAGCGCAGGAAGCAACGTAAAAGTCAGCAAGGCGGTGAGCACAATCTTTCTCATGAAGAGTAACCCTCCAACGTCGACCGACGCCCGCATCCGGGAACGTTCTGGTCGTATGCCAGTATTAACGTAGATTTGCGCGATTAGTTGTGACGCAGGATAGCCCTTGTCTCACAAGAGGTCCATCCTATACGCGTGCCGATGCTGCAGCTTCAATCTCCTCCGTCAAGGCCTCCGAGGCGGTGATGCACGCGCCTCGATTCACATCGTGATGGGTGACCAGACGAATCGCGTCCGAGCCGACTGTACTGGCCAGGATGCCGCGCGTCTTGAGCCGTGCAACCAGGTCCTCCGCTGTCAATGCGCCCGTCAGGCGGAAAATCACGATGTTGGTTTCGACCGCATCGAGATCGATGGAGACACCCTCCATGTGCGACAGCGCCTCAGCCAGCAGACGTGCGTTGGCATGGTCTTCATGAAGCCGCGCCGGCATCTGCTCCAGCGCGAAAAGCCCCGCCGCGGCCAGCACGCCGGCCTGGCGCATGCCGCCGCCGAGGGCCTTGCGATAGATCCGGGCCCGCTCCATCAGCTCGGCCGAGCCGACAAGCATCGAACCCACCGGCGCGCCCAATCCTTTCGACAGGCAGAACATCACGGTGTCGAATCCACGCGTCAGAGTCTTGACGTCGACGCCGAGGGCCGTAGCCGCATTGAAGATACGCGCTCCATCAAGATGCACAGGAAGCTTGCGCTCTTTCGCGTTATCCCAGATCTCTTCCATCACCGCGAGCGGCGTGCAACGCCCGCCGGCAAGGTTGGCCGTGTTCTCGATCTCGATCAGGCCCGTGGCCGCGCGAAAACTGCTCCGGCCATAGATGACCGGCTCGATATCCTTCCAGGTCACTGTGCCTGTCTCGGTTGCGACTGCGCGAATGAGGCAGCCGGAAAACACGGCCGCTGTGGCCATCTCCCAGTCGAGAATATGGGAGCGCGATTCGCAGATGATCTCCTGCCCCGGTTGCGTGTGCAGGCGAAGCGCGATCTGGTTGCCCATGGTTCCGCTGGGGACAAAGAGCGCGGCTTCCCGGCCAAATGTGGCCGCAGCCCGGCTCTCCAGCAGGTTGACCGTGGGATCTTCACCGTAGACGTCGTCGCCCACCTCGGCGGCGGCCATGGCGGCGCGCATCTCCGGCGTGGGGCGAGTCACCGTGTCCGAACGTAAATCAATCATGATGGTCAATTCCTATGCCCTTTCTTCAAGGCCATTTCCTAATGGACGCCCAAAACACTGCAGGGAATATTCTGCGCGATGGTGTAGACCGTGCTCCACAGGCTGGACACGCGGCTGGGGCGACGGTGCAAACCGATGACGAGAAGATCGATTCTGCCATCGCAGACGAAGCGGACAATCGCATCCGCCACTTCTCCCTCCACCGCATGGGTTAGAAGCTGCACACCCTGAGCCTGCGCGGCAGACTGCGCATTTGCTTGCAGCCGCTTATAGAATTCGCGGCGATCCTCTTCGAGTGTTGCGATCATGGTTGGATCGGTTGCGGTGGCAAAAGCCGTGTACGAAGGCAGCTTTTCCATCACGGTGATTGACTGAAGCCCAACTCCAAAAGTCTTGGCAATATCAATTGCTGCTGCCAGGGCGCGGGCCGCCTCCTGGGATTCGTCATAGGCGACGGCAATGTTTTTGAACATTTCTTCTCCTGATCGCCCGCTTGCGGGTGCGGTCTGACTATTGACAGCGGATCACGGTATTTGCCCCATGGGCAGTTCCATTACCGGAGACGCTTTGCCATCCCGGGAGGCATAGGCCCAGAGGCCGTGAAAATTCTGTCGCAGCGACGGCTGAACCCGCAAAACCGCGCTCAGGACGGCGGTCGCTTCCGTACGCAGGGCGGCCGGATCGGTCACGCCGGTCGATTCGTAGGTCACGGCCAGGTCGGCCTGGCGCAGCGAGGCGTCCAGGCGCACGGAATCGATCTTCCAGGTGCGCGCGCCATCGGGCACGGAATAGGGAAACGCCTCGGCAGGTGAATCTTTCACCTGCGCCTGCTCCTGGCCCAGCTTTTCCAGGTTGGGAGAGGAGAGAAAGTCAACCGGCACGAGCAGATACCGAGCTGCCTCGTACGAGAACCAGGCGCTCCACCCCAGGTTGGCCCTGGCGATTTCGCGGGCCCGCTGCCAGTACCAGACGCCGTCATGCCCGTCCAGCATTCCCGGCCGCAGGAATAAACCGCCGATCTTCCATGCATTTCCATCCAGCCCCATGATGAACGCCAGCTGAGCTGAAACCGCCGGCGAGGCCTGGCCGGGGGTTGAAGGACCCATTACATAGGCCAGGATCAGAGCGTACTTTCCCGGCGGCAGCGAGCGCATGGAGATGGTAACGGTGAGGGAGCCGTTGGCGTTGGAGCAGAAAAACTGCGTATCGGAAGGACCAGTCAAGGCCGTCGCGTCGAGCAGATAGAGCGCGTTCAGTTGCACCTGGCCTCCCTTGACCAGGGATGCGCCCTGTTCAACGACCCCGCGAATCCCCTCCCATTGCTGGGCCACGGCCGGCAGGAGCGTGGCCTGCAAGGCCGAGAAGTCCTGCTGAATCACGGCAATTGTCAATTGCTGGCCGGCGGAGGCCAGGGTCTCACGATCCTGCCCGTTCATCTCCCCCTGGGTTGTGCAGTTGGCGGCATGGCCGGCCGCCGGAAGGCCGAGGAACAGGCACAACAGAAGTGCCGGTACAGCATCGTTCCAGGTCCAACTTCTTCGGCCCCAACGGCTTGCGCTATGGCGCATCGATAAGGCTTCCTCTCCGCCCGGAGCGTCCTCGGGTCCCCAAAAACGGTGGGGAGATCGCCGCTACGAGCGTCCCTGGGTCACTGATAGTCTAGTACACAGGAACGATGCCGTTCCCCGGCGGGAGCCGAGTTTCCATGAGCAGCAACGAACTCCACGTTTCAGCTTTGCGCCTGAGCTCAATCGGTGCGCGGATGTTTTTCGGGCTGGCCACGCTCGCGGCAGGCGCACTCCTGATGGCCCCGATGCTGTCGGCGCAGTCCGCCCAATCGAACGCCGCCCCGACGGGAACCGCGGCCCCAAAACCCGCACATGCACGCTACAAACCGTCTGCCGCCCACGCGCCTGTTCCGCAGGAACAACCCGAGGCGGCACAGCCCGCGCCGGAGCTTCCCCATTGGCCAGCCAATGACTCGCCCACCAAGCCCACGGTGACCTGGGACAGCCAGGGCTTGAAGATCGATGCCACGAACGCCAGCCTTCACCAGATTCTGAATGATGTTTCCACTGCGACCGGCACCAAAGTGGAAGGGTTTGTCGCCGATGAGCGTGTTTTCGGCGAATATGGACCCGGCCAGGCGCGCGACATCCTTTCGCAGCTGCTGCACGGATCGGGATACAACGTGCTGATGATCGGAGACCAGGGCGAAGGAACGCCGCGGCAGGTCGTACTGAGCCCGCGCAAAGCCGGCGGCGCTCCTGCCTCGGCCAATCATCCGTCCCAGGACACGCAGGACGACGACGTGCCGGAGCAGCCGGAAGTGGAAGAACAACCACCTCCCCAGCAGCCGCTGATCAACGGCCGCCCGCCGATGCCGCCGCAAGGACCGCCGGGCGCTCCGCGAACTCCGCAACAGGTGCTACAGGAGCTGCAGCAGCGCCAGCAGGAAATGCAGCAGCAACAGCAACAGCAGCAGCCGCATTGAGCTCTCGCCGGTTCGCCTGGATTGTTTGATCAGCTTCGATGTGCATCCATCAGGCGGCGCTGTCGGTCGACGGCATTGAGCAAATTAGTCATTTCGGATGCGCGGATAGAAGGAGCGAAATGTCATCTCGACATAGCGCTGATGCCATTCGCGGATGGCAGTTTGAAAATCCTCTGGCGGAAAAGCCAACAGGTAGTCGAGTTCAGCTATTAATTTCCTGCAATCGACGGCAAGGTTCACATTGAGCCCTTCGCGGCTCGCTGTGTTCCATTCCCTTTGGAGTCCACTGGCGATGGCGGGAGCCACCGCAACCAGGGTGAGCAAGAGCTGCCATCCTAAAGGAAGATTTTCGAGTTTTCGATTAAGGGCCGCAAACATCGCCGTAGCCGCGATTGCTGCGAGAATTACGTTGAGCCCGCCGAGCACCCTGTTCAGGGTCCTTAAACGCCCGCTCGCGCGCCTGTGACTCGACGCCCGATGAGTCAAATCCTCATGCCATTTCAAGAGGGTTGGAACGCAATCCTTCCAATGGTCGGGTAAGTTAATCGCCGGTTTCTCTTCTGGATAGCTCACAGTTGCCCGATTGTATCGCGATCAGTTCGGGATGGGATTCAGACATGGGTGCAACTGTCCGGCCAGGGACCCTGCCTGCAGAATCAGATTCAAATGAGAATTTAGAGTAAAGTAGCCGCTTCGGGCTGTGCTTTGACGGGAACAGGCCTGGGGCGAGGGCGCATCATCGCGAATCCGACCCGGAAGATTCCGTAAGCCCCCAGGACGCCCAACGCCATGGAGCCGATCGCCGCGCAAACCAGCATTACTAAATTGAATAAGTCAGCCATCTAATCCGCCTTCAACCGAGGACCCGGGATATCAAAGTGCTCAAAACTATGTGCCTGACTGCGCAAGGCGTACCCGGCGCAGACTTAACCTCTCTGCGATTCTCGCAGAAAAGCCCGTTCATTGACCCTTGATTCTATTGACAAATAGAATACCTCTAGAGAGTGAACCAAGTGTAACTCCCCAAAGTAATGTCGCGGGGATCCTTCCCTCTTTTCCCAAAATGGCCATCACGCACATTTCGGTACGCGGGGCGCGCCAGCACAATCTCCAGGATATCAACGTCCGCATCCCTCGCAATACGCTGACGGTGGTCACGGGATTGTCCGGCTCGGGCAAGAGTTCCCTGGCCTTCGACACCATTTATGCCGAGGGCCAGAGGCGCTACGTGGAGACGTTGTCGGCGTACGCGCGCCAGTTCCTGGACCAGATCGAGCGGCCCGACGTGGACTCCATCGAGGGCCTGAGCCCGGCCATCTCGATCGAGCAGAAGACCACCAGCCGCAGCCCGCGATCGACCGTGGGCACGATCACCGAGATCTACGACTACCTGCGCCTGCTGTATGCGTCGGTGGGCACGCCCCACTGCCCCAACTGCGGACGGCCCATCACCCGCCAGACGGCGGAACAGATCGTGCAGCGCATCCTGCAGCTCGGGACCGGCGAGCGCGTCACGGTAATGGCGCCCATGGTCCGCGGCCGCAAGGGCGAGTTCAAGGAAATGCTCGATCAGCTCGACCAGCAGGGTTTCCGCGCCCGGGTCGACGGCGAAATGCGCGATCTTTCCGAGCCCGTGCTCCTGGACCGGCGCAAGAACCACACCATCGAGGCCATCGTCGATCGCATCCTGCTGAAGGCCGAGCCGGCTCCTGCGTTGACGCAGCCGGGGGCGGCAAAGGCGGGAGACCACGAAACGCCACCAGCTCCGGCGCCGGGAGCCAAGTCTTCGGTCGAAAAGCGCCTCGATGCCGCCGTCTCCAAGGCCTTGCAGATGGCCAACGGCCTGGTGCTGGTGGGAATGTCGGGCGGGGAGGAACAGTTGTTCTCCTCCTCCATGGCCTGCCCCGATTGCGGCCTTGACGTGCCCAAGCTCGAGCCGCGCAGCTTTTCGTTCAACTCCACCTTTGGCGCCTGCCCGGAATGCCACGGGCTGGGATCGCTCTACGACCTCGATCCCGCCAAGGTCATCACTGACTGGTCGAAGCCGTTGCTCGATGGCGGTCTCGGCCCCGGCTCGGCATCGCAGTATCTCCTCAAGCTGATTCAACCTCGCCGTCGAGCGCTACGACATCGACCTCAAGAAACCGTTCGAAGACCTGCCCGCCCGAGCAACAGCACATTCTTGTCTACGGGCCGCCCAAGAACGAAGCTCCGCGCACCGGTTTCCACGGCATCCTCAGCTACCTGCGCGACACCATCGAAGAAGCCCGCAGCGATGGGTATCGCGATTACATGATGAACTTCATGTCGGCGACGCCGTGCCCGGTATGCCGCGGCAAACGCCTGCGGCCCGAATCGCTGGCGGTCAAGATCGGCGGCCTCTCCATCGCCGACTTCACTGCCCTGCCGCTCAACCGCGCCCTCTCCGCGGCCATCAATCTCAAGTTCAATGCCCGTGAAGCGCTCGTCGCCGAGCGCATTCGCCGCGAGATCGTCGAGCGGCTGGAGTTTTTGTGCGAGGTCGGCCTCAGCTATCTTTCCCTGGCGCGCAATGCGGCGACGCTCTCGGGCGGCGAAGGCCAGCGAATCCGGCTCGCCACACAGATCGGCTCGCGCCTGCGCGGCGTGCTGTACGTGCTCGACGAGCCCTCCATCGGCTTGCACCAGCGCGACAACAACCGGCTGATCCACGCGCTCGAACAACTGCGCGACCTGGGCAACACGGTGCTGGTGGTCGAGCACGATGAAGAGACTATTCGCCACGCCGATTATGTCGTCGATCTTGGACCGGGCGCGGGGCGGCTGGGCGGCCACGTCGTCGCCGAGGGAACGCCCGACCAGATCATGGCGTGCCCCCAGTCGCTTACGGGGCGCTACTTGTCCGGCGCGGCGGGTATCCTGCACCGCGACAAGCCGCGTAACCTCACCGGAAAATGGCTCGTCGTCAACGGGGCGCGCGAACACAACCTGCAGGACGTGAATATCCGCATTCCGCTGGGCGTCATGACCGTGGTTACGGGCGTAAGCGGCAGCGGCAAAAGCACGCTGATCAACGACATTCTGTATCGCTCGCTGGCGCAGACGATCTATGGTTCCCGCGAGGAGCCGGGCGCGCATGAATCGCTCACCGGCGCCGAACAATCGATAAAGTCATCCGCATCGACCAGTCGCCGATCGGGCGCACGCCGCGATCGAATCCGGCAACCTACACGCAGGTGTTTTCGCCCATCCGCGATTTGTTTGCCATGCTGCCCGAGTCGCGCGAGCGCGGCTACAAGCCGGGGCGATTCAGCTTCAACGTGGCCGGCGGCCGCTGCGAGGCATGCCAGGGCGACGGCCAGCGCCGCATCGAAATGAATTTCATGCCCGATGTCTACGTGCAGTGCGAGGTGTGCAACGGGCGGCGCTACAACCAGGAAACCCTGGCGGTGAAATTTCACGGCCACTCCATCGCCGACATTCTGGACCTGACCATTGAAGACGCGCTCTCCGTGCTGGTCGACGTGCCGCAGGTCAAGCAAAAACTGCAAACGCTGGTGGATGTGGGCCTCGGCTACGTCCACCTGGGACAAAGTGCGACCACCCTCTCGGGCGGCGAGGCGCAGCGCATGAAGCTGGCGCGCGAACTCTCAAAGCGCCAGACCGGCCGCACGCTTGTACGTCCTCGACGAACCGACCACGGGATTGCATTTCGACGATGTGCGCAAGCTGCTTGAAGTGCTGCACCGGCTCGTCGATCTGGGCAACACGGTGATCATCATCGAGCACAACCTCGACGTGATTCGCAATGCGGACTGGATCATCGACCTGGGCCCGGAAGGCGGCGAGGACGGGGGAAGGCTGGTGGCCGAAGGGCGGCCGGTCAAAGTCGCGGCAACCCCGGAGTCTTACACGGGACAGTTTCTCAAGCGCTACTACGCATCGAGCAACGGACATCTCGAACCAATCGAGCCGGAAGAAGATCGCGCGGAGCTGGCCATCGCTTCCGGCGCTGCATTTCTTGCCAACGGCTCCGAACCAGCCGAGATGGCTGCGGCTTCCGAATCGGCTCCCAAGAAACGCGCACCGCGCAACGGCGCCAACGGCAAAGGCGCCCCCGCAAAGAAATCCACGACACGCAGACAGCCGGTGCGGCCGTGAGCGGTTTTCCCGATCCCCTTCCCGGCGAGGCGGAGAGAGACGCCGGAGAGCGGGGGGCGGATGAGGCACTCGCAACCAGCACTGTTCCTCAGATCCCGGCGCCGGCGTCCGTGATCGTTCCACTCGAAGCGGCAGTCGCTCCACCCCAGGCGACGGAGGACGGCAGCCGGCCCGAATTCGCCGCGCCGATGCTTGTGCAGAACGACATTCCTCCCGCCGAAGATTCCCTGTTTGCGCGCTACGAATTCATCCCGCTCCGGCCGGCGGTCCGACGCATTCCCAATTTCGGCCATTTTGTCGTGTTCATTCTGCTGGCCGTCGGCGGATATCTCACCTCCGGACTGGTTGCCCTCGCGGCGGTGCACCGGCACATGTTCGGGGTCACGACCTTCAAGCAGGCCGAAGAGGAAATACATTACCGCCTGGGCAGCCAGGCCGCGTGGTATCTCATCACTCTCGTTTTTTGTGTATGGATCTTTCCGCTCTTGTGGCAACGGAGTTTTTTCGATGGACTGGAGTGGCGTGCCTCTGCCGCGGTGCGCCAGCGCTGGCGTCTTTTCGGTGCTGCCCTCGCCTGCTTCGGGGTCGCCATTATCGACGAGATCGTTCTTCCGGGGCCGACCAATACCCCCATCGATCAGACCTTCCGCATGCCCGGCGCGGTGTGGCTGCTGTTCGGTTTCGGAGTGACCCTTGCGCCGCTGATTGAGGAAATCGCCTATCGCGGATTCCTGCTGCCCGCTCTGTGCACGGCCTATGACTGGGTTGTCGAACAGCTTACCGGCTCCCTTGCGCCGCGCGTGGATTCAAATGGCCGCCCGCGCTGGTCCATGCCGGCGATGGTGGTCGGCTCCATCGTCAGCAGTATTCCCTTCGCGCTGATGCACGGCGATCAGACCGCCTATTCGCTGGGACCGTTTCTGCTCCTGGTGTGTGTGAGCCTGGTGTTGTCGTGGGTGCGGCTCGGCATGCGATCGCTCGCCGCCAGCGTGCTGGTCCATTCCAGCTATAACCTGTTGCTGTTCTCGCTGATGTTTCTCGGCACCGGCGGATTCAAGCACCTGGACAAAATGTGAACAGCAGCTCCTAGCTTCTAGCCTTAGCTTCAACGTGCCAATCCAACCCTCTTCCTCACGCTCAAAATCGAGACATGCACCCATATGGCTGACTGACTACTCGCGCGACGTGTGAAGCGCCCGATGCGTGGTTTTCGCTAGCAGCTAGCAGCTAGAAGCTAGTAGCTGCCTTACAATCCCATTGATGCCCACATCCAGCTACGCTCAGCAATTGTTAGCGCTTCTCGCCCGCACCAGTTTTCGCCTTGGCCAGTTCAAGCTTTCTTCAGGCGGCACCAGCGACTACTACATCGATTGCCGCACCACCACGCTGCACGCCGAGGGCGGCCGCCTTACCGGTGAGGCGATTCTCGAGCTCCTCGCGGAGCGCGGCATTGATGCCGAGGCAGTTGGCGGGCTGACCATGGGGGCCGATCCCATCGTCTCCAACGTGGCCACGGCCAGTGCCTGGCGCGCAATTGAGCATCCGGGCGCGCCCCTCCTGCATGGATTCCTGGTGCGCAAAGCCGAAAAGTCGCATGGAACCGGGCGCCGCATCGAGGGCTTCTGCCGCGAGGGCGCGCAGGTTGTGATCGTGGATGACGTGTGCACCACGGGAGCCTCGACTATCACGGCCATCGAAGCCGCGCGCGAGGCGGGCATGATAGTCGCCGCCGTGTTGTGCATCGTGGAACGAGAAGAAGCCAACGGCCGCCCGGCGGTAGAGGCCGCGGCCCAGAGCGCGCCGTTCCTGCGGCTGTTTACGGCGAATGAAGTCCGTGCGGAGCACGTCAGCCAACTGGAAACAAAACCGTCCTGAAGGGCCAGGATTGCATGTCGAAGGCCTATCGGGAAACGCTGGAAAGAACGATGGCCCCGGTGAACGCCGGGGCCATGTTTCTTTCAGGCGAGAGTCTATAAACGGTCTAATCTAATCTATCTAACCAAAACTTATCTTTAGCCGACCGGGGTGACCGGCGGGGCACTCCCCGTCGAATTCGACAGGAGCCGAATCTCAACGCGGCGATTCTGCTTGCGACCTTCCTCAGTGGTGTTCGGAGCCACTTCCTTGTCCTTGCCAATCCCGATCAGGTAAAAGCGGCGGGCAGGAACGTTGTACTTCGAGGCCAGGTACTGCACCACCGAATCCGCGCGGCGTTCGCTGAGGCCGTAGTTGTACTCGGCTGATCCGATTGAGTCGGTTCCGCCCGTGACCTCGAGGATGTAGGTCTTAGCGGAGCCCAGTTGCTGGGCAAAACCATCGAGTTGTTGCTTGGTGTCTTTGGTTAAATCGGCTTTGTTGAAACCGAAGTTGACGGTGACATTTGCTAGGGGTTTGTAGCTATCCAGATTCTTGATCACGCTCTCCAGAGAGTCGGCGCGATGGACGGCATCGTTGGCCGCGGTTTCCGCGTCGCCGGCTGCCTTGCTTGCGTTCTGTGCATTCTGGGTAGCGCTGTCAGCCGCGCCCTGGGCCTGCTTGATGCCGGCCTGCGCGCGATCGTCCACATCGTGAAGGGCGCGATTATTGGCAGCCGTTTTTTCATCCAGCTGATTGGTATGGTCAACCAGGGGCGCAGTCTGCGTTCTCACGTAGTTCTTGGTTGTGCAACCCGTGATACTCGCTAAAGCCAAGGCCCCTGCACACAACCCAAATCCAGTTTTCATCATCCTTTTTGATCTCCTATCACCGGCCTTTGGGGAGCCCGCTCTTACTGGCCACACCCCGGCACAGTCATCCTTGTCTGCCCAAGTAGGTTGCATCCCAAGGACCAAACGGTCAGCTAAAACATAAGTACAATAATAAGAATTAGTTACGCTTTAGATATTCGGCTGCCAAACCGCCCCGACCATGTAAACTTTACCGCAACCCAGTAAGGTTTGCTTGAATTCCGCCCGTATGCCGCGCCCTTACTCGTACCCGCTAATCTAATTACTGAGCCGTCAACCTCCTAGAATGGATCTCCACGAGAAAATCCGCGTTTTGCCGACCCAACCGGGCGTCTATCTCTACAAGAACGCCGAGGGGGACGTTATTTACGTCGGCAAGGCCAAAAACCTGCGCTCGCGCGTTCGCTCCTACCTCCTGGAGGCTTCCCAGGCCAACGCCAAAACCGGCTCCCTGATGCGCGAAGCCGTGGATATCGATTACATCCTGGTGGCCAACGAGCACGAGGCGCTGGCGCTTGAAAACAACCTGATCAAACAGCGCAAGCCGCGCTTCAACATCCTGCTCCGCGACGACAAGACCTACCCGTATGTGAAGCTGACCCTCAACGAGCGATTTCCCAAGGTGCTCGTGACCCGCAGGCTGCGCAAGGACGGCGGCGCCTACTATGGACCCTACTTTCCCGGCAACCTCGCGTATCGCGTGGCGGAACTTATCCATCGCAGCTTTCTGCTGCCCAGCTGCAAGGTCGACTTGTCGCGCTCTCATCCTCGCGCCTGCCTCGAGTACTACATTCACCGCTGCCTCGGACCGTGCGTGGAAGGACTCACGACGCCCGAGACCTACAAGCAAGCCGTGCGCGATGCGCAACTCTTTCTCGAAGGACGGCAGGCAGAGCTGGAACGAGCCTTGACAGCTCGCATGATGGCCGCGGCTGCAGCCGAGCAGTTTGAGGCCGCAGCACGTTTGCGCGACCAGCTCACCACCGTCCACCAGTTGCAGGAAAAGCAGCGCATCGCCACCGCCGAGCAGGACGATGACGCCGACGTCTTCGGGTATCACTTCGAGGCCGGCAGCCTGGCCGTCAACCTGTTCCACATGCGCGGCGGCAAGATCGTGGACCGCCGCGAGTTCTTCTGGGAAGACCTGCCCGAGTTGCTGGAGAGTCTCGCCGCCGAATCCACCGCGATCCCAGAACAGCCGGGTGCCCCAGGTCCGGGGTCCCCGCCGACAGGTCTTCGTCGGCGGGGTGGAGATCTCGATTCTGAGACCTGGGAAACCTCAAAAGCAGACTCGCCGTTTCGCTCCGGTCCGATATTCAGCGCTCTGCTTAAGCAGCTCTACATCGACCAGCCCTACGTGCCGCGCACCATCCTGGTGCCGGTGGACTTCGCTGACCGCGAGGCCCTGGCCGCGCTGCTGAGCGAGCAGGCTGGCCGTCGCGTCGAGCTGGCCGTTCCCCGGCGCGGAGAGAAGCGTTCGCTCGTCGACCTGGCCGGACAGAACGCAAAGCAGTCCTACATCCAGCGCTTTCGCGTGCTCGAGCCTTCGCGCAAGGCCATTCAGGAAGCGCTCGCCGACACCCTGATGCTGCCCGAGCTGCCGCGCCGCATCGAGTGCTTCGATATCTCTCACATCCAGGGCGCCGAGACGGTTGCGTCCCTGGTGGTGTGGGAAGACGGCAGGATGAACAAGTCGGCTTATCGTAAGTTCAAGGTCATGACGGTGCTGGGCGTCGACGATTTCGCCTCAATGCGCGAGGTCGTGTATCGCCGCTATCGCCGCCTCAAGGAAGAAAAAAGGCCCATGCCTTCCCTGGTGCTGATCGACGGAGGCCTGGGGCAGTTGCATGCGGCAGCCGACGCGCTCGAAGAGCTGGGATTCACCACCCAGCCGCTGGCCTCCATCGCCAAGCGCGAGGAAGTGATTTACCTCTACGGCAACGAATCGGAGCCCGTGGTGCTCGATCGCCGCTCGCCGGTGCTGCATCTCATCCAGCTCATTCGCGACGAGAGCCACCGCTTCGCCGTGGGCTATCATCGCCAGCGGCGCGCCATGCGCGACCGCGATTCCGAGTTGCTCAACATCCCCGGGGTTGGGGCACTCACCCGGCAGCGCCTGCTGGCCCACTTCGGCAGCCTGCGCGATGTGCAGCAGGCCACGGCGGAATCGCTGGCCTCGGTGGTTCCGCGCAAGACCGCGGATACCATCTGGCGGCACTTCCATGAGGCGCAGCCGGCAGCTAATTCCTGATGGTCAGAGTCAGCCGGCCTTCGCCATGGGATGATCGATCAGCGCAAATTCGCCGTCGCATGAGGGGCAATAGTGGGGCTGTCCGTCGGTCACGCTGACCACGTGCGTGCCGCAGCACGGGCATTTGCCCTGGTGTTCTCCCATTCCCATAAGCGAGCCGGCGAGAGGTGAAACAAGGCCCGCGATGATCATCGGGATCCCTAGAATCGCCCCCAGGCCGGTGAGGCACAACATGGCCCCGAAGATGACCAGAACCGGGGCCATCACCACTCCAACAAGCAAGCCCCCAAACGCGCCGGGCATGGAACTCTTCGTGTGCTCTGCCGGCGCCGTTGTCTGGCTCTCGTGGGTAACTGCGACACCGCAGTGCGGACAAAAGCTCCACGGCAGCGCGAGGTGCGTTCCGCATTTCGAACATTGGGTATTCATGGTCGGCTCCTTACCGCTCAAGCGCCAAACCATCCCGGCGGTGGCCTGGAGAAATACGCCCGGAAGCCGCATGTGCGACTCGCGCCTCGCTCCGGCGCATAGACAGGATCGTCTGCAGTCCCGAAGTCTAGTCCGAAAAAAACAGCGTTGCCGGTGACAGGCGTCACGGTCGGGCATTATCGTTGACAAGTCGTAAACCACATTGTCTAATGAGCTTCCCGTGCAACCGGCGTGTAACTTGAAACCACCCCAGGCAATTCTCATGTAAGCGGCGGCATTTCTTCCCCTGGTTTTCCCGTTCCTCTTTGATATCAAGGAGTCGCATGAGCAACATCAATGGCAAGGTCTATGCGATGAATGCCATCACCCCCATGAAGCCATGGAAGACCCTGGTGGTGAAAGGATTCTTCCTTTTGCTGAGGCTCGTGAAGCCGCTGCAGAAGGATTTGATCAACCTTTCCTTCATCGAGTTCGCACGCTGGGTGGTGATCCCGCGGAGCCGATTTCCTTTTGTCGGCCAGGGGCAGGTGAAAGACGAAATGCAGTATGACTATCTGCTGTTTTTCAGCAACTTCAATGGAACGTGGAACCAATACATCGACGCATTTGCGGATGTGCTCGGCAGCAAGTTGAACCTGATCTGGCGATGGAGTGAAAAGTTTCCCGGATCGAATCCTGTAACTGGTTTCAAGGAATACATCGCCAAGGTACAATTCGACACCGACTATTACTTCACCGCCTATCCTCAGGCGACCGCCAATGACTTGAAATCGGCGCACATCGTGCAAGCCTCGCTTGACAGCCTCATCCAGCGCGCGCATAACTGCAGTCCTGCGGAATTCAGCGCGGCCTATCTCAACTTTGTCATTCAGGTGCAGGGCCACCTCGGTGAAACGGGTGAGGCTCCAATCGTTTTCTAGGTGAAGAGATATCCATGCCGAATCAAAACGGTAGTGTTTACGGACTTACAATTCTCTCGCCTATCATCGACGATGAGAAGGCCACGCCATCGCATGACTTGCAGATCCGAAAGTATCTCGCCACCTTGCCCACCGGCCCGGAAAGCCCGTTCGCGCAAGCTCCAGGAACGCATCTTGCCCGCTTGGTGGTGATGGATGATGTTATCTTCGTCGGCTACCCCGCTATCGAAGAACATCTCAACTCGAAGTATCTTGTGTTTGAAACGAACTGCGACGCCGATCTGGATGAATATCTAAGTGGGCTCGCGAATGCAGTTCCGGAACATCTCGACGCCATCTGGAGTCACTGCGTCGGATATCCGGGCGCGGCCAATCCGACCGCATTCATCGAATACATGAAAGCCTGTCAGCTTGAAACCACCTTGTTCTTTGCGGCGGTCAATGACAAGTCCGTCCCCGTGACCCTGCGCGCGCTCCGGACGCAGCGCGCCGTCACCGACTTCATCGCCGACCACCAGGGCATGGAACCCGCACGGCTTCAGGCGGAATTCCTCGAGTTCGTTGGCAAGTTACAATCCGAGCCGGTTCCGAAGCCGGGCTCGATGGGTCCGCAACGCGCACTCAAGACTGGCGGGCGAAATGAGTAAGCTCAACGAGACCGATATTCAAGGCTTTGTGTTGCGCGGTTACAACCTTCCTTTTGCGCGCTATATTTTTCTCAACTTCGAAGACGCCGCCCGCGCACGCGCGCTGATTGGCCGACTGCTTCCGATCATCACCACCGGGCAGCGCTGGGACCATGGAAAGCCGCAGAGAACTGTAAACATCGCATTCACGCACGGCGGACTGGCCGCGCTCGAGCTCCCGTTAGCGACGCTGCTGAGCTTCCCGGTCGAGTTTCAGCAGGGCATGAAGAGCCGCGCCACCATTCTTGGCGACACCGGGCTCAACTCTCCCGAGCATTGGGATGAGCTGTGGCACGAGAACCGCGTCCATGCCTGGGTCGCCATCAACGGTCAGTCAGTCGCCGCGATCGAGGCAAGCACCGCGTCGCTTCGATCTTTAATTCAGGAGACGGCCGGTGCTGTCGAGTTGGGATCGCAGGATGCCGCGGCGATTATGGATGCCGGAAAGGCAACAACGCGCGAGCACTTTGGATTCACCGATGGATTTGGCAATCCCGATTATCTGGGCGTGGAACGAACCAAGCAGCCAGGCCAGGGCAAGCTCATGCCCGATGGCACATGGGCTCCCCTGGCCACGGGAGAGGTTCTGCTCGGCTATGCCGATGAAGCAGGCGAGTTGCCGGTTGCGCCGGTCCCGCACATCCTGGCCACCAATGGAACATTCATGGTGTATCGCAAGCTCCACCAGAATGTGGCGACTTTCCGGGCTTACCTCAAGGAGCAGTCCGAACGATATGGAGGCGGCGAAGAGAAGTTGGCCGCCAAGTTTATCGGGCGCTGGCGAGATGGAACCCCGCTCGAGCTCTCGCCGGAGAAGCCCGATCCGTCCATCGTTCAGGACCCGAATCGAAATGTGAATTTCACCTACGGCTCCGACCCCGAGGGAACGCGTTGTCCCATCGGCGCTCACGTTCGCCGCGTTCATCCCCGCGATGCCTTTGGCTTCAATGGGAGACTGATCAATCGGCGGCGCATGACTCGTCGCGGGCTTACCTACGGTCATCCCGTAGGGCCGAATGAGCCGGCTTCCGACCGCGAGGAGCGCGGCGTCATTTTTATGGCTCTCAATGCCAGCCTTTCCCGCCAGTTCGAATTTGTTCAGCAGCAGTGGGTCGAATACGGCAACGACGCACACCAGGGGAATGACAAAGACATGCTCATGGGCAACCACGGCGGACAAGGCAAGTTCGTGGTGCAGGGAGATACCACCGCGACGAACCCTCCATTCATCTGCAGCAATCTGCCGAACTTTGTCGAGTTGCGCGGCGGTGATTACTTCTTCCTGCCCAGCATCACCGCGTTGGGAATGATCGCGATGGGCCTGGTCGATCCCCGCTGATCAACCGCGCTCCGTCGGTCAGCGATCTTCGCGGACGGGGTGGAAATCATTCGCGACCGTGCTAACCTCTCTTAACGCATGAGCCAGACGGTCTCTCCCCAGGTGCATCAAACCCCCGCTGACCTGCCGCGCGTGCTGGGCGCGAGCCAGGCGATGGCCATCGTCGTCGGCACCATTATCGGCAGCGGCATTTTTCTCGTTCCCCGCGAGATGATGCGGGACGTCGGCTCGTCTTCGCTGGTTTACCTCGCATGGATCGTCGGCGGCCTGCTCTCGCTCTTCGGGGCAATGACGTACGCCGAACTGGGAGCTATGCTGCCCTACGCGGGTGGCGAGTATGTCTACCTGCGCGGCGCGTATGGCGACACGCCAGCCTTCCTCTATATGTGGACCTGGTTTGCCGTGGCCAAGCCGGCCTCGATCGCCGCCGTGACCAGCGGCCTGGCCAGAACCCTGGGCGTGTTTCCGGCCTTTCATTGGCTCGGATCGTCGCTTCCCGGCCCCTTTCCACTGCTCTGGTCGCAGGTGTTTGCCATCGCGGTCACCTGGTTCATGACCGGGCTGAATTACCTGGGCATGAAGAAGGCCGGCGATTTCCAGCTTGTTTTCACTGTGCTCAAGGGCATCCTGATTCTGATCGTGGCCGCTCTTTGCTTTGCTTCGGCAACCGGCTCGTGGGCCAACTTCACCACTTCGGTTCCGCACGCGGTTGGCGGGATCAACGGCTTCATGGCAGCCCTGATTGCCACCTTGTGGGCCTACGATGGCTGGAACGATCTGACCATGGTGGCCGGCGAAGTGCGCCGCCCGGAGCGCAGCCTGCCCCTCGCTCTCATCGGCGGCCTGTTTGTCGTGGGCATACTGTTCATGGCCACCAACGCCGCGATCCAGTACATCCTGCCCGCGGCCCAGATCGCCGCCAGCGAGCGGCCGGCGGTCGCAGCGCTTTCAGTAGTCGCCGGACCGCGCGGCGCCGGATTCGTCGCGGGCGCCATGGCGCTCAGCATCTTTGTCACCCTGAACGGGACGGTCATGTCGGGCGCGCGCATCCCGTTCGCCGCGGCGCGCGACCGCCTCTTCTTCCCCCAGTTTGCGCACATCCATCCCCGCTTCCAGTCCCCTTCCACTTCGCTGGTCGTCCAGGGGCTTCTGTCCACGGTGTTGCTGCTCTTCCTGAGCCAGTTCCAACAGCACTTCGAACTGGCGGTGTTCGCGGAGTGGCTTTTCTACATGCTCACGGCAACCACCGTGTTCGTCTATCGCCGCCGCCATCCCGAATATGCGCGACCGTACCGGGTGTGGGGGTATCCGGTGTTGCCCGCCATCTTCGTTGTGTGCGCCGCCGCCGTGCTGGTCTCGAGTTATGCCTCCAACCTGGAAGGCTCGCTGCTCGGAACTGCGCTGATCCTGCTCGGCTTGCCGGTGCTCTGGTTCGTGCGGCGGATGTATGGTGCTTCGCGTCCGGCCAGCGACAGCCGATGAAGATTAGGCCCTGAGCTACCGATTCCGCATCCTGTCACAAACCCGATTCATCTCACATCTATGCCGAATCAAGAAACCATGGAAAGACCTTCTCCCACGCTCGAAAGCGATCCGGCAGAGCACGCCACGCGGACCCCGTCCGTCGCGCATCCCCTCGACAACCCCATCTGGAATTCGCTTCTCACCGAACACAGGTCGTTCGCAGTCTCCAACGCCCTGGCCCGGCGCTATCCCGCCGCCGTCGGCCCGCTCAGCGGAATTGCCCACCAGTCCGCCGCCAATTATGAGGCTCTGCGTGAGCTCGCCAGCCCCGGCGGAATCGTAGTCCTGTTTTGCCAGGAGCAGCCGGCACCGCCTCCGGGCTGGACACTCATTCGCGGCGGCGTGCTTTCCCAAATGATCTGCGCTCAACCTGCGGATCCCGTTCCCATCACGCTCACCCGCGGCGAAGAATTCCGCAGCCTGACAGCCGCCGATGTGCCCGCCATGGTGGAACTGGCCGAGTTGACCGAGCCGGGCCCCTTTCGCGAGCGGACCATCGAGCTCGGCCCGTTCTTCGGCATCTTCCAATCGGGACGATTGCTAGCCATGGCCGGGGAGCGGACGCATCTGCCTCAGTTCGTCGAAGTGAGCGCGGTATGTACGCATCCCGACGCGCGCGGCCGCGGCTATGCGCGCATGCTGATCGCGACCGTCATGGACGAGATCCGGCAGCGCGGCAAGACGCCCTTCCTGCATAGTTTCGCTGACAACTACTCGGCGATCCGCGTATACGAAAGCCTGGGGTTCACGCTGCGGCGCAACCTGGAGCTGGCCGTGCTGAAGAACGAAGGCTGACGTCACGGCTGCGGTTGGTGTTTCAACTACCATCAGAAAAGGAATGCCATCCAAGCCCAGGCTCGGCCAGAACTTTCTCCGCGACACGCAGGCCATTCAGCGCATTGCCAATGCGCTGGGGGACCTCGGCGACGAAACCGTGGTTGAAATCGGTCCGGGGCAAGGCGCGATCACCCGGGCGCTGGCGTCGAAAGCGGCCCACGTCCTGGCCATCGAACTGGACCCAAACCTCGCCGCACACCTGCAAAATCAATTCCCGCAGGAACGGGTAACGGTGATTCAGGCGGATGTGCTGGGTTTCGACTTTGCGGCAGCCTCCAAGACGGCCGGAAAGCGCCTGCTGGTGGCTGGAAATCTGCCCTACTACATTACTTCCCCAATTCTGCTGAAACTGGCCGCGAGCCACGCCGCGCTCGACCGCGCCATCCTGATGGTGCAGCGAGAGGTGGCCGATCGCATCGTGGCCGTGCCGGGAACGCGCGATTACGGACTTCTCTCCGTAACTGTGCAGATGTACGGGCCGGTCGACCGCCTGTTTACGCTGCCTCCCTCCGCCTTCTCTCCGCCGCCGGACGTGCACTCGACGGTCTTTCGCTGGCGATTTGCTCCGCGCTTTGCTGAATTCGGAGTTGAGGAAGCGGAATTCCTGCGCTTCGCCCGCCAGGTATTCGCGCAAAAGCGCAAAACCCTGGCCAACAACCTCCGCGCCGCCGGGTATGAATCCGCCGACATCCAAACCGCGCTGGCGGCTGCTTCGATTGCTGCCCAGGCCCGCGCCGAGGAATTATCGCTGGAGAAACTTGCCGCGCTGTGGGTTTCCCTGCCCAAAGAAAAGGCCGCTTCAGCAGAGGAAGCGGCCCATTCGAGCAGAGAGTCTTAGCTTAGCGATGCGGGCTGCCCCCGCTGGGATGGGCACCGCCACCGCTGGGCGGAGCCGGGTGGCTGGCTGGGGGCGGCGGAGGGGGCGGAGCCATGTGGACTGGCGCCGTCGGATGGTAGACCGGGGGCGGTGCGTACACGTTGCCACTCGGCCTGGATGCGGGCGGTGCGTAGGTACCGCCGCTCGGCCGGGGCGCGGGCGCAGGGCTATACGTGTTACCCGGACGCGCCGGCACGGCAATGGCCCGCGGACCGTTCTGCATTCCCGATCTGCCGTTATACGAAGACGCAGGCAGGCTGGGCGCATTGTGGGTCGGCCCCACAGGCGAAAAGCGATTGTAGGGCTCTCGCGTCGGCGGAATCGGCTTCAACGGGTGAACGATGTTTCCCGCAATCATCACCGAGCCGCTGCGATCTCGCGGCGCCGGGGAGATATTTCCCGCGAGCGTGCGGCGATCGACAACCACCATCGGCGCCGGACCAGGCCGTCCCGCCACCATCGGCCGCGGATTGTACGGGCGCGGGCGAACGGGATAATGATAGCTGTGCGGGGCCACGCCGATATTGATCACAAAGCCGGCGCCACCTCCCCACCAGGGATTGCATCCGCCCGGCGCCCAGCCCCACCCGAAGCTGTTGTAGTAATTCCAGGCGCCGCACTGATATGGCAGGTATCCCCAGGGATATCCGGAAACCCAGGCGTAGCCATACGCAGGAGTACTCAACCAATATCCGTTGCCATAGGGGTCCCACCCCTGCGTCGCTGCCTCGTTCGGCGACCAGACATAGCCCTGGTCGGGAACGTTGTACCAGTTGCCGTTGGCGTCGAGATCGCTCCAGGCAGGATTGTTGCTGTCCGGCTGGTCGCTAGTGGCCGCGGTACGGCCGGCAGAGGCGCTGGTCAGAGCCTGATCGCGATCTGAATTCCACGTATCCCATGAGTCGGGCTCGATGGATTCCGACAGGTTGTAGTTGTTGGGATCGTTGGCGTTCAACGCAACGCTTTCGCCTCCATGCAGATCGAGGGCGGCGGAGGAACCTACTTCCAGGTGAGCATTGCCCGAGAAAACGGCCACCTCGCCCGGGGCCTTGTCGAGGCTGACCCGGATCACCGTAAACCCGCCGGCGGTCACCACGGTGTCTCCAAAACGAATTTGCACCCGGTTCGAATCATTGTCGCCCTGGAGCTCAAAATAGCCCAGACCGCCGTTGAGTTGCAGTTCCGCGTCGCGGTCGCTTGTACCTGACCCGCGCAGCAATGCCAGAGTGAGCGAACTCTGGGGCGAAATCCTGGCCACGCTGCCGTCCTCAAACTGGATTTCCGCCCGTCCGTCATTCCCGGTGTTGATCGTCGTTCCTTCAAACAGCGGCGTATTGGCCACGGCCTGGTCGGCCAGAGGCTGGTTCCCCTGGGACAGATGCACTTCCCCCTCGACACTGCTGAGCCGGACAGCGCGGGACGCCTGCGAAGCGTCGCTGTCTTCCGCCCTCAGATTTGGAGCAAGTGACAGCGCTCCCAAAACCAGCGCCGCCAAACCCAGAATTCGCTTTCCGTGCCGAACCCAAACCTTGTTCATTCGTTTCATGGGGCCCACCCCCTTGCGTGCTTCGTAAAACCCCAACTACACAGATAAGACACCCCAAGTGCACGAAAAGTCGCGTCTTGGACCGACTCCCCAGACGGTTTATTCATCGGCTCGGGCGAGCAATGCCCTGGCCCTCTTCCGAACCCGCTCCATCACCGCCGGATCCTCTGAAAGGCGCTCCAGAATGTCCCGAATGGAGCAGATCTGCTGCGCCCGCCCGTCGCCGGCCGCTTCCTGCACACTCTGGATCTCCTGGTCCAGGCCGAGGGGATCGTGCTGCAGCAGCGCTTCGAGCCGCGCTCCCTCGATGATGGTGGTGGCCACGGCGACCAGCGAGTCCCCCAGCGACTGGATATCGTTATCCCGCGAATAATTGAATTCACAGGAGCCCTCACCTTCGGGACCGGTATAGGTCAACTTCTTCGTGCCCTGGTACGCCACCTTCAAGTGGCTTTCGCATCCGGAATTGAACAACTTGTGCCGGTGAGCAACCGCGAAGGCGCGTTCGGCAAATTTCGCGGTCAGCTGGATGTCGCGATTGATGTTCGGCGGCTCGAGGACCTTGATATCCTGCGCTGCGGCAGCGCCGCGCACGGACTGAAAGTGACCGCTGCCGTCAGGTCGAAACTCGAGGGTCCACTGCGACGGGGTCAGGCCGGGATTGGAGAAGTCGACGCGGAACACCGGTCCCTCGTCCCCCCGTGCGGGCATCGCCAATGCCGCCGCGGCGAGTGCCAGAACCAGAGCCTTCATCGGCCGGCTCCCTGGAGCGCAAGCGTCTGCGCGGTGTGGATGTGGCAGATGGCGATGGCCAGCGCGTCGGCTGTATCCGCCGGTTGTGGTATTTGGGGAAGCTCCAGCAGCCGCGCCACCATGAACTGCACCTGTTCCTTGCTGGCCAGACCGTACCCCACAACGCTCGACTTGATCCGCAACGGTGCGTATTCGGCTATCGGAAGCCGTTGGCAGGCCGCCGCCAGCAGGGCAACCCCACGCACCTGTCCCAGCTTCAGCGCCGACTTGGCATTGACCGAGTAAAAGACCTCTTCGATTGCCACCACATCAGGTTGCCAGCGCTCCAGTTCGGCGGTCAGTTCCCGATAGACCTGCTCCAGGCGCTCGGGGAGAGATTTGGTCTTCGAAAGCCGGATTTTTCCCATCGCGATCGAGATCAATCGCGGCCGGCGGTCGGTCTCGCAGGTTTCCACCACACCGTAGCCCGTAATTTCCGTGCCACAATCGATCCCGAAAACCCGCATGTGGGCAAGTTTACCGCAGTCAGGCCTGCGCCTGTAGTGGGAATGGCTCTGAGGTTATCGATATCAAAAATCCCCTTTGCGGGAGCCGCGGGGATTGCCGGGCGTCTTTTCGCGTTCGGGCAGATTCCGACCGAAACTGTCATTTTTGCGAGTTGCATCTATCGATCAGCCGTCCTACCTTCGTTTCGGGCCAGCTCGGTCTGCAAAGGGAGCACACATGATCAGGACCTTCGGCAAACAGCTTTTGTCAGTTGCATTATCCCTCCTGCTCGTCCTTACTTCATTGCAATGGGAAGCCGGCGCTCAGCAACCCGCACCCAATGAGTCGACCGGAGGTGCCGCTCCCCTATCGGCCAACGATTTGCAGCAATTGGTGGCGCCCATCGCGTTGTATCCCGACGCCCTCGTGGCCCAGGTCCTTGGCGCCGCGACATTTCCTGACCAAGTGGACGCGGCGGCCGGATGGCTCCAACAGAATCAGCAGCTCAAGGGCAATGACCTGATGAAGGCTGTGGACAAGCAGCCATGGGATCCGAGCGTGAAGGCCCTGACCCAGTTTCCATCGGTCGTCGATAACATGGCCAAAAACCTGAGCTGGACTTCGTCGCTGGGGGAGGCTTACCACAACCAGGCTGCGGACGTGATGGCGGCCGTCCAGGTTCTGCGGGCCCAGGCGAAAGCGGCGGGAAATCTCAAGTCGGGTTCACAGATCACCGTGGTACAGGAGTCGCCCAATGTCATCGTGATTGCACCCGCCAATCCGCAAGTGGTCTACGTCCCGCAATACAACCCGACCGTGGTCTACGGAACTCCCTACCAGCCGCCGGGTTACTCGACTGGAGACATCGTGGCCGCCAGCGTACTGGCCTTTGGCGTCGGCATCGCCGTCGGTGCGGCGATCAACAACAGTTGCTGCGGATGGGGCTATAGCTCCTGGAACTGCAACTGGCACAGCACCACCGTGGTCTATCGCGGCGGCTCCTATTACGGTAACGCTGCCTGGCACGGTGGCTACTACGGATCCAGCGCCACCGCCTACGGTCCCAACGGAGTGGCGCACGCGGCCAACGGCTACAACCCGTCAACCGGAACGTACGCCCGCGGCGCGTCGGCGACTGGGGCCTATGGAAGCGCGGCCGCCGGCCAGGCCTATAACCCCCGCACCGGGGCGTCCGCTTCCACGGTTCAGGGCTCAAATGCGTACGGCAGCGCCGGAGCCTCCACGGTCAACAAGAACGGCACGACCACCAATACCCAGCATCAGTCGAACGCGTACGGGACCACTGCATCTGGTTCAAACAGCAACGGTGGCAAGGCTGCGGCTTCGTCGGGAGTGAACGGCAATTATGGCGCCGCCCAGACGGCAAACGGGGACAAATACGCTGCGGCCAACGGCAATACCTACAAGAACACCGGGAGCGGGTGGTCGCAAACCTCGGGAACCCCGAGCAACAAGAACTATTCTTCTCAGGCCAGCTCCGCTGAGTCCAAGGGATGGGGAGGCGGCCAGCAAAAATCCAGCTCATCGGCCTTTGGAGGAGGCGGAGGCAGCGGGTGGGAATCGAGGTCCGAGAGTGCTCGCGGCGCCGCAAGCCGCGGCGGGGGCCGTCG
Organism: Terriglobales bacterium; assembly: GCA_963701805.1. Classification (GTDB taxonomy): domain Bacteria; phylum Acidobacteriota; class Terriglobia; order Terriglobales; family Acidobacteriaceae; genus Telmatobacter. The sequence continues at coordinate 629,503 of CAVPBA010000001.1, forward strand.
CCGGTGACCCCGCGACACGCCCGCGAAACAGAATTCTCAAACCAATCGCGCCGCTCAAGATGCGCGCGGCCAACCTTCTGGAGGGACCCGATGTCACGCAAGCTCCTCAAAGTTGAAGTTGCAAGCCGCCTTGTACTTTTGGCGCTGGTGATGCCGCTTGCCTCCTGCCACAAGACTGAAACCGCTTCGGGCCCCAAAACTTTTGCCACACCGGAGGAAGCGGGTGATGCGATCATTGCCTCGGCGAAGTCGGGCAATCAAGACGAGCTCATGGCCATCTTCGGTCCCGAAGCCAAGCAACTCCTCTTCTCCGGCGATCCGGTGCAGGACAAGAACACTCAGCAGAGCTTCACTACGGCGTACAGCGTGATGCACCGCTGGCGCAAGATGAAGGATGGCGCCCAAACCCTCCTGGTGGGTGCTGACAATTTTCCTTTTCCCATTCCGCTCAAAAAGAACGCCGGCGGACAGTGGTTCTTTGACACCGCGGCCGGAAAAGACGAGATCCTCAATCGCCGTATCGGCCGCAACGAACTGGCCGTGATCGACGTTTGCAATGCCCTGGTCGACGCCGAGGGACAGTACCATTCGCAGCCGCACGATGGCGCAGCCAAGGGGCAATTCGCGCTCAAATTCATCAGCGACCCCGGCAAGCAGAACGGCCTGTACTGGAAGTCGGACAGCGGCCAGCCCGAGAGCCCTCTCGGTCCACAGGTGACCCAGGCAGCCGCCGAAGGATATAGCCGGAATGCCAGCGGACCCACGCCGTTCCACGGCTATTTCTTCAAAATTCTCACGGGACAAAGCGCCAAGGCGCCCGGCGGTGCGAAGGACTATGTAGTCAACGGAAAGATGATGGGCGGCTTCGCCTTCGTTGCTTATCCGGCGGCCTACGGCGACTCAGGGATCATGAGCTTCATCGTCAACCAGGATGGGTTGCTCCTGCAGAAGGACCTGGGAGCAAGCACCGCCCAGGTCGCCTCCGCCATGACGACCTACAATCCCGATACCGGGTGGGATCCGATCCCCGTGCCCGCGGGACCGCAATAGGCACATCCCACAACCGAATCGCAGTCCGGCGTCCGCGGATCGACTTGCCACTTGTTTTGAAAGGGCACGGCTTTACAGGCTGCGGAAGAACTCGTGGTCTTGAAAGGGCACGGCTTTAGCCGTGCCGTAAGAGCAGCGGGATCAATGGGGCTTCAGCCCCTGAGGGACGTACTTCTCGACTTCGCCGCCCATTCTCTATTTTTCCGCAGCCTGTTTAGCCGTGCCGTAAGGGCATTCGCACGATGTCCTGTTATCCGCATCCATCTCCGTGCCCCATCCATTCGCCTTACCGGGGTCCCCGGCGACAGGCCTTCGTCGCTGGGGTCGTCGGGCGAAAGGGTGCGATAGCAGCAACTCCGGAGAAACCAAATCACGGGCTCGAGACTCAGTGCTTCTCCATCTGCGGCTGGACCTGTTTGTAACCCGCCGGCACCTCAAAATGCGTGGCATCGACAGGATCGGATGAGAACTTGGAGGTCGTGGTCTGCGATTCCATCAGAATGGCGGCCGTCGGTGGAGGAGTCGCCGCGTTCTGGTTGGAATTCTGATCTGCGGGTGGCGGATCGTTCTTGCTGTTCTTGTGGCCGAAGCCTCCCAACCCGAAGTGGCTGGTAATCATCGAGGCCGCACTCTGTTTGGCCACATCGCCGGCGCTGGGCATGGCGGGGGTAGTATCGGGGGGTAGCGGAGCTTCAGAAGCAGCGGGCAGCGGCTGGCCATTGGTCGTCGTGCCCATCCGCATGATCTGCATTACCGGCACTCCATCAAGCTTTTGCATCTCCTTGCCCATATCCTCCAGGGCCTGGCCCGCGCCCGGATTCTGAGCAAGCATCTTGCCCATGTCCATCCCCAGACCCGCCATGTCCGGCCCCATTTTCTCGGCCATCCGCTTGTAGAAATCGCGCACCTGGTCGTATCCCGGGATTGCCGGCACCATCCACATGTCGTTGGTAATCGCCATGGAGCCGGTCTGCTGCGTCTTCTGGTCGGTCGCATTCATGGTCATGGTCAGAATGGCCTCTTTTGAATCCAGGCCGCTGACCTGCTTCTCAGCCCCGGTCTTGCGCACTTTCACGTCGAAGCTCATCTTGACGTCGCTGGCATCGGGACTGGGCGCGGGAGCATTATTCGCGTGTTCGGCCTGTCTCTTCTGCATCTCCTGCCGGGCCTGCTGCATTTGCTGGCGGATCTGCTCGAACGTCATCACCGTGTAGGTATGTTTCACCGCATCGAGATGAGTGATGGTCTCTTTATCGAGATCGATGATCTCGATGCTGTCGGCAGAAACCCTGGCCATGCGGTTGTCCTTGATGTAGACGGTGGAGACAACCGGTTCGCCGGCTTTCCGCGCCTGCGAACTGAAGGCGCCCGCCATCTTCATCATGCTCATCACCGAGCCGCCGGTGATCTGGGTGGTTTCTTGGTAGGTATAGTCGGCAAATACGAATGACGGTGTTGCCAAGGCAAGCGCCAGGACGGCCATTTTGCAGGAACAGGACACACGCATGTGATTCCTCCGAAGGGTGCTCTTGAAAGCGGCAGATTGATTCGATTGGCAGAAGGCAAGGCTTCGATCACGGGCTGCAAAACGCAGGTGCGCCAGGATTGTCATTTCGCTTTTCAAATGTCCGAAAGACTGCTGAGCCCGGGACCCTCTGTGTAGTGCGGTCCGCCAGCGGATCGTTACACGGAAACATAGTAACGATTTCCTGGAACCAAGGATAGGGTATTCGGCGATGGCGGGATAATGCCGCGATTCGGGAACCTGTTTCGAGAGTCGAGGAAATTGGCCGAATGGCCGGATACGTGGTCTTTCAAAAGATCGAACGTCTCAAGTCTCGGGGATAAGTGATTTTGCATTTTGGCGCGCTAAAGCGCGCCAAAATGTCGCGTGGAGCCTATTGGCACACGAAGCTGGCGTAAACGTGGGCATTGGCAAAGTCCGGCGGGTTGCTGACGAAATCGGCCGTCAGGATCAAAAAGTCCGACGCTGTGAAAGCGACCGGGCTGGTCGCGGTGCACGAAACCGGAGCGCCATTGGCGGCCGTCACGATGCACTGCAGGGCAGTTGGAAATACCCCTGCGACCGAAGGATCGGTGGTCCTGGTAATACCAATGGTCGCCTGCGAAGTGTTTGCGGCGCCGATCACCGTAACCCGTAGATTCGTCGCCGTACAGTCCTGCGGAACCGGGATACCGGCAGCTTCAGTGGCCTGCGGGCTGAAGTAATTTTGTGCGTTGCTCAGGCCCGTCGGCGAACCTACCAAGACCGCGAAGGGAGAGGATGGCAGCACCATTGCCATATTTGCCGCCCAAACTTGCCCACCCGCCGCTCCGGCTGGTCCTTGTGGGCCTGCTACGCCCTGGAGGCCTGCAGGGCCGATCGGGCCCGCGGGACCTTGCGGTCCGGCGGCACCAGCCGGTCCCTGTGCGCCCGCTGGTCCTTGTTGCCCCGCTATGCCCTGGGGCCCGCCCGGACCGATCGGGCCCGCGGGGCCTTGCGGTCCAGTGGCGCCGGCCGGCCCCTGTGTGCCCGAAGAACCATTCAACTCCATCAGCAACTCCGGCTCATGGCTGGTGAGAATCGCTTCCTTGGAGTCAAACGAAAACACCCCTGCATTTCCAGCGACCGCCAGGGCGAGCCCATCATTGGCGAGGGTATCTGCGAGCCACTTCTGAACCAGTTGTGTCACGTCGAGCAACAAGAACTGGCCGTTACTGGCCGTGGTGATTGAGACAGGATTGCCACCGGTCGCCGAAGGCCCGATGACCGGCGCATTCGTGGCCGCCAGCTGTGATTCTGTCCACGGCGAATCGATTTCATACGCATCGAGTGTGCCGGCTTGACTCACGGAATCCACGTAAAGGCGCAACACTGCCTTGCTCACGCTGGCATTCGCCGGAAATGCCGACAGGTTGAACTGCAGGTAAGACGTCGCTCCCTTCTCCACCAGGAGAATGGGATACGCGCCGAAATTCTTGCTGGGCTGAGCGGAGTAGCTGAAGGTGTCATAAGTCGGTGGTGCCTGGGCAAAAACAGCCACAGGGGCGAAGAGCGAAGCTGACCAGAGCATCGCGGACTGCACAGTCTTTCTCATGAGTTCAATCCCTTTCATTGCAGGTTTTCGGATGGGCTCAGGCGGCTTTCAGGAAATCCAATTGCGGAGCGAAGTGTGGTGGCCTCTTTTTCGTGATTGCGCCTTCATTCCTAATAGCGACAAAGAGGCGCAGGTTTCCTCAGCGATGTGGAAACACCGACAGTGACAGATGAAATGGAATGAACGAGAGCACCGGTTGCGGTCCCGCTGAGGCCGGGTGAATTTACGAACGGCCTCGAGCCAGGGAGTCCGAATGCTACAAGCAGAAAAGGGGAGGAGAAGAAAGTGCGGTGTGTCCGTTTGCGGCAGAGTTGCCGGCGGCATGAACAGGAAGCGCGGTCACCCCCGCATCGAACGGGTTTTCGCTGCCCCCACCAAAAAAAGAAGGAGGGTCATCGTGGTGGCGATGAGCCCTCCCTGAAAAGGAAGATACAGCCCTGTGAAAAAGCAAAGAACTCGGGAATGCCGGTTTTAGCGGCCCTGGGACAGCCGGCTCGGATCGTAGCCGTGTTCCCGCGTTGTCGCGTCCAGACGCGAAGTGGTCCGCCCGCCGTACTGAATCGATTTCAGGATGTGGCCATTGCCGGACTGATCAAACTTGAGGGCGACACGATTGTCGTTGGGGGAGGGGTCGCCAGGGACAAGCACCGCGGAAAACGCCTTCGAGGCGTCCATCGACTTGAGCATCACGATGTTGCGATCGGTGCCTTGCGCGATCGTGTACACGCCGGCCGGCATGCTTTGTCCTGCGACGGTGAAGCTGAAGGGAACCTTTAGGGTTGTTGCCGCCTTTGCAGCGTGGGTGCCAAGGGCGCCAGCGGTGATTACGATCGCCGCCAGAATGTATTTGAATCGCATGGGTGTGACCTCCGCGTTACAGAGGACACACTAGCTATCCACGAAAATGAAGGTGTTAAGTTTCCGTCCAGAAATCGTCAAACTTTTTCGGTCGCTCCGTGCAACGCGCTTGACGTTTGCATGGACTCGCGCGCGACCACCAGGTCGGATCGGATTTCCCGCGCCACCCCGGCTTCAAGGTCGCTCAGATTTTCGGCGGCCCGCAATGCGTGCTCGAGCAGCGCCGCGGCTTCGCCATGGGCGCGCCGCTGCAGCGCCTGCCAGGCCGCCGAGCGAAGAACGCTTGCGGCCCGGGACCAGTTTCCCGCAGCCTCATAATGCATGGCCATTTCCTGGGCCACATTGGCTTCCCGCCCGGCGAAAAGTTCGCCCAGCCGCTCCGCGATGCGCGTATGCCGGCGCGCCCGCCGCGATACCGACTGACGCTGGTAGAGAACTTCGCGATAGAGGCCGTGCACGAACACGTAGAATGCCGAGCGCGTGCCGTCGGGCAGCTCGTCCTGACCGGCGCGGCGAACAAAATGCAGCCGGTGCGCCAGTTCGTCGCAGGCTTCTTCGGTCTCGGGGGTATCTTCCTCCAGCGCCGCCGCCACCGCCCACGCCGGAAACGCCACGTTAATCAGGCTTCCCGCTTCGAGCAGGCGCTGGTCGTCCGGACTCAATCGCTCAATCTCCATCTCGATCATCCGCGACAACTCGTCAGGCAGATCCGGATCCATGTCGAGAAATGGCGTGCGCTGTTTCCAGGCCTCCGCCTGATCTGTTCCCTCGCGCACGATGTAGTGCTGCGTGATGAGATGCTCGAGCATGGTGATGACAAAGAGGGGGTTGCCTTCCGAGCGTTTGTACACGAACTCGTCGAGACCCGGAGGAAGGTCATCCTGCTTGAGTTCCCGCATCAACAGCTGGCCCACCGCTCGCCGGTCCAGAGGCTGCAGTTCCAGTTCAACTCCCAGGCGGCGCATCACCAGGTCCTGCTTCAGTCGTTTCAACGGCTGATCGGCCGAGCCCTCCTGGGGCCGGCAGGTCGCGAGAACCATCAGGCGGGACGGAGTCCGCCGCCGGGCCAATGCCGAAATCAACCCCAGCGTGGATTCGTCGGCCCAGTGCACGTCTTCAAACACCAGGAGCAGCGGCTTCTCAATCACAAGCTCTTCCAGCGCGGCGCACAGTTCGCCGGGCAGCCGCTCCGTCCCCGCATGAGGAGCAGATGCGGAGCCGTTTTCGGGATCATGCCCCAGCGCGGGGAGCCACAGCGGCGCCATCCGCGCCAGGATGCGGCAGGCTCGTTCGCCGTCGGGAGAGGCGCAGAGTTGGCTCAGCGCCTCCATGACCGGGTAATACTCTTCCTTCCTGCCGATGGCTTCCAGGCACTGGCCCCGCGCGACGATGGCCGGAGCCGACGCTTCCGCCTCGCGTAGAAATGCATCCAGAAGCGCGGTCTTGCCGATGCCTGTGCCTCCAGCGATGAAGACGACCTGCCGCTGGCCCCCGTTCGCCAGCTCCAACAGGGCGCGCAAGCGGCACATCTCCTCGTCGCGGTCGACGATGGCCGGCGATGCGGGAGCGGATACCGGGTTCGGGATCGAGGTTCGGAGCGACGCGGCGCTTCGGGCCTCTGCCCCTTCAACCACCGCGGCCACAAAACTGTAGCCGCGCTTGGGAACGGTCTGAATGAAGCGCGGAGCTCCCGCGTCGTCGCCCAGCACCTTGCGCAGTTCAAGCACGTAGGTCCGCAGCACCTGGGGCTGAACGTAGGTCTCCGGCCACAGCGCATCGAGCAGTTCGTCGTGCGTAATCAGCCGGCCCGGATTCTCAACCAGGTAGCGCAGAATGGCAAAGGGCTTGGGAGGCAGAGCGATCTGGACGCCGCTTTTCCAGAGGCATTCGTTCGACGTGTCCAGTCGGAAGAAATCAAACTGCTTCATCTCAGCGGACCCTCGGAAAATGGGGTTCCATTACTTGCTGCAAGCGGCGTTCCAGAGTCGGAGTGGGCGCCTGTCAGTCACATGTTCAGCTGGTCTTTGCGGTTAGCGAGAACAACGTGCATCCGGCCGCCGCACGCTGCTGTTCATTATTGGACGCGGATGTCCGCACCAGGCTCCAGAAAAAGGGTCACCCCGCACCCGGAATGTGACGAACGGCGATCGGGTCAACGACCCCTCGCCATGAAACAACAACGGCCCGGGAATTGTCCCAGGCCGCTGCCGGTGAACTGTTGGGATTGGACTAAGGCCATCGCGCTGCCGCGAGAGCCAGGGCCCGGCGGTTGAACCCGCTGGGCGACATGCATGGTCTGGGGCGCGATGCCCTAGGCCTCAGTCACCTCACGTACGAAACAACTGAAACATTCAATCTGCATTCGCTGGATCAACCTCCTTTCCCGTGTAAGGCCAAGTTAACGCCAGGGAGGGAAGCGAGTCAAGAGCTACGCGAGAGCGGCATTCATGTTGTCGATCGCTTCGTCCACTTCCTGCGCACTCTTGAATCCGACCGTGGCGCAGTCGATGCCCGCGTTGCGGAACGCGAATTTCATGGCCGCGAGGCGGTCGTCGTGGCTCGTGAATGTTCCATTGCCCACCAGCTTCATGCTGATCACGCCCATGCCCTGCTGCTTCACCTGCTTCACATGCTGCACCACTTCCGCCACATCGCCGAGGTTGCCGTCGTCGGCGACCGCGCTATCCATGACCGCGCCCTTGTGGTTCATGCGAATCATTGCCACTTCGAGCCACTTGTTGCCTGGAACCTGGCGCAGGGCGGGCAGCCCGTGTACCGAAGCTCCGCGCTTGAGGATGACCTTCTTCTCCTGCGCTGCGTCAATGCCATCCTGCCAGCGCTGCGTCTGCGAAACCCAGTCCGCGGTGTGCTGCCAGTGGAGGAGCATGATATCGAAATACTCGGTCTGCGATTTCTTGCGCATCTCGTCGAATCGCACCTGCGGATCGACGCCCTTGTCCGTCGTCACCTTGGTCATCAGCTGGTAGCTGTCGCGGGGAAGGCCCTTCAAAGCCTCACCCAGCATGGCCGGAGTCATATAGGCCTCGGCGGTCTCAAAGAAACGGATGCCCCGGTCATAGGCATAACGGACCAGCTTGGTGAATTCAGCCTGGCCCAACGCGTACTGCACATGGCCGTTATTGCTGCCGGTGCCAAATGCAAGACGCGTCACCTGCAGGCCGGAGTTTCCCAGCGTCACCTTGTCCGTCGCCGTGGCGCGCGCCGGCAGGGTTCCCACGCTGGCCAGGGTTCCCGCGGCAATGCCGGTCTTGATGAAGTCTCGTCTCGAGTAACCGTTCATTTCAACCTCCGGGGATTGGCCTGAGTAAAGCCATTTGCCGGAATGGTACCACGGTCTCGCATGGCCGCGTTGGACGCGGGGACGGGGCTGAAATTTTCCTGTTGACACGCGGCCATTGGTTCGTGGTAGCTTACCGTAAGTGGACGCTTACCTACAAGCCGGACTGGATGCCCTCGGCGATGCCACCCGCATGGCCATCTTTCAAAAGCTGTCGGGCGGACCCATCGCCGTCAATGAGCTCGCCCGCATGCTGCCCGTGAGCCGGCCCGCGGTTTCCCAGCATCTGCGCGTGTTGAAAGATGCCGGCCTGGTGCTCGACACCAGGGCCGGAACCCGCAGGCTCTACCAGCTGGACCCCGAAGGCGTCGCCCGTCTGCGTGCTCACTTCGACCAGATGTGGACCCGGGCTTTGGGCGCATTTCAAGCGGCCGCAGAAGAAACCCCGACTGGAGAAAAGCATGGCAAACACAATCGCAGAAGCCGTCGTTCGTAAGAGCGTGCGCGTCCAGGCCCCCGTGGAGCGCGCCTTCACCGTTTTTGTGGAGCAGATGGAAACGTGGTGGCCGGCCACGCATCACATCGGCAAAACTCCCTTCGAGGCCATCTTCGTGGAGCCGCGCGTGGGAGGCCGCTGGTACGAACGAAATGCCGAGGGCAGCCTGTGCGATTGGGGCACAGTCCTGGCATGGGATCCGCCCCACCGCATGGCCCTTTCTTGGCACGTTGGCCCCGGACACGACAGTCCGGACTGGACGTTTGATCCCGACATGGCCAAGGCCAGCCAGGTCGAGGTTCGCTTCTCGCCCGACGGCCCCTCCGCTACTCTGGTCGAACTGGAACACAGCAAGCTGGAGCGCCACGGCGAGGGATACGAGCAGCTGCGCGCCCTCTTCGATGGTCCCGGTGCCTGGAGCGGCATCCTGGCCGAGTTTGCCAAGAAGATCGAAAGCCAGGCCGCGACCGCCTGAACGCCGGTTCCCGGTTCATGGTGCCACCACTATTCCGTGCCCCATCCTTGCGACTCTTTCTTGTCGCAAGGGTGGGAAACCACGAAACCTCACTGACCTCAATGCCAGGAGAATTCGATGAGACCGGTAGTGTTTCTGCGCATAGCCTCCGTACTGACGCTTATCCATTCGGCACTGCACACGATCGGCGGTGTGTTTGGCAAACCCACGCCGGGCGTGGCCGCGGCCACTCTGGCCATCATGAAGGCGAACGCGTTTGACGTGATGGGCGTAACCCGCACCTACTTTGAATTCCTGAGAGGGATGGGACTCGCAGTAACCGTCTTCCTGACCGTGGAAGGCATCGTCTTCTGGCAGCTTGGCACGCTCGCCAAAACGGATGCGTCGCGGTTGAGGCCAATTCTGGCTTCGTTTCTTGTCGCCTATCTCGCCATGGCGATGAATGCCTACACCCATATCTTCCTGGGCCCGGCGATTACAGAGATTCTGATCGCGGCGTGCCTTGGAATGGCGATCGTCACATCCAAAGCTCCCGAACCGGTCTCGGCCGGCTACGCCTCTGCCAGCCGTGCCTAGACCCTCGCGGCTGCTTTACCGCGGGCCGGGGCCTCGTTCCATGCGCGATGTATACTGGCCACCCCTGCCGCATTCACGGATGCGCGCAACCCTCCCGGAGGTGACCAAAGCAAGTGAGCAGGCTAACCTCTATGACAAGTGAGCGTCCCGCCACGAGGCGGAGCTTCCTCAGTGGCACGGCGTCCGCGATTGCCGTCGGATTCGCAGGATCGCTCGTGACGTCCAATGCAGCGGCGGCCGATCTGACCGGGCCGAACGTGCTCGGGCCACGGCCAGGCTATTCCCCGCAAATTGGAACGTTCGTCTCGCAACTGACATGGATGCGGGAAGAAAACGGCGTGCTGAATTACACCAAGGGGCTGACGCAGGCCGATCTGGATTACCTGTTCGACGCCAACGCCAACACGATTGGAGCGCTGATGCTCCACCTGGCAGCCACAGAGACCTACTACGGGATGAACACGTTCGAGGGCATGAAATGGGGAAGCTGGTCAGATGAGGTCAAGAAGAAGTGGGACTCGGCCATGGACCTCGGCGACGCGGGGCGAAAGGACATCAAGGGGCACGACCGCGAGTACTACGTTGGGATCCTTCACGAAGTGCGCGAGAAAACCCTGGCCGAGTTCAAAAAGAAAGATGACGCGTGGTTCATGGCCGCGAACAAGGACCCGGACTGGGGCCTTGCGAACAATCTGGCCAAATGGTTCCACGTCTGCGAGCACGAATCTCATCACTGCGGGCAGATCGCGATGCTGCGCAAGCGCCTGCCGGGCGCAAAACCCACCGCAGGCTGAAGCTGATCACTGATCACTGACCACTGTTCTTCACCAGCTATGAAGCCACTCTTCGTCGCGTCCGATCCGGACGGGAGCCCCAAAGAGCTCGCTCAACTTCGGCGCGGTCAGTAGTTCTTCACGGGTTCCGTCGCCCACGATGCGGCCGTCGCGCATCAATATAATGCGCTCGATCTCGGGAAGAATGTCGCCCAGGTGATGCGTCACCAGCACCAGGCCCGTGCCCTCGGCGGCCAGCCGGCGCAGGCTTTCCCGCAGTTCGCGCTGGGCGGCAAGATCGAGCGCGTTCGATGGCTCATCGAGCAGAAGTTGACGCGGCCGGTGCACCAGCGCCCGTGCAATCAGGATGCGGCGTTTTTCGCCGGCCGACATTTCCCCTACAAGTTGCCGCCTAAGATGCGACGCTTCCATCCGTTCCAGCGCCTCCACCGCCCGCGCGCGCATTTCCTCCGTGACGTGCAGATTGGGCCACAGCGTGGACGCGGAGAAGAATCCCGCAATCACGGCGTCGAGGCCGGTGGTGACCGCCGTGCGCTCCCCCGGCAACTCGGTGCCCGTGAGCCCTGAAGCAACGATGCCGAAGTGTTTGCGCAATTGCGTCAGGTCCCACCGCTCGCGGCCAAAGATTCGCACCCGCATCCCCGGCTGCACCATGGGATAAATCTGGCAGGTCATGGTAAAGATCAGGGTGGATTTCCCGCAGCCATTGGGGCCGAGGATGGCCACGTGTTCGCCGGAGCGGATGCTGAGATGGATATCGTGCAACACGATGCGATCGCCGCGCGCCACGTTCACGTTTTCCAGTTCCAGAAAATGAGGCTCGCCGATTGTTTCGGGTGCGTTCGTTCGCGTCTCCGTCATCCGTCCCCCACCTGCTAGATTAAAGGTTTAGAACCAGTCCACCCCGGAACCCATGAGCGACATCTCTCAATTCCTCATTCCGAAAGGCTTCCGCTTTGGCGCAACCAAGGCGGGACTGAAGGCCAGCGGCCGCACCGACTTTGCCCTGATCGTGGCCGACACGCCGGCCAATGCCGCCGCCGCTTTTACCGCCAACCGCGTGAAGGCCGCTCCAGTGTTGGTCGACCAGGAGCACCTGCGGGTGTCCGGCGGCAAAGTACGCGTGGTGGCAATCAACGCCGGGAACGCCAACTGCGCCGCGGGAAAGGCCGGCCTCGACGCGGCATACGCCACTTGTGAAGCCGCCTCCCGCGTGTTTGGCTGCAGTCCGTCGGAAGTGTTTCCTTCCTCCACGGGAATCATCGGTGTTCCATTGCCGGCTGAAAAATTGATCGCCGCCCTGCCCGCCTTGTCGGCGGCGATCGGCTCGGAGTCTGACCACTTTCAGGAAGTGGCCGAGGCGATCATGACCACCGACACGGTCGAGAAGACCGCGTTCGCGCGACTGGAAGTCGAGGGCCGGGAGATTCGAATCGCCGCGACTTGCAAGGGTTCGGGCATGATCCACCCGCAGCTGGTGCCGCACGCCACCATGCTGGTGTACGTGTTGACCGATGCCGCCGCAACCCCCGCGGTACTGGACGGCTATCTGCGCAAGGCCATCGAGGTGAGCTTCAATCGCATTTCGGTCGACGGCGATACGTCGACCAACGACACTGTGCTGGTGCTGGCGTCGGGCGCAAGCGGAGTCACGATCGAAGCCGGCGACTCAGGCTTTGCGCGGGCACTGACCGAGGTGTGCACCTCTCTGGCGCGGCAAATCGTCGCCGACGGCGAAGGCAATACGCACGTCGTGGAGCTCCGCATCGATGGAGCCGCGACCGACGCCGACGCGCTGAGAGTGGCCAAGGCAATCGCTCACTCGCCGCTGGTGAAAACGGCATGGGCCGGATGCGATCCCAACTGGGGCAGGCTGGTGGCTGCCATCGGATACTCGGGAGCGGAAATCGATCCCGAGCGCATCGATATATGGTTTGGCGAGCAGCGCATTTGCCGCGACGGAGGCAGGGCCGCGGAGTTCGACGAGGCGGCTGCGCACGCCTATCTGCGCCAGGAAGAGTTTTCCATCACTATCGATCTGAATCAGGGCGCGGGGTCCTGCGTCTTCTGGACGATCGACCTTACCGCGGAATACGTGCACATCAATGCGGACTACTCAACCTAGGTCCCGTCTCTTACATTCGGTCCATAATTGGGCTGTCATTCCAAGCGACCCGACTTGCAGGCCAAGTCACCGGGACAGGGCCCTGTCAATTTCCGTCATCGCTTAGACGTCTGATCACCTCGGTCCGTTTACAATCGCAGCAACTGCAGCGTCGCAAAGGGGCGTCGGAGGAAGATGGGCAGCAACAATAAAAAGGACAAGGACCGGAAGAAAGCGCTCACAAAGGACACAGACAGCCTCCGTGAGGGGTTTTCGCTGATATCCGATGAGAAGCTGATTGCGCTCTACGCGAACCTGCTCAAGTGCCGCATGATCGAGCAGCGCCTGGCGAATGGCGGTGCGCACCCGAACCATTCATCGTCGCGGGGCGATGAGGCGGGAACGGTGGGAGTCGCGATCGATTTGACTTCTGATGACGCGATCTGTTCTCCCGATCACGGAATCGTAACCGGCTTCCAAACGGATCCGCCCCTCGAGGCCATTCTGCTGCTGTCCGGCGCGCACGGATTGACGGGCCGATTTCAGTCCGGATCGCAGTCCCATTCTTTGAACAGCAACGGCGCAGTGCCCGGTATGGCAAGCCGGACTCACACCCAGGCAGCGATCGGGGCCGCCCTGGCCAGCAAGACCAGGAAGAATGGCGGGATCGCGGTAGTCTTTGGCAACAACGCCGCCTCGGAATTGTGGAAGGAGGCGCTCCATATCGCGAGCCTTCACGGGCTGCCCATGATCTTCGTCAACCGTGAGAATCGCAAGCGAAGCCCGGTGGCTCGACCCGGTAATCCGAAAACGAGTCATCCCGCCAAACTGGAGACACCCTCGTTCCCCGACATCGTCGTCGACAGCGGCGACGTCGTGGCCGTCTATCGCGTTGCGAACGAGGCCATATCGCGAGCGCGGCTAGGCCGCGGGCCCACTTTGATTCAGTGCCGGCCGTTTCGTCTTCAAGGAATGACGACGGGCGCCGGAAGTACCAATGGCAATGGTCGACACCCTCTTGATCCCATTGCCAACATGGAAACCTATCTGCGCCGCAAAGGCTTATTCCAACGCTATCTGAGAAACGATATTCTGGCCGGGTTTACTAAGGAGTTGGATACCACGCTTTTACGCAGCGGGCTTTCGCGCTCAAGGTCCTGACGAGCGCGCCGTTGGCCCTTGGCGTCCGAAGTAAGGCCGCCACGGACCTCCTCGTCCGAGCCAGGTGCCTCGACTTCCGGATGGTAAAGTGAGGATATGTGGTTAAGCCCTAGGAAGGCTGGTATTTCTATACTCGAACGAATTGTCTTAGTCGCTGGATTTCTACTTGTAGGTGCCGCCCATCTCGCGGCTGAGCAACCGGAGTCCGCGCAACCTTTCACATCTGAGCCGGCCGGGGTCGGCGCTGGCGCTCAGGGTTCTATGGGCGGTCCTCCGGCGCCTGCTTGCGAGCCCGCGATCATGGGTTCGCCATTTGTCACCGTCGATAGCTGGGTGTATCCCGCGATGATGCGGCTCTACGGAATGGGCTATGTGGATCACGTCTTCCTGGGCATGCGTCCGTGGACTCGGCAAAGCATCAACCATATGCTGGAGGACACTGCGGCCCGCATCGCGGATGCCGACACCAGTCCGCTCAATGATCAGGCCGAGGCACTCTATGAAGCGCTGGCCCACGAGTTACGCAACGAGATGGCGGGTCCCTGCCTGGCGTTGAAGGGAAACACGCGCGTGGAGTCGGTGTATTCGCTTTCGAGGGTCATGACCGGCACTCCTCTGCGCGACAGTTTTCACATGGGCTCGACCGTCGTCAACGATTATGGGCGGCCCTACGCAAACGGGTTTAACAACTACTCAGGAGCCAGCGCCTACGCCATCGCCGGCCGCTTCACGCTCTACGCACGCGGGGAGTTTCAATACGCGCCCTCCTCGACCGGCTACTCGCCGGCCGTTGCACAGTCTCTGTCTACGAACGATCTCGTCCCATATATCAACCCCGTCACGGGCCTCCCCTTTAATCAGGCGACCATTCCGGCGGGAAACATCTCTTCCACCGCGACCATGCGCTGGATGGAACTCTATGCCTCATACCATGTCCTCAACCACGAAATATCCTTTGGTAAACAGGACAATTGGATGGGCCCCGGCCTGGGCGCCGGATTCGCCTATTCCAATAACGCCGAGAATATCTATTCATTCAATATCAACCGCATTGAGCCCTTGCGGATTCCATGGCTGTCCTATGTCACCGGTCCCTTCCGCTACGAATTCCTGGTCGGATCGTTGAAGGGTCATGTAGCGCCTAACGCGCCGTGGGTCCATGTTGAGAAAGTAAGTTTCAAGCCTACCGAAAATCTCGAATTCGGCTTCGAGCGCACCGTCATCTGGGGCGGGCAAGATCACGTGCCGATCACGATCCACTCCTTCCTGAAAAGCTTTTTCAGCCTCTCGGGGGTCACCGCAGAAGAAAAGTTCAGTCGCGAAGATCCGGGGGCCCGCTTCGGCGCGTTCGATTTCTCGTACCGGCTTCCCGGGGTTCGCAACTGGCTCACACTGTATGCCGATGGCGAAGTCCACGACGACATTTCCCCCATCGACGCACCCCGCCGCGCCTCGTGGCGGCCAGGGCTCTATCTTTCCCATGTACCCGGAGTGCCTGCTCTCGATATGCGCGCCGAGGCTGTCTACACCGATCCTCCCGTATCAACCAGCACTCACGGCCGATTCATGTACTGGGAGGTCGTGCAGGTGCAGGGTTACACCAACAAAGGAAATCTGTTTGGTGACTGGGTGGGCCGCGAGGGCAAGGGCGGCCAGGCATGGCTCACTTATCACCTGAGCGGCAACGAATGGCTCCAGGTAAGGTACCGCAATCAGAAAGTCGCCAAGGATTTCATTTACGATGGCCCGGTTCAATACGGAACGACCCTGAACAACGTCACCTTTGAGGCCGTTAAGCGCCTCACCCCTAACTTTGAAATCAACGGAAACTTTACTTTCGAGCATTATAAAGCGCCCATGTATCTTACGAATCAACAGACAGTAACAACAACTAACATCCAACTTACCTGGTATCCGGACCGCAAGGTTAGTTTCTAACTTCGAAACTCTTACTTGGCGCGCGGGTGGGTCTTGTCGTAGACCTGGGTCAACTGGGCGGTCGTGAGTTGGGTATAGCGCTGCGTTGTCGACAGGCGTTCGTGGCCAAGAAGCTCCTGAATCGCCCGTAAGTCTGCGCCCTCCTCGAGCAGGTGGGTTCCGAACGCGTGACGCAGGGTATGGGGATGCACATCCGAGGGAAGGCCGCGCAGCATGGCCACCCGCTTGACGATGCGGCCAACACTGCGGGTCGTAAGGCGCGCTTCCCCACCGGACTTGTCGAGGCCCCGCATTTGGAGATTGATGAACAGGGCCGGCGTGGTGCGCCCCTTCGCAGCAGGCTTGCCGGCAGCCAGCCGCAGGTTTCGTTCCGCGAGGTATCTTCGCAGCGCCTGCGCGGCCGCGTCTCCAAGGGGCACGTAGCGCTGCTTCTTGCCTTTGCCGCGAACCAGGATCATTTCCTGAGACCAATAAATGTCTTTGAGATCGAGAGCCGTCAACTCGCCGTTCCGTATCCCGCATCCGTAGAGCAATTCCAGAATTGCCTTGTCACGCGACGGCCAGCTCGCGGCATCCTCCCCAACGTTGTCGACCGCGCGATTCATCTGTTCGATTGAAGGCACGCGCGGCAGATGCTTGGGAAGGCGCGGCGTGGCCACCAGCGAAGCCACATTCTGTTCCACGCGTCCCGTTCGCGCCAGCCACTTGAACCAGCTTCGAACAGCGGCCAGTGCCCGTGCCGTCGATGTCTTTGACAAGCCGCGGTCATACAGCGTTCCAAGATAGCCGCGAATGTGGGTGTGCTCGATTTGAGCTGGAGACTGCGCGTCGCCGTAATTCTTCACGATGAAGGAAGCAAAGCCTGCCAGTTCGCGTTGATAGGCGCGAATTGTGTGAACCGAGGCGGCCCGCTCGTTGGCCAGCACGCGCAAATATTCCGAAACGAGTTGCCCGAGCGTCGGCGCCTCGGGAGACTCGGGGGCGCGCGCCGTCATCGTGCTCATGCCGATTCCGGGCCGAAGTCCGGCGGCCGCGAGACGTGTTGCGAGTCGACTTCTCCGGCTTCCTCGGTGGGGCGCGGACCAGCGGGGAACTCGACCACGTTTCCAGCGCGCATTGTTGCGCGGGGATGGTGCTGGCGATGCACGGCTTTCAGTCGGCCGAGGGCAAGGTGTGTGTACACCTGCGTGGTTGAGATGTCGGCATGGCCCAGCAGAAGTTGCACGCTGCGCAGGTCGGCGCCATGTTCCACCATGTGCGTGGCGCAACTGTGCCGCAGCGTGTGCGGGCTGGCGGAACTGTCGGCCAATTTCACCAGGTGCCAGATCCACTGCCGGGTCAGCGGCATGCCGCGCAACGACAGAAACATGCGCGAGGGCTCCCCGCGAGTGGGCTGGCCTTTGCGGGCCGAGCTGATGCGGGCGAGGTGGGGGCGCCCTTCATTCAGATAGGTTTCAAGCGCTTCGAGCGCGGTCCGCCCCAGGGGCACGATGCGCTCCTTGTCGCCCTTGCCGCGCACCTGCACCCGGCCTGCATCCAGGGCCAGGTCGCTGATGTTGAGCGATGTCACTTCGGAAACTCGCAGCCCTCCGGCGTAAAGCAACTCCAGAATGGCCCGGTCGCGCAGGGCCGTCGCCCGCGCCTGCGGATGATTGGCAGCCATCGCCGCCCTCTCCAGCATTTCCGCCACCTCCGGCTCAGCCAGGGACTTGGGCAGCACTCGCCAGGCCTTGGGAGACTCGATGTTGACGGTGGGATCGTGGCGGATCCGCCGGTCGAGCAACAGCCACTTGTAAAACCCGCGCAGGCAGCTCAATTTGCGCGCCGCGGAACGGGAATCGATGCCATGATGGCGGAGATGCTCGAGGAATCCGGCCACATCCTGCTGGGTGGCCTGCATCAGCACGCCATGCCGGGTTTCAATGTACTCGGCAAAGGTCCTCAGGTCGCCAAGGTACGCCTCGCAGGTCAGAGGACGCAGCCCCTTCTCCACCCGCAAATAGGACTGGTAATCCTTGAGAAGGGGCAGATTGGCGGTCGGGTCCACAGGTCGATTATGTGCGCCTGACAGCCCCGGCCGGCTCCCTTGCTGCGATCGCTGAACCTGATTCACAACGAATCAAATTCAGCAATATCTTTGACTATCGAAAAAATCAAGGATTTCTCAGCAGCCTTTGGATCGCCGACTCCATGGCGCCAAGGTCAGCCTCGCCCTTGTATCGGGCGCGGACGATGCCCTGGCGGTCGATCAGATAGGTCACCGGGAGTCCCAGAACTCCGCCATAGAGAAGGCCGATTTCCTGGTCGCCCATCACCACGGGATAATTCACGCCGCGCTCGCGGACGAGTGAAGCAACAGGATCCGAATCGTCATCCATCGAGACGCCGATGATCTGCAGGCCGCCGGCCGCATATTTCGATTGCCAGCCGATAAACCGCGGCATTTCCACCAGGCAGGGCGCACACCAAGTGGCCCAGAAGTTGAGCAGCACCACCCGGCCGCGCAAGGCTGCCAGGTCGACCGGGCGATTGGCGAGATCAGTGCGGACAAACTCCGGCGCCGGCTTGTGCAGGAGCGGGTTGGGCTTCGGCGGCGCAGCGTAGAGGGAGAGGACACCGATGGCGAGGACCAGGAGAACCGCCGGGCGGGCTGTGTGCTTGAGAGTCAACGCGGAATACGTAGGTCCATTCTACCGGTTGTAAAGGAGAGAGAGGGGTGGGTTGCTTCGCCGATGAAATTCCCTGCTTGAGGGATTCCGGGGTGGCCCAGGTCTCAAATCGAGACCTGGGCCGCCAATACCCGGCTTTCACGAATGCTTCTTCCGCCTCAGAATCACCAGAAGAATCCACAGAAGGATCAAGAGCAGGAGCAGCCACACCAGCCATTTGAAGTGTCCCGACCCCGTGGGATTGAGGATGGATCCCACTGCGACGGGCGTCGGTGTGTTGACAAACACCAGTGCCGCCGCATCGTTGCCAATTACTGCCACGTCGAGCGTGCAGGCGTCGAGAAGCGGGCCGCCTTTCACCCCCGCCGCAGTGCAGACCGCCCGCGTTCTCTCGGACACGGTCCGATCGAGATCCTTCGCGTAGAACGTCGTTCGAGGAGTGCCGCTTTCAACACTCCGTTGCCCGCACGCCGACAGTAGCGGGTCGTCCGACGGTACGCGCCAGCTGTCGCCAAAGCGATGGTAGAGATCGTCGAATGAAAACGGGTTTGTCAGCACCGTGCCGTCGCGCGCGGCGATCTTGTTGACGTTCCCGTCCGCATTGGCCAGCAGACCTGTGACGTTGGCCGGCCACCGCCCGAGCCCGACAGTGACGTCGATCCAGGTCGGGTTTACTACCGCGTGCACCGAATTACCGCCTGAGTCCGTGATGGTGTAGGCGTTGCCCGTTCGCCAGATATCGACACCGTCGGGCGTGGAATGGGATTGGCCACTGTCCAGCTCAATGTTCTCGCCATCCACATTGAGCCGTGCCGGCGCGAGGCAGACTGCGACCTGGGTCTTGCCCATTCGGGTTGCGACCGCGTGGTTGACCGTCGCGTTCGGCCATGTCGGCGCACCCGACACTTGCCTCGTTTCCACGACGAAGTCCCGATCCGCTTGGGCCAGTACAAAGTCGCCCGCCGCCTGGAAATCGTAGAACAAACCGCTGAACGTCTTCAGATGAGTGTCGCCAACGCCGGTTGCCGCCGCACAGTCCGACGGCGCCCCGCCGGCGCTGCTCTCCGTGAACAAGAGCGCCGGCCCCGGCGCCGATGCTGCAGGAGCAGTCGGCCCAAAGCTGAGGTTGTTCGTCTCCGCCGTGAAGCCTTGTGCCACACAGTTAGGCGGAGCCGTGCCCCCGTAAATAATCCTCGTCCTGGTGACGATGTTCGATCCGCTGTTGAAGGCCGCCTGGCCCCCGCCGGCGCTGTTGCCGCCGTCGCCAAATATGTTGAATTCGGCGATCTGCCAGCCTGCCGCTAAGTTGACAGCATTGTCACCGGCCCTCGCGAAGACCGTGCTCCCTGACGATACAGTGACAGAATCGGCGGTTGCACTGACTGCGCCGCTCAGGCCCAGGTTCGCAAGGTTGGTGATCGGCTGGTTAGGCACGGGCACCGCCCCGGCGCTGTTGTTCTTCCAGCAGTAGATGTCCGTCGAGCCGGTAAACGAGAACTGATTCCACGACTGCCCCGTCGGGCAGGTTTTGTTGTATTGGATCAGCCAGTACTGAATGAACGCGCGTCCCCCCGAACCAAAATTTTCATATACGAACTGCTGCCAGCCTTTGCAGTTCGGGTTTGGAGAACCGGCGCAGACCGTGCTCTTGAAGAAGTTGGCGTTGAGTTGGAGCGTATAAGCGTTGGCGATCGATGGACCCGAGTTTCCAATCGGACTACTCTCGCCCGTCACGCCGGTAACGCTCTGGAAAGACCCGATCCCCGTGGATATGAACTGGCTCGCGTTCGGCGACTGTGCCGAGACATCGTTGCTGTTGCCCACAACCAGGACCCGGGGCCCGCGGCGTGGCGGCATCGGATAGTTCGGCGCGGGCATGCAGGTAACCTCACGCCATTCCTTGCCGGGATACGTGGATTGAAAACAGCCCTTCTTCGGCAGGGGAACCTGCGCCATCGATACGTGCCAGTCCTCCCGAAGCCGCAACTCGTCTGGCGACAGATTCTCATTCGGAACCTGCTGGGAATCTGCGCGCGCGTATAAGACCCCGGTCGCCGGCGCGACCACGTTGGCTTTGCTGTTGCCCCCATCCACAGCCTGCGCATCGCGCCCCGGAGACATTGGATAGTTCGGCGTCGTGGTGCAGGCAACCGGATGCCACTCCTTGCTCGGATACGAGGCCGTAAAGCAGCCCTTCTTCGGCAATGGAACCTGCGCCATGGAGCCGCGCCACTCCTCCCGAAGCCGCGACTCTTCCGGCGACAGCTTCTCATTCGACGATGGAGGGATTGTCTCCTGTGAGTTTCCGCGCGCATAGAAGACCCCGGTCAGGATGCTCGCGGCGATTAGGATGCGAAGCGTCTTTCGGACGCCTTCTTGCCCTGCTATGGCAATTTTCATCTGGGTGTCCTTCAACTTTCTGATGGCACGGCACAGGGCTGGCATTGTTATATCCAAACAGGAATTTCCATCTGTCCCCTGCATGCCGCCATGATCAAGGCCTCGCCTGCCGATACGCCGGCAAGCCTGGCTCCCTTTGTACCTTCGACCATATAAGCGTAGATTCGCGTTCAAGTTGGGACAAACTTCCGGCAAAAACAGAAAGCGGGGGTAAGTGCGGGAGATATAGATAATCTATGCAGTTACAGAAAATCGGTGAAGATGGCGGTCCTATGTTATTGAAGTCAGTTGCTCAAGAGGACGAGACCGACCCCGGGCGCTTCGGTCCCGATTTGAATTGTCCTCATTCATTCCCTCTGCCGTTAGCAGCGCGCCGGATTCACGGCGCAGACCCGGATGAGGCTCCGCGAAATGTGCTCTCTAAAATCGAAATCAGCAAGGATTAACGGGCATATTCTTCCGGCTTCACCGCGAGAGAATCGGGAGGAAAGGTTGCCGGTTCCGACCCGAGCTGGAGGTTGGGAGTATTGCCCATGATCACTTCCAGTGTGCCTCCGTTGGCGATGTCGGCGTGACGGAACCAGACCTGGTTGAGCGGCTGGCCGTTGAGCAGGATGCTCTGGACGTACTTGTTGTCATGCGAAGTGTTGCGGGCAATGATAACCACGTCCTTTCCATTCTTGAGATGAATGGTCGCCTTATCGAATATGGGACTGCCCACGTCGTAAGTAGGAATGCCTGGAGTGACGGGATAGAAGCCCAGCATCGAGAAGACCACGAAAGCGCTCATGCCGCCCCCATCCTCATCTCCGGGAATGCCATGAAGCGTATCCGGGAAGAAGGATTCGAGCAGCATGCGCACACGCTTTTGCGTCTTCCACGGCGCGCCAAGCCGATTGTAGATGTAGGGAATCGCGAGGCTCGGTTCATTGCCCATCGAGAACTGGCCGACCATGGAGGTTGAATCGGGGAATTTTCCTTGAAACTCATACTTGGATCGGCCCAGCGGCTCGCGAAAGAGCTGATCCAGATTGCCCTCGGCCTTTGCAGTGCCGCCCATCAAGGTGAACAAGCCGTTGAAGTCCTGGGTGACATCCCAGGTATAGGTGTAGCCGTTGTTCTCGTCGTAATAATCGCGTCCCCCCATGCCGCCGCCAAACTTGGGGTCGAGCGGCTCGATCCACTGACCGTCCGCGTCCTTGGGCCACATCAATGCCTTGTCGGCCCGAAACAGAATCTTGTAATTGGCAGCCCGGCCGAGAAAGAGCTTTTCGTCTTCCGGTTTGTTCAGGACGCGGGCGAGTTGCGCGATTTCCCAGTCGTCGAGACTGTTTTCGAGAGTGACTGGAACGGGCTGGCGTTTCTCAAAGGGATGGACACGGGGGTCCGTTTCTTTTTCCCCCGGGCGAAGAGCGGGCATGTAACCATGAGCGGCATAGAAGTCGTCGAGCGGGCCCTTGGGACCGAGCCGCCACGGAAGAAGCGTGTCGCGCAGGGCCCTGTTACGGATGCCGTCGTATGCGGTTGGAAGATCGAAATTGCGCACTCCCTTGAACCATGCGTCCGCGAACCAGGGTGCGGAATGATTGCCGTTCATGCAGGCGAGATTCCCCGAAGCGATGGCGAACGTGGGCATGATGCCTGACTGCTGATACATGCGAACGTAGGACTGGATCTTGTCTGCCTGCACGTCTGGGTTCAGCAGCGTCTGGAGCGGCTCGAGAGCGCGAAAGGTATCCCATAACCAGTTGTCGACATAGAACGGGCGCGGGTCGCGATGTACCTTGCGGTCGAAAGCGCTGTAGTACTGGCCATCTTCGCTGATGTTGATCATCCGCTCGAAGCAGCGGTAGAGCGCGGTATAGAACACTCTGCGCTGCGCTTCGGTACCGCCTTCGACAGCGATGCGGCCAAGCGTCTCGTTCCAACGAGTCCGGGCGGCCTCCTTCACGCGATCGAATCCCCATTCCGGAATTTCGCGGCGAAGGTTCTTCTCAGCCTGCCCTGTGCTGATGAATGAAACACCGTATCGAAACTCGAGCACAGTTCCCTGCCCGGTCGCGACCAGGTGGTCCTTGCCGTTCATCTTCTCAGCGTTGAACTGCACCGGTGCGCTGAATTCTCCGTAAATATAGGCCTGCAAGTCACCCACAACTTCTTCACCCGTCACTGCGCCATTTTCTTCCGCATGCAAGGCGCCCGGCTGACGGTTCGCCAGCACCAGAGAGGCGTTTCCCTTGGTGAAGGTAAACCGAAAATAGCCGCACCGTTCTGTGGGAGAAAACTCGGTCTGAATCAGGGAATCGTCAAAGCGCGTTGAGTAGTAATAAGGAGTGGTCTTTTCCTGGTCGTAGGCTGCCGGAGTTCCGTCTTTGCCAGGCATGATGCTGAACAACTCAGGCTGGCGATGGGAACTGATGGTCAGAGGAAAAGATTCGATGCGATCCTCCATCGCGTCGGCGCGAATCGGATAGAAGCGGACCATGCTGTTGGGCAAATATACGGCAGGCCGTGTCGGCTCCAGAAGGATTCCGACATTGCCGATGGTCGGGGTCACGTACTCGACCTGCGCAAAAGCTCTGGCCGGGAAATAGATTGAGAGGACCGTGAGGGTTATTTTGACGAAATCAGAGAAGTAACTCTTATGCATCGCGCTTCGGAAAATATTCAAATGAACACCATTTCTGGGCTGAGGCCGTGAGCCCGAATCCTATCCCTACCGGATTTTACTGTTACGGGAGGCGGGCCCGTCGCGGAAGTGGGTCACATCCTTCATACATTGAGTTCGAGCCGGGCAGAACAACGAATCCAATGCAAGCAGGGAGTGACGAATATCACCAGCCTGCAAGGCGGCTCGACGAAGACGGTCGGTCCGGAGATCGTGCCAGGCGCTCTTTCTCCTTGAAACCGGCCCAAAAAGATGCCGCCCGCTCCCAATGCGCGGTTGCCACCCCAAACGGGAAGGTGATCAAATGAATCATGTCCCGACAGCCTGGTTCTGAAGACACCCTACCTCCTCGCACGTTCAATCGCCGCAACTTCCTGAAAGCCGCCGGTTCGGCCGCGATCCTCCCGGCCGTTCTTCCCGCCTTCGCCGGCCAGAGTCCCGGAACGTCAGCCAACAACAACATCAATCTTGGTGTGATCGGCATGGGCTGGCAGGGGCCGGGCAATACGGAGTCCTTCCTGGCGTCGCCCGACTGCCGGGTGATCGCCGCTTGCGATATTGATGCCAATCATCTTCAGGCCGCGGTCAAGATGGTGAACGACTATTACGGCAACGAGGATTGCAAGGCCTGCCACGATTACCGGGAACTGCTTGCCCGCGACGACATAGATGCCGTGATGATCGCCGTGCCCGATCATTGGCATGAGATCGTGGCCACCGAAGCCGCACGCCGCAAGAAAGACGTGTACGGCGAAAAGCCCCTCGCGAAAACCATCGCCGAACAGCAATCCATCGTTCGCGCGGTCGAGCAGAACGGCATTATCTGGCAGATGGGCTCATGGCAGCGCTCGGTTCCAACCTTCCACAAGGCCGCGGAAATCGTCCGGAACGGGCTCATCGGCACCGTGACCCACGTGGAAGTCGGCCTCCCGGGTGGCAATTCGGATTTTGACGATGTTCAAAAAGAGGCGCTGGCGAAGCTGGCCGCCCAGGGACAAAATGTCGTCAGCCTGGAGCAGGTCCAGCAGGGGTCGAAGGCCTGGGATCTGCTGGTCTCTGAGCCTCCGAAGGAACTGGATTACGAGACATGGATGGGCCCATCCAGGATGGAGCCGTACATCCGGGCGCGCTCTCACAAGTCCTGGCGCTGGAATTACAACACCGGCGGCGGGCAGTTGCTGGACTGGATCGGCCATCATTGCGACATTGCGCACTGGGGCCTCGATTTCGATCATTCCGGCCCCTCGGAGGTTGAAGGCAGTGGCGAGCTTCCGCCGGCCAAAGCGGTATGGAACACCGCGCCAACCTACCGGTTTGAATTGAAATATCCGCAAGGCGTGACCATGACCATCGCGGGCGGTCATCCCGACATCAAGCCCGGCGTCAAATGGATCGGCACCGAAGGCTGGGTGTGGGTCGATCGCGAAGGGTTTGACGCTTCGAATCCAGCCTGGAAGCAGGGCAAATACCTGCCCAGAGAACAGCGCAAGGTCAAGCTCTACACCTCTGCCAATCACCAGCAGAATTTTCTGGACTGCGTACGAACCCGTCAATCAACAGTGACGCCGGTGGAGGTTGGACATCACTCCGCGATTCCTGGACACCTCTGCCTGATCTCCATGCTGACGGGAAGAAAAATCCGCTGGGACGTGAAGGAAGAGCAGATCATCGGTGATCCCGAAGCCAGCAAGCTGATGACCCGCGAATACCGGGCGCCCTGGAAAATGAGCTAAGGCTTTCTTGTGGGAGCACGATTTGTGTTTCCGCCTCGGCGGAAGCTTCTTTAAACTTATCCATTCAACCTTGGCAGGACCGGGGAGACATGACTGATTCAACTGAGACAACGCTGAATCCTGGCCGCAAACTGAATTGGGATTTCACCTATGCCTTTCTGGCTTTGCGCCTCTGGCTCGGCACGCGTGCCCTGTTTGTCGGCATCGAGAAATTTGGCGCCTATAAATCCGTGGCCATGCCGCTCATCGATCCCGAAACCGGCCAGCCGGATGCGAGCGGAGTGATGGTCAATGTGAACATCAAGTCCTATTCGCTGGCCAACTACGCCGGCATCCCCGCCGCGCTCCGAGACAAGTTCGCCCATCAACCGCTGTTGCCGAAATTTGCCTTGGTGGCGTTCGACAAAATGCTGGGCCCGGCATTTATTCTCACCGGGATCATGCTCTTGATTGGCTTGGGCACTCGCCTGTCGCTGCTCGCTCAGGCCGTGCTTTTCATCGCCCTGACCGTCGGCCTGGTTTTGATCGATCAATCGGACGGCGTCGCCTGGCTGGGCATTCATATCGGCCTGGTCGCGGGAGCATTTCTGCTCGTCCAACACAACAGATTTGTGGTCCTCAAAAAATGGTAAATCCGTTCCTGAACCGTAGAGAATTCATCGGCGCGACCGCCGTCGCCGGCGCTGGCCTGTTGTTAGAGGGCTGCAAGTCCGATACCGCCCAACAAGGCGCGACTGCCCACAAATCTTCGTTGAACACCATCAATATCGCCCTCGTCGGTTATGGCGAGGAAGGCAAAGTGTTGCTGGAATCCCTTCTGAACATCGAGGGCGTCCGCCTCGTGGCGCTTTGCGATATCTGGGATTACCACCTCAACGAAGGCGGGCGCTACCTGCAGAAACTCGGCAATGAGGTCCGTACCTACGAGAATTATGAGGACATGCTTGCCAAGGAAAAAGACCTGCAGGCGGTCTTGATCGCTACGCCGGATTTCTGGCACGCCCCCATGACCAACACATGCCTGAAGGCCGGCCTGCATGTGTACTGCGAAAAAATGATGAGCAACACCATCGACGGAGCGCGCTCCATGGTCAAGACCATGCGCGAAACCGGAAAGCTGTTGCAGATCGGTCACCAGAGACGCAGCAACCCGCGCTACCTTTTTACCCTGAACCGCCTGCTGCATGAGGCGCAGTTCTGCGGCCGCCTGACAGCCGCGCAGGCGCAATGGAACCGCGCGGTGAAGGAAGATTTCGGCTGGCCCAAAAAATACGAGATTCCCGCCGGCACGCTGGCCAAATACGGCTATAAAGACATGCACCAGTACCGCAACTGGCGCTGGTACAAGGGACTCGGCGGGGGGCCGTTGTCCGATCTCGGCGCGCATCAGATCGACATTTTCAACTGGTGGCTGGGCACGCCGCCGAAGTCCGTCATCGGCAGCGGCGGGCTCGATTACTACAGCAACCACGACTGGTATGACAACGCGATGGTCATTTATGAGTTCCCGCTGGCCCAGGGCGTAGCCCGCGCTTTATACCAGGTTCAGACCACCACCAGCGCCGGCGGCGGCTATTTTGAAATGTTCATGGGCGACGAAGGCACCATCAAGATGTCTGAAGACCCCTCCCTTTGTGCGATTTACCGTGAGGCTCGCGCCACCGAGGTTTCATGGGACGATCTGGTCCAGAAGGGCTATGTCCGCGGCAAGGCTGCCCCCGCGGAGGACGCCGCGAAAGTGGACGTGCGTGAAACCGCGCAGCTGGCGGAGTATGAAATTCCGGTGTTCTTCAACAAGCCGCCCCATCAGCCCCACCTCGAGAACTTTTTCAACGCCATTCGCGGCACCGCAAAACTGAATTGCCCGGCCGATGAAGCTTTCACCAGCGAATACACGATTCACAAAGCCAACGACGCCGTTGCCGCGCAGACCAGAATTGCCATCACCCCCGAAGAAGTGAGAGCTTGAATAGATGATGAGAAGCCTTTCCAGGAGTTTTTTCGTTTTTCCAGTACTGCTGGTCGCCACGGCCGCACTTGCCCAGGACAAGGTCGTCTTGAAGACCCAATTGCCGCCGCCTCTGTTTGTGGGGACGCCTGCGCCCCTCCATGTGCCCAATCTCGAGCCTCCGACCAAAGGCAAGCGCCCTGACTTCATGGTTCCCGCCGGTACCATCAACCTCGCCAAGGGCAAGAAGGTCACCGCCAGCGACAGCAATCCTAATGTAGGAACGCTGGATATGGTTGTCGACGGAGACAAGGACGGCAACGAAGGCTCCTGGGTCGAACTCGGGCCCGGCAAGCAATGGGTCCAAATCGATCTGGCGAAGAAGGCGGACATCTACGCGATCCTCATCTGGCATTTTCACGCCCAGGCGCGCGTGTATCGCGATGTTGTGGTGCAGGTTTCCGACGATCCCACATTCAAGTCCGGCGTAACGACCATTTTCAACAATGACTCCTCCAACGAAGTCGGCGCTGGCGCAGGCAAGGATTTGAATTACATCGAGACTTATCAGGGCAAGCTCATCGATGCCAAGGACGCGAAGGGGCGCTATATTCGTCTGTACAGCGATGGGAACACGTCGAACAAGCTGAACCACTACATCGAAGTTGAAGTGTGGGGCAAGCCTGCCGTGTGACCGCCCCTATCGATAAGCCCGATCTGGCCCAGGTTTTTCTCTTGGATCGGAACCGATCGCCCGAAGCTTCGGCCCTTCCTCCGCAGTTGGCTCGCTGGGCTGTTTTTATCCTTATCGCGGTTTTCGGACTTCTCCTCCGCCTGCCGCAATTGGGTGAGCGGCCCATGCACACCGATGAAGCCGTCAACGCATACATCATCGGACAATTGCTGGCTGGTCAACCGTTCACCTACGATCCGGTGGACCGCCATGGTCCAGCATTAGCCGCATTCGCCCTGCCGGTTGCCAAAATCCAGGGTGCAAAGGTGTTTTCCGGCCTCACAGAGTCGGAACTGCGCCTGACAGATGTTCTCGCCGGAACTGTTACGATCCTCCTGTTTGGCGCGGCGGTCGAAATGTTTGGCTTCATGCCCTGCCTGATCGCCGCGCTGCTGTTTGCCGGCGCTCCCCTGCCCGTTTACTACGATCGATACTTCATTCATGAGTCCATCCTTGCCGCCGCCACGTTTGGACTGATTCTGTCCGGTTGGCGCGCTTGTCAGAGGCACTCCGCCGGGCATGCCGCGCTGGCCGGCGCCTGCGCCGCGGTGATGCTCGCATGCAAGGAGACCGCTGTTCTTCATTTCTTCGCGCTGGCCGGCGCCGCATTCGTCTTCTGGCGGTGGAACCTGCGCGGAAAGACCCCTGCCGGTTTGTGGCAGCCCAAAACGGCCCTGGCCGCGGCTGCTGCTTTCCTGCTGCTTGGCGTGATGCTTTTCACCTGGTTTGGCAGTAACTGGAATGCGCTGCCCGCGTTGTTGCACGCGGGGCCCGATCTTCTTGCGCGTGCGCGCGATGAAGGCCATCAGGCACCCGTCTGGTATTACTTCCAGCTTCTAACCCGCGGTTGGTCAGGCGGAGTTATCTTCACCTTCGCCTGCCTGGGCTTTTTCCTGACCGTGAAAAAGCGAAGCCCTTCGCCCTACAGCTTTCTGGCGTTCTATTCCCTTCTCCTCGGTCTGATCTACAGCCTGATTCCATACAAGACGCCGTGGCTGGCCCTGATTTCCTGGCTGCCGATCGCCCTGTTCGCGGGTCTGGCGGTCGAGTCGCTCTGGCGCATGCCGGCGAAGTCTCCCTCCTTTCGCCTCGCGATTCGCGCCGGTTGCATCGTTGGGGGAACTGTAGTCGCGGGGCTGATCGCACACGATACACGCCAGCGCGTCTTTATCCATCCAGCCGACGAAGCCAATCCCTATGCCTATGCCCACACCTCGGAAGATTTGCTCGGACTGCCAGCGGAGATCGACCGCCTTGCCCGTCAGAATGCAATCGCGGCGCCGCGCATCGCCGTGATCGCCGCCGATCCCTGGCCCTTGCCGTGGTATCTGCGGCACATTGCCGAAGTCGGATTCTGGCAGCCAGGCCAGCAGCCGGGGAAAGCGGACTTTTACATCACCTCCACCGAAGCTGCCGACCAATATGCGGAACAGCTCAAAGATTTTCGCCCGGAATTCTTCGGAGTCCGGCCCGGTGTGCTGATCCTTTTGTGGTCGCCTGCGCCGAAATGAAATCCCATGGCTGATATCTACCAATTGAATCATCGCGCCATGGCGACTCACTTCGAGGTGCGCATCGCCGATGAAGAAAGAACGTATGCCGCACAAGCTGCGCAGGCCGCGGTCGATCTTCTGGATAAGCTGGAGTCACATTTAAGCCGCTTTCGCTCCAACAGCGACATAGCTCAGATCGCGGAGCTCGCGCCCGGCGAGAAGATGCGCCTGAGCGAGCCCGCCTTTGCCTGCCTCGAAATCGCAAAGAAAATGGAATTGGCCACGCGCGGCGCGTTTTCGGCCACGGCCGCTGCCATGCAAACCCAAACCTCTTTGCCGCAGTGGCATTTGCTGCCCCAGGAGCTTGCCATTCAATGCGAGACTGGGCGGTTGCAATTCGACCTTGGCGCGATCGGCAAGGGGTTTGCGCTCGACCGGATGGGGGACCTGCTGCGTAGCTGGGATTGCCCTTCGTTCTTGCTGGTTGCGGGCGGCAGCAGTATTCTGGCCGGCGCTCCGCCGAAGGACACCGCCGGCTGGTCGTGCGGCCTGGGGGATGACCATGCACCGCAGCGATTCTTTCTGACGCACACTTCCTTGAGCGGATCGGGGCTGGCAGTCAAGGGAAACCATATACTCGATCCACGCACCGGCCAGCCGGCGATGCGGCAGAACCGTGCCTGGGCCCTGGCCGATACCGCCGCTGAATCGGACGCTCTCTCGACGGCATGCATGGTTTTAAGCGAGCCGGAACTGGAAGAAGTGCTTGCGCAGGATCCCTCCTGGCTGTTTTTCCTCGAGGCCGACAAAGCCGCCCGACCGCTCGGAACCCGCCCGCTACCGCCTCAAGCATGATTTCTTCCTGCCGGACTCGCAGGCCATACAACACTAAGTGACCCGCATATAATCTCTGCCGCAGCACCTTCGCGGAAGAGGCCTTGATGCTTTCAGCAACAAATATCTCGATGAGCTTTGCCGGGCTTCTCTATCTCGTCGTGGGAGTCTTTCTACTTCGTAAAGACATCGGCGCGGCTCGCGGATGGGACAAGCTCATCATCCTGGGCTGTGTCTTCTACGCCGTTCCACTCGCGATATTCGCGCCCGAGCATTTCCGCGGCCCCGAGTTTGTCCAAAATATGGTCCCCTCCTGGATGCCGGGGCATAGGTTCTGGGCGTATTTTGTCGGATGCGCGCTGCTCGCGGCAGCGACCAGTCTTACGCTGAGAAAACTCGTGCGCCTCTCGTCCATCCTGCTCGGAACGATGTTCACTCTCTTTGTTTGCATCCTCTATATACCCTTTGTGATGGCGCATCCCGAAAGTCGATTCGCATGGACCATCGCACTGAGAGATCTCACTTTTGCCGCAGGCGCATGGGCCCTCGCCGGACTGCAACATCGCGCCTCGTCGCCACGACTATCGAAATGGATGGTTTTATTCGGGCGCTTCGTCCTGGCGATTGCCGCGATCTTTTTTGCTGTCGAACACTTTCTTCATCCGGAGTATGCGCCCGGCGTGCCTTTGGAAAAGGTGATGCCATCATGGGTTCCGTTCCCCAGAGTATGGGGATACCTCGCCGGAGCGATCCTGCTGGCCGCTGGAATCGGCCTGGCCCTTAACCGACAATCTCGCAAAGCCGCAGCTTCGATTGGCGCATTGATGACCGTTCTCACCGTGTTCCCCTACCTTTTTATCTTGGCCTTCGCCCACGGCGGATCTGCGATCAACGAAGCGCTCAATTACGTCGCCGACACATGGCTCTACGCTGGAGCAGCACTCCTGCTGGCATCGGCATTGCCGCGCGATCCTGATCGCGGGGACAAAACGTAGCGTCGTTGAAGCTGCCGCAGAATCAAAATCCCGGTGCACGACAAGCTCGCCGAGATCCTCCCCGGACTCGCAAACGCACCCGTTCAGCGCAAGGCAGAACCAACACCTGCAGGCTGGGCCGCATCAGATTTCTCAGTTGTCACCAGCGGATTTGTTCTGACGGATACAATGCTTGTAGAGCGAGCCAGACACACAAGTGCAGTTTTTTCGATTGTGCTGCAAAACAGGTAATTCTGATGCAGTTGAGTCGTCGCGAAGCGGTAGTACTGGCAATCTCATCCATCATCGGTTTCAGGAATTTCTCCTTAGGTGAAGCGCAGCGAGCGCGGTCTGCACCCGCCACACGGGATGAGCGGCTGGCGAAAGGCCTGACCATTTATCGGGATTCCTATGGCGTCCCGCACATTGTTGGTGACACCGAGGAAGCGGCATTTTTCGGTTACGGATATGCGCAGGCGGAGGACCACCTCGAGCGTATGATGCTGCAATACCGCGATGCTCAGGGCCGGCTCGCGGAAGTGCAAGGCATTGCGGCCCTGGGCGACGGACCGCTGCACTTCTTCCCGGATGACTATCGGTGGGGTGGCGATTATCTGCAGCGGCTCATGCGCACAAAGCAGGGCGTGGTCGAGAATCGGGATAAAATCTGCCCCGCGGTCTATCCCCTTCTCGATGCTTTCGCTCGCGGAGTGAACAGCTATATCGCAGACCATCGGAGCCAGGTTCCTGAGTGGATTGACGGGATCACGGCAGAGGACTTGGAGGCGTTCGAGCGCAGCAATTATTTCCGCTTCTACAGCGTGCACGACGCGCTGGTCAAATTGCCGGAGCAGAAGTCGATCTTCTCCGAGTTCGGTTCCAACCAGTGGGCCATCATGCCCGAAAAGTCAGCCGATGGGCGGATCATGCACGTGGAGCACACGCACATGCCCTGGGCCAACCGATTCCAGAATTATGAGGCCCACCTTATGGTGCCCGGCAGATTGAATGCGGGTGGGATCAGCTGGTTGGGCAGCCCCTTCTTCCTGATGGGCTTCAACGAAAAGATCACCTGGTCGGCGAGCTGGAATCAGCCCAACATTTCAGACGTCTATGAAGAAGAGATCAACCCGCACAATCGCAGGCAGTATCTCTATGAGGGTAAGTGGCGCGAGATCCGCGAAGAGACTGCGACCTTTCGTGTAAAGGATCCGAAGGGAGTGGAGACCGTATCGGGGCCTCTCCGCTACACACATCATGGCCCGGTGGTGAAGTTTGACGCCGAATACCGTCGGGCCTGGTCGGTAAAGGTGCCGAACTTCGACGGTGTGAATTACTCGCTGGGACTCTACAGCCTGATGAAGGCTCAGAATCTGGACGAGTTCAAAACGGCTCTCGCGCAACAACTGATTCCCCGATGGAATTTCCTCTTCTCCGACGCCAGAGACATCTACTGGGTGCACAATGGAAACGTCCCGCAGCGGAATAACAATTTCAACTGGTTCAAACCGGTTCCGGGTTGGACAAAGGAAACAGAGTGGGGGCCAAACATCCCGTATGACAAATATCCCCAACTGACGAATCCGCCCTCCGGCTTTCTCCAGAACTGTAACAACCCGTTCTGGGTGTCCACGTCGCATTCGGGACTGGACCCGCTGATGCTGGGTCCCTACTACCTGCAATATCCCGTCAAGCAGGGAGCGGGCATGGAGGCCCTGAACACGCGCGGCGAGCGCGTCCTCTACGAGCTCGGACAGAAGAAAAAGTTCACCCGGGACGACATGGTGGAACTGGGGTACGACACGTACATCGTGCCGGCGGGCGTGATCGTGCCGCTGCTTCTCGAAGCTTCCGAGAGCCGCCTGAAGGATGAACGGCTGCGTCGCCCGCTAGAGGAGTTGAAGAAGTGGAACCGTCGTTCGGCGACAAATTCACTGGCGACCACGTATCTGTACTACTGGGCAAAGACCTACAAGTCACAGCAAGGCGAAGAAAAATATGCGCGCTTCCTGTCCTATGAGCGCGGCAAAATCGACATCCACTCCAGCCGGGAAAAAGACGCAGCATGGGATGCGTTCGTGAAGGGAATGGACCTGCTTGAGCAGAAGTTCGGGACCCTGGAGGTTCCCTGGGGGAGAATCAACGTGGTGGTGCGCAACGGAGTTTTCCCGATGGACGGCACCAGCGTGGAGTTGTTTGGAGTGCTTCACCCGGATGAGGGACCGGAACAGGCTGACGGACGGATCTTCTGTGACAACGCCTGGGGTCACCTCATGATCGTCGTGGAGCCCGATGCGAAACGGGGAGAGCCGAAGCAGATCTGGAGCCTGTTGCCGTATGGAGAATCGGAACATACTGACACGCCGCATTACAACGACATGGCGAAACTGCATAGCCGGCACCAGGTGAAACCGTTCTGGTTCAGCCCCCAGGAGATCCTGGCCCATACCGAGTCGGTGCGCGGAAATAAGAGCCGGATCCAGCGCATGATCGCACAAAAAGAGCAGCTCTCAAGCAGCATCCGGTAGACGTGCCTGCCGCGAGCGTCCTTCTGTAGATTGTCTAGGGGAACGCTGGAATTTCTCACCCACGCCAACCGACACTTTGGTTCACAGCACTTTGGTGCTCTAACCCTTCCCTGATGGCTTGCTTAGGCTAAAGCCATCCGCCAAGACGGACGCGCGTCCGTACCTCCCGGAGGGGGCGGGCGTTCGCTTAGAAAATGGCGTGTGGCGTCCTAACTTCTTTCCCCCGCGACGCCACACGCTCCTTCCATGTTAGTTGGCGACCATGTGTCACCACCCCAACGAACACATTGGTCCACAGCACTCCTGTGCTCTATCCGTGCCCCTGATAGCTGGCTTAGGTTATGCCATCCGTTCCCAGACGGATGGCGCGATGCGTACCTCCCCCGAGGGGTCCCGCGCCTATAAATGGCGTGTGGTGTCACTAGGCCCAGTGACGCCACACGCCAATCCTTGTGTCGTGCTGGTAGTGCCTGTGGTGCCTTTAGGCAATTCCGCGTTGGGAAAGAGGGCATGGCTCGATATTTCGGACGAGAACGTCATGCTGAAGGAAAACACGGACGTTGGGCGAGAATTGACGGACGATGAAGTTGTGCGGCTGCTGGCAGCGTGTAAGGCGGGAATCAGCCGTCACCTGTACCCTGCCGTCCTCATCAGGCATCCATACCGGACTGCGCAAACAGGAACTTAGGCTGCTCCGCTGGAATCAGGTGGATTTGATGGAAGGAACCATCACGGTAGGCAAGAGCAAGACAGAGGGTGGCGAGGGTCGTGTGGTCTACCTCAGTGCGATGGCGGTTCAGGCTCTCCAGAACTGGCGCAGTCAGTTCCCGGACGTGCAACCAAGCCATGCACTGTTCCCACGAGAAGATTACGCACTACGGGGCAGGAAGGGAACCTTTGGCGGAGCAGTCGTTCCCTACCGGACCTACCCTGACCAGCCACTCAAGAACTTTTCGACTGCATGGAGGTCAGCCAAGAAAGTGGCTGGCATCGAATGCCGCTGGCACGACCTGCGCCACAGTGCAGCCAGCCGCATAGCTGCGGGAGGTGCAACGGACCAGACTCTCCAATCCTTGCTCGGATGGATGAGTCCCAAGGTGATCGACCGCTACTCCCACGTCCGGAATGAAGCCAAGCGGAAAGCTGTAGCGGTGTTCGATTTGATGGATTCGTGCACGGGGTCACCACAATTTCCACCACAGTTGGCGGCAACCAAAACCTCAAAACCCAATTAAGTTGTTGATTCTAAATGGTGGGCAGTGAGGGACTCGAACCCCCGACTTCCTGCTTGTAAGGCAGGCGCTCTAACCAACTGAGCTAACCGCCCACGAACGGCGGGAGGCCGGAAACGGCCTTCTGCAATCATAGCAGCGTGCAAGTATCCCATCACGCCGTGGTGGCTCAGTTTACCGCCAACAAGCAGGCGAGGCCGCGGTTGATAGACTCACCCGGTGAGCCGCTTGATAGTGAATGCCGACGACTTCGGCCTGACCCCGGGTGTCAACCGCGCCATCGTTGAACTTCACCAGGCGGGCCTGATGTCCAGTGCCACGCTCATGGCCAGGGCCGGGGCCACCAGCGAGGCCGTGGCTATGGCGCGGGAGACGCCGACCCTGGGAGTTGGCTGCCACGTGGTGCTCGTGGATGGCGACCCGGTGCTTCCGCCGGCCGAGATTGCCAGCCTCATCGATCAAAAGACGGGCCGTTTTCCCGTCAGTCTAAACGTCTTCCTCACGCGCCTTTTCACACGCCGTATTCGACCCGCCGAAATCGAAGCCGAAGCCGCCGCGCAGATTGCCCGCCTCCAGGAAAGCGGCTTGCGTCTCACCCATGTCGACACCCACAAGCACACCCACATGTTCCCGCCCGTCTTGCGGCCGGTGCTGCGCGCTGCCCGCGCGGCCGGCATTCGCGCCGTGCGGAATCCCTTTGAGCCCGAATGGGCGGTGCGAGCCACGCCGCGCGCTTCGTGGATGCGTGCCGGTGAGGTTTTCGCGTTGCGGCGGCTGGGGCCCTATTTTCACCGGTTGATTGCCCGGGAGAAGTTCGCGACCACCGACGGAACCATCGCCGTAGTCGGTACCGGCACACTCGATTCAGACGCGCTCCGCTCGCTTCTGGCTGAGCTGCCCGAAGGCACATGGGAACTCGTGACCCATCCCGGATACAACGATGCCGATCTGGACAGGGTTCGCACCCGCTTGCGGGCGTCGCGCGAAATCGAGCGCCAGGCCCTGACCACGCTGAAGGATTTTCCCGCCATCGACCTGATCTCATTCGGCGATTTGTTCTCGCCCACCTGAGTGCATCTTCCCGCTCACCGTTAACCAGGTCAATGGCGACTGTCGAAACCAGGGTCTTGCTATCGATCAAGCGGTTGAAAGTAGTTCGAGACCACATGCCGGGCCACGGCCTTGCCCAGGGCATTTCCTTCGAGCACAGATGTGAGATAGTGCATCCCTCCGTAGATCCGCGCCAGATCCACTTCTTGAACCTCATCGCTAAGCTTCGAGAAGTCGTGCGTGGTTCCGGTGACGGCGCTCGAGAAGTGGGTGGGAACCGCATCGGAGTGGAAGAACTGGGCAATCGTGACGGCAAATGCCCCCGCTGCGCACCCGTGGGCGGCGGGGTATTCAGGATGCCCTGGAGTAACAACCAGTGGCATCCAGTTCGGATCCGGAGTGGTAAGCGGATTACCGTCGGTGTCGGCATCGTGGATCGCCGTGTAGGGGCGCCAGAACGCGTAATGATACTTGGCATCGAAGCACGCGATGATAGCGTCTTCGTACGACACGTAGGTCATGGCCAGCAGCCGCACCGTCTGCATCGTCGACAGTTTCCGGTCGGCGATCAGTCGCTGAATTGCGGAGGAATACTGGGCCAGTGGATGGTCGGACCAGAACTGTCCGATCTCGGTCTCTTTGGGAGTCCGGAGGCTGCCGTCAAGCGCGCCAAAGTTTTTCGTGAGGTAATAGTCCACGTCCCAGCTGGCGCTATTCAAAGCCGGCGGAGGAGGCACGATGGACCGAAAGTCCGAAGCACTCGCGTATGTGAACGGCCGGAAGCGCGCGGAATCGGCCGCGAACTTTTGAGACTTAACGGTGGAGTTCATGACTGGAGCCTCGCTCCCGATGGCAGAACGCTCGCCGATTTTCGTCATGGTCACACCATCCGCTTTTTTTCCATCGAGAACGAAGTCGCCAGGGAAGATAAAACGGTCACGCTGAATGAATGGCAGATAGAGAACGGCGATTGGAATGCGGATGACAGTGGCCTTCTGATCCCAAGCATGTCTCCGACGGGAACGCCTGTCATTCTGGAAGTCAACCGAGCCGGGAAAGTGTCCGTTGTCCTCGAAGGCGCCGCGAATACGCCATTCGAGTCTATGGTTCAGGCCCCCGATGGACATCATGGGATTCTGGGGGAGACAGTGCCCGGCGACAACAACGCCTGGATGATCGACGATTTCTAGACCAGGACCTCCGTCACAAGCTGAATACCTCCGCACCTCATTTGTGCATGCACGGCGATCAGAGCCCGCACGTGCGCTATGCTGGGAAGATTATGGAAAGCGAAAACTCGTTTTGGAACCGGCGAAATTTTTTGAAGGTAGGCGGCACATCCGCGGCGGCTCTGGGCATGGCGGGGACAGCGGCTGTCCCGATACAGGCAGAGCAAGCGCCTGCGGGTACACCGCCGGATACACCCTATCCCAAGCTCTCCATCATCACGCCGTACTCGCCGCAGAAGCTTGCCTTTGCCGCACAGGCCGGTTACGAAGGCGTCGTGGTGACGCCGGGTAAGGACTTCAATCCGAACCTGAGCGACAGCGCCATCGATCAGATTCTGGCCACAGCGCGCACCGCGGGTATTCGCATTGTCAGCATTGAGTACTTCGGACCCAACCACACGGATCCCGATGCGGGCGAGCGCGCGTCTGCGCAGGCCGATTTCATTCGCGCCCTGGAATTTTCCCATCGCCTGGGCTGCAAGTTCGTCGGTACTTTCAGCGGCGGGCAGCCGGGCGTGAAGATGGAGGATCAGGCCGCGGCCTTCGCCGATGTCTTCAACGAAAAATACCTCCCCGTTTGCGAGAAGCTCGACGTTGGGATGGGATGGGAGAACTATCCTACCGGTATCAATTTCGCGACCACTCCGGCAGCGATGCAGGCCGTTTTCGACCGCGTCCCAAGCAAGCGGCTGGGTCTGGAATTCGATCCCTCGCATTTCGTGCGGCAGTATATTGACCCGGTCAGTGCGGCGTGGCAATTCAAAGACCGTATCCTCGCGGTGCATGCCAAGGATACCGAGATCACTCAGCCTGTACTGCAGCAGGTCGGCATCGCCGGCCAGGGATGGTGGCGTTACCGGATCCCCGGACAGGGGATAGTCAACTGGACGGCATTCCTCACGGTCCTGCTGCAGATCCGCTTCAACGGCGGCATCGCGGTGGAGCACGAAGACCAATTCTGGGATGCGCCGCACACCGCAGACCTTCCCGATTTTCCGCAGCAGCGCAAAGACGGATTCGTCCTGGCGCGACGCTTTCTGGAACAATATCTGCCTGGACGCCAGGCATAACCGTCTTCTGGCCCGCCCGCAATCACACGCAGCCCGGCAGCCAGGGTCTGGTCTCAGGCCTGAAACTCAGAAATAGGCGTCTGCTCTTTCTGGCGTATTATTTCCTCGATCTTCTGGTCTTCATACATGAGCTTCTCCTCTTTCAGTCCCACCAGGGTTTGATCGATACGGAATTGATTTATTGCCGGTCGCCGGAAGGTACCCTGGGAGGTCCGGATGCTTTTGCTCAGTTGATCGACGACCGAGGCGAAGTTACCGGCATCTCATACCCCCGACTCGCCATGACACATCACTTCACTTACTAGCGGCCATATCCCGCGATGGATGAAACTACTCCACGAGCAGGCCATCAACGTGGAACGGGCCAATGACCACATTCACGCGGTCTCCCTTTTTCACAACGTGGCCGGGATTCGAGAACGCCACCCAGCTTGTCTTGCCCGTCTCCGGCGTGGTTTTCACTCTCATCTTTCCCATGAACGGCAGTTCTGGGACAATGAGTTTCGCGCGAACCGCCGGATCAATAAGGTATGGATCAACAGTCTCGTCATTGAGCGGCTTGGCTCTACCGCCGTCAAGCACTCGCCAGGTGAATCGGATCAATTCGCATGACTCCACTTCTTTCACATTCAGAGAATCTATTCCCCAGTAAATGCCGTAGTATTCAAGTTCCCGGCGCGTCATGCTGGGCTTGTAGGTGGCTGCTGTGCTGGTGGCTGGCTTTGGAGAGGTACCAGCGGTTGCCCCCGCTCCGGCATTCACTGGAGACGCGTCCTGCCTGGACGGCATCGCGGACTGGGCCCAAAGCGGAGATAGAAGAATGCTGCTGGCAAGTACGGCAGCCAGTAACATCGCTTTCACGCCGGAAATTCGATGGCAGTTAGTCAGAGCCTGTAAGTAACTCATGAGCGTCCCCGGGTTTCCAGTGGGCTGGGCGCCCTGATTTGAACGCCCAGTGTTGTTTTCTGCTTTCCTGATCGATCCGGGCGAGCCCATGCGGTGAGAGAACCGGCATGGACTCGCGTCCGGGTTAGTGGGCCACTCCTGTCAGGCTCGAGGTTTGAGTTCCGGCACCGTCGTTGATGCTGATGGTCCCATTTTGAGTGGAATTTGCTGCGTCACCAGTTGGCGGCCGGAACTGGACTTCGATGTTGCAGGTTCCTCCCGGCGCCAGGGTGGTCGTGTGAATGGTACCTGCCGTACCGCAGGTCGTCAGACCCGCAATAATGAAGTAGTTTGTTGTGTTTGTCGTTGTCAGATTTCCGATGGTCAATGTGGTGTTACCCGTGTTCATCAGGGTGAACGGGTGACAAGGTCCTACGTTTCCCAATCCCGCGCAAAGGATGCCCTGCGTCGCACCCCTGGTCACGGTTCCGTAGCCCTGTGAGGCCGGGGTAAGGGTTGCGGAAGTTACCGCCGCCACGCCCGTGCCGCTGAGGCTCACAGGTGAACCACTCACCGCGCCCACATTGGTTGATGTGATCGTCAGGGTTCCATCCTGGACTGCCGGTGGATTCGTCGGCGTAAAGATCACGCCGATGGTGCAATTGGCTCCTGCGGCCAGTGTGAACGTTGCGGTGGTCGCGCAGGTTCCGCCTGACCGTGAGAACGGCGGGTTGGTAAGGGTCAGCGTGATCCCCGTTGCCGTAGCCGTTCCGGGGTTCGATAGAGTCACCATCTGAGCCGAACTGCTGGTCCCGATGACAACGCTACCGAAGTTGAGCGGTCCTCCGGTCACCGAGAGCGCCGGCGTGTTGGCCGGAATCTGGTACTCCACAGCTCCGATGTCGATCGCAGTGCTCTTCACATCTGGCCTCGGATTTCCGAAGAAATCTGTAGCCAGAATCGTATAGGGGTTATAACTCGCCGCGTTCGTAGGCACTTTGTCGATATCCGGAGATCCCGGCGCCAGTGCGTAATTGCCAAGCAGCGCCCCTGTGTTCGGATTAACCAGCGACAATGGGCCCCATGTCATGTTGATCCAGTTGTTGCCCTCGTCCACCGTTGCATTGGCGGTGAGGGTAAACAGCGGATTGGGAACGGTGGCATCCGCAATGCCCGGAGGAACGTTCCAGGTGCTGGGAATGGCCCCGGATCCAGAGGTTGTCGACGCGTATTCCGGAGGCGTGCGCGATCCATTGCAGTACTGGCTGTCAAACGAGGGACCGCCTCCAAGGATGTTGCCGTTAGCATTCGGCGCTTCGGCCCCTGCACCCGAATTCGTGAATTGTGAATAGACCGGAGCCAGCGTGACACTGGAAGCATGGTTGCCCGGTCCCGTGTCGCCGCGCGCTCCAATATCCCAATAGCTCGAACCAGTCACGCATTGGCCTGTCGTGGTCTGGTTGTTGATCGTTGTTCCAGCATTGGGGCTAGCGAAGTTGGCGTTAAACAAAGTGATGATGGTGTTTTGATAAGTGGGGTTCAACGCTCCAACTCCGACGTTGAACGACCGGTTCTGCCAGAACAGATCGTTGGCGATATAGGGAATGGAGGTCGCTGCACAGCTGTTTTTACCAGTGGCGTTGCCGCTGGCACTGGTCCCATTGCCACCGTGGTTCCCGGGGCAGATGAGTGCTGGAGTGGGCGGGTTGGCGGCGAGGGCAGCGATCAGTTGCGGGCTATTCCCCATCGTCACCAGGCCGGCCGGCTGTGGTAACGAGGATGTGCCCGACGCCGTAGTTGTGGAGCCAGCCGGAGGCGCGCTGGCATCCGGCGCTCCGATGGTATCGGTCAGTGGTCCGGCGGTGGCCGTGGTGTCGTTCGACGCGATCGTGTTGTTGACGATGTTGGCGACGAGCGCATCCTGCAGCGAGATTCCTGCGCCGTCCCATCCCGCAACGTTGTTGACGAGAATGTTGTTTGTAACCGTTACCGAGTACCAGTTGCTCGGCGAGTTGGGGAACCGGGGAACGTCGGTACCGTTGACAGCCTGCAGGCGAAGACCGCCGCCGCTGCCGGCCTCGGCCGCGTTGCCCAGAATTAGGTTGGCGTTGATGATGAGCCCTGGCCCGGTCCCATCACTGAGCCCTGGAGCGCAGTCATTGTCGGTGATGCTGCCGCACTCCACCTGCGCTCCGCCGTTGGCGGTGTAGGTGCCGTCCGGCGCCGCGCCCATCACGATGATCCCACCACCGTTCGTGGGAATCGTCGGGTTCAGGCTCTGGTTGAACAGGATCGAGTTGTGCTCGATGTCGCCGTTCTTGATGAAACCGAGGTGGGCAAGACCGCCGCCGTCACCGGTGCTCATATTACCGCAGACCCAGTTGTAGTTGAACTGGTAGTAGTCGGAGCCGGTGCAGAACGAAACACCGCCTGCGCCCGCCGGCGTGCCCGAAAACAACTCGTCACCGATCGAAGTATTTCCGGTCACGTAATTGTTGTGCACGGTCATATGCGTCTGGAAACAATACGGAAGTTGCGTATTGGTTGGTTGCCCGAGTCCGAGTTCGCACGATCCCGGCGCATCGGCTGCGTCGCCACCTAACAGGTAGGCATCGGGAGACTCGCCCTGACCGATGTTCATACCCCCTGAGAGGGTACCAATGTTGCTGAAGACCCGGTTGTTGGAAATTTCGAGGTTATGGGTCCATCCGTGGGCGAAGATACCGCCGCCGCCTTCGGAAGAATCGGTGATACTCAGGCCGTCAATCCGCGACGGGTTGCACCAGAAACTGCTGGGGTACGGATTCTTGACCAGTTGAACTCCAAGAATGTCGATCCCGCAGTTCATCGCGCTCAGGTTTGTGGCTCCCGTCGGGAAAGTGGCTTCGGTGCCGCTTCCGTAATACGTGGACGCGACGTTCGCCGGAACATTGACTCCCTTGCCGAGAACCGTGATGCCTGCCCCTTCGTAGGCCCCCATCAGCGTTGGCTCCTGGAGCAGTTGCGCCAGGTTGCCGTTCGTCGTGGTATCCCAGCCGACGATGCCCTCCAGCGGGATCCGGTCAATCTGAGGATTGTCCGTAGTACCGGCGAACTCCGCCCACTTCGTGTTGCCGGTCGAGCCGCAGGTGTACGTCGTGCTTGGGTCATAAGGATGACCACCCGGGAATTGCGTAGTCTTTTCGCCCGAGGGCGTACCATCAAGAGCCAGGCCGAACAGGCAGTTCACCTGACGCCGCCACGGGTCCATCTTACCGGCGGGCTGGGTGTTGCCATCGATGGTCACAGAAGCCGCGCCCACTCCTTGCAGCCGGACCGGCTTCCACATCAGCAGCATTTCGTAATAGGTTCCCGGAGGAACCATGATCAGGTCGCCCGGCTCGGCTCCGTCGATCGCCGCTTGCAGAGCTCCGGTACCGTTCGGGGACAACGGTG
Organism: Terriglobales bacterium; assembly: GCA_963701805.1. Taxonomy (GTDB): domain Bacteria; phylum Acidobacteriota; class Terriglobia; order Terriglobales; family Acidobacteriaceae; genus Telmatobacter. The sequence continues at coordinate 672,232 of CAVPBA010000001.1, forward strand.
TATTGCCCTTCACGTACACGGGAGGTTTGCCGCCCACCGTAACGGTGATGGCATCCACCGACTGCAGCCCATTCCCCGCAGTGATCACAAGCTGGCCGCCGCGGGCGAAGGTGAGGCTATTCGCGGGAAGCAAACCGTTCCCTGGACCGCCGTACTGTGCCTGCTGCTGCAGCGGGAACTTTGGCACCGTCGGAACGCCGAGCAGGGTCGACACGTTGACGACGATCTGCGTGTCGGACCAGGAAACGATGTTGGCTGTTACACCGCCAATGCTAACCTTTGAGACGGCCGCGCAGGCTCCACCTACCGTCGTGCACTGCGAACCAAACCCGTAGCGGCGGGAAATGGTTTTCTCGTTGTAGGGGGCTGTGCCGGCGCCGGGGCCGGAGTACGCGTAATTGGTGACCTGCTGGCTGCCAAGAGCGGTGATGGTGAGCGGGTGAGATGCGCCGCCGGCAGAGATCCAGGGACCACCGCCCTTTCCGTTATCGCCGTCAACTTCGGCGATTGCGGGCGTGGCGTTGGGATACGAGCAGTCGGGGTGGTTGTAGCCGGCGGAGAAGGCCGACGTGGGCACCACCGGAGTGTCCAGATATTGCGTCTGGCCCGGCATGTACGGCAGCTCATAGCAGAACTGGCTGTATGCGGGGTTGTACAAAGGATCGGTAGCAGCCGAGGAGCTGCTCGCCTTGTCGTTCATGCAGAAGACCATCATGTTGGGCGAGTACCCGGTCGGGTTGGGCGGATTGACTTCCCAGGTCGAGTAGACCAGGCCGTCGAAAGCACCCCACCAGTCGGAATACACGCGGCCAATCTCAGTGCCGGTCCAGTCTTGAACTGAGATCGGCATGTTGGGCGGCGAGAACTTCTCGCCGAATTGCGGTGAGAATGGATCGAATTCAGACGTAAAGTCATCGGTGATGACGCCGGTGAACTTCGCCGCCTTGTGGGTGGACGTATAGAGGTAGAACTTGGCGATCGCGCCCGCCTGGTTGTTCAGCGTAACTTCCTTGCGATCGCAAAGGTTCCTGGTCGCTCCGGCGAAGGGCGCCACCTGCGCTGACTGCGGGAAGAGACTGATGTAGTCGGGCACGATGCGGCTCTCGCCTACGCATGGCCACACAGGCTCAGGTACAAACCCGGGAACAATGCCGTTTTCCGCGGACATCCCCAGGCTCTGGGTCGGGTTCTGGGCGTTGTAGGGGTTGTTGCCCCCGCCGCCCTGATTAGAGCTATTCCCTTCAGCTGCGACCGAGGCCTGGTCGGGCAGAATGAAGATGTCGCCGAGACCTCCGAACTGCTGCGTGACCGGAGCGATATAGTTATCCCCGATCAGGATGTTCTTGTCCTCTTCCTTGACGAGTTCATAGCCCTCGGGCGGTACCACTTCAACGACGTACTTGCCGGCCGGGAGCATTTTGACGCCGTTATACATATCGCTCGCAGGATCGGCGATGCAGATCTTGCAGTTGCTCCCGTTCGGTTTCCCGTTGGCGTCATACGACGTGACGCTCGGGAATGAATACATGCCGTCGTACACCGCCGGCTGGAGCTGGTTCCAGTTATGCATGCCGTCATAGCACTTGTACTGGGAGCTATAGGGAACGGTTGTTGTGGCCCCCGTGCCGCCAGTATGCAGGACGTTGTTGTACAGATCCAGGTACTGCGGCTGATTCTGCAGCGAGAAGTAGAAGAGATCGCCGGTTGACTGCCCGGGACAGTTCATGTTGGGAACCATCCCGCTGGATCCCTGACGGAAGCCTTGAGCCCACGCATCCCAGCTGGTGGTCTTCGTGGTATCGACCATGGTCAGGGTCGGCGTTACGCCATCGGCGGCCACGCCCTCCTGGTAGAGGTTCATCGTCACATTGGGAACGAGTGGTTCCCACTGCGTTTGAACAAGCTGCTTCGGATCATCGAAGGGCCGGGTAGAGGCGTAGACAACATGCCCGTGAATACCGCCGGTTTCCCCCGGCGCATAGGGCATTTTGCCAAATTCGATGAAGTTACCCTGACCGGAGAAGCCCTGCCAGCCTTCCACCTGGCCGAACCACGGATTGTCGATGCGTCCCGTGGAAACAGCCGAGGAGCAGGTTGTCGTACCACTCGTATTGGTGCAGGTCGGATTCTTGAAGGTGCCTGACTCGAAGCCGCTGATTCCCCCCTTGGTCAACTCGGTCGAGCAGTCCGCGTCCGCACAGTATACGGATCCGGGTACGAACAAGTTCGACGGCAGCGGGTTTGCTTCATAGGTGTTCGCCAGGTATTTACCGATGGTGGACGATCCGCACAGCGGGAACCCACTGCCGCACAGTGAATTGCCCTTCGGATCAGTTGATCCATCCGCGGGACCGCCTGCGTCATAGACTGTGTGCGTACCGCTGTTCTTGTAGCGGGTCGTATCGGTCTCAACCGCATACCAGTTGAACAGTGGGAAGGTTTCGTTGAAGTTGGCAACGCCGTTGAAGTCCGTGCCAAGGTTGTTGGCTAAACTTCCGTCGCGATAACGCACGGTGGTATTGACGAGGGCCACCCCTGGAGAATCACTCGAGGCCACACCGGTCGGTGTGGTCGAATCCATAAATGTTCTGGTGTTGACATCGGCCTGCCATTGGCTGGTGGCGATGTCGCCCATGTCGCAGGTACCGCTGCCCGTCGATGCATTGCCCGTGATGCTGGTTTTCGGCCCCGGACAAGTCTGTGAAGTCTGAGAACCGCTGACATTGATGCCGACCGGCGTCGAGAGGCCGTCGACGATCATGTCGTTCCATTCGTCGAAGACCGTGATGCGCCAGTTGCCCGAAGGAATATTGCTGAGCGTGAAGGTGCCGTTGGCCGCGCACTTCGTGAAGGCGAAGTCTTCCCCGTCGGGATCGCCCAGGCTGACGTAGCACTGCGTCCATGCATAGGCGTCATACGATCCGCTGCTGTAAAGACGCTCATCGGGCGTACGGCTCATCCGCTCGCCGGTAATGCGGCCTGTCACTGTGTAATTGCAGTCCGTACCGGTCAAGTTGGGATCGCTGCCGAGGCAAATGCCGGCCTTGCGCGCATTGATAATGGCTGGATTCGCAAAACCGATGTTGACGTGGTAGTTGGCAGGTCCAAACTCCTGAAAGTACGCCGGCTCCCCGATACGCAGGAAGGAGTCGTGAGCCTTCTGGCCGTCCAGGGTGTTGGTCTGCAGCCACTCCTCGCCGCGGGCAATGCGATCCGCCCCGGGATAGGCCTGCACACTGAAGCGACCAGGCATCAGGTTGGCCACCAGCGCCTCGCCGGCCAGGGGGGACAGCGTGGCTCCGTCTGACTCGTAGGTTGGACAGACCGTGATCATTCCGGTGATGCCGGTCGGATTGGTGACACCCTGCTTCGTAATCGGGCACGCATCGTTGCCGGTTGCAGGGTCGGTTGTGCCGTCGAGACTGTTCGAGAGAGGCTGGTTGAACATGTCATAGGTCATCTGGCCGGTCACGTCGCCCGAGCCTCCCATGTCGTCCCACAGAACCACGTTGAAGTCGCCTAGCCCCGGTTCATTGGTGGCAAGAACATCAACGCCGCCGCCGGAATCCTGTTCACCGTTCAATGGGAAGTCGTCCTCAAAGACGTTAACGGCGAGTTTGGCTGTCGGATATGGACTTTGCTCCACGAACACGCTGACCGGATTGAACGTCGTGAGCGTGCAACTGCCCGACGTACCTGGGGTGCAGGTCGCAACAATGGGAGCACCTCCCATCCCGTGACCGCAATTGTTCGCGACAGGATCTTCGGTTGGATTGTTATAGCAATCCGCCCCGCCGTTCCCGTTAATGAACGGCGTTGCCGCATCGCCGGGCAGCACCGAAATGTAGTAGTGCTTGGTCGGATCGAGGCTGCCGAGCGTCTGACCGAGACTATCCGCGGGGGCCGTGGAATTCAGTAATCCGACCTGCCCAGGCATCACCGCAGTTTTCTGCGTTGCGTTCGTCCGGCACGCACCATTGCCCACGTCGCACACCGCGGCCTGACCGAGGACCGTCTGGCCCGACTCGCAGGAAACGGTTCCCGTGCAACCCTGCGCGACATAGGTCATGTCGCTTGTGTGGAAGTTGACTCCGAGAATAGGGACAGTATTCGTAGTTGTCTTGGTGCAGGGCTGGCCGGTTACCGTGCTATTGGTCGGCGGAGGATTCTGTGTACATCCGGGATCGATATAGAAGCTCTTGTCTTCCTCAATGATCCAGCGGTAATCCGTGATTGTCTGGCCCGATCTCGGATCCGTGACCGTCACCGAAACCTTGCTGGGCTGCGGGAAATTCACTGTCGCGGTCGTGCTGCTACTGGTGGTGGTCCCGACCGAATTCTGCGCTTTGAAGCTGAAACTCAAGGGTGTCCCCGCGGTTCCGTTCGCGATAAATCCGCCGTCAGCGTCAAGAATGACACCGCTGCTAGCCGCAGCCGTAATGGACGCCGCAGTGACCTGAAGAGGAAGCCCGTTCGAATCGATTGCCCCCGTGAGGACGCCTGGAGGAGGAACTTTTATGTAAGTCGCCAGCTTGGAGTTCCAGGTGGTGTTGTTGAGCGTGATGGTCGACGTCGTGATCGCCGAAGGATTCAGGCTGACAGTGGCGCACAGGGTGGTCGTCCCGTTGCCGCAGTAGCTGAAGCTGTCGGTCGTCGCGCTCGATCCCAAAGTCGGCGTGTAGGTGAAGGTGCCATCTGTATTTAGCGTGACGCTGCCGTTGGTTGCCTGCATCTGTATGGCGACGCCGAAAATGTTGACATCGTTCGCTATCACGCCCTTCGACGGATCGGAAACCGAGAATGGCAGCCCGGCAATCAGCGCGGCATAGGTATCCGGGTTGGCCATCGCGTTTTGCTGCCCGGCGCCGCTGGGGAGTCCTGTCCCATTCGCGGCGATGTAAGCGATCATGCCCGAATCGCGGTTCACGCTGTCGCCGGAAAGACTCAGTTCGCGATCATACACCGGCAGCGTAGCGGAGCTCGCCTGGATCATGACGTCGTACGTCTTGCCCGCCGCCATGAACACTTCGCTCTGCACGCGAGCACCGTTAAGGTGGTTGGTATCTGTGCCGCTGGTAACCCCGGGAACCACGTTGCCATCTTCCGCGATGAGTTGGAACCCCGTGCTTCCGTTCGGCGCGACCGACCCAATGATCGACGGAACGTGCATACGGGAGCCGGCGTTCACAAAGCGCACCAAAACATTGCCCGTCACGAGAGCGCCGCTGCTGCCCGCAGGAGTCACGTTAAAAAGCGAGGGAGAAGGATTGGTTTTGCTGAACGCCACGCCATTGATGAGGTAATAGAGCGGCGTGTAATTCACCACCGGCGGATAGCAGGCCGATGGCGCCGGAAGCGGTCCGCCTGGCCCCTGACAATACGCGAGACTATTGTTCGACAGACTGAGAGAGGCCTGCGCAGTAGCTCCTGCCCCCCCACCGCCGCTGAATGTGATGCTGGGAGTGCTGGTGTAAGCAGAGCCGCCGGTAACGTTGTTGACCGTGTTGAGATCTATTTCCGTGACCTGGCCGTAAGTTGGACTGCCCGGGGTCAAGTCGACCACAGCCGTTGCGCTGGCGCCAGTGCCGCCCCCGCCCACGAGATTGACCGTCGGAGCGCTGGTGTAGCCGGAGCCACCCTTCGTTACAGTGATGGAAGCAATCGGCCCGTTGAAGTACAGGCCATGCGTCGCGTCTTCGTTAAACCCCTGGGAATTAACTGCCGTGTTGACAGCATTATTCTGGCCGGGGTCGATTTCGCTCAGGATCAGCGGCACCTCGGCGCTGTAGTTAACAGGGTTCGGATTGCTGCCCAGGTAGCCGTTGGCGCCCTTGGCCGGATAGGCTGTGCCGGCAGTCGCGCCCGCTCCGGTTCCGGAAGGAGCCGTCGTAACCACCACGATGCCGATCAGGCCCATCGTTCCCTGAATCGAAGGATGAGTTCCCGATTCGAGTAGATAAGTGCCAGGCCTCGGGGTCACCCAGGTCAGAGAAGCACAGCCTGTGACCGATTGGGTGGTCGGCGCGGCACACGTCGTCGTTGTAGCCGGCGGGACGCCTTCCACCTCTCCAGCGAACGACTGGACTCGATTCCCTTGCGCCGGAGGCGTAAACGCCTGCCCGGTTGGCACTGGCACGATCGTGGACCAGCTCGCATCGCCCTGTGCCGGGTGTGCTGGGCTGGGGACGTTGATCCCGCCGGATCCCAGGCCGCCTCCCACTTGGCCCACGATTGTCAGCGACGTCGGAATGTTATTCGTTGCGATCGTGTTCCCGCTCGAGTCCTTCACGGCGAACGAGAGATTGTTGGTCAAATTAACCTGCAGCGTCTGCCCGGCCGGAACTGTGATGACCACTGGTGACCAGGTCCCTCCAGCCATTGAGTTCAGAGCCGCGCACGTGGCGGTCGAACTCATCACAAGTGTCCCGCAGGAGTAGCCCCACATGGGAACTACAGATCCGTCGGGCAGCATGGTGCTGGTGGGTGCGGCCGTCAGGTTTACTTGCTGCTGCGCGGCAGCTACACCTGCCCCCAGAAGGAGAACAGCCGCTCCCCGCACCGCGGTCTGGATCATGGCCTTGAGAGTGTCGATTCGCATTTCTGTTCTCCTTGCCTACTTGGATTCGTCGATCACGAATTCCCGGGAATCGACGAGCAGCATCATCATCATTCCGCCGGGAAAGACATTGTTCGTAGTAATCTCGCGTTCATTGTGCGAGTGCCACATAAACGCAAATCCGCGCTCGTTCGCAGGGTTTGCCTGGGTGTTGGAGGGGAGCAGGTTGGAGCAGTTCGGCGTTGACGCCGGATTGCCGGTCGCGCAGCCCTGAGATGTCTGGGATCCAGCGCCGCCCTGCGTGCTGAGCGTGGTCGTCGCACGGAGGGTCGCGTCAGGCCCAAGATAGGGGCTGCCGCTGTACCAGTTCCCGTTGGTCAGGATTAGCGGGTTGGGCAGGGTCGCTGGTCCTCCGCTGTTCACGTCGCCAAACGGTGCTGCTTCGAGTGGCTTGTTATGGTCCTGGCACCACTCGAAGTAATTCACCTGCTCGTACGCATTGCCACCTGTGTTATATCCGTTCGAGTCGGGCGTGCAGCTGAGTATTGCCAGTGAATCGGGTGACTTCGGGTTATGTCCGTACATATCCCAATTCAATCCACGACCCGTATAGTAGAAGATTCCATCCATCGTCTGGCCCGGTGTCGTTGTCGTCGTAAACAGCGGCGCGCCGGCCAACGCCTTTCCATCCGGAGTCAGAATCAGATTTCCATCCCGCGCCAGGATGCGCACGTGATTGGCGTGCTCGTGGAAGGGATGCTGCCATCGACCCTGCCCGATGATCCGCAACAGAACCTCCTCGCCCGGATGAGCGTGGGGGTTGCCGTTGTACGGCTGGTGCGGGTACTGGACGCCGTAGTTGTCATCCATGTCATCCGGCATAGACCGGCCGTTGATGAGAAAGAAGGCGGGGTGGTAAGGCTCGGTAGGAACATCAAGCTTGCAGCTCGTGCTGGTTGGGCCGGCGGTCACGCAAATGCCCGTTGGGCTGGTCAACCTGGTAACCTGTGCCAACGCCGCGCTGTGTATGTTCGAATCCATCTCGGAAAACTGGAAGAGGTACTCGCGGTCGTAGCAGGTATTCGGGTTGTCGTACGCTGCTTGGGAGAGTCGATAATCCTTTTCTCCCCACACTCCTTGCGCCTTGACATTCGTGGCATGTACAACCGAAGTGCAGACACTGGGGACAGTTTTGGGACGCACGATCAGGGCTCCGTACAGGCCCATCTCCACCTGAAGATCCCCTTGCGTACCGCTGTAATAGGAATGCGTTCCCGGCTGGGAAGCGATAAAGCTGTAGGTCACTGTCCCACCATTCGCGGCTTCCTGAGTCAGCAGCCCTGGCACTCCGTTTCCGGAAATCGCCGCACATCCGGTGGAACTGACACTCCCTACACAGACCTGAAATCCGGGAAACAAGATCGAGGTTCTGCCCGCTGGAGCGGGCAGGTTGTTCTTCAGGTTTATCGTTACTGTGTCGCCCTCTGTGACGATTAGTGTCGGGCCCGGAACCTGCATCGCGGTGCAATTGGCATTTTCAAGTTCGGTCGAATTGGTGTAAGCACCGGGAGCGAATCCGGCCGGCACACCGTTGCACCCATAACCCCATGAGTAGACCGAGGAGCCATCAGGTTGATTGAGGTACGCATCCTGCGCGGTCAGGTTGAATGTGGGGCCTGTGATTCCGGGAGCCGCAGCGTGAGCCATCGGCGCCAGAGACGCCACTGCGACCATCGCGGGCAGGAGCAGTCTCGTCTTCAGATACGCGAAAGTGGTAATCGTTGGCTTCATCGTTGCTCTCCTAGTTGATGTGGACTTCCGTCATCAGCCCGCCGAAGTTTTCCTGATCGTTGGCCAGGTGGTCGAGTTGGGGAGTGTAAAGGTAAAACACGCTTCCCTGCGGATAAAGGGCCGTGTTAGTGGCATCGAGGATTACATCCAGCGACTCGCCGCCGCCCAGAGTGATGGAGTTGGCGTAGTAGTCGGTGTTGTTGCCTTCCTGGTCGCGCAACAGCTTGGCGTTGTAGCCGATCACATGCATCGGAATGCCCAGAGAGGCTAGGGTCTGGAATTCCTGCACGTCCAGATCCGAGATGCGCAGCAGAGCCTTGCCCCCGGCGGGAATGTTGATGATCGAAGGCAGCGGCTGCGAGAAATGGCTGCGGCCGTCGGAGCTCTCGGTCGTCAGTGGACCAGGCGTCACGGTGTCGGGATAGCTACGGCCATTCAGCAGGAAAAACTTGTCTTTCATATCCACGAACATCTCGGGATTGAAGGTCATGCCCACGAAGTGAAAGTTCGGATCGAATCCGTGAATCTGGATTGGATACTCCACGTCATAGGCCGTCGAGCCGTCCCCATCGTTATAGGCATACTTATATGGCTGGCCATAGTTGGGATTGGTCGCTGATGATCCCACCATGTCTTTGGCTTGAGCCACTGAATTGCTCGTTGCCGGCGCCGGGTTCGTGCACAGGATGTCCGAAGGAACATAAGTGTTTCCCGAATTCGCCGGCGTGCATGCAGTGCGCAGATCGCCCTGCTGCGTCTGGAGTCCCGCATAAAGCGTGGTGCCGAGCGGCACACGGTTCTGTCGCGGCCTCACATAGACTTGCCCGACCATGCCCATCTGCAAGTGCTCGGGAGGCGTGATGTGGCAGTGCCAGAAGTAAGTCCCGGCATCGGGCGCAAGATAGTAGTAAGTGAAGCTGCCGCCGATGTTGATGGCCACGGAGGCATCCGGTACGCCGTCATAGAACGACGAGGCATTGGGATAGCCATGGAAGTGGACGGTGTGCTGTTCGAACAGGTCGGGGCGCATGATCATGCCCACGTTGCTGAGGGTTAGAAAGAATTCATCGTCCTCGTCGATAGCCATCAGCGGAGCTGGAATATTTCCGTTCATGACCCCGATGTCCATGATCTGGCGCGGATCCACGTGCCCATCGATACATGCCTGGTTACCGGCGCCCAGCGTACTGTTGCCGCAGCCGGTCGTCGGACCGCTGAATGCAACAGGCGCGCTTCCAGTTGCGGGGTAGCCAGTCCCCGCAAACGTGATATCCACCGCTGTAACCGTCCCCCCGACAACGGTCGCTTCACCAACAGCAGTTGCGCAGGGATTCGTTGTCGTGTTACAGGCCGAGGGATTCGGTGGAGCAATCATGACTGTAACCGGCCCATAGTAGCCGCTGCCTCCAGTCGTAATGGTCACGCTGTCAACCACGCCGTTGGCAAAATTGGCCGTCCCCATCGCTGCAATACCGCCCGGTGTCGGCACCGGAGGCGCGTCCGGATCGCCGATGAGTCCCACCGCGCCATTCCAGGCGAACGTCGGTTGATTGCCGGTGAGATTCGTGTTGGATTCGAAGTTGTATGGAGTCACCGTGGTTACCCCATCGGTCGCGGCCGGATCGCCGGGAAGAAGGGTTCCGGGGTATGGCATATTGAACACATTCGGAACCTCCGTGCCGGGAAGGCCCTTGGCGATGTCTGCCAGTCCCGACAAAGGACCGAACGAGAACATAAAAGTCTGCGTCCCGTTGGCCATCGTCGAGTAGCCATCGCCGCCGGAGATTTGCTGGCATTTGATCGCGCCGTTCACGTTCGCACTTGGCACGAGATATCCGCCGCTGCCTTGGCTCTGAGTAGTCGGAGCCGTGTAGTTTGGTTCCACATTTACATTGGTCAGGCTGCCGGGATGCGTAATCGTGCTGGTCGGGCATTGAACTCTAAAGGATTGCGAGGACGCGGGGATCCCGGCCGCAATAACCATGAACACAAACGCAGAGAACGTTGCGCACACGTTTCTGTTCGACATTCGTTTCCTCCGTCGTCGGGAACGGCTCAATCGCGCTGCCAGGCACCGCGTCACGTCGCCCCGAATCGCCGCAAAGATTGAATATTCGGGATGGGATCTGTTTGCTCTTGAGCAAGGACTCTGACCGAAATTGCGGAAAGTTTTGCAAAGCGATGCCACTTTGAACGCTTGCATGCATGCGGGCAGAGAAAATGATTGCTTGCATCGAAGTGTTCGCAGCATGGGTGGCCATCTTTTGGGTTCGAGCAAACTGCGGTCCGGAAGCCCAGGTTCGAAGCTTCTGTGCGCAATGAAATCCCCGCCAATCCGCACCCACGCATTGCAACGTATGACCCGCAAGCGGACCAGGGGGAGTTGGATCTGTAGGTGAGTCAGCTCGATGTTTTTTTTCGAAGTTGTTTGCTTAAGAGCAAACACTTTACAACTTTTACAATATTGAATCTTAATTTGTTGAAGCAAAGATCATTTACTAAATGACGATCGAGACCCAAAAGACCCTACGATAGCGCCCCGGATCAAACGACCACTTCTTGATGCATTGCCTGTTGCCTCGGTGCAAATTTCCTCGACATGCAAGTGATCGCTGTGCGGTCAGTGGCACGTTGCCGCTGCGCCGTAGGAGGGCAATGTGGAAATTGAAACCGATCTTGGCCAGGGATCCGATTCATGGAATTGTCGTTCCGACGACTCGCCTGTAGGATCGGGAACGCTGGAAGAGGACGATGGCATCTCGTGCCTCTGGTATCCAGATATGGGCCTGAACGGTCTGGATACCCAAGGCGCGCTTCCAGGCTGCGAGCGGCAGCCTCCAGACCTGAATCGCGGCAGGCAGCATCGGGTCTCGTCAAGATCCACGACCTTCGCCGATTTTGTGGAAAGCAGTTTCATTCCGGAATTCGTCACGACAAAGCGTTATGCAGGGCGCTCTCATTTTCAGGCAATTCTCAAACATGTGCTTCCTCCTGAGAGAGTGGCGCGTGTATTTGGCGCCAGTCGCGCAAGAACCAGGAATACGCTGACTGCCATTCTGGGCTGGCCATATATCGATCGTTTACGAATGTCGGAAATCACCCCGGATGTGATCCACAACCTGACAACCGCTGCGCTCACGCGCGGGTATTCGATCCAGACCGCGACGCATATCCGCAATGTCATCCGGTCCATTTTTGCCCACGCGATACGAACTGGATTCTACGAAGGCAAAAATCCTGCATCAACGGTCGACTTGCCTCCGATGGCTCGACGCCAAACCACGACGCTTACCCTCGGTCAGCTTAAAACGTTGTTGCAGTCAATGTGCTATCCCGAAAGAGAAGTTGCACTATTCGTCATGCTGACGGAGATGAATGTCGCAGAGATATGCGGCCTGCAATGGCGATATGTAAACACCTCCAGGATCAGCCAAATGATAGGACAGGAATTCATACCGGCGCGATCCATAGCGGTCAGAAATCAGAGCTATAGAGGCGAACTTAGCTCGGTTGTCGGCAAGCGAAGGAAATTCACGCGAATACCCGAACTGCTGGTTACAGTTCTCTACGAACTTAGAAAGAACAGCCGGTTTGCACTACCGAATGATTTTGTCTTCGTTTCCCGGAATGGCGCCCCGATTCGCCCCGACAACATCTCGGCACGTCGCCTCAAGCCCATCGGACGGTCACTCAATCTGCCATGGCTCAGCTGGTCTGTATTCAATCAAACAAGGTTCGAATTACGCTCACAAATCGGAAACATTTTCGACGAGGAACTGAAAGCCTTCTTGTTTCATCGAGATCATGCTACCGGCCTGATGAGTCCGCTCTCGAGCGATCCACTATGAAGACATACGCCCAGACAACTGGAGTGCCCATGCGAAGCCGGCTGCAATCCGATTCACGAGTACCCGATTCATTCGAGGCGGTTTCATACGTTGCCGGAGATGGCGCCGAGAATAAAGCGACGATAACCGTCGCCATCTTCGTCCAGAAGAAGTTCATTCCTAACCACGTCGAATCGAAGACCCCTGCCGGGCGGACCCACTATCATGCGATCTTGAAGCACCTTATCACTCCCGAAAGGGTTGACCATTTTTTCGCGTCTTATTCTGAATTCGCGAACGCCCGGCTGAAAGCTGTCCCTCGCTGGCCCTATCTGGACGATGTGCGCCTTTCCGATCTCACTCCCAATCATGTGCGTCAGATTATCCTGTCAGCTGCCCTTCGCGGTTATTCGCCGCAGACGGTAAAGCACATCAGAAGCGTCCTTGGAGCCATCGTCGAGCATGCGAAGAAAGAGCGGATGTTCGACGGCGAAAACCCCATTTCGAAAGTCGCACTGCCCCCGACTTCGCTCACCCGATCCCATGATCTGACGGTCATTCAGGCTAAGAATCTGCTTCGGTCAATGCAATATCCCGAGCGGGAGATTGCTCTCCTCACCATGAGCACCGGCATGAATATTTCGGAGATTTGCGCCTTGCAATGGAAGCATGTGAACCTCACGGAACGAACCGTACGTTCCAACGAGGATCAGATTCCAGGCAAGTCCTGCATCGTGAAGAGGCAGTGGACCGGCAACACAATCATCGACCTTGCAAAAAACAGAGTGCGAGTCGTTGAACTCTCCAATCCCCTCGTCCAGGCACTCATCCAGTTGGAGCGCAGCCGGCAAATAATCGACAGGGATCAATTCTTGATTGCGACAGCCGAAGGAAATGCCATGCGACCCGCGGATACCCTGATGTTGCGCCTAAAACCGATAGGGCAACGACTCGGGATGCCATGGATTTCGTGGCAGATTCTTCGTAAGGCACATCAAGCGTTTTTGTCGGAACTTCATATGCGGCTCACAAAGGAACTTGTTCTTTGCGCGACATACATCGACGATGAAGCATTGCGCCAGGTTTGAGGCCCGAGCTTCGCTCCGGTCCCTTAAAGGCGAAGGTGGTCGCCTGACCGAGCTGTGTCGCAACATGAATAAATTGACATGGAATTCCGCGTTTGATCGGTGGGACTTGGTACGGAGTATGCGCAAAACTGTCTCATGGTCCTCTACTCGGCCTTCCGCCTTTCCTCTTTGACCGCATCTCCCGGTCTAGCCGTGAATTGTCTTCGGCAACAGCTCGGGGTTTTGAAGCAGACACATCGGCGACCGCAATGGGCGGCTCCAGATAAGTTCTTCTGGCTTTTGCTACGCCGACTGTGGCCGCACGGAGGCGACGCTCCCTCCTGGACCCTGATTAGAATGTTTGCCGATTGGTAACTTAGGATCACGACCCTCACGCGGAACATCAAACTACGTGCAGGCGATCCGTGTCGCCAAACTGCGCCCTGAGGGGCTGAATCGGATCCTGTAGGATTGAATACGGATTTTGGAACGTCCTACAACTTTTGGAATCAAACATAAACTGGCCGTTTGGCCAATTTATGGTTTTTTTAGCACTACTACCCAACCGCACGACGGAGCCTCATGCGCATTGGAATCACCTGCTATCCCACCTACGGCGGTTCGGGTGTTGTGGCCACGGAGCTCGGCATCGAGTTATCCGTCCTTGGACACGAAGTCCATTTCATCTCCTATTCACAGCCATTTCGCCTCAACGGGCGCGACGGCGGCGTCTTCTATCACGAGGTGCCGGTTTCGAGTTATCCGCTGTTTGAGTTCCCTCCCTACGATCTGGCCCTGGCTTCGCGCATGGCGGAGGTGGCGGAGTATTACGAACTCGACCTCCTGCATGTACATTACGCAATTCCCCACTCGGTAAGCGCACTGCTGGCCCGCCAGATGCTTGCCGCGCGCGGAAAGCGGCTGCCCTTCGTGACCACGCTGCACGGCACCGATATCACCCTCGTCGGACTGGATCGAAGCTATCTCCCCATTACCCGCTACTCCATCCAGGAGAGCGACGGCGTCACCAGCATCTCGCAATACCTCAAGGAAAAGACGCTCGAAGACTTCGGCATCACCCGCGACATCGCCGTCATTCCCAATTTTGTGAATTGCGATGTGTACAGCCCGGTACGCGATGAGACAGCGCGCAGTGAGGCTCGGAAGAAACTCGTCGGCGCCGACGAGCCCATCCTGATTCACCTCTCGAACTTCAGGCCCGTAAAGCGCGTGGTCGACGTGGTGAAAGTCTTTGCCCAGGTGGCGCGCGCCATGCCCGCCCAACTGGTCCTGGTCGGCGACGGCCCCGACCGCTCGGCGGCCGAGTGGCTGACGCACGATCTTGGCCTGCAGGGACGCGTCCATTTTCTGGGCAAGCAGGATCGCGTGAACGAGTTGCTGCCGCTGGCCGATCTGATGGTGATGCCCAGCCAGCTTGAGTCCTTCGGGCTGGCGGCGCTGGAGGCGATGGCCTGCAAGGTTCCATGCATCGCCACGCGCGTCGGCGGCGTATCGGAGCTCATCGATCACGGCGAAACCGGGCTGCTTTACGCTGTCGGAGACGTCGACGGAATGGCGCAGGGAGCAATCGGCCTGCTCCAGGATCGGGATCGGTTGCAGCAGATGCGCGACACCGCTCGCCGGGCAGCGCAGAAGCGCTTTTGCTCCACGCTGGTGCTGCCCCAATACGTGAAATATTACGAGTCGGTGCTGGGCAAGACCGGCTGATTCGCCGCCTCGCCGGACTCGACAGGCACGGCTGGATTCCGCTCCGTTTCTGTTTCAAAGCGCGGAGCGATGCCCAGTCGCCGCCAGAAATTCCCCACCAGGGCCACCGTTTCGGCGCTGGTCCTCGGCGTTGCGCGAAGAAGAATTTCCGCGCCGTGCCCCTCCGCCAGCCCACGCGCTTCGGCAACAATGGCAACGCATTTGTCCGGCCGATAGGTGCATGCCGCAAGATCCGTGATCGAGAGCCGGGTAGTGGGCGTCGCCAGCACCGTGCGCGGCGGTGCCATGCGGTCGAGCAGCCACAAGATCTCGAGTTTCGATTCCAGTTCGTCGGGCACGCAGTCGATCGCGAGGTCCGCTTCCCGAACCGCGTCCTCAATGCTCGATACGAAGCCGACCCGCGCCTCATCGCCCAGGTTGGCGGCACTGAGCTGCCCCCGGATGTACTCCTGCGCGTGGTGTAGGTTCGACGGCATCACGTCTTCGAGCAGCACGCAATACCCGGCGCGCGCAGCCGCGAGCGCAAGCCAGCGGCCCAGCGGACCGGCTCCGATAATAGCGGTTGTCAGCAAACGGGACTTACTCAGACAGGGCCTTGGCCACATCCTCAGCGTTCGGCTTGGAGCGCTTGAGGTGCTCGCTCACCCGCGCGCGTTCCTCCGCTGAAAGGGTGGGCACAAATGCCAGCACCCGGCGCAGGGTTACGGCAACGTCGTCGATATAATTCATCAGGCGGATAGCTTCTCCGGAAAGCGGCATGGCTGGATCCCTCGGGAATATTGATTCTCGATCCATTGTAGGCGGTGAGATCGGGCAGCGGAAAGTCGGGGGATCAATTACTCCTTACGGGTAATCGAACTGCGGCTGCGAATGCCGGAAGTCATCAGCGCGAAATCCTAGTGCGGTGGCCGCCGCCCAAGGAACGCGTGCCTCACGCTCTTGCCCGACGATTGCCAGCGCCGGATGATTTCGTAAACAATCACGGTCGCATACGTCACGGCGCACCACACGCCCACTTCTTCGATGGGCAGTCGGCTCCAGGCCGTGATGTAAATGCCGATCATCTCTGCGTCCTGAAATCCCCACCAGCCGTAGGGCAAAGCCAGGGTGGTCTCCCACAACAGGCTGATCAGAAGAATCACAAAAAACGTCAGTCCAAAGGCTCGCCAGTTGATGACCGGCAGCGCCGATGGAAACAGCAATGCCGATGGCCCCAGCGCTCCCGCCACCAGGAACACAAAGTACCCGGGAAAGCCGGGCGTGCTTACGAACAGGGAGCGGAAGAGGATCGCGGCCGCAATCAGCACCCCGCCCAGAATCAGCGATCGCGGTTCGAAGCGCAGCAACCGGTCGAAATTGAGGCGCTCGGCCGCGTCCACCGGAATGCTGTAAGCCGCCAGCCAGTATTCATCGAGCCATATATAGATGAGCAGCACCGCGACGAATCCCGTGAAATAGAAGAGATATTCCTCGACCGGCACACCGCCGCCCAGCGCGGGGGCCGTGATGCGCAGCGTGGCATTCGGATTGGGAAACACGAAAAAAGCATGCGCGAAAAAGAAATCGAGCGCGACCCCCAGTGGAAACAACAGGGCGATGGTGCGCACGAACGACTTCTTCGAGATGTGCACTTCCTCTTTGGGCAGGAACCAGATGCTGATGGCGAGGATGGGCACGATGAAGAGAAGCAGGCTGATGGTGTAGCCGTAGGGCGTGAGGTTCTGCGTGGCCGCGATCGTCGGAGAAACACGTGCCGTATGCAGCGTCAGCGCGGCCGGCACTGCAATCATGATCAGGATCCCGATCACCAGTTGAAAGCTCGTTTTCGGCGATGCAGGCTGGATGCGAACCGCCATGACTTGTCCTTCGTTCGAAAGTGAAGGAACTATAGCACCGAAGACGCACCGGGTTGGAAAGAAACGTCCCATAAGCATTTGTTATCAATTCTACAAAATTAATAACTTTGCCGAATGTACGCAAATCCTCGACACTGGATTCAGAGGGGAGGAAACCCAATTGACCCAGACCTGGGATCCAGACGCATATGCGCGCGACGGAGCTTTTGTGCACGGTTTAGCTGGCGGCGTATTGGAGTGGCTCGCAGCCATGCCGGGTGAGCGGATCCTCGACCTGGGATGCGGCGACGGCCAGTTGACCGCCCGTCTCGCAGCGACCGGCGTCGCTGTTGTTGGCGTGGACGCTTCGGAAACAATGGTGACGGCAGCCCGGGCTCGCGGCATTGCGGCCGATGTGGCCAGCGCCGAGAGCCTGCCCTATGCCGACGCGTCCTTCGATGCGGTGTTCTCGAATGCAGTGCTCCACTGGGTTCGCAACCAGGACGCCATGATCGCCGAAGTCCGCCGCGTTTTGAAGCCGGGCGGTCGCTTTGTAGCCGAGATGGGCGGCCACGGCAACGTTGCCGCCATTCACGTGGCGCTAAGGGCCGTGCTGGAGCGGCACGGTTTCGGCGGCTCCGAGGACGGTATTAACTACTACCCGACGCCCGAGGCATATCGACGCCGCCTCGAGCAGCATGGATTCGCCGTCGAGCGCATGTCGCTGATCCCACGCCCGACTCCCCTCGAAAAAAGCGGCATGGCCGGATGGTTGCTCACCTTTCGCCGCGGCCTGCTGGACAGTCTCCCGCAGGACATTCGCGCCGTCGTGGTCGACGACTGTTGCAGCCTGCTTGCGCCTGCGCTTCGCGATGAAGATGGAAATTGGGTGGCGGACTATGTGCGGCTCAGGTTCGTGGCGCGAGCCTGACAAGACCGAGTCCAGCGTAAACAATTACATACAGCCGGTGAGGATTGGATGTGCTCACGCAATTGCGCTGGATAAGTGGCCCATAACATATATCTCAACAGATCTACAAATA
The DNA here is from genome assembly GCA_963701805.1 of Terriglobales bacterium. Taxonomy (GTDB): domain Bacteria; phylum Acidobacteriota; class Terriglobia; order Terriglobales; family Acidobacteriaceae; genus Telmatobacter. The sequence goes on from CAVPBA010000001.1 coordinate 690,079, forward strand.
ATTCCGACAAATGACTTGCGTTTTGATTCTAACTTGTGGCAGAGTACAAAGTGCGTAGGAGAACGCGCCCGATGATGAAGTTAACGCAAAATTCGATGCGTAGGCTGGGATGGCTTCCAATAGCCGGTACCGGTCGCCGGGCGTGGTTCGTCGATCATCTCTGAGCCATTTGCTTCCTCCTACGCGAATCGCACACAAACCCGGCATTAGGACCAGATCAACGCAATAAGCTGCCGCGTTCTGAGTCCTGCTCGATTTGACTAGCCCGAGTGGCGAAGAGACCAGGTACATCGTCTGTCAACGGTACAGTCCTGTCCTCGCTTGTTCCCTCGGGATAACTTGCATGACTAAGTGCGTCTGCTTGCCGCTGCGATAGTTGATTGCACGGCGATAAGGATAGGTCTGCGTTCGCAGCTGTTGATAAGTTACGCCGGTGGCGATAGAGGAGAGTTACTTCCACTGCCTGACGAACAGAGCAGGGTTCGGATGAGCCCGGCCGGAATGCTCACTTTGCGGGTCGCCGCGGAGCAGAGGTTCCGAACTCTCATCGCTCATTCCCCGGCGTAGTTTGATCCAATGCTTTTCTTTTGAATTCCACCCTGGCCGGTGGCGTAGGTTACGGATACTTCGAAACCGTTGGTCGTGGGTTCGATTCCCGCCCGGGGAACTCTCGGTAGCTCAGTGGCAGAGCAGCGGAAAACTCCGTCGCCGCCTCGTTCCCCGGCCAATAGCCTTCCGGCGTGCCCGGATTAGAAAGTAACTGTTATGGGCAAGCTTTACGTGAAGAACGGAACACCGGTGGGTGAAACTCACCTGTGCAAATACTGCAACTGGGGCCAGTATATGACCGGCTATCGTGAAACCGAGGTGCTTGTCATCTGCACCAACTCCAACCCTGCGCGCGTGGTGCCGTTTGTTGTGCACCAGTGCACGGAATATCAGGATCGCAACCGACCCGATTTCGACCAGATGGAGAAACTGGCGATTAACTTCCACGTCAATGGCCATCGCAATCCGACTCCCGGATTTCGCGGAAGCGGATTTGCAACGGTCCCCGTGGTCATCGATGATGAAGATGAGGGCGACGATGAAGTCGCGCGCCTCTTCTAACCACAACCATTTCATCTGCCGGTGGCGCAGGGCACGGATACTTCAATGGTAGAGCGCCGTGAAAGCGGAGGTGCAGGTTCGATTCCTGCCGTTGACGACTGGGTCAGCGTAGCTATGCAAATCACCGCTCCCGATTTTTCCCCGGCAGACTTGTTGGATGTCTCTCGGAAAGGAGGCCGAAAGTGCGATTGAATCTTTTGAAGTTGAGTTATCTTGCAGAGCGGCGCGTCTTCGAGCCGCGCACCCATGAGGGCGCAAGGGCTGCAAAGATCACGCCTGAGCAGGCGCTGCGGCGCTCGGTTCTCTCCTGCATGCTGTGGGAGGACGAGTTCTACGAGGACGGCGAGCAGATTGCAGGACGCATCCGGTGCTCGTTCCCTTCGTCGCCGCGGAAAAGGTAGCGGCGCTGGCAGTCGAAGCGCGCGAGCGGATGAAGCTGCGTCATGCTCCGCTGTTGCTGGTGCGCGAAATGGCGCGCCACGCCACGCACCGTCAGCTTGTCGGCGAGACGCTGGCGCGCGTCATTCAGCGTGCCGACGAGTTGGCGGAGTTCGTGGCCATCTACTGGGCCGGCGGGCGTCAGCCGCTCTCCGCGCAGGTGAAGAAGGGGCTTGCCGCGGCGTTCTCGCAAGTTCGACGAGTACGCGCTGGCCAAGTACGATCGGGCGGGCGCGGTGCGTCTGCGCGACGTTCTCTTCCTCTCCCACGCGCGGCCGCTGGACGACGCGCAGGCTGCTCTCTGGAAACGGCTGGCTGATAACGAGCTGGCCACGCCCGACACCTGGGAGGTCGCGCTCTCGGCTGCCGGCCGCGACGAGCGATCAGCAAGCGCGACGTCTGGGAGCGTCTGCTCGTCGAGCGCAAGCTCGGCGCTTTGGCCCTGCTCCGCAACCTGCGCAACCTCAATGAGGCTGGCGTGGCCGAGGAACTGGTGCTGAGCGCGCTGGCAACAGCGAAGACGGATCGCGTGTCTGCCCTTCCGCTTCCTGGCTGCGGCACGCAATGCTCCGCAGTGGGAGGATGCGCTCGAGCAGGCGATGTTCCGAGCCCTCGATGGGCGCAGGAAATCGTCTGGCCGGACACACCGTCCTGCTGGTCGACGTCTCCGGGTCCATGGACGCGCCGCTGTCGCAGCGCTCGGAGATGCGGCGTTGCGATGCCGCTTACGGGCTGGCCATCCTGTTGCGCGAGATCGCAGAGAAGGTAACGATCTACACCTTTTCGGATCACGCGCAACTGGTGCCCTCACGGCGCGGAATGGCGCTTCGCGACGCGCTCGACAAGAGCCAGCCGCACAGCGGAACGTACCTGGGACGGGCTCTCGCCAACGTGGAGAAACACTGGCGCAACGGATACGACCGGCTGGTGGTCATCACCGACGAGCAGGCCCACGATCACGTCGACTGCGCCGCGCGGAAAGGGTTACGTGATTAACGTGGCCAGTAACCGCAACGGCGTGGGTTATGGCGAGTGGACGCACATCGACGGCTGGAGCGAGGCAGTGGTCGATTACATCGCTGAAGTCGAGCGAGGCGATGCGGCGGCATGACCAGCCATAGCCGATCCTGAACCAGCGGGGACGAGCACAACACGAGTGCGCGTCCCCCCATTCTATTTAATCAATCAACTTCCAGCGTCTTGGTCCGGAACAGCAACCCCGCCACGATTCCCCCCAGGCTGGGAATGATCAGGAACAACCACAGCTGCGCCAGCGCCTGCCCGCCCACAAACAAGGCCGGTCCCAGGCTCCGCGCCGGATTGACGCTCGTGCCGGTAATGCGAATCCCGAGCAGGTGAATCGCCACCAGCATGATGCCTATTCCCAGGCCGGCGAATCCCGGAGCCGCCGCCTTCTGTGTCGAACCCAGGATGACAATGACAAAAATCAGAGTGGCAGCGAATTCGAAGGCGATTGCCGAACCCATGCCGTATTCGCCCTGATAGCCCGCGCCCCACCCGTTCTGGCCCAACCCGCTTTTGGCGATGTCATATCCAACGCCAACTCCGCCCGCAATCACAGACAGCAACCCCGCAGCGATAATCGCTCCCACACACTGCGCCACGATGTAGCCGATCAGTTCGGCGGTTTTCATGCGGCCCGCCACCCAAACGCCAAGGCTCACGGCCGGGTTGATGTGGCAGCCGGAGATCGGTCCGATCCCATACGCGGCGCCAATCAGGGCAAAGCCGAAAGCAATCGCGATGCCCAACACCCCCACCTTGTCACCGGCAACGACCGCGGTCCCACAGCCAAAGAGCACCAGGATAAAGGTGCCCACTAATTCAGCGAGGTATTTCTTCACGGTTCCTCCCTTTTTCCTTCGGCTCGGCGTACCGAGGCACGAGATGCCGAACGTACTGATCACAGTACCGGCGTCCTGGAGATGAAGGGAACTGTGAGTTTTGTTAGTTTTCCCACCGGAATATGCGCCTGAAGTTTGCCTGCGTTTGCGGAACAGAATCGAGGAGATCCTTGCCATAATCTGGCACTTTCGACGACGATTTCGACCATCTCCTCGCATCGAACGGTTACGCTTGTGCCAACCGATCATCTAAACAAGGGATGACCGGCTAAACAAGGGATGACCGGCGCGGAGGTTACGAATCGTTGTCTCTGCACTTGCACATGCCGAAGCACCTGCACCTGCCCAAGCTCGAACGAAGGCCGGAGCTTGACGCCCTGCGAGGACTGTTTCTGGTATGGATGACGCTCACCCACCTGCCCACCCGGTTTGCCGATTTCGTCAACCAGCCGTTGGGGTTTGTGTCCTCGGCGGAAGGCTTCGTGTTCATCTCGGCCCTGCTCGTGGGCCGGCTCTACATCCGCGATCTCGTACTGAATCCTGCCAACGTGCGCGCGCGGCTGTGGAAGCGTTCCCTGAAGATCTACGCCTATCACCTCCTCATGCTGGCCCTTGCCTTCACCGTGGTGGCCGGCTTTGCGGTGCACACCCACAAATCGGCTCTCACCAACCTGCTGACTTTCTACCTGGCCCACCCCGCGGTGGCGATTCTCGGCTCCGTGCTGTTGCTCTATTGCCCCCCGCTCCTCGACATTCTGCCCATGTACGTGACCTTCCTCTTCTTCACCCCCGTGGTGCTGTCGGCGGCGGTGCGCTGGGGCTGGAAGTGGATCCTGGCGGTCAGCGGGCTGATCTGGCTCATGGCCCAGTACGGACTCCGCGATGTGGTCCATGCCTGGGTGGTGCAGGTGACCCACCTCAATATTCCCCTGCAGGAAACCGGCGCCTTCAACCTGTTCGCCTGGCAGGGCGTGTGGGTCGTCGGCTTGTGGCTGGGGGCCAGGTCAGCCACGCAAAGCGAGGTGTTCCGCCGAGTTCCGGGATGGCTGGCGGCCCTGTCGGCGGCGGCCTGCTTGTTTTTTATCGGCATCCGGTTCGGCTGGCTGGGGCCGCACCTCACCCAGCAGGCGCTCGGCCTGAAACTCGATAAATGGCAAATCGGCCCCTTGCGCGTCATTAATCTGGTAGCCTTCACCACGGTTATTTACTGGGCACGGAAGTACCTGGCAAAGCTCGTGTCGATCGAGCCCTTTCTTACCCTGGGCAAGGCTTCGCTCAAAGTCTTCTGCGCGCATATCTTCTTTGTCTTCGCCGGCCTCGCCCTCCTTTACGGGGATTTCAACGCCGAAGGCCTCGATCAACTGCATGGAATTCCCGCCATCGGACTCCTGGCCGTTACCTTTACCGCTCTCATTGTCGTAGCCGCCAACGAAGTGAAAAAGAAGCATGAGGAACGCGAAAAGCGAAGGCAAGAACAATTGCACGCCCATGACGCCAGTTCCGGTGGAACCCACAGTGCCGCGGCCATGGACTCGGCCGTCGGCCTGGGCCTGGAATCGGTCGCTCCAGGGGCCGTGCACGGGCCCGAGCCCGTCACGGTGATGGCCAAGACCGGTTCTTAACGGCCTGTGGCGAAATCCGATGCTGAGAGGGCACGACTTTACAGCTTGCTGAAAAGAGCATTTCGTGAAGGGTACGGGCTTCAGCCTGTGAAGGGTACGGGCTTCAGCCCGTACGTTTGACCCAACCAATTTCAGCGCGGCTTTAGCCGCCGAGGGATATCTTTCGTCGGATTTGCCTCATCCTCGGCTTTTTTCAGCAATCCGTTCGGCCCTGAGCCGTAAAGCATCGAGAATGAACACGGCTTTACCTGCTGAGAGATCGTTTCTTCCGGATTTCGACTTCCACCACAGGCTCCAAGCCCAAGAATCACGACCGGTTCGCCGCGCGCCAGCCATTGACCGGGCTAATGTCTACAGCGAGCTCCGCATTCCCGAATTAACCTGACGTTTGCAATTTGTTTGCCTGAATGCAGTACTCTGTTAACGATTCCGTGCGGCCACAAGTATCTGAATTCGAACCGCCGACGGGCGAGGCAGACCGGTTGAGTCAATCCGTATTTGTGCTGGAAGACGACGCAGATATCTCGCGCCTTGTGCAGCATCACTTGGAAGCGGCAGGGTTTACCGTCCGGCCGTTCCTAACTCCTACCAACTTGATTCCCGACGCCGAGCGCCAGCCGCCCGCCCTCTTCCTGCTCGACATCATGGTGCCGGGAGGCGATGGCCTCGACGTGTGCCGCCGGCTGCGCGCCAACACCGCGCTTTCGACCATTCCCATCATCTTTCTCACCGCCCGCGCCGGTGAAAATGACCGCGTCCTCGGCCTTGAGCTGGGCGCCGACGACTACATCACCAAGCCCTTTGCCACCCGCGAACTGGTAGCTCGCGTCAAGGCGGTGCTGCGCCGGTTCGAGCGCCCGACCTCGCCGTCGGTGATCCGTTTTGAAGAAGTGATCATCGACGCCAACGCCATGCAGCTCACGGTGCGCGGGACGCTGACCACCACCACGGCTACCGAATTCCGCCTCCTGGATTACCTCGCTCGTCATCCCGGCCGCGTTTACAGCCGTGACCACCTGCTCGATGCGGTCTGGGGCGATGCCCGGTTTGTCACCCCGCGGTCCGTCGATGTCTATGTGCGCCGCATCCGTGAGAAGATCGAAATCGATCCGGAAAACCCGCGCTACCTGAAGACCGTGCGCGGCGCAGGCTACCGTTTTGAGATACCCAAAACGGATTAGCATCGGGCCGGATCGGCTCGCGCGCGTACCATGCGAATGCCGGTCCTTACCGGCTGGGAGCGGAATTCTTTGACCCGCAAAGTGTTCTTCAAGCTGATGGGACTGTTTGTCCTTCTGCTCGTATTTCAGACCGTAGTCATCGAAGTCGTTTTACGCCGCCTCACCGCGCGGGCCGGGGCAGAGGCGGTCCATTCGCTGGGATACCAGGCTTTCTGGTCTGGCCTCATTGCCCTGGCGGTCGCCCTGCCCCTGGCCGCGTGGGTAGCCTGCGCGTCACCAGCCGCCTGCAGCACGTGGTGGATTTTGCCAGCAAGATTGCCGAAGGCGATCTGGAGTGCCCGGCTCGATCCGGTCCGCCGGACGATGAACTCATGCCATGGAAGCGGCCCTGAACCAGACCGCCGAGCGGCTGGGCAAGAGCTTCGCGGAGATCGAAAGCCGCCGCCAGGAACTGGCCGCCATGCTCGATTCCATGCAGGAGGCGGTGGTCGCCATTACTCCGGAGGGTTTCGTGCGCTGGTCCAACGCCGTGATGCAGCGCATGGCCGGCACGCAGATCCGCGTGGGGCGTCCGCTGGTGCATTCGGTGCGCGATCCCGATCTGCTGGCCTGCGTGCGCGGCGCGCTGGAGAACGGCGAGGTGCGCACCGGCCGCGCCAGTTCGCTCGCTCCCGGACGCGTCTTCGAGGTCAACGCCGCTCCCCTGCCCTCGGGCGGCGCCATCGCCGTCCTGCACGACGTCACTCAGCATCGAGGCTGCCGAAAAGTCGCGCCGCGAGTTCATCGCCAACGTGAGCCACGAATTGCGCACCCCGCTCACCTCGATTCAGGGCTACGTCGAAACCCTCGCTTGAAGATCCCGCCTGCAGCCCTGAAACCAGCCGCGAGTTTCTGGGCGTCATTCAGAAAAACGCCAGCCGCATGAACCGTCTCACCGAGGACCTGCTGGCCCTGGCCAGCGTCGAGAGCCCCGATTACAAGCTCGCCAGCCATCCCATCCGCGCCAGCGCGCTGGTTCACGATGCCATCGAATCGCTCGGCGGCCTGGTCGTCGATTCGGGCGTGGAACTGGAGTCGTCCGGCGCGCCCGACGCGCTGGTGATGGCCGACGCCGATGCCATGAACCAGGTGTTCGGAAACCTGATCGAGAACGCACTTAAATACGGAAAGACCGGAAAGCGAATCCGCGTCGGAGCGCGGCTCACTCGAACACGAAGTCGAATTCTGCGTGCAGGACTTCGGCTCGGGCATCGCCTCCGAGCATCTCGACCGCATCTTCGAGCGCTTCTACCGCGTCGACAAGGCCCGTTCCCGCGAATCGGGCGGCACCGGCCTTGGACTGGCCATCGTAAAGCACATCATTCAGGCCCACGGCGGCAACATCCGCGCCGAAAGCGAACTCGGCGCCGGCGCATCGTTCTACTTCACCCTGCCCCTGGCCACCGAATCCCAGCCCGCCCTGAAGTGACGAGGGTCCCCGGCCAGAATTTCCAGATTCAACCACGCGGACGACTAAGTGACTGCGATCGTCCACTGCCGTGCAGCCCACTATCCGCCCACAACCTGCATTTCTCACGCTTTGACGCATCGCAGTCCCTACGTCTGATCTAGCGGCGTAACGGGCGTCAAACCGTGGCGGCGCATGATCTCCAGCATCTTTACCCGGTCCGGCGGACGACCGGCCGCTTCCCTCATCACCTCGGCAGACTCGCGAAAGAATTGCGGGCTGAGCGCAGCAGGAGTAATCACGCACAGCCCCTTCACGTCTTCGGTGCCGTTGTTGTCGAACCGGTGAACGGCGCCCCGCGGAATGCAGAGCGCCTGCCCTGGCCCCACGTCAATCAGCTTGCCATCTACGGTCCACGTCAACACGCCTTCGATGCCGTAGACGGTTTCCTCGAAGTGGTCGTGGCTGTGCGCTGGCGCCATCAGGCGCTGCCCGGCGGGGACAACCACCTCAAAGACGGCGACCGTACCAACCGAGTTCTCACCGGTGACGAGGAACCGCACCGCGAGCGGCCCTAAGCGGATCGTTTCGGCTGCAGGATTGACAGATAGCTCGATCGATTGCAGTGACATGGAGACCCCCTTTTCCTATATCGCTTCGTTCATAGATCTTTTTGTGGATCCGATGGAACCAGTTATGCCGGGGGAAGGAGTTCCAGTCCATACTTGGGAGCAGCCGCGCGAGCCCGGCCGATCAACTCCGGGCTAACAGACGGCGGAGGCGCGAAACGATCCGCAGCAGGCTCGAACACTTCAACAAAGAATCCTTCAAGACCCGCGGGCGCGACCAATACCTCGGCCTTGGCGGTCACATCGCCGGTGTTTTTAAAGGAATGAGCAATTCCGCGGGGAAGGTAAACAAAATCCCCGGGCGATGCAGTGATTGTATTCCCGCCGACTTGAATCGTCAGCGTGCCCTCGAGGACGTGGAACGATTCGTCCTCGCGGCGGTGGATATGCGGCGGCGTACCTCCGCCCGGCACAACAGAAATATCGGCCGTGAAGAAGGCACCGCCCGTCTCCTCGCCGGTGATGAGAAACGTCATCAGTTCGCCGGGACCCCAGTAGGCTGCGCCGGTTCCTGCGGGAACGTGCTTTGCCAGGTTTCTCTGCGACAGGGTCGCGGTTTGGTGTGAAAATGCCAATACATTTTCGTCATACAACAAGTCGATGGCTTGTAGTGTCATTTTGTCCTCCCTTTTGGTAAACTATGTTTACCATTGCCGTATGGTAAACATAGTTTACGGAGAACGTCAATGACTATTTTGCAGGAAAATTCGCCGGTCAAGACGAGGGATATGCTGATCGGCGCGCTGTTGCGGGTTCCGGCCGAGGCTATTCAGCGCCGAATTATCAGCGAGCTGAATGCGGCGGGCTTCACGGAGCTCAGCATGCCGCACATGGCGCTCTTGCGATATCCGGGCCCGGATGGAGTTCGTCCCGGCGTTCTTGCTGAGCGCGCTGGCATGAGCAAGCAGGCCATGAACCGCTTGCTCGGGAGTCTGGAAGATCTTGGGTATCTGATCCGGTCCGACGCGCCGGATGAGGGCCGCGCGCGCATTGTCCGGTTTACGAAGCGCGGACACGCTGCGTGGGCCAGGGCTCTGGAGGTGCTCCGTGAGATCGAGCGCGAATGGTGTGCCGTGCTTGGGCCGAAGGACTTCGCTCAGCTCAAAAAACTCCTTGGCCGCGTCTGGGAGAGCCCGTTGCTCCGTTAGCTTTTCGCGTTCGCGGCCAGATAGGTCACTCGATTTGCGGCGGCGCGCGCACGGAATCAGTAATTACCGTTAGTTACGCGCTCTCTCCCGCTGGCTCTATGACTCCGGGCCGCCGTAGTGAAGGAATCTGCTCGAGCCATCGCTCGACCTCTGCAATGTTTATGCCGGCCGGTCAGACGCAAACATTCAGAACGTGATGACTTAGTGACATTCGGCTGACGACTGCATGACATTCCTGCGGCGCAGACTCGTTAGGCTGAACGGTAACGAGACATTCTGCCCCCGAGGACAAGGGCTTGCTCAGGTCGAGTGATCCTATGCCAGTCCAGGAAGCTGGAGAAAAGATGACAAATTGCGACGTCCCGAGACCAGGACCCTTGAATCGCCAGGTTTCATCGAGGTTGGATGGGCGCAATTCTGAGGCGCAAGGTGCGCTGGTGGGTCAATCTGCACTTCTCGCAGGACTCTCACCACAGCAATGCGGGGAGATCCTTGCCTATGCCAGAATCACGAGGTTTGCCCGCAACGAGAGCCTGTTCTCTCAAGATCAGCCGATCCAAAAGTTAATCATGATTAGAACCGGCAGCGTGAAGCTCACGCAGCTGACCCCTGATGGGAAAGAAGTGATTCTGTGGCTGAACGGTCCCGGAGACGCGGTGGGGATGCATGCGGATGTGGATGGCAGCAACCACAGTTGTTCTGCGCACGCCATGGAACGGTGCCAGGTCTTCGTCTGGGAGTCCTACCTCCTGCAGATGCTCATCTCTCGATATCCGCAGATTCAGATCAATCTGGGTAGAATTCTCGCCGGCCGCTTGAGTGAACTTGAGGAGCGGTTCTGCGAGATCGCGAGCGAGCGGGTTCCCAAGCGGCTGGCGCTGGTTTTGATCAGGCTGATCAAATCGGTCGGAAAGGAAAGCCGCGAAGGGGTCGACGTGGTGATCACGCGCGAAGAACTCGCACAAATGACGGGCACCACGCTATTCACCATCAGTCGCACTCTGTCGAAGTGGGCTAATTTCGGATTCATCGCCCCACGGCGAGAGGGCCTTGTGATCACTGATCCAGATCGCCTGAGGCGGCATGCAGGGCTCGATGAGCCCGATCCGGCAGATTGCCGCCACCTGCGCAGTACAGGTCATGGGCATGTTGTTCCCCAACGGACCCGGAGCACCCAGTAGACCCGGGCGTTGTCTCCATACGGATGCCGCCGATCCCGGTAACGTCAGTCCAGGTGAGGTCAGTCCAGGTAAGGTCAGTCCAGGTTAGGTCAGTCCAGGTTAGGTCATTGCACTGCGGGCGGCGCATGCACCGCCCGCAATCTCGCTCAGGCGGCGCTCTTTCCTGCCGCCTTCAAGTCCACTGTGCGCACCCTGAAGTGACTCATCTTGATCGAGAGTGCGCGTTCGATCTTGCGCAGATCGTTGCGCTCCGCCGGTCCGGCAAAGGTCGAGGCTATGCCTTTGGCCGATGCGCGCCCGGTACGGCCCACCCGGTGGACAAAATCCTCGGCCACCTTGGGCATATCGAAGTTGACCACGTGGGCCACGTTGGCCACGTCGATCCCGCGGGCGGCCACATCGGTCGCCACAAGCACACGATGCCCGCCCTCGGAAAAGCTGCGCAGAGCCTGGTTCCGCTGCGATTGCGAGCGGTCGCCGTGAATCTGCGTGGCCGACATGCCCGGAGCGAGCTAACCGCCGCGCTACGCGGTCGGCGCCGTGCTTGGTGCGCACAAATACCAGGAAGCTGCCCTTCTCGGCATTCAGCAAATGCTCCAGAAGCTCCTGCTTTTTGTCCGCATCCACTTCGAAGGCCCGCAGTTCGACGTTTTCGGTCGGCTTCATCACCGAGCCGATCTCGATGCGCACCGGGTTGTTGAGATAATTGCGCGCTACTTCCTTGACCTTGCCCTCGAGCGTGGCCGAGTAGCACAGCGTCTGGCGTTCGCTCGGGAGTCATGGCCGCGATGCGCGCGGATGGCCGGCTGAAAGCCCATATCGAGCATCCGGTCCACTTCGTCCAGCACCAGGATCTTGATCCCGGCCAGCTTGACCAGTTTGCGCTTGAGGAAGTCCTCAAGCCGCCCCGGCGTGGCCACGATCACCCGCGCGCCGCTGCGAATCGCCTCGAGTTGCGAACTGCTCCGACATGCCGCCCACCACCAGCGCTACGGTTTGGTCATGGCTGGAACGGATGGTGCGGAAGGCCTTCTCCACCTGCATGGCCAATTCGCGCGTGGGCAGAACGATCAGCGCCTGCGCGCCGCGTCCTTCCGCCTTTTGCAGCATCTCCACGATGGGAATCAGAAAGCTGAGTGTCTTGCCGGTTCCGGTCTGCGCCGTGGCCAGCACGTCCCGGCCTTCGAGCGCGGGAGGAATCGCCTCCGCCTGCACCGGCGTGGGGGTCTTGAATTGGTTGGCATCGAGCCGCGCCAGCAGGGACTTGGAAAGAGAAAACTGTGAAAACTGAGTCGTCAAAATAGACTTTCTTTTAGCTCCGCGAGCCTCGATTTCAGAGAGGCCTGCATACGGAACCGGACACAGAGGCGCGGAAACCCATCGACGGGCGCGAGCCTGCTTCAAACATTTGCGCAAGGAAGAACCGAAAACGTCCCTGGGACTGGCGGCAAGCATTCAATGAATGCCCGCGGCCCGGAACTGACCCACGCTACACGAAACCGCCACTCGGCACGCTGCCGACCGGCACCCTGCCCCTGCGCAATTCCTCGCGCAGTCCCGAACTCATTGCCATTCCGATCTGGAGGACAATGACACTCTGCATTCCTGCCCTTTTCTCAGGCCAGGAGGTGAGCCACCCGGGAGGGGGACTTAAAGGTTACGCTGTAGGGGCTTGGGGAAATCTGTGCGGGGCCGAGTTGCCTGAGTAGACAAAGCGCCGCTCACGACCAAATCACTGAGCGCAAATACATTGTAGCATGGTCTGGCTAATTGTCCGCACAGCCTGCCCCGGTATCCGGCCACGCTGCCGGCTTCACCAACATCGGCGCCAGCCCGAAACAATTCCGGCGAAATTACGACTCGGTCTGTGCTATCCTCCCCGCGTGCAATCCACTTCCCAGGTCCAGGTGCAATCAACTCCGGTCCGATCAACCCCGCGGCACACGGCCCTTGTCCGCGTAACCCACTGGATCACCGTCATTTCTTTCTGTGCGCTCCTCCTCACCGGCACTGAAATCGTAATCTCCCATCCCCGCTTCTATTGGGGCGAAACCGGCAACTCCGGCACTCCGGCACTCTTCACCATTCCCATCCCCGCATCCCGGGACACGGTCCCCACCGGCTACACCTACGTGATGCCCGACCAGAATGGCTGGAGCCGCTATCTCCACTTTGAAGCAGCATGGGTTCTGGTCCTTACCGGCCTGGTCTACTTGGCCGCGGGCCTCTTGACCCGCCACTTCGCGCGCAACCTGTTCCCCGCTCCCGGCGATCGAAAGTGGCCCGCCTTCCGCGCAGTGCTGGTCAAATGTCTGCGCCGCCCGCCGCCCTATGCCGCTGAAAACCACGCCTACAACGTAGTCCAGCGCATCACCTATCTATTGGTCATCTTCGTTCTGTTTCCCCTCGTCATCTGGACCGGCCTGGCCTTGTCTCCCGCCTTCAATTCCGCGCTACCGGCGGCCGTTAACATCCTCGGCGGCCGCCAATCCGCGCGCACCCTGCATTTCTTCGTCTCCGGATTTCTGGTGGTCTTTCTCATCGTCCACGTGGCGATGATTATTCTTGCCGGTTTCTGGAATCGCACCCGGGCCATGATCACCGGACGTGTCGCCGTCCCTTCGGAGCGCCCATGAGCAACATCTCCCGCCGCAAGCTCATCACCACCGGCCTCGTCGCAACGGCAGGCGTAGCGGGTCTCGCCGCCGCCGGCCCCCTTGCCCGCCGTTACGGCCTCATCCCGCCCGATAGCAATGGAGTTTGGGGCCCCGGCGAAACGCTTACCTACGCGGCCCAGCGGCTTCTCACCACACACTCGCTGGCGCGCGAATTCCCGCGCAGCATGATTTCCCCAAAGCCCTTCGGCAACGAAACCGCCCCGCCCAGCGATGCCTTCAAACAACATCAGGCCGCCGGCTTTGCTGACTGGCGCCTGGCCGTCGACGGCATGGTCTCCCATCCGGCATCGCTGTCGCTCTCCGACCTCAAGAGTCTTCCCGTCCGCAGCCAGATCACCGAGGTGGTGTGCGAAGAAGGCTGGTCGTACATCGCCGAGTGGATCGGAACTCCGCTCGTCAATGTGCTAGACGCCGTCGGCGTCCTGCCCCAGGCCCGCTACATCGTCTACTTTTCCATCGAGCCCGACTGGTGGGAAAGCATCGACATGGCCGACGCCCTGCATCCTCAGACTTTCCTCACCTTGGGAATGAACGACGGCGATCTCCCCGTGCGCTTCGGCGGCCCGCTCCGCCTCCGCCTGCCTCGCCAGCTGGGCTACAAGAGCGTAAAGTACATCACCCGCATTACCGCCACCGACTCGCTCAAGCGATTCGGCAAAGGCCTCGGCTCCGCTTCCCCTGAAGCGGGCTACGCGTGGTACGCCGGCATCTGAGACCTGCCCCGCGCTGATGAGTGGGTGCCCCAGAGCCGGGGTCCCCGCGGACAGGTCTTCGTCCGTGGGGTGGAGGTCTCGCTTTTGAGACCTGGGAGAGCCGCCACGTCCGGCTTTGTAAAACAGGCGCTCCTTACTGAGCTATAAAGCTATGTCTTGTCGTTCCGATGTGAGGATGGCTGACAAAGAAGTTACCGGAAGATTACACACCGGTGACACGCCTCAGAATAACTTTGTCTATGCTAGGCGACACGGGTCCGCAGGCCGTGCTTCAGGAATTGGCGGCTCGGCACTGCGTGGCAGTCGGATCCGGCCATACCGTAACTAGCGACTATTAGTAACTAGCTACTAGTAGGAGACGACCAACGAGACTCAAATGACCAGGGTAAGTGCCATAGCTCGATTGATTTACATCGCAGTTACAGTTGCACTAACAGCGCCGATGTCAGCACAGACCGGCGCCTGGACTTCACCCGTAGTGCTTAGTACTGGCGGTCAGGGCTGGGAGGCAACCGCCGCCATCGACGGGAGTGGCAACTCGCTCGCTCTTTGGGACGAGCGTACAACTCAGGACCAGATCTGGTCCCGATCCAAAGCGAGCGGCGGCAATTGGGGGTCAGTAAGTGAGCTCTCCCCGGCCCTCCAGACAACCTCCGTCTTGCCCGCTGTTCGAATCACCACGGCAGGATTTGCGACAGCCGTGTGGAGTGATCAAGGCGGTGTCTGGACAGCCGATCGCACATCCGCGTCCAAATGGGAACCTGCTCAACTTCTGATCCCCGGCGCATCAAATCCAATTTTTGTGATGAACCCGCGAGGCGATGCCGCGATAGCCTGGCTCGTGGGCGGCGGCCCAAGGAGCACCACCGGCTCTGTCATGGCTGTCCTGCGGCCTGCCGGGGGATCCTGGACGGCACAACAGACCATCGCAAGCGGCGCGCATCTCCTCGCCGATCATGCTTCAATCGGAGCGTTTGGCGAGGTGATTGTCACGTGGGAGACCTACAACGCCGTCTGCAGCAGATATGGCTGCTCGCTGAGCAATTATGTCCTGCATGCCTCGCGGCAGAACACCGGTACCGGTGTCTGGGTCGACTCGGGTTCGCTCTTAGGGCCCGATCGCGCTGCGCATGATGCGCGAGTAGCGCTGGATTCCGCCGGGGGAGCGATCCTGCTGGCGCTTAGCAGTTCCGGCGTATACACCTCTGCCACACAGGGCAATTCTGGCGGCGCCTGGAGCCCATTCAAAACCGCCCTGAGTCCTCCGGGTTCGACAATCATCTCCGATCTGGCCGGTGACGACGCGGGTCAGGTAACGCTCGTCTACGAGTCCATCGTGTACCCCACGTCGCAGGCGCTTGCGGTCAACGGGTCCATCAGCAACAACACATGGTCGTCGCCTGTGGTTCTCTCCGGCGCCGACTCCAGTGTCGGCCAGGTGTATTTCGCTCTTGCTCCCAGCGGCGCGGCTCTGGCCATTTGGTTGTCGAGCAGCGGGACTCCCGTGATCCACGCCGCCACCAGGGCCACTGCTACCGGGACCTGGAGTACTCCTGTCGGTATCTCCGGACCGGGCACCTACATTTCGCCCGAAGCCGCCGCGGTGGAATCCTCGGGAAATGCGATCGCCATTTATTCCGGCTACGACGCCGCAAGTGTACACACGGAGTACGCCACGAATTATCAGCCCTAGAAGCGATCCGGACCGGGACGGACAACTACGCCAGCCCGACCTGCAGGCAACACTCCCAAAACATCTCCATCGGGCGCCCCGTCCTGGCTCGTCTGGGACGGGGTAGAAAGTGGGCAACGCGACCTCGGCCTGGTTGGTCGTCTACCCTGCAGGAACTAGAGTGCCCCTCGCTCCTGGCGTGAAGCAGTCGTTCTGTGGGGACCGGGTACTGGGCTGGAATCAACTCCGCCGCCGAAGCCGCTTTTAAAACGCGTATATTTACGAAGGGAACCATCCGTGGGGGATAGCCGCCACAGCTACTCGGATGCTCCCGCCGTCACCATCTTCCTCAGCCGGGCAAATTTCGATCCTGAAAAAGCAAAGCTCCGAGGTAACAGGAGTTATGATCCGCTTACTCTTTTCCCAGATGTGTTGCTCAGTGCGCCTCTCGTGCGCGCGACGTATTTGCGCGCAACCTGTGCGTGCATGCCTGATGGCGGTGGGGATGATCTTTGCCCTGCCCCATGCGCCCGCCCAGGACGTGACCACCTGGCACTACGACATGGCGCGCACCGGCGTGCAATCCACGGAAACCCATTTGACGCCGGCCAACGTCAACCCCCAGCACTTCGGCAAGATCTTCACGTTCGCCGTCACCGGCGATGTCTACGCCCAGCCGCTCTATCTGGCGCAGTACACCATGAACGACGGCCTCGCTCATAACGTCCTCATCGTCGCCACCGCCCAGGACAACATCTATGCCTTCGACGCCGATGGCAACAATCCTCCCCAGGGCTACCTGTGGTCCCGCTCCCTTCTCGGGCCGGCGGAAACCTGGGTCACCGCTACAGACGTCAACACCGTCGACATCAATCCCAACATCGGCATCATCGGCACGCCCGTCATTGACCGCACCGGGGGAACCATTTACGTCGTCGCCAAATCCAAGGATCCCACCGGTACCACGCCCTTGTTTTACCAGCGTCTGCACGCGCTCAACGTCGCCGATGGCGCCGAAAAGCTCAATGGCCCCACCCTCATTGCCGCCGCCGTGCCCGGCACAGGGGACGGCAACATCTCCGTCTCTTTCGATCCGTTCCTGCAAAACCAGCGCGCCGCTCTGCTGCTCGCCCCCACCCCCGGCGTCGGCAGCGGCAACTCGGTCTTCATCGCCTGGGGTTCGCACGGCGACCACGGCGCCTATCGCGGCTGGATCATGACCTATGATGCCGCCAACATTTCCCTGCAGAGTGGCGCATGGACCACCACGCCCAACGGCAGCGGAGGCGGTATCTGGATGAGCGGCGGCGGCCCTTCCTCCGACGGCAGAGGCAACGTCTTTGCCGCATCCGGCAACGGCGTTTTCGATGCCAACCTCAACCAGGGCGATTACGGCGACAGCGCCTTTCGCCTCAGGCTCTCGCCCTCTGGACTCCAAGTCGCCGATTCCTTCACCCCGGCCGACCAGTTAACCCTCGATACCGGCGACCACGACATGGGCATGAGCGCTTTGGTCCTCATCCCCCCGCTGCCCGGTCCCCTGCCTCACCTCACCGTAACCGCCGACAAGACCGGCACGCTCTACCTGCTCAATCGCGATGCCCTGGGCGGTTACAGCACGCCCGTCAGCAGCGCCCTTCAGACCATCATCACCGGTTACCGCGTTCACTCCAGCGCCGCATTCTTTAATAGCAAGCTCTACCTCGGCCTCGACAATGGCCCGCTCCAGGCATGGACCGTCAATACAGCCACGGATCAGCTGGTCGCCCAGTCCGCCACCAACACTACCTTCACTACGCCCGCCTACAGTGGAGGCGGGGGCACGCCCAGCATTTCCGCCAACGGCACCACCAAGGGCGTCGCCTGGATCATCCAGGACACCGAATACAATTACGGCCCCGCCATTCTGCACGCCTACAATGCGGCCGACCTGTCACAGGAGCTCTACAACACCCAGCAGGCAGCCAATGGCCGCGACACGGCCGCCATCGCCGTCAAGTTCACCACCCCCACCATCGCCAACGGCCGCGTCTATGTTGGTGGCCGCAACGCCGTCACCGTCTACGGCCTGCTCAGTGCGTTTGCTCCTCCCGCCGCCACGCCCGTCGTCCAGCCCGCCCCCGGCACCTTCGCCGGACCGCAGACCATCACAATCACTGACGCCACTCCCAACGCATCCATCTACTACACAACCAACGGTGCCGCCCCCGCATTCAACTCCACTCTGTACACCGGCCCCATCCAGGTCACGCGCTCGCAAACCATCCAAGCCATCGCCATTGCATCCGGCTTTTCCCAGAGCTACGTAGCGACTGCCTCCTACACCATCCAGCCTGCCGGCCAGGCACAAGTCTTGTTGACGGCTGCCTTCAACACCACCGGCCTCTTCTCTGACGGAGTCAAAGTGACCTCAGCCGGACTGGACGGCGCCGGAAACGCCTATTCCGCTAATCAGATGGGCAGCTCCCTCACGCTCTGGGGAGTCAGGTTCGCGCTCGGCTCCCCCGGCCAGAACGACATGGTCACCGGCACCCAGGCTTCCGTCATCCCTCTCCCCGCCGGGCCTTACAACAAGCTTCAGCTGCTCGGTACCGCCATTCACCGTGACCAGGCCGGCGTCGTCTTCACCGTCACCTATACCGACGGCTCCGTCAGTCTCTTCACCCAGAACATGAGCCCTTGGACCACGCCCAAAAACCACTCGGGCGAATCGATCGCCTACACCGGCGCCTACTCCGACACCAGCTCCGGCGGCATCGTCAGCCAGAACGTCTATCTCTATCGCTACTCCTTCACCCTGAACAGCGGGAAGACGCTCAAGAGCATCACGTTTCCGGCCAATTCCGAAGTGGCCGTTGCCGCCATCTCCATGCTGGCCAATTGATCCCCCAGCTAGCGAGTCAAGTTAAGGAGTTTGGCGGGCGGCCGAAAACCCCGGGTTCAACCAGGTGACCCGGTCTCAGTTGCTGCGCAGAGCATCCATCGGTTGAATTCTGGACGCACGGCGGGCGGGAAAATAACCGCTGAGCAGAGCTATGGCTGTCAGCGACGCAGCCATCGCGGCGAAAGCGATCGGATCCCACGGGGATGTGGCGAAGAGCAGCGAAGCGATGAGGCGCGCTGCCCCGAGAGACCCGATGGTTCCCAGGGCGATGCCGGCCATCGCAAGACGCAAGGTCTTCGCGAGTACGTCGCGCTGGACGCGGCCCGCACTGGCCCCCAGAGCCATGCGCACTCCAATCTCCTGCGTCTTCTGCGTAACCGAGTAGGAGATGACTCCGTAAATGCCCAGGGCCGCCAGCAGCACGCCGAGTGTGGCGAAGATCGTCACGAGCAGCACCAAAAAGCGGCGAAGGGATACGGAGTGATCCACCAGCGACCGCAGCGGACGAAAAGCCGTCGCCGGTTGCGAGGGGTTGAGACTGCGCAGAGTCGTCAGGACGCTGCCCGCCAGACCCTTGGGATCCATGTGAGATCGAACGATCAGAGTTGCGCCCTCGACGTCTGAGTTCTGGGTCATGGGAACATAGATCTCCGGGCTCGAATTCTGTTCGAGCGCGCTTTCCCTGACATCGGCGACTACACCAATCACGCGGGCAGGCTTGTCTCCCGCGCCTTTGGCGAGTTTTCCGATTGGATCCTCCCCCGGCCACTCACGCCGCGCGCCCGCTTCGTTCACGAGGATCACGGGCTGGTTGTCCGGTGTGTCGTTCCACGAGAAGTCGCGGCCCTCGCGCAGGCGCATGCCCATGGCCTGTAGATAGCCTGGAGTAACGAGGTAAACAAGCGCGCCTGTATCCGCGTCTTTGGCGTGATAGCGGCCGACGGACTCGAGGCCCCACTCGCGATTGCGGTCCAGCGGGAGCATGTCCGCGATGCCGACCGACTGGACGCCGGGAAGCGCTGCGACGCGATCAATTTCGGACTTGAGGAAATTGGCGCGCTTGACCAGCTGATCCTTGTTCGCGGCCGGGGGAAGGTCGGTCTGCATGGCTGCCGCGTGCGACGGATTGAATCCCAGGTCGACGTCGAGAACACGCAGGAAGCTGCGCAGAAGAAGGCCGGCGCCCACTAACAAGAGGCATGCCAGGGCCAGCTCGGAAATGACCAGGACCGAACGGAAACGCTCATGACTGCGGCCGGCGGCTAATCCCGACGCGTTGTCCTTGATCACTTCCTGAACGTTGGTGCCGGAAATACGGAGCGCCGGCGCCAGGCCGAAAAGGATGCCAACGGCGATGGCGATCACAAGCGTCCATCTAAGCGCCGCGGTGTCGAGGTGAATGGTCGTGAGCAGCGGCAGGGCGATGGCGTTCTGGTGTGCCAGATAGTAGACGATCGCCCATGCGATCCCGAATCCAGCCACGGCGCCGAAAAACGAAAGGATGAGGCTCTCGGTGAGAAGCTGGCGAACGATCCGGATTCGGCGGGCGCCGAGAGCGCGGCGCATGGCGAACTCTTTGCTGCGCGCGGCGGCGCGGCTCAGCTGAAGGTTCGAAAGATTGACCGAAACGATAAGCAGAATGAGCCCCACCGCAGACCAGAGAACAACCAGCGAACGCCGCAGCTTGCCGGCCACGTGGTCTTTGAGTGTGGTGAGATCGGAGGCGTAGTCGTAATACCAGCCCTTGTTCTGAAGCTTGAGTTGCGGAAAGAGACGGTCGGCTTCGTCCTGTGCCTGGGCGGGGGTAATGCCGGGCTTGAGACGGCCAACAACCGCAAGCGTGTTGCCCCACGATTTCCAGAAATCCATGACCACGGGCACAAACAGGTCGACCTTCTTGCCGGGTGCAAACACTGCCCCGAAGTCGAAGCTCGCGGGAAGCACACCCACGATGGTGACCGGGCCATTCACAGCCGATGGACTGGTGTTGATGTCGATCGTCTTGCCGATGATATGGGGGTCCGAGCCGAACTGAGTTTTCCAGAAGTAATAGCTGAGAAGCGCCGCGGAACGTCCGCCTTTGAGGGTCTCTTCTTCGCTGAAGTTGCGACCCAGCACCGGCGTGACACCCAGCGTGGGAAAGAAGTTGCCGGCAACTTCAACCGCGTCCAGTTGCCTTGGCTCGCCAACCCCGGTGAGCTTGTATTGCAGCGAGTTATAGAAGGTCTGGAACGAAGTTACATCCTGGAATGACCGGTTGTTGCGCTGGAATTCACGAACGACGTCGACCGTGTAGGTGTCGGCGGAGAGTCCCCCGGCTGCTCGCACTTTGGCGTCGAAGCTCTTGCCGGCCCTGAACCACACGAGTTGATGCGACTGCGGGAAAGGCAAAGGCCTGAGCAGCAGGGTGTTCACGACGCTGAACACGGCCGCGTTGAGGCCTGCACCGAGTGCGAGAACCAGGATCGCTATGGTGGCAAAAGCAGGGTTGTTCCGAAGGGTACGGAGCGTGTAGCGCGAGTCCTGCGCCCACTCGTCAAAGTACTCACGAAGACGTCGACGACGTTCCATGTGCTCTCCTATTCGCTCGCCCGCCTGTTCGACCACGCGGATGCTGCCGAACTGGCGCTCGGCTTCGCTTCGGGCTGCATGAGGAAGCCAGCCGTGGGCGATCAGGTCTTCTGTCTTGCATTCAATATGGAAGCGCAGTTCAGCCTTGATATCGGCCTTCAGGTCCGGACCGAGAATGCGATCGTGCCGGCGCCACAGGGGGATCTTCATCCTGCGGTTTCCTGTCCGGATGGCTGGGTCGCACCCAAAACTTTGGCGACGGCCTGCGCGTACGCTTCCCACATCCTGGATTCGGCGTGAAGGTGGCGACGACCCTCGCCCGTCAGGCTGTAATACTTCGCTTTCCGATTGTTCTCGGAGAGGCCCCATTCCGCTTCCAGGAAGCCCTTGCTCTCCAGGCGCCACAGCGCGGGATAAAGCGTGCCCTCTTCGACGAGGAGGACGTCGTCGCTCTGGCGACGGATGAAGCCGGTGATCGCATAGCCATGCAGCCGGCCCCAGATGAGGGACTTGAGAATGAGGATATCGAGGGTACCCCGGAAAAGCTCGAGGCGGGTCTTCTCCATGCTGAACTGCTCCCCTGGGACTTCATAGGAAGAATGCCATGATCTCCCCTTGTTGCGCAAGGGGAAAGAGAAATCCAGCGCAGCATCTTCTGTCTTGCATGAAATTACCCTCCGAAATGGCACTATCAATCCGGGATCAGGCGTTTTTTGGAGGCGGGAAAGACGATGGCTCAAAGCAGACACATTGACGTCCTAAATCACCGTTCAGAAGCCATAAAACCGGCGTTTAGAACCCAAATAATTCGCGGAATTAAGCTTGTAAATTACTCTATTTGTTATAGTTACTCGATTTTTTGGTCAATGAAACGCACCCCCTCCCCCTCCCCTCATATTCCCCGTGTAACTATGAGGGACGAATTAACCATTTAATAATCAATCATTTACAGGCGAAACTCTCACGCTGCCACAGATTCTGTGCCCCTGTGCAACTGTGAGCCAGACCATAAATTACGCCGCAGCAATGATTTACGTCCCTAACTCTCACGTAAACTGTGAAGCTCCGACCAGCGTTTTGTAACAGGGCACGACTTCAGTCGTGCCGCAAATCCCTAATAACACGTGAGGGCTCTATAAGATGCGAAAAAGTTCGCGGTCTTGAAAGGGCACGACTTTAGTCATGCCGTAAGGGCCTCAAACACGTGAGAGCTCTACAGGCTGCGAAAAAAGCTCGCGGTCTTGAAAGGGCAGGTCAAATAAATGGGGCTTTACAGGCTGCGGAAAAACTCGCGGTTTTTGAAAGGGCACGGCTTTAGCCGTGCCGTAAGAGCAGCGGAATCAATGGGGCTTTAGCCCCTGAGGGACGTACTTCTCGATTTCGCCGACCATTCCCTGTTTTTCCGCGACCTCTTCGGCCCACTGAAAAATGCAAATTGCAGTACCTAGATTTGGGACACGGCCAGCGGACTCAGCACGTAATTGCTGATATTGCTGACGATGGCTTCGTAGGCATACTTCGGATCCGACGAAAGCTTCTTCCAGTCCGGGTTATTGCGGAAAGCATCCCAGTGCGCGTCCATCGCCGCGGCGTCGGCAACGCTCAACATATAAGTAAGGTTGGGCATGCGCGGCCCCACAATGGTGTCCCCGAAGAACACCAGGTTAAAACCGGCGGCCTTGAATATCTCGAACTCCCCGTTGTTGAACATCTCCACCTTCCGCACGTGGTCGCGGTAGCTGGGGCTCTCATACGTACGCATCTGGTAGATGCGCCTCCCCTTGGTCGCCGCGGCTGGAGGAGGCGTCACCTTGGGCCACCCTTCAAACGCCGCCAGCAGTGAATACTCCACCCGCAGAAACGCTGGGTTGGCGGCCGGCGCGCTCCAGAACGGCTCCGCCGTCTTCAGAAACTCGGAATCCTTCGCCAGGTCGAGATCGAGCGTTGCCAGCGCTTCGACAGACGGGCCCGGAATCAGCACGTACACCTGCGGCGTCTCCGGCCCGAAATCCAGGTGAAACGCCCCGATCGGGCCCATGCCGCGCCGAGTCAGCGCCGGAATAAGCGCCTCGCCGATATAGCGTTCTGTCACTCCTGTCTGGGGCGCGGGCGCCACTTCGCTCTGCAGCGTATACCGACGGATCTGGTAGAACTCCCGCCCTCGTGCGGCAGCCGCCTGGGCTTGGGCGGTTCGGGTAGCGGCGAGAGCGGAACTGGCAAGCGAAGCGGCGAGGAACTGGCGGCGGTGCATGGGTCCTCCAAAATTCTGGCTGGTTTCGGTGGCGCTTCAGGCCATCTGAACGAGGCCGATCCATCCTAACCGGCGTGGCTACTCTTCCCCAATGTCTTCGTTCCACACTTCGGGAAACTTCGCGATATACCTCTCGAGCAGTTCCCGGCAATCGCGGTTGTCGAGGTCCACGACCTTCACCCCGTTTTCGCGCAACCAGTCGAGTCCCCCGGCAAACGTCCGGCTCTCGCCCACCACGAGGGTGCCGATCCGAAATTGCCGGACCAGCCCGCTGCAATACCAGCAAGGCGCGAGGGTAGTGACCATGACCTTGTCCCGATAGCTGCGCTGCCGGCCGGCCCGCCGGAACGCGTCCGTCTCCCCGTGAATGCTCGGGTCCCCCTGCTGCACCCGCCGGTTGCGCCCCCGGCTGATCAGTTCGCCCGCCGTCGTAAACAGGGCCGCCCCAATGGGTATCCCCCCTCCTCAAACCCCCTCCGCGCCTCCTCCAGTGCAACCGCCAGCATGTCTTCATACAGGTCCATCGCTAGATCAATGCCCCTTCCCAGTCAAGAATAAAGCAAGTCACTTCTCTGCCACCCTGAAAGTTCAAGGCGAGGAAGCCGATACAACTTACTGTGTCATCAGAAGATAGAGATTTGTAATATACGTGCGCTACGGCAACGAACCTTGACTTTGAGCGCACTCGCAACGATACGGTGGGTGTATGCAGGACGCAGGATTCACCATTCGCACCATGGCAGAACGATGCGGTATGACCGCGCACACGCTGCGTTACTATGAGCGTGTGGGGCTCATTCAACCGGTAGGCCGGGCACGCAACGGTCACCGCCGCTATTCCGAGGCCGACGCGGCCTGGCTCCATTTTTTGCATTGCATGCGCGCCACCAACATGCCCATTCGCGAGATGCAGCGCTACGCTGCGATGCGCGCAATGGGGCAAGCCACCATTGAGCAGCGGCGCCAACTGCTCGAAGACCACCAGGCAGTCATTGCGGGAAAAATAGCCGCGCTCGAACGGGCACATGCTCTACTGACCCACAAGATCGCAAACTATCGCAAGATCGAGGAGCGGACCCGCATTCCCAACCCGATACTGACGGAACCGGAAGTTGACCATTCATTGGCAGCCGCCAGTTAGCATGGGGTGGCACGGCCGACTACGGGCCAGAAACGGTTATAGGAAAGCCAGATGAAGAAACGCCGACTGGGCCCTAATGGTCCGCAGCTTTCGGCCATGGGCTTAGGCTGTATGGGCATGAGCGAGTTCTATGGGACCCGCAACGAGCAGGAGTCGCTGGCTACTATTGACCGCGCCCTGGAACTTGGCATCGATTTTCTCGACACGTCTGATGTTTACGGCCCGCACACCAACGAAGTGCTGGTCGGAAAAGCCCTCAAGGGCCGGCGTAAACGGTTCTTTGTGGCGACCAAGTTCGGCATCGTTCGCGACCCGGCCGACCCCTCCAAACGAGGAGTGGACGGTAGCCCTGCCTACGTGCGCAAGTCCGTCGAAGGCAGCCTGGGCCGGCTGGGCATCGAAACGATTGATCTCTACTATCAACACCGCGTAGATGTTAAAACGCCTATCGAAGAAACCGTCGGGGCCATGTCGCGGCTGGTCGAAGAAGGCAAAGTTCGCTATCTCGGGCTTTCAGAGGCCGCCCCGGCTACCATCGAGCGCGCCTCTCGGGTCCATCCCATTACAGCTGTGCAAACGGAATACTCGCTCTGGAGCCGAGAGCCAGAAGCCGAGATCTTGCCCACCTGCCGCCGTCTTGGGATCGGCTTTGTGGCCTACAGTCCACTGGGCCGGGGCTTCCTCACCGGCGCCTTCAAGGCGCCCGATGACTTTGAGCCCGGGGATTTCCGGCGCAACAATCCCCGGTTTCAGGGGGAGAACTTTCAGCGCAATCTGGCTCTCGTCGACAAGGTGAAACAGTTTGCCGCCGTGGCCGGCGTAACCCCGAGCCAACTCGCCCTGGCCTGGGTGCTGGCGCAAGGCGATGACGTTGTGCCCATCCCTGGAACCAAGCGGCGCAGGTACCTGGAGGAGAACGCTGGGGCAGCCAACATTGTGCTTGCACCGGAACTCGTCCTGGAATTGCAGAAGGAATTTCCGCCTGACGCGGCCGTCGGCGAGCGGTACGCGGCGGGAGGAATGTCTCTGGTCAACGTTTGAAACTTGTGGCCTCGATCCAAGTCAGTTCGGCAGCCAATTCCTCATCGAGCCGCTACCAATTGACGGCATGAAACCTTTGCGCCATAACCTGTTCCTGTCCGTGAACAATTTCCGTTAGGATAGGCACACGGCACTCATGCTGCGGCTTGGATCCGCCGCTCGAGCATGTTTTTCTCCCTGCTTCCCCATGCCATTCGCAGGGAAATAAAGAATTAACCGCTTTGCTCCGGCCTGAAAGAATCGAATCGCGTAAGAACGAACCGCCTCAAGGAGGTCCCTGTGGCAGACTCATCCGACCTGCGCTTCAAGCATCTGCGACCCCCAACTCAACAAAAGTCGACCGGGGAGCTCGCGCCCGATCAACAGCAACTCGACCTGGAGCCGTTGACCTCCGAGGAGACAAAAGGCCGTTTCAGCCGCCGGTCTTTTCTTTCCGGGTTGGGAGCCACCGGCTTCCTGGCCGGAGCCGCTCCGCTGGTTCAGGCAGCCCCTTCTGTGGCGCCGGCTCCCGCTGACGCCGCAGCGATCGATGGATCCGACGCAGTCAGTCTGCGGGTGAACGGCAAGGAATATAACCTGGGCCCACTCGACCCCCGCGCCACGCTTCTGGACACTCTGCGCGAGCGCATCCATCTCACCGGCACCAAGAAGGGCTGCGATCACGGCCAGTGCGGCGCCTGCACAGTCCACATCAATGGCCGCCGTGTGAACAGCTGCCTGACCTTTGCGGTGATGCATGAAGGCGACGAGATCGTCACCATCGAGGGTCTGGGTCAGCCAGGCAACCTGCACCCGATGCAGGCAGCATTTGTGGAGCACGACGGCTACCAGTGCGGCTACTGTACGAGCGGTCAGATTATGAGCGCGGTCGCCCTGCTCAAGGAGCCCATCGGCCCCAGCGACGAAGACATCAAGCACGCCATGGCCGGCAACATCTGCCGCTGCGGCGCTTATACCAACATTGTTGCCGCGGTCCGCCAAGTCCGGGCAGCGCGGGCCTGATGCAGGCGCAGGCCTGAAGGGAGGAACCCATGCAGACCTTTAACTACGTCAAGGCCGCCAGCATCGACAGGGCGCTGGGCGCGGCCAATGGAGCCAAGTTCATCGCGGGCGGCACCACGCTGGTCGACCTGATGAAGCTGAATGTCGAAACCCCGTCCGGATTGGTCGACATTAATATCCTGCCTTTGGACAAGATCGAACCGCGGCCGAACGGAGGTCTGCGCATCGGCGCCATGGTACGCAATTCCGACCTGGCCTGGAACTCCGAAGTGCAGAAGAACTACGAGGTACTGTCGCAGGCAATTTTGTCGGGTGCTTCGCCGCAGTTGCGCAACATGGCGACGACTGGGGGGAACCTGCTGCAGCGCACGCGCTGCGCCTACTTCCGCGAACCGAGCGCGGGCACGCCGGGCGGGTACGGCTGCAACAAGCGCACCCCGGGTACTGGCTGCGCGGCGCTCGAGGGTTTCCATCGCACGCATGCCGTTCTCGGCACCAGCGATCAGTGCATTGCCACTCACCCCTCCGACATGTGTGTGGCCATGGCGGCGCTGGAGGCCACCATCCTGGTGGACGGGCCGAAGGGCAAACGGACCATTCCGTTTGCAGACTTCCACAAGCTGCCCGGCTCCACGCCGCATATCGAGAATGCTCTCGAGCCAGGGGAACTGATCACCTATGTCGATCTCCCCAAGCCCATCGAGGGCGGGAAGAGCGTCTATCTGAAGCTGCGCGACCGCGCCAGCTATGAGTTTGCGCTGGCTTCGGCTGCCGTGGTTGTTCAGGTGGAAGGGGGGCACATCCGCTACATTCGAGTGGCCATGGGCGGCGTCGGAACGAAACCCTGGCGATCGCACGAAGCCGAAGCCGCACTGATGGGCAAGGCCGTCGATGCGGCTCATTTCCGTACCGCGGCGGAGGCGGCGCTGAAAGATGCAAAACCGCGCACCGATAACGCATTCAAGGTAGAACTAGCCAGGCGTTGCCTCGTTCGCACGTTGAAACTCGCAACGGCATAGATCGAAACCTGGGTGCCTCATGTCTCGATTCTGAGACGTGGGATGTTACTTCGACTGTAGATCGAAACTGAAGGAGTTAATCATGGCGACGGCCAATCTTCCCCAAGGAGCCGACATCATCGGTGCGGTGGTGCCGCGTATCGACGGACCCCTCAAGACGACCGGGACCGCGCGTTACTCAGCCGATCACGATTTTCCCAATCTCGCCCACGCAGCGGCGGTGCAGAGCACCATCGGCAAAGGGCGCATTCGTTCGCTTGATGCGAGCACTGCCGAAAGAATGCCCGGCGTGCTGCTCGTTCTCCATCACGGCAATCTCGAGAACGTCTATCGCACCTTTCCGCACCAGCAGGACGGCAGCATGGCCGAGACGCGGCCCCCGTTTGAAGACGACACCATTTACTACTGGGGTCAATACGTCGCAACGGTTGTGGCCGAAACTCTGGAGCAGGCCAAGGCCGCGGCCAACGCGGTGCGTGTGGAGTACCAGGCAGAGACACCGGATGTGCGTCCGGATCTGAGCGCTGCTTTCACGGGTCCGCGCGAAAGCAGTTGGAAGCGTGGCGACCCCGATCAGGCGCTTGGTTCGGCTCCGGTTGTGGTGGATGAGACCTATGTGACTCCGATCGAAGTTCACAATCCCATGGAGATGCACGGCACCGTTGCCGTGTGGGACGGCGAGAACCTGACACTTTATGACTCTTCCCAAGGCGTGGTAAGCCATCGCACCGTGATGTCAGAGGTGCTGGGCATTCCCCGTGAAAACGTGCGCACGATTTCGCGCTTCATCGGCTCGGGATTCGGTGGCAAGCTTTCCCCGTGGCCGCAGGCGACCCTGGCGGCCGCGGCCGCGCGCCAACTGAATCGCCCCGTCAAGCTCAGCGTCGACCGGCGCATGATGTTTTCCAACACCGGCCATCGCCCGCGGACCCAGCAGCGCATCCGGCTGGGAGCGACGCAGGATGGAAAGCTCACCGCCATCCGCCACGACTTCCTGACCGAGACCTCGCAGCTCGATGATTTTGTCGAGCACTGCGGTGAACAAACGCCATTCATTTACAGCTGCCCCAATCTTGAAGTCACCACCGGCATGGTTCGCCGCAATGTTGGCGCGCCAGCGCCAATGCGCGGCCCCGGCGCCGTACCTGGCTTGTTTGCTCTCGAGTCGGCCATGAACGAGTTGGCGGACAAGCTCAAAATGGACCCGCTTGAATTGCGCTACAAGAATGACGCCGAACGAGACGAGGGAAAGAACCTTCCTTTCTCGTCGCGCCACCTGAAGGAGTGCTACCAGACGGGCGCAGAGAAGATCGGCTGGAAGAACCGCACGCCCGAAGTCGGATCGATGAAGCGCAACGACAAAGTGATTGGCTGGGGTGTGGGCGGCGCATCCTGGGCGGCGGCGCGCGTTCCATGCTCGGCGAGTGTCGAGCTTTGCCAGAATGGCCGTGTTTGCGTGCGCTGCGCCACACAGGATATTGGCACGGGAACCTACACCCTATTTGCCCAGGTCGCGCATGCGAAGACCGGCGTTCCTCTCGATCGCATTGATGTTTTTCTTGGCGACACATCCTTACCGGACGGCCCTACATCCGGCGGTTCCATGGTCACCAGTGCGATTCTGCCCGCCGCCACGAGTGCCGTGAACCAGGCTGTTTCGCGGCTCCTCAATATTGCGACCCTGCTGCTCAGTTCGCCTTTCCACGGTGCCCATCCGGATTCGCTGACCCTCGCGCAGGGGCGCATTCAAACCAAAAATGGGACGCAGCAGGCGAAGGTGATTGGCGCAGCCTACCATTCCGGCGGAGACCTCACCGCCAACGGCCTGCCTTTCGAGGAGGTCCTGCGCCTGGCCAATCTGAGCGGCGTTACCGCCATGGGCAAGACCTTTCCTTCGTTCGAAGACCCCAAGGCCAAGGAGTATTCATTGCACTCCTTCGGTGCGCACTTTGCCGAGGTGGAGTGGGAGCCCGAGATTGCGCGCCTGCGCGTAAGCCGCATCTTCTCCATCTTCGATTGCGGACGCATCATCAATAAAGGAGCAGGAACCAATCAAATCCTCGGCGCGGCGGTGATGGGCGTCGGTATGAGCCTGTTTGAGGAGACCATCCACGATCCGCGGACCGGACAGCCGATCAACAACAACTTTGCCAACTACATCGTGCCGACTTGTGCCGACCTGCCCGATCTGGACGTCACGTTCCTCGATTATCCCGACCTGATCGTCAATGAGTATGGCGCGCGCGGCATCGGCGAAATCGGCATGGCAGGCGTGGCTCCGGCCATAACAGCGGCCGTGTATCACGCCACTGGCGTCCGCGTGCGTGAGCTGCCGATCCGCATTGAAGACCTGCTGAAGTCAACGGTGCTTTCAGCTTGAGACAGAGTCAGAAAGGGAACGTATGGGCACGACATCGGCTTCACCTTCGGCTTCAATCATCGGTAATCCAACCCCTCGCATCGACGGACCGCTAAAGACCACCGGCGGCGCCGAATACGCGGCCGATTTTCATTTTGACCGTATGGCGCATGCCGTCCCTGTTTGTGGGTCGATCGCGAGTGGACGCATCGCCGGGCTGGATACATCGGGTGCTGAAAAAATGCCCGGAGTCCTGCTCGTCCTTCATCACGGCAACATCGGGCCTTTGTATCGCACCGTTCCCGGAGACGACAACGCGACCAACAGCGAAGTTCGTTCCCCTTTTGAAGACGAAGTGATCCGCCATTGGGGTCAGTACGTTGCGGTTGTGATTGCCGAAACTCTGGAGCAGGCTACGGCCGCAGCGGCGGCGGTCAAGGTGGAGTACGAAGAGGAACCCGCCCAGCTGCACGTTGCCCTTGGCGATTACGAAGGCAAGCGCAAATCGATCTCGAAGCGCGGCGATCCCGATGCGGCGTTTGCTTCTGCGCCGGTCAAAGTCGACCAGACTTACATCACGCCCATTGAGACGCACAATCCCATCGAGTTGCACGCCTCGGTGGTGGTCTGGGATGGCGATCGTGTCACGCTCTACGAAACCTCGCAGGGCGTTGTGAACCACCGCGTCGTCATGGCGCAGGTCCTGGGTTTACCGGTCGAAAACGTCCGCGTCGTAACGCGTTTTCTCGGCTCCGGATTCGGCGGCAAGCTCTTTCCCTGGCCGCACGCCGCCATGGCCGCGGTCGCTGCACGCAAGCTCGACCGCCCCGTCAAGTTGAGTCTCAACCGCCGCATGATGTTCTCCAATGTGGGCTATCGTCCCCGCACCGAGCAGCACATCAAGCTCGGCGCAACGAAGGACGGCAAACTCCTGGCGCTGCGCCACGACTATCTGAACGTCACTTCGCTGCTCGACGACTTCGACGAAGGCTGCGGCGAAGCTACGCCTTACCTCTACAGCGTTGCCAACCTCGAAGTTACCAGCGCCCAGCCACGCCGCAACTTCGGAGCACCCATGTGGATGCGCGGGCCTGGCGCGGTTCCCGGCCTCTATGCGCTCGAATCGGGAATGAACGAGCTGGCCGACGCGCTGAGCATGGATCCCCTGCAGCTGCGTCTGCTCAACGATGCCGACAAGGACGAGAGCGACAAGAATAAACCGTTCTCCTCGCGCCATCTGAAAGAGTGCTATGAAACCGGCGCGAAGAAGTTCGGGTGGGAGAAGCGTACGGCTGGTATCGGATCCATGCGGCGCGACGGCAAGATCCTGGGCTGGGGACTCGCCGGCGCCAGTTGGGTAGCCATGCGGCTGCCGTGCACGGCGACCGTCGAGTTCTGCGCCAACGGACGCCTCTGCGTGCGCTGCGCCACCCAGGATATCGGCACCGGCACTTACACGATCTTCGCCCAGGTACTGCACGAAAAGACCGGCGTGCCGCTCGACCGCATCGATGTCCTCATCGGTGACAGCGGGCTTCCGAGTGGCCCCATGTCGGGCGGTTCGCTCGTAACAGGGTCAGTGCTAAATGCGATCGCTGCGGGCGCGGACGGCGCCATCAAGCGGCTGCAACAGGTCGCGGCATCCACCACAGGTTCGCCATACCATGAGGCCGCGCTGGAGACGATTGCGTTCACAGACGGCCGCCTGCACAAGAAAGATCAGCCTCCGGTCGACGGAATTTACTTTGCAGACATCCTGCAGATGGCGCGTCTCAATGGGATCACCGCAGAAGGCAAGACAGTGCCTACGTGGGAAGATCCGAAGGCCAAGGATTTTTCCCTGCATTCGTATGGCGCGCAATTCGTCGAGGTGGAGTGGGAACCGGAGATCGCGCGACTGCGGGTAAGCCGCGTCGTCACCGTGATTGACGCCGGCCGCATCATCAATCCCAAGGCCGCTGCCAACCAGGTCTCCGGAGCGGTCGTGATGGGAGTGGGCATGGGACTGCTTGAGGAGACCGTTTATGATCAGCGCACCGGCCAGCCCATCAACGGCAGCTTCGCGGACTACCTCGTTGCCACCTGCGCCGATACGCCCCAGATCGACGTGACCTTCCTCGACTATCCCGATCCGGCCATGGGTGAATATGGCGCGCGCGGTGTAGGCGAAATCGGCCTGGCTGGAGTTGCGGCCGCCATCACGGCCGCCATCTATCACGCCACCGGCATCCGCGTGCGCGAACTCCCGGTGCGCATCGAAGACCTGTTGCCGTCTAAAATACTGGAAGCATAGCAATACCAGAGAATGACCGATCTCGAGCACATTCTGCCCCTGTGGAACGAACTGGAAGCATCAGGGGCTGACTACGTGCTGGCTACCGTCGTGGCCGTCGAGGGCTCAAGCTACCGCCGGCCTGGCGCGCGAATGTTGCTGGCCCGGGATGGACGCCGCGCCGGCACTGTCAGCGGTGGATGCCTTGAAGCGGAAGTGGCCAAACGGGCCTGGTGGCTCAGCCAGGATGGGCCCGTGGTCGAGCGCTATTCCACTCTCGAAGATGATGGCGATCTCCCCTATGGTTCCGGCTGCGGCGGTGTGGTCCACATTCTGCTGGAACGACGTAAAACCGCCAGCCCGTTACTCCATGCTCTGAAGTCCGCCTTCGACGTACGCAAGCCTCTGGCCATCGCCGCGGTTCTCGAAGGACCGCACATCGGGCAACGAGCGTTCGCGACGCTTCAGCCTCCAGTTGGAAGCCCAACGATTGATCCAATCAGCGACCTACTCCTTCAGGAGTTGGCCGAGGAAGCGCTGGAACGTCGGACGTCCTTCGAACAAAAAATACAGAGCGATGGGAAGGCGACTCGCGCCTGGGTGGATTATCGTGCCGCGCGCCCGGGCCTCTGGATCTTTGGCGCCGGCGACGATGCAAGGCCGCTCGTTCGCCTGGCTCGCGAACTGGGCTGGTTCGTCGCCGTGGCCGACGGGCGTTCGAACCTAGCGACGCAAAGCCGGTTCCCCAATGCTGATCATGTGCTGTCATTAACCGTCAGCGAATTACCCGGCTCCGCGAAGGACAACCTCCCCGTGTTGCCCACCGACGCCGCCGTGCTGATGACTCACAGCTTCGAACAGGACTCTCATATCCTGGCCGCGCTTCTGAACGACGACCATGAATTTCCCTGCGCGTATGTCGGTGTGCTTGGCCCACAGCGCCGCACGCGCGAGGCACTGGCTGAGGCGGCCCGGCTCCGGCGCATCACGCCGGAGGCCGATCGCATTGACGGCTGGCTCGCGCAACTCCACGCGCCCACCGGCATCGACCTGGGCGCCGACACCTCGGCGTCCATCGCGCTCTCCATCCTGGCCGAGATTCAGCAGACCCTAAACGCGGCAACGGCACTTCCTTTGCGCCAGGTGCGCGCGACCAAGGTACCCGTGTCGCAGGATTGAATCAAGCCAGAGCCGGGGCAGTGAGATGAGCCTCGATCACTTCGAGGAACTTCGCCAGCCACGCCGGATGTGCCGGCCATGCCGGCCCGGTGACAAGATTGCCGTCCACGACCGCACCGGTCATATCAACCTTGACGAAGGTCCCACCCGCAAGCTCCACTTCCGGCGCACAAGCCGGGTATGAATTCACTTTGCGTCCCTTCAGCACTCCGGCTGCCGCGAGCAGTTGCGGCCCGTGGCACAAAGCAGCAATCGGCTTCCCCGCTTTATCAAAATGCCGCACGATGTCGAGCACGTTCTCGTTCAGGCGCAGGTACTCGGGAGCGCGGCCACCCGGAACCACAAGCGCATCGTAATCCGCTGCCTTGATATCGTCGAAGGTCGCATTCAGAGTGAAATTGTGGCCGCGTTTTTCAGAGTAGGTTTGATCGCCCTCGAAGTCGTGGATGGCCGTGCGCACCTGCTCGCCCTTCTTTTTTCCAGGGCAGACGGCATCGACAGTGTGACCGACCATTTGCAAAGCCTGGAAAGGGACCATGATTTCGTAGTCTTCAACAAAATCGCCGGCGAGCAGCAACAGCTTTGCAGGTTTCATCGAGTTTTCTCCATTTGGAAGGTTCCTGCGCCCGAGCGCGTACTGCCTCTCACCGACGCGCCCAGTCACCGATTTTAATTTCAAGAGACCACCAGTTCGCAAAGACTGTCAGCAACGTGGATGACACGGATGCAGTTCAATTCTGCCCTTGCACACCGCAGAATACCGGCGCCGTTCATGGGAATGCCTGGGTCTGATCATTCCCAAAAAAGTGTACAATACCGGCACTCCATGGGAAAAGGAACCAGCCTCCATGCTTGTTTCGCAGGCTAGCCAAACGCGGGATCTGGTTCTCAGCTCATTCCCTGCCAGGGACCGTGACAACCCCGATGTTCAATCCCTCGCTTCCCTCCTCGAGAATTTCCTCGCGGCCCCTGATCTGGCGGCACGGCTGGACGGATTCGTCGAGCTAAAAGCGTGGTCGACAAGCGGGCATCGCTGGCGGCCCGACCGTCGACTCGACCGCCTCGAAGCTCTCCTCTCACTTGTCGAATCCCAGGCTGAGATCCGCTCGGGTTTCCAGCAAACCGTCGGGCAGATACTCGTTGAGATGCACTCCGTCGAGTCGTTCGCCGAGGCTGGCCTTCACCCCCGGGAAGGCTTGTGGTCCGATGCCGCACGCCGTCTCACCCAACGCATCCTTCCTTCAGCTCGCGATGATTCCGACCTTTCCCGGCTGGTATTCCGGCTCTACCCCACCGCGAAATCCATTGATCGCTTGATCGAACAAACCGACACGAATTTCGAGCGCATCGCGCGCTTGCTTTCCCCGGTGGAGAACACATCCGCCTGGATCCGCCAGCGCGACGACCTGCGGCAGGCCTTCCTGCTGCTGGGGGTCCACGTCGCAGGCTTGGGGCTCTCTCCAGGACTGCGCGCCCGGAGCCACGCATTCCACATCGAAGACTCGCCCTTTTTCCTGCTTCATCAATCTTCCGTCGAACTGGTTCGTCAGAATGGCGCTTCCCTCGCCCTCGATTCATGGCGCATTCATGTGCAGGGCGTGCGCCGCGAACTCCAGTGTATTCACGTGCGCATGGAGGACGCCGGCGTCAGCACCGCACTGATCTTCGACATACGTACCATCGAGCACGCGCTCATCCGCATGGAGTGGATCACCGAGGTTCTTTTTGTGGCAGAGCCTCACGAGCACATTCGGGCTGTCAAACGCCTCGTCGACGATGTGATGAATTCGACTCGCGACGACCTCAGCCTGATCGCCCTGTTTCGCGACAACACCGCATTACTGGCCCGCAAAGTTGTCGAACGCACAGGGAAGACTGGCGAGCACTACATTGCCAATACACGCAAGGAATACCGGAGCATCTGGTGGGCATCTCTAGGCGGGGGCCTGCTAACCGTCTTGACGGCCGCCGTAAAGATGCGCATTGTGGAGGCCCCACTTCCTCCGTTTCTCGAGGGCATGGTCGCGGGGACAAATTATGCGGCCAGCTTCATCCTGTTGCAGCACCTTCATCTCGCCCTGGCGACCAAGCAGCCGTCCGTCACAGCAGCCACGTTTGCCGGAATCGTCCGCACTACCCATGGCCAGGAGCGCCTGGACAAGCTGACCGACTTGATTAGCCGCATTTGCCGAAGCCAATTGGCGTCGGCCGCGGGTAATCTGATTGCCGTCTGCCTGGGTTGCGTGGCATTCGCGAAACTATGGGCACTCGTGGTCTCGAGACCATACTTGGAAATCCACAGCGCCGAACACGTCTATCAAACTCTTGATCCCCTTGGCTCCGGGACCGCAATCTACGCCACGATCACCGGCGTCATTCTCTGGGTTTCCGCCCTGGCCGGAGGCTGGTTCGAGAACTTCTCCACCTTTAATCGCATTCCTGCCGCCATCGCCCAGCACCCCCTTGGCCGAAGGATCGGTCAGGATCGAATGAAGAGACTTGCAGAATTTGTAGACAGGAACATCTCCGGGTGGATCACCTGCATTGTTCTTGGCTACTTGCTTGGTTTCACTCCTGCCGTCGGCGGGTTCTTCGGTATCCCGCTCGACGTGCGTCATGTCACTCTCTCGACCGGCACTCTCGCTCTGGCAGCAGCCAGCTTTGGCCAGGATTGGCTGCATAGTGGTTGGTTCGTGCGCACGCTTTACGGGATCGCCATCACATTTGTGCTCAACCTCGGGGTAAGCTTTTCCATTGCTGCGTCAGTAGCGATGCAGGCGTACGAGGTGCCCAGAGCCGATCGCTTGCAGGCGATTGGTTATACATTGAAAAGCTTCTTCAAGTCGCCGCGCCGCTTTCTGTTCCCGCCGAGGAATGACCCTGCCCCGGACACTGCTTCCACCCATGGGTCAGATGCGGAATAGGGTTGCTTCTCAACCTGGCGAAGATTCCTGGTTAGCCTTAACCTAAAATTGCACATGGCCTCTTCCCCGTCTGCTCTGGACGAACTCAATGCGCGCGTGATTGCGTGCGAGCGATGTTCGCGGCTGCGCGCCCACTGCGTGCAGGTAGCCAGCGTCCGTCGCCGAGCCTACGCTGATTGGGAGTACTGGGGCCGCCCAGTCCCTTCGTTCGGCGACCCACGCGCGCGGGTGCTGATTCTCGGCCTGGCACCCGGAGCACACGGATCGAACCGTACCGGCCGTCCCTTCACAGGTGACGGCTCCGGTGACTTTCTCTATCCCGTTCTCTATGAGGCGGGGTTCGCATCGCAGCCGCTTGCCGCGTCGCGCGACGACCAGATGAAACTGAGCGGGCTGTGGATCACCGCAGTCGTTCGTTGCGCTCCTCCGGGAAACAAACCCACTCCTGAAGAGCAGCGCAATTGCGCGCCCTGGCTCGACGAGGAGTTGCGCCTGTTAGGGAACCTGCGGGTCGTGGTGTGCCTGGGGCGCATTGCCTTTGACGGGCTGCTTGCCTGGGCCAAAAGAGAGGGCCACTTGACGTCGCGCTCAGACTACCGGTTTGCTCACGGCGCCGAGTACACTCTTCCCAGCGGCTTGATCGTCATCGCCAGTTATCATCCGTCGCTGCAAAACACGAACACCGGCAAGCTGACACGGCCGATGTTCCTCGCCATCTTCAAGCGCGCGCGGCTTCTCGCGGGCATGGATTCAAGCACCAGTTAAAAGTGAGGGAGAGCATGGCCAAGCTTGGGCATAACATTATTCCGGCAGCGGCATTGCTGCTGTGCTGTTTCGCACCGTGGAAAGGAGCCTGTGCGCAAACCATGAAATCCGATCACTGGTCGCCCGCCGAACTGCTGGAACGCGCAAAACACTTGCAGCCACTGGCCGCCGAGAAGGGCTCCGCTAGCGAGACCCTGGAGAAATACCCCCACCATTACACCATGCTCGCGTTCAGAAACCGTAACGGCGGAGGCGAAGTGCACCAGAACTTCGCCGACCTGTTCTACATTCTCGACGGGCATGCCACGGTGGTCACGGGAGGCGAGGTGATCGATCCCAAAGCGACAGGCCTGGGCGAGACCCTGGGCACATCCGTAAAAGGCGGCTCGCAACAGGAGGCGAGGGCCGGCGACGTGGTCCACATTCCGGCCGGGATGCCCCACCAGATGCTTGTGCCCGAGGGAGAAACCGTCACTTATTTTGTGGTGAAGGTCGAAGAAACTCGCTGAAACGGGCGAGGTATGATGCGCTGATGGCCTTCAGGCCAATGCGGTAATGTCGCTGTCTGCCCCACTTTCTGACACGGAATGCATCCGGCTTGCGCCCGGGAGACAAGGAATGCTGAAGGGAATCTCCAAATACATCAGCCCGGAGCTTTTCTGGCCGACAGGCATTTCCCGGGGCATTCCATCGGCCCCAGCGTGATTCGCGCCGACGGCATTCCCATCAAAGGGGAGTGACACCGATCGCGTAGCTGAGGTCGGCGGAGTCACACGATTCGACTCAGTGGCGCCTTGCGATTCAGCTTCCGCCTTTATCTTGCCGGTGCGATCTCGGACGCGATGGCTTGATATTTAGCGACCACGATTTCGAGGTTAAAGTGCATTCCGTCGTTTCCCAGCACAGTGCCGAGTTGAGATTTCCGGATCATCGCAAGGACTTGCGGGTTCATCCCCACAAGCCATAGTAGAGTGCCATGCTCACTGCTTCGCTTCTCGGCGTCCGTCAATGTCTTTAGGGCGGTGTACTCGATGTCGGGAACTCCGCTCATGTCTATCGCCATGATTCTGGGTTTGTGCTGGTCAATCAACGGTTTCATCTTGTTCGCAATCTGTCCGGCATTGGCGAAGAAAATCCGTCCCTCAACCCTGAGAAGCAACAAACCGGGGAATTCCTCGTCTTCGGGGTTCTCCTTCGAACGCGCCCGAAAGACATTGGTTCCCCGTTTGCGTCCTAGGATGTACACGGGCGGATCAGCGACTTGGTACGCGAGTGCAAAGAGAGAGACAATGATCGCGACCAGGATGCCTTTGAGCGTTCCCACTAGAACAACCCCGGCAAAGGCGACCAGCGCCCAGATGAACTCAGTGCGCCGAACGCTGAGAATAGCGCGGAATTCCGCTGGCTTGATGAGGCCGATTGAGTAGACGACGACCACCGCGGCGAGGGTGGCTTGGGGCATGAGCGCAATCATGGGGGCAAGTAGCAGCATGACGACCAGGGTGATTCCCGCGGTCACAAGCTCTGACATCTGAGTGCGCGCGCCTGCCAGGCGGTTGACCGCGGTCTGCGTGGTTCCGCCGCCGCCGGGCATTGCGCCGAGGAATGCACCCCCGGCATTGGCCAATCCTGTGGCCAGCAGTTCCCGATTGGCCCGCGGAACATCCTCATCGTTTCGTGCAAATGCGCGACCAGCCGCGATGGTCTCGGTGAAACTCATCAGGGCAATGCCCAGCGCGCCCGGCCAAAGTCCCTCGGCGAGCGAAAGATCCGGAACGGTCAGGGAGGGCAGCCCCTGGGGAATGTGCCCGACGAGTTCGACTCCGTGCGCATGCAGGTTGAGCAGGTAAGCGCCCGTGATACCGAGACCGACCGCGAAGAGGGGAGCAGGAAGCTTGGGCGCGAAGTGCTCAAAACCAACGAGGATCGCAATCATCGCGATTCCGACCGCGAGAGTAACCAGGGAGGTGTCGGGAAGATGCCGAACCAGAGAGATCTGGGTCCGGAAGAAGCCGCTCTTCGCAAAGTGAATTCCCAATAGCTTCGGAAGCTGGTCCAGAACGATGACGAGTCCGATGCCTGCCTTGAATCCGATGAGGACTGGCTCAGAGATGAAATTGGCCACAAAGCCAAGCCGCAGGATCGAGGCGAGGACGAGCATCGCTCCGACCAGGAGTGTCAAAGTGGCGCATGCGGCGAGCAAGCTTGCGGGATCTGCTCCAGGCACTGCTTCGCCCAACTCGGCGGCGGCCAGAATTGAGATTGTGGTGGTCGTGGTTACGCTCAGGACCCGAGAGGTACCCAGCACCGCATAGATCACCATGGGCAGAAATGCGGTATAGAGACCGACCTGAACCGGCAGTCCGGCGATGGTGGCGTAGGCCATTGCCTTGGGGATGATGACAGCGGCGCTCGTCACGCCGGCAATTACATCCGGCCGAAGCCAATCTTTGCGGTAAGAATTCAGCCAGTTCGGCAGCACGCCTCGCGCCTCTTTTTGATCATGGCCACGAATCCAGATAAGGACCACAATCAGGGACGATGATGGTCTCGCCTGATCCGCCTGCCGGGCCAAGGACAGGTCAAATCTCGAGAGCGTCGAACGAATTCCTCAGTATACGAACAAGAGCCGAACCGGTCGGTCCGGGTGAGAATCAGCTAAGGAAGCGGCGGAGCAACAAACACGAAGCCCCTTCCCGACCTTCCGCACCTTCTTTCGCATCCGTCACTTTCGCGGCATGGTCTGAGCGCCGGAATCACCACCTTGCCCTGGAGACTGCTACGGCATTTCTACCTGCGAACTTCGGATGGGAACACTAGGAGTATTCCCAGTACCCTGCCCTGTGTTTCCTTCCTAGAGTATAAGTCGCAATCCAAGCGGTCCTGGAGGATGCAGTCTCTCTGGCGTTAGAATGGCAGGGGCCTGAAGGTCGTGGCACCCGTCACTCTGGCGGATACCTCTATTCAGCGCGGCGGGAAGGGATGTTCACAATGAAATTCAGAAGCTCGCAATTGGCACTTTGCAAGCACGTCGTCCGGAGCTTTGTTGCCATTTTGTGTTCTCTGTTAATCGCTCCAGGGGACGCGCTGTGGGCTGCTCCGCGGCAACAGGACGCAGCGGCGGCGGCGGCGCCAGCAGACCAGGCGCCCGCAAAGCTCCCGGCGGACCAACTCGATTCGCTGGTTGCGCCCATAGCGCTTTATCCCGATCCACTGCTCAGCCAGGCGCTGATGGCTTCGACCTACCCGCTCGAGATCATCCAGTTGCAGCAGTGGCTTGCAAAGAACGCGACTCTCAAGGACAAAGCACTGGCGGACGCGGTTGCGAAACAGCCTTGGGATCCGAGCGTTCAGCAAATGGCTGGGACACCGGATTTGGTGAAGCAGCTGGCTGACAACATCAAGTGGACGACCGACCTGGGAAATGCCTTCCTGGCGCAGCAGGGCGATGTGATGGACGCGGTTCAGCGCATGCGCGCCAAGGCCAAGGATAACGGAAGCCTCCAGTCCAGCGAACAGCAAAAGGTCGAGACACAGGTTGTCGAGAACAAAAATGTGATCGTGATCCAGCCCTCCAATCCGGAGGTGGTGTACGTGCCGAGTTACAACCCGACTGTCGTGTACGGCCCGCCGGTGTATCCCTACCCCCCGGTCTATTATCCCCCGCCCCCTCCTCCGGGAGCCTACGTTGCCACCGCGGCAATTTCTTTCGGGGTGGGCATGATGATGGGGGCGTTCTGGAGCGGCGGTTATTGCTGTGGAGCCAGCTGGGGCGGGAACAACAACGTCTACATCAACCACAACAACAACTTCGTTAATAATTCCAATCGAAATACAAATATCAACGGCGGCAATCGGAACAATATTAACGGCGGCAACACGATTAACGGTGGCAACCGAAACAATGGTAACGGCAACTGGCAGCACAATCCGCAGCACCGCGGCGGTGCGCCCTATGGAGACCGAGGCACGGCCAACAAGTACGGCGGGAACACGCGCGGCGATAGCGCCCGCGGGAATGCTGGCAGTGGCAACCGCGGTGCTTCCGCTGGAAACATGGATCGGAGCGGAGCGGGCGGCAATCGTGGCGGTTCGCCGTCGGCTGGAAATATGGATCGGGGCGCAGCGGGCGGCGGCAATCGCGGTGGCTCGCCCTCGGCAGGGACGATGGATCGCGGCGGCGGTGGAGCCGGGGGTGGGGATAAAGTGGGAAACCGCAGTGTCCCGAAGTCTGGCTCTGGCGGCGCTTTCGGTGGAGGCAGCGGCAGTTCGGCTCGTGCCACCAGTTCGCGCGGGTCTTCGAGCATGGGGGGATCCAGAGGCGGCGGGGGCGGACGTTCCGGCGGCGGACGGCGCAGGTAGCCAACCAGAATGGACGCGAAGCAGATGACCCCGAAAGGATTGAAGACGATGAGAAACACGCTTCTGACATTTGCATTGGGTATCTCGGTTCTGAATCTCTCCTCCGTCATGGCGCAGACGCAGCCTGACGCCGGCGCCCCGGCGAAGCCTATCGTCCAGATGACGTTCTCTTCACCGCAAGCGGCTGTTGAGGTGCTCATCAAGGCAACCGGGGATTATGATGTTCCCACACTCATGCAGATCTTCGGTCCTTCGGGCGAGGACTTCATCTCCTCAGCGGACCCCGTTCGGGACAAGAACGCGAGCATCGCCTTTGCGGACCTTGCCCGCAAAAAGAACTCGATCCAAACTGATCCGGCGAAAAAGGACCGGGCAATTCTTGTAGTCGGTGATGACGACTTTCCGTTCCCCGTCCCGCTGGTGAAGAAGAGCGGAAAGTGGCACTTCGACTCCGCCGCTGGACGTAACGAGATACTGTACCGGCGCATCGGCCGCAACGAACTGGACGCGATACAGGTTTGCCGCGGCTATGTCGAGGCGCAACGGCAATACGCTTTGACCATCCATGACGATTCCGGCGTTAATCAATACGCGCAAAAGCTTATCAGCACTCCCGGGAAACAGGACGGTCTGTATTGGCAGAACGCTGACGGAACACCTGGAGGCTCGGTCAGTGAAGCGGTTGCAAAGGCCCTCGCAGAGGGCTACACCCTGGAGAAGAACACTGCCTACCATGGCTACTACTTCAAGATTCTGAAAGGCCAGGGACCTGATGCGCCTTTGGGCAGCCTGGACTACCTGATACAGGGTGCCATGATCGGAGGCTTCGCCCTTGTAGCTGTGCCGGCCGAATACCGCGTGACCGGCGTCACGACTTTCATGGTCGGCCCGAACGGAGTCGTCTACCAGAAAGACCTGGGGAACGACTCGCTGAAGATCGCAAAAGACATGGAGCTCTACAACCCCGACAAAACATGGCATGAGACGGACGACCAGTGGCCCGCCGACTGCGATTGTGATGGCAACACTGCTGAGTAGCGGGATTCCACGATGGGGATGTGGAAGCGTCGCTGCGTGTGAGCCTGTCGAGTCGGCAGAAAGCGGGATTAGGTGGTCTTGCTCGCCACGCTTGCCTCACTTAACCCCAACGGTGAGCCGCGGCTAATACTTCTCCGGCACGAAATTCCGTCCCTTGAGAGGCTTCTGATCGTCATACTGATCCTTGGTCTTTCGCCGCGGCAGTTTGACATTCTCGTGTGGCACTTCCTTGTAGGGAATGAGACTTAAAAGGTGAGTGATGCAATTGAGGCGCGCTCTCTTTTTATTATCGGAACGAATCAGGTTCCAGGGAGATTCTTTGGTATCCGTTGCTTCCAGCATCAGGTCGCGCGCGCGCGAATATTCATACCAGCGCTTATAGGATTCCACATCCATGGGGCTGAGCTTCCACTGCCGGACCGGATCCTTGATGCGCTGCTCAAAGCGACGCTCTTGTTCCTGCTGACAGACTTCCAGCCAGTACTTGATGAGGATAATACCGGATTCCCGGATCTGGTTTTCAAACATCGGAACTAGCTGGAGGAATCGGTCATGCTGCTCCTTGGAGCAAAAGCCCATCACGTATTCCACACCGGCGCGGTTATACCAGCTGCGATCGAAGATCACGATCTCACCGGCCGCCGGGAAATGGTGGATGTAACGCTGGATATACATCTGGCTCTTTTCGCGGTCCGAGGGCGCCGGAAGCGCCACTAATCGGAATACGCGCGGACTCACACGTTCCGTAAGGGCGCGAATCGTGCCGCCCTTGCCCGCCGCATCACGGCCTTCGAACACCACGATGACGCGTGCACCCGTATGCTTCACCCAATCCTGCAATTTGCATAGTTCTGCCTGCAGGCGGCGCAATTCCTGTTCGTATTCCTTGTTGGTCAGGCCGTCGCTGTGCTTTGCACTTTTTGGTTCGTTCTTCGCCACCGCGATCACGCTTTCAAGAAAGGTGAATTGTTAAAGCTCCCACCCACCACCCAATGCTCTATAGAGCTGGACATAATTCTGAAGCTCCGTGTTCCAGGCTTGAGCAAGCGCCAGCTCCGATTCGAAGTACTGCTGTTGCGTGACCAGCACTTCGAGGAAGCTCGTTGCGCCTCCGGTGAAGCGTACATTCGCCAGGCGCGCTGTCTCAAAGTAGGTGTTCGTTTGTTCCTGAATCTTTGCCCGGTACTTGCGCGACTGCGCATAGCCTACCAGGCTGTTGGAAACGTCCTCGACGGCCAGTTGCACGGACTGTTTGTACTGGAGTTCAGCCTCATCCCGCTTGGCCCACGCGAGGTTGTAATTGGAACGAATCCGGCCGCCCTCGTACAGCGGCTGCGCAACCGCCGCCGCCAGGGTCCAGAACGTCGCCGGCCCTTGCAGGAAGCTGGTGATGGCAGTGCTCTGCGCCCCGAATGAAGCGGTGAGCGGGAATTGCGGGAAGAAATCCGCCTTTGCCACCCCCACATCAGCATTGGCGGCAACCAGAAGCATCTCCGCCTGACGCACATCCGGCCGCCGTTCCAACAATGTGGATGGAATCCCGGTGGGAACCTCCGGCATATGCGGCTGCTCGGTAAGGGCGATCCCGCGGGCGATTGGCCCCGGATTCTTGCCCAGAAGAGTGCTTATCGCATTCTCTGCCTGCTCAATCGACTGTTTCAGGCTGATAATCTGGGCCTCCGCCTGTTCCACCAGCAGCTGAGCCTGAAGCACGTCGGTCTCGGCGCTCTCTCCCCCTTTGAACTTGATGGTATTCAGTTTCAGCATGTCCTGATCCGCGGCCAGAGTCTTCTCGGAGTAGTCGAGCTGGATATCGAATTGCCGCAAGTTGAAGTAAGAACTTGCAACATCGGAAACCAGCGTGGTCCGCACGACTTCCTGCCCATGTTGACTGGCCACCAGGTCTGCGCGAGCCGCTTCGCTGGCCCTGCGGTATTTTCCCCAGAAATCGACGATGTATGCGGCCTGAAGCCCGAGCGTGTCGAAGGTCGGCGCACCTGGGTATTGGCTTGAGCGCACCCATTGAATGCTCCCGCCTGCGCTCAGGGAGGGCATCTGATCTGCATGGGTTATACCAACAATGGCTTCCGCCTGCACCACACGGGTTGCGGCAATGCGGATATCGTAGTTGTTGGCGAGTGCTTCGCGGATGAGGTCTGCCAGTACCTTGTCCTGGAAGACCGTCCAGAACTTCATCTCACCGAAAGCCTCGCCGCTGAGGTTGGGGAGCCGCATCGGGCGCCAGTCCCCGATACTGGTCCGGCGTGGTAACCGTGGGCCGATTGTAGTTAGGACCCACCGGCAGCTACAAAGCGACAGCAACAACACGGATGCGGCCAATAATCGAATCCG
Organism: Terriglobales bacterium; assembly: GCA_963701805.1. Lineage (GTDB taxonomy): Bacteria > Acidobacteriota > Terriglobia > Terriglobales > Acidobacteriaceae > Telmatobacter. Next base: position 734,923 of record CAVPBA010000001.1, read on the forward strand.
GATCATGCGTGCGCTCCTTTCGCATCCTCGGCAGGTTTTGGCTCCGGCTTTTCTCCGAGACCTAATCCAGTGCCCGAATTTCTCAATCACGACGAACGAAACGGGGATGAAGAAGATGGCCAGAAGCGAGGCGGCCAGCATACCGCCAATCACAACCGTTCCCAGCACCTGTCGCGAAATGCCTCCCGCCCCTTTCGCCGTCCACAGCGGGACGCACCCCAGGATGAAGGCGAACGCGGTCATCAGAATAGGTCTGAGCCTCAATTTGGCGCCCGTTAATGCCGCCTCGACCAGAGGTTTGCCCTTGTCGTATTCCATCTTGGCGAATTCGACAATGAGAATTGCGTTCTTCGCAGCCAGTCCGATCAGCATCACCAGTCCGATCTGCGCATAGACATCGTTTTCCAGGTGACGGAGATACAGCGCCAGAAATGCTCCAAAGACCGCGATCGGGGTTCCCAGCAAAACCGCCAGCGGCAACGTCCAGCTCTCATACTGCGCAGCCATGATGAGGAAGACGATGAAGAATGCCAGGGCGAAAACCACGGCCGGACTCACGCCTTGGGCCGCCTTCTTTTCCTGGTACGACATGCCCATATAGTCGAATCCCATTTCCGAGGGCATGGTCTGCTTGAATGTATCCTCCAAAGCGGCAATCGCCTGGCCCGAACTGAAGCCGGGAGCAGTGGACGCATTCAATTGCACAGACTGGAACTGATTGAAGCGCATGGTGAACCCGGGGCCGCTGCGGGGTTCGATTCCAGTGACGGTGCTTAACGGGACCATCTCTCCTGTATTGTTCTTGACATAGAACTTGCCCAGGTTCTTGGCGTCGGTGCGGTATTCGCCGTCCGCCTGGACGTACACCTGCCATTGTCGTCCGAAGCGGTTGAAGTAATTCACCAGCGCCCCGCCCATGAATGCCTGCAGGGTCTGATACACGTTTCCGAGATTGACTTGCTGGGTAAGCACTTTGGCTTTGTCGACCGTGACGCCCACCTGGGGAACGCCAAACAGCGCCGTGGTCGTGACACTGGCTAGCTCGGGCCGCTTGCGCGCCGCCGCCAAAAATGTCTGCAGGTTCCCGGTGAGGAATGCGAGGTCCTTGCCGGATCGGTCCTGCAGAATGAACGTCACGCCTCCGGACGTGCCGACGCCCGGGATGGCGGGCGGCGGAAACGAGAACGCGATGCCCGAAGTTATCGTCGAAAGCGCCCTGTTGATGTTGCGCTTGATTGCGTCGTAACTCTCTTCGTCGCGTTTTGCGCTCTTCCCACGGCTTGAAACTCACGAAGAAGAATGCGTTGAACGTGCTGTTCACGCCGCTCAGCATGTTGTATCCCACCACGGTGCTGACATGCTCGACGCCTGGAACTTTCAGCATGAGATCCTCAGCCTGCTTGGCGGCTTCCGAAGTTCTCTGTAACGAGGAAGCATCGGGAAGTTGAATACCGGCGTAGACGAATCCCTGGTCTTCATCAGGAAGGAAGCTCGTCGGTATCTTCCCGCCGAACCATCCTGCCGCCAGCGAGAGGACCAGCAAGCAGGATGAATGACAAAGCCGGCCTTTCGGATCAGGTGATCGCAGGTACGTGACGTAGCCATCCGTGGCTCGACCAAACACCTTATTGAACCACCGGAAGAATATCGCCAGCGGGCCGCGGCCCTGCTTGCGCGGTTTCAACAACATTGCCGGAAAGCGCCGGACTCAAAGTGAGCGCATTGAATGCCGAGAAGATGACCGAAACCGCAATGGTGACCGCGAATTGTTGATACATCCTGCCGGTGATTCCGGGAATGAACGCCGTGGGGATAAACACCGCGGAGAGGATCAATGCGATGGCAACGACAGGACCGGATACCTCGTCCATTGCTTTGACGGTCGCTTCTTTCGGCGACAATCCATGTTCGATGTGGTGCTCGACAGCTTCCACCACCACAATGGCATCGTCGACCACCAATCCGATCGCCAAGCACCAACCCGAATAGCGACAGCGTGTTGATGGAGAATCCAAGCATCGGAAAGAGGATGAAGGTGCCCACGAGTGAAACCGGGACCGCCAGCAATGGAATGAGAGTGGCGCGCCAGCCCTGCAAAAAGATGAAGACGACCAGAATCACCAGCGCGATGGCTTCGAACAGAGTGTGTTCGATTTCCTTCAAACCCTCGGTAACGGCAAGTGTCGTATCCAGCGGAATGACATAGTCAAGACCCTGCGGGAAGCGGGTCTTAGCCTCCTCCATCAGCGCTCGCACACCCTGGGCTGTCTTCACCGCGTTGGTTCCAGGAAGCTGATAAATGGCGAGAAGGGCGGCCGGCTTTCCATTAAGACGGCCTTGAAGAGCGTAGGTCTGCGCGCCCAGCTCGATTCGTGCAGACATCCTTCAGGCGAAGAATGCCTCCGTCGGGATGAGCCCGGACAATGATCTGCCCAAATTCCTCAGCGGAGGGCAGGCGGCCGGGAGCGCGTACGGTGTAGGTGAAGTCTTGTCCCGTGCGGCACCGGCTCGCTGCCGATTTGCCCGCCAGGATTTACGGTGTTCTGGGTCTGGATCGCGTTTGTGATTTCCGGAACCGTGATTGCCAGGCTCGCCAGCTTGTCGGGATTAACCCAGCACCGCATCGCGTACTGGCCGGCGCCGAATACCGTGACCGACGCCACACCGGGAACACGCGTCAGGGCGTCATTGATGTTGATGATGCCGTAGTTGGCCAGGAAGATATTGTCGTAAGCGTTCGTAGGCGAATAGAGCGCGACCAGCATCAACGGTGCGGACGTTGACTTCTGCACTGTGACGCCGTACTGAACCACCGAGCTTGGAAGCTGCGAGTTCGCCTGGTTGGAACGCATCTGCGACAGGATCTGGTCGGTATTCGTCTCCGTGGCGATATCGAAGTTGACGGTAAGCTTCATCGATCCGTCACTGCCGTTCAACGAATACATATATTGCATGTTGTCGACGCCGGCCATCTGCTGCTCGATGGGCGTAGCCACGGATTGCGCTACCGTTTCAGCATCGGCGCCGAGATAAGTCGTATTGACTTGAATTTCCGGCGGCGCGATTTTGGGAAATTGTGCCGTAGGAAGGCTCAGCATCGCTACGACGCCCGCAAGGACCATCAGAATGGAGATGACCATCGCCACGATGGGACGATTGATGAAGAATTTGGACACGGTTACCTGCCTTCAGCAGCTGCCGTTTGCGTCGTGCGGCTCGACATTGACGGTCATTCCGTCACGCACCTTCTGGAATCCCTCGGCAACCACCTTTTCACCGGCTTTCAAGCCATCGGTGATCACCCAATTGTTGCCAACCCGGTCGCCCACTTTGACCGGCCGGAAGCTCGCCTTGTTATCGGAGCCCACCACCACAACCTGGTAGTCAGACTGGACTTCCATGACGGCTATTTGGGGAACAAGAAGAGCACCCTTGTTGTCTCCGGTCTTGATGCGCACTCGTCCGAATCCGCCGGGCCGCAGAACCGCTTCGGGATTGGAGAATTCCGCCGCAAGCTGAATCGTTCCGGTTTGCGAACTTACCTCACGATTGACGAGGATGATGCGCCCCTTGCTGGGATAGGCCGTTTCATTCGCCTGAATGTATTCCACCGCCTGTGGCCCCGCGCCGGGCTTTCCGGCAAGCACCGCGGCAATTTTGCCGGCAACCCGCAAATAAGCATCCTCGCTGATCGAGAAGTAGGCCCGAATCGGATTTACCTTGGAGATGGTGGTCATCTTGGTGTTGGGACCAACCAGATCACCAACCTGGGAGGTCGCCACTCCGGCGATGCCATCGATGGGTGAATACACCTTTGTCCACTCGAGATTGAGCTTCGCCTGTTCGATCATCGCCTTGGCCAGCCTGCACCTGCGCTTTTCCTGCAGCTTCAGCGGCAAGATCGTTATCCAGCTGCTTCTGGGGAATCGCATTCTGCGCCGCCAGGGGTGTATCGCGATCCCGGTCAGTTTCGGCTCGTGACAGGTTCGGCCTGCGCGACTGCAAGTTGGGCATTGGCCTGATCCAGGGCCGCTTCAAACGGCCGGGGATCGATTTCAAAAAGAAGCTGCCCTGTCTTGACGGGATAGCCCTCCTGGTAATTCCGGTTCAGCACATATCCCTGCACCTTGGGCGTGATCTGAGCGTTGGTATCGCCGTTCAGCTGCGCGACCCACTCGTTGAATATGGGGACATCCTGTTGAATCACGTCAACGACTTTGACGGTTGGAGGCTGGGGAGGCGGCGCGGCCTCCTTCTTCTCGCAGCCTGCCAACAGAAGCAGCGGCACGCAGCATAACAAGGCTTGGCGGAACAGCATGCTCCGCCCGACGGAATGAGCTGTTTTGACTTGCGAAGCGAGTTTCCATGAATACACTCCGCTCCTCGGCAGGCTTTGACCTACGGCATCGAAGAAGAATCAACATGGTTTTAGGTCACTCGGGGCCCTTGAGTGCCACTAGCAACATTCCTAGTTGAAGTCGGTAAGCGGCTTTGGAGCTGACCCAAGATCGAGCCTTATTCCGAGCTCGCCAGATCGGGCAGGCGGCTCCCTTCGAGGCCGCCAAACCTGGAGATGGCACGGCTCTGAGAATGGCAGCGTCAGGTCAAGCAACGACGACGATGATGGTTCCCCAAGTCGTCAGCAGGATGTGTCCGATCGCAACGGTATACGAATAGCCAAGCGTGGCGATGGGGCTGTCGGACTTTCTCCTGGACCGCTGCGACCCCCGCGATCATGGTCTGCGCGCCGGCAACTCCTCCGAGCAATTGAACCGGGTCGAGCCGAAGGACATACCGCCCAAACAAAATGCCCGAAATCAGAGGGACGAGCGTCACCACGATTCCGCCGAGCGAACAGCAGGTAGCCAGATTCTTTCACTGCGCTGACGAAGATCGGGCCCGCCTTGAGTCCGATCATGGCGACGAATGCCGCCAGGCCAATGGACCGCATGAACAGGATCGCCGCATCCGGAATTCTGGCAAACCATGGACGGGTGGACCGCGCCCAGCCCACAGCCAAACCCGCCAGCAGAGTTCCGACGCTGGTTCCCAGGCTAATGCGAAGCCCCCGATGGGAAACGTGATCGCGGCTCCGACCAACACCCCGATACAGATCGCGATACCCAGTACACCGAGGTCGCTGTCTTCGTTCGGCTGAGATCTTCCTGCCGACAATGGGCGCCAGTTTCTCGACATTGCATCTCGGGCCCGGTGACATGCAGGGTGTCGCCGCGCTCCACAATCGACGTTCGACTCCAACTGGCAGGGATCGCCCGCCCCGGGTCATCCCGCGCAGCATCACGCCTCGCGCCTGCTTCTACCGTGTCCACAAGTTGCTGCAGGGTTTTGCCGGCGATGTCCTTGCTGGTCACGTACAAGTCGTACGAAGCCACCGGGATTTCGAGCAGTTCGGGATCGGCGATTTCGGCCGACAGCGGTCCCAGTACTCGTGACCAGCGCTTCGGTTCGTCCCAGCACGGCCAGCGTATCGCCCGCCTTGATCACGGTTTCCCGGGGTGGCAGAGAGAATCTCTCCTCTGCGTCGAATTCTCTCTACAAAGAGGCGGCCTTCCGTCACCGATTTTTCGGCGGCGTCAACCGTCTTGCCCACAACCGGAGCATTGGGCTGGACTTTGTAGGCGCGAAACCCGATGGGCTGCCAGCCCGAAGTGACGCCCAGCTTGGCGTGCCGGATTCCCAGCTTCTTCTCTTCCTTCTTTGATTCCGTGCGGAGATCAATGCCGAGCAGCTTTGGGCCCAGAGTGCCGCAACACCAGATCACTCCGATGGTGCCGAAGATATAGCAGATCGCATCGGCAACGGCGATGTGCCCGACTCAGCAGCTGCTTTCTGTTCCTCCGAGATCGCCAGCCCCCGAATCGCCTCGCTGGCGGTGCCGATTGCGGGAGATTCGGTGAGCGCCCCGGAAAGCATGCCGGCTGAATACCCGACATCAAGCTTGAGGAATCGTGCCATGGCATACGCAGTCAGCAGACCGACGACCGGGACGAAGACGGCGAGGACGGCCCAGCGCCATCCTTCTCCTTTGAGATTGCGAAAGAAGCTCGGCCCCACGGAATAGCCGATCCCAAACAGGAACAACAGAAACAGCATCGCCTTGGCCTGGTCGGACGACCGGGACATGAAAGAGGTTGCCGATGAATATGCCGGCCAAGCAACGACGACGTGACAACGCCGAGTCCGAAGCCGCGAAACTTCAACCGGCCAAGAAAGTACCCAATCCCGACCGCGAGATAGACCGCCATTTCGGGATACTTCTCGAACAGCTTCGCCAGCCACTCCATACAGTCTCCTCGCTTGCATCGTTCCCGAGACCGCGTCCAGCTTTCGAAGCTCACTCATGTTCTTCGATCAACATCGCCAAGTCCGACAGTGTCAAAGAACCCGGGCAACACGCACATCGCATGAACTGCAGCCGAGGAGGGCTGCCGGCGTTGTGCTCCGCCGCTTCGGCATACAAAATCGAAGCGGCATCACCGCCGGCCAGCCCTCTGGTCAAACCACCGGGCTCAATCACCAACCGGCGTTGGAGCATCGTGTTTAACTTCGTCGTGCTGCTCCTCGAGGCTTCAAACGCATGCCGATAGCCTCTTGCGATTGACCGGACGCCGCGCCCGATTTCTTCGTAGGCTTCATCGTCCAGATTGGCCAGCGAAACGCGCAACGACCAGTCGGGGGCCTCGAAACCGCCGCCGTTCAGCAAAACGATTCCGTGGTCCTCCGCCAACCGGAATGCAAGATCAAGCGGATGAACATGCTTCTTCAGGTACTCGACCGCTTCCTTGCCGATGTTCTTGTTTGCCCAGAACTCGAAATCGATCAAGCCGTAGTAGGCATCGTAGTTCGGGTTCGGAGGAACCTCCAGGCCGAGTCCGTCAAGTATCGCGTACAGACGGCGATATACGATTTCCCGGCATGCCGTCTGGTAGCGCTTCTCGGTGTCCATCAACTCGACCAACGAAAACATGCTCATCATGACCTGCTGCGGGAGGGACAGACCGGCCGTGTGGTTCAGCGCCACATCGCGGCTGTCGGCAACGATGCGATCGATGAACTTGAGCTTGCGCGGTTCGAGCGTCATGGGCGCCGTAACGTTTGTCGAGCGCCTTGAGATCAGCATCCGGCAGTTTGGCGATCATCTTGTCGTAGATGTTGTCTTCGTGGACGGCGATGACGCCCAGCCGCCATCCGGTGCAGCCGAAATACTTCGAGTAGGAGTAGACGCCGATGGTGTTGTGCGGCAGTTCGCCGAGCAGCGACCGGAACCCCGGAACGAACGTTCCGTAGACATCGTCGGTGAGCAGCATCAGGTCAGGACGCTTGGTCTTGACCAGATTGGCGATTTTCGCGATGGATTCGGCGCTGAGCGCCATGCCGGTCGGGTTGCCGGGATTGACGACGAAGAAAGCCTTGATCTTGGGATCCTCGAGCTTCTTGATCTCCTCGTCCGTGGGCTGGAACCGATTCTCCTGCGGAGACCGTATGGTGACCATCTTCAGGTCATAGTCCTCAAGATGGGTCATCTCAAGATAGGGCGTAAAGATCGGAGTTCCCAGGGCGATGGTGTCGCCGGGATGAAGCAGGCGGTTCGCTTTCAGCGACTTGAAGATGTAGCACATGGCCGCTGTGCCGCCCTCAACCGCGTAGAGGTCGAACTTGCCCGCCGGTCTTGGATCTCCGCACATGGCCCACATCAGGTACTCGTGCGTGATGCGCTCGTTGTGGACGAGCATGCGATCGGGAACGGGATAGTTGTCACCGATGATCGAGTCGACGAGTTCGTGTACGAAGGCATCCGGCTCGAACCCGAAGGTCTTCACGGCAAACGGCACCATCTCTGCCAGAAATGACGCGCCGGGCATATCAGAGTGTTTGGCCAGCCACGCCTCCAGACGGCCTGCAATGCCGCGGGCCTTCGGCATTCCGCCCAGACCGGCGGGATGCTCCATGACCCGCTTGCTCTCGGTGATCGCAAACTGGCCGAGGAGGAAGAAGCCTTCGCGCGGAGTGGTGGCGATCCAGTTGGGGTTGCCGCGGCCGGCGTTGAGAAAGGCCGACTGCGTTGTTTTCGAAGTCTTCTTGGCCAGCTTGATCAGCTCATCCTTGATCTCGAATGGGCTGAGCTTCTCGAAACGTCTGAAGGTTCATAACATCCATGACAGTGTCTCCTTGGTCAATCAAAAGGTTGCTAACTCAGAAGCAGGATGAGCACCATGCCCCAGATGGTGAGAAACGTGTTGCCGACCGCGTAGGTCACGGTGTAACCAAGCGCCGGAACCTGGCTCTTTCCCAGATCGCAAACCAGGCCGAGCGAAGCGGTGGTGGTGCGCGCACCGGATACGATGCCGAGCGTCAGGGCATCGTGGAAGCGGAAGATGTACTTGGCGACAAACATGCCGAGAATCAGCGGCACCGTGGTGGCCAGCGCGCCCCACAGGAACAGGCCAATGCCCTGCGTCTTCAAGCCATTCACAAATCCCGGACCGGCGGAGATGCCGACGATGGCGATGAAGATGTTGAGCCCGACGGAGTTCATGAACCAGACGGTGGGCGATGGGGATGCGGCCAAACGTCGGGCCGCACCGAGCGGAACCACCCGGCCACCAGTCCGGCGATGAGCGCGCCGCCCGCGGTCGAAAGCGTAAGCGGCACTCCGCCAACTTTCAGCACCAGCGCGCCGATCAGCGCGCCAACCGTGATGCTGGCGCCGATGAATGCGACGTCGGCAACATCGGTTGGCCGGTCCGGGACGCCCAGCAGCCTTGGTAACTGCGGCAGTGTCCTGGGTGCGGCCAACGACGTTAAGAATGTCGCCGCGATAGATCTTGGTGTTGGGCAGGATCGGAATCGAGGTCGCGACCGCGCCCCGCGTGATCTTTCTCAGGAACACTCCGCGCGCCGCGGGCAGCTCGAGCAAGTTCGGCGAGCGTCTTGCCGTCCACTTCCTTGTTGGTCACGTAAACGTCGACGCCTTCGATCGGCATGCTCAGCAATTCGCGATCGTCAATTTCCTTGGGAGTTGGAAGATCACCGTTCGGGCTACCGCCGCGCGCCGCCACAACTGCCGCTACAACATCCTTGGCGCCGGATCCAAGAACCTTGACGAGCACCTCGCGGGCGCCCGCAACCGCCACGACGTCGCCTTCGCGCAGCACCGTGTCGGCGGTTGCCTCTTCGATGGTGCCATCCGCCCGGCGCACGCGCAGGACAAACACGCGCGCGTCCGGAATCAGTGCCTCGGCCTCCGCGGCCCGCAGACCAACGGCCAGCTCCGCCGGGCTGCACTTCGAAAGCGCGCGCTTCCCAGCGGTGCCACGCCGATCCGGCTCCGCCAAATTCCTTCGTCCGCCGCCTTGTTTCTCCTCGTATTCCTTGCAGGCGGCGGGCAGATTGATGCGCAGCAACACCGGACCAAGGAGGGCGATGACAAGCGCCGATCCGACCGTGCCGAACATATAGGTCACGGCATAGGCAATCGGCATCGAGTCGAGCATTGCCTTGGCCTGCTCGGGCGCCATGCCCAGCCGGTTGATGGCGTCGGTCGAAAGGCCCATGGCAGCGGAGATCGTCTGCGAACCCGAATAGAGTCCCGCCGCGTAGCCCAGATCGTAGCCCGCAAATTTCGCAATCGCGACCGGAACAGCCAGGCAGAAGACGCATTGGACCGCAGCGAAGATCGCTTGTGGCAAGCCGTCTTTGGCGACACCGCGAACAAACTGCGGCCCGACGCCGTAGCCGACCGCAAACAGGAACATGAGAAATACTGTGGCCTTGAGAGGCTGTGAGATCGTGATGCCCGAGTTGCCCGACAAGGACGCCAGCCAGCAGCGTGGCGGTGACCGATCCAAGCCCGATGCCCTTGAAGGTGAACTTGCCGAAGTAGTAGCCGAGGGCGAGCACCAGAAAGATCGCGATCTCCGGGTACTGTCGGAGCGTTGTTGCGAACCATGTAAACATTGTTCTTCTCCGCTTCTGTCGAGTTCAGACCTGCTTCGTCATCCGAATGCGCGTGGCCGAACCGATGGCTGACTCGCTTCGTCGCGCTGGACTCTGCATCGCGCTACGGCTGCAACTCCTGTTTCAGCAGCTCGGAATCGCTATGCGTGTGCCAGCTCGGCTTCGGCTTTTGCTTCCGCAGCCTTGTCTTCAGCGCCTTGCCCTTGATCGAAGACAAGGAACGACGGCTTGAGCAGCTTCAATCCGAGCGCTGCTTCATAGCCATGAATCTCCTTCACATCCAGCTTGCGCATGAATTCGATGGTCTCGGCGTTGATCACCTGGCCGGGAACCATGATCGGGAAGCCCGGCGGATAAGGAATGACGAAGTTCGCGGAAACCAGCTCCGGCCCGTTCTTCAGGCGCTTGTCGATCTCCGGGCTCGCCAGCTTGACGTGCTCGCATTGTTCTTCGCGATACGCGCCGAAGAAGGCCGTGCGCATATCGCCTTCGCTTGTGCCGCTCTTGGCATTCTCGCGGAAACTGTCGTGGAAGCAACTGAAGTTGGGAAGATTCGGCACGTCGTGCATCAGCGATTGCACCCGTGCAGCGAATGCTTCCTGTTCCCGCTTGCCGCCCTGGGCGAGCTTCTTCTCGATCTTCTGAGAGATCGTCACCAGCACCTTCATCAGGTGAGCGATATCGCTGCGCGTGTTGTTGATGTTGGTCTGCAGCAGGACGCTGTTGCGCGACGTCTTGTTGAGTTGAATGTCATAGTCGGCGGCGAGCAGGTTCTTGAATTGCGTGCCGTCGAATCCGGCCGAGCCGCACACCAGCGTGAGCCGAGTGACATCCAGGGCGAACTCATCTTCGCGCAAGGCCTTCACCGCCGTGCGTCCAGTTCGCGCCCGGGCGTCAGGTAGTCCACGAATCCCGAGTTCCTGAATTCAGCCGGAATCAGCTCATCCGCTCCCAGAATCCGGAAGTACTTGGAGACCAGCGGATGGGTGTTGACTTCCCGCCGCATGTCCAGAGCCAACTGGATCGCGCGGTTCACCAGTTCATAGCCTTCAAGTTCCATCTGGCGCCGCGCCACATCGATGGAGGCGATGATCTGAAGATTCGGAGACGTGGAGGCATGCGTGAACACCGCCTCGTGGAACTGCTCTTCCACGGTGTGATAGTCCTGATCCTTCACCAGCACCATCGATCCCTGCCGCAGGCACGACATGGATTTGTGGGTCGAGTTGGTTTGATAGACGCGCAGGTGCACTTTATCCGGATTCGCCAGCAGGCGCGTTTCCAGAAGTCTCTTGTCGCGTCGGGATCGAGATCTTCGCCAAGTTTCTTGGCCTGCTCTTGATAGGCCGCGCGGTAGGCGGGATCGGCGAATTTCTTTTCCAGGATGGCCGCAGCGCCCATGGCCGTGCGCCGGCGATAGAAGGGGCTCCAGCGAGCAAATCCAAACCACGCTTCATCCCACAGGAAGATGAGATCGGGTTTGATCGCGAGGCACTCCTCCATCACCCGCTCGACGTTGTAGATGTGGCCGTCGAACGTGCAGTTGGTCAGCACCAGCATCCGTGCGCGATCGAGCTTTCCTTCCGCCTTCAGATCAAGCAGGGCTTTCTTGATGGTGCGCAGCGGGACCGCGCCATACATCGAGTACTGCGTGAGCGGATATGCCTCGACATAGAGTGGAAGCGCACCGGAAAGCACCGCGCCATAGTGGTGCGACTTGTGGCAGTTGCGATCGACCAGCATGATGTCGCCCGGGAGCCAGCAGCGCCTGCTCGACCATCTTGTTCGAGGTCGAGGTGCCGTTGGTCACAAAGAAACACGTGATCGGCCCCGAAGGCGCGGGCGGCGTAGTCCTGCGCGACCTTGATGTTTCCGGTCGGCTCCAGCAGGCTGTCCAATCCGCCCGTGGTCGCGGAGGATTCGGCGAGGAACAGGTTCATCCCGTAGAACTCGCCCATGTCGCGAATCCAGTTCGATTTGAAGATCGACTTGCCTCGGGCAATGGGCAGCGCATGGAACGTGCCGATCGGCCTTTGCGCGTACTTCTGAAGATTGTCGAAATACGGAGTGGAGTACCGGTCCGCGATGCCGTCCAGAATGCTCAGATGGATCTCCAGCGGCTCCTCAACCTGGTAGAAGATCCGCCGCACACATGCCGCCTCCGGGCTTCCGGCCGTCTTTCTCCACTTCCCGATCAGAGAGAACGTAGATGTCCAGTTCCGGCCGGATAAGCTTCAGTGCTTGCGCGAGCGTCAATCCCTTGATGCAGCGACGTCGCATCAATGCCGGTCGCGCTCAGATACGAGGTCAGGAACTCGCGGAGGAGCGGATTGTTGTGCTGCGGAGGCGAACGGCACGTCGTCGTAGATGACGACCGCTTCCACGCTGCCATTCAGAATCACGGCCAGGATGGCGTCTTCAAAACTGCCCACGAACACCGACTCGTAGACAAACTTGTCCTGCGGCCGGCGCAGTTTGCGAAGTTCCTGCCCGAGTTCTCTCCACAACGCCTGGCGCGCGGGACTGACAAACAACACTTCAAAATAGGGCCGATGTGCGGCTTTCTGTTCTCCGCCCAGCGGCAACCGGTCAGCCAGGTTGGTGAGACCTTCCTCCTCTTTTTCCCACTCCCCGACATTGTGCGCGATACGAATGAGTCACAATGGCAGTGCTGATGGTGCGCGCCAGCGCGCACGGTGCCGGCCACGTCCCCGGAAGTGGTGCGCTCGTTCAGCAAGATTGAGCAGGACGGGCCCTGGATAGGCATAGAAATCCTCCCACTGGCGCAGTTCCTCGAGGCTCTTGACCACGCGCGCGCCGTTGGCGTCTCCCGCCCCGGCCTTCGCTGGCGATTTCCCATTCTCTTGCCTGCTGCAGAAGCCTGCGCCACCGGTCGTACCTGGCTTCGGTTCCGGTGAAAAAACGATCGACTTGCGTCTTTTGGGGAGTTGCTGCATTGCTCATAGGAACTACATCCTTTCGCATGTATGTGCTTCGATTTCCTGGCGCGCGGGTTCGACGCTATTTCTTCATCTCCGCGTTCTTGATGAAGTTGTACTTTGCGCTGAATATGAAACGGGTATCGTTGGCGCTGGCCTTGTCCTGATGCACGAGCCAGCCATACAGAACTTCCGTGCCCACATTCAGAGAGCCGAACGGATTCCAGATGATGTTGCCTGCCGCAGTAATTGCTCTGGTGATATGCGGAAGCGATTCGAAGATTCGTGTTCTCCGTCTGGGCGAAACCATACACCGCGGACGAACGCAACCTTCTTCGCCCAATAGTGCTGGTATCCTCCGTAGATCGCGGTCAGCGGCACGGCCTCCAGATGCGGGCTTGTCGGCGTCTGCGGGCTGCGGCATCGATGCCCAGGCCGGAAGTATCGTTCACGTATCGTCTCCATGCCCGCGCCATAGGCTGCCTGGTACACAAAAGTGTCCTTGCCAAAAAGCTTCTGCGCCCCGGTCAGGTTTATGCCCCACCCAAACACCGAGTCGGTTCTTCCATCCGGAAGGTAGGCCGCAACGTCACGAAACAGTGCGGAGAGCTGGTAGTGCCCGCTTGTATACTCCTGGCGGAACTTGATCGCCCCATCCGGAGTCGGATTGTTGGGCAACGAATTAAAGTTCGGGGTGGTGAACGAAACGTCCGACGACGCCTTCTCGACCGAGAAACTCAGGCTGGTTCCCTCGCCGATCGGGAAGGTATACCGGAACTGAGGATTGCGGATGGATACCTGGCTGTTCGGCCCCTGAAAATCGAGGGTGTCCGGCCCGGAATCGGGATCCATGAAATTTGAGAAAGTCTGCCCGAGCAGGACGTTTTTGACCTGCGCATAGGCATGCCTCAGACGCGGCGTCGTTGCGTTCGTCCCAAACATGTCGGTCTCGATGAAGAACCGTACGCTCGTCGACTTGACCGGAATCAGGAAGTCCAGATTGAGGCGGGTCGGGCGTACCGAAACCGTGGTATTGTTCACGGTCGACAGAGTGGGGATCGGAAAAGTGGACGGAATGAAGCTGTCGGCGTTCCCTGGGGGCTTCAGATCGTAGATGAAGTCGGTTTTGAAGTAGCCGCCGATTCGCAGCAGTGTCTGCGTTCCCGGCAGGCGGAAATAGCCGGGATACCGAGGATCCAGAGGGGCGTTATCAACGCGCGGCGCGGCAATCTGATCCTGGGAGTCGGTCTGATAGCTCGCGGTGGCCGGACTTACCTGGCGCGCGGGCACTACCTTCAATTCCGCCGCCTGGGCTGCGCCCTCCTCTTGCGCAGTGGCAGTAACGGTCGTTGTCGGAGCGGCCGAGGGAGTGGTGGTCACGACAGACGTAGCGCGATTCGCTCCGCTTGACAGTTCCAGTATCTGCGCCTGCATCTTTTGCATTTGCGCCTTCATGTCATCTAGCTGCTTCTGAAGAGCCTGTATTTTATCTGCGTCCTGGATGTTGGACTGGGATCGAAGTTTCGCCGGAATGATCGCAATAAGCGCGAGGAGAAACATCGAAATCGATGCTCTAGCGAGGGTCATGTTCTTCTCCAGGTCGTCAAAAGGTCAGTCTCTCGTTGCGAAACATACCTCTTGGTATTGGCAGAGGAAACTAGGAATAAGCCTAGTTTGGAATTCCAAAGTTGCCAGCGGGAGCTTGTGAATCGCGACCCATAGCAAAGGCTGCGATCGATCATCTGGACAACGCCGGAAGTGCCTATTTGAACGCCGCATGAAAACGCGGTCCGCCCGCCGGAAGTAGGCGACCGGGGGCGCTTTACTGCAATTTCTGCTAGTTCCCGACTCATTCGACTCAGTGCTAGGGTGATTTACCAGTCGATAATGTTCATTCCTTTCGACTTCCGCCGCCGGTTGGGGCATTTGCAATGGATCTCATATGTACGTAGTTTGTACGCAAGTTCCGCAAATCGCCGGCACGGGCGCCTTACGCTCATGCCGGAACAGTACTGCCCTTAGGAAACGCAAATTTCTTCACGATATTGTCGCTTTGTCTTTGCTTCTTTTGGCAGCCTCGTGCTGCTTTTGGGGATGTGTCGCCGAAGCCCGAGTTCCGTCTCGCAAGAATGTGCCACTCACTGAAGTAGGAAGCTCCAATCCTGCCGCCCAGGTGCTGACCCCGGAACTCCGGACATTTTTCCCCGGAAATCCCGACTGTCAACTGGGGTCTCGCATGGAGAGTCACGATACTGCGGCTCGATCCGGCGAGCAGGCGCAGATCGAAATCCTGGAAGGACCCATTTACAAGTACCCCAGGCACAAGATAGACGCCCTTGTAGCTGTGCGGCCGGAACCCATTCGGCTCCTCGCAGCATCGCCAACGGCTCCAGGTTTTTTCATGTCCGACTGGAATCAGTTGAAACGATGGAACGTCCGAAAAACGAGCCTTCCTCAAAGTGGCATCTTTATGTTTTGGGAGCAGTCGCTTTGGGAAGGTCACCGCCTTTCGATCACTGCCATCGGGTTCGTCGTGACAATCCTTTTCCTTCTGGCTGCTTATGCCTGGTTTAAGACAAGTCAGCTCCAGTTAGCGAAAAATTCTCTGATTAAGCTGAGCGGCATGCTGATCGACTCGGAAGAGAAGGAACGTCGCCACCTCGCGTCGGAACTGCACGACGACTTCAGTCAGAGGATGGCGCTACTTTCTATTGGTTTGGAGACCGTGGAAGAGATGATTATGCGGGAACCAGACCGAGCATGCCAGAAGATACATGAGCTTATCGATTCAGCCAGTGAGATCGGCGCCGATCTTCACACCGTATCTCATCGTCTGCACTCTTCTACTTTGGAGCGGCTCGGGCTGGTGCCCGGCGTGAGCTCGTTCTGTAAGGAATTTGCCGCGCAGCAAGGCGTCCAGGTTGAGTTCCTTCATGGCGACATCGGGCGAAACATCTCCCCGGACATTGCGCTCTGCCTGTTTCGTATTGTCCAGGAGGCGCTGCGCAACGTGAAGAAACACAGCGGCGCTACTCAAGCTCAGGTCACTTTGAAGGTTGAAGCTAAAACTCTGCATCTCTCGGTTCGGGACCAAGGAACCGGCTTCGAAACGAATCTCAACGATTGCAAGGGCTTAGGTTTGTTAAGCATGGCCGAACGTTGTCGATTGCAGGGTGGAGAACTCAAGATCATCTCGAGACCTCGCAAAGGAACGACCGTTGACGTGCGGTTGCCACTTCACTTCCGGCCTGAAGAGATGATCCACGAGACAGAAGCAGAGAGAGACACAATCCCTCGCATAGCGCTAGGAGGTAAACGAGGATGACAACCGACGGTACCCTCCCCAACGAACCGGATTACAAAGCTCGTCCGCGCCCACGCTTTCTTATTGCTGATGATCACGCGATTCTTGCCGAAACGCTTCGCCTGCTTCTCGAACCGAAGTATGAAGTAGTCGGAGTGATTTCCGACGGCCAGGCGCTTGTTGCCGCGGCTTACAAACTTAATCCGGATCTAATCATTGTTGACATCGGAATGCCTCTCCTGAACGGATTGGACGCCGCGCAACGTATCAGGGATCACCTTCCCGATGTCAAGATCGTCTTCCTGACCATGCAGAACGACCCCAACCTGGCGGCTGCAGCTTCCCAACTCGGAAAAATTGGATTTGTTCTAAAGCAACAGGCCGCTGCGGAATTGCTTACAGCGATCGATTCTTTGTTGCATGGAAGATCGTACATTACCCCGAGGCTCAGAACCGCGGATTGGGTCGAGGTGAAGTCGCGAGCCCGACAATACGGGAAGGAATTAACATCCCGGCAAAAGGACATCGTTCAAATGTCCGCGGAAGGCCGTCAAATTAAAGAAATCGCTGCACGTCTCCAACTGAGTCAGAAGACTATCCAGTTTCACAAGTACCACATCATGCACCAATACAACCTCAAGAATAATGCCGACCTGGTCTTATTCGCCTTTAAACAAGGGCTGATATTGCTTGACGCTGAAGCGTCGGGCGGTCCGCAGCGGGCCTAGGACTCTCTCCCGTCCTAGGCGTTTTCCTAGTTGTTACCAAATACAGCTCATCCGTAATATCCCTCCCAGTTGCTCGCGAAGGAGTCAGGTTCATGACGCGGGTTTGGAACGCCCACCCGGCTCGCGATCGCCGACCGGCACGTCTCGCAGCGGAGAGTCGCAAACTGACTTCTGTTGCTTGCCATTTGAGGTTGCAGGAAGGCATGGCAGGAGCCAAAGAAACACTGTTTTGTTCAAGCTCGAAATACGCGGCTTCTGTTTGATTGGAGAGATTGTGTGAATCGCCCTCGCGTGTTGCTGGCGGATGACCATCGAGCTTTGCTCGAGCGCACGAGGACGCTTTTGAGTTTTTCATATGAAATAGTAGGAGCTGTCAGCAACGGGCAGGAACTGGTCACAGAAGCGATTCGGCTGAACCCGGACGTCATCGTGCTCGACATAACGATGCCCTTCATGGATGGGATCGAAGCAGCGCATAGAATGCGAGAAATGGGACTTTCCGCGAAGCTGGTATTTCTGACCATCCATAACGAAGACGAATTTGTCAAAGCGTGTTTAGACGAGGGTGGGCAGGGCTACGTGCTAAAAGCTCACATGAAAACACATCTTGTTCGGGCCATAGAGGCGGCCCTGATGGGCTGCACATTCATCTCATCGGCGCACGCCCATCGGACTGATCCAGAAAAGTATTACGGCGCGTGATGCCTGGTTAGATTCGAATCAAGTCACGCGCCCTCATCGGCTCAATGCGCAGTGGTTCCCTCGCTGAAGTGAACCTCGTGTGCCTGGAGCGTGTCCTTCACCTTCACCGCATGAATCACGACCCGGTCGCCAACTTTCATGTCCTTCTTCGTCGCGGGGTTGGCGCCATTCCTGTAGGTTGTGGTTTCTATCAGGACAACGTCAATACTCCTTTTGTCGGTTGTGGATACGGTTACGGTAATGTCGGTCAATCCGGTGACGGTGCCCATCACATGGATCATATCTCCATGCGCATGGACGAACAGGGGCATAGTAACAAGCAGTAGAGCTGCGATCAAATTGCGACGATTCATGGCACTTCCTCTCAATTATCGTGCACAGGTTGTGGTTGGGATGGAGTCGGGCTACCGCGGAGGAAGTTTTCCTCCTCCTGCTCTTCCTGGAGTTCGCCGGGAGACTTGGGATTCATCTTTTTCATATCCGTTTGCTCGCCTTGCGAGAGCGATGGGAGATGGCGAATGAAGGCTACAAGTTTCCAGCTATCGGGATCGTCATCGCGACCGGTTCCGAATGCGGGCATTCCGCTCAATCGGATGCCATCCTCGATGTCGTAATAGAGCTCGCCGTCGGACATTTGCTGCGTATCATTTTGACGCAAGTCTGGCGGCCGCGGGTACATCGTCTTCCCGTACATGGTGTCCCCGCTGCCATTGTTGGCGTGGCAGATCGCACAGTGATCGGCCCAATGCGTCATGCCCTCCTTCAATACATCGGGGGTTGCGGTCACCGGGTTCTTCATTGCCTTGTAGCGCGAAGGTACCGCCGCATCGCGCATGGTTTCTGCGAGAACCGTTTCAGCGAAACCCGGCGATTCCCGCGTATCGAAACCACGATGAATCACCCAACCAATGTAGAAGGCACATCCGCAAACGCCGATCAGAAAACAAATACCAAGAACGAAGAGGGCTTGTTTCATCCGTATCGCTCCTGGGCTTCCCTGCGGTTCGGCAGGTTAGGGCTCGCCGTTGGGGATCCGCTCATGATTGTCAACATCTGTCTTCTCCTTAATGCTGCGGAAGGCGATTGTGAGCTCAACGCAGGCGAAAACCGGTGCCGAGCGGAAGACCGCAGTAACTCTGGTGGTTTAGTTCGCGTTGCTCAAGACGCTTTATGGGTAGTTCGGCACAGACCAGGCCACAGCGAGTTCAAGGCCGCGGCGCAACGGTTTGTACATACTGAGGATTTCTCCTCCCTTCATCGAATCTGTATCCCCAACTCATGTACCACTGGCGATAATTCATGGTGGCTCCATTGACGTAGGTGTAACCGCTCTGCAGATAGGAATGCCGGCCAAGGTTGACATCGAATGAATCATCAACAAAGTTGGAGAAAGAATCCAGCGTGTACAAGGACTCAATATCCTGCTTGCCAAGCTGGACATTCCAGAACATGCGGTTAGTCAACTGCCGCGACAATGAGAGCACTTCGTAGTGTCCGCTTGCGAAGTTGCTGTCGAACTTGGAATAGTGGAAGTCGGCGCGGAGGCCAGTGTGGGCGATTTCGTTCCATGTCGCACCGAACGTCTCGTTCAGCGAACGGTGTGCATCGCCTGTCTTCTCGCTGGCGCCAAGCGTTGTATACAAGGTGAAGTGGCGGCTGGGCATTACATGCGTTCCTGCGCTGATTCCCTGAAAGAGCAGTTTGTCCTCCAAGCCCGTTCCGACAATCGTGGTTACCGCGGTAGGCACATCCCGGAAGAAATTGTGGTAGAGATCGAAGGACACGACAGGCATCGGCCGGTAGTGCAGCGTGAAATAGCTGTGGCTCACTCCCGCACCGGGACGGATGCCGTTGGTGGAAACTCCCTGGGGCGAGTCAAGTATGAGCGAATGATAAGCCGAGACTTTTCCCTTGTACGAGAGCTCGTTTTCAAAGAAGACAAACGGGCGATCGAGCTTCCATTGAATGGAAGTAAGAGCGGCGCCAGTGGTGCTGGAGAAATGAAAACGATCGTAATCGCCGCCTCCGAAATTAGTGAATGCTCCGCCAATCCTCTGGTTGGGCCGGTAGTGCCATGAGCTCAAATCCGGTGTCGATCCGGCAAACACGCCAGTTGTATTTCCCAAGCCAAACTTGCGACCGAAGTAACCGCCGTCGATCGTGTCCAGGCTAACCGCCCAGGGGAGATAGAGCCGGCCAACCCCCGCAACCCACTTTCCGTTTGGGTTGTCATAATATAGCTGCATCGTGTAGGTCTTGTTGAGCGAATCTTCAATGGTGGCATCCTGAAATTGCGAGTGACGATTGATGCGGCTGCGCCAGTAGCCTTCCAGATTCCAATGCGTTCCCAAGATGTGCCTGATATCGCTCTGAAACGAAAGACCGACTTGCGTGCTGGTGCCGGGCGCGGAACCGCTACTGGAGATGCTGCTGTAGTCAAACCCGATGCGCCCCGCGGTTCGCGTCCCCGGATCTTCCTCGATCCTTCTGTTTGCACGGTAGCCTTGTCCAAGCGGTTGCGAGAAATCGGAATCGCCCTCCACCAGCCTGGATGCTGCATGAAGCGTATTGCCCGGAGCGGTGAGCACATTCCGGCGCGCTAACTCGGCATCTACGGGGAGCAGGTTGGCCCAGTCGCCGACATGCAATTCGCCGCTGGAAGACCCGACTTCCAGGATGGCGGAAGTCGTTGCAACACCGATGATGCGGGCTGCGCCTATAGGATTGTCGTCATTCGATGTTCCCGCTGGCGTCCCGGTCGCGGTCACAATGTCCAGGTTCATTCCCGCGCGAAGTCCGGAATTAGAACCGCTATCAATATAGGCGGTGTTTCCCGAAACAAATTTGATTTTGAACCGGGAACGAACCATAGCGGGACTGTCCTGAAGTGACTCATCGATCGTCGACGTGAGAGCCGTGCTCTCCACTTCGGGAGACGGGCCGGTCGAGAATCCGGCGATCATCTTCGTCGCGCTTGTGGCATCTCTGCTGGTATCCAGGGCCAGGTGGTTCGCCGAAGGTGTAGCCAGGGAGCTCTTGACATCGGTGTTAGCCGAGCCGAAATGCGGAAAAATGCGCACCACAAGTGTGTTGCCCGACGGCTCGATTCCAAACGGCCGCGCGGAGTCCATTCCCACGATGATCGTGCTGCCAGCCTGGGCGGAGTCGCTCCCGATCGTCCGGATTTCACTGACGCCGCCAAGGTTTACCTGCAGGCGGCGAGGCAAATTCGGAGAGGATACATTCTGGAAAAGGAGGATCAAGCGGCTGGGGCTGTCGGCAAGCCGCATGAGCGGCCTGACCGGCGACGTGAGCTCTATATTGATCCGCACGGTATCGCCGTCGGGAACCACATCTACATTGGTGATCTCCGCTCCAGCACCGAACGCGCCGGGCACGGCGATACCGACAATGACAAGCAGAAGAAGGCAATTTGTTACTCGTATGATTCTCATCTCATCTCCGGCGATGTGCAGGCATCATCACGGCGCCATACCAGTTATCCATCGACATGTGGCACTCGCGGCAGTCGGTTGAAAAACCGTTGACGCGATGATTCGGAAGCTTGGCTGTCTCGAAGTTCCTGGCGTGGCAGCTATAACAGTCGGTCGACAACCCGAATCGGTTGAATTGACCCACAGTCCCCACCTTGTGGCATGAATAGCAATCCACCGCGGCGTGAGCGCCGATCAAGGGAAAGCGATCCTGGTGTTCGTTGATGTTATGGATGGAAACCTGCCAGCCGCTGGTGTTATGGCATAATTCGCACTCGGCCCCGTTCTTTCGTCGATGCAAGTCGGCATGGCAATCCTGACATTTGTCAGGCGTATTGGTGAATTTCAGATCCGCATGACAGTCGCGGCAGGCCACAGTGGCATGCCGTCCTCGAAGTGGAAACCCGGTCTGCGCGTGATCGAACTTGACCTTGCTTTGAATCACTTTCCAATCAGCCGTAGTGTGGCATGTGATGCAGGGAATGTTGATGTCTCCATGCGGAGTCTCGGTTGCAGCCGTGGGGTGCGCGGGCTCCGCACCGGGCGCCGCCGGCGGCCGCAAGAGCAGCACGGCTAAAGGAATCAATCGCCAGTAACAAGACACAGTATTCCTGTCTCCGAACGCAGTGCGGCGGTGAGGGCCTACCCGCCGCAAGACACACGTTCCCTGAGGTGCTGATTTGCACCGCAAATCAGTGCATCTATAGGACGGCACACCTCACCACCGACCATGGGAAGAGGTCTTGTGAAGTCTGCCAGGAAATTCGGAATCGCGGTGGAGAGGCGGCGCTACATCAGCGGCACACTTCGAGCTTCGATTCGCAATGAAGCGCGAAGCAAACAGGCCGACCTATCTGAACTCCGAACTCTACTTGAGACCTAGAGGCTGCGAGGAGGGGATACGTTGAAGCCGAAATGCTTGAGACAGACGGATCTCGTAAAGCACCGGTTAACCTCTAACGCTGTTCCAAGATCAAGAAATATAAAGCGCGACGGCAAAGAAAATGTAGGGAAGCTTGCTACAGAGAGTATATGTTTATGCATGGCCCGTACTGAATCCTTTCCAATTGGGAATAGTCTGAACACCACGTTCGAATGGCTATCCTTGTCGGCAACTGGCCGGTCGTGAAACTCTGAACGAGCGCCGGCTCAACGTAAAATCCTGCCCGATAGACTCCCCAATGGAGCGTATCGCTGAAAAAGCGAGATTCCACTAACTCAAAACTCTGTCGTTGCGGGTACTATCCAGCATTTCGTTGCGCGCCGCAACTTAGATCCTTATCAAAAAGCAAACTCATATCAGAGAGCACGAAACCGGGCACGTTGTACCGCGATTCGCGCAGGACTATGGCGGAGCTATCGATTGCTTGGCAAGCAAGCCGGCTGCCAAACATTCCTTGGAGTGAAAGCTATTACAATTCCGTCATTTAAAAGACAATCTACCGATACTATTCGCCGGACAAACTAACATATTGAGTAATATTTACGAGCTAGTGTATTTTCTTCCGCTTCGCGGAACGACGTTCTTGCCCCGTAGCAAAGATGAAGGATGGGAGCCACAGTATGCTGTCTCGAGGATAGTACGGGACTCGAGAGAAATGAACCGGACAAGCTGAATTTTTGCACTTGCGTGTACAACGTGGGCTTTCTTACGATTGATCCTATTGATCCCTTGGGTGAGAAGTTGATCCATTGCCACCCTCGGGCGCCTCGACCCCACTCAGCCATGCCGGGATTTTCGCTCTTTCTGAGGTCACTCTGGCTGTTTCCAGGCTCATGTGTTCCAGCGCCTTTGTCAGCGTGGCGAGTGGAGTAAGACATTATGCTTTTCCCCACCGTCGAATACGCGTTGTTCTTCCTCGCCGTTCTTACCATTGGGTGGAGCCTTTATCGCTTGCCGCAGGCGCACAAGGCATTTCTGCTCCTGGCGAGCTATGCCTTCTACGGCTTCTGGAATTGGACGTACCTTCCGCTGCTGATTGGGATTTCCGTTTTCGCCTGGGTCGTCGCCAGGCTCATCCAGCGCAGCACTTCGCCTGGCGCGCGCAAAGCTTGGCTGGTCGTCGGCGTGGCCGTATGTCTGGCAGCGTTGGCGTATTTCAAGTACTCCAGCTTTCTACTGACCAACCTACTCGCGCTCTGGGGCCGGCTCGCTCCGGCGCCGCGGATTCCGATCAATTCTCCTCTGTTGCCGCTGGGCATTTCGTTTTTCGTTTTCCACGCGATCTCGCTGCTCGCCGATTGCTATCGCGGCAAAGTAACGGAGCCCGTACGCCTTGGCGACGCCCTTCTCTATGTCGCGTTCTTTCCGCAGTTGATCGCCGGCCCCATTCTGCGGGCATCGCGGTTTCTGCCGCAACTCGCCGTGCGCCGCAACCCAGACGCAATCCGCGTCAATCGGGCGTTTCTGCTTATTGTCGGCGGATTGTTCAAAAAGGTCGTTATCTCCAACATGCTGGCCACGCGCCTGGTCGAGCCGGTCTTTTCCGTACCCCGATCGTTTGGCGCCGCGGACACGCTGCTGGCCATGTATGGCTATGCCGCACAAATCTACTGCGACTTCTCCGGTTATACCGATATTGCAATTGGCTGCGCGCTGTTGCTCGGCTTTCGCTTCCCGCGCAACTTCAACGCGCCGTACAAGGCAACCACCCCACAGGAGTTCTGGCGTCGCTGGCATATTTCACTATCAACCTGGATGCGCGACTATCTCTACTTTCCGTTGGGCGGCTCCCGGAAGAGCCGCCTGCGCACTGGATTCAACCTGATGCTGACCATGCTGCTCGCCGGGCTATGGCATGGGGCGGCCTGGACCTTCGTCGCATGGGGCGGCCTGCATGGCTTGCTACTCGTGGCCTACCGGATCTGGTCACGCACCACCTGGCATGAGTTGATCGCGCTCCACAATTCGACGGCCTGGCGCTGGATCTCGCGCATTCTGCTGTTTCATGCCGTGTGCGCAGGGTGGGTGTTCTTCCGCGCCTCCAGCTTTGAGATCGGCTTCGATGTATTTGGACGGCTGGCAGTCCCCGGCGCGGTCACTTTGGCCACGGCGCCGGTCTGCATCGTCTTGTTCCTCGGTCTTGCGGGACAGTTCATGCCATCGCGGTGGCGCAGCGCGTTTGAGATCGAACTGGGCCGCTGGCCGGCCTTGGCGCGAGGCGCCGTGCTGGCCGTTGCCATTTCCATGATCGAGATCCTCGGGCCCTCCGGAGTGGCGCCTTTCATTTATTTTCAGTTTTGAATCGTATGCGGAATTTTGGTTTTAATAACTCAATCCGGCACATGTTCCTGACCCTTGGCGGGTTCGTGGTTGTCATCTTGTTTCTCGAGTCGGACGGCCTCGAGAACTGGGCCAGCCGCCTGGATCCGGGTCCGCTACGCACCGTCGCCCAGCCGGCCACCTTGGTGCTCAACAGGGCCCTTCAGCCCTTTGGGGTTGCGGGCGCCCGGGATCGCGTCCTCGACGAAGCTGCCTACATGGGCTGGTCCGATGACGCGGTTCGCGTGGCCCGCGTGGCGCCTTCGCTCGCAGATCAGCCGGCTGCATTTCAGCCGCACGCCAGCCACGCATCGTCGGCAACAGCACCAGCAGCACTCCGGCCGGAATCCAAGTCCATTCTGACCGCGGCTGCCGAGGCTCCGATCGTTGGGAGCGTCCCACGCAGCGTGAGCCTTACGCCGTTGGCGCCGGTCGAACAGGGCAGGGCGCGTGTCGTAGTGCTTGCGGGCGACTCCATGATGGCCGTGGGCTTCGGCGCGGGCCTGATGCGGAAGGCCAGCGAGGATAAGAATCTGCGCATCTTGCGAGCGTTCAAATCCGGTACAGGATTGGCGCGCCCAGACGTGTTCAATTGGATGGAC
Organism: Terriglobales bacterium; assembly: GCA_963701805.1. Taxonomy (GTDB): domain Bacteria; phylum Acidobacteriota; class Terriglobia; order Terriglobales; family Acidobacteriaceae; genus Telmatobacter. The sequence goes on from CAVPBA010000001.1 coordinate 759,932, forward strand.
CAGTATCCGGCAATGGTTGGTTCCGAAAAGCCCGAAGTGGTGATCGTCGCAATCGGCGCCAATGACGGCCAGAGTTTCGTCGTTGACGGCAAAGTGCTCTTATTCGGCAGCGAAGAATGGCGCAAAATGTATCAGTCGCGAGTGGCCGACTTTCTGGCGACGGTGGAGAGCACGGGCGCCCGGGTGCTCTGGGTAGGCCTGCCTCCGATGCGCTCCCTGCCTTTCAACCAGAGAATCTCCATCGTCAATCGCATCGCCTACACAGTGGTCTCGCAGGATCCCAATGCTTCGTGGTGGAGTACCGCCTCCTTCGTTGGAGACGCCTCCGGTTCGTTTCGGGAATTCGCGGAATTGCCGGACGGCAGGCTGGTGCGCCTGCGCGCGCCGGATGGCATTCATTTCACCGAGGAAGGGGCATCCACAATGATGGGAGTCCTTATGAAGTGGCTGGACCCCTCGATGGAGAGCGCTGACGGCGTGCGCAAACTGCCACCCGCCAAGCCGTCCGCCCCGCTGATTGAGACAGAGAACTTGCCACGGCCGGAAACCGTCGCCGTTGCCCGTCCTGAACCGCCGCGCCATTAGTAGTGGATGTCTGCGTAAATCAGGCTATCGTGTGGGCGTCGGTGCGGACCCGGTTGGACACTGCACGAGCCCGGTCTACTCTAAGTGCGCGCGCGCCAACCGGCAATCGGCCACCTCGCAGGGTCGCCGATTACTGATCGTTGTCCCCTGCCTACTTCCGGCTTTGCGCTCGGATCGCTGACTGCGACCCGTCGAGAGCGAAGACGACCTCGACCGTCGTTTCAACTTCGACGGGCTGGCCGTTCACCGAGAACGGCCGGTATTGCCACTGCTTCACTGCTTCGACCGCGGCTGATTCGAGCAGCGGCGGGCCACTGAGAGCATTCACCCAAGAGACTTCGCCGGTTTTGTCGATGACAGTTCGCAAAACCACTGTGCCTTCGAGGCGCACGACCTTTGCTTCGAGTGGGTATTCAGGCGCGACCTTCTTGACCAGCAGCCCATCGGCCGATGAAATCTTGACCGGCCTTCCTTTCGAGGCTCTGATTACCACTGGGGCAGAGGCTTGAGTGGCTTTAGGGTTCGCGGCAGCCTCGGGTTGAGAGGGAGCGAAACTCGCGACTGGCGAAACTTCCGCGGGCAGCGCGCTCGGCGTCTTTCGTTCCGGCGATGGGCGCTGTGCCGTTGAGGCAGCGACGCTCGCCGACGGCTGATCGCGTGGCAGCGAATCGACGGGGGCGCCTTTACTGAGGCGATAGGTTGTTCTCCAGCCGGACTCGAACTGCATGAGAGTCTCGCCCAGCAAAGCGAACTCACGGTCGAGCAGCGCAGCGTTTGAACCGGGGGGAACCGGCGTGCCGGGCGCGCAAGTCAGGCATATTTTGGTGAACCTGAAGTTGAGGACAATGTCCTTGCTGCGCAACGATGCATCGGGCTCTCCAGGGGAGTGCTTGAACTCGACCTCGCCGCGCGGAAAATCCACGTATTCATCGGCGAACTGGGGATTGCGGGTAATGAAACGGACATGATGCGGGGAAACAACAATCCTCCCGTCGACCTCGGGCGAAGCGCCGGTCGTGCGCGTCACCGTCGCTGTCACGTACCAGCCGATGCCGAATTCGATCTGGTCAAGCGGCAGTCCGGATTTAGGAATCTGTGCCGAGAATTCCTTGGGAGTCCGGGAGAAGGCTGCATAGTTGAAGTATCCAGGGCTTTGTTCGAATCGAACAGCTTGCTGGCTTTCGATCGTGGCCGGCTCTTGAGACCGAAGCATTGGCCCATCATGAACCAACCCGCAGAGGAACAACGCAAAGGGAAGAGAAATTCGAAGCATTCGAGACATGGCTTCGCTCCAATCACTAGAGCTTATTTTGACCAAGGCATTTGGGGGCCGCAAAGTCCCAGGGGAGCGTCCTGAGGAGGGGGCGAGGCCCGAGTGTGAATCCGATGTCCCAATTTGCCTGTTCCGGGCGGGTCGCGGCCCGAACGATCGGGTATCAGGGCATGAGTGGTGACCACATTATAAGCACCATCGTTCGCAACACTGAAGCTTTTGCGCAAAAACGTTCCAAATAAAATCGGCCACCCCAAGGGAGGCTCCGATTGCTGCTTATTCGGGTTCACCTCACGAGTACACAGGCCAGAGCAACCGAATCATCGCCATGGTCTGTGGTCCGCCGCCACACGATACGGAGGGTCACCCAACCGATCCACGCACATGACGTCCCATCTGCTGCGCTTTAGTACTTGTGTGGGGATTGTGTGAGATTGGCCTTAACCCTAAATTTATTCTATGGAGGGGAGACCGGGATCGAACCGGCGACATTCGGCTTGGGAGGCCGCATACGTAATTTGTAATCAATAATTTAGATGAGTCAACATGAGTCAGAAATGCCCGTAAATAGTGGGTGTAAATAGTTGTGTGGGATTCCACTGTGAGGGTACCTTTTCAGCCTTTCTCTGGGAAGCAGTCCGAGGACCCCCTACCGCTCTTGTTGAGGAGAGGTTCGCTCAGCATGCTCGTAATCCCTCAGCACTCCCGCTCTTGCGAGCGCGCACGTGGTCCGGGAGAGGCGCCTGAGTAGCCTGGTCGAGATTACGGAAAAGTGTCGGGCTGCCGTTCAGTGCCTTCGCGAGTTGGCGAAAGCTGACGCCTGCCTGGTGAATCGCGTGGACAGCGCGGGCGCGGTTAGACGTTTGTGGGAATCAGCGGGATGAAATGCCGCACTTTCGGTGATCCTGGCCGCCATGCTTTACGCCGCCGGCTGCGGCTATCTCTCTGCACTCACGGGTATCGGAGAACTGCGAGGTATCATGTGCCAGATCCTGGCACACACGCAGAACGCCGACCTCTTACTCAGCCAACAGCGCCGCGTTCTCTACGACGCCCACAAGCGCATCTGCGCTGTTACAAAAGGGGTCGAAAAACGCGCCTCGTAAACCCAACCAAATCAATCGCCGGATCTCTCCAACCCGGCCGTTTCAAAACTATAGGTTACGAGACACACTCGGATCGGGAAACCGAACAGATGGCAGGACTCACTCAACAAGGTCTCTGGAGCCAGTGCGTTTTGCATCACGAATACAGTTGATTGCTTCTAAGTCGTCCTCACTGAGCGCGAGGGTCTAAATCCGCAATGCGGCATCGTGATCGGAGCTTGCTCAGAAACTACTTGATGTTTTCCCTCGTCTAGTCTCGCAAGGAAACTGCACTTTGGCCGTCACGAGGATTCAATGAAATCGATTATGCGTCTCGGAACGCGAATTCCGAGCATCGTGCTTGCGACGTACATCGGTGTCGCTCCCGCTTTGGCCCAGACGAAAACCGCCGTCGTCGTCAGTGCCGTGGACAAGTTTCTCGCGACGCTCAGCCCGGAGCAGCAGCAGAAGGTGCTTTACATGTTCGACGACAAAGCGCAGCGAGCGCGCTGGTCAAACTTCCCGACCGGATTCGTTCCGCGGGGTGGAATCAGCCTCAAGCAAATGAGCGCGTCGCAGCGAGAAGCGACTCTGAACCTTCTTGCCATTGTTCTCAGCCCGATGGGACTGGAGCAAGTAAACCAGATCCGCGAAGCCGATGATGACTTCAAGCTCAACGGGTCCAGGCGCGGCTCCGGAGGCAGAGGCGGGCGTCCCCGCAATGGCCCTCCGTCTGGCGGCCAGGGCGGGACAGCGCCGCCGGGTGGTCCTGGCGGCCCAGGTAGACCAGCATCCCTGTCCAGCGACGATATGTTCGGAAGCAGTTTGTATTACATCTCATTTCTTGGCAAGCCTTCGACGACCACTCCATGGATGCTTCAATTCGGAGGTCACCATCTTGTGCTGAACATCACAATTACTGGAGAGCAAGGCGTGCTGACGCCGTCGCTGACCGGTGCTCAGCCGGCGACGTTCACGTTGAACGGCAAGACGATTCGTCCTGTTGGAAGAGAGAGCGACAAGGCACTCGCTCTGCTTGAGTCTCTCGACCAGAGCCAGCGCAAGCAGGCTGTTCTTACCTACAGCGTTCCAGACCTCGTGCTCGGCCCAGGCCAGGATGGAAAGACTATCGTTCCCGAAGGCCTGAAAGCTTCCATCCTGAACCCCAAACAGCAGGCTATGCTTTTGGGCATGATCGAGGAGTGGGTTGGCATCATCAACCAGACCTCTGCGAACCGCCGCATGGCCCAGGTAAAGGTGGAGCTGAATGAGACGTGGTTTGCCTGGAGCGGACCGACGGCGGCTGAACCCGGCAGCAATATCACGGCTTACTACCGCATCCAGGGACCTCATCTCGTGATTGAATATGCCCCGCAACGTGACGAGCCCAGCAATCACGTTCACACAATCTATCGGGATCCCACAAACGACTACGGGCGTGCGCTGGTCAAGCAATGAGATCGAAGATCACGGCCTCGATAGTCGCGTACATTCTCCTGACGGTGCAACCTGCATTCGCGCACCGCATCGACGAATACCTGCAGGCGACGATCGTCTCGCTTGAGAAAGATAGTATCCACGCTTCGATGCGTTTGATTCCCGGAGTCCTGGTATCTTCCGTGGTAATTGACTTCATCGACACGAATGGCGTCAGCATCATCTCTGGTGGCGAACAGCGGGCGTATGCGCAACGAGTGATTGCCGACGTCTCGATTACCATCGACGGCAAAATCGCTCGGCCGAAGCTGGTCGCCTGTAGCTTCCCACAACCCTCGGAGATGCGCGAGGGACTTGGCGAAATCCACATCGACTACACCGTAGACCTCCCGAAAGCCGGCACGGATCGATCTCTCGTCCTCGCCAATCATCACCTCAGCCGCAGGTCCGTCTACCTCATGAACGTGATCGTTCCACAAGATCGCAACACACGCATTCTTGCGCAAAAACGCAATGAACAGCAGTCTGTATATGAACTCGACCTGGAGCAGGGAAACCTTGCGTCAGCAGCTCCGCAAAGGCGATGGGATCGCATCCGTGTATGGTTCAATGGTCTTTCTTTCATTAGCCTGTTTTGTCTGGGCATGCATCACATTGCGGAAGGAACCGATCATCTTCTGTTTCTGCTGGCGTTGCTGCTTCCTGCGCCACTGACCGTCGCCGGTGTGCGATGGGGTCCAGCAGCCGGGATTCGTCAAAGCCTGCTGCGCATCGCCGGCATCGTAACAGCCTTCACAATCGGACATTCCACCACACTCAGCCTGGCGGCTCTCGGCTTCGTTCACGTACCGGACCGTCCCGTCGAAGCGCTGATAGCAGTCTCTATCCTGGTCTCGGCCCTGCATGCACTCCGCCCTATCTTCCCCGGCAGAGAGGCGTGGATTGCGGCCTTCTTCGGCCTGATACACGGCCTGGCGTTCGCAGCCACATTGGGTCGGCTCGGTTTAGAAACCTGGGAGCGGCTCGCCGGCGTCTTCGCTTTCAACCTGGGCATAGAGACGATGCAGATCATCGTCGTCGCTGTAACTCTTCCGTCGTTGATGTTCCTCAGCAGAACCAGTGCATACCCGAGCCTTCGGATCGGGGGGCCTTGTTTGCCTGAACTGCGTCATTTGTGTGGGTTCTCGAACGTCTTCTAGGTATCCAAACTCCCGTCGATACGATCGTCAACGCGCTTGCGCACCATGCCCTTCTCCTCGCTCTGACTTTGCTGTTACTGGGCGTTGCCATGAGGCATTCATCGTTTCTAATGCAGAGATTGCGATTGTCGGTTTTATTGAGATCAAGAGCCGAATATTGAAGAATGAGATACGCGGGTACCGACAAGGACTACTAACTCATTCCTCTTCAGGACACCAATTCAGGTTTATAGGGGACCTTTGATGGCGTTTCAGACAAGTCGCTCGAGGCGTAAATTTCTCTCCACCGCCGCTATGACAACAGGTGCAGCGATCCTGCTGCGTCCGCGCCAGGGATGGGCGGCGGATAGTACCGATCCGCGGGTTGCAGACATCGTAGCCAGGACTATTGGGATCGACACGCATAATCACGTCGACGTTCCGCTCACTGCGGCCGAGATGCCCGGACCAGATTTAGACCTGGCAGGCGAGATGAAGCGGTCGGGCCTCTCGGCCATCTGCATGACCTTTGCGACTGACTACCAACCCGGCGATGCCTACGACCGCTTTCTCAAAGGGCTGGCGTCGATGGATCGGCAGTTGGAACGCAACGGCATGAAGCGTTCCTTGACTCCGGAGGACGTCCGCACCGCTCACAGGAATCGCCAGCCAACTGTGATCCAGGCGATCGAAGGCGGCCACTTTCTTCAAGGCCATATTGAACGGGTGGAAGAAGCCTACGGAGGCGGCCTGCGGCATTTTGGGCTGCTTCACGACAGCGACGCTACCGAGCCGCTGGGCGACGTTTACACCAACCCGCCGCGCTATGGCGGATTGACCGCATTCGGGGCAGCCGTCATCAAGGAATGCAATCGTGTGGGCATCCTCATCGACCTCGCCCATGCCAATATGCAAACCACGGAAGCCGCTCTCAAAATCTCCGCCCGGCCCGTAATCATCTCGCATACCGGCCTGGATACGCAGTTGGGGAGCAAGCAGCGCATGGCAGAGATGATGCGGCCACGACTCATCGGCAAAGAGCAGGCCAAAATGGTAGCCAATGCCGGCGGCCTGGTCGGTGTTTGGACGCATCTGGCCGATACGCCATTGGACTATGCGCGAAACGTCCGGGCGCTGGTCGATGTCATCGGGATCGATCATGTGTGCATCGGCACGGATACCAAGCTTACCCAGCCTGGCCCTCGACCCGGCGGTCCTCCTCCCGGCGGTCCCCACCCCGGTCAACAGAACGCGCGCGTCGGGGAACGCACCAATCTGGCATGGCAGGATCAAACCGCCGGGTTCTACTACGTCGTTGTCGATGCGATGTTGAAAACCGGCTTCACCCCGGACGACATCGGAAAGATCGGCGGCGGGAATTTTCTGCGCGTCTTCGATAGGGTGACCGCTCACCAATCCTGAGTCGCTATAGAGCACGATTGTCTTGATAAGACGGAGCCCGTGCGATATCCAGATTGTTGACGAGATGTCGGCTTGTAACCACGTATCAGAAAGGGAGCCTCAACTACCTACTGAAGTCAGTGGTTCAGTTAACGGCGGAGTTTCTCGGCAAGGATGCTCGGCTGCGGGCACGTCCGCCGGGATCGGCTGCGTTGGAACAGGACTGGGCTGTCGCAGCATGCTGTCGAAGAAGTTGCTGGAGATCCTGCGAGAAGAATGGCTGTAATGGGAGTTCGAAATTCGTGCAACACGTAGTCAACGATGTCCACCCGCGTCCTTCGGGCGATAGCTGTTGGAACTCTTACCCGGCAGCTTCGTCTGAGCAGACCTTGACTGAGTGCGGAAACGCGCCGGAGGGGATTCGAACTCACGTTTGAAAGCCCGGTTGAAAGCAGCTTCCGATTCGTACCCCACTTCGGCGGCGATCTGTGCCACCGAATGTCTGGTCGATGCAAGCATCTGCGCTCCCAACTGAAGCCGCCAGCGCGTGAGGTACGCCATGGGAGGCTCGTTGAGGTAGTGGCGAAATCGCTCCGCAAGAACTGAGCGTGATACTCCTGCCTCTTTTGCGAGGGAAGCTATAGTCCACGCATGCGCGGGATTTCGGTGCATCAGCGCCAGCGTCCTTCCGATTTCTGCATCCCGCGCGCCGGCCAGCCAACCGGTTTGCCCAGCCGGAAGGTGCGCAATGTAGTTCCGCAGAGTTTCAATGAACAAGACCTCCGACAGTTTGGCCAGGACCGCTTCTCCGCCGGCGCGAGAGGCGTCAGCTTCATTCACTGAAAAGCGGATCGAGTTCTCCAGCCACCTGCCCGAAGCATCGTTACGAATACTGACTTTGAACATGGGCGGCAAGCCGCTGAGAAAAACCTGGCTAAGTCGTGGTTCGCAAGCCATGAAGCCACATACGAATTTCGTAACTTCTCCTCCGCCACCCTGGCGGGATAGCTTCAACCCCTGAGAAAAGATTCGGGCCAACTCCTTCGCCATATCCACAGCGTTTGTCGGAGTGCCATTTTCGATGAAGTGCGCGTCGCCATGGGGAAAGATCACGATGTCGCCGGCATCAAGAATGATGCGCTCGCCGTCCACAAGCCGGGCCGAGGCGCGCCCCTCAGTCAACAGGTGATAAATGATCACATGTCCCGCGGCTGGCGCGACATAGGGCGCGACCGTGTGCGAAGGTGGCGAGCAAAAACTCCACGGGGTGGAGAATTCTCCGTTGTAGAACATAGCCCCCTGGAGCTTCACCACTTTCAATACTTCGGAAAGCACGTCCATATACCCTCTCGCGGACTCCCGGCAAATCTCCCCGGACGCCTGAGCAAATCATCATGCCACAACGCCGTTACGAGCAAGAATAGCGGACGCGAAGATAAGCATGCAGGCGAAACCTGCGCCATAGTGAGGCTGTCGGGACCGGAAAAATTGAGAAGAACTTGTCCTGATGAATCAAATTTCGAACATAAGGAGAGACACCATGTCATCCCGTCAAGAAGAAGCAACCGCAGAAGTCCTCGAAGTCGGCTCTCAGGCTGAGACAATCATCAACGGCGTCAATGTCAGCGCGCTGTCCCAGACGGTCGAGGCAGTGAAAGCCAACCCGTTGATCGCGAAGTTTCGATTCAATGTTAAAAATGAGTGGCTCGATGGACCCCGCAACCACTCGATCATCAACGGGTTTCACGGAGCCATGCAGGATATCGAGCGCTCACAACCGTTCCATCTCCATACCGACGAACCCCCGATCCTTCTGGGCCGCGACCAGAATCCGAATCCCGGGGAATTTCTGCTCCACGCGCTGGCCGCGTGCGTGACCTCAAGCCTGATCTATCACGCTGCTGCCAGAGGAATCGTAATCGAAGAGGTGGAGTCGAATGTCGAAGGCGACCTGGACGCGCGGGGGTTCCTCGGGATAGACGAGAGCGTGCGCAACGGATTTCGGAACATCCGCTTGAGTTTCGATATCTGCGCGGACTTGAGCGACCAGGAATTACAGGAAGTCGCCGAACTCGGGCGAGCGTTCTCGCCTGTGTTCGACGCCGTCCGCAACGGGGTCCCCATTACAGTTCAGACACAACGCATGAGGAAGAGCTAACGATAGCTCTAGGGGGAGCGGGTTAGTGGAGTGCCTCAGTAGCTGAAGCGACCCGGGATGGGAGCTGCAAGCAGGAAACAAGAAACCACTGTCTAGGAGGAACAATGAATACCGCTACGACTACGCCGGAAATCGACGGTCTGAAAACGCGGCTGAAGGCAACCTGGATGGCCGGTGACTACGACCGGTTCTCGCGCTACATGGAGCAAGGAGCGCGCATTTTCTACGAACAACTTGACGTTTTCGCGGGATGCCAGATGCTCGACGTGGCCTGCGGCTCGGGTCAAGTCGCGCTATGGGCAGCACGGGATGGAGTGCGCGTCACCGGGGTGGACATCGCGCCGAACCTGATAGCGCGAGCACAGGCGCGTGCCCGGGCGGAAGGCCTCAACTCTCATTTCGTGGTAGGCGACGCCGAAGCGCTCCCGTTTGAAGACGCCAGCTTCGATGTTGTAACCAGCCTGTTCGGAGCCATGTTTGCCCCACGGCCGGAAGTCGTGGCCCGCGAACTGCTGCGAGTGTGCAGTCCCGGAGGCACCATCGCCATGGGAAATTGGACGCGCGAAGGCTTCGTGGGACAAATGTTCAAAACCATTACCAGGTTCATAGCTCCATCGGACATGCCCGCACCGGTTCTATGGGGCGATGAGACTGTGGTGCGCGAAAGGCTGGGCCACGGGGTCTCGGATCTTAAAATGACGCGACGCCAATACAGATTCGCCTATGCATTCTCGCCGGCTGAGGTGGTGGAGTTGTTTCGTCAGTACTACGGGCCCACCAGTCGCGCATTTGCACGGTTGGATGAAGCTGCCGCGCGGGAACTCCGCCACGAACTGGTAACACTGTGGTCAGCGAACAATCGCGGAGGCGATGACCTCACTGAAGTTGCGGCTGAGTATCTCGAGGTGGTTGCGATCCGCGCCTGAAGTCTGGAACACTTCCTGCGGTCTTCGCACACTAAAGGATTAGATATGCCCTTAGTGTGCGAGGAGACAAAGACACAGGTAAATAGACAACACCAGTTTTCTCGGCTGCCCGGAGTCGAATCGGAACTCGGTACTCGAGGTCGAAGACCTCGGGACTCCTTCGATACGCAGCTGAAGTAAGGAGGATCACAATGGGTTTGATCGAAAAGCCCGCGATGATCACCGCAGCAGGTAGTCCACCCAAAGAGATCGCTGAGTATGTCGGGCGCCTGAATACCGGAAATGTCGCTGTCAGTGTCGCACGAATGGTGAGTCCAGGCGGTTGGCACGAGCCCGGGCAAACTCCCGAATTCGATGAGTATTCTCTTGTTCTGCGGGGCCTGCTCCAGATTGAAACTCGTGCCGGTGTTACCAAAGTGAGGACCGGGCAGGCCTTTTTAGCCTCGAGGGGCGAATGGGTACGATACACAACGCCGTACGAGAGTGGCGCAGAGTATATCGCGATTTGTGTGCCAGCCTTCTCATCAGACGCGGTCCATAGAGACCCTTCATGTCAACTCGCTAACGAATCCACTTCTCGAATGAAACCTGTGGCCGGAGCGGCGTAGTCTATGCATCTGCCCGGAATGGAGCGCTGTAATTACGCTCATGCTAAGCCGCTTGCCGTTCTCACGGGAATATCTGCTTGCAAATTGCGGTTCCTACTTCTTCAAAGTCGCCTGCCAATTCAGCACTACCGTAAAGGGTACGGAAGCGCTTTGGGCTACTGGCACGCCGATGAGAAAACGTGTGCCGTCTGCCGTGACATCGCCGCCGATAAAACCAGGCGGCAATTTGAACAGCGCTCTGGGCGCTCCTGCCTTAAATATTGGCTTGGCGCTGATGTCGACTGACATCAGCTTCCCGTCGGGAGCGACATAGAACAACTCTTTTCCATCCCCGCGCCATCTGGGATCAGTTCCACCCCCCTTGGAAATCAGCCACTTGCCCCCGGCATTCCAAGATCCTTGAGCAAGCCCGGAGGAGAACTCCCGGACGTAGATTTCATCGCCGCCGGACTCGTCCGATGTGTATGCGATCCAATGTCCATCGGGAGAAAACTGGCCTGCGCTTTCGTTGAACTCCGTTCGCAGGAATGGGATCGGCATGTGATCGCCCTGCAATGGGATGACCCATATGTCGCTCTTCGTCTCCGGATTCTCAACGGTATACAGCAAGAAGCGCCCGTCTCGCGACGAACTCGTGGCGTACTTGTCGCCGGCAGTTGACTTCAGCAGGAGCCGCTGGTCGCCTGCACCGCTCGCGAGCTTGAAATAGAGGTCGACCTCCTCCCCATGCGGTGAACCAAAAATGACCCCGCTCCCGTCGGCAGACCAGACGGGGAACGTAGCCCGGACCTGTTCGTAGGTCAACCGCGTGCTCGTATTCCGCTCTACGTCTAGGATCCAGACATCCCAGTTCGGCGTATTCTCGGGATTGGTCCGGGAAACTGCGACCCGCCTTCCGTCCGGCGAAACAGCCATGCTGTTGTATCCGCCGGGCTCCGCCACTGTACCGAGGAGTCTCCCCTGCCCGTCAAGCCATTTGAGTTGGTAATCTTCCCCGACAGCGCTCCTGTAGACCAGGACACCATTGTTCGAAGCCGCGAAGAGGCCGTAGTCGAGAAAGGAGCCAACTTGCGCGGCAACCTGGACGGCCTCGCCAGAAAATTCCAACTGATCAGGATTAAATCGCTGCGCCATCAACGTTCCTTGGCGCAAGAACAGCACTTGCCCAAAATCCGAATCTGACGAAGGCACATATACCGGCCCGGATGTAGTTGCCAGCAGCCGTCTGGAATCCTGATCCTCCGGTTTGATGTTGAGGGAACCGACATAAACGCCACTGTTTTCAGGGGTCCTGGAAGTGCGCAGGTACAGAAAGTGTCGACCATCCGGGAGGAAAGATGGGAGGACGTGGACACCTTCCTGGCGTAGTGGATCAATAGTGGTCAACGGCAATGCGACTCCACCTGGCGCAGAAACCTGCATCAAGCCCCTGCTGGCATCCGCGAAAACGATCACGCCATTACGGTTCCACGAACCACCCACTACGGTCCCCTTCACATCGCACAGTGTTTGTGCCGGGCCGCCGGAGATCGCGATTTTTACGAGTTTGCCCCGAGCTTGAAATCCAATGAACCGGCTGTCCGGAGACCAGAAGAACGGCGGTACTACGTGGTGGTGGATTACGGATGCAGGGTAGCTACCTGGCAGGATCCGAACTTCCAGCGATTCCAGGTCGCGGATCCACAAGCGTGTTATGCCATCAGAACCGGCCGCGGCGAATGCGAGATGACGGCCGTCAGGCGATACCGAAAACGCTTCGCCTTGGGGCGCGCTTCCAGGTGGAGAGATCTGAAATTGAACCGGTGCGGACGCCAATGGTCGCTCACGGAAATGAATGACGGACAGCACTGCGAAGGCCAAGAGACACGCCGCCACTGCGCCCCACGCAAGCCGGGGTCGATGTGTCGGGCCAGGGACCGAAGCGGTCTCGAGTAACAGGGGCATATCCCCGATGTCTCGCAGTCGCCGCTTGGGATCCTTTTCGAGACAATGCCGCAAGAGAGGCAGCACCTTGGCTGGAACCCGGTCCCAATCTGGTTCTTCCTTGAGTGCGGCCGCCAAAGTGTCCGACATCGTCTCGCGCTGAAACGGGTGTTCCCCCGTGAGTAACTCGTATAGGACCACGCCGAATGCCCAGATATCGGCGCGCTTATCCACCGGCTTACCTTTCGCTTGTTCCGGACTCATGTACGCAGGGGTGCCTGGAATTATGCCCGCACGTGTGGTTGGGTTAGTAAATGTGGATCGATCTGATGAAGGCGAATCAGGGTTTTCATGTCCTTGAAGAACTTTCGCTACTCCAAAATCAAGTACCTTCACATTCCCTTCAGTCGTGATCTTGATATTGGCAGGCTTCAGGTCACGATGTGTGACTCCCTTTTCGTGGGCGTACGTCATGGCATCCGCAATCTGTCTGGCAATCGCCAATGCCTCTTCCAAAGGGACGGCACCTGCCGCGACACGCTCGGCGAGCGTAGGCCCCTCCACCAACTCAAGTACGAAGACGCTGAGATTGTTCGACTCTTCCAGTCCGTAGATGGACCCGATGTTGGGGTGATTCAACGATGCCAGTACCTGAGCTTCCCGTCGGAAGCGAGCCATGCGCTCGGCGTCGTCGGTGAACACGGCAGGGAGGATCTTCAAGGCGACATCGCGATTCAGCTTGCGGTCCCGCGCGCGATACACCTCTCCCATCCCTCCCGCGCCGAGATGGCCCAGTATTTCAAACGATTCGAATTTCGTGCCCGGCTTCAAGGCGCCGATTGGGAGTTGGTCCTTGGCCAGTTGTGTAGCCACCGCCTCTATAGCTGAGCTCTCCATGAAGTTCTCGGCGTTCCCCTCCAGGGCGAGAAGCGATTCAACCTCGCGCAGAAGCAGCTCATCCCCGGCACATGCTTCCGTGAGGAATGCGGTCCGGCCCCCCTTTTCAATCTCCAGGGCGGCGCGATGCAATTGTGCTATCTGCTCCCAGAGTTCAGGCTTCATTGGCTATACCCGCACTCAACTCGCGCAGAAGCCACACCTTGGCCAGCTTCCAATCGTGCAACACGGTCTCGGCCGAGACTTTCAGCACCTCGGCTGTTTCTTCTGCGCTTAGGCCGCCAAAGAAACGCAGTTCCACCACCCGGCTTCTTCTGGGGTCCATCGCGGCCAGAGTCTTGAGTGCATCGTCGAGTGCCACCAAATCTGCCCCTGTGCCGGGAGAGGCGATTAACCCTTCCTCCAGCGGCACCGTGAGGATTTCTCCACCGCGCTTGAGAGAACGGCGAGAGCGCGAGAAATCCACTAGGATTCTCCGCATCAGCTGGGCGGATACACCGAAGAAGTGGGCCCGGTTTTGCCAGTTCACATTCTTCACGTCAACCAGTCGCAGGTAAGCCTCATTCACTAAAGCCGAAGTTTGCAGGGTGTGACCAGCACGTTCGCCTGCCATGTAATGTCGGGCCAAACGGTGCAACTCCGAATAGACCAACGGCACGAGTCTTTCCAGCGCCTGCTCGTCCCCCTCGCTCCAGGCCCTTAACAATTGGGTTAGTTCATGCGCTCGAACCTCAGTCACGCAGGCCTCCCGGGCGGGAACGTGGATCTTAGCGGAGTTTGCCCCTAAGCAACGATATGGAGCCGGTCAGCAAATATTTTTCGCGGCCACTACTGTTCTTGGGGCTTCTTTTCGCCTTACACCAGCGAAGGGGGAAAGTGAGTCCCAAGCGCGACGCAACTCATTCACCCTGCCAGATGAGGAATTTGTCAGCAACTCGGAGCCGATGCACCGGACTCCGGAAACCTCAGAGCTTGCTCAGACCTTAAAGGAGGTCCCCCCTGAAAAACAATTCAAATCTGAACGGCCCCGTCTTAGTGAAGAAAACACAAAGCGCCCATTGAGGACCCGGCACCAACCTCGCAACTGGGCCTGAAACTCAGCGAGCCGTAAGCCGAGGCGTGGCGCTTCAAAGTTCAGAAGGATCAACAGCCATGGAGGTCAAAACGCGATGAGAACCACAATTACCATCCTGGTGCTTGCGGCCGCATTCTCGAGTTTACAGGCCCAGCCAAGCAACGCTGACTTGAGCGAAAAGAACAGGCTCCTGTTCACAACTGAAACGTTCGGCGGAAACGGCCGGACCTGCCAGACCTGCCACAGCACACTCACCGGAACCGTTTCGCCTGCAGACGCCCGGAAGCGGTATCGGCGGAACCCATCCGATCCACTGTTTCTGTTCGACGGAAGCGACGATGGGCAGGGTCACGGCGTTAATCGTATGCTGACCGATGCGACGGTCCTGGTCCAAATCCCCTTGCCGGCGAATGTCAGCGTGGGGGATGATCCCAGGGCCAGGTCCGTGGTTCTTCGGCGAGGCACACCGACCACGCTGAACACCCCCGCGCTTGACCCGGTTCTGATGCTGGATGGAAGAGACTCGAATCTTCCGACGCAGGCGCTCCATGCGATACAAGCGCATTTCCAAGCGACCACACCACCCACACAAGGAGACCTGCTTGGCATCTCCCAATTTGAACTGACCGCACCATTCTTTAGTTCGTTGAGGCTGCTGGCTTACGCACGAGGAGGCCCGCCCCCGGCGCTGCCGAAGGGAATTACGGCTTCTGAGAAACGAGGCCGGCTCTTCTTTGTCGATGCGCCATTTGTTGCAGGAGGAAAGGCGGGTGCTTGCGCCCTCTGCCATAGCGGCCCGATGCTCAATGAGACCGACTCATCTTTCGTTACGGCCACCTTCGGACTCGTCCCGGCAGGGACACGTTTTCAGAGCGTCGGCGTCTCGGAGTTCAACGAAGCTGCGAATCCCGTCCACCAGTTCAATTGGCTGAACCCCGACGGGACTCAGACTGTTGTGTGGAGCCCAGACCCAGGGCGCGCGCTCATCACCGGCAGAATCGACCAACCAGGACCTTTATCCGACTTGAACTCGTTCAAGATATCGACATTGTGGGGTGTCAGGAACACTGCGCCCTATTTCCACGACAATTCCGCCAAAACGCTAGCGGATGTGGTCGCTCATTACGCGCGCTTTTTTCTGACGCTTCCGGACCCCGTAATACTCACGCCGCAGGATCAAGCGGACATAGTCGCCTACATGAAGCTCCTGAATTGACAACCGGCTCCTGGATCGTTCCAGAGAACCCAGTATGGGAGTTCAACTTGGAAAGGATAAACAGTCATCATGTGGTTGGAAACCAAAAGAACATAAAGCGCAACTCGGCGTGCTGCGCTCGCGATTGGTGGTTCTTGCTCTAGCTGTCGCAGAAGGCGTTGCGCCTTAATGCATCGACGCAGGCAGGAACTGTGACAGGAACTCGAGCGCGCCGTGTTTGTCCGCGGCGCGCTCGCCCGTCCAGGTTCCAGACCTGATCGGAGTCAGGGACAGACTCTACTTCGGCCGTACCGGTCTGCCTGCTTCCTGCACCGGCCGCATTTCCTCAACAGGCGTACCTCCGTAATCCATCGCCAGGTCTCGACGTCAGCCGGCCGATGTTGGCCAGCTTTATCTTTTCCACCGGGGAACGATGTCTCCATTGCCAGGAGTTCCCCACTTTGAGCAAAGAACCACGTTGATATCCAAATGGATGTGCATTTTATCTGATGTATGTGGGGGATTGTGGGGCGAGGCTGCTTATGTAACTTGCTGATTTGTTGGAGCGGGAGACCGGGATCGAACCGGCGACATTCAGCTTGGGAAAATGACCTTATTGAGTGGTTTAAATTACTTAAGGGTTGATAGACGCTCTTAGAATCCCAATAAAAACAACAACTTACAGGCAGTCAAAAAAATCTGCCCCAAAAGTGCCCCAAGAATTTAGGGACAGATTTGGGGCAGATTTGAGGCTAGTTGACTCCTCTTCCCACTGCCAGTTCGGTCACATCAGTATGGGCGGCACGGGCCTGCTCGCGCAGGGGCTGCGCCGACTTGCCGTAGCGGTCGTTGATGCGCGAATCGCTGTGGCGAAGCAGTTCCATCTGTACCTGTTTTTCGTTCCCCACTTTGACGATGAGCGCGTTGTAGGCGTGGCGGAAGGCGTGGAAGCCGGTGCCCTTGGGCACGCCCTTGAGTTTGAAGTGCGCCGCCATCCGCCTCAGCGCAGGCAGATTGTAATCGGCCTGAAGCTGAGTCAGGTGGAACGGACGACCGGTCGCTACCGAACCGAATACCCAGCCCTCCACAGTCGGGTTCTCATCTTTGTAATAAAGCAGCGCCGCGCCCAGCCGGTCGCACATGGGCACCGGAGCCTTGGACCGCTCATTCTTGGTTTCCTGAACATGCTTGCCATCCACGCCGCGCAGGATGTTGATCCTTGGCTCCGGGCCATCGAAGTCGATATCGTCCCATATCAGGCCCAGAAATTCGTCGCCCCGCATCCCCGCCGTGTAGGCGAGCAGTTGCATCATCTTTACGTGACCGGGCGTTTCCGGATCGTTCTGCATCCAGCGGAATTGTTCCGGAGTGACGAAGAACTTGCTGCGGTCCACGGGCGGCGCTCCACCCTTCTTCACGGCGAGAGCGCTACCCGCGAAGGGGTTGTAGGGCAGATAATGCCGGTCCACGGCGAACTTTATCGTCTGCACAAACAGGCCGCGCAGATGCTTGCGCGTCCCCCGCGAGATCGGCTGATCAGGATTGCTGCGGCTCACCAAATCGTTACTTTGCAACCATGTCCTGATCTCGTAGCCCATCTGGACAAGCTGGTCGAGCCGGTACTCGCCCCACTGGTCTTCGAGGTAGCAAAGCTGGCCCTTGACGGTGCTCTGGCCCTTGGCGACGCGCCCCTTGATCTCCTTTTCGCGATACTCGCGGACGAGGTGACGAAAGAGCACCACGGTGCGGGTGGCGTTGATACGCTCAATGAACTGCTTCCATTTCGTGCTGGTCTTGAGCGCGGTCTTATCGGGGAACTCGATCTGGTCACCAAGGAACTCCCACGGCTTGGTGACGGTGCCATCGCCGAGATAACACCGGTATCGCGCTTCCCAGACGGCAGGTTTGCCGTTGCGTTTGCGAAGCCTCGGCTCTGGTTCCTGCCACGACCGATTGCGGTCAAGGCTATTTGGTTGCTCGTGTTCTTGCATTCCTTCTCCCCTTCCCGGCCTTCTTCGTGGCCGTGATCGTGACTGCGGGCGCGGGTGCATACCTGACTGTGGGCATGATCTTGTCCCGGTTCCAGTACGGCGATGTGCATCCCGGACATTTTCTGGGAAGTTGGGTGATGCGCGGCAACCAAGTATGCCCGCAGCGCTTGCATTTGAGTTGTGGAATGACCAGTGTCGTAGTCTGCATGGCATCCATGATGCCGGAATGCCATCAACGTGTCAAGCGAAACATGGCTCACCTTAAACTGCGCCAACCGCACGCAGGAAAACTGGTTTACAGGAGAACTCGCAAATTTATTTTTGGGGCATGGCGGCGGATGTTATGCGCAAGACCGTGAAATAAACGTATGGAATTAAAATTGAGCGTAACTGCATGACGCCGCTGAAGATTAAATCATTTTTGCCACCAGTGACGCTTTGCCTTGTTTATTTTCCGTTTACCGCCTCCGGCCTAGCCTGCAATAAAAAGCATGGAATAATGATTTGGCGTAACTGCATCATGCCGCTCAAGATTAAATCATTTAGACCATTAGTCACGCCCGATCCTCGGTAAAGTTTCGGGTGCCAGTCTCCTACCCTTCCACTTACTGATCTCTTACTAATATCGGCGGTTAGGTTCCCTTGATTTTGAGTAAGTCCTGTGTCCTAATCACATGAAGACGGATCGTGGCCGCGAGGCAACGGGAGGTGGACATGCCGAAAAGTAAGGTGGGCATTGCTGTTCAGGTTGGCCAGAAGAGGCTTGTAGATGCGGACGCGGTAGGTGAGTTCTACGGATTCACTGGGAAGTGGGTGTCCGAACAGGCCGCAGCAGGGAATATCCCTTGGCATGGTATTCGCAATGGCGCGAAAGTCTTCCGGCGATTCGATCTGGAAGAAGTGCGGACCGCGCTCTCGCATCCCGTAGCCGCGATCAGTGACGACAATGCGCAGATCGCGAACCGCGAAGTGGTCGCGCCGCCTGTACGCCAGCGCCGCAACAACAGAAAGCCACCCAGAACCGCCGCAGCACCTGCCGCCCGCACCAGCGCCAGCGCTGCCGCAATGGAATTTTAAGAGTTACCAGAAATGGAGTCAGAAAGGGGAAAGGCCCGGTGTCCGTTGAAGGGAGCCGAGCCTTTGATATCCACTGTTCTTAAATCCGGGAGGGATTGAAGTTTGTGGAGGCATCGCGGGGCCAAGGAGGCCCGTGAACGACACTATGCCTAAAATAGCACTCCTCTCCCGAAATCGGAAGTACCAGTCCATCGCGGACTGCCAGCGCAACTCCCTTTCCCAGCGCCTGCGCCGGATCGACCGGCTAGACGGGGCTGAGCGGGGGGTGCGGTCATGAAGCGCGAAGCTCCGACCAGCACGAAGATGCGACGGCTCTGCCGACTGCTGGACATTACTCTCGGTCTCGCCGTGGGCACGCTGGAGTTGCTCTGGCATCTGACGGCCCGTCAAGCTCCAGAAGGCAACATCGGGAAGCTCTCAAACGAAGACATAGCCTTGGCGGTAGATTGGCGCGGCGATGAAGACCGACTCATCGAGGCGCTTGTCCGTTGTGGCTGGCTGGATCGCGATGAGCAACACCGACTTCTGGTTCATGACTGGCATGAACATGCCGACGAGTCCGTAAAAAAGAAGCTCACGCGGTCAGGGCGAACTTTCATCCTCCGGCACCATGTCGAGACAAAAGGCGGGAATGTCGAGACAAAAGGCGAAAATGGCAACCTTCCGCGTGCGGGCGCGGGACCAGAGCCAGAGCCGGGTCCAGAGCCGCCGTTTTCCCCTGCCGTCGTGGAGGGAGAAGAAGCCCCGCGCAGCGGAAGGGAAAACGGGGTCCGCGACCCTTCGCCTGCGGCGGGCCTTTCCCAGACCGTTCCTGCGGAAAGCCGGAACACTTCGATAGCTCCTGAGGCTGTTCCCTCTTCTTCCGCGAACGCAACCGGAAACAGTGTGCGGCCCAACGGCTCTTCCTCGCTTGCGGCGGGCTTTTCCTCTCCTGAAGCACACATGATCGCTGGTGAGGTGAGAACGGGGATTGGCGTGACATCACACTGGGTCGGCAACGAGGTCGTCCAGCAGGCCGAGTTGGAACTAAAGCGCGGTCTGACCATGGATGCCGTGCGCGACGGAATGATTTCCCAATACCGCAGGTACGAAAAGTGCTTCCTCGAAGGAAGATTGAAATCCTCATCCCCCATGGGCGTACAGAAGTTCTTTGGGGAAGGCATCTGGAAAGACTCCCGAAAATGGGGTTTTCTGAAAGGAAAAAACGCCGATGGAATTGCAATTTGAACAAAAGCGCAAATACTTTGAGGTCCGCCATCCCGGACAACACATCTCGGCTCGCGACAAGGTCGCGGTCTGCTGCGTCCTGTGCGGCGAGAAGCATCCCTCCTGCACACTCTTCCTCGACGGCAATGGCGGCTTCTACTGCCACAGGTGCGGAGCCAAGGGAAATTTATTTCAGTTCGAAGCCCGGTTTTCGAACTGCTCGATGCAGCAGGCGGAGATCAACGTCGCCCAGATTACCGGAGCCACGCCGTCCGCACCGCTGGCCGATCTGGGACCACCGGTTGCGTTCTATGACTACCGCGATGAGAACGGGGTCGCGCTCTACCAAAAGCGCCGCTTCGAACCGCCGCTTCAGAAAAAGACCTTTCGCGTTTATCGCCACACCGACAAGGGATGGGTTTTCGGAATCGAGCCTAAGGGCGGACCTCCAACGCGACGGGTGTTATTCAACTTACCCCACTTAATCATAGCGAATCTGGTCTTCGTATGTGAGGGAGAGAAGGATTGCATTAACGTAGGCAACGCCGACTTATTCCCGAATGACGGGTACTCCATTGCCTGCACCACCAGCTTTGCCGCAGCTTGGGAAGATGACCAGTCTTCCAAGTGGTTGGAGATTTACAACCCCTACTTCACCGGAAGAATAGTTGTCATATTCGCCGACAACGATCCTTCAGGCAGGAATTACGCCAAAGCCGTAGCCGCCGGGATTTTAAAGTATGCCGCCAATGTGCGCATCGTGTACTTCGATGAGTTGCCCGAGAAAGGCGACGTGTCGGACTATCTGGAGTTATTCGGCAAAGAGAAGCTGGAAGACAAAATCACGGCCACCCGTTTCTGGAAAGGCGAGTCCTCGGATCGCAAAGACTGGCTGGTCGAAACCGTGGAGTGGTCCTCGACTGCCAGCCCTCAAGTCGATTGGCTGATCAACGGCATCATTCAGGCCGACGCCAACGGCATCATCGCCGCCGAACCTAAAACCGGCAAGAGCTTATGTGCTCTCGATCTACTTCTCTCCCTATCCTGCGGCCAGCCGTGGCTCGGCAGACATGTTCCCCGGCGGGTCCGGTGTGCCTACATCAGCCGCGAAGACTCGCCTGTGCTGACCAAGGTCCGCGTCCAAGGGTTCCTGCGTGGCAAGGGCATCAGCGTAGACCCCACCGGGTGGCTGTGGTCCAACACGCGGGAACAGCTAGGCGACTTCAACATCGACATCGAAGACCACCTCAAAAACATGGCCCACGACCTGAAGGAGCACGGCGTCGAGTTCGCCGTCCTCGATGTGTTGAACCGGATTCACAACCGCAACGAGAACGACAACACCGAGATGTTGCAGGTGGTTCAGCGCATCAGCCAGATGGGCCGCGAGGCGGGCTGTGCGATTGGACTGGTTCATCATGTTTCTAAGGAAAACAGTTATACGGGACGCTTCTTCACCCGCATTCGCGGGGCCAGCGCGATCCACGGCTGGACCGAGTGGTCCATCGGGCTGACCCTTGAAAACCCCGGCGAAACCAAGCTGATCCGCAAGGCGGAATTTGAAACCAAAGCCGGAGAGTCGTGCGCACCCATTTCCTTCACCATTGAATTCGGCGGCGGCAATCTTCGCCTGCAAGGTGTGGACCCGCGACGCAACGTGGACACAGCAGACCGCGACGCACGTTACCCGTACCAGTAACCCCTAACTCCAAGGAGGAGTAATAACATGAAACAAGATCACGATCAGCAACGCCCAGAAGAGTACTTCACTTACTCACAGATCGCAGACACCATCGCCGCAACATTGAAGCGCCCGGAATTTATGGACTCCAACGATGAGACCCGTGGCACCTGCGTGCGGGTATTCGAAGCGTTCGTAGATGCGCTGCCTGTGCGATGCGCAAAATGCGGGGTGCCGATCAGCTTGTCATCTAACACCTTGCCGATGTGAGGCGACTAACCCCGAAAGAGGAGAACCGAATGGCGACCGAAGAAGATTACTTGGAAGCAATGATCGAAACGGTGGAGGCGGATATCAAAGGGACAGGGTACGCTTACGCTCCGGACGAGGATGGGGTGATGCGGGACATGCTCTGCGTCGTGAAATGCAAGGACGAATTACTCGCCGACGATGCCAAACTGCGGTTCGAAACATTGCGGGCACTGCTAGGTATTGAGGCTCAGTTGGCCTCACTCGATGGAACCTTACAGCAGTTGGTAGATAGAGTAGGCGACATCCCAAGCTTCATATCAAGAGGAGGAAATCATGAATAACGAGCCTGAACAGATTGAAGATACCGCCATGGACCTTTTGGCATTCGCCAAGGTTACGAAACGGTTGCAGCTAACAGGCGCTACCCACGATGCCGATAACTCGTTGGCACCCGAGAACCTAAACGCATGGCTGGACTCCACCACCGCCGAGGATGTCGAGGAAGAGTGGCTGGACCTGCGGCTGGCGGTGCAACGCGCCATTTGCAGGTTGAACCGCGCCAAGGAGGGCGGGCGGTGGGTTACGTGGAGTGAGGTCGAGCAGGCTCTTGCGGAGTGCGGCACATACTTCGGCTGCGATCCGGAGGCGCGGTGGTCGTGCGAGGTGGACCGGAAGAAGCCGACAGGCGATAACAGGGTTCAGTGGCATAGGCCAACCGGGAACACCGTCCACCGGAGCCGACCCAAGCAGCAGGTGGCAAGAGTCGATGAATGGTGGTGGTGCGACATCGGTCGTGCAACGATTTGCGCTTGTCACGGCACCGCCCTGTGCGATGGGTGCCAAACTGCTGCCGACCTCATCGCAGACGTTGAGGCACGCGGCGGGCGACTCACGGTCAAGGTAGGCCCATACGGCCCGTATCTGGGCGTCGCTCCGAAGTACATTGCCCAGCCGCTCGCAGATGAACTTTCTAGGCACAAGCAGGCGATTAGTGTCCTATTGCGCGAGCGGGAAGCGAAACTCGGCAGTGCGGGATGCGGCGCGTAGCTTGAGGCGCACATGCGGAAGACAACTGCAATGACTGGGCAACTCCTCCTGTTCCCTGAGCCAGCCGCGATCATCCACCCCGTGACCGTAACGGCAAAGGATGACGGTGAGGTTGAACCCGTGGCCATCCCGGAGGGGATTTCCCTGCCCGACCCCGTCCCGGACGCCCCAGCACGCCCTACAGCGCCAGCGCCAGCCATCGAAGCGCCTGAGCCTGTGGAGATGATCCTGCCCGACGGCGTCCGGATCGTTCGCTGGGAGCCGGTGGAGCCACCGATCCGGCTGTCCCAGAGCGAAGTTGTAATCGGCCCGGAGTTCGTGCGCACCACGCTGCGCCAGCTTAGTCACGAGTTGCATGGTAACCACTGGCTCTCCGGACACTGGGGGCAGGAAGAGTTGATCAGGCGTTTGATGGCGGTCGGAGTGGAGATCGAGATCGACGATCCGGAACGTGGAGATGAGAAATGACCGTAACGCAGTTGCGTTACAAGCCTTCGCGCATTCGAAGCCAACAGGAGAGGAGAGGCGTTGAACGATAAGAACCTAACTACCGCCCGCCGAAGCGACTTCGTCCGGTATCTCCTCCGGATGAAAGCCGTAGGAATCTCCGAGCCGGGAGGATGTCAAAGCTGGGGTCCATGGGGGGCAGTAACTGGTAAGGAGGTTGAGCCGCTCACGTGTGAGAACATCTGGTTCTTAAACGCGTTGGACGATGCGCCTCGCCCCAAGCTCAAGCGCCACCGACGCTCCGGGGAATGCTTCAGCGGCCACCACCGGGAGTGCTTCACGCCGTGCAACTGTCCGTGCCACCCGCTACAACCAAAACTGAACAGGCCAAAGAAGAAGACCTCAGCAACCGCCATGAAATTAATTTGGGCAGTCGAAGCCCGTGGCGGCTCTATCCGGGTGGACGGCCCGAAGGTAGTGATCACTCCACGCTCTGCCGCGATCCCGTTGCAGGAACAACTAATCGCTCACAAGAAAGACATCATGGTCTTGCTGCGCGAGCGGAATGGATCATTGCCCTTCCAGCCCGGCGCAGTTGCTGACGCCGGGGCTGGTGGGGACGCCAGCAGGGCCGGGTTGGCTGGGATCGGTCCACCCGCCCCGAGAAAACGCCGCCTCAGGTCTCCCTGACGCGAGAGGGCGCAGAGTTTGAGCCAAGGAGGAGGTCATGCACACGAACCTGACACCGCAAGCTGGCGTAACGAAATTGCGTTACGGCCTTCAGCTAGGGCCAGACGGCCTCTGGATCATCGTGAATGCGAAGGATGAGCGCTGGGCATGGTGTGGAGGCTGTTGGGTGGATCGAGACAGCACCAGCCATCTGATGCGATTCCTGTCGCCCGAGCTTGCCGAAGAGTACTGCGCCTATACCTTCCCGCTACAACAGGAGGAACCCCACCATGCCCACAGGTAAGTACGTCACCTTGCCCGGTTCGAAAACCGCGCCAGCGGACCCAGCGCCGTTCCCGGTCGGCAGCACGGTCTGCTTGCGAAACTGTCCGGGGCCGCATGGCGTTGTGCGAGGGATGAAACGGAAAAGGGTGATCGTATACTGGCCGGATTTGGATTGTTTGGGTAACCATTTCCCCGGCACATTGGTCCTAGCCGCAGAACCGGACGACACAGACGAAGAAAAGGAAGAGGAGAACGACGATGCGGAATAAACGTTCCGGGCGGTTCGAACAAGCGGCTGCGGAAAGAGCACGCCGAATCAGTGAGCTTGCCGCCGCGAGTAAGAAAGTTAAACCGGAGAGTAAGCAGCCGGTGCAGCCTGCGGAGGTGGATTCAATTCCTGATGCGCCCAAGGTAACCAACCCTTACGTAAGAATGCTGAAACGCATTGACGCCGATAACAAATTAAAGCCGTGAGAGGAGAGATCAATCATGAATCAGTAGCAGTTCGTTCGCAACCAAGCACACACAGGGGAAGATGTTTCAGGGAGGGTGCAATGACTACCGGGCCACGATTTTGCGTCGTGCGGAACGATGCTCCGGAAGGGGGCTGGATCATCTTGAACGGTCGCGACAATGGACTAGGCTGGACTGGTTACGAGTGGATAGATAGACAGGAGAGCGCTCGCCTGATCCGGTTCCAAGAAGCGGCGTGGGCAGCAGAGTATGCCGAGATGGCTTTCGGAGTTGTGCAGTGAACTGGAACTCTCGTTAGCGCCACGGAGGGTGGAGCCATGACTACGAATTTAATTTCCATAAACAAAGATGAACGTTTGCCAGAGGTGGTCGAGGTACAGCAGCGGATCATGATGCGCGATCCGGAAAACGCCATCTGCGAGATGGGAGCCTTTCTCACCGAACTGACCGCACTCAACGATCTGGGCAGGTCGTATCCCGGAATCGTCTCCGTTTGCTGTCTAACTATCGGGCAGGTGCATTCGGCTCTGGTCGTGGCTCCCAGCCGGGACGGAATCCACGTCAGTCCCGCAGCGGAGATCGCAGTACAGCATCTGGCGGCGACCATTGCGGGATCGCATCCATCGCGGCAAGACTTACCGCAACGAGAGCTTCCTTGCCTTCATCACCACCAAGCCCATGCAGGGCTGCGGCTGGCCCCCGGAGAAGGTAGAGGCGCTGCTGCGGGATGATCCGGGAATACTAGCCGAATGGCGAGAGGCGACTACGGCACCCAACCATAGACCAGCAGAAAGTAGTGATAATATCACCACTTTGCCTCCAAGGCGCGGGACTGACCGTGCCTACACTCTTCAGCGCCTGAAGCAGCAGGAGCCAGCGCTATTCAAGCGTGTTACTAGGGGTGAGTTATCAGCCAACGCTGCCGCTATTCAAGCCGGGTTTCGCAAACGGCCATCGGCGCTGGAGCAGATTCGCAGGTTGATCCCGAAGCTGACGCCGGAAGAATGCGCCATGGTGCATGAACTTACAGCGGAAAGGTGATCGGTTCCGTCAGACGTGCGCTTACTGGGTGAGCATGGCGGCGACCACAAGTCGGAGAATGTTAAAAATCAAGGTAATAAAAATATAACCTTGATCCAACGCGGCACCTCCGCTAATTACACCTTGGCTCGCCTGAACCGAAGTAAGTCAGTGCGTTGCCTGCACAGTCACAAAAACGTTATTCGTAAGAACCTTGATGAATGCGCGGATGTATTTGGCGTAGAAACTGGGAAGCTCGATGCGCCCCACGAAATTGGCATTCAGGCCGCTGGTCAGCGAATTGATCGTGCAGTATTGCGTGTCCTGATCGATGTCCGATGTTTGAATGTCCACCTCAACCGCTCCGGGATTAGCTGGGTTCCCGTTCACATCGGTAAACGCGACCTGAAAGGACACTCCCCATGGATAGAAAGAGCGATTGACCCTTTCAAGTTGCAGCGCAATGCTCGCCTTGCCGGTGACGTTCGTCTCCTGCTGAAATAAAAACTTCTGCTGGTTATCGCGGATGAGTGTTGCTTGTCCAGTTCCTGCGTATCCCGGCATTGTTCCTCCTTGCCGCGCAAAAAGGCGCAGGCTTACGGTGTGTAGGCGGGCTGGTTGTGTGGGTTCCGTCGGGCCGCTTCGGCCTGAAGCTGCCGGAGCCGCTCGCGGGACGACTGCTGCCGGGGAGCGGTCGCTACCGCCCTCAGCATCCTGTTCACAGCAGCCTGCCTTGGGGTCAGCGTCGCCTGTGCGGCTTTCTGGAATACGCCCGCAGTCAGCCTGTTCGCCCTTTTCCAGTCGTCGTACAGTGACCGGAGTTTCCCAAGAAAGTCATTTTGCAGGCGCACAGCCTCGCTGTAGTCACTGACCGTCTTCCCGTCTCCCGGCCTGTATGGCCCGGCCCCAGCCAGCGTGTAGACCATGAAGACTACATCCGGTTCGCCGTTGTTGAATTTTGCAAAAGTGGCCTTATCCCACCCTTCGGGCGCGTACTCATCGTTCCACGGTACGCGGGCCACGGCCTTGAATCCATGATCGCCATATATCCGTGGCAGAACCGTGTCAAAGGCGTCGAGCTTTGTGCCGCCAGCCTGCTTGGCAATTTCGAGCATCGTATGAGATGCGCCCTTTACCTCCGGCCCCTTCGAGAACACGGAGACGATATCGCCGTCGGGTTTAAGCGCAAAGCCAGCCTTGCCGTCGGCGGTAAGGAACATCCGCCAGTCGGCGTATTCCGCTTTGTCGTAGACGTGGACGGATGCGGCAAAAGGATTGTTTGTTTTCAGGGCGGAGATGGAAGCGTGAAATGCTTCAGCGGCTTGGGGATCGCGGAAGTCTAATTCATGAATGTCTGGGGACTTATGGCCATCGCTGGCTAATTCAGCGGATTTTGCGGGATCAAGAGACCATGTCTCGTGGACGCGAGCGCCTAGAACCCGTAAAACTCCACCATCTCGTCGTACTCCTCCGGTGTCAGGCCGGGATGGTCCTTCAGGCACTGCTCCTTGGAGATTCGCGCCTTCTCCGCCTCCGACAGTTCCTGATAACGCTTCCCGTTGTAAAGTTCTTCCTTCGGTTCCGTGCTCTCCCCCTGTGTCTGCATCTCTATCTCCTAAAACCCGAAGGCTTCCGCTTCTCTCTTGAACTCTTCTTCCGTAAGTGTAGGATTCCTTTTCATGCACGCCTCCATCTCTTTTTGGAGATAGTAGGGCCGCGCTGGCGCGGTCGGCGTTGGCTCGCTGGACTTCACGGGGGTCTCGGGTTGAGTCTTCTGTTCCTGCATCCTTCTTAAGTATATCAACAGACGCTGGTTCGCCCTCCACCTTACTGGGCGGCTCGGCCTCGCCCTTTCTCACGGGGATATCAACCCCGGCCACAGTTATCTTTTGCGGAGCGTACTTGACGGTCGGCGCGATCCGTTCCTGCACTATCTTTTTAATTTCAGCCAGAGACATAGGCAGTCTCTTGGGCGCTTCCGTGAGCCTGCCCGCGATGTATGCGGTGCCCGCGTCGCCGCCGATGTTGCCCAGAGCGGCCATGGGTCCGAGGGTTTCAACGTCGGCCTGATAACCTCTCCCTTCGCTCTCCGCCATGGTGATGGGGTTAAGCGACTCCAGCGCTTCCGGTCTCCCCTGCGCGATGCCTTTCACCGTCTCGACCGTCTGACCGGGTAAGCCAGCCAGACCGCGATAAGTCCTTGTCGCCACGTTGATGGGCAACGCGCCCACGTTGCTGAGCGCGGCAGGAGCGGAGCGGACGAAGCTGCCCGGCGTGCGCTGGCCGGTGTTCCACTCCAGCGGTCGATCCGCTATCGGTTCGGTCATGCGGGTGGCCAGATTCCCGGCCCTTTCCAACAACGACGGCCCTTTGCCTTTGTGCGAGACATCCTTGGCGTAGCGCCGAATTTCGTCGGGGTGTAATTTATAACCGCTACTTAGTGCATCCCGCACGCGGCTGAAAGGAATTAAAATCTCCGGCTTGCTGACTCTGCCTCCGGAGAAGTCGTAAGTTCCCATTCTGTAAGTGCCTTCACCCTCGCGATTGGTGGTGAAGTCGGGCTGTGCTGGTGCCGCCGCCGACGAGGAGGGTTTCGCGCCGGGCGCGTGTTGTGCAAACCAGCCCCCACCGGCCTGCGGGGTGCCAGCCGCTTTGAGTGCATGGGGCGCATGGGCTTCAAACCAGTTTTGCGGCATCACTCACTCTTCACTTCGGTTGCGCCTTCGCTCTTGTAGTGATCGACCTGATCATATGGAACTTCTTCGATACTCCCGTCCGGCGCTCTCATCTTCACGGGCTTGGAAGGGTTCAGCCGTGCCGCTTCCTGTTGCAGTTGCCTGAGTCGCTCTCGGCTCGATTGCTGGGCGGCACTTCCTGTCCCCGCCGCCAGAGCCAGACGGTTGAGGGCAACCTGTAACTGAATGGGCGTCTGGGCTGCTTGCACCGCTCGGAGCGCTTGCACGCCGTCCAGCTTGGTCATAGCGCGGACGAGGAACTGCTCCGGGATGTTCTGGAGAACTGCGCCCAGCATAGCTCCTGCTTCCGCGCCCCCCAGCCCGTGAAACAAACTCCCGACAATGGCTCCGCCGACCGGCCCTATGGCACCATGGGCAACGCGTCCTAACATCCGCGCCCCTCTCGGCTCACTCTTGCCCACGCGAACACGCTGCACGCGATCCAAAATGTCTGCCGACTCGCGCAGGTTGGCGATCTCGGGGGCCGTGAACGCATCCTTCAGGGTGTTGCCCTCAGCCAATTTGTTTAACCTTTTGACCAGCGATGCACCTTGTATCTCGGTGGGCACGGGAACCAGTCCACCGGCCTGTGCTGCTTGCGGTGTTCCTTTCACCGAAAGCCGGACCGCCTCTCCGACCCGTTCCAGCGCACGCCCCTTTTTCCATAGGCTGTTGGCGGTCTGCCATGTTTGATGAAGCGCCGAATTTTTTCCCAACGCATTCTCCATGGCGGTGTCCATGGCTCCCACTTCATTGCCGATGGTGTAACGCAGCGCGGGGTCGGGAGTGCTGCGCTGTATCTTCAAAAGTTCGGAGCGCACTTTTATGAAGGTGGTAATCGGAATATCATCGGGAGCCTTAGCCACATAGCGATGAGTTTGTGCCTTAATGGCGGCATTGACGCCCGCATTAGGGTCCACGGGCTGGCCCATCTGTGCATCCAACACCTCCACTGTATTTCCCACACGCTGGTTTACATACCGGCCTGTCCGGATGCCGTTGAGCCGGTCGGCGGCGTTGATCGCTGAAGCGCTCACGGGTTGCCCGTTCGCATCCTCCAGAACCGACGTTGTCCCGGTCATGTCAACTGTTATGCCCAGCTTCTCGGCGCGGGCGATAGCTTGCCGCGTAACCTTGGAAGCGGCATCAAACGTGGATGGCACCGTGGCGGCGCTTGCGTCCAACGTCTGATAGAGCGTTTTGGCTTGGTTGAGCGTGGTCTGCGCCGCACCCTTCATGGTCACTGCTGGCTCTTCTACGAAAGGTACGAACGGATGGGCAGAGCCTCTTACGGGATTGCTGACCACTGATGGCGTATATCCGGATGTCTGCTCCGCTGTTTTGCGAATAACATCTTTTGCGGATTCCTGCTGCGCGGCTTCGAACGCCCCAAATCTCTCCGAACCCACTCCGGAGCGTTTCAGCATGGCATGGGTACGCCCCGGCATACCTTGTGGGTAAGCCTCGCCGACCGAAACGGGAACTTTGACTCCAGCCAGTTCCACGGTAGCGGGGCCGTACTTTTCCCGCGCATACCCGAGCGACCATTTGCCCAGTCTCCCTGTCGCTTCCGGGGCCGCATACATGGCCACGTTGCCGCCCAGCGTCCCCAACCCTCCAGCCACATCTCCAGTGCCAATCTGGGTTCCAACTTGTTCTCCCGTCTGCGCGACAGCGGGTCCGATTCCGGGAAGAATGGTGGCCAGCCCGTGACCCAGCGCCAGTTGTCGGTGCCAGATCGCTTCCTGTGACGGATGCAAGGACCATGGGTCCGATTGCTTGAACTCTGCCGCCGTCTTATTCGCCTCGGCTTTCGTTGGATCAATTAAAAACCGGTGCAGGATCAGATCGCCTCGGCCAGCATAAGGATTCGCCGCTTCAATCTCTGCTTCTCTTGAGTCCTGCGGGCCTTCGATGACTCCGTGGTACGCCCCCTTGAATGGGTCCACAAGAGCTTTAACGGCGCTCGACAGGAACCGGCTGGCCGCACCACCGTGATAGCCCGGTATGTCGCTGGCGGGCGCTAGGATCGGCTGGCCCGCCGAGTTCTTGCCGACCACGATTACGTCTTTGTACAGGCTCTTGGTTAAGTCGGGCGCACTCGTCGCCGCGAGAGGCGTCTGATAGGCCGCGAAGGGATCGTCACCACCCTTAGACTTCTTATCGGGAACAAGTGGTTTCTGGTAAGCGGCAAACGGGTCATCGTTACTTTGCGCCACTGGTCACCTCGACAGCACCCTTGTGATCCTGTATGAATTTTGCCTTCTGGCTGCGATGAATCGGCCCCGTGTGGGTTCCCGTCGCATCCGTAAACCGCATCGTGATCATGTCGGTCGCGCCGCCGCCCGCCGCTGGTTTGGGCGGTGCGAAGGCGGGCAGGCCCTGCTTGCCCATTTCAGATTGATACTTCAGGGCACTCAGCTTGCCTTCCATCAAGTCGGTGTAATACTGGATAACACCGTGAAGTTGCTCGGGGGACTCTGCTGCGTTGATGGTCTGATTGATCTGGGCGATCTCTTCCACGGTCGCGCCCTTGCCAGTAAATGTCTTGCCTAACTCGCCCGACACGGCGGTCTTGACGGTCTCAAAGTTGGTGGGCGCGGCAAGGCCGGTCTCGCGTGCGTAGGCATTGCCAAACTGGTTGAGTCGCTGTATGTCGCCATTGTTCAGGGCATCCGCCGCCTCACCTAGTAACTTCAGGTGATCGGTGGCGGTGTTGAAGTAGGCAATGTTTTCGCCACCCTTGCCGGAGGTCATGTACTTGGTCATGGCCTTGTCGGTCTGGAACCCTATGCTCTGAGGCGATCCCGCGCCCGACCGCGCCGCATCCCCTGCCCGCATGAAAGTAACTTTCTCGGGATCGTTCAGGTCCATGACCTGCACGTAGCGGTCATCGGCCATGGCTGCGGCCCGCGCCCGTATGGGATCGAGGACTCTCTTGTTGATATACAGATCGTAGGCATCGAGATGGGCCTGATCGTCCTTGGTCACAGGCTGTCCCAGCAGCCGCTTCTGCTCGATAGCGATGTATTGATCGTCACGATTAGTCGGAACGGCACGACGGGCTAACTGACCCTGTTCCACACCCCACTGCTCGAAGGTTCCCTTGTAATCAGGATGATCCTTGAGGTAAGCGGCATAGTCGGCACGTTTCCGTGTGTCCGTGGTCTCTCCACCGGTCGCATTCCAACCCGGCGGAATTGACTCTGGCCGCGATGCGTCAAGATATTGCTTCTCGCCGTTGGGTCCGATGTATTCCTTCCAGACTGGTTTCTGTGTGATGCCATACTGCGCCTGCACGATGTCGGCGAGGAAGGAAGCTTTCTCCTGAGAGGTCGCGTTGGGATTGACCTTTTCGTAGTCCTTCATGGCCTGTCGGACGAAAGCCAGCCTCTGCGCACTCTCTGCCTGCGCTGTCTGCTCCGGGCTTAGTCCCGCCGCCGCCACATCCTGTTCCGCCGTTGCGCGTGCCGCATTCTGCCGTGCTATCTGCTGGCGCTGTTGTGGGGTCATGGCCGTTGTTACCGGCCTGTATGTAGTCCCCGGAATCGTAACCGGCGCACTGGGCAACGTAACGGATTGTGTTGCGGTTCCCGTGCCGGGCGCGAGCTTGGTTCCCGCTCTCACGGCGCTGAGACTGGCGCTGAGATCGCCTCCCGGCTTCAACACTGCTCCTATCGGTGCATCGGGGGTGTCCGTGAGCGTCACCGTCTGCGCATCAGGCTTGACCGTGGCACCGGGACTAGTCGCGGTGAGACTGACACCTGCCGCCGCAGGACGGCTTTTGTGAATAAGTCCAGCCAGCAAGTTCCAGTCTTTCTGGAGCGCGGAAGCTCCACCGTTATCCGGATGGTAGATCGACGCAATGTCCTGCTCAACACTGGTCAGATCGTCCATGGCCTTCTGGCGTGCAGGGTCATCCTGCGCCATCGATTTAATCGACAGCGCCAGATTCTTCCCTCTGCCGTAAAGGTCGGTTACTTTCTGCTGCCGCGCCTCATCTTCGAGCTTGGTCTTTCGCTCGCGGCGGGCGGCAATGTTCTTGGAGGCGATTTGCGATCCTAATTCCCAAGCAGTATCGGAGGCCATGTGTAACTCCTAGTGCAGCTTCCTGCGCCGAATAGCGTCGCGCAGGTCTTTCTTCTCGTCCGGGGACATCTCTTGCAGCAGGCGGCTACGCTCCGCATTGCTGAGCGACGACCACCTTTGGGCTAGGGCCTGTGGGGCTGCGGTTTCATTGGCCATGGGGCTACCCCTCTCTGAACTTAGTTGTGGTTCGCCTGCGCGTCGTCTTCCTACCCGCTCCCGACTTCACGGCGATCCGCGCACCCGCCAGAAGCCCGCGCCGCTTGGCGTTGGGATCATGGCTGGCAACCCTTAACTTGCGTGCAGGCATGGTCTACTCCTAGCGCTTCACGACGGTGTGCTTGCGCGATACCTTTCGATGTTTGGCGGGAATAACATGCTCGCCACGGTGCGCGTAGATCAGCCCCGTCCTTTTGACCCGTCCGCCGCGCTTGAAGACGGGAATGTTCTCTCCCGGTATCAGCGCCGAGGTGGTAGTGGCACCCGCCCCCGCAGGAGCCTGCCTGCCTTTGCCTCGCAGCTTCTGTATGCCCTTGGACGCCAAGCCCAGCAAGCCGCCGGTTGGTTTGGAAGAACCAGTGTCGTCCGCTGTTGAATCGCCATTCTTCTTCTTGCTCTTTTTGCCTTGGGCGATATCGATGCCAGCTTGCCAAGCGTCTTGGTTTGCCACGGTTGTCTCCTTTTCGTTAAACGCGCTGCCCCGCCACTAAGAGGTTAGGGGGAAGAACAAGTAAGTCGCGTGCCGCTGGTGCGAATTCACCAAGGTAAACAAGTTCCGCATACACGCGGGCTGCGATAGCGTCTTCCAGCTTGTCAAACCGGCCACGATCTAATCTCTTATCGCCGACGCGAATGCGTACTTGCCATTTGCCTCTATCCCAATGGACCCCGCCATAGCCGGAAGAGTTACTACTGCGCAGTCTTTGGTTGCCAAGGTTCTGTTGGTGGGTGCAGACGCGAAGGTTTTGCATTCGGCAATCTAAAGTATTGCCGTTTATGTGATCGACCTCGGCGTGCGGTTCACCCATTAACCAACGGTGAAGAAAAACAGTCCTCGGTTCTCTGCCGTTTTCGGTCCGTACCGCATAGTAACCATTGCGGCGACGGTGGGCACACCACAGCCATTGCATTGCCCCATCGTAACTATCAGTGCCAACAATGACGATCTGTCCCTGCGTGAGTGGAATATGCCTGATCGCAGCATCTGCCGGTTGTTCGATTTCCGGGCGTAGCCACCTACATTTCTGGCAGATGTTCGATCTGATGTCCTTACTCTGCCTACATCGCGGGCACTTGTCGTAAGAGGTGTACATTAGTTGCTCCCTGTTACTTACCCGCCGAGGGCGTAGGTTTCACCAGCCGAAGCCGCAGTCGTTATGCCCTTGCCAAAGATCGAACTACTCCAATTGTCGAGTTGTTGTTGGCTCATTGCGGTCTGCTGCCCCAGCGCAGCGAGTCCGGTGTCGAGGAGATTTGAACCCATGGTCGCCGCTGTCCCGGCTGCACCGCTTGTCAATTTGGAAACAAGGTCAGACATCGAAGCCCTTGTGGCGTCGTCGATACTTTGTCCTTTGGACGCGGTGCCCCCTGACCTCGTGCCAAATTGAGCTAAATTGGCCTTTTCTTGCTGACCCTGTTTCTGGAGAGTTCCGAATTGAGGCGCGAGTAACCGCGCTGTGGCTCGTGGGTCGCCCGAAAGCAAAGTAGAAAAGTAGTTGCCAGCTTGGCCGGTGAGATTCTTTCCGAGGCCGGTGGTAAATTGCGACACATCACCAGCCTGCTTCATCCCGGCATTCAACGTCGGATTTTGTCCCGCAAACATTGAACTAAAAAAAGACATAAACATCCTCCTACAAGCTCACTTACAATGAAAGTGCCGGGAGCGGACTACTTACCTGAGGAGTAGCTATGCCCCGTCCACTACTACACCCTGTTATCGATGGTATGAAGATATGCAGCCGCAAGGACTGCACACTCGCGGGAGTGCCCCAGCCAGTAGCAAGCTTTCCCGAAAGGCCGAAATTAAAATACGGGATAGGGCCACACTGCAAATCATGTGCAAGCGAAGGCACCCGCCGCTGGCAAAGGGGGCATCCAGACACGGTGCGTAAGATCGCAGCCCGGACTCGTGCTGGAACCACATATAAAAAGTGGCGTCTCGAAAACAAAGAAAGGCTAAACCGCCAAGTCAGAGAATGGCGCATCGTGCATCCTGAAGAGGTAAGACGGTACAAGCTCAACCCATACGGAGCCACGCCTGAGTGGTACGACCAACAGCTAGCTGCCCAAGGTGGTTGCTGCGCCATTTGCGGTTCGACTGATCCCAAGAGTGGTGGCGACTTTGCTATCGACCATGACCATCGCTGCTGCGATAAGGAATGCCAAGCCTGCGACAACTGCCGTCGCGGTTTGCTATGCAATCCGTGCAATACGCGGCTCGGAGCGTTGGAGAACCACGGCAGCTTAGGCGAACAAACGCGGCTCACGCCAGCAGAGAAGAAGGCTTGGGTACGCAAAGCCATGGCGTACATCCATGAGCACGCACAGATGAAGCTCTTCGAACTGCCGCTCAAGAAGCCCGTAAGGAGAGAATCCACGCCCACACTCCACCTGTCTCCCCTCCCGGAAGTTGTAAGTTAGCTACTACTTCAATTACGCGTTTGCTGTGGTGCTCTCGCTCGCTCTGGTTCACTCGCGTGTCTTGGTACTCTCGACTCCAATGGTTAACTGTCGCTGGTCTTGCTGATATCTTCGCGAATCATCTGCCTTGTGCTTTGCCTGCGTTGTTCTTCGTTCATGCTGAGCGGATCAGGAATCAGGTTGGCGGCTCTCGCCCGACTGATGTCGCTCCACTTGCTGGGCTGGCCCGCCTTTATGTCAGGATTACTGCCGACTTTCTCCGCCCAGACCCGATCCCGAGCCGTCTCCGCATCCTTCCTGATCTTGTCGTCGTGGGCTTCCTGCCGCTTCTTCTCCGCCTCCGCACGCTTCTCGGCAAACTGATACTTGCGTTCAACGAAATCGCGGAAGGGAAGACGAGCGACGGTGGCTTCCTGCGCCAAGCGATCAAAGCTGTCGGGTAAGAACTGTCCGGGGTTCAGGCGCTGGTACTCCATCATGGCCCAACTGGCGTTTGAGATTCCGGTTCCCAGCCGCTGATCGATGTCATTCATGCTCACACCTCCGTTACCATTGCCAGCCACGTAAGTCGGACTGCCCGGAGTTCCGCCCCCGCCTGCAACATAGCGGCCCTGTCCATCTCTGCCCTGATGGCCGGGAGGATCGGATAGAACGATGCCCTGCGCTTCAGCTTGGGTGCGGTAGAAGGCCAGTTCCGCATCCTTCCGGGCGTTGTTCGCGTCATAGCGTGACTTTTCCTCGTCCCACGCGGTTAGCGATGGCACAATTTGGCGGTCATAAAATTCCGCATTCGAACGCTTGGCCAGTTCGGCCTGCTGGCGTTCCTGCTCGGCTGCGGACAAGACTCCACCGAAGGCGGTAATCGCCTTGGGGTTGAGCGCCCTGATCTCCTCTTCCCCAAAACCGCTTTGTCGCAAAACTTCTTCGACTGTCATAACTTTGCTCCTTGAACTTAGTAACTACTTAGTGTCGCCGGGTTCGACAACGTCGCTGGGTCTGCGTGCCGTGCTGCTGCCGGGCGTGGCCCACTTGGGCGGGTTGTACTTCTTGCGTGTCTGCGGCGCAGGCGGCTCAAGCTCAGTGCCATCCGCATTGCGCTCCAATGACGGCTGCTGCACGGCTGGATGCGGCTCTGGGAGATTGCCGTCTACTTGTCTTTCAAGCGTGTCGCTCGGCAATGGCTCGCGGCGCTCAATGACAATGCTGGCCACCACGGGCGGCACGACGAGCGTAACGGCTTTAGGTGACGGTGCAATGGGTGCCGCTGGCGGCGCGGGCATCTGGCCGACTGAAATCGACGTGGCAACTGTTGTCGTGTCAACGTCCACGAGATCGAGCGAAATTGAGACGGTTGCGTTGTACGAACTATATGAGTCAGTCGCCCTCAGCCCATCATGCCGCGCCAACTTCTCACCGATCCGGCCCAGCAGATCATCGATTACGCTGCTTCCCGAGATACGCCCCTCGATCCCGACGGGGTTCATGGTAATGGTGTCCATCATTAAGCCACCGCCTGTTCATACTGTTTCTGTTTCATCTCTTCGCTGCGGCGCAGGTTTCTGAAGCGCCGCAATAAATCCAGACTGGGTTTCACCACCTCGCAACCACTCTCGACGCTGGCCACAGTCCTGACGCTGCAAGGCAAAGCATCTGCCAGTGCTCTCTGGGTGAACAGAAAGTTGGCGCGGAATCGCTTCCACTCAGCGGCCCGCTGGCGAACCTTCCTTTTCTCGTCGGGCGTAAGGGATGCAGCCGCGAATCGCTTGCTGGGTGTATTGATCCTGCTAGGCATCTGTTTCTCTCCACAAATGGGAAAGGCCCAGCCTCTCGGCTGAGCCAAAGCTTGATTTTAGGTGCGGTGATGAATTACCGGACCCAAAGAGCCTGCGTCTCGATACAGACAGAGTGCATCCCACTTGCAGTCTGAGTCAAGGGGAAATCGCGAACTACATCGCAGACTGGTCGCAGCGGCCCGTATCGAAGCCGCACGGGCTGCTGAGTGGCAGCAACTCGCGGAGATGCCGAAGACTGATTGTTAACAAAAATGTTATACGAGCCTAAGTCGATCCGTTTCAATAAAAAAGTGCCTGTAACTGTACTGTAAGTGCGAGTTAGGCGGGAAGGTCTCGCTTGACTAAGTGGCAGGGTTCAGGTGAAAGTTGAAATCGGCGTAGGCTTTTGAACACGCCACTTAGTCGTATGACATGGGGGCAGCATGGCAATTACGATTCGACTCGGAAGCCCGCTCGAAACTCGTTTGGACGCGCTGGCGAAGCGTACCGGACGCACCTTATCCTTTTATCTTCGCGAACTGATCGAGAACGGCATCGAAGACCTCGAAGATCGCTACGCCACGCACGTTGCCACGCACGTCCGTGAAGGCATTTCCGCCCCGCAGGTGAAGCAAAGGATAACCGCGACCGGGAGAGGGAAGCGTTGAGATGAGTAGCGCGACGATTGAATCCGGGATGCCGGTGCATCCGGTTTGCGAGATCGTTCCCCTGATGGACGAGGTAGCCTTGACGCGGCTGGTGGACGACATCCGCGAGAACGGGCTGCGGGTTCCCCTGTGGACCTATAAGGGAAGCCTGATCGATGGACGTAATCGCCTCATCGCCTGCAAACGGGCGGGGGTGCAGCCGCGCTTCCAAGAGTGGGATGGCCAAGGGTCACTGGTCAAATTCGCATGGTCGCTCAATGGCGAACGCCGCGACCTGACCCCCAGCCAAAGGGCGGCGGCGGCGGTCCTGATGCTGCCGATACTGGAAGAGGAGGCGGCGGAGCGGCAGGCGGAGGCGGGGAAGCGTGGCGGCGAAGGCGGTCGTGGGAACAAGAAAACCCTTACTCAAAAAGTTGAGTATGGGTTTCCGGATCGCGACGAGGACAAGGCGAAGACGGCGGATCGCAACCAAAAGACAGCGGCGGCGGAAGCGGCCAAGATGACCGGCGCGAATCGCCAGTACGTGGCAGATGCCAAGAAGCTGAAGGAGAAAGCCCCGGAGGACTTTGAACAACTGCGCACCGGTAAAACCACCATCGCCAAGGCCATACGGAAACGCAGGGAACAACAGCGGGCCGAGGGCAACGTCCGCACCCGCCGCGTGGACAAGGAGTTGGACGCCATCAACGCCGCTCGCGTCCAAAAGCGCTTTCTGGATAAACATATCGGCAATATCGACATCTGCATCAGAGCGTGCGCCAAAAAGAAAGGGCCGATCACCATCAAGGAAATCGCCGCCCTCACCGACCTCTCCGCGCACAACATCGAAAATAATTCCATAGAGCAGTACTGGGCGCTGTGTCCTTGGGTCAAGATCACGCCCCATAACAAAGACACGCTCATGTTCGAAGAAGACCCGTACCTGAGGGCGGTCGTCGAGGGACGCGGCCCCAAGGTCACCGCCAAGCTGAAAGACGTACTCACTGCCCTTGGCAATCTGCGCCGGGAAATCGATCATGATCGCAAGGAAGTCAAAGCCCGCCGCAACGACAAATCACCGAATCCGACGATCCTCCGCGTCGCCGAACTGTTAGACCTCGTCAACCGTATCGAGACAGCGCTCGACAAGATATGCCAGCTATGAACTAGGTTCTATCCACAAGTAGTGAAATTAAATTCCAGCGCACTGTGACCGGGAGGGACTGATGGCTGAGAAGGATACGGAAGCGCTGTGGCCAGTCGCCTACCATGAGGCGGGCCATGCTGTTGTGGGTTGGCATCTGGGCCGGGGGCTGCGTAAAGAGGGCGTCACCATCGTACCCGACGAAAAGGCGGGGACGGGCGGTTCCTGTTCCTCAAAGCGAGTCGTGGGCAGAGATGCTGAGTACGATCCATCCGCCCGGAACCGCCTTCGAGCGGAGATTGATGTACAAGCTCTGCTGGCCGGGGAGATCGCGCAGCGGCGCTACAACCCCCGCAGCGTGCGGCGCTACCATGCGGCGGGCGACCGGCACGAGATGAATGATCTTTTCTACCGATTCATCGATAAGCGATTCGTCGATCATAACCCGGAAATGGACGCGTGGGAGAAGCTGTTGCGCATCCGTACCGAGACCCTGTTCGCCGATCCAGACATCTGGCGGGCGGTCGAACGATTGGCGGCTGCACTGATGGAAAGGCGAACCATTCCCGGAGAAGAAGCGACGGCAATCCTGTATGCCGGGTGGCGCGAACGCACATACGCCGAGCACCCTGAGTGGCGGAAGCGGGATGAGGACTTGGCGGCTGCACTGATGAAAGCGTATAAGCCCAAACGCCGAAAGGGCGACCAGCCCGTCCTGATGCCGTCGCGGGCGATCAGCAGCCAATGCTTGTGACCGGAAGATGGTGACTAGAAAAGTCGTTACCACGCCGCCGCCCCGACACAAATACACGGGAACAATGATGACATATGAAGAGGCAATACAATTTGCTGAGCTTCCGGGTAGCGCTAGACGGATGGAGCGGGTGTTGCACTGCGCCTATAACATGAAACGCGCCGAATGGCTTCGGCTGCTGGGGGATGAGTGGACTGGCTGTGACCGTATCAGCAGATATCGGCCTGAACTCAAGGAGGTGCTGGGGACATCCGGCCCGATCCGGGAAATGATGGCCCCCGAGGAGAACGCTGCCTACGACCAGCTACCGGAGCGAGTGACGTGCTACAGAGGCTGTGATGCTTCCTGCCTACTCGGGGTAAGTTGGAGTTTGGATAAGGCCCTCGCAAATTCGTTCCCATTCCAGAACCGCTTCTATGCTCGGAATCCGGTTCTCGTAACCGCTGTCGTAAGGAAGGATCGGATTCTCGCTGTGAAGCTCGACCGCAACGAGACCGAAATTGTAACTTTTTTAGCCCGCCGAGCGAATGTCGAACCGGCTGACCGGGCACTCGCCGACCGCCGCTTCGAAGAGGAGGAACGCAGGCTGGCAATCGTTTTAAAACAATTTGAGGCAAGTAGCCATGACCCATAAGGACGTTTCCATGCGTGCGGAGAGGATGCGGAAGGAAAAGGAGATGGCGGCGGCGCACCTGACCATCAAGCGCGGGCTGTCTAATCGCGCCATCTACAACCTAGCGCGGGAGTCGCGGCATGACTACGACTCGGCCTTCTACTGGTGTAACCGAGTGGGCCGAAATGCGATTCGACATTGCTTAATGAATTACGAAGAACTCCACGCCAAGCTTCCATTCGCCCCCGAGGGCGCGGTATACAACACCCTCCGCGTTCGCGTCGATCTGCTCGTAGACGAAGCCTATCCCCAGTTCGCGGAAGGTCAACCAGAGGTCAGGCTGGGAAGGATTCGGGACCGGGGCGGTAAGAAGAAACCAATCCCTGCGCCGCCACCCGGTCCCCTGAACACGGCGATGGCAGCGGCACTGTCTGCGGCGTTGCGAAAGTGAAGTGGGAAGCCAGAGTTGGAGGTCGTGGATGGCTGACGAGATCAGAGGGTGGGTATCGGGAACGGCGGGGCCGGTGATGGACGCGGCGGTAAAGAAGTTTCAGTCTGAGCCGCATCCCTGCGAGATATGCGGAGCGTTAGAGGGCGGCGGGGTGATGGGGATTTACGAGCCGGGGCCGAAGGGGCAGAAGGCGGTAAGCGCACCGCCGGGGAAGACGCGGTTGTTTCTCTACCGTTTGTGTGCGCGGTGTCTGGAGAAGCCTAAGTCCGCCGAGATAGTGGAGGACCATATACATGCGCAATACAGGCTGGACGCATTGCCGCCCGGCGGCGGCAAGACGGAGCGGTGATGGAAATCGCATTCACTTCTGATCAGAAAGCCAAGCTGGTGCACTTGGCCGAGCGCCGTAAGTGCAGCGTGGAGTCGCTGGTGCGGATGGCGGTAGACGCGCTTCTGCACGGGATTATGTTACCAAAGTCCAAGTTAGCGCCGTTCAAGGCTCACGGGAAACCACCCGCCAAGCCACTGCCGCCCAAGGTGCTGACGTTGCGAGAACTGGCGATGAGCGGAAAGCCTCTACCGCAGCGCAAGGCTCGCCCTGAAAAAGTAACCAAGGAGGCGATGAAATGCAGATACTAACTCGCGATGCGAAAGTGGAAACCGTTGCGGTGACTCTGGACACCATTAAGGTGTCGGGCAAGCAGATGACGCAGTCGGTGTTTGGGCAACTGGCGCGGCGTTCGTTCCATGAATCTAAAACCGGTGTGCTGTGGGGATGGGTGAACTATCACCCCGACAAGTGCGCGAGCGAGCCAGCCCACATTCACTTTGTCTGGCAGGATGGCAGTGTGATCTACCGCGACCGGGTGGATGAATATCGGAAAAGTATAGAGCGTCACGTTAGATGGGCAGATGAGGCGGAGTTCTTTTACTCTGCCATACGCAGCGGGGATGCCCCCAAGGACTTGAGAAATTTTAGGGCCAGCTACCAGTTTGGCGATCCCAACAATCCGCCCTATTCCGTCACCATTAGTTCGTGGGATTACTGGAGCAACCTGCCAAATAAGCCTGACGGGTTGAGATTCCCGCCATACGGGAACCCTCCTCCTCCGACCATGAAAGAACAGGAGCTACATGAGCGGGCCAGAGAAGAGGCTGAAGTGTGCCTACGCATTCTGGGGCGAGACAACGATTTAGTCCTACGCCTGCTCAATGATAGCCGCCACCTGTTCATCGCCGTCTGATGCACGTGGCGGAGGTGGGACTGGCATGGAAGCTCAGTACAAAACGCACAACGGCAGGCTGGTCCTCAAGATTGAGGGCGAGACCCAGAAAGATATCTTCCGGGAACTGGCGCGTGCTCAGGAAACCTTCGAGGCGGAGACAGAATGCGGGGTTTGTCACAGCACTCAGATCAGATACAGGGTGAGGACTGTGGAAGATAGCGAGTACTTCGAGTTGCAATGTATTTGCGGGGCACGCTTCGAATTTGGGCAGCACAAGCGCGGCGGGAGCCTCTTCCCGAAGCGCCGAGGCGAGAACGGCCCCCTGCCGAACCGGGGCTGGTCCAAGTGGGAGCCACACGATTGATAGCCTTGCCCCAAGTCTCAGATCGTGGCTTTAGCGAACGCTTTCGACTATCATTCGAGCCATGAAACCAAAAGGCAGGTTATCAAACCGGAACGGGAAGTCCGGGAAGCGATCCCCCGCAGTCAATGGCTCAGCCAACGGGGCGACCAAGCGAAAGGCGGCGACGCCAAAGGCTACGAAGGCCACCATTCCCGTCACCCCCCGCGCCCTCGCCTTGTCCCGCCTGCACGTAACTCAGGAGCAACTAGACCGGGCACCGGACATTACGACTACCCTGAAAAAAACCGCCGATGGTGGAATGCCGCGAGTGTTCAGCGCCATGCGCTTCAGTCAGGACGAAATCATCGTGGCGTTTCTGGACAAGTACGACGCCCTTCCGCCGACCGAGCGCAAGACACTGCCCATCGAAGCTGTCGCCTTAGCGGCGGGATTGAACCTGCATCAGCTACTGGGATCGATCACGCTGGCCCTCACAGCACATGCGGGCAACTCCGTAAAAATACTTCTCACCACAAACCAGCCTAGAATCACGCGGTCCAGAATCAAGCACGCCCAGACCCCCGGCGGCTATCGGGATCGCGATGCGATTGAATACGCCAACGGGACCTTGCCCCAGCCCAGCAAGGCGGGAGGAGGCATATTCATCAACAACAAGGCGATATTCGGCAGCGGCGCGACCGCGATGAATGAACAGCGGTCCATAGGCCAAGGCGGCAAGGATGACCAAGTGGATGCGGACGACCTGACCGATCCCTCGGATTACGACTTGGACAAAATTTTTCCGCCAGCGAACCGGATGCAAGATATCCTGACTCCCATCCGCCAGCGGCTGCTGCCAGACGGAGACGACGATAACGAAGACACGCCCAACCGGCGGATAGGGTCGGACCGGCAACGTTTCTTCGAGGAGGAGAAGGAGAAGGACTGACGTTTTTCACTTACTAACTCCAATCCTACTGGACAGGCATGAGAGCCACCTGCCGCCTGCACGCTCGGGAATGCTGCCGGGGAGTACTCCGGCCCGCTTCATCACACTCCACTATCGCAATATCAATGGGATAAAACGAGCCACCCCAACCTCGGTCCCACTCCTTAATATCCCCCACCATCTTCTTCGGACTCACCGCCACCAACGACCTCCCCACCCCGCTGGCCGACTGCCAAGCGATCCACAAGGGATACTTCATCCCCGACTCCAGCGCCAACGCCTCGGTCTGGGCTAACCACGCCGGGAACGATTCCAACCCGTAGCCGATGTCGTCGAAATCCACCTGATTCACTCTTCCCTTATGGTGCTCTCATAGCTCTGGTTGGTACAGTCGTTCGTTGAATTCACTCTTGCCCATTGGTGCTCTCTCTAACAATGGTTCCTGTCCGCAATTCCGAACGCGCCCATTCTGCCCGCAGCCCTGATTCAGCCTATCGAAATCCTTTTCTCCTGTCGTTGGCAACGTGGCCCGCACGTCGAGAGTTGGGGCGGGTTGACCTTCCCGTTCGGCAATTAATTGCTTAACGGGAGATTTGTCTCCCTGCTTCAGATGCGCGACCTGCTGCACGTTGGCGCGGAACTGAGAAGTCTCGGCACTGTGTTTTCGCAACTGGCGGGGCTGTAACTTCCCTTTCTCGTTTCCGGCTGCTCTCGGAGCAGCTTGTCGGCCAGATCGATGTACTCCCGGTTGGTGCCTACGGCCTTGGCGCGAAACTGGCTGGTTCTGACGGTTTCTGTTTTCGGTGTGCCAATTAATTGGCTTACCGAAGTTCCATTGGAAACAGAGGACTTAGCTTTTGGATTTCCCTGCATGTCTTTGCCTGCAAATTGGGTGGCTTTCTGCCGCTCCTTGGCTGCTTCCCTTACCGCCCGGTACGAGTTCAGCATTTTATTCCGCATCGCATCGCAGGCCGCACGCTGGCGGTAGAGTTTGAGCCTATCTTCGCAGCGGAAGCGGCGGAACGCCAAGCGGCAACGCACCTGAACGAAGCTGGACCGGGGCGCGGGCATAAAACGGCTC
The DNA here is from genome assembly GCA_963701805.1 of Terriglobales bacterium. GTDB lineage: Bacteria > Acidobacteriota > Terriglobia > Terriglobales > Acidobacteriaceae > Telmatobacter. The sequence continues at coordinate 804,263 of CAVPBA010000001.1, forward strand.
GTGAAAAAATTCACGAACCGTTTCCCGGCGAAGCCACCACAGCCCCAAAGCGGAACTATCGGCAAGAGAGCGAGCACACAGCAGCCGCCAAAGCTGCCAAGATGACAGGCGCGAATCGCCAGTACGTGGCAGATGCCAAGAAGCTCAAGACCGAAGACCCGGAGGAGTTGATCTGGTTTCGCTTGCCGACATGGATGCCGCCAAGTTATGGATCATCCGCGAGCATCTGGGGCAGCGGAACTTCAGTGACGACGCGATCAGCTACTGGATGGGCAAAGAGCTTGAGTACCAGAAAAAAACTCACGGCGGGGATCGAAAATCAAGTGATCAAATGATAACTTGAAAACCCAACAGTCCATCGCCCAGCAGCACCGCGTTGGCGAGGCCACTGTGGCCCGCAATATGCGCTTCGCCCGGCTGGCGGCGTTTCGGAGTAACATGATGTGACTCCGACGCGACGTGGACACCATCGCCGCCGCCGCTGGCCAAGACGCCAAGACCGCCATTCTCGCCCGCGATATCAAGATGGCCCGGCAGGAAGCGCAGCAAGTGGGATCAATTCTGCTTCTCAACCGGAAGTTCGGCGGCTTCGAGGAGTGATAGCAGATACAGTCCGCGTTTGGTTGGTCGAAAGCAGTGCTCTTCGGGCGACTGCCGCGTCGTGTTTCGCGGAGCCTCATAAGCTAAACCAAACCCGCTGAGACGCGCTCCGAGTGCAACGCAATCATCTGAGTCGATGTTCAACTGTATTGCCTTTTGTTTGAATTCCTCGAACTGTCCAGTGAAAAAGTCGGGTTTATTCAGATTCGGGGCCGTCCTGATCACTTCAAGGTTTGCTTCCTTTAACAGCTTGAGGAATCGAATATCATCCGTACCGAGTCGAGCTAGGTCATGAATATAACTCGCCAAATCCTCCTGACGGTGTGCGTCTGGTCTAGTTGGGAAGCACCCATGCGCAGCTACCCTGCCTAGCAATCGAGCATGATCATCATTCGCCGCACGACTTGCCTCCGCCATCAGAACTGTAACTGCTCGGCGAAACCAGACGGCATCCAAAGCGGTTTCGAAATCGGACGGCCATTTAGGTTGGAGTCGTTGTAGTTCGTCGCACAGTGAAAGTATTGCAATCTTGAGCGAGTTGCCGTTCAGTTGTCCGTCGTAGATGCCCTTCGCAATCGCATAAACCTTGAATACAGGCGCGAACATCCCGCCAACCTGCAAGGCCGCTCCAACAAAGTCCACTTTCTCATCTGTTACGAGTTGTCGAATCTTCTCCAGCGGATCATCGATAGCCATCACCACTCCATATATTCCACGTCAATGGTCCCCGGAGTAAGTCACTTGTCAGCCCCCTATGAAACCAGTCCCGACCCATCCGATAGAGCGAACCACGCCCCACGGAATGAAGAATCCAAAGACGGGGAAAAGCACAATCAAGAGATACTCCCATGCGGCTGGTGCCGGTGTCGGATAAACGGTTCGACCGTCAGTTGTCTCGATTGATTCAATATCATTATCTTTGGTCCAGTGGATAGTCTTGATGCCACCCTTGTCCACTTGCTGGTCCCACTGAATCCTTTCTCCGGTCTTCGGGTCAATCGAGACCCACCCGGATTGGCTCCTGCGCTCCTGCTGCACAACATCAGAACTCGCCAACTGATCAAATTTGTTGTGGCGCTCTCTTTGCGCAAGTACGGTCTGCAATTCCATGTAAGAAGCAAATCCGCCAAGAACTGCCCCCGCCACTCCCAAAAGCAGGGCCAGCCGCCGCGTTCCTTCTCTGAGATTCATCCCTTTACCCCGTTTCAATTTGAAGCCTTGACGGCTTGGATCATCGAGGTCCGCCCTCGTACCTTCGCGGCAAGGTGGGATTCGCGCAGCCCGCCCCATATAATCCTCGTGGTGGGGTAGACTATCTCCGACTTCACACGAACAGCGCCGGTGTGCTGCTGAGAGTCGCGTTGCCGCTGGCACACGCTACCGCTTCAAAACACTCCGGATTGATTCGATCTCAGAAATTATTTCCGGACGGCGATGGTCATGCCATGAACGGGCAATGATCGGTAGACCCCTCAAACTCAATGTCCTTTCTCGCTATGTACAATTCGTCAGCAACGACTCTCAGCAACGCGATTTCTATGCCCCGTTGCTACTGCTGCTGCCACAGCAGATTGACAATCCAAAAGAGAAGGATGGTCGCGATCAGGAGGAGAATGGCAATCAGATTCAAGGCTTGACTCCGGGCACTAATGTGTTAACACGCTTTGCCGAGCCGCTCTTTTAAATGTGATCTCGGCCAATCTGGACATGACGATTACTTCTTCCGCTCACGCCACCAGCCGTAAGCAATCCATAAAATGACGACGGGCCAGAATACCCACTCTATTAAAGACCCCAAATGGAGTGCAACTACAACTGCGAGGAGCAGACCTGCGCTTAGCGGCGCGACAGCGCCAACAACCCACAGGGTCTTGATCCTCTGCGGGGCAAAGCGCGTTGGAATCAAGATAGGATTTGCAGTCAAAACAGCAAGAACAAGGGAAAATCTCAGGAAGGCATTAGTCAAACCTTGAACAAGCAAAACGAAATCGAGACCGGGAACCTCTGACGCGACACCCACCACGAGCAATAGGTACACAAGATCGCAAGCAAGGAAGATGAAAAAATTGCGGAAAAACCTACGAATTCCTCCGCCTGACTCTTCAACTTTCTCGGGCAAAGGTTGAGCGTCCCAGTCAAGACCTTCAACTGAGAGGCCGCGTCGCTGCATTTCCAGCCTCAGGGCATCTCTTGCATTCGGGACAAGAGATGCGATGTCGCCGGATAGACGGGCAAGATCATCATCCCCCATTGAGGCGTAATTCTCAGCGAACGAGTTCATCGCTTTACCCCCGTTTCAATTCAAATTCGCCGTTGGCTGCTGCCGAGGTGAAGACTCGCCCGATGCAATCGCGCATGAAAGCCCCGTAGGCGCGTCCGCAAGAATCGAAGCTTCTCTAGTGGCCCGCTTTTGGCGTTGTTCCGTCCGACTCAGAACTAGCAGCGCTCGGTCCTTGGCACGCCTGCATGAATTTGGCGGCGTACTCAGTGAACACGAACTTGTGGAAAAGCTCAGCCTCATAGGTCGGCGTATACACGACATCAGCCGAAGCATCTCCGGATGAACTGCTCACCTCATACCTTCTCTGAATTAACCCAAGCCGCTCATATGTGTCCGGCGACGGCGACATCTGTGACTTTCGTTGGACCGGAGGAAATGCAGATCGCGGAAGAGGGTAATTCGCAACAGTTTTATCCCGTGCCGCCAGTTCGGGATGTCTCTCTAGCGCTTTCTTCCAACCATCATCATCGGAATGTCTCTGCCGTTTTTCCTTTAAAGCGTCATCGTGCAGGCGCTGCAAATATCTCGCTTCTTTCGGTGTAAGTTGCTTTAGCGTCTCAACGAATGACGGCGATACGGCGTCAGTGTCCTGTGACGCAGTAGCCAAGAGACCCGCCCACATATCTTGGATCGTCTCGTTGTCTTCGATTGACGATGCTTCCATGATCGGCAGAAACAATCGGGGCGGGACGGCATTCGGGGACAGCCCTGCCTCGCGCAGCAAGCGCTCGGTCTTCTGAGTGGTGTTTATAAAATTCTTCACTCGGTAGACTCTGGCCTTGTCGCCGAACATATTTCCAACCTCGTCCGCCAAAGGTCCGGCCAGCTTATTCACGAGGTCAGCGATTTTCTCCACAGCGCCGGATTTGAAAATCTCGCCTGCATCGGTCATGGCGCTCTCAGTATATTCACGCTGCGCCGAATACTGCGCCTTCGGTCGTGGCTGTTCATACGTCCTCTTCCTGCGCCATTTCGAGTGCTTCGCGAAGCATTTCTGCGGTCTGGTCATCGGGGAGGCTGGCGGTGTAGCTGATAGAGTGGCCATCGGTGCCCGTGGTGCCGACGATGAGGACGAACCCGATTCCCTGCGGGCACAATTCGCGCAGGTATGCGGTGGCCGCGTCCAGCACCTGATCCGTATTCTCGATTGCCATTTCCTGTTTTCTCCCGTCAACGAATTTCTGCAAGGCGTCTCGCCTCTGCTGAAATGATACTGCGCCTAAACTGCGCCCGCTGGCCGGAGTTAGTTGCGCCGATCTGACAGAGGTTCGGCGGCAGGTTGGTGCCCCGCCGCCGTAAGCATGCAAGGACGCGGTTACTCTTTCTTCCCCGCTTGATATTCGTCAATTAATTGTTGTGCTATTTCCAAGTTCATTTCCAAGTTCTCAACTTCGCGCACAAATCTCTCGGCTTGCACTTGCACGTTCAGAGGCTCCGGGAATCCCTTGTAAACCACAGGGCGAGTCAGCGCCCCTGCGTCTACCTTGTCGGCGAGCATCATCCCCATCGGCTCCCCGCCCGCCTCCAGCAGAACCGCGAGCACCTTGTGGCGGTCAGGATTATCCGCATGGACCAATGTCGTTAGGCCCATATGGACCACGATGGCCGCACGCCAGTGCTTGGCGGCTTCTTCTTCAAGTTCCGCGATCAACTCTTGTGTGCTTCTCACTTGTCGTTTCCATTTCTCCCTCCCGGTATGGTTATTGTTTTGGTCTATCCCCTTCCTGCTCAAAAGCTGTGCCCCTCATTCTAAGGCAATACTGCGCCCAAACTGCGCCTGCCAATCCACCCGCCCAGCCAATTTAGCCATCGCCATACCGCGCCCTCACCCTTGGTGCCAACCGACCAAGGTGAAACAGCCTCACCCCATTCCGGCTCCGCGAACAGGACACCGTTATCCCGGTCCTGCTCCTGCGAGACTGAATAGTGAACCCGGAGCGTAAGCCTCCGGCGAGCCACCACTCGCCAACTTTTCGCCCGGCGCAAACAATCAGATTGCACGCAAACTGCATCTCGACCCCCGTAGGTGCTTCAACACGAGACCACAAAGCGTTACTGCTCAAACCGCCCGCCACACAGGACTCGCCAGCCACTTCTTTCCCCATGCGGCACAGGACCGTGATGTTCCCGTCCCACTACTGCATGACTAACCAGTGATGCCAGAGCGTGAGCCTCAGGGCGGGCGGGATGCCCGCCCGCTTCAGCGATCAAACCGAATTTTTCGCGCATGAAGAAGATTCTGCGCTGGATACGCTGAAGCGCCAGCCGATTTTCGCAGCCACCGCTAATTTGCCCCGCACGCAACCGCTATTTTTGGCCGGGGCGCAGAAAACGTGGTAACACGAGGTGACCGCGTTTTAACCAATCAATCGCTGCACGCAAACTGCATGTTCACCCCCGTAAGCCCTTCAATGGAAGGCGGAAATGCGTTAGTGCTATCCGCACCATGGGTCACCCCGGACAACCCCGGTGGACATGGGGACAGGTATGATACGTCGCCATCCGGCGGGCATCGGGCGGCGGGTCGCCACGATGGGAACCGGGGGTTCCTGTGCCGGGGGTCCGTACAGGGGTCAATGCCGAATCGGCGATAACCTGTAAACCGCTTTCCATGCGGGCGCAAGGACTAGACGATTGGACAAATGGTGGACAACCCGGCGGAGACAACGTGGACAACTGTAAAGTTGTTTAGCCAGTAATGACGCGCACCTTGAGAGCACGGTGCATGGAATAAGCGCCGGATTCCCAAAGCGTGCCAATTATCCGTCCAATATCACATTCATTGAAAACAAACGATATGGCTTTTTCTAAAGAATAAGATTGACGGCGCGGGCATTGTTTGAGAACCTTAGGACATGAAACAGGCGTTTGCATATCTTCGAGTGAGTGGCCGGGGGCAGGTAGACGGCGATGGTTTTTCAAGGCAACTGGCGGCGATCAAGAAGTACGCCGCCGCGCACGACATCAAGCTGGTCAAGATATTCCGCGAGGAGGGCGTCTCCGGCAAAACCGATCTGGAGAATCGCCCCGCCTTGCAGGAGCTTATGGCGGCGCTGCACGCCAACGGGACGCGGCTGGTGCTGCTAGAAAAGCTGGACCGCTTGGCACGCTTCCTCACCGTGCAGGAGAGCATCCTGCAAGACTTCAAGCACAAGGGCTTCGAACTGGTCTCTGTCACCGAGCCTGACATGTGCTCGGACGATCCCACCCGCATCCTGATGCGGCAGGTATTGGGCGCGTTCTTCGAATACGAGCGCACCATGATCGTGACCAAGTTGCGCGGCGCACGGCAGCGCATGAAGGCCCAGACAGGCCGCTGCGAAGGACGCAAAAGTTTTGGGCACCGTGACGGGGAACAGGCTGTCATCGCCCGTATGCAGGCTCTACGCGGCTCTGGCGTAACCGTCGATGGCATTGCCGCCATATTGAACACCGAGGGCGTCCCAACACGCACAGGCGGCAAGCAGTGGCACGGCGCAACGGTCAACAGGATACTGAAGGCCACGCAGCAGGCGGAGGTGGCCGCATGATCAGCAGCGACACGAAGTTATCTGGATTGATCCTTCTAGGTGCCATCTTTGCCTTCCTCTTTGCCTTCCCGGTGTTGGGAGTCGCGCTGCTGGTCTTGGCGCTGGCCGTGTACATCTGGGAAGTCAATGATGAACATCAAACACGGCAAACAAGATCAGAGTCAGGTCCGTTTCATGATCGCGAGTACCTGCCGGAGTACAGCCGGGAGCGCAGCCGGTATGACGGGAGGGCACAATGATCCACGTCTTTCTGGTGCTCGTCTTAATCGTCCTCGTCAACGGTTGGGTAGCGTACCTGTGGGACCACGGGATCGTCAGAGACGGCTTCCGTACCACCGTTCTGGTAATAACGTGTCTGGCTGTCCTCATCGACATTCTGATTTAAAGCCCAGCCCCAAAAACGACTCCAGCCCCGTCCCCGTGGCGGGGTTTTGCTTGCTCGCTACAGTGCCCGTAGATCGCCGCCAGAGACCGCTGGGCGCATCGGCTAGGCCCTGACGGGGGAAACCTTCCCGGAATCGTCCCGCCCGCCAGCAGGCACGGATTGCGGCTGCTTCTTCTCCACTCCCGGTTCTTCCAGCCCCAGCCCCAGCCGGGAGCACTTCAGTAAGCAACACTCCAGCCGACCCTTCACAATCCGCAGCGGCGTTCCGCAGGCCACGCAACGAGGCCGGTCAGGGCTGGAAAGAGGCACCGCCAAAGGAGAAGAGACGGGAAGCGGCGGCACAGGCTCCGGCTTGGCCTCGGCCTTCTGCGCCGCCTTCTTGGGCGCGGCCCGAACCATCTTCTGGTAACGCTCCATGGTGGGGTTCTTAGTCAATTCGTCGCCATCCATCCAGTTAATGGCGCAACGGCTGCACCTGATATAGTCCGAGCGCGAGCAGCGCGGCAGACCGCAAACCGGACAAGGAAGATCAACCAGATCGCCGCCGACCTGAACTTCCTCCCTAAGAATCTTCTCAAGCTCCGCCCAATTCTGATCCCGATCCATCCGCTATCCTTTCCGGCACGTCAGGCACAACAACACGCCCCGGTTGTTCACCACTTTGTGACCCGCAAGCCGACACTGCTCAGGCGTTGCCTCCGCCATGGCTGGCTGCGGCTTCTCCAAAACCACAGGTATCGCTTTCGCAACCACCTGCTCCGGGACCGTCACCTGCAAATCGGCTTTCACGTCCTTCCGTTTCTCCGGTGCCGCCGTCCGCTCCCCACGCTTCACACGCTGTTCCAATGTCTCCAGCACAAATTCCCGAAGAGTTACTCCGTCCAGCGCCGCCGTCGATTTAATCTGCCGCGCCAATTCTTCCGACATGTTCCGCACGCTCAGCACTGCCATGCTGCAAACACTACCAAAAATGCAGATGCAGTAGAGATGCATTCAGCAGTAAGCGCAGCAGATTTGCGCAGCAGATGCAGCGGACATAGCACGCCCCTAAACCGCTTTCACGCTGCTGGGAATTAAAATCAGGCCATCTCCCGAGAACTGCTATTGGTGTGACGGGGATTAAATGCGGCAAACAATGGAGATTTGCGCAAAACTGCCTTGCGCGAGCGATTTAAATCCGCGACTAGGCCCAAAGCTCAGTGGCGAGCGGCGGCTCCTGTTGCCGCCTCCGATCCGCAGCGGGCGGCACGCGCCCGACCGGCGGCACACCGCCGACGTTTGCAGGCAATGTAGAGGAAAGACGAGAACACGATGGTCCTGTCGCGGCTTCCGGGCGCAGGGTGGCGCTGACGAGCCAAGGTGGCACCGAAGGGCGCAGTGCGCGGGGCGGGCGTCCGCCCGAGGCTCACCGCCAACATTTATGAGGTCTATGTGGAGTAGAAGAACAGACAGAACAGTGTGATCCTGTCGCGCCGACCGAAATCGGAGCTAAACTTCCGGATGAAGGAGGGAACTGCTTTGTACGAAGAGATTCCGGTAACAGCGCATCGGGCAGTGTGCCAAAAGTGCGGTAACTCGTGGGTCACACTCGCCAAACGCAAGCCGAAGCGCTGTAGCGCTCATCGTTGCCGGTCGTGGGAGTGGGATGGTCCCAAGCGAGCCTACCGCGTCAACGAGATTAAGCTGCCCGCCGTGCGTGGCAGGGGCAGGCCCAAGAAGTCCGGGGCCGGGACCGCGCTGTTCCGTATCGGGGATGATCTGGAATTCTCCTCCGAACCGTGAATGAGTCCTGCCGCGAACGCCGAAGCGGTTCTGGTGCGAACGGCGCAATTTAATTCCGCGCAGCGACCGGGATGCGGAACCGTAACGTAATCGCGTTAGCGTTGCGAGTCGCGGCGCACCAGAGCGCCGGGTTCCCCGGCCAGCCATCACGGTCTCTGCGATCCCAGTACACGCGTGTCCTGTCGCGGGAACTGGTCGGACCGAGCACAGGATCGCGGCTCCGGCTGGGATACCCAGCGTTACGCGTTCGCGTTACAGTTGCGGGGGCACAGGTAGAATCGGGCGATGCGACGCGACGGCTCCAGATTGGTGGCGAGGCATCAATCCTGATCGCGAGACTAAATTAATCTGCCGATGAATTAATTACTCTGCCGAGTAAGTAATCTTACACATGACTCCGTAAAGAACTAGCGTAACTCCGTATGCGCACGCCGCTGACGCCATGATTCGTATTGGGATGGAAGAGGAGACTCTCCGGTCCTGTTCCCTGAAAAGGTAATTTGCGGCAAAATATTACCATGCCATGGAACGGACCCATTGAGAATCAGAAACGCTACCGCACCCACGGTATGACGGGAACGCCTACTCATCGTTCATGGAAGCACATGATACAGCGCTGCACAAATCCAAACGATGTTAGTTACCCATCCTACGGCGGCAGAGGCATCACCGTCTGCGCTCGCTGGCTGGAATCCTTCGAGAACTTTCTGGCCGACATGGGCATACGACCAGAAGGAACTTCGTTGGGCAGGATACGCAATAGCAAGAGTTATTATCCAGAAAACTGCGAATGGCAAACTCCGGAACAGCAACACGAAAACACCCGCCAGAATCACTACCTAATCCACGATGGGCAGATGGATACTATTGCCGGATGGAGCAGGCAATTGGGGATTGCCCGCTCAGTACTCAGCGACCGCATTAGGCGCGGCTGGCCACGTGAACACATCTTCGATAAGCGCAGCACCATTAAAAACCCGAGCGGCTTCCCCTATGTCTATCGGGATAGGAACAGGTGGGTAGCCCGATTAAAAATAGACGGGAAAAGGGTGGATTTGGGCTATGCCGCCACTCCCCTTGAAGCCTATCTACTCAGGGTAAAGGCCGCAGCCGAGCACGGCATCAAGCTGCCGGAGGGAGACCGCTTCCTGCGCAAGGGACCAGAGAGTGTCCTGTCGCCGCTACCGAGGCAGGCGCAGGCTTAGGTGGCTGGTTGGGATCGGAACGGGACTGGAGAGGAAGTGGGAGTGCCGAGTCGGGACTTGTTCAGGGAGCCGGTCGGAGCCATGGAGGCGGGAGCACTCCCACACGCACCCATGGTAACGCAAAAACTTATTGACTCCAAACCTTAACCGGTGCGAACTTGTAAATGTTCAGGGTGGCTTGGTTGGGGTCGCAGCGTTGTCTGCGAAGCCTCCCCACATCGTGCCCCTTGAACAGTCGCAGCGGAGAAGCTGCCTCCTGCCATGCCGTCCTCTCGGACGCGCTCGCTGGCAGAATCAAGGCAAGACTCCTTATCCCTCAAACTCGCTGGCTTGACTTCCGTCGGCCAGCAAAAGGGAAGCCCGTGTTACGAGCACGGGCTATAAGGAGCTTTCCTGAATGATTAGCTACGAAAATCATACTCCATCAAATACCCACGCTGGCAACAACTCACAGCGTGAATGTCCTGCTCCCCCGCGCCCACCTCGCTACCCAAGCTTCGAGTACATCCGCGAAAAGATTCCCATCATCGCCGTAGCCCGTGAACTGGGCATCGTGATGGATAAAGGCTATCGCGCCCACTGCTGGCGGACGGAGAGCCATAGCCACGGGGATGCCGATCCCTCGATGAGTTTCCAAGTCAAAAAGAATCGCGGCAGGTGTCACCTCTGCGATGTGCACACATGGTCCACCATCGATCTGGTCATGTTGCGCCTTGAATGTGACCGGCGAGCGGCGGTGAATTGGATTATTGAAAGGTTTCCCGTCCCCGCGCTTCCTGCCGGTGCCCACGTTAAGAAGCGTGAGGGTTGGTTTCCGCACTACCGCGCCGGAGCCAACGAAAACGTGGTGACTGTATTAACGAAAAGTGGGCTTTTGAGCGACCTGACCCTTGCGGAACAAAGCGTGTTGAACGTGCTGAACACTTTCACCGACACCCTGAGCGGGTATGCGGAAATCTCCTATCCCGGCATCATGCAGTACACCGGTATCGACAGCCGGACGACGGTCGCCAGAGCCATTCGCAGGCTTGAACAGATGCACATACTGAAAGTAAGACGCCAGCCCGGAAAACTACTCTTCCGGGGCGTGAACCAGTACATCCTAACCATCGACGATCCCCAGTTCGACGCACTCCTGATGAAACGATTCAGGAGCCTCCGAGAAGAAATCGAGTTGGAGAAACAATGGCGAGCGGAAGAGAGAAAAGCCAAGACGCAGCGCAAACTGTGACGACGCCGGAACCAGATTGTTACAGGCTGATCAAAAAAGCGCAGTTGTCTCAACTTCACGGTCCACTATTGGTGGACTGACAAAACGCGCAGTAGTCCACTGAGTGGACGGAGTATTACCTATACAGGTACGGTGCCCCGCAGGGCGGGAAGGGAAAGCGGGGTCCGGGGCGCAGCCCCGATGGGAACGCCTTTGCTTTTGCAGTTGCTTTTGTCCTGTCCCGGCGCAGAAAACAGAAACTGGCGTAGCGGGCAAATTTTTCCGCCGCCGCCCAGAAATTAAATCGAGGAAGCCATGAAGACCCCGCCGACCCACGAAGAGATCGAAGCGGCCCGGACTCCGGCTGGGGGCTGGAAGCGCAAGCAACTGGAACTGTGGGGAGTGCCGTGGGGCGTCAGACGTAAGGGCAGGCTGGACGAACAGAAGACTCTACTTCCACAATCGGATCACTGGCCCCACCACTCGCCTGTTGTCTCCTTCAGAGGGAAACTGAACATTTGGATATGTCCGCACTTGTCGCATTTCAGAACCCCCATTCGATGACCTGCAGTAATTCGGATACCTATTTCAGGGAAATTGTCAGGTGGCAGAGTGCTCTGATTATAGATCGCTGGGACACCGAGTTTCGCGTATGAACCGAGTCCGCAAAACCGGCAGCGAACGCCAATCGAGGGCTTAAGAGGGGCGTAATCTCCCATAACAAGTGTTCTCGTCTCCTCCATCGCGATGCCTACTTCTCTCATGGAAATGCGTTTCCGTGGTTCACGTGCCACCATTCTGTCGAGCAGACTATGAACATGCTCGAACCGCTGGTCGTTAAGTATATTTACTAAAGACAGTGATCCACTCCGATGATCCTCACGTGAGAATATTCTCCCTCCCGAAAGGAGGAAGTAGATTACCTTTCCGAGACTGTAGACATCGGTCTTGTCGGATGGCTCCCCAAGACCTTGTTGTCCTGATTCCATTTCGGGGGCAATGAAATTGATTGACCCCATAGCCTCGTTAGTTAGAGTGACGGCTTGTCCCCCCTCAACGAAACAGATTCCGAAGTCTCCGAGAACAGCCGTTCCATCCTCGCGAAACAAGATGTTCGGCGGCTTAATATCTCGGTGAACAACACCGGCTTTGTGGGCAGTATTCAGCGCGTCAATTAACGGCAGGAGGTCTCTCGCAACAGCGCTGATGTCTCCCCGGTACAGAGTGACTCTGCTGTTAAGTGTTCCCCCCGAGCAATACTCGCTGATATAGTGTGGCGGACTCGCAGCAATGTCGCTTTCAATGATCTTCAGAATATTCGGGTGCTCCAGCTTGGCCGTAGACTCAATCTCTCGAAGGAAACGCTCTCGTCGTTCTTGGCTATTGGCATTTTTTAGCCTCTTCTGAACGAACAACTCTTCATGCTCGGAATCCTTTCTTTTAACAAGGAAGATTTCACCCTGACCTCCTGCGGTCAGACTACGTATTCTTTGCCATTTTTCAGAGAACTGCTTCTTAGGCTCGTTCATACGTCGATCATATTAAGCGAGTTTTCTGTTCCGTGGCTTCCGCAATGCCAAGCCGGGGGATGGGCTGGGGAAAAAGAAGCCGCCATCCGGAAGGAGCGGGGGGGTTTGTTCCCCGGTTACCAGTTGCGAGCGCCGCGTAGTTGTGGCACAACAGGATCATGACGAAGTACGCCAAGACCGCCCCGGCATGGATCGTGGAGTTACGAGGGCGGCTGGCGGCAGAGAAGAAGGATGCCGTGGCGGCGAAGTTAGCAGCGAAGGTGGCGGCGAAGGCGGCAGCGCGGTCCAGCCCCCCAGCAAAGTCGGCCTATGGCCCGGACGTTTCGCTCTTCATCGGTACGGCTGTACCGCCGCCGCGTTTACTCGGTAACAGCACGTCGCGTTTGCAGTTCGGGCAGCGCATTCGTTCACCATCAACTCGCAGTAGTTCGTGCGGCTGAACCTTGTAGCGGCACTCCGGACATTCAGTTCCAAGATCGAAGCTCTTCGGATCGGTGCGTCTGCCGCGTCGCATGACGTAATGCTATACGAACGTTTAATTCTCATAAGACCGGGTAACGATTCTTACTCGCCTGCCGACCTGCCGCCCCGGTTGCAACATCGGCAGATTTGGAAACTTCCATCTATTTCAAAAAAAGAGCCGGAGGCTCATTCACTCCGGCTCTAAGCGCCTTGGTTGTCTATCTTATATGGCCCCGATTGTTCTCGTGTCCGGCCAGTCGCGCTACGGCACTTTGGTTGCTAGACCTTCGGTAGGCAGGTAATGCAAAAACTACTAGTTACCTTGGACGGTTCCAAGTCTTAGCCTTGGACCGCGAATCGCTGGAACCGGCACTGGAATGATCCAACCACGCGAATTCTCCTGAAAGGGAATAGTGTATTCAGCACCATTCATAGACTCAACGACAATCATTCCAATTGCGGCGTGGATGATCGTCGTTCTTCTCTGCGTCATCCCGCTATGGAAAATTTACAGGAAGGCTGGGTTTTCACCTTGTCTTCTATTGCTCTGGTTTGTTCCCTTAGTTGGACCCCTTCTGGGCCTCATTGTGCTGTACATCGTGGCCTACTCTAAATGGAAGGTCAGTGCTGAAGACCAGAAAAAGCGGCCATCTCAGACGGCTGTTCGGAGGAGAAGGGCATCTGTGGTGTGGCGTCAGTATCATAGCGTGGATCGATCCGGGCGATGATCCCAGCCCGGAGTCACAGCGCCGCACCTGAGGCATCTGGGCGCAATCTGGGGCCACCATGTGAAGCCGGGGGCCGGGGTGGTTTCGAGGATGCGAAGGATAATCCACGCCGAAGGCTACCGGTGTCTTCCATTGCCGACTGACGAGCGGGTTTTCTCAAGTACGCCAAACAGAAAAGCGGTAGTCAGACCGAAGAGGAGCCAACCGTTCAGCGCCTCTATCGCTCCCATGAGTTGCCAGTGCTCTTCCAGCCCCAGACTCTCGTGCCCGTAGCTAGTGATCGCGTTCAGCGAATAAAGCATCGCAGTCCTGTTGTCAGGCAGAGCGTTGAGAATGCGGTAAGCAACGGCCCAAATCGTCGTCTCTATCGCGTGCATCATGGTGACCAACAAGGTCGTGGCACCCATGACAACCACGAATGCGGCGGTTGGATGACGGCGCACAACCCCGCCGCCGGTAATGCGATCCACTCTCTGGCCTATGAGTCCGAGGCCAATGACATGGATGACCACGTTCACCACGATCAGCGGCAAACCCCATGCCCAGTCGCCGCTCCAACTCGAAGGGTTGACAACGAAGGATGTGAAAACGGCTAGTGCAATGTTCATCGAGACCTCGATTTGTGGTTTCGCTCCCCAAGTGTTTTGTGTGACCGCACTTGGTGACGGCGTGCGGTGGGGTTAGGATACTGGCCCATACTCTGGACCGCCGCGAAGACCGGGTAATGATTATTACTCGCCTGCCGACTCCTGTTCCCAGTTGCAAAAAGCCCCAAATTTGGCACAACATTGGTTATGACGTACCAGCCGAAGCGTGCCCCTCGATGGGTCGCGGAGTTGAACGTGCTTCTGGCTGCTGATAAGAAGGCCAGAGCCGCCCACGGCACGGAGCGCCAGCAGAAGATTCAAAGGCTGAAGCGGTCAAGACGCCAGCGGAGTGAGAAATTCGTTCGCTGGTTCATCCGCAGTCTGGAGTGCGATGACGAAGGCTCTTAATCCAACCCAAGAGTGGTTATTCGAACCTCAAGTGATCCGCCGGTGGATGACGCGGGGCCAGATCAGGGCCGCGAGAAGACGAAGGCTGGAGCAGGAAGCGGTGCGCGAGATGGTTGGCGTTGTGGATGATGATCATCCTATCGCCAGTGTCGAAGCCGAAACCCGGTTCCGGGAGCGCTTTCCGCAGATGTACGGTCGAGGCAAACCATGACCGATTGGCGCAGACTCAATCGAGGCAGAGTGGTCGATACCCGGCCACGGCACAGATGGGAAATCCGGCAGCGGTTCCGGCGGCTGCGGCATAAAGCGCACTTGACGCAGGCACGGCTGGGCGACCTGATCGGGCTGTCGCAAACAAGCGTAAGCCAGATCGAGTGCCGCCGGGTCAGGCCACGCCCCCGCACTTGGCGGCGGTTCGAGGAGTTCGAAGCGGTACACCGCCAGCGGAAGGTTAAGCTTCGCACCGACTGGAATTAAACCACAGGCAAACTTAATAGGGAGCGGCTCCTATCGCTTCGTAACTTCCGTTAAAGTAACTGCATAACACGTATGCGAGTCTGTTGGGCAAGCATTACACCGGTTGTTATGATTACCCCATGGCTCAGCCGAGGAAGTACAAAACGATTGCCGAAAGACAGCGTGCCTACCGAATACGCCATGGCCTGTTCAAGATGGTGCCCGTGGCGGTGCTGGACGCGCTGCGGCAGGAAGTCATCATCCGCAAAGAGAGAGTAGCCCAGACCAAGCGCGGGCCGGACCAATTCCTGAAGCTGCTTGAGCTTTTGAGTTTCATCCAGAGAGAGCTAGCCGCGCTCAGCGGCCCCGCGCCCGCAAAGGCGGAGTGAAGTAATCGCCCCAGCGCCGTGCTAGACTCTGGCCAAAGACGAACATCATTCAGGACTCTGCCCCATGCCTCCACGTGGGCTTTTTAGTCCCTGTTGCCCTGACGGGTTTGGGACGGGTGCGTTTGCCGGTGACGTGTGAGCGAGGCAGGGAACTCCAGCCCAGACGCACAGCGGCCCGCCGGGAGACGGGCCACGATGCAGAATTAACTGTCACTCCGTGCGAAGGGGCAACATAAGCACTATACACCCGACGCACCAGACTCCTGTTCACTGTAATTAATTCTGCGCCCCGTCGCGGCGGCGGTACACTGGTGCGGTCCGGACTGGCGGACAGGAACCATCTTCTGGGAGAGCACCAAGGAGAATGAGTGAACCAAGCAATATCAGCGAGTACCATGAGCCGCGAGTGAATCAGCAATCTAGAGAGCACCACTCCCGGAGAGTGAACCACACAACTTGCGAGTACCAAGGGAAACGAGTGGAATCGGGGACAGCGGCCACGTCCCGTTGTCTCCCGGAAAGCTATACTGGGCACCAATGGATGCATCGATCCAGCCCGAAAGAACTCCACTGGTCTGTCCGCTCACAATGACGGTAACTCGCAACGGCGTTCTGCGGTTCTTCCATATCGGAAACTTTGAGAATGCGTCCGCCGAGGAACTCAATTTCCTGCGCCTCCTTCATTTCAGACTGCACGCCAATATAAAACATCTGGCACGTGAGGCTGGCGGTCAGGCGGATCGGGCGGCGCAGGCCGTGATCGAGGCCATGGCCGGTATGTGCGACAACGTGACGTGGCCCTGAAGGTGCTGAACGCCGGTCAAGGGCGCTCCCAAGGTGTTAACGGTCGCGGCATCCAATACGCGGGAAAATCATCATCCGTGGAAAATGTAATCAGGCCGTCCAAGTTCCAAAATGCTCCATCCAGCCAGTCCTTGGCCGTCATTCGCTCCTTTACCTCTTCCGGGTCCATCGTCCAGCCGGGGCCACCATCCCAGTTGATCGACCTGCTACCCAAATCGCAAAGGTGCTCCAGCGGCATAGCCGACGGCTTGAAAAATACTTCTATTTGCACCGAAGGGTGGTATCCGAACGAGGGATCAACGCAACATAAAACCACTTCATTGTGACCCGGAAGGCGCTCTCTGGTGCGAACCCAAATCATTGGTCCTTGCGATGGCGGCGCTGTCGCCATTTGTGCCTCGCGCCATTTCCTCCGCGCCAAGCCCGCTGCCGCCGCAGCCGCTCTATTCTCTCCATCCCTGTCGGTCATGCCGTCCTCATTTTCCCCTCCCCGGAAGTAAACAATCGTAATTAATTACTCGTCGGCGCACCAGTAAATAGTGGGTCGCGAACGCATTCACCCCGAAAAGTAATCACCCTAAAACACGTTTACAGGTGATTGCGGAAGCGGTGAGAAAAATAAGCAGCAAGACTGCGCCGCGACGCCGCCGTTGGTGGTATGGTTCTGGAAATCATGATGGGTTGGCTGATGAGCAGGATAAGTTTGGAGCCGGTGAAGAAACACAAAAAGTATGCTTCCGACGAAGAGTACATTCAGGCGCTGGAGGGGGAAATCGCCGATCTGCGCAAGATGCTCAAGAGATTTCCTGCCAAGCTTGCGGATGCCAAAGAGCGAGGCGATTTACTCCGCGCCGGGATCGTGGAACTGGACAGGCTGGCCGTCCGACTGCACGACGTTATGCTGGGAATCACTGTCCCCCATGACAGGTTTGATGATATCGAGGCGGCGCGGACCGAATACCGCAACTGGGCAAAATCTTATAACCGGCCCAGTGAGTGGAAGCCTAACCAGCCCGGTCTGCGCACCTTGAAGGGGTTGACAGGAGAGGAAGGGGGAGGAGTCTTCCAGCACTCCGATGACAACTACTGCGGTCCTGCGTGGCTGTACGAACCGAGCCTGAGCGTTCGCGCCATGCACGTACTGCAAGAGACAGGCTTCCAATCCAGAGAAGAGGCTGAGAGCGCAACCATCATGGACTTGATCGCGGTGCCCGGATGCGGGCGGACCACGGCGCTTGAAATCGCCGCCGAGCTTCAACTGAAGCCATTTGATTTCGACCAGTGCGGATGTCTGTCGCCATTCCGCGAGACCGACATTCCCTTCCTCGCCGAACGGGGAAACATCCTCACCCGCGCCACTCAGCCCTAAGATGGGAAGACCACCATCCAAATTCTGCCACATGGGCCACAAGATGGCCGGGAAGAACCTGCTGTGGCATAAGCGGTACGACAAGTCCGGGAAACAGTACATGGCTCGGGAATGCAGAGCCTGCTCCAACCAACGCTATCGGATCAACCGAAAAGTGAAAAAGAAGAACCGGGAACTGGATAAAGCCTCCAAGGCAAGGTTGGAAGCGCGTCTCAAAGAGGCCGGACTTTCTGTCGATTCGCCTCCGAAGCGCAAGCGGAAGCAGACACCCGCCCGGAGCGATATCGATCCTTAGATCGCGAGAATACTCCGGGTCCTAAGGGTGGAGGCACGTCTCAAAGAGATCATGGGCACCGAAAACCGCCGGAAAGGCTCCGCCAGAGAGGGACGACCGTAGTTAGTAGTCCTGTCGCGGCTCCGGGAACTTGAATGAGATCGTCAAGGCAAAGACGTAGTCACGAGAGGCCGTGCAGCGGGTGCGACGACGTGGCCAACTAGACCGACAGTCCGATCCAGAAAACGAGGGCGACAGGTGTCCTTGTCGCAGTCTGGGGAGCATAGAACATAGCCCCTGCCTGCGGGCATAGCCATTGAGGCAAAAACAACGAGCCGTCAAAATCTGCCCCAAAAGTGCCCCAAACTTTTTAACCTATTGTCTGTATCTTATTGATTTGTTGGAGCGGGAGACCGGGATCGAACCGGCGACATTCAGCTTGGGAAGCTGACGTTCTACCACTGAACTACTCCCGCAACCTATTTAACTAGAGCAACTTGAATCGATTTAACAGAATCATTAACTACATCACACCATGACCGCCAATGTCGCTTCATCAACCCCACCGCATAGTGTGGCGAGGTGAGAGGAAGTCTGCGACGTTACCAGCACGGCAGTGTCCGTAAGATTTCACGCTTCCAGGGGTTTGCCTGGGAATTCAGATTTTATACTACGGCCCCTGATGGGAAACGTAAACTAACGCGTTCAGACGTTTGATTCGATGAAATGTCCAACTGAAACGCGATGTCCGACTTGCGGTGGAGTCCCAGATTGATTGCGAGAAGGCAGGCAGTCTGACTAAGATGATTTCAGACTCTCATGCAGAATCAGCACAACCGAGATGGCCGTGGTTTCGCGGCTATTTGCGATTTGATCGCGGCCGTTTGATGCGTCATCCGTTCCAAATCCTGCTTTGGCCCATGTGCGTGCTGGTTCTTTTTGCAGACTTGCGTGTATGCCCAGGATTTCGCACCCCCGGCGAACGTCTCCGCACAATCTATAAACGCGGCACCGGCGCCCAATCCCAATCAGCCCTCGAGTGGCGAGAAGCTCCAGGGGGATCAGCAGCCACAAGAAAAGAAGAGCCAAAAAACTAGGATTAGAGACGGACTTGTGATCGCCCCGATCCCCATTTCCAGCCCCGCGATTGGTACCGAGGCGGTTCTTGCCGGCGGATACATCTTTCCCATCGGAAAGAATGACAAAGTTTCACCCACGTCGACGGTGGGTGGTGCATACTTCGGGACCGACAATGGCACAGGCGGCTTCGCTCTATATGGCGAGCTGTTCATGGGCGAGAACCGTTATCACACCACCACGATGTATGTACACGGAAACCTCAACTACGATTTCTACGGAATCGGAGTCGAAGCTGGGAAAGGCAGCCCAAAACTTCCCCTGAGGCAGACAGGGCAGATCTTCCTTGGCGAGGTCCTGCGCCGCCTGCAATGGAAAATGTTTGTCGGACCGCGCGTCATCGCTGGCAGTTCAACGATTACGTTGCGTTCCGAGGACCAGGGAACAGCGCCTGTCCCGTCTGACCTTGGCGTTCAGACTCAGCTCACCGGCCTCGGATTCCGTGTCAATCGCGACACGAGAATCAACCGGTTCTATCCTCTACAGGGCTCCTATGTTGACTTGACTACCATGTTCTTCTCTGAGGCGCTGGGAAGCAAATACTCCTTCGAGCCATTCAAATTCGTAGTCGACCGATATCAAGGACTGACCCCTAAACAGGTGCTCGCTTACAACCTGTATACGTGCGCGACGTGGGGCGAGCCGCCGTTTTACGGAGAGTGCATCTTCGGCACGAACAACGAACTCCGTGGCTACATCGCCGGAAAACACATCGACCGATACATGGTGGCAACCCAGGCGGAGTATCGGCTTGCGTTGCCCTGGCGACTTGGCCTGACGGCATTTGGAGGATTGGGCGAAGTAGCGCCAAGCGTCAGCCAATTCAGATATGAAAACATCCTTCCCTCAGGCGGTGTAGGCCTGCGCTTCAAGTTGAGCAAGAAATATGGTGTCAACTTCCGGGCAGATATAGCGCAGGGCAGAGACGGGCATACGTTCAGCATGGGGATCGGCGAGGCATTTTGACATGCCGGATTACGCCTATCGGATTTTGCATCCCAGCAATAGTCTTGCGCCCCGCGGCTCTAAAGCGTGTGGGTCACTCTTGGCAGGTGCAGATCGTAGGACACTCGTTGACCTGCGAACTCATCGGCTACTGCCGCTTTAAAGAAGCGCGTCGCCCGGTAGCTACCACCAGCTTTCCATCTGCACGCCCCACGTCCATCCCTGGGTGCTGTTTGCGTAATCGGGGCCTCCGACTTGTCCCTTGAAACCGTTCCCCCACTGCGCAAAGGTCAAGAAACCGCGAATGGCCGGTCGGCTCATGAAGTGGTTCCCCAGAGAGACCTGCGGAGCGAAGGTCATCTTGAACAGGTAATCGCTGATGGTGGTGCTCTTGTCATCGACCCAATCCACAAACGGCTCAAACGCCAGGCTCAGATAATTGTTGAAGTGAGCCTGCGGCCGGGCGCCTGCCGAGAACCAGTGTTGCTGGCCTCCATATTGCTTGTACTCGGTAATCTGGTAAAGCAGCATCGGGCTGACGGTGAAATGCTTCCCCGTTTCAAAGATCACGTTGTCCGCTACGCGGAACCGATACGATCCCGGCGCGTCCGGCCGGATGAAAGTCCCGGCAGCCGTGTTGTAGGTCTCGAACCCGGATGTGAACGTTTTGGCGGGCCCGTGGCCATATTGAACATAAAACTTGTTCAGGTTGTTTTCGTTCCCTCCCCACTTCTCACTCGTGTGGATAAAGGTAAACGAAGCGCCAGTGGCATCGGGAGCCGACGCGCCTGACTGATCGTGGCCCGAGGTGGCATGCGATATATCGAAGCCGAACTCTCCGTTACCGCCAAGAAACTTCACATCGTACCAGCGGAAATCGAAGTTCGACTTGTTGAACCCGGCCTTGTTCGCGGCATCAGGCTGAGGAAGATCGTTGAATCCGCTTTGCGAACCCTGGCCAATCCAGGCGAAGGCGAGTTTGCCGATGGGAAGCTTGACATCTTCAACCCCCCCGCCGCCGCCGCTCATGTTGTACATCATCAAATCGTCGATGTGGATGTCGTGACGCCGGTAGTAGCGGTTTCCAGCCCAGACGTTCATAGAAGGTTGGCTGCTGCTGAGGTTCCCCACCGCCGCCCAGGCTTCCGCAATACCGAAGCTGGTGCCGTTCGAGACAAGATAGTTCTGGTAAGGATTGAACATTGAAATCCGCACCAGCACGCGGGCAACGGGCTGTGAAGAAGTGCCGTCGGGACGAGGGCCCCGGCTCAATGAAAACGCTCCCGGCAGGTAGAAGTTCTTTCCGATCGCGATTTCTCCGTAGTTCTCAGCCTCGTTGCCCAGTCGCCCCTTGGCGAGGGCTCCCGGCGCCTGGAAAGCCACCTGTGGCCCGCCTTCATCATCCCGTCCATAGCCTGCCCTGAAGTAACCGGTGATGTCCACATATTCCCGCAGAACCCGTTCCGTTCGTTCCCGGACCGCATTGTTCTCCTGCTCGGCAAGCGCCAGTTGCATTGAATCGGTAGGCTCCTGGACTTGCACCGGAGTCCCACCAGCCTGTGCTTCCGCGCCTGACGCTTCCTGACCGGCGGCAGTCGGAGTAGTGGCCACGACTGCTACTGTCGTGGTCGGCTTGGGCGCGGAGACTGCGGCAGAAGAAGCTCCTGTCGGCGCGGAACTCGCGGTTTCCAGTTGTTTCAATCGTTCGTCCAGCTTCTGGAAGCGCTCCTCGTACGACTGTTTCATCTGGTCGTATTCGTGCTTCAGCTGCTCCATCTCCTGCCGGGTTTCTCTCAGTTCATTATTTGGCTGGGTCTGCCCCTGCGCAACGAGGACATTCAACATGCATAAGACAGCGAATCCGATACTGCCCGTCGTGAAGCTCATGAATAGCCCCCTGCGTGACGCGATGCTCATGCGACAACCTGCACTTTTCCCTGCCTGCTCGCGGACGGCTGCCATGAGCTATAAGTTCTCGGCGCATTCAATCAGGGTTTTGGGCATCATTCAACTGTCAAAATTGCGAGGACGATGGCTTGCCCGCGACACCCACGGTGATTCAAGCTGGCAGATTTGCTAGATGACCCAGGCCGTCACGGGGCTCAATATCAGCGGGCAAAACGCGGGGCAAGAACGCAGAGATTAAATATCAACCATAGGAATTGCACACGCACGACTGTGCATGTGCGATTCTGCCTCACGAATCGGAGAGCATGCGAGCGCTTCACTTTGGATGAAAGCGGATGGGAATGTAATTCATCTTCTTCCCGGCCTCAACTCCGATCAGTACGCTGCCGAAATGCGAGCGCAAATGGCGGCATAGCGTCTCGTATCGGAGAATGTTGGTATCGACGTGTTTCGGGCGTATCCGTCTGAGCAACGCACCCTGTTGTACGGCTGGGTTTAGTGGTGCACTTGAGTTATGAGCGAAGTGGTATTGCGGCGGCGGCGGAGCCGGACCGAGACCGAGGTTCTCGTTGCGGAGTATGAAGCGAGTGGACTGAAGCGGGAAGCGTTTTGCCGGCAGCGAGGCCTGGCTATTGGAACGCTGGATAAATATCGTCAGCGGGTGCATGGTGGTTCGCGATCGGTAACCGGGCCGATCGTTCCTGTTGAAGTTCGGCCGCGGGCGCGGGAGGCGAGCAGCGATGTCGATGGGCATAGCGCATTTGTGGTTGAGTCGCGAAGCGGGCGTCGGATCGAAGTGCGTCGTGGATTCGATGTGGGGACATTGGAACGTCTGTTGACCGTATTGGACAGGGCGTAGTCAGTGTTCGGGTTTGGGCCTGCCACGCGGATCTACGTGGCCACCGGCGCCACCGATATGCGCAAGGGGTTCAACGGTCTTTACGGTCTGGTGCGCGAGCGGCTGGAATGCGATCCCACGAGCGGCCACGTTTTCCTGTTCACAAATGCGCGGCGCAACCGCCTGAAGCTGGTTGTATATGACGGAAGCGGGCTATGGGTGTGTGCGAAGAAATTAGACGGAGGACGATTTCGTTGGCCTCAGAGAGACAGCGCGGTGAAGAAAATCGCGTTGACTCACGAAGAACTGGCGCTGTTGTTGGGTGGGATTGATCTGACTCAGGCGCGGCCGCGGAAATGGTATCGCAAGGCTCCGGCGGAAGAACCAGCAGAGTCACTGAAAACCGCATGAACACTGGACATTTCGCTCGTTTTCTGGATCGTTATCTGGTATTCAAGAAGCATCGTGAGCACCCCCTCTGACCCTACTCTCCCGCCGCACTCGGAAGCCTTTCTGGCGGAGATAAACGCCCAACTAAAACAGCAATTGGATGCGGCCACGAAGGAGCTTGAGTATGCACGGTTGAAGATCCAGCTTCTGGAAGAGCGTCTTCGTTTACGGCGAATCGAAAAATACGGACCGGGCAGCGAGAAGCTAAGCAATTTGCAACTGGAGTTGTTGGAACAAGAGCCCGGGGTCAGCAACCAGGAAGTGGCAGCCGAGAGTGAGCGTGAGGCTTCCCCTCCGGGTTCGGAAGCAAAGAAGAAACGCAAGCACCCCGGCCGCCAGACTCTCCCTGCCGACCTGCCGCGTGTCGGTCGCGGTAGGGACGATCCTCACGGATCGCCCCCCGCGCAGATCCGTACGAGCGCGTCTACGCATACGGCTCTTATGAAGGATGGATGGCGTAGAAGCGAGCTTGAGGATAAGGGTGCAGGACTGTCGGGCGCGGGATCCATCGTTCGAACAACGGAGTGAGAGTCTCCCACCTTTTGCGGGCGCGCTGACTCCGGCGTGCGAGTACCTGATACCACAGCCGGTTGATGCGCTGCCGGAAGGTGCTCAGCTGTCGCAGGTTTCCGGGCACTGCGTGGTATTGGTAATAACCATTGACGACCTTCCGAAGCCATGCACCGACCTCGCCGGGGCGATCATGCATTCGGCGGCGAAGCTCGACCTTGATGGCATTCAGCTTCGCAACCATCCGCTTTTTCGCCGTGATACGCCAGACGGTGAAGGTATCGGTCTTGTGGCGTCGCCCACAGTAGTGAGTGAAGCCCAAGAAGGTGAACGTCTCCGGTTTTCCCGCGCCACGTTGCTGCCGATCTCTGGCAGCATAGCGCCCGAACTCGATCAGCCGGGTCTTCTCCTGATGAAGTTCCAAGCCGAACTTTGCGAAACGTTCCTTAAGGTCCTCAAGGAACCGCACGGCGTCGGCTCGGTACTGGAAGCCCAGCGCGAGATCGTCGGCATAACGAGCGATGATGACATCGCCCTTGGCCGCCTTTCTGCGCCAGACCTCCGCCCACAGGTCGAAGCAGTAGTGAAGGTACACGTTGGCGATCAGCGGTGAAACAACTGCTCCCTGCGGCGTACCCTTGCTTGTCTCCGACCACTGGCCGTCCTCCGATACCCCCGCTTTGAGCCATTTCTGGATCAGGCGGATGATTCTTCGGTCGGCCACCCGGTGCTCGAGGAACTTGACTGCCCATTCGTGGCTCAAATTGTCGAAAAAGCCCACGATGTCGGCATCGAGCACCCAGTTCACTTTCTTCCGTTCCAGTCCCACCGCAAGCGCGTCCAGCGCCTGATGCGGGCTGCGCCCCGGGCGAAACCCGTAGGAGAAGCCTTTGAAGTCGACCTCATAAATCTGGTTGAGGATCGTCACCACGGCATGCTGGACGATTTTGTCCTCCACTGCCGCGATGCCCAACGAGCGTTGCCGCCCGTCGGCCTTCGGTATATAGACTCGCCTTGAAGGTTGTGCCCGGTACGCTCCACGGTGAACCCGGCTGTGAAGATCAATAAGCCGATCGTCCAGTCCGGTTTCATACTCCTGCCATGTCACCCCATCGACTCCCGGCGAAGCCTGACGCTTGAGGGCGTAGAAGCTGTCGCGCAGAAGATCGATGTTGAGATGGTGGAGCAGAGCGGTGAACCGTTCCTGTCTCCTTTCCCTTGCTGCTTTGCGCACACCGTCCAGTCCCTGGGACATGCCTTTCCCACTCTGTGTCAGGGGCATGTGTGACTGACCGATGTTCTCCTTCATCTGCGCCCTTCCCTCCCCCACCTCCGCAGGAAGTTGCCCTCCCTTGTTCGGCCGGTTCACAGGTACTTCGGCGCAGTCCGACTTCTCCAGCACGTGCGTGTCCGTCGTGCGGCTTTGGGCCTTCACGGACCGGCCTTCGCAAACTGCCGAAGGCGCACTGGAGATCTCCCGGTTCTCGTCCATGTTGTTTTCTCAGCGTGCGCGGGCTCTAACGACTACGCAGGACCGGTCAGCCACTCGCGTCTAAAGCAGCCGCCGTGTTGCCTTCCTCCTACTCACCAGGGAGTCGGCATCCTGATCCGCGGTTTTTCGAAGCTCAATCACCCGGCCCACCGATGCCTCGATCTACGCTTCGCCACACACCTCGCGATGTGCCACGCAAGACTAGAGGTCAGGATGGATTCGCTATTTCCTTTCCTGCAGGGACTTGCACCCCTACAACACGTCGGTTTATCCCGGCGCACAGCGGGTAATCGCCTGCACGCCGGAACAGTGTGTATGCGGCAACTGCGGCGCCGAAACCAAGGTGATCGGCTACGAGGTCAGCGAAGTGCTGGACGTGGAGCCGGCGCGCTATTTTGTGCAAGTGACCAAACGCGAAAAGCGGGCGTGCAAAGCGTGCCCGGAGCAGGGCGTGGCGGCTGCCCCACTTCCCGTACGGATCATCGACAAGAGCCTGGTTTCCGATGGTGTAATCATCGACACGGTGGTGAACAAGTACGCTGACCACAGCCCTCTATATCGACAAAGTGTAGCTTTACTTCGTGACGCAGGCATCGACATCAGCCGGGCCACGATGTGCGGCTGGGTGATGACCATCGGAGAGATGTTGATGCCGGTGGCCGAAGCGATGCGGCGTCACTTGCTGGCTGGCACCTACATCCAGGCGGACGAAACCCCGGTCGATGTGCAGATACACGACGGCAGCGGCACCAATCATCAAGGCTACTTGTGGCAATATGGAACGCCCGTCGGAATGACGGTTTTCGAGTTCTGTATGAGCCGCAAACGCGAAGGCCCGCTGAACTTCCTTGGCAACTTCGAAGGACTACTGCAAACGGATGCATACGCGGCCTACGACAGCGTGGGCGGTCCGAAGATGGTGCACGCGGCCTGCTGGAGCCACGCCAGAAGATATTTTGTGAATGCGGTAAAGCTCAACAAGCAGGATGCCGCCTCGATCCGCGCAGTGGAACTGATGAACAAGTTATTCGCGATCGATGCCCAGGCGCGCGACGGCAACATGGACCATGCCGCCCGCCATGCTCTGCGCCACGAGAAGGCTCCGCCGCTTCTCGCCGAGATCCGCACTCACATCCTGGAGATGAGTAAGACGGTGCTGCCCAAAAGTGCTGCCGGCCAGGCCTGCAGCTACACCATGGCTATCTGGAAAAGGCTCATCCGCTTCCTCGATTATCCGGAGTTGGAACTGAGCACCAATCTCGCCGAGAATTCAATGCGCCCAATCGCAGTTGGCCGCGCCAACTGGATCCATATCGGCAGCGAGCAGGCTGGGCCACGGATAGCTGCCATCCTCTCGGTTGTGGAAAGCTGTCGACGGCTCAAGATCCCGATCCGCAACTACCTGGCCGACATCCTGCCCGGCCTCGCAAACGCATCCGTTCAGCGAATCGCGGACATCACGCCTGTGGCTTGGGCCGCGAAGCATCCGTAATCCCCATCATGCGTTGCTCTAACGCTTACTTTCGGGCGCCGCACCGAAGCTGAATTAGAATTCGAACCTCAGCGCCAGTTGTCCGACGCGAGCATTGACAGCCGCGCTGCTGATCACGCCGAACGTCGGCGAGGTGAAGTTGGCATCGGGGTTGGCAAACTGCGGATGGTTCAGCGTGTTGAAGAACTCGGCACGAAACTGAAGACTACTCTTTTCCACGGACCCTCGGAGGGCTACGGTCTTCGAGAACGCGAGATCCAGATTCGCCTGCCCAGGACCATCGACGATCCCCGTGGCGCTGTTCCCAAACCCGGTTCCGATGCCATCCGACCCGATAATTGGAGGACTCATAAAACAGGCGGCGTTGAGATAGCCGCCCAATTTCGACTCCACCGACCCTCCCTTGACCAGTTGATTTTTCGAGCAGGCGCCACTCAATTGCGCCCGGTCTTCGTTTATTCCAAAAACGTTGTTGGTATTGGTGTCTGCAATGGTAAGAGCGCTGCCGGACTGAATGGTAACCACGGCAGCAACGGCCCACCCTCCCAGAATCTCCTTTTGAAGCCCCGCTGACGGGCTGGGGAGAGCCCATGTTTCGCTGAAGACGAATCGATGAGTGCGGTCGGAGCTGGCGCGCCCCCAGCGCTGCCTGGGAGAATTCTGGTCTCCCAATGTTAGTAGGACTGCTGCCGACGTTGAGTTAACGTCGGCGCCGTCGGTGTCCAGGGTCTTGGAAAAGGTGTACGATGCCAGGAATTGAAGGCCGTGACTAAGCCGCTTTGTCAGGCTACCTTCGAGCCCATTGTACCAGGAGATTCCCTCCGATTCCATTTCGCGAAGAGCGTCGGGGCGTATGCCAGGGACGGGCACCCGCGAACCAATGTTGGCCAACGTGTTCGCAGACGCGCTCAGGGCTTGATTCTGAGAACGGAGGCGTTGCAGATGTGTCCCCCTGCCACCCACGTACCCAACCTCCAGCAACCAGTCTTTGGCCAACTCTCCCTGGACGTTCAGCGAGAACTGCTGGACCAACGCCGGCCGAAAATTGGGGGCTTGCGCATTGACTGAGGAACTCGTGGTTGGGGAATAGGGAACAAACATCGGGAATGAATCCGGCGCCGGAAATGGCTGTGCGAAGGGTGCTTGAAATGTCGCGGCCGCGTTCGCCAGTCCGGTGACGGCTCGGGAGAGGGCAAATGGCGCAGCAAGCACCGATTTGGCAGCGGATTGGCCGGTTGAGCGAGAGTAGTACATGCCGTACCCTCCTCGTAGCGCCAGCCTGGTTGTCATCGGCAACATCTGCCAGGCAAAACCAATGCGGGGAGCGAACGTGTTTTGCCCCTCGCCATAATTTGCAAAGGTATTGCTTGCGCGGATTACGCCGGCCGGGAGAGCGCCTGGAAAATTGGAGGCCACGATGTAGCCGTCAAGACTTCCGCTGGCTGGCGGGCCGGCATCGGCCTTGTTCACATCGAAGCTTGAGTTTCTCCCCAGCTTGTCGCCGAAGTGCCCCAGTCGCTCGTAGCGAAGCCCCAGATTCAGGGTTAAAGACGGCCGGATGCGATAGTCGTCCTGCACAGATCCCGAACCTTCCCACACTCTGTACTCACGATTCAACAGCCCAAAAGCGTCAGATGATGCGAAGACATTGCTAACCGTCCCGGTGCCGTTGCTCTTTGCATCGAGGCCGAGCAGAAAATCCGGCCAGCTGAGAAACTGTACGAATGAACCAAACCCGTTGAAATCAAGATCGTCTTCCGGTCGTGTCAGCGAGCCTCCGAGTCTCATGGCATGAGAACCCTTCAGAAGACTAAGAACATCGTTGATGACGAGGGAATCTTGTGTATAGGTTCGAGGAATCGGAGTTGCCATACTCACGGAACCCGCAATGTTCAAGCTCGGAAGTTCGTTATTGTTGTTCATCTCGCCTTCGGATACACCGACGTCGGACCACTTGAATGGGGCATTTGCCACCATCTTTGTACTTGTGCGCACGAATCCAATCCTGGCTTGATTGAGCAAGGCATTGCTGAACACGTAGGTATGAGCAAGAGAGAAAACGACGAAATCTGAATCACCTGGGCTATCGAACCCACGAATGTTGCCGGACGGGTTCAACGCGCCCCCCGGAAAAGTGACCAACTGATCGTCTGCCGCGATAAAGAATCGCACCGCGAGTTGGCTCTTCTCCGAAGTAACGAGATCGATGGTTCCCAGGCCCTGATCTTCCGCGAAGCTGCAAGGTTGTGTGAAGGCTGAAAAGCCCCTGCTGGTAAAGGGCCTTGAGGGGTCGATCGTTTGAGGTGTCGGAATCAAAAAGCTGCCGTCGGGCAGTTTGAAATTCAAGAGAGCCAGGGCAACGGGGTTGACGTTCGATCCGTCAGGATTGATCGCGACTCCCCCCGACGCACCTTTCAAGCCCGCGAATTGATTCCCAAGGGCGGTGAGCGACCTGTCGTTGGTGAGTGGTGGTTCGCTCAAAGTGACGGTGCAGGCAACTCGCGCTTGGCCCGCGGCTGTCCCATTAATCTGCCGGGTCCCCTGGTACGATCCCAGGAAAAATAAATGATCCTTCCTGATTGGTCCTCCCAGCACAAGTCCGAACTGGTTCTGCTTTAGGCTCGGCCGCTCCTGGCCCGTTTTGTTCAAAAAAAAATCGTTGGCATTGAGAACATCGTTGCGCCAATACTCGAACACCGTCCCATGGAAGTGATCTGTACCCGCCTTCGTAATGACGCTGACGTTGGCCCCCGCACCGCGACCGAACTCTGCATCGTAAACTCCGGTCTGCACCTTGAACTCTTCCAGCGTGTCGGGATTCGGAATCGGGATTCCGCCGCTGAGTGGGCCCGAGCCGAGCACGTCGCTGACGCTGACTCCGTCCAGTTGCCAGTTATTGTCATAGGATCGTGCTCCATGCACGAAAACTCCATCAGTGGACGGCCCAATTTGTGACTGTGCCGTTGCGCCAGTTCCAAGCTCCCCGGCGTTGTTGACTCCGGCAGCCACTCCGGGTGAAAGCCCTGCTATCTGCGTAAAGTTTCTTGTAACCAATGGCAAACGGCTCACTGTATCTTTGTCCACTGCTCTTCCCAGTGCTGACGAGTTGAGTTGAACCATCTGAGGGTTCGAGGACACCTCCACATGCTCAAGAGGCGTCGCGAGCTCAAGATGAATTTCCAGCCGAAGTGTCTCGGTTAGGTGAACATGAATGTCCCGTTGACTCACGGGTTTAAAGTCAACCTTGCCTGCCTGCACCTCATACGTCCCCGGGGGTAGCAAGAAGAACGCGAACCGGCCGTTGTCGTCCGATGTGGAGGACTTCGCTTCAGAACCATCCGGGTTCTTAAGGTGAAGAGTGACACCCGGGAGAATTGCGCCGGAGGGGTCCAGAGTCAAGCCTGTCAGTGCGCCTGTCGAGGCTGTCTGGCCCCCGGCCCAGCCGGCAAGCGCCAGGCCCAGGGCGACCAGGCAGACGAAGTTCCAACGGCGAGCCAGTGCCAGGCTAGACCACACCTTGAAACCGAAGCGCATTCAGGGCCCCAGCCTCACAGACGACAGCATACCCCGCAATTCAAACCGCTGGCGCGATGGCAATCCTCTGGGTAATCTCTCAGTCAAGAGCCGCGCGGTTCTAATCCTTGCCGCTGCTCCCGGCAAGTGCTAGTCTTCACAAGAGCAGAGTCGTGGCATGTTGTTTGCTTTCTGTGGATTGGAAGATCGAAACAGTCGAATTGTTCAACGTCCTTCCAGAGAGGGTATCCGGGAGCAAGGTGGAGTGCCGCCATGCGACCTTGCCGTTTTCGTTCTTATTCTTTGCCTTCTCCTGATTCAGGGCGTTGCTGCCGCGCAGGTCCCGCCCACTCGACGGATTCTGATTCTGAACGAAGGAAACC
The DNA here is from genome assembly GCA_963701805.1 of Terriglobales bacterium. GTDB lineage: Bacteria > Acidobacteriota > Terriglobia > Terriglobales > Acidobacteriaceae > Telmatobacter. Next base: position 834,930 of record CAVPBA010000001.1, read on the forward strand.
CTTCGTATCCCGCGATGCGCATCGTCAATCAGGGAATCCAAACTGGGCTCTCCAACTCGCCTTATCATCTTGAGTTCTATTCCGAGTACCTCGATCCCGGGTTATTTCCCGATCCGGCCGTCCAGCAGGAGTTCCGCGATTTCTACATTCGGAAATATCAGAATCGCCAACCGGATGTGATCATCACGGTTGGGCCAACGCCGCTCAAGTTCATGCAGGAGGCGCACCAAAGAGCCTTTCCCGGCATTCCCATTATTTTCTGTCTGCCCACTGGAGATGTGCCGAGTGCCTCCGCATTAGGTTCCGGCTTTACGGGAGTTGAAAGCGATATGGCCCCGGCCGAGACGGTACAAACAGCTTTGAAGCTCCAGCCCGGGACAAGGCACGTAGTGGTGTTGGGGGGCGTGTCGGCTCGCGACAAACATGAGCAAGCCCTCCTCAAGCAGCAAATCAAAGGACTCACAGACCATCTCGAAATCACTTATATGACGGATGTGGCTGTGCCTCAACTGCCCGAACATCTGAAACACCTGCCACCTCACACTCTCGTCCTCCTCCTCTCCTATTCGAACGACGTGGCAGGGACCGAGTACAAGTCAAACGAAATAGGGTCGCTGGTTGCCGCGGCGGCGAATGCTCCTGTCTTTACTTTCTACGATGTTTACCTGAATCACGGAGAAGTGGGGGGCTACCTTTCAAATTTCGATGAGCAAGGCAAGCTGGCCGGAGCCATGGCGCTGAAGATACTCCAGGGAGAAAAGCCGCAGGACATCCCCAGGGTAAAAGGCGTAAACACCTACATGTTCGATTGGCGAGCGGTGAAGCGCTGGGGCCTCATAGAGAGCGAAATTCCCCCTGGCAGTATTATCCTCAACCGGCAGCCGACGGTCTGGGAGTCTTACAGGGGATACATCATTGGCGGCACTTCTCTCATTCTTTTGGAGGCGCTGCTGATTGGTGAGTTGCTGTGGCAGCGAACCAGACGAAGAAAGGTGGAAAGCGATCTGGTCGTCACCAACGACCGGCTTCGTATGGCATTGGAAGCAGGGAAGTCGGTAGGCTGGGAGTGGGACGTTCGAAGCGGGCGAGACCAGTGGTTCGGTGACCTGCAAACCATGTTTGGAATCCCAGTCGACAACTATTCCGGGCGCCCCGATGACTTTTACCGCTTCGTATACCCGGAAGACCGGGAACGCGTCGCGAAAGCCGTCGCAGACGCCCGAAAGAGCCGAAACCCGTATATGGCGGAATTTCGCATCGTCCGCACCGACGAAACCGTGCGATGGGTGACTGCCCGGGGAACGTTCTATTACGCAAAGAATGGCGACGCCGAGCGGATGCTGGGCATGGCAGTGGACATTACCGACCGTAAGCGGGCGGAACAGGAATTACACGCAAGTGAAGACCGGTTGGCGGGCATTGTGGGGTCCGCGATGGACGGCATCATCGCCGTAGACGAGGAGCAGCGGATCGTGTTGTTCAACGCTGCCGCGGAGAAGATGCTCGACTGCACCCAGGATGAAGCCATCGGTACGGTTATCGACCGTTTTATTCCCGAACGCTTCCGGTCGAGGCACGAAGCATACATGCGCCGCTTCGCCGAGTCCGGTGTTACCACTCGTACCATGGAAGCGCCCGCCGGACTATGGGCGCTCCGCTCGAACGGCCAGGAATTTCCCGTGGAAGCGTCCATAACCCACCTCGAATCCGAGGGGAAGAACTTGTTTACGGTCACCATTCGGGATATCACAGAACGGCGTCGTGCCGAGGAAGCGGTCCGCGAGAGCGAGGAGCGTTTCCGCCTCGTCGCCAACACCGCGCCCGTAATGATCTGGATGTCCGGTACCGACAGACTATCCAACTACTTCAACAAGACCTGGCTCGATTTTACGGGCCGCCCACTTGCAGCTGAACTCGGAGACGGCTGGTCGGAGGGGGTGCATCCGGAAGACTTGAAGGCTTGCCTGGATACCTACACAAAGGCCTTCGATCGACGCCGATCCTTCACCATGCAATATCGGCTGCGCCGGCACGACGGAGAATACCGGTGGCTGCTCGAGATAGGCGTGCCGAGATCAAATCCGGACGGGTCGTTTGACGGATTCATCGGATCCTGCCTGGACGTAACGGAGCGCAAGCTGGCCGAGGAAGCACTGCGGGAGAGCGAGGCGAGATTCCAGGATTTGGCCGAGCAGAGCCGCACCACCCACTGGGAAGTGGATCCAAAGGGTCTGTTCCTCTATGTCAGCGATGTGACCCAGGTCTCCTGGGGTTATCGCCCAGACGAAGTCATGAGACGGATGCACTTCTACGACATTCATCCCAACGAAGGACGCGAGGAGTTCAAGGCGGCTGCCTTCGCGGCCATGGAGCGGAAGCAACCGTTCCAGGACTTCGTCCACGCCATAGAAACGAAAGATGGCCGCATCGCGTGGAGTTCCGCAAACGGCATCCCCCTTCTGAACGCCGACGGAACCCTGCGGGGCTATCGAGGCACTTGCACCGACGTGACAGAACGCAAGCTGGCCGACGACGCTCTCGCCAGCATGGGTCGCAGATTGATTGAAGCCCACGAGGAGGAGCGCACCTGGATAGCGAGAGAACTGCACGATGATTTCAATCAGCGAATCGCGATGCTGACCATCGATCTAGAACGATGGGGCAAACAACTCCCCGATTCGGCGATTGAATTCCACGATCACATCAGCCACGTGCGGGAGCGACTTTTGGACATGGCCAGGGACGTTCAGGGCCTGTCGCACCGCCTCCATTCTTCAAAACTCGAATATTTGGGCATCGTGGCAGCAGCCAAGGGTTTCTGCAGAGAGTTGTCCGAACAAAAAAAGGTCGAAATCGACTTCAGCCACACAAACATACCGGACGGTGTGCCCAAAGAAATCTCGCTCTGTTTGTTCCGGGTGTTGCAGGAAGCTTTGCAGAATGCGGTGAAGCACAGTGGCGTTCGGCAGTTTGCCGTGGAACTGAACGGTATGGAGCAGGAAATTCAACTCACCGTGAGCGACCAGGGTGTCGGGTTTGATCCGCGCGCCGCCATCGACAGTCACGGCCTGGGGCTCATCAGCATGCGGGAGAGGCTGCACCTGGCGGCCGGCCAGATTTCCATCGAGTCGCAGCCCGGGAGCGGCACCACCATCCACGCTCGCGTGCCGTTCAGTTCAAGGAGCAATTTTGCAGATGCGGACCCGATAACCAGCGCGGTATCGCGAACTTCCTGATGATCGGCCGAAATCATGGAACTTCACTGGGAAGAAACCGCGGAGTGCTTCGCACAGATTCTTTCGTAGATGTGGTTTTCCTTTTCGCGCTGAAAGCTGTTCAGCACGTAACCGCAGAGAATATCCAGGTCATGGGATCGGGCAAACTCATCCCAAAGATGTTCAAACTCAAGCGCTGCCTCTGGATTGCCTTGAGCCCACAGGAAAGGCGCACCCTCTCCGCAAGCCGCAACGCGGCCATTGTCCTGCTTCACAGCCCCGGCTGCCCTGGCAACGAGTTCGCCCGTGAACTTCAAGAATCGAGCACGATCAAAACGGTCATTGACCATCAAAGCCGAGAGAGTGCCGGCAGCATCCAGCGAGATATATTTACCCTGCTCAAGCGCGGCAGCGACATCCAGGTCACGCTCCTGCAATCTCAGTAGAAGGCTGTTCCGGTGTGACTCTGTGGCGAGAACAATGACCGCATTCCCGCCCCTGAGAGCGGAATCAATAAACCGGCTAAAGTTTTCGAGAAAACCCTCATCAGAGGAATAGAATTGCGCCTCATGACATCGGGCACTCTGCTTTTGTTGTCGCGCACGTTCGGGGAATCGTCCATCAGAAACTCCGGTGATGTCATGGCAGTCAAATCTACTGCCTGCGAACCGTGCACCGCGAAGAACAGAGTTAACTGCTGTCAGTAACTCCTGTGCCGCATCGGTCTTGACAATGTAGCCCCAAGCGCCTGCGCGAAAAGCTTCTCGCACCATATCAGCAGACGATTCCTGGCTTACGAAAAGTATTCTGGATCCGGGCGAAACCGTGGCGATTTTCCGGGCGGCTTCCATTCCATTCAGCTTCGGAAGGCCGATGTCCAGCAGAATCAAGTGTGGTTGCAGTTCTTCGGCCTTGTGAACCGCCTCCAGTCCGTCCGATGCTTCCGAACAAACGAAGCCGTCAGACGTGTTCCGCAGGCTTGACGACAGATATTGCCGAAACGGCTCAAAATCATCTACCACCAGAACCGAAATTGAGGATGAAGCCATTCCGTCTCCGTTTGATAAGTGGGACCCGATGTCACCACCCGAGCGCTGAATCCAAAATGCGCAGCAGCCGCGCCCGGAATGACGCCGCTTGTTCCGTAAGGACAGTGCTGTGGCTGTTCTGAAGCTCAGTTGCAGGGATCGGCTGCCTGCTGGAGGATTTCAGCCCACATTGCGTCCCCGGATATAGCTGCTCTTCGAAGGGTTCAGAACAGAACTTGATCACGCCACGGCAGGCTGCCTCAGAAGAATTCGTCAACTTCCAGTTCAGACAATTGAAGTTCAAAAGATTCAAACCGTCTTCTGGCAAAAATGCTAGGAAGTGGACGGTGAGCGTGGATTGTTTCTTGCAGATGGTGGAATATACGTCCGCCGCGTCCCGAGCCCTCGTATCGCATTATCGATTCGCCCGATCTCAGCCAGGTCAACGAACCAAATGCCGTTGCGATCGGTATCCGACACAATAGAAGCGCCCGGTCTCACCCTCCGCAAGCATGGAGGAGAACACAGATCCGGCCGGCCTTTGCCTGGCCCGTGGGTCAGCGGCAGAACATCTTACCGCCCCTCCGTATGAATCAGGCCAACGGCAATTGAATCGAAAAAGCGGCTCCTCTTTCGGCGGAGCAGTCCAGGAGAATTTGACCGCCATGTGCTTCAACGGACCATTTAGCGATCGCCAGGCCCAGGCCAGCCCCTCCTGCATCGCGAGTGCGACCTTCATCGAGCCGGTAGAAACGATCGAAAACGTGACTCGCCTCGGACTCTGGGATGCCGGGCCCCTCATCTTTAATCAGCAGTGTTGCATAGCGCCCACTCTGGGCTTCCCTCTTTAGGGATTTCACCTCGACGTGAATCGGACTGCCAGGAGGCGAGTATTTGACTGCGTTATCCAGAAGGTTGATGATGGCCATCCTCAGAAATCCACGATCCGCCGAAACCGATAATGTAGCGTCTCCCCCGACATGTATGGTTTGTTTCTTTTCTTCTGCAAGGACTCCCACGACGCCGACAGATTCCTCCACGGCGTCCATGAGCGAAAACACCGTCCGGTTCAATTTGATTACGCCGGAATCCGCTTGAGCGATGGTAAAAAGAGTATCGATAATCGACGTCACCCGGGCAACTTCCTCAAGCATGCTGCCGATAATGTCCCGGTATTCCTCACTACTTTGGCTTCGCTGAAGCGCCACTTCCCCGACACTGCGAATCGATGCCAAAGGAGTTCTTAGTTCGTGAGAAACGTCGGAAGTGAATCGATGCAGCTTTTGGAATGCTTCCTCGAGTCGCTCCAGCAACCCATTGAGAACGCGGGCCATGTGGCCGAATTCATCGTTAGGATTTTCGACAGGAATGCGACTGCTCAATCGAGTCGCCGTGATCTGCTCGGTCAGTGTGGCCATCGCTGTAAGCGGGTTCAGCGCCTTTCCAGCGACCCGATATCCCGCGATTCCGGCGCCAAGCAGCGCTATCGGCAGCACCAGCGTGAGCGCAACTAATGACTCGATCGAGCGCCGCAGGAGTGGCTCGGTGCTATACGCGATCCTGATCAGAACCCGCTTTCCTTGAACCGCATGAGAATGGCTCACGGCAAGAACAGGAGTCCCGTCGGCAAGTTGGAGCCTTTGCGCGAAATGACTGACCATCGATTCTTGAGGCAATGGAGGTCCTCCGAGGGCAAGCCCCTTCAATTTCTCATTCCGGAACAAAACGTTACCGTTCAGATCACGGACCTCCATGAAACGATCAAGCAAGAGTCGAGACTGGGGATGACTGTGATAGTCCTCGTGAAGCAGAAGCTGACCATCAGGTGTGAAATACAGGAGGCCTTCAACCGTTTCCATATCCTGGACTTCGGCGTGGTAGAGCTGGTCATTCGATTCCCAGTATTGAATAAAGCAGGCCGCACATACATAGAGACCAATTACCAGGCTGAAGATACCGACATACCAAAGCGTCAGGCGGCTTCGGATGTAAGCCAGTCTTATGCGCACCTAACTCTCCTCAACGGTCCTGAGTATGAAACCGACCCCGCGGACTGTGTGCAAGAGCTTGGCTGGAAATGGGTCATCGATTTTGCGGCGGATTCGTGCGATATGAACATCGATTACATTATCGAGCGATGTATAGCGGACCGTTGTCTTCCACACATCCCGGGCAACCATCTCACGAGAAACAACTGTGCCGCGATTCACAAGAAGGTACTCAAGCAATTCGAATTCTCGCCCCGTCAGATCGATCGGGATATCATCCCGAACCACCGTGTGCCCTCGAGTGTCCATTTTTAGATCGGCAATTTGAAGCGTCGAGGGAGATTCGGGATTCGCTCTGCGGTGCAGAGCCCGCAAGCGCGCGAGGAGTTCTGGAAATGCGAACGGCTTAACCAGGTAGTCATCGGCGCCCGAGTCGAGTCCCCGCACACGATCGTCAACAGACCCCTTGGATGTCAGGATGAGTACAGGAATCTTGAAGCCGTTTCTCCGGATCTCTCGCAAGACCTCTAAGCCACCCACACGCGGCAACATGACGTCGAGGAGAATCAGGTCGACCGAGTTGTCGTAGAGGTGTCTGACCCCGGATTCCCCTGTGTGAGCGAGCGCCACTTCATACCCGTTTCCCCTCAGACCCTCTCCAATTGCATCCGCCAGCTTTCGCTCGTCCTCGATTATCAATATACGCATCGTGCGGTCCGGACACCGATAAACTGTAGCACGCCAATGGGGAAGTTCAGAAGAAATTCAGAACTTCTTCAGGCTACAACATGTTTCAATTTCAACTAAGAAATGGCTAATTCCCCGAGCAGGTTTACTGGATCGCGTGCGATCAGTATTGGCTTGATCCATGCCATTTCAAAAGCTTCCCCCTCGGATGTTCACACGGCTACCACACGATTAGCGTTGCGGCGTGGCATGCGCACCCAATCCAGGATCTCAACATCTTCTAAAAGAAAATGGTGGTGAAAATGAGTTGCGAAAGACCGGATCAGCCCGAGCCCCGGAAACCAACTGAGTGTGCCAGCGAACGACCATCACCGATGATCTCTAAGAACGACAACTTACTCGTGCTGCCTGGGCTACTGTCGGAGCGAATACTCCGGCAAAAACATATCATTCGGGGGAAATATATGAATTCTCATCTTCTGGAAGTAGTAAGTGGAGCCGGTAAGACACACGATAACGATGATCGACTAAAACCAATAACTCCGGTGGCAGTATTGCAGGAGCTTTTTGAGTTGCTTGAAGACTACAGCCCTATCTGGTATACGCAGGAAAACCATGATCGGGCCGTAGCCGTCTTGAGCCGGCGTGCGTGAGGTAAGGCCCCTGTACCTTTGGCTCTCGACCTCAAATTCATGATCGATCATTAGATCCGCTTTCGTGAACGAGAACGCCGTATGGTGTTGCCGGTTCGTCTCGTCAGCCATGAATTCTCGGGAGTTGAGAGTCGATGAGATCCCTCATCTGGCCAATCATTTCCCAATTTGCGAGCCTGCCCGGTCACGCCAACGGCCGCGTGTGAAATCGGGAAACTTCATCGGGGCGCTCCCGTTCTCCACCGATGCCCGGCTCAACGGCCCCGGAGCCGACCAGGCCGCCGCATCGTAGACATCCATGTCGGGAACAAGACCCTCGCGCACGCACTGCAGAAGCCGGTACAGCATGATGTAATCCATGCCGCCGTGGCCGCCCAGCTTTTTGGCGATGTCGCCTTCCTTTGCCCACAAGGGATGCTGATACTCCTTGAACTTGTCGAGCGATCCCCACGCCTCGTCGCCGCCCTGTCCGTCGAAGTAAATGCGGGGCGGATAGTCAACAAACACACCTTTGGTTCCACCGATCACATTCAGGCGATCGTAGGGGTGCGGATTGGAGGTGTCGTGCTTGAGGGTGATGTTGAGCCCATTGGCGGTTTTGATAAGGGAGGTATTCAGGTCGCCGGTGATGTAACGCTCCGCCCAGCGCGGGTCTGAATCGGCCACATGCGCTTTCCTATACTCGTCGAGTCCTCGCTGCGGTGTACTCATGGAGACGATGTAATCGAACCGATCGCCGCGCTGGATGCTCATGTAGTTAGCCACGGGACCAAGGCCATGCGTGGGATAGAGATTGCCATTGAACCGGGTATGAAAGTCGCGGCGCCACAAGCCCTCGCCCTTGGCGGAAAACAGCTCGTCGCGCAGGTCGTGGAGGTAGGCGCCCTCTCCATACAGGAGATCGCCAAATAAGCCCGCATGGACCATGCGGAGCACGGTGGTTTCGCTGGCGCCATAGCAGCAGTTCTCAAGCATGATGCAGTGGCGACGGGTCTGCTCCGATGTATCGACCAGCCTCCAGCAATCTTCTATGGTGGTCGCGGCGGGGACTTCGACGGCGACGTGCTTGCCGTGCTTCATGGCCGCAACGGCCATCTCCACGTGCCAATCCCACGGCGTCGCGATAATGACCAGGTCGAGATCGTCCCGGGCTACCAGCGCTTCGAAATGATGAGTTCCGTTGGTATAGAGTTCGGGTGAGCTCTGTCCGGTCTTCACCACCAGCGACTGTGCGTGCTCGGCCTTCTCGCGAACGACGTCGCAAAGGGCGAGGATCTTCGCGTCAGCTCCAAGCAGGTTTTCGAGCAGGTTGGTACCCCGCCCCCCCGTTCCGATAAGGCCGATACGCGGATTCACCGCCGCGAACGGCATATCGATCACGCTGGCTGCGTGCGGCTCCGGCCCATCGTCGCCTGATGATTCTGCCTGTAGTTGCGCGATACCCACACCCAGCGCTGTGGCGGCGCCAAGGCGGAGAAAATCCCGGCGGGAAGGCTGACCGATCGGATCCGACATTTCATTCTTCATCTTGGATTCTTCCTTTTTGGGGTGATGCAAGGCTGTGGACGAGCCCCGGCCAACATGATAGCGGATCACGATGCCACCCGCCTGAACAAGGTCCGCCGACGTAACAGCGGACATTCCTCCTCGCATGCCTTTCAAAGAATATTCTTCCGCGGACTTTAAAAATACGGTAAACTCCTGATTCTATGGTGGTGTGCGGCTTGAGAGTGTCTTGAACTCAAGACCCTGCGCTGGAGGAGTCAACAGATGGCGCGTCCTTATTGGTCGGGGCAGATCCAAATTTCCCTTGTGCAGTTCGGGGTGAGCCTCTACACGGCCACGGAGAGCAAGAGCCAGATCAGCTTTCACCAGATCAGCCGCAGCACCGGCGAGCGGATCCGCCACCAGAAGGTGTTGCAGAGCTCCGCTGAAAGCGACGAGTCGCCCTCAGCCGTAGGCAAAGACGACATCGTGAAGGGCTACGAGTACAGCAAGGGTCAGTACGTTCTTATCGAGCCGAGTGAACTGGAAAACCTGCGTGTGCCATCGAAACACACGATCGCCGTTTCGCAGTTCGTCGACCTGGCGGAGTTGAATCCCGAATACGTAGAGAAGCCCTACTTCGTCGTTCCCGAAAACGACGCCCAGGCCGAGGCGTTTGCGGTGGTCCGGGAAGCGCTGGTTAAGTCCGGCAAGGCCGCCATCGGCAAAGTGTCTTTCTCCGGCCGCGAACATATCGTCGCCGTGGCGCCAGCGAGCGGTGACAACCGCGGCATGATGGGCTACACGCTGCGATTTCCGAACGAGCTCCGCAACGCGGCGGAATATTTCCGCGACATCAAGGAGACGGCCATCAACGACGATGCACTCGAAATGGCCGAAGCGTTGATCGCCAAGAAATCAGCCAAATTCGATCTCAGCAAATTCGAGGACGGCTACGAGGTTGCCGTCCGCGAACTGGTCGAAGCCAAGATCAAGCATCTGCCCATCCCCGTCGACGAAGCCCCCAAGCCGCGGCCCAGCAATGTCGTCAACCTGATGGACGCGCTTCGCAAGAGCATCGGCACAGAAGCTCCCGCCCCGCGACCCGCAAAAAAGCCGCCCCTGCGCGAGAACGAAGCTCCCGCCAAGGGTATCGGCCTGATCAAAACGCCGGCCAAAACTGCAGCCAAGCGCAAATCCGCTTAGTTGTACGGAGCAGTAATATCGGGCTTGACGGGTTTCGGGTTATTGGGGTTTGGTTTCACGGGCTGAATCCCGAATTCGTTGGTCAGATCATTGATCGCATGAAACAACGCCATCGCCAGGGGAGCTGCGTCCGCCGATTTCAGGTCGCCTCCCTCATTTACAAATTGCTGCACTCGCTGCCTGATCGCATCTAGCCAGGCAAGCTTTTCTTGTACGTTCGCCAAGGCTACCTCCACTACAAGCTGACTTTTACATTGACGCGGGAAAGAACCACTAGTTTACTTCGCGAGCAAACGGTCGTACCTGCCGCCTTGATCACCCGTGGATAGCCGGGCTTCAACCCGATCGCCACGAGCGTTGTCGTACAATGGCTGCGCCTTCGGAAGGCGTTTCCCGGATTGGCCAAATACCGATCTCGGCAACGTCCGCAACCGGAGAATTCAACTTGCATTTCCCAGGGATGGAGCCCAGATGAAGTTTTTCGTTCGCACCCTTGCGTGGCTGCTTATAATCGCCGGCATGTCGATACCGCCGGCCGGAGCCCAGGCCGTTACTGAAATCGGCGGCCAGAAGATCGTCACCCTGACCCGCAAGGCCACAAGCACCACAAAACCCGAGTTTACCAGCATCACCATCCTCCCCGGCCGCGGCATGGAAATCCAGCAGATCACGGCGAACTTTCCGGGCAAGGGCAATATCGATGTGCTCGCCTCGCCTGACCTCGCCGCGTCGGCCAAGATGCTGGACCAGGACGATAATGCCAACGGCGACCTGGGTTATCGTCTCGGCTCGGTGTTCCTGGTTCCCTACCCCAATCGGATTCGCGGCAAGCTGTCGGCGGACGGCAAGACGCTCACGACCGAGTGGCAACGCCACGCCATCACGCTGCCGGCAAATAACATTGGCAAGAATCCCGGAGCCGAGCGTCACGCCATGCACGGGCTGATCCTCAAGGCCAAAACCGACAATGTCAGCGTGAAGAATATCTCCGGCGGACAAGAAGTAACGGGCGTCATTCACGCCGGCGACTTTGGAGGCCATTGGCTGTCGAAGACCGACCTCGACTTCACCATCACACTTACGGCCGACGCTGTCGATGCCACCATCGTTGCCCGCAACGTCGGGAGCGAAGCCGAGCCGATCGCCATTGGCTGGCACCCCTATTTCGCGTTTCCTTCCGGCGACCGAACCCAGGCCCGTCTCCACATTCCGGGATCGCAACTCGCCGAAGTCGACGGCTACGATAATGTGTTCCCCAGCGGAAAACTGACGCCCGTGGACGGCACGCGCTATGATCTGCGCGCACCGGATGGTGTGCCCCTCGGAAGCAACTTCTTCGACGACAACTGGAGCAAACTCGATTGGAAGAACGGCGCGGTCACGGTCAAAGTGATTGATCCCGCTGCGCACTACGGTGTAGACATCATAGGCCTGTCAAAGGAAATCAAGACCATCCAGGCCTACGCCCCCCCGACCCAGAAATTTGTCGCCATCGAACACCAGTACAACTTCGCCGACCCGTTCGGGAAGGAGTGGAACGGAATGGACACCGGCATGGTGACGCTGAAGCCGGGACAGAGCACAAAGTGGCGCGTGCGGCTGCACGTCTTTGTGCCCTAGACCAGAGAGCCACCCGGGCATCGCCTACTGGATACTCAATCCGGCAGCTTCGTCAGTTGCACTGTCTTTCCGGTGCGAGCCGAGTCCCTGGCCGCGTCCAGGATCTGCATGACGATGACGTTGGTGTCGAGCGCGCTCAGGTCTCCCTTGGCCGCGATCTGGCCGCGCATCACGGCGACAAGGTACCCAAGTGACGTGCTTTCATCCAACGGCAGCGGAGCGGCTTTGGAACTCTGCTCCGTCGTTTCGTGCGCCAGCCGCGTGCGCAGGCCATCGGAAGCAACCGTGATCACATAACCCGTCGCGCCGTACACTTCCATGTCCTTGCGGCCGAACGGCCACACCCAGGAGCCCTGGATCACCGCCTGAGCCGCGGGGTACTTGAGGACGATCGTGGAATCGTCCTCCACCTTGGGGTAGATCTCGGGCTTGTCATGGTTCACCACCGCCGTTACCGACTCCGGTGTTTCCCCGTGCATGAGCCAGGTCATGAGATCGACCCCATAGCAGCCGAAGTCGTAAAGCGCGCCCGCGCCGTTCTCGGCCGGATCGGTGAGCCAGCTTAGGAACTCCGGACTGACGTGAATCTCCTTCGGTCCCTCGTGCCCGTCATGCACCACCACACGGCGAATCGGCCCCAGGTGCCCGTTCTCGACTTCGTTGTACGCGGCGCGGTTGCTCGGGTACCACGTCGTCTCGTAATTCACCAGCACCTGAATGTGCCGGTCCCGCGCCACGCGACGAATGGCCAACGCATCGTCGACCGAAATCGTGAGCGGCTTCTCCACCATCACCGCCAGGCCATACTTGCCTGCGGTCTCAATGGCTTTTCGATGGTCGGCTATCGAGGTGTAGACCAGCAGCGCCTGCGGATGCCGAGCCTCGATCATGGCCTCGGTTGTGGGAAAGAAAAGATCGTGCGCCAGCGAGTTCTTCTTTTCGTATTTGGCCACCAGGGCGGCATTGGCTTCCGCAATGCCCACCAGTTGCACCTCGTGGTGCTGGGGCAATTGGGCAAGAAACCCGGCCACGTGATCGTGCACCAGCCCCACAATTGCTACCCGCAGCGGAGCCTGTTGCTCCTGAGCCGCACAAAAAGGTACTGCAGCCGTCATCACCCCTATCATCAACCAACGTCCCAATCGAAGTGCGCTGCGAACCAGAACCTGTGGCATGATCACCCGAATTTTCTCCTTGGCCCCCGATTCTACTCTGCCGCCCTGCCGGACCCGACCGAAGCAACCGGGGTGTTTCCGGTCCCATCCTTTCGTATACACGGCGGCTGCGTTCAGCCGCTGCAACGGAGACATCCATGCGTATGCCCTCGTTCCTGCCGATCCTGCTCATTTCCTGCGTACTCTCAGCGGCCGTTCCCGCATCGGCCGCGTCCCTGCGTAATCACGACGCCTTCTTCGGATACAGCCGCACCGGCTCCGACGCCTTCTATCCCAATACCGGCGGGCTGAATGGCTGGGAGGCCGCCCTGCACATTCACCTGTACCCATTCCTGGGGGTCGAAGGCAACGTTGCCCACTACGGTCTTGGGGCAAGCTCCCTGGTACCGCGGACCACGACAGTGCTGGTTGGGCCGCGAGTCAGCGTCAAGGCCCTCGGCATCAATCTGTTCGCACACGGGTTGTTGGGCGGGGAGCACTCAGCCAACAATTCCAGCAATATTCCCATCTCCGGTGGATCGTTCGCCTACGATCTGGGCGGCGGCCTCGATCTCCCCATTCTTCCCTTCTTTGCCTGGAGATTTTCCGCCGACCGCATCGACGCGCCCTCCCAGTCTCCCAGTGGAGGAGACCACGCCCGCTTCAACACCGGCCTTGTCTTCCGATTCTGAACCCCGGAGGAACCGCTTGATTTCCGCGGCGGCGGCAATTCCGGTGCGGTAATTCCAGGGCCGGGTGTAATCCTGATGCCCGCGCCGCCGTCCATCCTCGTGGATGAACCCCAATTACCGCTGCCCCTGTTGCGGATTCCGTACTCTCGACGCGCCCGCCGCACTCTCCTTGTGCCCCGTGTGCTGGTGGGAAGATGACGGCCAGGAAGACGAAGACGCCGGCGAAGTTCACCTCACCGTCAATGGCTCGCTCAGCCTCTCGGAGGCGCGTATGCATTTCCGCGAGTGCGGCGCGTCCCATCCGCGATTCGTGCCGCACCTGCGCCAGCCTTGCGAACATGAGCGGTAATCGGCCCGCCCCGGGGGCGGTAACGTGTCTTTCGCTACCCTCTCGTCCTTTCAGGCACCCCGCCTGGTTTGACCCTGCCTAGTAAACCCTCTTACCATGAGATAGGTGAGTTTCCCCAGCCACGCGGACCCCGGTGGCCCGCGCTCGAGCTGCGGTGTCCGGATGTGGAAATGAATGGCGCCAAGGCGCCTGGAAGGCAATGCCCTTGAGTTCTGTCGATACCATCGAAAACAATTCCGAACCTACCCCCGCCGATGCCGCGCACACACACGAAAGCCACGACCACGAGCACGACCACGAACATTCCCACGAACACACCCATGGCCCCGTCCTGAACCCCGACTGCACCCGCGAACTGGTCCTCGACGTCCCGGCTGAAGAAGTATCAAAATCCTTCAGCAAGGTCACGCGGAATTATCAGAAGCATGCCAGGATTCCCGGGTTTCGCCCCGGCAAGGTTCCCGAAGCCGTCGTCCGGCGGCGCTTCTCCAACGAGATCCGCAAGGAAGTGATCGACGGCCTCTTGCCCGAGCGCTTCAATCAGGCGGTGCGCGACCTCGGCGTGGCCCCGGTGGGCCAGCCCCAGGTCACGGAGCTGACCGTCGAAGACGGTACCCCGCTCCACGTGAGGGCGGTCTTCGAGTTCATCCCTGCTTTTTCCATCGAAGGCTACCAGAACGTTACCGTCCCTAAGCCACCCGTCGACATTACCGAAGAGGAAGTCCAACAGGAACTCGCCCAGTTGCGCGAATCACGCGCGACTATCGAGCCTGTGGAAGAAGACCGCGCCCTCGTGGACGGCGATTGGGCGCAGATCTCCTATACGGGAACGATCGAAAGCGAGCCCGAAGCGGCTCCGGTGGCCGGCGAAGACACGCTGGTCGAAATCGGCGGCAAGGACACCGTGGAGGCATTCACTACGGCCCTGCGCGGCGCCACTCCCGGCCAGACACATCAACGTCGCGGCGGAGTATCCCGCCGATTATCCCGAAGGCAATCTGGCCGGCAAAACCGTGGATTACGCAATCGACGTAAAGGGAATCAAGAAGCGCACCCTTCCCGAGTTGAACGACGAATTCGCTAAAGAGGTTGGTGCGTTCGAGAGCATCGGCGATCTGGAAAATCGCGTTCGCGAAAATCTGGCCAACCGTAAACGCCGCAGCGCGGAAGGCGAAACCAAGGACAAGCTATTCGCGGCCCTCATCGAGCGTTTCCCGTTTCCCGTTCCCGAATCTCTGGTGCAGGAGCAGATTGACGCTCGCCTGGAGCGCGGATTGCGGGCCCTGGCTGCCCAGGGCATGGATACCGAGCAGATGCGCAAGCTGGACTTTGGCCGGTTGCGCGCCGCCCAGCGCGACAGTGCGGTGGCCGAGGTGAAAACCTCATTGCTGCTGGAGCGAATCGCTCAACGAAGAGAATGTAACGGTGACCGAAGAGGAACTGGATCGCGAGATTCATTTGGCCGCAATCCAATCGCGCGAACCGGTCGATAGCCTGAAAGTCCGATTGACGCAGGACGGCGGTATGGCTAGAATCCGTGAACAACTGAAACGAGAGAAAACCGCGCAGCTTCTGTATGAGCGACTGCCCGCCTGATCGCAGGCCGGCAGCAGTTGCCGCGCATTCCGGCCGAAGTTGAACATCGGGTTGTGCGGATTGCCACTAACGGGGGAAAGCGACCTCCCATAACGGACGAGCGAGAAGAAGAGACAAAATGGCATTGGTTCCAATGGTGGTTGAGCAGACGAGCCGGGGCGAGCGCGCCTACGACATTTACTCCCGTCTGCTTCGCGACAACATCATCTTCCTGGGCACTCCCATTGATGACCAGGTGGCGAATCTCATCGTCGCCCAGATGCTCTTTCTTTCCGGAGAAGATCCGGAAAAGGACGTTCAGCTCTACATCAACTCGCCCGGGCGGCTCCATCACCGCCGGTCTGGCAATTTACGATACCATGCAGTTCATCCGCAATAATGTTGTGACGTACTGCATAGGCCAGGCCGCCAGTATGGGTGCATTCTTATTATTGGCGGGTACGAAGGGTAAACGATTTGCTTTGCCCAACTCGCGTATTCTCATCCATCAGCCGTCCATGGGCGGGCTAAGCGGGCAGGCCACGGACATCGACATTCATGCTCGC
Source organism: Terriglobales bacterium (assembly GCA_963701805.1). Classification (GTDB taxonomy): domain Bacteria; phylum Acidobacteriota; class Terriglobia; order Terriglobales; family Acidobacteriaceae; genus Telmatobacter. Next base: position 851,148 of record CAVPBA010000001.1, read on the forward strand.
GAAATTCTGCGCATCCGGGAAATCACCAACAACCTGATGGCGCGGCATACCGGTCAGCCGCTGGACCGGATCGAACGAGACGTCGAGCGCGACTTCATCATGAATTCGCAGCAAGCCAAGGATTACGGAATCATCGACGAAATCATTGATCGGCCCCGCACGTAGGGACAGCCCCAACGGGCGGAATTCAAAAAGAGGCACCCAGGAGTAATCCAACCATGAAAACGCGCACGGGACCTGAAGAAGCATTGCGCTGCTCGTTCTGTCACAAGTCACAGGACGCTGTGGCCAAATTGATCTCGTCGCCCAGCGATTATCCCCGGGCCTACATCTGCGATGAATGCGTCGCGGTATGCAACTCGATTCTCGAGGACGACCGCGGCGAATCCCATCCCGCCACAACCGCCGGACACTTGCCCAAGCCCCAGGAAGTGAAAGAGCTTCCTCGACGACTACGTTATCGGCCAGGACCAGACCAAGAAGAAACTCGCCGTCGCCGTCTATAACCACTACAAGCGCATCCAGATGAACCGCATGCGCAACAACGAAGTGGAACTGGCCAAGTCCAACATCCTGCTCATCGGCCCCACCGGCTCAGGCAAGACTCTGCTGGCCCACACCCTGGCCAAGATGCTCGACGTGCCCTTCGCCATCGTGGACGCCACCACCCTGACCGAGGCCGGCTACGTCGGCGAAGACGTTGAGAACATTATCCTCAAGCTGCTCCAGGCCGCCGACGGCGACGTGACCCGTGCCCAGCAGGGCATCATCTACATCGACGAAATCGACAAGATCGGCCGCAAGGACGAGAACCCGTCCATCACCCGCGACGTCTCCGGCGAAGGCGTGCAGCAGGCGCTGCTCAAGATCCTCGAAGGCACAGTGGCCAACGTGCCCCCGCAAGGCGGCCGCAAGCATCCCCACCAGGAATTCACAGCTGTCGATACCACGAACATTCTCTTCATTTGCGGCGGAGCCTTCGTCGGCCTGGAGCGCGTGGTCGGACGCCGCGTCGGCAAAAAGGCACTCGGCTTCAAAGCCGTCGACGCCGAGGCGGATGCGGCGACCACCCGCAACCATCGCGATACCGAACTGCTGCGCAAGACCGAACCCCAGGACCTGATCAAATACGGGCTGATTCCAGAATTCGTCGGCCGCCTCCCCGTTATGGGGATTCTGGACGAATTGGACGAAGCCGCCCTGGTGGAGATTCTCACCAAGCCGCGCAACGCGATCCTCAAGCAGTATCAGCGCCTTTTCGAGTACGAGAACGTCCGCCTGCACTTCAGCCAGGACGCCTCGGCTGCCGTGGCCCGCGAGGCGCTGGCCCGCAAGGTGGGCGCCCGCGGCCTGCGCATGATCCTCGAGGAACTAATGCTCGACCTGATGTACCACCTGCCCAACAGCAAGCGAGTACGCGACCTCGAGATCACCAGAGAGATGGTCGAGCGCCGCGACCTGTCGCTGTGCCTGCTCGAAAAAGCCGGCTGATCGCACCGCATTGCAATGGTTGAAATCCGATCCGGGTCTTGATTTCAAGACCCGGATTTGCTTTTGGGGTCGAGGCGGCGCTAAGAACGTGCGTTGGACTTGCCAGCCCTAAGGAACTGATGCGGAAATAGTTCCCCTGAATCAGTGAACCGTCGCACCCGGGATCCCCTCGGCCTTGGCGCGACCCGTTTCAAGGTCGTGACGCTTTCGTACTCCGGCGGAAGCAAGCCACAACCCCATTCCGCTGTACAATCCAAAACATGAGCCGTCTTTTTCGACCCGCAGCCGGAGCCTGTCTCGCGCGTCTAAAACCCTTGGTGTCCCTATGACTACATCCCGCGACAAGTCCGAGCCGCGTAAATTGCCCATGATGCCCATCCGGGACATGGTGATCTTCCCCTACATGATGACCCCCTTCGTGGTGGGCCGCGAGTCGAGCGTGCGCGCCCTCGAAGAGGCTCTCAACGGCGACCGCAAGATATTTCTCGCCACCCAGCATGACGCCTCCATCGACGAGCCCAAGGCCAAGGAAATCTACCAGGTCGGCTCCATCTGCAACATCGTGCAGAGCGTCAAGATGCCCGACGGCAACATCAAGGTTCTGGTGGAAGGCATGGAGCGCGCCAAGTCCACCGACGTAAGCGACCGCGACGGCTTTTTCGTCGCCACCGTGCGCACCGGCCGAACCCAGTTCGAGATGACGCCTGCCGTCGAGCAGCTCATGCAGCGCGTCACCAGTCTCTTTGAGCAGTACGTCAAGCTCCAGCAGTCGCTCAATTACGAGACCATCATCGCCACCGTGCGCATGGATGAGCCGGCCAAGCTTTCCGACATCATCGCCGCCAATCTCCAGCTCGGTATCGAGGAAAAGCAGGAACTGCTCGGCATCTTCGATCCCGCCGCCCGCCTGGCCCGCATCGCCGATGTGCTCGATGTCGAAATCGAAAAGCTCGACCTCGACCGCAACATCCAGTCGCGCGTGAAGCGCCAGATGGAGCGCGCGCAGAAAGAGTACTACCTCAACGAAAAGATCAAGGCCATCCAGAAGGAACTGGGCCGCGGCGAGAAGAGCGAATTCGACGAGCTGCGCAAAAAGATCGAAGCCGCCGGCATGCCCAAGGAAGTCCTCGAAAAGGCAGTCCAGGAGCTCAAGAAGCTCGAAGCCATGCCGCCCATGTCGGCCGAGTCCACGGTGAGCCGCAACTACATCGACTGGCTGCTGGCCGTGCCGTGGAAGAAGCGCTCCAAGGAAACCCGCTCCATCGAGTACGCCGAAAAAGTCCTCAACGAAGATCACTACGGTCTGGAAAAGATCAAGGACCGCATCCTCGAATTCCTCGCCGTCCGCCAGCTCGTCAAGAATCCGAAGGGCTCCATCCTCTGCTTTGCCGGCCCTCCGGGCGTAGGCAAAACATCGCTTGGCATGTCGATCGCCAAAGCTACGGGCCGCAAGTTCGTCCGCCTCTCTCTGGGAGGCGTGCGCGATGAAGCCGAGATTCGCGGACACCGCCGCACCTACATCGGCGCGCTGCCCGGACAGATCATCCAGCACATGAAGCGCGCGGGGACCAAGAATCCCGTCTTTCTCCTCGACGAAGTCGACAAGATGGCTTCTGATTTCCGCGGCGACCCGGCATCGGCGCTGCTTGAAGTCCTGGATCCGGAGCAGAATACAAGCTTCCAGGATCACTATCTCGACGTCGATTACGACCTGTCGCAGGTCTTGTTTATCGCCACGGCGAACGTGACCCACACCATTCCCGCGGCGCTGCAGGACCGCATGGAGATCCTTCGCCTGCAGGGCTATACCGAGCACGAAAAACTCGAAATCGCCAAGCAATACCTGGTGAAGAAACAACGCGAGCAGACTGGCCTGAGCGAGAAAAACATCACCTTCAAGGATGATGCAATCCTCGAGATCATCCGCTATTACACCCGCGAAGCCGGCGTCCGTAACCTGGAGCGCGAGATCGGCAACGTGTGCCGCAAGGTGGCTCGCAAAGTCGTGAAAACCGGTGCCAAGCACAAGGAAGAGCTTACCGGTGCCAACATCCACGAATTTCTGGGCGTCGCGAAGTTCCGCGATTCCGAGGCGCACGAGAAGAGCGAAGTCGGGCTGGTCACCGGTCTTGCCTGGACCGAAGTCGGCGGCAGCATCCTCACCACCGAAGTGCAGGTGCTCGACGGCAAGGGCAAGCTCACCATCACCGGCCAGCTGGGCGATGTGATGCAGGAATCGGCGCAAGCCGCCCTGAGCTACATTCGCGGCAAGGCACAGGTGCTCGGGCTCTCGCGCGAGTTTTACCGGAATATCGACCTCCACCTTCACGTTCCCGAAGGCGCGATCCCCAAGGACGGTCCCTCGGCCGGCATCACCATGGCCACGGCCCTGGCCAGCGCCCTGGCCAAGATCCCGGTCCGCCGCGATATCGCCATGACCGGCGAAATCACCCTGCGAGGCAAGGTGCTGCCGATCGGCGGGCTGAAAGAAAAATTGCTGGCCGCACTGCGGGCCGGCATCTTCGAAGCCATTTTGCCCCGCGGCAACGAAAAGGACCTCTCCGAGCTCCCCGACAACATCAAGAACTCGATGAAGCTCCACTTCGTCGACCAGATGGATGAAGTGCTGGCGCTCGCGCTCGAGAGCCCGCTTCCGACCCCCGTCCCCGCGGAAGCCGAGGTACTCGCGTCCGTGCCCCCGAACCCGGACGTGACCACCGGCCAGGTTGCGCACCAGTAAAGTTGGAAACAGGGTCGCCTGTGCCCGAAGATTTACGTGGCATAGGCGACTCTTCCACACTGGGGCCTCCAATTCATCAAGCATCCTCACGCTTGAGCGGCCTGTTGGCAACCGGGTTGCCCGATAGACCCTTCCCATCCGACAAGCTGCGTCCTGTATGCTCGACTTGGCCGCTATGCGCTATACAACTCAATTCCTTCTCTCAGCTTTGGCGGCAGCGCAGTTCCCTGCTCCGACCGTGCCGGAGATCGCTTTTCTGGGCCGATCGAACGTCGGTAAATCGAGCTTGTTGAATGCGCTCGTGGGTGAGAAGGCTGCGAAAGTCTCCTCCACCCCCGGCCGCACCCGCGCCATCAACTTTTTTCTGGTCGTGGACGAGAGCGGGCGCCCAGGAATGCAGTTCGCCGACCTGCCCGGGTACGGCTACGCCAAGATTTCCAAGTCGATTTCGGCCGAGTGGCCCAAGTTCATCGAGCCCTATCTGGCCGAACGTGAGACGCTCAGCCTCTGTGTTTGCCTGGTGGACTCGAACGTGCCGCCGCAGCCGAGGGATGCGCAACTCCTTGACTGGCTGCGGCACGCGGGACGGTCCTTCGTGGTCGTCGCAACCAAGATCGACCGGCTCAGCGGCAATGAACGTACCCGCAACCTGGCAGTTCTCAGGAAGGGCCTGGAGGTCGAGGATATTCTCCCGGTTTCGGCAAAGACGGGAGTCGGGATCAAGGAACTGTGGTCGCGCATCGAGCAGGTCTGACGGGTGTTAACGAGAGGACGGGCCCTCGGTCCCAAAGTTGAACCCATCGCATCCCCCGCGGAAGCTCACCTGAATCTGCCCTGATGCGCCGATCTCCCCAGCCGCAGATCGCTCCCGGACGCGCTCCACAAATCGCGATCCGAATTCGCGGCTGGCCGAGACAAGCCGAAATCCACGCGCCAGTCCTCCGAGATACCGCGGAGCCAGCCGAATCCAGCGGCGGGCTGCCCCGGCATCGTGATCCAGGCACTCCAGCGCGAGCTCGTCGAGCCGGGGCAGCCACCGCGAGGGCGCGGAGGAGACACCCCAAGCCACCAGAACTGCGTCTTCGGTCGGATCGGGCTGGTCGGGCATAGCCGATGCTGTCTTGGGCGGGCGGGGCAGGTCGGGCACGATGCCCCGTTCGGCCATCTGGGCCTCAACGGAATCGGGCTTTGCAGCTACGCACACCGCGACCGGCTGGCGTTTGCGAATTTCGTTTTTGAGGATGCGCACGGCTTCATCGAGAGAGGTGACGAGAAAATCGACGACTCCCTCGCGGATAGCTTGCTTTTGCGTGGCAACGTTCGCGGTGGCACTGAGCGATGCGCCTCCGGCGATGTTCGACGCCCGCACCAGGCGGCGGCTTTGCTCGTCCAGTTCTCCGGCGAAGAGAAGCTTGCCGCCCAGGCCGAACTCGCCGTTGAATTGGACGGAAAGACTGGTATAGAGCCGGCAGATGGCCGCCACCTCTGATTCCGGGGAGTTATGCGGGATGGGGCTCGTTGCCATAGATCGATGATTCTTGGGGTTCTCAGCTTCGCTCAGTTCGATTATGACGCGAACTTCGGAGACAGGACACCAGGCCCCTGACCGCGTGTTCTAGGCAGTGTCTGGCGAATCACGAGTGAATCGCTTTGTGTCAGGGCATGGCTTCACAGCTTGCTGAAAAAGTCGTTCGGGCGGTAGGCCGGGGATTTATCCTCGGTATAGGCGATTCCACATCATCGGGGCTTTTTAACCCCCGAGGTATGCTTTTGGGCCGGTTCTCCCGAACCCCGCTCGATTCATCAGACACTTCCTGGCACCATCTCCGTGCCCCTATCCTTGCGCCTTTTTTGTGGCGAAAGGGTGGGATAGCAGGAACTCCGGAGAACGAAATCGACCGGTCAGTGCCCTTGCGCAAAAGTCCGCGCGCTTTTGCATTTTGTTTCCAACCGTTTTGCCACAATAGAGGTGGAAGAGAGGGTCAAGTGGAGCCTCAGGCAGAATCCAGGGCACCGGCGGCAATTGGGTTTCGTTCTGAACCGTTTAGGAACCCAAAGCGGCCCTTTTGGACCGTTTGCATTTCCGGGAATGCGCCCGTATCAACATTTTTTTCAGTAAGTTGCGGAGGAAAACTCGACCCGGAATGGACCCCTCCCCCCGTCGCCTGTAAAACTGTAAATTCAAAACACGTGAGAAATCCAGGCTAGTGCGTCGCCTCTTTCAGCCAGTCCGTTCTTACATAGAGCACGAATTCGCCGGGATTCGCCGTGGTTTTGAGCTTGTCTTCGTGGTTTTGGTCGATGCACCCGTTCTGAGCGACCAGACCCTTTGCCGCAATTTCGGAAACCGAATACCAAAGCGGACTTGCGGTCTGATACCGCTTCACCGCGTCGCAGTTGAGATAGATTTCCGTAGAGCTGTCATAGGTTGCGTGGATCATGACGACAGAAGCTTCACTGGGAAGCGTCAGTTGCGCTGTCCCGTCCTCGTTCGGGCGAACCCACTCGTTGTGCACGGATGACTGATGGTCGATGCGGACCAGAAAACCAGTGGGCGTGACGCGCTGCCCGGTCTTGCCATCAAGAATGCGAAGCGTGATCGTCTTTGTGGCTTGTGCGGAAACAGATTGGCAAACGACGATCAGGAATAGAACCGGGAGAATCCAGGACTTGGCTCTGGCCATTTCTTGCCTTGATTCAACTTACCACGCGGAATATGGCTGGCCGTCGGAGCCCTGTTCCTGGGAATTCGAGTGGACGTCGTCGATCCCTGGGTCGGTCTGGTCCAGGGAGTGAAGCGCGTCACTGGTGCTCGTCTCCCAGGTTTCAGCGCTGCGGGTCATGGGGTCAACCGGGATGCTCCGAATGTATCCGTCGGTCACAAGATCCTGCAGAGATTGCGGCGCCTTCTGTTTGTCGGCGGTGTAGGAGTCGATAGCAGCGCGCAACACGTGCAGATCTTCTTTCAGCACCGCTTCGCGGGCCTGCCGGACCGCACCCACGTAGCTGGGAATGGCCACCACGGCCAGCACCCCGATGATGGCCATGACGATCATCAGTTCGACCAGGGTGAAGCCTGCTTCGTTGTTGCGAATCCTGCGCATGATTGCCTACCAGTCAGAGTATTTTGTGCCGTCCAGAGCCGTGCCCTGGGATTTGCTGTGGATGTCGAACACGCTCTGGCCGCCGTAGGAGTCGGATGTGGGGTCGTCCTGCATCGACCGCATACCCCACTCCTGCTTGCCGGTCATGGGATCGATGGGGATGCGGCGCAGAAACTTGACCTTTTTGCCCTGAACATCCACCCCCTCGACCAGCGTTTCCAGGTCCGGCGGATAATTCTGGCTGTCCACCTTGGTCTGGAAAGCGCCCTTGTCGGCTGCGTCCTTGTACTTGTCGATGGCATCGCGCATCGTCCACAGGTCGTAGCGCAGTTCGCGCTCCTTGTCCCGCTTGACCTTGTAGCGGGCGATGGGAGCCGCTCCGGCGGCGAGAATGGCCAGGATAGCGACCGTTACGATCAGCTCGACGAGCGTGAGTCCTCGTTCGCCCTTTCTCCGCGTTGGCCGTTTCCTGATCATTTGCTTTTTACTTCGATACTTCGTTATTTAACACTGACGGTCAAATCGGTTCCTTGCGCTAGGACAGGTTGTTGCTTGCTGGTCGTGGCCCCGGAGCGGGTGATGGAAATGTTGCTGTCCCCCGAAGCTTTCGCTTGAAAAGTAAGCACGCACACCACACCGGCGCCATTGATCCCGGGGGTGCCAGGCGGACGCGAAGCATTGATCGTGATGGTGCCCGGGCCGTCGTCGCGGTGCGCGAGACTGACCCCCTGCCCATCGCGGCTGAGAAAGTCGCCCGAATCCACGTTCACCAGGGAAAGCTTGGTCGCATCGTACTGAAGCTGCAAGGGTATGGACGCGATATCCGCGGCCCCGCTGATCACGATCGGCACCTGGAAGGATGAATTCACGGGCACCGGTCCCGGGGAATTCATAAGGAAACTCACCTTCGAACCGGGGGTCGGAGGCGGTTGAGCCGCGGGAGGGGTTCCAATCGGCGGACGGGGAGGGGTTTCAGAAGGGATCCCAAGATTGGTCTGCGGGACCGGGGCCGCAACAGGGTTTCCCTCCGCCGCAGCCTTCATCTGAGCCATGGCCGCCGACGCTGCGCCTGAGGCCGAGGTACCAGGCACCTTGCCGATGCTGGAATTAGTACTGACGGGCTGGATCTGGGCCGGGGAGTTAGCGCCCGGACCTTCGGCTGCGATATGGCGCAATTCAATCGACTGGCCCACGCCGGTGTCGACGCTACGAAGATTGACGGGGCGCAAATCCTGCGAGCGGACGATGTGCGGCACCATGAGGAACACCACTTCGTCGTCGGTAATAGTGTGATCTTTAGCGCCGAAGAGGTATTTGAGAATAGGAATGGAACTCAGGCCGGGGATGCCGCTCCAGCTTACCTGGTCCTGCTGGTTGAGAATTCCGCTGAGGATGTTGGCCTCGCCTTCGCGCAGGCGCACTACCTCTTCGGTGCTCTTCTGGGCGATGATCGGCTCGGTGACGCCGCTGATGGTGACTTGGCCGCTCTGGGCGGTGACTTCAATCTTCATCTTGAGCGTGACATCGCGGTCGTAGTGGACGGTGGGCGTGATCTCGATATTGACGCCCACGTCGAGGTACTGGAACTGGGTGTTGACCAGCGAACTGACCAACGCGGTGGCGGCGCCGGTCTGGTAGGAGCCGGTGGCGATGGGAATGCGCTCGCCGATTTTCATCGTGGCTTTCTGCGAATCGGTGGCGCGCAGCCGCGGATTCTGCAGAATCTTGGTATTTGCATCGGAGAGCAGCAGGTTGGCGGTTGCCGTGCCCACGGTGACGGCGAAGTTATTGGAATTCAGGTGAGCCAAGTTGTAGATGGTCAAATTGTTGGTTGAGCCAGTGCCCGTTCCGGTGCCCGTACCGGTACCGGTTCCAGTTCCGGAGTTATTGGTTGTAACCCCCACAATGCCCACGCTGGCGCTGGCGGGCCACGAGATACCGAGGTTGCGCTCCCAGTTCTTGCTGACTTCCATCACCGCGATGTCGACAACAACCTCGGGCCTGGCCTTATCCAGGTCGTTAATCAGCTTCTGGGCGAGGAGCAATTCGTCGGGCGTGCCCCGCACCACCAGGGCACTCTGACTCTGCACTCCATACACCTTGATCTGGGTGAGGACATTGCGCAGAGCAGTCTGGACGTCGTTGAGATCGTTCTGCTGCCAGGCATTGGCCAGGTAAAACGTCTGAACGGCCTGCTCATCCAACTCGGTGCGCTTGGCACGAGTATTCTGAGCCACGAAGATGGTATTCGAAGTAACCGGGCGCCAGAAGGTGTTGGACATGGTCCCGACGATCCGCAGGGCATCGAGCAGGGAAACGTTGGTCAGGTCCACCTGGATGCGCTTGGAGTTGAAATCCGGGTCAAAGAGGACATTGATGCCGGCCGCCCTTCCCACGGCCTGATAGACGACCTTCGCGTCCTCAGCCATATGGAGAGTCAGGGGCTCAGTAGAGACTGGCCGCAGGGTAACAGGGGAGCCGATGGAATCAATTTCCTGCTGCGTACCGGCCATTTCCGGCGGGACCTCGGGCGTTGGGGGCGGCGCCTGGCTCTCGCGAGCGCGGATTTTGGCAATTTCCTGCTGGGCGACATCATTGCCGGGATCAATCTCCATCGCATGGAGGAACTCGGCGAGGGCGCCCTGCTCATCGCCGGCCACCAGCAGCTTGCGGCCCTTGCTGACGTGAAGGGTGGAAGCGGACAGCTGCACGCGAACGAATGCCGTTCGATAGCGAAGATCCTTCGGCGCCAGTTGAGTCGCTTTCTGGTAGTTATCAAAGGCGACGTCATAGTTCTCGGCTGCTTCAGCGGCCTCTCCACGCTTGTAATAATTGCTGGCCGATTCGGCGGAAAGCGATATGCTCGCAAGGCTGAGGACTGCCATGACAAGAACGAGCGCAATCCACAACTGGGAGAACGCGGATCTGGGGGCGGCCGCAAAACGAACGCGGTTCATCGTACTCCCTGGCGTCTGGCTGGGCTTGCCGGCTATGTGGAACTGCGGCGGAATGCCTTGGCCGCCCAGGACGCATTGATTTTTGGCGGTCGTGCTTAACGTACGAAGCCTCATTTTAGCAAAGCCTTATGGTGGACTCGATGATGGTAGACACATCGTGTCCCGGCGCGGTGAGATGGGGGTTCCATGGCCGGGAACGGAAAGATGATAAAGCCGGCCCAGTGCTACGATGAAGAACTGAGGAAGCTTCCCGATGGCCCGCCAGACCAGTCACGTGATCGCACCGGCCGACCGGCCGGGCCCCCTTAAAGCGGCGCGTCCGCGCGATCCGGTGGCTTCGGGTGAACGCGACGCGGCGTTTAACCGGGCCGCCAGCCACAATTACTTCCTGATCGAGAAGTTCGAAGCGGGCGTAGCCCTGCGGGGAACCGAGGTGAAATCGATCCGCGAGGGCAAAGCAAACCTCAAGGACGCCTACGGTCTGATCAAAGACGGCGAGGCGTTCCTGCTCAACCTGCATATCGGTCCCTATTCGCATGGAAACATAGCCAATCACGACGAAACGCGGACGCGCAAACTGCTGCTGCACCGCGAAGAGGTTCGCAAGCTATTCTCCAAGACGCAGGTGAAGGGTCACACGCTCATCCCTACCCGGCTTTACTTTCGCCATGGGCGGGTAAAGTGCGAAATCGCTGTCGCCAAGGGCAAGCAGGACTGGGACAAGCGGGAAACCGAGCGGCGGCGGGAGGCGGATCGCGAGGCGCGGGCGGCGGTCAACGCCAACAAGCACCGGATGGGGCGATAGCGAGGCGATTCGAGGTCCTACGTAAATCCCAGATTGAATCGCCGGCGATCTGTTCTCATACTGCTCCTTGTCGAAGTCCTCAATGAGATTCTGCTGCTTGGATCGCTCTCGGCGCGACATCGGAGAGTGCGCCGAATTTCACACGTGTCAGGCGCTCAGATTCTGCCCAAAGCCGCTTCGCAACCGTTCCGTCCAGCGCACTTTTCGGAACCGGCACGGCCGTCGGGTACCCCTTCAACTCCGCGAAGCCATCCGGGCCGTAATAGCCGCCGGCTACTGCCTCCGCAGCAACCGCGGCGTACAGCGTCGGCAGAGCCCCGTGCGCCGCATTTTGCGAAAGGAAAGGCTTCATCGTCGTGATCAGTATTTTCAATCCAAATCCGAGATGATCGGCCTGCAGGTTTGTGACTGCGTATCCCGGATGCGCGGCTGTGCTGAGAATGGGCGACCCGGCGGCCTTCAGCCGCCGTTGTAATTCCTGCGAAAAAATAAGGTCGGCCAGCTTGGATTGTGCATACGCCTTGAACATCGGCTTATAAATGCGCTCGCTCTGAAGATTATCGAACTCAATCTTGCCTTGGTTACTTGCTGAACTCGACACCGTCACCACGCGCGAGCCCGTTCTTGGTTTGATTAATGGAAGCAGCAGCCCGGTCAAGGCAAACGGCCCAAGATAGTTCGTCGCCAACTGACGTTCAAACCCATCGCCAGTTAGTTCACGCGTCGGCAGCGCCATTACGCCCGCGTTGTTGATCAGCAGGTCGAGCGATTGCCCGGGAAATCGTTCCATCACGCGGTTCGCGAAGGCTTGGACGGAAGCCTGCAGGGCGAGGTCGAGCACCTCCGGGTGAAGCTGCGCGTTCGGAACCTGCTCCAGGATGCGTGCCGCTGCATCGTCGGATTTGGCCCGTGTCCTCGCGGGCAGAATGAGCTCTGCGCCCTTGCCGGCCAGCGCCAGAGCTGTCTCAAACCCGATGCCGCTGTTCGCACCTGTAATCACGGCCCTGCGCCCTTCCTGTGAGGGAATATTTGCGGTAGTCCAGTTCGTCTTCATGGGTCTAATATTAGGACAATAGTATCCCTTGGCAATAAGGCACCTTTTATTCCCGTACATACCTGGAGGTGACTAATGAAGAAATTCGCGAAAGAATCGAGATTCAGCTGGGAACACATCAAAGATTTCTGCGAGACACTGACTGAAGTCGAAGATGCCCTCACCCGCGAGATGGTCTCTCGCATCTCGGACAAGTGGTCGCTCTGGACGATGAGCGTGATTGCCGAGTTCGGCCAGCCCATGCGCTTCTCCCGCGTCATGGATCGGGTCGAAGGCATCAGTCAGAAGTCCCTGACGAAGACACTCCGTGGGCTGGAGCGCGACGGACTCATAACGCGCGAGGTCTTTGCTGAGGTTCCGCCCCGGGTGGAATACACCATCACAGCCCTCGGGGCCGAGATGCTCGACAACGTCGCACCGCTCTGGCTCTGGGTGGCAAAGAACGTCCAGAGCTTTCAGGGCTGCCGAGCCACGTTCGACCGCCGCGAACTTCGGCCACAAAAGAGTAACTGAGGTTGAGGTGGCGAGCGCATGAAGGATCAACGAGCGCGGAGACAGGCGCGGTTCAAAGGAATCTCGGCCAGATTGACGGCACTCAAGGAGTGCACCATTAACAACCGTCGCGTCGATCTGCCATGAGTTCGTCGGCCGGACATGCGAGAATTGTGGAAGCCTCTTCGGGACTCCCTATAATCTTCACATGAAGACCGAACTCTCTTTTGCTCCCCTCGCCGGGATTGAAACCGAACTGCTGGCCGTGCTGGCCGCCGATTCACAGACCTCCAAAGGCCCCGATGCGAAGCCACAGCCCGTGCTGCTTACGTCTGATGAAACCGTGAAGGCCGCGGCAGCGACTGTGCTGTCCAGCGGCGAATACAAGGCCGGTCCGAACGAGACCCTGCTTCTCCACGCACCCGCAGGCCTCAAGGCCCGGCGGCTGCTGCTCGTGGGCCTGGGCAAACAAGCCAAGACGACGGTGCAAAGCGTCCGCAACGCCGCCGGCACCGCGGTCCGATTCGCGAAGCCGCGCGGAATCCGGGAGCTTGTTGTGACGGTACCCTCATCCGAAGGTCTGCTCCCCGCAGGGGTGCGGGCGGCTATCGAGGGCGCATTCGTGGGCGATTTCGATCCCGACACGTATCGCAGCGACCGCAAAGACCTGAGTGTGCAGTCATTTACGGTTGCCGCGCCGGCGGGAGTGCATGAGGCGAAAGCAAGAGCCGCCTTTGCCGAGGGCGTGGTCATCGGCGAGAGCCAGAACTTTACCCGTTCGCTGGTGAATGAGCCGGGCAATGTACTCACGCCGACGGTGTTCGGGCAGCGCGCCGCGGCGATGGCCAAAGAAGTCGGACTGGGCTGCGAAGTGCACTCCACTGAAAAGCTGCACGAGCTGAAGATGGGCGCCTTCTGGAGTGTGTCGCAGGGTTCGGAAGAACCGCCGGCCCTGATCGTCCTGCGCTATGAGCCGGACGGGGTGACGTCTGGCCCGGTGCTGGGGCTGGTTGGCAAGGGCATCACGTTCGACACGGGCGGCATCTCCATCAAGCCCTCTGAGAACATGGAGAAGATGAAGTACGACATGGCCGGAGGCGCGGCCATGGTCGGCGCTATGCGCGCCATTGCCCTGCTCAAGCCGAAAGTGCGCGTGATTGGCATCGTGTGCGCCTCAGAGAATATGCCCGACGGCAAGGCGCAGAAGCCCGGCGACGTGCAGACAGCGATGCCTATTACGCCAGACAAGCCCGGCAAGACCATCGAGATCATCAACACCGACGCTGAAGGCCGGCTGGTCCTGGCCGATGGCCTCACCTACGCGCGCCAGCTGGGAGCGACCCACCTGATCGATGCGGCTACGCTGACGGGCGCAATCGGTGTCGCGCTGGGAATGATCAATGCCGGAGCGTTCTCCAACGACGATGAAACGTTTGAGAAATTCGACGCCGCGCTGGAGATTTCGGGCGAAAAGTTCTGGCGGATGCCCCTCGGCGAAGAGTATTCAGACCTGATCAAGAGCGACATCGCCGACATTAAGAACACCGGCGGCCGCTGGGGCGGGGCAATCACGGCGGCGGAGTTCCTGCGCGTCTTTGCCGAAGACACCCCCTGGATTCATCTCGACATCGCTGGCCTCGCATGGGTGGAAGACGCGCGCCCGTACATCGCGAAGGGACCAAGCGGGGTGGGAGTGCGATCGATCCTGGAGTGGGTCAGGAGCTACTCGAGCTAGCCATCCTTTCAGAATTTCTTTTGTTTCCTTATGCGATCCCTATGGATCAGGGTGGCTCCCGCTGCTATGACAAGGCATGCGCCGGATTCAGAGAGAAATGCTCTCGAATCCTTTCTCACATCAGCGGAGGGTTCACACGATGATCCTGCAAACGGTAGAGTTGTTGCCCACCCAGAAGGCCGCGATCGAGGAAAAGGTTGGCGGCAAGGCCAAGGACGCGGAGCGCCAGGCCGCCGCGCAACTGATGCGCTATCAGTTATATCTCCTGGATCGCAGCCAACACCGCATGTCCATCGAGGACTATGCTGACCTGCTGATGCAAAAGGTCGAGGTGCATTGACGGCTGAAGCCAGCCGATCAAACTCCGATAACATTTCCGTCGGAATCGACATTGATGTCGATGGCCCGCGGATGGCTGGGCAGACCGGGCATCAGCATCATGCTTCCCGAAATCGCGACGACGAAGCCGGCGCCGGCCGACAGGGAGGCGTCGTTCACCTGCAAAGTCCAGCCTTTCGGCGCTCCTATCACCTTGGGGTTGTCTGTAAGTGAATACTGTGTCTTGGCGATGCAGACCGGCAGCCGACTGTAGCCCCATCTGGAATACTCCGCGAGCTTGCCGCGTGCCTTTTCGCTGAAATTTACCCCCTCTGCGCCATAAACCCGCCTGGCAACCCTGACGACCTTGTCTTCGAGCGAATCGTCAAGCGTATAGGCTGGCTGGACTTCGGGAGACGGGTTCGCTTCAATGAGGTCGACCACCTTTTCGGCGAGGTCAACGGCCCCCAAGCCGCCCTTGGTGAATGCTTCGACCCGGGCCCATGGAACCTCCTGCCGATTGCATTCGGCTGCAATTAACTCGAGCTCGGCTGAGGTGTCGTCCGGGAACCAATTGATCGCGACGATGATCGGTACGCCAAAGCCTCGCAACGAATGGATGTGATGATCGAGATTGGCGAATCCGGCCTGGAGCGAGCCCCCTCCCTGCGCACGGTGACTCTGCACCGTTGTGACAAGCACCGCTGCGGCAGGCCGAATGCCCGAGGTCCGCATCACGATGTCGAAGTACTTCTCCGCTCCCAGGTCGGCGGCGAATCCGCATTCGTTGACCACATAGTCCGCCAGGCGCACTCCCATCTTTTGGGAAAGAATGCTGCTGGTTCCGTGCGCGATGTTGCCGAATGGGCCGGTGTGCACCAGCGCCGGCGTTCCCTCGGTGGTCTGCACCAGGTTGGGCAAAAGCGCCTCGTCGAGCAGCGCCATCATGGCCCCGGTAGCGCCCAGGTCGGAGGCGGTGACGGGCCGTCCGGCGCGTGACTCTCCCACCACGATCGAGCCGAGGCGGCGGCGCAGGTCGTCCGAGCTCGAAGCCAGGGCGACGATGGCCATGATTTCCGATGCCGCGGTGATGACAAAACTTGTCTCCCGGATCAGGCCTTCGCCCTTCGCGCCGACAGAAATCGTGATCCGGCGGAGAGCACGGTCGTTCATGTCCATCGCCCGTGGCCATGTAATGCGGGCCGGATCGAGATCGAGGGAATTCCCAAAAAAGAGGTGCGAATCGAGCATGGCGGCCAGCAGATTGTGCGCCGCCGTGATGGCGTGGAAGTCGCCGTGAAAATGAAGATTGATCTTATGGCTCGGTTCCACCTGCGATAGGCCGCCACCGGCCGCGCCGCCTTTCATGCCGAAGACCGGGCCGAGCGACGGCTCACGCGACGTGAGAATGGACTTCTGCCCGATGCGCTCCAGTCCTTGCGCCAGGCCTATGGAAACCACCGTCTTGCCCTCACCGGAGGCGGTGGGCGTGGTGGCGGTAACCAGGATCAGTTTGCCGCGCACGGGAAAGGCACCGTTCTCGATCAGGTCAAGCCGAAGCTTGGCTCCATAGGGGCCAATACATTCGTACTCTTCCGGTAGAAGTGCGAGTTTGGTGGCAATGTCCTGAATGGGCAAGAGCGGGTGGGTCAGCAAAGCATCGTTCGTCATAGGATTGGCCGAGGAGCAATATACTCCCGCTCGAACAAGGGCCCCTGTGACGGAGGCTACAGGCCCGTTGTGACGCCGGGTACATTTTCCACCGTTTGGGGGGGCGGGGCGATCGGCGAACCTGGATAGATTCAGTTCCGGCATACACTTTCTCCATGGACAACGAGCGCATTCGCGCCATCTGCATGGCGCTGCCCCATGTAGCCGAGACGGTGAACTGGGGCCATCACCTGGTGTATTGGGCCGGCAACCGCGACATCGGCGGCAAGATGTTCGCCATGACCGACCTCGATGGAACGGGGTTTGGTGTGCTCTGGTTTCATTGCGGCGCAGAACGCTTCCACGAGCTGTTGGAAATCGAGGGAATCTCCGCATCGCCCTATTTGGCCAAGGCGCATTGGGTGACACTGGAGCGGTGGGATGCGCTGAAGCCGCGCCAGATCGAGGAGGAACTGCGGCAGGCGCACCAGCTCATCCTCGCGAAACTGCCCAAGCGGACGAAGACCTTGCTGGCGCTGCCGGAAAAGGAGCGGATGAAGTTGATCCGGGAACGGAAGAAGGTGCTGGCGGCGCGCAAAAAAATAAAGAAGGCCAAGGCCAGTTGAGCCCGGCCTCACCCGGGTCTCAAAGTCGAGGACCTGGGGCGCCCAAAGAATGGAACCATTTCCGCCGGCCAATCGTAGTTAAAGACGAGCCGGCGCAGATGTGTGCGAGCGCGGGCCGGGTGAGACGATGGCCAAGTTTCTATTGTTTTGCATTCTGCTGGTTCTGTGCTGGCCGCTGGCCCTGGTGGCGCTGGTGCTCTATCCGTTGGTGTGGCTGCTGCTCCTGCCCTTTCGCATCGTGGGCATCGCCGTCGGTGGAGTTCTGGAATTAGTGCGCGCGATCATCTTCCTGCCTGCAAGGATGCTTCGGGCGATCTGAACTTCCGCGTCCCTTCGAAGATTCCCCCTGCATCGCCCTGTCGCGCCTTGTCGCCTCGACACAGATGTCGGCCATGCTTTAGGGTGACCCCATGCCTGTTTCGCTGGCTTTGAATGAGAGGGTCGCACTGATTACCGGCGGCTCGCGCGGGATTGGCGCGGAGATCGTGCGGATCTTTACGGAGGCCGGCGCGAGGGTGGCCTTCAGCTACCGCCAGGCGCGCGATCGGGCCGAGGCGGTCGCCTCTGAGTGCGGCGGCCCCACCCGATGCCTGCCTCTTGAACAGGACCTGAGCACGCCGGCCGATGGCCGGGCGCTGGTGGCTGACGGCGTCCGCGCGTTCGGCCGGCTTGATGTGCTGGTGGTCAACCATGGCATCTGGCCAGCCTGGGACGCACCCATTGCGACGATGGCTGAAGAGCAGTGGCGCCGCACAATGGCGGTCAATCTCGACTCGGTTTTCGGACTAGTGCAGGCAGCGGTGGGGCAGATGGAGACGCAGATGCCGCCATCAGGAAATGCGGGGGATTCGCGGGGCCATATCATCCTGATCAGTTCCACAGCCGGCCAGCGCGGAGAGGCCAATCACGCTGACTATGCCGTTACCAAAGGTGCCTTGGTCAGTCTGACAAAGAGCTTGTCGAGTGAGTTGGCTCCCAGGGGGATTCGGGTAAACTGCGTAGCGCCGGGATGGGTAACCACGGAGATGTCGGCCGCGGCGCTCGGTGATCCCGAGCGTGGGCCGAGGATTGTCTCCGGGATTCCCGTGGGGCGCCCCGCGAGCCCACGCGAGATTGCCGGGCCGGTGCTGTTCCTGTGTACTCCCCTGGCGGGATTTATTTCAGGCGAAGTACTGAATGTGAACGGGGGAGCCGTGCTGGTGGGATGAAGGGCCTGATCGGTGATGGGCTGATTTTGGCGCGGGCGCTCCCAGCCCTGGCGCAAAAAGACAAATGAGCGCCAAGAATGGGTTTCGGAAGATGAGGAGAAGGAAATTGAGGCTAACGGTTCTGATGGTGGTGCTTGGCACATCCGTGCTGGGTATGCCGTTTGCGGTGCAGACCCAGACCCCCCAGCCGGCCAGCCCGGCTACCGACGATGCCGCCAAAAACACCGCGCAGGCGCGCTCAGCCCTGGAGGCCATGATCAAAGCCATGGGGGGAGACGCGTGGCTGAATCTGAAGAACACGGAGCGGGAGGGCCATATTGCCGGCTTCTACAAGGGCAACCCCGACCCCGGGACCACCAAAGTATACGAGTTTCATTCGTGGCCGGATCATGATCGCATTGAGTTCACAACGCATCGCGACGTGGTCCAGTTTTATCTCGGTCGCGAGGGCTGGGAGGTTACTTATCGCGGCAAGAAGCCGCTCCCGGCAGACCAGATGGAAGAATACCTGCGCCGCCGCGATCACTCGGTGGAAATGGCGGTGAAGGTGTGGATGAAAGACCCCAACACTATCCTGATGTATGAGGGCCAGAAGCTGGCCGGGCGGCATTTGGCCGAACAAGTGACGTTGATCTCGGCCCAGAACGAGGCCATCACCATCCAGATGGATGCGCAAACCCACCTGCCTCGCAACCGCAGTTTTCAGTGGCGCGACCCGGTCTACCGCGACAAGAATACCGACACCGAAGAGTACGACGGCTACCACGATGTGAATGGAATCGCGACCCCGTACACCATCACCCGGTTGAAAAACGACGACATGGTCCGGCAGTTCTTCCTGGACAAGGTCACCTACAACCAGGATCTGCCCCCCGACTTCTGGAGCGTGGACGCCGCCGAGCGCCGCATCAAGAAGTAACTCTCCGAGCGTAAGTCTCAGGCCGCGCAACCAGTGGCATCCGCCGCAATTCTCAGGCCGCGCACCTACCACAGAGGTGGTAGTGGGTAATGACTCCGTTCCGTCTTGTCGGGAATTAGGGCGCAGGGTACAAACATAGAGTATTTCCTTTTGAGGGCGAAGAAAGTCGTGCTCTCCTTGTACTTTTCACGCTAAGTTGCCTTGGTTCTCTCCGACAGACAAGACATGCCCAACGTTGACATTGATCGCAAGAGGAATGGTGCGTTGCCGCCGCCGTATGTGGCGCCCGCAGCCGCGGAGCTGGCCGGCAACGGCACAGGCGCACGGACGACCGCGCAGGGCCACCAGGCCGTACTGAGCCTGCTTGAGAGTGTTGACTACAGCTTGCGCCAGGAACTCATCGCCTACGCAAATCGGTACGACGTCCAGACAGGGCTGTTGAATTTTCATGCGTTTCAGGCGGAGCTGGATTCGCTGCTGCGGAATCTGCCTCCGGACCAGGAAGTAGCGACGGTCTGGATCGATCTGCTGAACGTGCGCCGGGAATTTGCACTGTGGGGCATGGATGCCGCGGAGTTGCTGGTACGCAACGTCGCGGAAGGTCTGCGAAGCAGTGCAGACAAGAGCGCGATCCTGGGTCGCCTGGGGGCGCGTTGCTTCGTCCTGGCCGTGCCGGCTGCCAAAGCCGACCCCATCGCCCGCCACGGCTTTCAGAGCGTTCTGAATACTTTGCAGCAGCTGGGAGCGGGTGGGCTGGAGGCCAGTCCGGAAGTGGCGGCCGGGGTGGCATTTTTTCCGTCGGACGCCAACCGCGCCGAAGATCTGCTCCGCTACGCCAGCCTGGCGTCCGCTCGGGCGCGCTACACCCGCAGTACCTCGGTACTCAGTTTTCAGCCGGGCATGAACAAGCTTCTTCAGCGCAGCCATCAACTCGAAGTCGAGATCGGGAAATCGCTGGAGCGGAATGAGTTCTCGATGCTATACCAGCCCAAGATCGACCTCACGACCGGCCGGGTACTTGGCGCCGAGGCCCTTATGCGCTGGCAACACCCGGAGTGGGGCGCGGTGCCGCCATCGGAATTCATTCCCATCGCGGAGCGCTCCAGCCTCATTCAGAAGGTGTTCGATTTCAGTTTAAGGACCGCTCTCGAAAATGCCCGCCGCTGGATCGACCTGGGCATCGCGCCCGGCGTCATTTCCGTAAACGTATCGGCGGCCAACCTGCGCCGCGATGACTTTGCCCGGCGAGTGCGCAGGCTGATGGCCGAGTTCCCCATCGATCCAATCGAACTTGAACTCGAAGTCACCGAGACTCTCCTGCTCGATGACGAGGAGCTGTTCAGCGCCCGTATGCGGCAGCTAAAAACGATCGGAGTCAGGCTGGCCATCGATGACTTCGGGACCCGCTATACAGGCTTCAACATCCTCAAAAGGCTGCCCCTGGATTCGATGAAGATCGATCGCTGCTTTATCCGCGGCATCCACCAATCCTTCGACATGCGCACTTTGTGCAGCACCATCATCGCCATGGCGCGCCACATGAAATTACGCACCGTGGCGGAAGGTATTGAAGAGCCGGAAGAACTGGACGTGATGCAGCAAATTGGCTGTGATGCCGGGCAGGGCTACCTTTTCCAGCGACCCGCCACCCCCGAAGACTTCATCACCTTCCTCCGGGCATGGCCGCAGCAAAGCCTCAAGCTGGGATTCGGTATCAAGGGCGACCTGCCCCTGGCCGATCTAGCCAAGGGCATCTAAATACCCCCCCACCCGAGAGCCGGACTTCTGTTCGCTATAATCCTGACGTGCGATCCACCGCGTGTGGACACGCTTTTCGGGAGCCAAAGAATGACGTTCGACATCCGGGAGATGCTGGGTTTTCTTCCGCACCGATATCCGTTTTTGCTGATCGACAGGATCGTCGAGTTCGAGCCGACCAAGAGGCTCGTGGCCATCAAGAACGTGACCATCAACGAGCCCTTTTTTCAGGGTCACTTTCCCGGCTACCCGATCATGCCCGGAGTGCTGGTGGTGGAAGCTATGGCGCAGGCCGGCGGCATCATCATGATGCATGAGCTGCCTGATCGCGCCGAAAAGCTGGTGGTCTTCACCGGCATCGAGCGAGCCAAATTCCGGCGGCCGGTTACGCCCGGCGATCAACTGCGGATCGAAGTAAGCGTCTTATCGTTCCGGACCCGGGCAGGGCGCATCGAGGGAAAAGCATACGTGGACGGCAAGGTAGCCTGTGAAGCCACGCTCACGTGCCAGGTGGTGCCTCGGAATCCCCATCCCAGGCCCGCCGCTCAGGAAACGTCGCCAGGATCGAGCGAGGTCTCCGAGTCGCAGCCGTTGGGGACGCAGGAGTGAGGGTTCACGCCAGCGCGATCGTTGCGCCGGGCGCAGTCGTTCCGGATTCCTGCACCATCGGCCCCTTCTCAACCATAGGGCCAGACGTCGTGCTGGGGGAAGAGTGCACCCTGGTCTCCCACGTGGTTCTGGACGGGCGCACCCGCCTGGGGGCACGCAACCACATCTTTCCGTTCACCTCGATCGGCGTGGCGCCGCAGGACCTGAAGTATGGCGGAGAACCGACCGAGACCGAGATCGGCGACGACAACACCATTCGCGAATGCGTGACGATCAGCCGCGGAACTGCCAAGGGGGGCGGTATTACGCGCATCGGGTCGGGCAACCTGCTGATGGCCTACGTGCACGTCGGCCACGACAGCCTGGTGGGCAGCCACTGCATTCTGGCGAACGCCGCCACACTGGCCGGCCACGTAACCATCGAGGACTACGCCAGCGTCGGCGCATTCTGTCCAGTACACCAGTTCTGCACCGTTGGCCAGTACGCCTTTATCGGCGGCGGAACCATCGTCACCCAGGATGTGCTGCCGTTCTCGCTGACCTCGGCGCGGCGGGAGAACAAGGCATTCGGCATTAACAAGATCGGCCTCGTGCGGCGCGGCTTTACCCCGGAGCGGCTCAACCGGTTGCAGAAGGCATTCAGGCTCTTGCTGGCGTCGCGATTGAACACTTCCCAGGCGGTGGAAAAGATACGCGAACTAGAGGGCGAGGACGCCAAGATCGTGGCCGATTTCATTGAGCGCAGCGAGCGCGGGATCATCCGGTAGCCATGAAACTCGGCCTTATTGCCGGCAACGGGCGGTTTCCTTTTCTGCTCCTCGACGCGGCACGGGCACAGGGATTTGCCGTAACCGTCGCCGCTATCCGCCAGGAGACCGACCCGGAGATCAACCATCGCGGCGCCGACGACGAGAAGATCAGCGTGCACTGGCTTTCCCTGGGCGAACTGTCGCGACTGATCGACATCTTCCACAAGGAGGGTGTCTCGATGGCGGTGATGGCCGGGCAGGTGAAGCACAAGCAGATCTTCTCCGGCATCCGGCCCGACTGGCGCCTGGCCAAACTGCTGTTAAACTTGCGCACACGCAATACCGACATGCTGCTCGGCGCGGTGGCCAAGGTTTTGGGAGACGAGGGCATCGAGTTGATCAGTTCCACAACGTTTCTTGAGCCCCTGCTGGCACAGGAGGGCGTGCTCACAAGGCGCGCTCCCGACGAGGAGGAACGCAAAAACATTGAATACGGGTTGGGTGTGGCGCGGTCGGTGGCCGGATTCGACATTGGGCAAACAGTAGTCGTGGCAGCCCAGGCATGTGTCGCCGTGGAAGCGATGGAAGGCACCGATGCGGCCATCGAGCGGGCCGGGGCGCTGATGCGGTCTTTGGAAGCGGATGACTCGACTCTTCAGCCCGGGGACGAAGGCCTGTCGTGGAGGGCCACGACTCTCGAGCGTCGCTTGACCGTGGTGAAGGTGGCTAAGCCCAAACAGGACATGCGCTTTGATGTTCCGGTGATTGGAATACGAACCATCGAGACGATGAGAGCCGCTGGCGCAAGCTGCCTCTCGGTCGAGGCGGGCAGGACGCTGCTGTTTGACCGGGAAACACTTCTGGAACGCGCGAGCGAGGTGGGGATTGCTATTGTGGCTTCTCCGAGATGAGCCCGGGGATAAACCGGGAAGTCAACGTCCTTCGCAGGCGCAGAATTGACAAAACAGAGACAACTGCGGGATTGCCATGGTTGTGGTCCCGCGCCGATACTGAGGACGGAAGAAATTCCCGCTTCCGCTGGTTCGGTGTTCCACCTATCAAGAGGAGGTCTCGCGTGAAGAGGTCCGTATTTTTACTAATTGCCGCGGTTCTGGTGATCGCGGTCGGATTCGTTATGGTGCCGGCGTTGGTTACTGTCCAGGCGGCCGATCAGACCGTGCCGGGGGCTGGACAAGTGGCGCCCACCTTTACCCTCCCCTCCCAGGATGGCTCCCAGATCTCACTGGATAGCTTCCGCGGCAAGTGGGTGGTGCTGTACTTCTATCCCAAGGACATGACCCAGGGCTGCACGATCGAGGCTCACAACTTCCAGCGCGACCTCTCGAAATTCGAGGCCGCCAACGCCGTGATTGTCGGTGTAAGCGTCGACACGCCCGACAGCCACAAGCAGTTCTGCACCAAGGAAGGTTTGACCTTCAGGCTGCTGGCCGACCCCGAACACAAGGTTGTGGACGAATACGGCTCGCTGGGCCACTTCGGAAGCATGACCATTGCGCAGCGCAACACCTTCCTGATCGATCCCCAGGGCAAGATCGTCAAGGTCTGGACAAAGGTCGACCCTTCCCACCATTCCGAAGAGGTGCTGGCGGAGTTGGCGGAACAGAAGAAGTAGCTGAAGCGTACCTGAAAGCGACGCGGCCCCGGTGACGGGGCCGCCGTTGCGTGCGGTGCGCAAGGTCGTTCACTGACGAGGTAGAAGTCCATGTCGACAGCGGTGGCAAAGGCGTTTTGCGCTGACGTTCGCGAATTGAGCGAACTTTTGGATGAGGTGCCGCCCGATCTAGCCAATGTGGCGTGGCGCCAGGGCGGCTGGACGCGCAAGCAGATCCTGGGTCATCTTCTGGATTCGGCGGCCAACAACCAGCAACGATTTGTGCGGGCCGCGATCGACGGCTTTTACGCCGGACCCTCCTATAGCCAGGACGCCTGGGTGACGGCAAACGGATACGCCCATCTGTCGTGGAAGACGCTGTTGGAGTGGTGGAAGGTAGAACACGACATTCTCATGGCTGTCGTGGAGCGAATTCCGGAGGAGCGAATGAAAGCCCTCTGCACGGTGGGCACAGACGCCCCCGTGACGCTGCGTTACCTGGTTGAGGATTACACGCGGCACCAGTTCCACCATTTCGAACAAATCAATGCTCCGCTGGCGGGGAGTTGACAATGAATTAGCCGCCGATGCGATACGCAAAAAAGCCCGGCGCGATGCCGGGCCTTTTTGCTTGCCTTTGACTTAAGAGTTGGAGGGTTACTTCTTCTTTTTCTTGGCGGCCGATTTCTTTACCGGAGCCCTCCTGATTATGGCCTTTTTCGCTGCGGGCTTTTTGGCCGCGGCTTTTTTGGCCGCGGTTTTTTTCGATGCGGCCTTCTTGGCGAGCGCCTTCTTGGCTGCTTTCTTTACTGCCTTCTTTGTTGCCACGGGTTTGCCTCGTTTCGCGACTACCTTAGCTTTCTTTTTTGTTGCGGCCTTCTTGGCTGCTCCGCCGCGGCTCTTCTTTGTGGCTGACTTCTTGCCTGCCTTGGCAGGGGCGGCTGCCTTCTTGGCTGCAGCTTTTTTGGCTGGAGCCTTGGCTGCTTTCTTTGCGGGAGCCTTGGCTGCTTTTTTGGCGGGAGCCTTCTTGGCAGGCTTCGGTTGGGGAGACTCGGAGATGACCACTGAGGTCTCTTCAGGCACTCCCTCGTCGTCGTCGGAAGAGGTCAGTACGCTGGAGGTTTCTACTTCTTCGTCCTCGTCGTCCATGTCTTCATCGTGATCCACTTCAGCGGGCTCAGCATCGCCTTCGCCATTACTCATCGCGTACATCTTGTACACATCATCCATCACATTGCCTCCAGCGGCTTGCGCTGTGCTTGATTGCTTGGCTCTGCGGATGATTGAACTCCGCATGCGGAAGCCATTGTAGCAATAGCTTGCACGCATGGCTACCAAAACACAAGTATGTAGTCAGGCTCCCCTTACTATTTTTGTTTCTTCGCGTAGCTCTTCGCTGCCGTTGCTTGCGACTTATGCGTGGCGCTCTTCTTCTCGGATGGCGGATCGCCACCGCGCGCAGCCGCAGAGTCCGCACTTCCATGCGTCGCGGCGTGTGACGATGATGATCCGCGGCGATGGTTGGCGCTGCTCCGCTGCAACGCAGCGGGCTCGGCCACATGCAAGTGTCGTCCCGGTTCCACTTTGATACCGCTGGGAATCTTGTTCCAGCGCCGCAACTGGTCAAGAGACACGCCGAAGCGATCGGCGATCGAAACCAGCGTGTCCCCGCGGCGGGTCGTGTACAGCAGGGTGTGCAGCGACGGGGCGGCAACCGGCGCGACCGGCACAACCAGAGCTTCAATGCCCGCAACGCTCTGGTCCGCATGCAACTGGTTGGCCGCCGCCAGTTCAGCGACCGTGACGCGATAGGTGTGCGCCACGGATGCAAGAGAATCATCGGGGGTCACGCGGTGATAGCGCCAGGCAGTGCGCTTGCTTTCGGGAATGCCGGCAATCCGCTGCTCGTACAGCGCGGCCGTGCCTGCGGGCAGATGGAGGTCAAATGCGGTCTCGGGCGGGGTTGCCATGCGCAGAAGACTCGGGTTCAACGCCATCAGCTCGTCGACCGATGCGTCGACAAGGTCGGAGATCAGGCGCAGATCGACGGCGTAATTGATCGTGACCGTATCCGTCAGCACGGGAGGATCGAGGGTGATTTCATCGAATCCGTATTGGGTCGGGTGATTGGCAATGATGATGGCGGCAAGGATTTCGGGCACGTAGTTCTGGGTCTCGGCCGGCAGGTTGTGCCGCTTGTAGAGCTCCCAGAAGTCGGCATAGCCCGTCTTTTGAACGGCTCGTTGCACGTTGCCGGCGCCCCAATCGTAAGCCGCCATCGCAAGGTACCAGTCTCCCAGTTGTTCATAGAGGAACTTCATGTACCGGGCGTACGCGCGAGTGGACTTTTCGGGGTCGAATCGCTCATCGACATACCCGTTGCGGGCCAGGCCATAGTCGCCGTAAGGCATGAATTGCCACATGCCGCCGGCGCGCGATCGGGAGTTGAGGGCGCGCGGTTGAAAGCTGGACTCGGCCACCGCCAGGTAGATCAGATCGTGGGGCACGCCCTCTTCCGCCATCACCCGCTCGATCATTGCCTTGTAGCGCCCATAGCGCTGGAAGGAGTGGAGGAGGGTGTTATGGCCCTTCTGCGAGTTGGCGAAGAAGTTGATGAATGCGGCCACGTAGTCGTTCACCATCAAGGGCAGGTCGGACTTGGTCGTCGCGAGCTGGGTCTTGGCCCTCGCCACCACGTTGGGATCGACTTCGAAGGTCACATCGCTGGCAACGTCCGCGGGGGAGGGTTCCACCTTGGGCGCGAAACCGTTGCCCAGTTTCAGGGCCTCCATTTCGAGGGCGTTGACTTGGTCGATAACGCGATCGAACTCGTCCTGCAACCTGGGCTCGCTCTTGATATCGAGGCCGCCCGTGAGCATCAGGTCAACCGCGTGGTCGAACTCCGCCTTGGCTTCAGTCAGATGGCCCTTGCGGTAGGCAGCTTCTCCGTTGGCGTAGGCCTTCTCCACCTGGTCGATGATCTGGTCCACGCGCTGCTGATGAAACGTCTGCTGCGCGGGTTGCTCAGGAACCGGCGTGGGCGGCGTCGCGGGCAACGCGGGCGCGGTGTCATTGGGCACGGCGTCTGGGGGGATACTGGTGGTTTTTGGGGGGCCGCACCCGGCCAGCAAAATCGCAAGCGCAGCGCAGCCGATACAACAGTTTCGAGTAAAGCTCATGCGATATAAACCGCGATCGACCTGGCGGCAGGGACGCCCCCGCTGATTGAAATGTAAGACCCTATGCCGATGATAAGCTATGCCATGGGGGCCCGCCACGACGATGCGCGTGAGCCGGACTCAAAACCCCATCCCGTCGACACTGAATGGACTCTCGTTTTCTACGCAATTTCGCCATCATTGCCCACATCGACCACGGAAAGTCGACGCTCAGCGACCGCCTTCTGGAATTGACCGGATCGGTGACCGGACGCGAGATGCAGGCCCAGATCCTGGACGACATGGACCTGGAGCGAGAACGCGGCATCACCATCAAAGCACACGCCGTCCGCATGATGTACAAGGCCAGGGACGGCATCACCTACCAGCTGAACCTGATCGATACGCCGGGGCATGTGGACTTCAGCTACGAAGTCTCGCGCGCGCTGTCCTCCTGCGAGGGCGCGCTGCTGGTGGTAGACGCAAGCCAGGGAGTGGAAGCGCAGACCCTCGCCAACGCCTACCTGGCGATTCATCACGGCCTGGAAGTGATTCCCGTGATCAACAAGATCGATCTGCCGTCGGCCGATATCCTGCGCACGCAAGAAGCCATTGAGAAGGCCGTGGGGCTGGATGCGACCGATGCCATCCCGGTGAGCGCCAAGACCGGCCAGGGCGTCGAGGATGTGCTGGAAGCGATCGTGCTTCGCCTTCCTCCGCCGACAGGCGATCCCGAGGCGCCTCTGCAGGCGCTCATCTTCGACTCGTGGTTCGATGCCTATCGCGGAGTCATCGTGCTGGTGCGGGTGATGCAGGGCGTGATGCGCAAGGGGCAGCGGATCCGGCTCATGTCGAACGGCAAGGCTTTCGAGATTGAATCCATGGGCGTGCTGATGCCCAAGCCGGTAGAAATCGCCGAACTGCGCGCCGGCGAGGTGGGCTTCTTTGCCGCCACCATCAAGAACGTGGGCGACACCAAGATCGGCGACACGGTCACCGACGACGTTCGGCCAGCCACGGCGGCGCTGCCCGGATTCGAAGACATCAAGCCAATGGTGTTTTCAGGGCTCTACACCGTCGATTCGCACGAGCATACCCTGTTGCGCGACGCCCTGGAAAAGCTGCGCCTCAACGATTCGTCGTTCTTCTTCGAGCCTGAAAGCTCTGTGGCATTGGGATTCGGGTTTCGCTGCGGCTTTCTTGGCCTGCTGCACATGGAAATCATTCAGGAGCGCCTGGAGCGGGAATATGAGCTGGACCTGATCACCACGGCGCCCGGCGTGCGATACCACATCAGGCTGACGGATGGAACGGTGGCGGAGGTCGATAATCCCTCGCGCTGGCCCGAGCCAACCAACATCGACAGCATCCGCGAGCCGATCATCACCGCCAAGATCCTCACCAACGAGGAATACGTCGGAGGAATCTTCAAGCTGGTGGAGGAGAAGCGCGGACGCCAGATCAATTTCGAGTACGTTACGCCGACGCGCGTGATGCTTACCTACGAGTTACCACTGAACGAAATCGTGCTCGATTTCTACGATCGGCTCAAGTCGATCTCGCGCGGCTATGCCTCCCTGGACTATCAGCTGGCCGGTGAGTGGGAATCGCCCATGGTCAAGCTCGACATCCTGGTGTCTGGAGAGCCGGTGGATGCGCTTTCAATCATCGTGCACAAGGATTTCGCCTACGAGCGCGGCAAACTTCTGGTCTCGAAGATGCGCGAACTCATCCCCCGCCAGCAGTTCGAGGTTGCCATCCAGGCCGCGATCGGCGCCAAAATTGTGGCCCGCGAAACCGTCAGCCCGCTGCGCAAAAACGTGCTCGCCAAGTGCTACGGAGGCGACATCTCGCGAAAGCGGAAGTTGCTGGAAAAACAGAAGGAAGGCAAGAAGCGGATGAAGCGAATAGGCAAGGTGGATATTCCACAGGAAGCCTTCCTTGCGGTGCTTCGAGTCGGCGAAGATCAGGGGAAGTAACCTGAGACCTGTGACCGAGCGCACCGACTCAGTAACCCCCCGTTAATCGTCAACTGTGGAAACCTCATATCCAGGGATTCAGACGCCAATCCCGACGGTTACCCCGGGGAGGCCGCTCTTCAAGTCACCTTAACTATTGAAAAATAAGGAATTAGACGGCCTACCAGAATTCCTCTCAATTTGACAAGAGGCCACGAAAGCTTTTTTCTTTGTGGATACCACGTGTAATCCACATTTTTTTCCACAGGCGTCTTCCTCCGATGGAATTTACCAGCAAAGACAGACAACCATTTGGGTAGTGATGATTTCGGTCCGGCGGGAGTGCGGAATGCAAAGCAATGAAGCCCCGCTCCCGCGGGGCTTCATTTGGAAAGTTGCTGCCGCGACTTAGTGGCTCGTGGGTGGCGTTCTGGGGGCCGCGGCCGGTGCCTTGGGGGTTGGTGTCGGCGCAGCGCCGGCGGCCGGGGCCGGTGGCGCCGGCACACCCGACTTCGCATTGTAGGCGTCGATAATCGGCTTCGTAATGTTGGTCGAGTCTATGGCATAGAGCACAGGGGTCTGTTGCTGGGCTACATCGAGTACCAGCGTGTACCCATGTTGCTGGGCATAACCCGACAAAACGTCGTACACCTTTGAGGCCAGGCCGGTGTACATCTCCTGCATCTCGTTCTGGAAATCGTTGGAAGCATCTTCGCCGTCACGCTGCAGTTGCTTCTTCTTGTCGTCGATGACCTTGGCCCGGTTGGCGCGCTCGGTGTCGCTGAGCTTGTCGCCCTGGGTCTGCAACTGCTTGGTCAGGTTGTCCACGTCGTCGCTCAGAGCCTTCAGTTGCTGCCGCTTGGGATCGTACTTCTTCTGGAGGTCGGCGAAATTACGCTGGAACTCATTGGTCTGGCCGACGGCGACCTGG
The DNA here is from genome assembly GCA_963701805.1 of Terriglobales bacterium. GTDB lineage: Bacteria > Acidobacteriota > Terriglobia > Terriglobales > Acidobacteriaceae > Telmatobacter. The sequence goes on from CAVPBA010000001.1 coordinate 881,022, forward strand.
AAAGCAATGACTGCGATCTTCGGAGGGCCGGCGGGGGCTGCAGCGGTAGTGGTGTTGGCAGGCGCCGCGGCGGGTGCTTCAGCGGGCGTTTGGGCGGCGGCACCCAGGGCGACGCCCGAGGCCAAGAGTACAGCGAGTGCAAGCGAGTGCTTCATCTGAATCTAAAACTCCTTCGAAATCCCTGCGTGGCCCTAAAGACGAGCCGGTGCCTCCTGAGAAACCTCTCGTCATCCTGAGGGAGGCTCCACTCCGGGCCGGAGCGGAAAGAAGACGCGGACGGAGACGTCAGCAGGAACTGTATGGATTATAGGAGGGCCAGGAGGGAGCGTCAAACCGGTGAATTGCGAATTGGGACCGCAATGGCGCGGCTTTCGAGGCGTTTCATCCGACCCCCATTCGAAACACGGTGGCGCATCGCCTGGCGGTCCTTCGTAGAACGTCCGAAGGATCACTGGACTCCTGGCGGCTTGGTCGCGGGATGTGGCACCGGCGCCCCCGGCAATGACACCGGAGCGGGAACACCCGATTTCAAGTTGTAAGCATCAACGATCGCCTTGCCGATGTCTGTGGCGGGAACGGAATAGAGCACGAACGGACCCTGCTGTTGCTCCCCGCCGTCGATGACCAGGGTATAGCCCTGCCGCTTCGCATAGTCGATCAGAACTTCCCCCACCTTCGTAGCCGTGGCGTTGAAGAGCTGCTGCATCTCTTGCTGAAAATCGTTCTGCGCATCCTCGGCCAGTCGCTGCGCGTGTTTCTTTTTGTCATCGATGGTCTTGGCTCGGGTGGCACGTTCGACGTCGCTCACGCTCGCGCCTTGGGCGTTCAATTGCTTCGTGAGCGTGTCAATTTCATCGCCCAGTGCCTTGAGCTCTTGACGTTTGGGATCGTACTTCTTTTGAAGGTCAGCGAAATTGCGCTGGAACTCATTGGTCTGGGACACCACATCCTGGAAACTGACCACGGCAATCCTGGGTGGCCCTGGGGGCTCAGCCGCGGTTTGCGGGTACAAACTCGGGACCATGCCCGCGGCCAAAGCTCCGAGCAATAGCATTGAACGCTGCATGCTGTTGGAGACTCCTTTCGGTGTTTGCGCCACGCCCGCGACTCCATCGCGCGTGTCTAGAACGTTGTAGAGACAGTCAACCGGAAGGTCTTGCGGGGCTCGCGGAACAGGTTACGCGCGCCATAGCCCTGCAAGGCTTCCTGGTAGGTATAGTCACCCGCGCCGCCCGGCGGGAAGAGGTCTCGCGTGATGAGCTGCGCCGAGCAGCTCTGGTTGATTCCAGGGCTCAAGACATTGTTGCAGAATGGGCGCTCATACAAGCGCAGCGGGTTGTAAGCATAGTAGAGCCGGAAGGGCGCATTGACCACCGGCATGATGACTGAAATTTCGGCGCCCAGGGACATGCGGGGAACAAAGTTCGTACCCGAGACGGGCCGGATATCGCGCAGGAAACCAACTTGGGAGCCGGAAATTCCACCCTGGCATGAGCCGTTGTTATAGACCGGGCAGCCATAGAGTGGGGCTGTGAGCGAATCGAATCCCTCAGGACTCTGCTTCAGCTGGCCCTTGTTCAGCGCGGTTGTGATACCGAAGTCGTCAAAGAAGGAAAACATGACCGGCCCAGCAATGGGGATCCGGTATTCCATGTTGGTGGTCAACTGGGTGTCGCCACCGATCGAAGCGATGCCATAAACCGGCAAGGGCACCTGGATGCACTGGTTCAACTGGGGATTGTTCGGATCGCGCGGGACGCAGCTTCCGTCAGGATTGGTCAGCTGCACTGTGACACGATTGGGGACGTAGCCGTAGGGAGTGGCACCCCGCACATCGAAGCCACGAAGTTCGCCTTCGCCACCGGCGTAGAAGCGGTTCTGCGGGGGCGCCACGTCGCCACCGAAGCCCTGGATGTAGCCGAGCTGAGCGCGCAGACCGAGCACATTGTGGCCGTTGGGCGACGGGGTGAGGTAGTGCATGGACCGAAAGCTCTTGTAGGCCACGAATGGAGAGAAATAGCGCAGGTTGCCGCCAATACCCGAAAACTGGAAAACCGCGCTGTACTCCTTGCCGGTGCGGGGGCGCAATGGATTATTGACCGTGTTGTAGGTGTAACTGAACGACGCTTCGCTGTTCACGATCCCCTGCAGGGCATTCGATCCCTCAATACCCGACCGGAAGCTGATGGTCTGGAAGAACGTCTGCGAGGCGGTACTGAACGCCGTGATCGACGACTTGCTCAGCGAGTAGGTAAAGCCAACTCGTTGAAAAGCGTGCCGCCGGAGCGGATAGCTGACCGAGAAATTGAGACCCGTGGAGGCCTGGTTGTAGTTCTGGGTCAGGTTCTGCTGCGCGGCCGTCAGGTTTGCCGACTGGCCGGTCGTGGCCTGGTAGTTCTTGGAGGCGTTGAAGTCCTGCTTGTTGTCGAAAATCTGGAAGCCGACGTTCAGCGGACGATTGCGCACATAAGGTTGAGAAAATCCGAACAGGAACTGGCGGCTGACGTTGCCCAGGTTGCCCTGAACGCTGAGGGTTTCGCCCAGGCCCAGAAAGTTATTGGTCTGATAGTTAACGCCGAGGAAGGCTCCGGAAAGCCCGCTGACGCCGCCGTTCAGACCGATCGAGTTCTTGCCCTTCTCCTTCACCTTGAGAAGCAGATCGACCGTTCCAGCGTCCTGATCCTGATGGGCTTCTGAATCCTGATCCACTTTCAGTGCCTCGAAATACTCCAGCTGGTTGAGGCGCAGCAGGCTGTATTCCCACAACTGCGAGTTGTATACCTGGCCTTCTTCGAGCAGCAGCTCGCGGCGGATGACCCTGTCGCGGGTGATTGTGTTGCCCTGGAACTCAATGCGGGAGACGTAGAAGGGCTTGCCTTCGTCGATGTCGATCTGCATCGAGACCGTCTTCTTCTGATCGTCGTAACTCAGTTTCGGGATGGCGCCGAAGTTGATGTATCCCAATTGCCCGTAAGCCTTCTTCAAGGCCTCAAGCCCCTTGTTGACGAGGGTGGCATTAAACCAGTCGCCGTCCTTCAGAGCAAAGGTGGCCCGCAGAGCCTTCTCGTTGGTGACCGCCTTGTTGCCGGTGAAGGTAATGGTTCCCAGACGATAGCGGCCGCCCTCTTCAATCGGCATCAGGATATCGATACGCTTGCCTTTGTTGGGCCGAAATGTAAACCAGTTCAACCCGCCCTGATCGCGAATCTGCGTCTTGGGCTCCTCGACCGCGGCGTTGGCATAGCCCCGGTCGCGATAAGCCTGGCGAACCCGTTCGGAGTCTTCCTCGAGCTTGGACGAGTCGAATGTCTTGGCAAACAGGTCTTCGAAGATGATCGAATACGGGATGCCGACGGGCTTCAGATTGGCCATCGAGCGCCGCAGTATGAGGGCGTTCACATGCTCGTTCCCCGCGAACTTGATCTGGCCGACTTTGACCGTGGGTCCTTCCTTGATGTTGAAGTTCACCTGGACGGACGCCGGCGGGATGGTTTTAACCACGGTCTTGATGGTGGCGAACTGGTGCCCATGCTCAGCCAGCACCTGACGGATGACCGCCTCGGCGTGCTTGACCTTGGTTGCGTCGTATTGCCCTTCCTGGGTCAGCCCTACCTTCTCCTTCTTGAAACGGTCAAGGAGATCGGACTGGGAGACGGAGTTGAGCCCGGGGTAGTTGATTTCGCGGATGGTTGGCTTTTCCTGGACAAAAACGTTAAGGATGACTCCCTTCTCGGAGTCCTCGCGCTCGATACGCAGGTTCTCGAAATAGCTCGTGTTCCAAAGCGAATTGAAATCGCGTTCGATGGAAACCGGATCGTAGGTGTCCCCGACGTGGGTAAAAAGCCGGGCGAGAATCGTCTCTTTGGGAATGCGGCGGTTTCCGATAACACGAATCTGATCGATGGTCTGTGCGTGTTGAGCAAGCGCCGCGATTGCCGTGAAAGCGACCGCTAGTACCACGAGGGTGCGAGCCAGCCGGCACATCATCCCGGCAAGGCAACTCCGGGGGCCTTCAATGGAAGTGTGCTTGATCTTCACCGGGCGGGGACCCCGCGGCGAGCACAAAAAAAATTGGTGCAATCCATGGTTCCGTTTCACGCGAGAAATATGCACACCCTCATTGCTAAGAAAGTCGTTCTGCCCCTTCGAGGAAAGTCTGATTATATTGGACCGCGGTCACCCCGCCCAAACGCGGGAGACTGCTGGTCGCTCGGAAATCATGCCTTCCTCAAAAAACTTCCTGCCGCCCTCATGCGGATTCGTCCGGACATGAAACCATTGCGCACCGCACGGTTCACGGTTGGGAAGAAATCAGCCGCCTGCAGATAGCGATTTTTCCATCGACGTCTAGAAGCCCGCGATGCCGCCTTCTGATAACAGCCGGACTCGGGACCGGGTCCGCAAATAGACCCTGCCCCAGTCTACCGGAACGGACCGGGGTGGCTTCTACCCCAGCGACGAAGCCTTGTCGGTGGGGACCCAGGCTGGCACGGCAGTAAACCCTCCACATTGCTCTGGAACGCATGAGCTTTAGACGCAAGATCACGCGACATGACATCCTTGTGGAAGAGAGGTTGTCCAGGAATGCAACAAAATGGCGGCGCCCTCTATGATTTTTCGGTGGACCTGCTCGACGGACGCACGATTGGCCTGGCCGATTTCAAAGGCGCCGTGCTCCTGATTGTCAACACCGCCAGCCAGTGCGGGTTCACTCCGCAGTACGCCGCGCTCGAGGAGCTGTATCGGGCGAACAAAGACCGGGGCTTCGCGGTGCTCGGGTTCCCCTGCAATCAATTCGGCGCGCAGGAACCCGGTTCCAGTGAAGAGATTGCAAAGTTCTGCGAGCGGAATTATAGCGTCAGCTTTCCCGTCTTCTCCAAAATCGATGTGAACGGGCCAGCGACCCACCCGCTCTATCGCCTTTTGAAACAGAGCAGGCCGGGCCTGCTTGGCATTCAGCGGATCAAGTGGAACTTCACAAAATTCCTCGTCGATCGGAGAGGCAACGTCGTGGGCCGCTTCGCCCCTGCGACCAGGCCCGGCGATCTCGCCGCGCGGATCGAAACCCTTTTGAACAACTGAATCCCGCGATGCGGATTCCCGAGCCCGGCACAGCAGGAAACAGAAGCAATATGCGTCGAAGCCTTCCCATGATTCTGATCCGCATCATCGTGGCGGTGGTGTTTATCAGCGAAGGGGTTCTCAAGTTCGTCTGGCCGGCAGAACTGGGAGCAGGCCGCTTCGCCCATATCGGCTTCGTCGCTCCGCAGGTGCTCGCTCCACTGGTTGGCGCACTTGAAATTGGAGCAGGAGCCGCCGTACTGGCAAACTTCTATGCGGGCGAGGCTGCGCTCTGCCTGCTTACGGTCATCGTCACAGCCATTGTGTCCACAAAAATTCCCATCCTGCTCGGCAGGCCGTTGGGATCCTTCGCCGTACCGAAAAATGTGAGCCACACCGGTCTGCTGGGTTTTCTGCACGAAGCGCGCACCGACCTGGCCATGCTCTTCTGCCTGGTTGCCATCGCCGTCGATTCCGGCATGCGCGGACGCGGCAAGTCCCGAGCGCGATAGAACGAGTATGCACGCGACGCCAGCCGGCAAGCTCACGGAGTTGTTTCGATTCTTCCTGCGCCTTGGCCTCACCGCGTTTGGAGGTCCGGCAGCCCACATCGCCCTCATGGAACGGGAGGCCGTCGAACAGCGCGCCTGGATCACCCGGGAGCACTTCCTCGACCTAGTCGGGGCCTGCAACCTTCTTCCCGGTCCGAGTTCCACCCAGGTGGCAATGGCGCTGGGCTTTGCCCGCGCGGGATGGATGGGACTGGCCATCGCCGGAGCCTGCTTCATCGTGCCGGCTTCACTGGCAACGCTCGGCCTGGCCCGGGCCTACGTCCACTACGGGCACATGCCGCAGGCACAGGGCCTTCTCTATGGAACAAAGCCCGTCATGGTGGCCATCGTGGTGCAGGCCATATGGCGTCTGGGCCGGCTGGCCCTTCGCGGCTGGTTTCTTTTTCTGGCCGGCCTCGCGTGTTTCGTCGCGACGCTCGCAGGCGTCCCTCCCATAGCTTTGCTATTGGCCGCGGGCGGAGTGGCAGCGCTGGTGGCCAATCGCGGGCGAATCGGGGTTCGCTCAGCGCAGGGCTTTGCAGTTTTGCCGGCGGCCGGTACGGCGGCGGCGACGGCCGGGACAGTGGGCCTGTTGCCGCTGGTCCTCATCTTTCTCAAACTGGGAGTGGTCATCTTCGGATCGGGCTACGTCCTGCTGGCCTTCTTACAGCGCGACCTGGTGGACCGCTTGCACTGGGTCACCCAGGCGGAACTGCTCGATGCGGTCACGGCTGGGCAGGTGACGCCAGGGCCCGTGTTCGCTACCGCCACATTTCTTGGCTATTTGCTGCACGGATATTCGGGCGCGGCTGCTGCCACTATTGCCATCTTTTCGCCCTCATTCCTGATGGCCGGCGCGGTAGGGGCCTTTGCTGGACGCATCCGCAGATCGAAACTGGCGGGATCGTTCCTTGACGGTGTAAATGCCGCCGCATTGGCACTGATGGCGGCCGTCGCCGTGGCGCTGGGACGCGCCACGCTCGTCGATGGCTGGACCTGGGCCCTGGCATTGTTGAGCGTCGTGGCGCTGGTGCGGTTCAGGTTGAATGCCACCTGGCTGATCGTGGGCGGTGCGGTAGTGGGGATTCTGCTGCACGGTTTGGGATGAGCAAGCCGGGCCGCGGCCATTCACCCGTCGAAGCGGTAAGCGCTGATGGCCGCGCCCATGGGCTCATCGCTGAACACGCGCTTTCCGGGCGCATTACCGCCGGCCCCGGCAGCAACGAACAGAGGCACCAGGTGCTCTTCGCGCGGATGGCTGAATCGCGCATACGGAGCCCCTTGCCACTCTGCGAAGAGTAAGTCTCGCTGCGAAGCCGGCGACTCCACAGCGTGCGTTAGCCATTCGTCGAACCGACGGGCAGCTTCGCGGGTTTCGGGGCGATGATACGCGCGCAGGTTGTGGAAGCTCATCCCGCTGCCAACGATCAACACGCCTTCTTCGCGCAGCGGCGCCAGGGCCTGCCCGGTAGCTATGTGCAGCGCCGGGTCAAACGACCCGTTCGGCTTCGCAGCCAGCGACAGCGTAACGACCGGGATCTGCGCTTCGGAGAAAGCGACCTTGAGCGGGACAAACACGCCGTGGTCGTAGCCGCGACTCCCACTGAGCGCGGATGGCAGATTAGCCTTGTTCAACATCCCGGCCACCCGCTCGGCCAGCGCCGGGTCGCCCGGAGCCGGCCAGGTCAACCGGTACGTGTGCTCGGGAAAGCCGGAATAATCAAAGATCAGTTGCGGAGAGGCGGCGGCACTGGCCGTAAACGCTGGCTCCTCCCAATGTCCGCTGACCACTAGCAACGCCTTCGGAGGCTCCGGCAGCGAAGCTGTGAGGCCTTCAAGAAACTTGCGCGTGGGCTCCCACGTGTCGGCGGGACCCCAGGTCCAATCCATGAAGAAGCAGGGCCCGCCGCCGTGAGGAATGAAGAAAGCGGGCTGGCGTTGCGGATTGGCGGTCATCGGTTCCTCCGGCTCTCCGGCCCCGCAAGGGATCGAAGGAATTAGTTGTTCCAACAACTAATTGATGCGGCGGAGTGGCCAGGGATTCAATCGACTGGAGCTGCCAGGAAAAAGGCGTAGGCGAGCATCCCGATTCCGATGAATCCAGGAATCAGGCCACAGAGAAATGGAGAACCCTGCCCAGATCCCAATAGGACGCGCAGGAAAATCACGAGCGCTACTCCGACACCAAGGTTGATAATGCCACCGATTTTCATTCCTTCCAGCATCTTGATACGGGCCAGGCGGTTCTGTTCACGCATCAGCTCCATGGCCGCCTTGGCGCCCTCGCCTGACGATTCCGCCAGGCGACGGATAGTTTCCGCCTGGTAGAAAGCCTCCCGCTCCTTGCGTCGGTTCTCGATCCAGGTGACCAGCGGGATGAAAACGACGAAGAGACAAACCGCCCCGATGGAAAGAAACAGCCACAGCCCCATGCTGCCGAAGACCGCGTTGTCGGAACTGTTAAGAAAGTGCAATATCAGATGCGTCATTCCATTCTCCTTCGGGGTGTTTGTTCCCCTTGCGCACGGTGGGACAGGAAGGAGGGAGGCGCGGTTGCATTTTCTTGCAAGGCGTATCCCAGAAAGATCGGTTTGGGAGTCGGGCAATGTGGCAGTTGCCGGCGATCTAACTTCCGTCTGGATACCCGCCGCGATGAAGGACCATGGGAAAATGCGGCAGCGTTGATGGCTTTCGGACCGAAGCGCGCCAGCCGTCGGGGTACGGTTCGAGTCCCTTGAAAAGGGGTGAGGACTCCGCGGTTCCCTGGCCTGCGAGTTCCTCCAGGAATGCGCGCATGCGGCCAATGGACGCCGCGCCGAAACGCGTACTCCAGTGTTCCTCGATTTCGGCCAGCCGGTGAATGTAGGCCTGCCGGGTTTCAAGGCCTTTCGCAGTAAGCCGTGCCACCTTGTATGGCCCGCCGCCGGGATTGTTTTCGATGGCGGTCACGCGCGATTTCCGCACAATTCCCATCGCCATCTGCAGCCCTTCTTTCGACACCCCGGAGAGGAGGGGCAGATCGCGGACGCGAACTCCCTTCTCATCCAGCACTCGAAGCAGGTTGGCGCAAATTGCCAGCGAGGGTGCGAAGCCTGCCTCAAATTCGATGGCAAACGCAAGTAGCACCCTGGAGAGCAGCGCATACAGAGGGCGGCCGGACCCATTGATCGGGTCGGGTTGCGACAGCTTCGGGCCGGGAGGCGCACTGAACAAGCCGTACCCAAGGATAGGAAGGCATTCGGGAAGGCGGGGATCCAGTTCTGCATCGACGGCCACAAGAGACTCCCGGAGGCCGTTGACGGCGGTTGCGCCGAATCGCTGCTGCCAACGAGCCTCGATTTCAGCCGCCAGGGGCCGCCAGATCTCCTGGGCCATGCGGCCGCTGGCCGTGGGGCATACGATCCATGCGGAGCGCGGTGGCTTGGGCCTTGAATCTGCGGGGTCAGGGGAAACAGTGACGTAACGCCAGCTTTCCGTGCCCGCAAGATTCGTGGGCGTGCGGGCCCGGCGTTCGAGTTCGTGTACTGACAGGCCCTGGTCGGGAAGATGGCGCAGGCAGTTTTCCCACATCACCAGCGAAACCAGCCAGGGCTTGGGAAGCCAGCCCGGCGTCGCGCCATGATTTGTGGTGGTGTGAGGCAGGCAGCGTTCGGCCTCGTTGTCGAACTCGATCGTACAGGCAACCACCGCGAACGACAGGAGGGTGTCGAGGGGAAGTCGATCCGGCATCGGAGGCCATCATGGCACGAAGCGTCGGGGGCCGCGACCGATGCTTCACAGGCTCCCGGCGATTTTGGGCATAAAATGCAACCGACTCTCCTAAGCTTCTGTCCCACGATATGAACGGAGCCATGAGTGTGACTGCCCCCGGCGCGAGCCAGAAATCGATCTCCCTGGACCTGGCCGACCCCGATCTTGGAGATGTGACCCGGGTGCTCGCCGGGGACGTGGCCGCGTTTAACGGGATCGTGCGACGCTGGCAGGGGCCTCTCGTGAATATGGCCTGGCGCTATTGCCGCGACCGGGGACGGGCGGAGGAGATGGCGCAGGAAGCGTTTATCCGTGCATGGCGGGGGCTGGCAGCGTGGCGGCGCGAGTCGAGTTTCTCGACCTGGCTGTTCGCCGTGGCGGCAAATGTGTTTCGCAGCGATTTGAAGCGGTTTCCTACGGTAAACCTGCCGCTGGAGGAGATCGCCGAACCTTCGCGGCCCGCCGGCCAGCTCACGGAACTCGAAGAGAAATCACGGCACGAACTGGTGCGCCGCGCGGTGCTGGCGCTCCCTCAACGCTATCGGGAACCGGTCATTCTGTTCTATTTTCATGAAAAGGACGTGGCCGCAGCGGCACAAACGATGGGCTTGCCCGAGGGCACGGTGAAGGCGCGGCTGGCTCGGGCGAGGGCGCTGCTGCGACGAAGGTTCCCGCAACTGGAGCAGGAACATGCGGGAATGGAACTGTCGAAGGTCAATGGCGGAAAGGAGGCCTGAGATGTCGAACGAACGGATCGATGAGATTTTGGGAACTGAGCCGGAGTTAGTTCCTTCGTCGGGCTTTGCGACCTCGGTGATGGATCGCGTACGCGAGGAAGCCGCGGCGCCTCCGCCGATTCCCTTCCCCTGGAAGCGGGCGGTGCCGGGCTTTGTGATTGCCGGCGGCGTGCTCAGCTGGGGGGCGGTGGAAGTGGCGCGTTTTGCGGGTCCCGCGCTGGTCGAGTTGAGACACACGCAGGCTCAGGTGGCGGTGAACGCCGCGATGGCCCGGCCGCTGGAACAGGCGGGCTGGGTGGTCGCTGCCCTGGCGGTGTCGCTGGTTACGTGGGTATTGTCGCGGCGAATTGCGGGCTGATCGAACTGCCGCAAAGCGGGGAATTACTCGATGGCATACACCGCATAGACGCTGGCCGAGCGACTCACCTTCTGAGGTTCTATGGAAAGCGGAGGAGCGGCATCGGCCTTTTGGGCGAACGAAGCGACCGCCGCACGCATCATGGGCCGGGGTCCGGTTGCAAACTGATTGCTGACGTAAATGAGCGCTCCCAGGCGGACATCCATGCCTTTGGCCAGCACCGCGGCACTTTCCTTTACGCGCGTGGCGGCCTTGTCGAGTGCCTGCTGTTCCAGTGCCTTTTCATCTTTCACGGTCCATTCGATATCGCCGCTGCTGGTGGCACCCGCGGTGATCGCAGCATCCAGAATTTCGGCGGCGCGCTCCGATGGGGCTCGCACGCTCCACCGCTGAACCAGCTTGAACTTGTGCGGCTTTTCGTAATCCCGGTCGAGATGCTGTGTCTCGCTGCGGATGGAGCCTTCCGGGACCCCGGCCTGTTTGAGCGCCGCAATGATGGCGTTCGAGGTGCGCGCTCCGTCTGGGTAGACCGATTGAGCGTCCCCCAACTGGGTATCGAAACCGATGTGCAGGATGGCTATCTCAGGTTCAACCGACACTTCGTCGTCGGCGCTCACAGAGAGTGTCCGGTTGGTGGGTTCGATTCGGAGTTCGGGCTGACCGGGTTGCTGGGCAGCAACGGCAAGGGCAGAGAGCATCAGGGCTGCCGGGAGAATGCGGGTGGCGAACATGGCTGGCTCCTCTCAGAAACCTGCAATCAGGATAAAAGAGGCGGGCGGCGAGGGGAGATTCAAGGGGCGTGCTTCTCGCCAAACTGGCGCAGTTTGGCCAAGGTAGCCGCGGCCTGGCCGGAATCGATCGCATCGGCTCCGAGGGCAACCCCTTCCTTCAGATCAAAGGCGAGGCCCGCGGCCACGAGCGCCGCCGCGGCATTGAGAAGAACGATATCGCGACGCGCGCCGGGGATGCCGGTCAGCACATCGTAGAGCAATGAAGCATTGGTCGCGACATCACCGCCGGTAAAGTCATCCAGCGTGGCGCGAGGCAGGCCGGCCATCTCGGGAGTGATGCGCGCGGCTTTCATCTCGGGCGCAGCGCCGGGCTGGGATTCCTCGATGCGTGCCACGACTGATTCGCCGGTGGTTGTCAATTCATCGATCCCGTCGGATCCATGCACCACGAATGCGCGACGGGCTCCCAGCGTCACCAAGGTCCGGCCGACAAGCAATACGCGGCTGGGCGCGAGCACGCCGATCACCTGCGCACGGGCTCCAGCCGGATTGGTGAGCGGACCGCAAAGATTGAAGATGGTGCGAAATCCGAGCGCGCGGCGCAGCGCGCCGATGGCCTTCATCGCGGGGTGATAGTAGGGCGCAAAAAGGAACATGAAGCCGGTGGCCCGCAGGCATTCGACAGCCAATTCAGGGCTCAGCATGACCGGTACGCCCAGGGCTTCGAGCACGTCGGCCGAACCGCACTGCGACGTGACCGCACGGTTGCCGTGCTTGGCCACTTTGGCTCCGGCGGCCGCGGCCACGAGCGCTGCGCCGGAGGAGATGTTGAAGGTCAGCGGGCCGCCGCCCCCGGTGCCGCAGGTGTCGACCAGTTCTTCGCGCTCTTCTGCAGTCAGCGGAACAGGCGTCGCCTGCGCGCGCATGGTATCCACGAACCCGGCCACTTCGGCGGCCTGTTCGCCGCGCGTAGCGAGAACAGTCAGGAGAGCGGCGATCTCCACATCCGGCGCTTCGCCGCTGAGGATCTCGCGCAAGACGTCGGACGCTTGTTCCCGCGTGAGCGCCGCGCCGTCTTCGGCCAGCGGCTTCAAAAGTTGCTTTACCAGTCCCATATCACTCCTTATGGTAACGGCGCGTTGCGGGGAGGGGCGCCCCGGCGCACGTGGGACGCGTGAATTGCCGCCTGTTCGGGCAGCAAGATAGTATTTCCTTACCGCTGGCACGGTATCGCGCTGGTCCGGAATCATCCCGGGCCGGCCCCGAATCCTCCAAATCTTGAGCGGCCCTGACGGTCCCAATCAACATGAAGATTCACGAGTATCAGGCGAAAGAAATCCTGGCCAAGTACGGCGTGGCTGTGCCCAAGGGCGAAGTGGCCAACACGCTGGAAGAGGCCAATGCCGTGGCGCGCACCTTGTTTGCCGAGGGCGCAAGCGGCGTGGTAGTGAAAGCGCAGATCCATGCCGGCGGCCGCGGCAAGGGCGGCGGAGTGAAGGTCGCGCGCACCCGCGAAGACGCCGAACTGCACGCCAAGAACATCCTCGGCATGCAATTGATCACGCACCAGACCGGCCCTCAGGGACAAAAGGTGCAGCGGCTCCTGATCGAGGAGACCGCGAACATCGACCGCGAGCTGTATCTGGGCATTGTGCTCGACCGCGCCACCGGCAAGCTGGTATTCATGGCTTCCCAGGCGGGCGGCATGGAAATCGAGGAAGTGGCCGCCAAGGACTCCGACGGCCATTTACAAGGAGAGCATCGACCCGGCCGTGGGCTTTGGCGCCTGGCAGGCGCGCAAGCTGGCGTTCGCTCTGGGATTGAAGCCCGCCCAGATCAACCAGGCCGTCGCCTTCTTCCAGAGCCTCTATCGGGCTTTCGTCGATACTGACTCATCGCTCCTCGAGATCAATCCCTTCATTACCACCAAGGACGACAAGCTTTTTGCCCTCGACGCGAAGATCAACTTCGATGACAACGCGCTGTTCCGGCACGCAGACATCAAGGCGCTGCGGGATACGGCCGAAGAGGATCCGCTCGAAGTGGAGGCCAGCAAATACGCGCTCAACTACATCAAGCTTGATGGCTCAATCGCCTGTATGGTAAACGGCGCGGGCTTGGCCATGGCCACCATGGACATCATTCAATATGCCGGTGGCAGTCCGGCCAACTTCCTCGACGTGGGCGGCGGCGCGACCCAGGAGCAGATCGAGCACGCATTCGAGATTCTGTTGTCCGACGCCAATGTGAAGGCCATCTTTATCAATATCTTCGGCGGAATCCTGCGCGTCGACCGGCTCGCAACGGGCGTAGTAGCAGCGGCGCGGAAGCTGGATGTGAAGGTGCCGATCGTGCTTCGACTGGAAGGGACAAACGTGGAAGAGGGCCGGCAGATTCTGAAGGATTCGGGTTTGAATTTCCAGGTGGGCGCAACGATGAAAGACGCCGCTGAGTTAGTCGTAAAGGCCGCGGCAGGAGTGGGAGCATAAGATGGCGGTTCTGGTAGACAACAACACGCGGCTTATCGTTCAGGGCATCACTGGCAAGGAAGGGACCTTTCACGCCAAGGGCTGCGCCGAATACGGCACCAAGGTCGTCGGTGGAGTAACGCCGGGCAAAGGCGGGTCCACGCACGAGGGCTGGCCGGTGTTCAACACCGTCGCGGACGCGGCGAAGGAGACCGGCGCCAACGCCACGATGATCTTCGTGCCGCCGCCGTTTGCCGCCGACGCCATTCTTGAGGCGGAGGACGCGGGCATCCCGCTGATCGTGTGCATCACCGAAGGAATTCCCACGCTGGACATGGTGAAGGTGTGGGCCAAGATCAGGACGTCGAAGTCACGGTTGATCGGGCCCAACTGCCCGGGCGTGATTTCCCCGGGAATGGCCAAGATCGGCATCATGCCCGGCCGCATTCACAAGCAGGGTTCGGTGGGCATCGTCTCGCGCTCGGGAACGCTGACCTATGAGGCGGTTCACCAGTTGACGCAGCGCGGGATCGGCCAGTCGACCGCCATCGGCATCGGCGGTGATCCGATCATCGGCACGACTCACATCGATGCCCTGCGACTGTTGAACGACGACCCCGGCACCGAGGCCATCATCATGATTGGCGAGATCGGCGGCGCGGCGGAAGAGGCTGCTGCGGAGTTTGTTAAGCAGCATGTGAAGAAGCCAGTGGTCGGGTTCATTGCCGGCCAGACGGCCCCTCCCGGCCGCCGCATGGGCCACGCCGGCGCGATCATCTCCGGCGGTCAAGGCACCGCAGCCGACAAGATGAAGGCCATGACGGCGGCAGGCATTCACGTCGTGGTGTCGCCGGCTGAGATCGGCGAGACGCTTGCCAAGGTGATCGGAAAGTAGAGAAGCTGCCAGACTGACACCGGGTTCTTCGACCCCGATGAATGAAACTGGATTTGGCTTTTGTGGTTTCCCATCCTTTCCGCAGAAAAGGCGGAAAGGATGGGGTACGGAGATTTTGTTTCTGGCTAGCTCTCAGTGCTGCTCTCACCACACCCGGCACGGATTCGCGCTCACCATCCGCGCGGTCTTCTTGCAGCTGAAGCTCTTGGCGAACTCGGGCAGGTCCTGCAGCACAGAGTTGGTGCGGTATTCGTCGGGAGCGTGCTCATTGGTCTGCGCCTGGGTACGCAGTTGTTCGGGCCGCGTCTGCGTGCACCACTGCTGCGCGTAGGCTACCCAGAACCGCTGTTCGGGTGTGTAGCCGTCCGTCTTCGCGTTCATGTCAAGGTGAGCGGCCTCGGCCTTGTCGAGCCATGCCAGCCACGCCAGCCACAACCCGCCAAGATCGGCGAGATTCTCGCCCAGCGTAAGCTTTCCGTTCAGGTGAACGCCGGGGACGGCTTCAATGGCGTCGTACTGCTTGACCATGCATTGGGCGCGCTCATTGAACTTCTGCTCGTCGTCCTTGGTCCACCAGTCCTTCAGGTTGCCGTCCTTGTCGAACTGGCGGCCCTCGTCGTCGAAGCCATGAGTGAGTTCGTGGCCGATGGTCGAGCCCATGTCGCCATAGTTGGCGGCGTCGTCCTCCTTGTCGCTGAAGAAGGGCGGCTGAAAATATCCCGCCGGAAAGTTCACGTTGTTTTGCTGCGGATCGTAATAGGCATTCACGGTCGGCGGAGACATCTGCCACTCGGCCTTGTCGACCGGCTTCCCGATCTTGGCCAGATCGCGCGCCGTTTCAAAGGCACGTGCACGCTCCTGGTTCCCCAGCGCGTCGCCGCGCACGATCTCGAGTTTTGAGTAGTCGCGCCACTTCTCTGGATATCCGATCTTGTTCATCACGGTGTGCAGCTTTTCCTTGGCTTTGACCTTCGTTTCCGGCGCTCATCCAGTCGAGCGAATCGATATCCGTGGCCATGGCCTGCTCGATCGACACAGGTCATGTTCAGCGCGCGCGCCTTTTCTTCGGGAGGAAAATATTTCTCCACGTAGACCTGCCCCAGTGCTTCGCCCATCTCGTGGTCGATGCGCAGGTGCAGCGTTTCCAGCGCTCCTGCTGCTTTTCTGCGCCATTCAGCGATGTGTGCGTAGAAATTCCAGTTTTCCTGGTCGAACGCATCGGGCATGCTGGTGCCTGCGTAGGCATGCAGTAAATGCCACCGCAAGTAGGTCTTGATCTTGTCGAGCGGTGTGTCGGCGAGGATGGCATTGAATTCGGCAAAGAACTTCGGCTCCGTGTCGTTCATCTTGCCGGCCGCCGGCGCTTGCAGAACCGAAACATAATCGGCCAGCTTGAAATGCGGCAACTCCTTTTCGAAGCTCGCCACATCTGTGGGATGGTTCAGATTCTGAGGGTCGCGTTGCTCGGTAACGGTGAGGGAGGCTTTGGCCAGTCGGGTTTCAAGGGCCAGCACGGTGTCGGCATCCTTGGCCGCCTGCGCGTCAGGCTTCGCCGGCCAGCGACAAACATCTTGTGCACATGATCGACGTACTGCTTCCGCTGCTCTTCGGACTTGGCATCGGTGCGCGTATAGTAATCGCGCTCGGGAAGGCCGAGGCCCGCCGGCTCCGTAGAAACTGATCACCTGGCTGGCGTCGGCAAAGTCCTGGTTCGAACCCATGCCGAAGAACGCGTTCACGCCAATCTGATGCAGATGGGCCAGTTCGGCTGGCAGGTCGCTCACCGACTTGAGGGCGGCGATGCGATCGAGCTCCGGCTGCAGCGGCGCAATCCCCAGCTTATTGATGGCAGCAATATCCATGCAGCTGGCGTACTCGTCGCCGATCTTCTGCCCGTTGGCGCTGCGGGCGTCTGCCTGCGCGTCGGCTGCGGCTTCAAGAATCTGCTTCAGGTGAAGCCTATTCAATTCCGCCAGCTCGGTAAAGCGGCCGTAGCTTGTCTGGTCGGGCGGCAGCGGATTGCGCTTGAACCAGCCGTTACAGCTATAGAGATAGAAGTTCTCGCAAGGATCGATCGACTTGTCGATCAGGGATGAGTCGAAGACCCGCAGCTCGGATGGGCTCTGGGGGCCGGACGCATGGTTCGACGAGTCCTGCCCCACGGCTCCCGGCGCCAGGATGATCAGCGCCGAAAACAAGACAGCCACAGCAAGCGAGTGGCGAATGGAAGAAGACTCACAGGAAAACATGACGCCACTGTACCAGATACTCCTCCCGTCGGCGACGGGGATGTGACCGGTACAATGAAACGGGGTAGAGCAAACGTTTCGAAGGAGCAGATCGAGTGGCACAACGCACGTTCAGCATCATCAAGCCCGACGCAGTTCGCAAAGGCTACACGGGGGCGATCCTGGCAGAGATCGAGAAGGCCGGATTCCAGATCGTCGGCATCAAGAAGCAGTCGATTTCAAGGGAACAGGCCGAGGGCTTTTATTACGTCCACAAAGCGCGCCCGTTTTTCGCCGGTTTGTGCGAATTCATGTCGTCGGGGCCGCTGGTTTTATTGGTTTTGGAAAAGGATAGTGCCATTGCTGACCTTCGCAAGCTGATGGGCGCCACCAATCCGGCCAACGCCGATGAGGGAACCATCCGCAAGAAGTTCGCCGAATCGATCGAGAAAAATGCGATTCACGGCTCGGACGCCGAAGAAACTGCGGCTTTCGAGATCGGGTACTGGTTTGCGGGGTATGAACTGATCTAAAGACAGTTGTCAGTGGTCAGTGGTCAGTGATCAGTTTTTCGAGGCGTAGGCTAAGCAAACAGGTCGTCGAAGCGCTTACGCAGATTCTCCAAGTCATTCTTGAGTTGAGCGACTGTCGCTTCAAGTTGTGCGAACCGGCCGTCCTGGTCGCCGGCGGCCTCGCCGGTGAACACCGGGGTGAATGCCTGGGCGGGGGCGGCGAATGCGGCTGCCTCTACTGGTCCCGAAAACAGATGCGCGTAGCGGGACTCCTTGGTGCCCGGCTGGCGTGGAAGCATGACCGCCAGCGACGGCTCTCGCTCCATCAGCTTTTGCAATCCCGCCAGCACGTCCGCGATCTCTTCGAAGCGGTGCATGCGTTCGGTGCGGCCGCGCAGTTCCCCGGGCGTCTGCGGGCCGCGCAGCAGCAGTACGCAGACCAGCGCCGTTTCCGCGCGGCTGAAGTTGAAGGCCTCGCCGAGCCAGTGCTCATACTTGGTGACCCGACCATCGGCGGAGCGCGCTCGGCCCGCCAGGCCGTCGTCTTCGAGTCCGTGCAGCGCCAGGCGCACCGCCTCTTCATCGAGGTCCATGACCGGCTCGCGGTTGGAGCGCTGATTGCACGCATTGATCAGCGCATTGAGCGAGAGCGGGTAGTACTCGGGTGTCGTTACTTCCTTTTCGATGAGGGCGCCGAGGACGCGGGCTTCGGCTGCGGTAAGGCGAATGGGCTGATTTGGCGGCATGGAAATATTGTGCCACCGCTCGGCTGGGTGATGGCAGATTTTGCGCAAAGAGGGCGGGATACGCTGTCGGTGATCCCAGGTCTGAGAGTCCAGACCTGGGGCACCCGGCCGGATTAGGTTCGTGGTTTCCCACCCTAACCGCAAAGACAAAGACGCGGTTAGGATGGGGCACCCAGGTTTGTTATTCGCACCCGGGTCTGTTATTGGGCTTCAACGCGGTTACGGGTCAGCAGAAAGTACACCACCGGGGTGACGATCAGGCTCAGCACCATGGAAATGGTCAGGCCGCCGATGACGGCGATGGCCAGCGGCTGCAGCATCTGCGAGCCGGCGCCGAGGGCAAAGGCGAGGGGCAGCATTCCGCAGACCGCGGCGATGGCAGTCATGACGATGGGGCGCAGCCGGCGCTGCGCGGCATGGATCATGGCGTCGGCGGGGCTGGCTCCCTCGGCGCGGAAGTGCTCGTCGGCGTCGAGCAGAAGAATGCCGTTTTTGGCCACGATGCCGATGACCATGATGAGGCCCATGAAGGAGGCGACATTGAACGTGGTGCGCGTGATGAGCAGGGCGAGGATCACGCCCGAGATGGAAAGCACCGAGGACGTGAGAATCGCGATGGGAGCGGGGAAGTTGCGGAATTCCGTCAGCAGCACGCCGAAGACCAGCGCCAGCGCCAGGATGAGGACCTGCAGCAGGTCGCGGAAGGATTTCTGCTGCTCCTCGTAGGTGCCGCCGTATGTCGACGCGCACGGAGGGGGGAAGATGCATGCCTGCGACGGTCTGGCGGACCTTGCTTCATGGCGGTGCCAAGGTCGGAGCCTTCGAGGCGGCCGGTGACGCACGACCAGGCGCTGCAGGTTTTCGCGGCGGATTTCGTTTTGCGGCGGCAGCTGCTCGATGGCGGCCAGCGAACCCAGGGTTGCCGTGTGGCCGGAAGCGCTGTTGAAGACGGTGTTCTCGATGGCGTCGAGCGAGGCGCGATGGTCGCTGCCGAGGCGCACGCGGATGGTGTAGGGGCGGCTGTTGGCGATCAGCGGATCGGTGGCGGGGATGCCGTCGAGAATCGCGGTCGCGTCTTCTGAGACTTCCGTGGGCGTGAAGCCGAGGCGGGCGGCGAACGACGGGATCGACCTGGAAGTTGGTGGCCGGGCCGCTGATGGTGTTCTCGATGCCGTTCTCCACGTCGACCACGCCGGGGATTTTGCCGATGGCGTCGCCGACGCGGGGGCCGAGCTGCGTGAGCAGGCGCCTCGTCTGGCGAGAAGATCTTGATCTGGATCGGCTCGGGCGCATTGGAGAGGTCGCCGATCATGTCCTGCAGGACCTGGGTGAATTCGACGTCGAGCTCGGGCTCGGTGCGCTTGATCTCGGCGCGCACGTCGGCCATGACGTCGTCGATGGCGCGGCTGCGCTTGGCTTTGAGCTTGACCGTGAAGTCGCCGGTGTTGGCTTCGGTGACGGCGGCGAGGCCCATCTGCAGCCCGGTGCGGCGCGAGGTGCTTTCCACTTCGGGCTGGTCGTGGAGAATGCGCTCGACGTGCTCCAGAACGCGATTGGTCTCAGTCAGAGAGCTGCCCGCGGGCATGATGTAGTCGAGGATGAAGCCGCCCTCGTCCATCTCCGGCAGCAGATCGGAGCCCAGGGCCTGGTAGCCGGCGTAGGTTGCCACGACCAGCAGCAGGCAGGCCACGCCGAGCCACAGGGGCTTGGCCAGGGCCCAGTCGAGCGCACGGCGATGGATGTCGAGAACGCGGCTGAGCAAGCGGCCGGCCGTGTGCTCGTGGCCCGCCGATCCCGCGCCGGTCGCGCAGCAGCACGAGGCTCAGGCCGGGCGTCCAGGTAAGCGCCAGCGCCAGCGACGTGAGCAGCGAGGCGGCCATGGTGATGGCCAGCGCGCGGAAGAAGCTGCCGGTGACGCCGGTGACGGAGACCAGCGGCAGGAAGACGACCACCGGGGTAATGGTGGAGCCGACCAGCGGAATTGTGATTTCGTGAAGGGCCTTGCGCACCGCCTCGACGCGCGGCTCGCCGTCGTCGCGGTGCATCACGATGTTCTCGACCACCACGATGGCGTCGTCGATCACCAGGCCGATGGCCGCGGCCAGCCCGCCGAGCGTCATCAGGTTGAAGCTCTGGCCGATCAGCCAGAGCACCAGGATGGTGACCGCGACCGTGACAGGAATGACGAGGCCGGCGATGAGCGAGGAGGTCCAGTCGCGCAGGAAGAGGAACAGGATGATGCAGGCCAGGATGAGGCCGATGAAGATGGCGTCGCGCACGCTGGCGATGCTGTCGCGCACCAGTTGCGACTGGTCGTAGAACGGCTCGAGCTTAACTCCCGGGGGCAGGTTACGGCGGAGTTCGGCGACTTGCGCGGCGACGGCGTCGGCCACGGCCACGGTGTTGCTCGAGGGCTGGCGCGCGATGTTGAGCAGCACCGCGGCTTGCCGTTGGCCGTGACCGTGGTGTAGACGGGCATGGTGGCCGTGTTCCACCGTGGCCACATCGGCAATGCGCACCGGCGCGCCGGCGGCGGTGGTCTTGACTACCAGCTGGCGCAGCTGATCGGCATCGTGCACCTGCGCGCCCACCAGGCCCAGGATCAGCTGGTGGTTGGCTTCGTAGAGGCCGGGCGAGTCGATGATGTTCGAAGCCTGGATGGCGTTGACGAGATCGGTGATGGTCACGCCGGACGCTGCGAGCTGGGCCAGGTTCGGGACGACGTGGAACTCGGGCACCTGGCCGCCCTGCACGACGACGGTGCTGACGCCGGCGACGCGGTTGAGCGGCGGCTTCAGGTCGTAGGTGGCGATCTCCCACAGCCGTGTCTGGGGAACGGTGTCGGAGGTGAGGCTGTAGCCGAGGATGGGAAAGGTCGCGAAGGTGAGCCGGTTGGTGGTGATGCGCGCCGTGGACGGCAGAGTCTGCTGCACCTTGCTGAGCGCCGCGTCGACGAGCTGCAGTTGGAGAACCATGTTCACGTTCCAGTCGAAGAACAGGCTCACTTCGGCCGAGCCGCGGCTGGTGGTGGAGCGCACGGTCTGCAGGCCGGGCACGGAGTTGACCGCGTCCTCGATGGGCCGGGTGATGGTCACTTCCATCTGCTCGACCGGCATCACGCCGTTGTCGACGCCGATGACCACGCGCGGAAAATTCGTCTCAGGAAAAACCGAGATCGGCACCTGGAACGCGAGATAGATGCCGGCAACGGTGAGGATCGATGGCGAAGAAGAAGATGGTGCGCGTGGAGCGCGCCAGCCAGAACGACGGCGCCTCAACGACTTGCGGGGGAGAGGCAATGGCCATTAATCAGTCCTCTCCGGCCTTGCCTGCCGCCGGCTTGGCTTCATCGTCCGCTTCCGCCGGGCCGACCTTGACCTTGGTGCCTTCATCGAGGCCGTAGGCGCCGCCGGTGATGACCATGTCGGAGGCGGAGACGCCGCTGGTGACCTGCACATCTTCGCCATCGGCGATCCCAGTGTGACGGGCTTGCGATGCGCCGTGCCGTCAGCGCCGACCACCATCACGGACTTGCTGCCGTCCTGCGCGGTGAGCACGGCAGAGGCGGGAACTTCAACGCCTTCTCGACGGTCCGGCCGGTGATCGGAAGCCTTGACCGGCGTGCCGACTTTCAGCTTGCCGGCCTTGTTGTCGATCTTGAGCCAGACTTCGACGGTGGTGCTGCCCGGGTCGAGAGCGGGACTGATCAGCGAAACCTTGGCGGGAACCGGATCGGCGATGCCGGGCACGTGCACCTCGGCTTCGTCGCCCACTTTCATCTGCTGCGCCACGCTCTGCGGCGATGTGCGTCTTGGCCAACAGCGAGGACGTGTCCATCACCGTGATCAGCGGCGCGCCGGCGGCCGCTGTTTCGCCCGCGAAGAGCGGCCGGTCGGTGACGACGCCGTCGATGGGGCTGCGAATTTCGGAGTAGCTGACCTGGGCCTCCGCGCCTTTGAACTTGCCTTCGGCGGAGGTGAGTTGTCCCTGCGCGCTTTCAGCGCGGCCTCGCGGCTGACGTTCTTCACCGAGTCGAGATGCTTGGCGGCGGCGTCGTAGGCCGCCTGCGCCTGCACCAGCGCGGCCTGGGCGGTATCAAGATCGCGGCCGGGAATGGCGCCCTCGGCAAAGAGCTGCTTGCGGCTGTTGACGATGCTCTGGTTCAGATCGAGATTGGCCTTGGCCTGCGCGAAATCGAGCTCGGCCTTCTGGGCGTCCTCCGGAACCTGCGCCTTGGTAGCGGTGTCATAGGCAGCCTGCGCAGCCATGTAGGAGCCCTTGTTATCGAGCGCCGCAGCGGTGAGGTCGGTGTTTTCAAGCGTGGCCAGCAACTCGCCTTCCTTCACCTTCTCCCCGCGCTGCACATAGAATTCTGCACCGGCGCGGTGATCTTGGGCTCGATGGCCGCCTGCGCGAGCGGGGCCAGAATGGCATCGACGGTGATATGTTCGGAGATCGGGCCTTGCTCGGGATGCTCGGCCTGCACGGTGACTTCTACCGGCGGCGTCGATTCTTTCTTGCAGCCGGACAGGAAGAGCAGTGGCAGCGACAGGGCAGCCGTCACCAGAAAGCGGATGACCATCGTCGGGCGCGCTGTTGACTTGCGGTCTTGCGGGTTCGTCGTATCCAGGTCGGTCATTCCCAATCCGTAATTCCAGGTTCGTCAGCGGTCTACATGGTTCCCGTCAGTGTTTGCAGATCGGCCAGCGCCGCCTGGTAACGAACGCGTCCGTCTTCGCGCGCGTTCGCGGCAGTGACAAGAGCTGTCTGCGCGTCCACCACTTCAAGCACCGTGGCTTCGCCGCCTGTGTAGCGCATCCTGGTCAGTCGAAGGCTCTCTTCGGCGGTGGCGACGCTCGCGTCCAGTGACGCGAGCTGATCGCGGGCGGCGGCGGCCTCGGCGTAAGCCTCGTCGAGGCGGGCGATGAGGCGGCGCTGGGTGTTCGTGAGAGCTACTTTGGCGACGTCGCGACGAATCTCGCTTTGCTTGACCTTGTGCTACCGTCGCCAGCCAGTCCCATACCGGAATGTCAAGTGTGACGCTGGCCGAGTAGCCAAGATTTCTGACGCCGTCGGGGCCGTTGACCGCAAACTGGGGCGCATCGATTCCGTAGGTGTAGTTGAGGCCGAGGGCAGGCAGGTAGGCGCCGCGCGCAGCAAGCACGTCGGCCTCGCCCTCATGAAGAGCCGCCATGGCGCTGCGCAGCTCGGCATTATTTTTCGCGGCTGCCTGCTCGACCTCAGGCTTCGGGGCCAGCGACGCAACCGTATCGGGCACGGCAAGCACGTATGCCGTGCGCGGATCGGGAAACAGGAGTACTCCCAGTTCGAGTCGGGCTTTTTCAGCCGCCAGTCGGGCATCGGACAGCTCCCGCTCGCGCTGCTGCTGCTGAAGCTGGGCCTTGACGACATCGGCGTGGGCGGCTTCCCGTTGCTGTTCACGCTTGCCGGTCAGCGAAGTAAAGTCGGCGGTTTCGGACCGGGCGCGCTCGGCGATGGCAAGCTTGTGGTCGGCCGCAAATAGCCCCGTAGTAAAGGCCGGTCACCGCGGCGACCAGACCCCGGCGGGCGATTTCCAATTCCGCGGCGGCCACCGCGGCGGCGGCATCGGCGCGGCGCAGACCCGCTATCTGGCCAAGCCCGATGGTCTCGTCCACGACGGCCTGGCTGGCGTACTCGCGAACGGCGTTGTTGGCAATGAACTTCGGCGCCGGCTGCGCAGCCGCACCCTGGCCGGCCTGGTTCTGAAGGCCGTTGGGTTCGGTGTAGAGGTACTGGTTGTGATAGATGACGCCCGGCAGCAAGGCCGAACGGGCGATGGACCGGTCGAGGGCGGCAACGCGGCTGCCGGCCGCAGCCACAGCGTAAGACGACTCATTGGCCTCGGCGCGATGGATTGCTTCTTCGAGCGTAATCGAAACCGGTTTAGGGCTAGCCTGCTGGGCGGGATCAGTGGCTGCTGCCGCGGATTGCGCGCGGGCTGGAACGACGGCTGGCGCGAGGATGAGGAGAACGTTTGTGCAGGTCAACAGAAAAAGAAGACGGCTTCTGCAACCCGAACCGGATGTCCGCTGCATAATCTCATTCAGGATACGACGCTGAAGCTGAAAAGTTGCCTTCGGGTTGTTCCCGGCACGACCTTACAAGAGTAAAGTTCATTCACCCGACAGAAATCAGGCCGCCCGGTTGTCTTCTAAGGGCAAAACAAGTCGGAGTGGAGGGAGACCGTGCCGCTCCTCGCCCGGCTCTGCGATACTAATTTGTCATGCCGATCGCCAATCTCCAAGAGGCTGCACAAAAGCTCGCCGGTTTACTTGCCAATCTCAACAAATTGGGTGGGTTCCGCCTGAAATACCGGATCACGGCCGGCGACGGCGCGCGCGACCCCCAGGGTCTCGAGGATCGGGTGATTTACGTGGAACTGGGCGGCCCCGATGTTCCCCTGGTCACACAGCACAATGGCGAATTGCTGCGCGCGCTGGAAACGGTCGCCGCCCAGATGCTGCGACTGGACCAGCGCGAACATGACCTCGTCAGCTTCGACGCCGCCAACTTCAAAGCCTTGCGCGCCGAAGAACTGCGCATGGCGGCGGAAACCGCCGCTGAAAAGGTGCGCAAGTCCGGGGTTCCCTATGCATTTCCCCCTATGAACAGCCGCGAGCGCCGCCTGCTGCATCTGGCCTTCCGCTCCCTCGAAGGCGTGGAGACGGCCAGTTCCGGAGAAGGACAGGACCGCTTCCTTGCTGTCTATCCGGCCGGCAAAACGCACCTGCCGGTTGCGGCCCCGGTTCGCCCCCGACCCTACGGCCGACGGTAATGAAGGCCCGGGCCGCAGTGTGAGCTCGCCCGTTCGGATGTGCCACAATACCCAGCAATGAGAATTGCAATCTCTTGCCTTTTGCTGGCGCTGTCTGCGGCTGTGTCTCCGGCCCAGAAACGGCTCGTGCTGATTGATGAGGACGGCTCCGGACCCGGGGGCTCAAACCAGATGGCTGTGCTTGCCCTGCTGCAGGCACCACAGGTCGAGGTCCTGGGCATCACCATGGTTACGGGAAATGCCTGGCGCGACGAAGAGACGCTGCACACGCTGCGCATGCTGGAGTTAACCGGGCACGGCAATGTTCCGGTAGCTCGCGGCGCGGTGTTCCCGCTGGTTCGCACGCAGGAGGAGACACGACTGACGGCAGCGCTCGTCGGAAACGTGACCTGGCTGGGCGCCTGGGGGCAGGGCCCGACCACGCTGGAGGAACATGGCAGTGCAGTTACGCCGATCACTCCGGCGCACCTGCAGGTCCATGGGCCCTATGACATTCCACCCTTGCCGGAGGGGGAGCCCGCGCTCAAACCGATTGTGGAAGATGCGGTGCATTTTCTCATTTCGCAGGTGCGAGCCCATCCGCACCAGGTGACCATCTATGCCGCGGGACCGCTCACCAATATCGCTCTTGCCGTTTCAATTGATCCGGAGTTTGCCGGGCTCACCCAGGGCATTGTGCTGATGGGAGGCAGCCTGAACCCGCAGACAGACGATCCCGAGTTCGCCACCGCTCCCCGTCATGAATTCAATTTCTGGTTCGATCCCGAGGCCGCCCACATCGTGCTGCGCGCGGCCTGGCCGCGGGTGGATGTCACCACGGTGGACGTTTCGATCAAGGCGCCGTTCACGCAAGCCATGCTGGATGAGATTGCCCGGTCGAAAAGCCCAACGGCACGTTACGTCGCGGCCTGGAGCCAGGACCGCTACTACCTCTGGGACGAACTGACGGCGTGCGCATGGCTGGATCCATCCCTCATCACCCGGGAAAAGCAGATCTACATGGACGTCGACCTGAGCCACGGGCCATTTTACGGCGACACGCTCACATGGACCGACAAACTGAAACCGGCCACGGGGGTGCGCATGGTTCACGCGCAACTCGATCTCGATCTGCCGCGATTTCAGAAAATGTTTGTGGAATTGATGACGAGGTGAACCCTTGCTAACGGGGCCGCAATGCTGTGAACATTCGAGCGGAGGCACAGGATGGACCAAGAGAAGGTTCTTGGGCAGAGCAAGTTAGTAGCGTTTGTTCCCACAACCGATCCGGTGAGAGCTCGAACATTTTATGAAGAGGTGTTGGGCTTGCGGCTCGTGGCCGATGAGGCGCCGTTCGCATTGGTATTCGACGCCAACGGAACGATGCTTCGCATTACGAGCGTGCGCGAGCATGTGGCCGCGCCGTTTACTGTCCTGGGTTGGGACGTTGTATCGATTGAGAGGACCGTCGAGCGGCTCTCGGCTGGCGGCGTCGAGTTCCTGCGCTATCCGGGGCTTAACGAAGACAAGCCCCACGGCGTTTGGACTGCACCGAGCGGTGCGCGTATCGCCTGGTTCCGCGATCCCGACGGGAACGTTTTGAGCTTGACAGAATTTTAGCGTCGTGGCAATGAACAGGTACAAATGACGAAGGGCGCCCCGCGCGGCCTTCGTCATTTTCAGGAGAGACTGGCCTCATCAGCCATTCAGCTGTTCCTGGAGCTTGTTGAGCGTGCGATGAAGGTCCTTGTCGGCGCGGCGCTGCTCGTCGATCTTGCCGATGGAGTGCATCACCGTGGTGTGGTGCTTGTTGCCGAACTGGCGGCCGATCTCGGGCAGGCTGGCTTCGGTCATCTGCTTGGCTAGGTACATCGCGATCTGGCGAGGCACGACGACGTTGCGCGAGTTGTTTTTCTGCTTCAGGTCGGCCACGCGCATGCCGAACTGCTCGGCAACGGCGCGCTGAATGGCCTCGATCGTCACCTTGCGCACCTGCATGTCGATGAACTGCTTCAGGCACTGCTGCGCGGCGGCCAGCGTGATATCTACGCGATTCATCTGGCACCACGGCGATCAACCGGCATCAGCGCGCCCTCGAGTTCGCGGACGTTGGTGCGCACGTTGGACGCGATAAAGAGGGCGACATCCGTCGGCAAGGTGGCCGATTCGGTCTCCGCCTTCTTCTGCAGGATGGCGACCTTGGTTTCGAGATCGGGCGGCTGGATGTCGGCAATCAGTCCCCATTCAAAGCGCGAGCGCAGACGGTCTTCGATCTCCGCCAGTTCTTTGGGCGGGACGATCGGAGGCGATCACGATCTGCTTCATGCTCTCATGCAGCGCGTTGAAGGTGTGAAAGAACTCTTCCTGGGTGCGTTCCTTCTGCGCGATGAACTGAATGTCGTCGATGAGCAGCACGTCTACGGTGCGGAAACGATCGCGAAAACTCGTCATGCGATCGTTGCGCAACGAGGTGATCATCTCGTTGGTGAACTTCTCGGCGGAAACGTAGCAGATATTCGTCGAGGGCTGGCGCCGCTTCACTTCATGACCGATGGCGTGCATGAGGTGAGTCTTGCCCATGCCCACACCGCCATAGAGAAAGAGCGGGTTGTAGGCGCGCGAGGGCCGCTCGGCAACAGCCAGAGCCGCGGCGCGCGCAAACTGGTTGCCGTTGCCGATCACGAAGTTGTCGAACGTATAGCGCGAATTCAGTTGCGCCGCGGTCGACCAGTCGAATTTCGCCTGCTCCGGCGTCGCGCATGGACGGCGTCGCCGGAGCCGTTGGAGCATGCGCCGCAACCGGACCGAAGCCTCCGTCCTTGCGAACCGGCGGAACCGATGGATCGTCTTCCGCGGTCACGAAACAGACGTCGTCAAATTCCAGCGACTGCAGGTCGATCGCTTCCTGGATGAGATCGCCATATTTGTCGCCGATGTGCTGAAACTCAGGCGACGGGACGCGCACATAGAGGGTGCGGCCCGCGGCATGACTGTACCGGGTAGGTTTGAGCCACGTTTCAAAGGACTGGCGATATGACCTTTTTTTCTAGGGCAGAGAGAATCTGAAGCCAGGGATTTAGAGCCGTTGCCGGCGTCATTGCGAATGCCATCGAACTATTCCTTGCCTGCTACCACCGGGCCCGGTTCATCCGCTTGATTTTGGCAATGGCTCTCCTTAGGCGGGATGCAGAATTTCCCGTCTATGCTTTACTCGAAATCGCCTGCTGCCGTTGATCTGCCCTGCTGGATTTAAACCTCGGGGCGTGGATGAATTTCGGTCTGTGGGACGCTGGAAAACTTTTGTTGAACGGTCCCGATGGTAGCACATTTGAGGTTCATTGCAACGTCTCTTTCACATAACTTTGGCCACTGCGAAGAGGGTTGCACCAATGGTGGTGAAACTGATTACGAGAGGTTGCCGGAGTCACTCGTTCTGCGTGCAAAATGAATGTCAATCTCTGTCTTTGAAACGCGGAGTTGGCGTTGGGTTGCTACGCGTTTTTTTCATTCTGGGGATCCGCTCCGGTCAAATGCACTTTCTTACAACCACCGGCGCCAACTCCAACGCCCGGCGATGGCGCTGGATTCCTGGCGCGTCTTCCTGTAAACTTAATACTTGCCGTCAAGGCGAGATTTTCTACTAGGAAATCTATAGGACACAGGAGCGCATTTCCAATGCCCAAGCGCACATTTCAACCCAACCGCCATCGCCGCGTGAAGACACACGGCTTCCGCGCCCGCATGAAAACCAAGAGCGGAGCCGCGGTATTGAGCCGCCGCCGCGCCGCTGGCCGCAAGCGTGTGTCCGTGAGCGCCGGTCACCGCGACTAAGCTCCCGCCGTCTGTTCGCGCCGGAGCATGTTGCACACTCTCTCAGAGTTCCGGCCGAACCCATCCCGGCAATCCCATGAACGCCCCAAGCAAACCTGTCCGTCATCCAGAGCCAATCCCTGGCCGGGGTGCGTCTGCGCAAGCACGCCGATTTTCAACGCGCGTACGCCGCGGCGCGCAAGCGGCAATCCGCCTCCATGAGTTGGTTTCTCGCTCCGCGTATCGACGTCCAGGGTCCATCGGAAGATCCCCCGTTTTGTTCACCCCAGCGCAGCGTTTCGGCTCGCGCGGTTGGGCCTGACTGCGGGCAAGGTACTCGGCAAGGCTCACGAACGCAATCGCATCAAGCGCCGCATGCGTGAAGCGCTGCGCCGCCATCTCGATCTGCTGCCCCAGGGTCGGACCTGATCCTTCATCCGCGGCGCAGTGTGCTCACCATCGAATTCTCGAAACTTGAAGCAGAGATCGTGCGTATCCTTACACAGGCAAAGGCCGATGCAGCGCGAACGGTTTCGCGCTTCCGCCGTGGTTTCGCCCTCATGATGACTCGCATTCTGCTCGCCGCGCTCGTCTTTTATCGCCGCTGGCTGTCGCCGGCGGTGCATTCTCTGAGCCCGGGCGGATGCCGGTTTCAACCCACCTGCTCTGAATACGCCGCGGTAGCCATCTGCCACTCACGGACCCTGGCGCGGATCTGCCCTGGCGCTCTGGCGCCTGTTGCGCTGCCATCCATTCAGCCGCGGAGGCCTGGATCAAGTGCCTCTGCCTGCCGATTCCGCGCCACGCCTCTCCACGAACCGTTACCATAGAACCGGGACCGCTCCCAGGCGGACCGCTCGCGAAACGACAGGAAGTTTCCTTTGCCCGAATATCAGAATCCAAATCTTCAAGCGCAGGGAGGCGGCCCCAGCCGGCGGTGGCGGCGGCGACATGCGCTCGCTGCTCACTTTCGGCCTTCTGGCCATCGTCGTTTTCTTCGGATTTCAATATTTCGTCAAGCCCAAGCCCACTGCACCCGCTCCTGCGAGCCAGACCCAGACTTCCCCGCAGCGCAGCCGCAGGCATCCCTCCGGCCCAGCCTTCTTCTGGCCGCGCCAGCAACGCAGGGACAATCCGTCGGCCCCGCCATCACCGCTGCGGCTGAAACTGAAACCACGATCGAGAACGCCAATTATCGCATCGTCTTCACCAATCGCGGCGGCCAGGTTCAGCACTGGGTCTTGAAACATTATTTCGACACCGCCGGCAAGCCGCTGGACATGGTCCAGGTGCAGGCTTCGCAGCGGTTCGGGCTGCCGCTCTCGCTCTTCACCTACGAACAGGCGCTGACCACCCAGCTGAATGATTCGCTCTACCAGGCTTCCGCTACCGGAACGTTAACGGCTCCCAACACTCTCACCTTCCATCTCGCCCAGAATGGCGTCGACGTGGTCAAGACGTTTCACTTCGACACCAGTTACGTCCTCACCGCGGAAGTCCAGGTCAAGCGCAATGGAGAGCCGGTGCGCGCGCTGTTGGAATGGCCGGCCGGCCTCGGCGACATGGAGGAGTTTCAGGGGCGCAGCGGCGGAGTTCCGGGCCTGACGCGCACGCCTGCCCAACTGGCGTGGTCAATCGACGGCAAGCAGGACACGCTGTCGGCCGGCAAGGTGAGCAACAATTCCACGCTCGAAGGCAATTATGAGTACGTCGCGACCGCCGATCTCTACTTTGCCGCAGCCTTTCTGCCGGATGCACCTTCGCGCACCACGGTGGTCACGCTGCATCACACCATCGATCTGCCCAGCGATCCATCCAATCCAGGCAGCGAAAAGAAACCTGCCGATCTCATCGGCATTGCCGTGGGCGATACCAGTGGTTACACGCGCCTTCGCCTCTACGCGGGTCCGAAGCAGATGGATATCATCTCCGGGATTCGCGCCGTCGGCCCCGGCGGCAAGCCGGACGGCCCCTCTCTCGAGTCGCTGATCCAGTTCGGATGGCTTACGGTCATCGCCAAGCCTCTCTTCCTGGCTTTGCGTTTCCTTTACAGCCACGGCATTCCCAATTGGGGCTGGGGCATCATCGTTCTGACCGTCATCTTCAATCTGGCCCTGTTGCCCACGCGCATCATGATGATGCGGTCGTCACTCAAAATGATGCGCATTCAGCCCAAGGTCGAGGCGCTGAAGAAGCGGTATGCCCATCTGAAGATGAACGACCCCAAGCGGGCCGAGATGAACACGGAGATGATGGCGCTCTACAAGACCGAGGGCGTCAACATGTACGGCGGCTGCCTGCCCATGTTGTTGCAGATGCCGCTGTTCTTCGCCTATTTCCGGGTGCTGCAGAATACAGTTGAGTTGCGCCAGGCACACTGGGGCTGGCTCACCGATCTCTCCGCGCCGGACCCCCTGCACATTCTGCCCATCCTCATCATCGTCACCATGTTCGTGACCCAGTTCATCACCCCGTCGCCGGGAATGGATCCCAACCAGCGCCGCATGATGGCCATCATGATGCCCGTGATCTTCGGGTTTACCTTGTGGCACTACGCGTCGGGCCTGGCGCTTTACTGGGGCACAGGCAACCTGATCAACCTCGCCATGCAGCTGGCCATCAACCAGTCGAGCATTGGCAAGGAGATGCACGCCATTGCCGCCAAGCGCGCCGCCAAGAAACTTGGCGGCGGTAAACCGCCCACCATCGCAGGACGGCGGTAGAGTCCGATCAGAAGGTGTTCGCCTCGATCGCTGAATGGGAATCTGGTTGAAGCGATCGAAGGACACTTTTTCGGTTCTCACCTGCTTTGAATCGAACCGCCACGCCTTGGCCTGGTCGTTTTCATCGCCGTTGAGCTGCCGTCACGGCTTCTTCGAATCGCTTTGGTTTTGCGCGTTGCCAAACCCCTTGTCGATGAACTCGATCATGCGCTGCCGTACGTCATACCCATGCCATGGCTCGGTCGATGGCCGCCCGTACGCACCCCCGGCGAGCGGGCCATGGTCCTCACGCGGATAGGTCACCAGTTCCACTGGCACGCCTTCCTGCCGCAGAGCGCGGTACATCTCCTGGGCCTGGCCGAGCGGATCGGTTGAGTCGCTCTCACCTTGAATGAGAAGAAACGGCGTCTTCGCGTTGGCCGCCCCCGCCAGCGGGCTTTGCCGCCAGGCATCGTCGATGTGCTCCCACGGTTTGCCGAAGTACCAGCGGTCATACCACGAACCGCCCTCCGTGCCGTACTCGCTGAACTGGTCGATCACCGGCGCCCCGCTCACGATGGCCTTGAAGCGATCCGTCTTGCCCTCGACAAAGCCCGCCATCTCGCCGCCGTAGCTATAGCCGATGAGCGCCATGCGCGCGGGGTCCAGCGGGTATTTGGCCAGAACCGCATCCACGCCCGCCATGACGTCCTGATAGTCGCCGCCACCAAGATCGTTCTTACTGGCTGCTGCAAATTTCACGCCGTAATTCGATGACCCGCGCGGATTGGGCCGCAGAACCGCCCATCCTCGGCCCACCAGGAAATCGGCGAACGGGTCGTGGCGATTCTCCCATGCGCCGAACGGGCCGCCATGCACATCGACGATGAGCGGGACTTTGGAAGAGCCGGCTGCGGGTGGGAGATAGAGCAGGCCCTCGATGGTGAACGGCCCGCTCGCCCAGTGAACCAATTCCGGCTCGACCGAGCGCAGATTCGCAGGCGCCAGTTCGGGAATGGCAAGGCCAGTACACGCATCCCCCAGGCGCCCGCCAAAACAGAGCTTGACGGGCTGGCCGCCGCCCTCTGCCAGCCACACCCAGCCGGTCTGCCTGCGGTTGGTGTGAAGCCCCGTCACCACGGGCTCGCCGAGATCGATCGGGGTCGGCGGAGTCTTGCCGTCCAGGCTCAGGCGCACCACAGCCGACCGTGTGCCGATACCGGCCTGCGCCACGAGTCCTCGATCGGGCGAGAAGAACAGAGCTGAACCAGTAAGCTGGCCTGCAAATCCGCTCGACAGCGGCAGGACCTTGGCACCCGAGCTCTCTCGGGGCACAGCGAACAGTTCATCGTATCCCGGAGGTGCGTCTTCGGCTGTGGCAGCAGAAAAAACAATCGTGTTGCCGTCCGGCGACCAGGCCGCCCCGCCGACCGTGGCCGGAATTGCGTCGAGCTTATTTGGGTTATCTAGTTTCGCAATTTCGACCAGCCACGCCGCATTCGCGGGTCCCAGGTCCGAAGCTTCGTTGGGTTTCTCGGTGATGACCAGAAGGCGATCGGAGCCTTCGGACCAGATGGCTCGCTGTACATCGGGCTCTACTCTCACTGGCTTCAACGCGCCGTCCAGGGAACCGTCCGCCTTGAGCGCACCCAGATAGAGCCGGGTCAGGTGAACTCCGCGGTTCACCCAGACCGCATCGGCCTTGGCGTCCTTCTGCTTTTTCTCGCCCGGCGTTTCGGGATCGTGCGCCCAGACTGCCAGCCATTTGCCATCCGGGGACGGAGAGTAGCCGGCAACATCGATGGGGAGCAGTTCCAGGGCGCCCTGCTTCGCCGTTTTGTCGGTCTCCTTCTCAGCAGTCCCTGTCTTTTCTTCCTTCTTCTCGGCGCCGGGCGGAGGGATCGCATTCTTGTCTTTGGACCGATCGACAACGGGAACGACCTTCAACTCATAAGGCGCCGCCTCGCCGCCCCGCAGATCGAGACGGAAAAGCTGCGTCTGTTCACCTCTCTTGGCCAGAAAGTAGATGGCCGATCCATCGGGAGCCCACTGCGGATTGCGTTCCCCGCGCTTCTCGGATGGCGGCGAGAATGTGATCTGGCGCGGCTTTTCACCAGCCGCCGTGGAGACCAGCCAGAGATGGCTCTTGCCGCCGTCAGCCGTTGCGTCGGTAATGGTGACCAGAACCAGCTTGCCATCGGGCGAAAGCTGCGGCCCGCCAATGGCCTTCAGATGGCGCAGGTCGTCAGTGGTAGGGAAATGCGGTTCTTCGGCTGCACAAAGCAAGGAGACCGCTGTTACCAGCACAAACGCAAGCTTGTACACATCAACTTTCCGGCTGAAACGCATGGAAAGAGCATACCTTCCGTGCTTCATAATCTCGAGCGATTTGCGAGGTTGGCGGCTGAGAATTCCGGAATGTGCGATGGGGTCCAAACGAAACAGGCCGCCCGTTTTGTGGCGGCCCGTGCTGATGGGTAAAGGGAACTAACGCGCCGCGGGAGCGGCCTGCGGCTGCACTGGCGCGGCGGGCTTGGGCTTGGGCTGTTCCTGTTTCTTTGAAGGCGCCAGGATCGCATGCAGGATGGTGCCTTCCATGCGCGGCATGAACTCGACAGTGCCGGCGTCGCCAATGTCCTGGATCAGCCGATTGATGATGGCGTAGCCGAGTTCGCGGTGGGCCATCTGGCGGCCACGGAAGCGGAGGCTGGCCTTCACCTTGTCGCCTTCGGTGAGGAACCGAACAGCCTGGTTCTTCTTGGTCTGGTAATCGTGTTCATCCACCGTGACGGAGAACTTGACTTCCTTGATGGTGATAACCTTCTGCTTTTTGCGGGCGGCGCGCTCGCTCTTTTCCTTTTCGTAGAGAAAGCGGCCGTAGTCCTGGATGCGGCAGACAGGAGGAACGGCAGTCGGGGACACTTCCACAAGGTCCAGACCCCGTTCACGGGCAATCTTCAGCGCCTCAAAGGGCGGCAGAATCCCCAGTTGTTCGCCGTTCTCGTCGATTACGCGGATCTCGCGGGCGCGAATCCGATCGTTGATGCGTATAAAGGACTTGGCTGCTCGTTTGTCGAAAGCGATGGTGCTCCTCCCATTGCGGTTCCCGCCGGCTCGTCCCCGTCTCTGGGGATGCGGCCGCCGGGGTCAGCGCACGACTGAGTATAGCACTGGTCTGGTTGTGACTTCCGCCCCTTCGTGGGGCCGAAATCTGCTTCGCTCATACCAACATTTCAGTTGCAATGGACTGATCGGGCAGCGTGTGCACGGTGGCGGCCCGAAGGGTCAGGTCGCTGTCCATGGCCGTCACCCGCACCCGCAAAAGCTGGTTCGCATCGAGACGCGAATCGACTTCGACCGGTAGGAAGTTCTCGGTCAGGGCTGCGGTCCGTCCCAGCATCCGAACGGCGGACGGCGTGTGCAGCGCGATCGCGTCGATCTCCCGCCCGATGAACGACCTTCGGTGGGTTTCACTCTTTTTAGCGCCCAACGCGCGCAAAGCGGTCATTCGCTCTTCGACCACCTTGGCCGGCACAGGGGATTCGGCATGCAGGCTCCAGCCGCGCGTTCCCGGCCGGGGCGAAAACGGAAACAGGTGCAGGTAGCCAAACGGCAACGCGCGGACGAATTCGCAGGTCTCATCGAATTCGCGATCCGTCTCACCCGGAAAACCCACCATCACGTCGGCACCCAGAGTCAGTTCCGAACCGGCAGCCTCGGTCAGGGCCGCGACTTTTTTTGCGTAATGCCACGGACGGTAGCGCCGATGCATGCGGCGCAGAACCGCATCGGACCCGGATTGCAGCGGAAGATGGGCATGGCGGGCCAGCCGCGCACCCCCGAACTCGCGCATCACGCCAATCAGTTCGGCGTCCCAGTCCATGGGCTCAATGGAACTCAAACGGAGCCGGGGAAGTTCGGTCTCGTGAAAGATGCGGCGGAGCAACCCGGGCAGCGAAGCCGCGAGATGGCCGGCCTCGGGTGCCAGGTCGCGAGCAAGATCGCGTCCCCAGCGCCCGAGGTTGATGCCCGAGAACACCAGTTCCTTCCCGCCGGCGGCCACGAACCCCGCGACCTGGCGAAGGATGGCCGTGGCCGCCAGGCTTCGCGAAGCGCCGCGTGTCTGGGGAATCACGCAGAACGTACAGCGGTTGCTGCACCCTTCTTGAATCTTGAGATTAGGCCGGGTCTGGGTCCCCGGAACCAGTTGCGCCTCTTCAAGAAAGGAATGCGCAAAGTGGTCGTCGGCCCAGATCGAGGCATGGCCATTCCCTGAGAGTAAGGATCGAACCGGAACCAGTCCGGCCGGAGTCTCCACGCCCGACCCCGGGCTTGTTCCTCGCGCCAGGTCCATAGCGATCGCCGGAGCCAGCGCCTTGTGACTGTTGCCCACCACCGCCGCAACCCCGGGAAGGCTGGCTAGCTCCTCCGGCGCGCGCTGTGCGTAGCACCCAGTCACCAGGATTTGTGCTTCCGGGTTCACGCGGTGAACGCGGCGAATGAAAGCACGCGCCGAACGGTCAGCCTCCGCCGTCACGCTGCAGGTATTCACAATGACCACTTCCGCTTCCGTGGCCGGCCCGATGAAATGCCCCGCGGCCTGCAGCCTGTCGCCGACCGCTTCGCCATCGGCACGGGCGGCTCGACAGCCGAAGTTCTCGATGTGAAAGGCAGACGCCATTCTTCAAGTCTACGGCCAATGGCGCTGCAATACCGGCTCAGGCTGAGAACCGCAAAAAACGGCCTCCGGTATACTGGTGCTTGGCCCCGATACTCCCTGAATTAAACTCTCTTCGCCTGGAAGAAGCCTCGACGGACGGAGCGCCGGCCTGGGATCTTCCGGCCACCTCCCTTGCAACGCCGTCCGCCGATACACGTCAGATCCTGACTTTTACCTATTTCACGCTGATCTGCTATCTCTCCATCGGCCTTCCCCTGGCCATTCTGCCCGCCTATGTTCACTTGCGCATGGGGTTCAGCGCGATCCTGGCGGGCCTGGTCATCAGCATTCAGTACATTGCCACATTCCTCAGCCGTCCCTGGGCAGGGCGGATCTCCGATCGACAGGGCGCCAAGGTGTCGGTGTTGTGGGGCATGGGCGCGTGTACCGCAAGCGGTTTTCTCCTGCTCGTAGCGGTTGCCCTCCAATTCAGCCCATGGCTCAGTTTCCTGAGCCTGATTGCCAGCCGCCTCGTGCTCGGCGTGGGCGAAAGTCTGGGATCAACGGGCGCGACGCTCTGGGGCATCAGCAGCGCGGGTCACGAAAACACCGCCAAAGTCATCTCGTTCAACGGCGTCAGCACCTATGGCGGGCTGGCGCTCGGAGCTCCCCTGGGGGTCCTGATGGAGAACGCCTGGGGCCTTTCCTCCATTGGCGTGCTCACCATCCTTCTGTGTGGCCTGAGTGTTGCCATCGCCGCCCGTAAAGCCCCGGTTCCTGTCGAGCCAGGACAGCACCTGCCGTTCCGGCACGTGCTGGGGCGAGTGGCCCCGCACGGGATGGGGCTGGCGCTGGGCGGCGTGGGCTACAGCGCGCTGGCGACGTTCGTCACGCTGTTCTACGCCAGCCGCCACTGGAATGGCGCGGCCCTGTGTCTGACCGCCTTTGGTGCGTCCTTCATCGGCGCGCGCCTGCTGTTCATCCGCACCATCGACCGGTTTGGCGGATTTCCCGTCGCGATGGCGTGCCTGTCCGTTGAATCGGCCGGAGTGCTGCTGTTGTGGCTTGCGCATTCGCCCTGGACGGCGTTTGCCGGCGCCGCTCTGGCCGGGGTCGGCTATTCCCTCGTGTTTCCGGCATTGGGCGTAGAAGCGGTGCGGCGCGTGTCGATCGAAAACCGCGGTACAGCTCTGGGCGTGTACACCGTCTTCGCCGACGTCTCCTTCTTCCTGGTCGGACCTGTTGCCGGCGCAGTGATTGGAGCGTTCGGCTACGCCAGTGTTTTCCTGTTTGCCCTGGCTTGCGTGCTGGCGGCACTCGGAATCGTGATGGTGCTGCGTTCGCCCCTAAGCGCCTCATCGGTCTGAAGGCCCGGACGCGCGCTGCCTGTTCACATTCTTGTAACAATTTTACAAAGATTTACTGCGTGCTAGCCGCGCAAAGCGCCACGTCAACAGGGGCCCGCGATACTATCTGTAAGTGCTTGCCCGGCGGTGACACTTTCTTGGTTCTCTCGTTCCAGGCCGGCAAGCAACGGGCCTGCTGGACGATGAACCGATCCGCCAGTGATCGGAAACCGGAAATGAACGGGGCGTTCCCTTCTGGGGGAGTCTCAGAACGGGGTACCGGGAACGCCCCTCGATGTACGGCCTCGCATCAATCCACCCAAACATTCCTGCGGCCTGTTATTCCGCCTTTCGAGCCGGATCCTGATCAACTGCATCTGGCATCTGGAATCAGCGTCGCAATCAGGAATTTGCCCTTAAAAGTGATTCCGGCACGAACGCAAAATCGGCCACCCATGGGGTGGCCGATTTATTTTGAGCGAACCGAGTGAGCCTTAGCGCTCGTTCTTGCGCCAGTTGAGCAGATCGCCAAGAGTGGTGGTTGAGCTGGAGACCGGTTGCTTGTGAGTGGTCTCCTTGTAGTGCTCGACCGTCGCGCGGCTGGCCTCGTGGCCGACTGCGCGCAGGCTCAAGCCCACCTTCTTCTCTTCCACGTTGATCTTGATGATCTTGAATTCGTGCTCCTGGCCTTGTTCGAGCTTGGCCGGACCGCCGTCGTCGCCAACCGCTTCGGAGATGTGGCAGAGACCCTCCACACCCTCGGCGATCTCGACGAAGGCGCCGAACTGGGCGGTGCGAAGCACCTTGCCGTGCACCACGTCGCCGACGCGATGGTTGGCAAAGAAGCTCTCCCAGACATCGGGCTGCAGCTGCTTGATTCCGAGCGAGAGCCGGCGGTTCTGCGGCTCGACACCGAGAACGACCGCCTTCACCTTTTCACCCTTCTTGACGACTTCCGACGGGTGCTTGACGCGCTTGGTCCAGCTCAGGTTCGAGACGTGTACCAGGCCGTCGATGCCGTCTTCAATTTCAATGAAGGCGCCAAAGTCGGTGAGATTGCGAACCCGGCCTTCGACCACCGTACCGGCCGGATAGCGCTCGGTGAGGTGCTCCCAGGGGTTCTCCATGAGCTGCTTCATGCCCAGCGAAATGCGGCGATCGGCAGGATTCACGCTGAGAACCACCGTCTCCACTTCATCGCCCGGCTTGACCAGTTTGGACGGATGCTTCAGCCGCTTGGACCAGGTCATCTCGGAGAGATGAACCAGGCCCTCGATGCCCTGCTCCAGTTCCACGAAGGAACCGTAGTCTGTAACCGAAAGTACGCGGCCCTTGACGTGCGCACCCACCGGGTAGCGCTCCGTCGCGTCCAGCCACGGATCGGGCGTCAGCTGCTTGAAGCCCAGCGAGACCCGCTGCTTGTCCTTGTCGAACTTGAGCACCTTGACCTGGATCTCGTCGCCCACGTTGACCAGGTCGCGGGGGTGCGTTAGCCGACCCCAGCTCATGTCGGTAATGTGGAGCAGTCCGTCAATTCCACCCAGATCTACGAACGCGCCATAGTCGGTAAGGTTCTTGACTGTCCCCGTAAGAATCGCGCCTTCGCCCAACTGCTCGAGGGTGTGTGACCGCTTGCTGGTCTGCTCCTCCTCGAGGATTTCCTTGCGGCTCACCACCACATTGCCGCGCTTCTTGTTTAGCTTGATGACGCGGACTTCAATTTGCTGGCCAAGATAGCCGTCGAGGTTGCGAACCGGCCGAATCTCGAGCTGCGAACCGGGCAGGAACGCCTTCATGCCGATGTCGACAGTCAAGCCGCCCTTGACGCGGCTCACGACCGTGCCCATGACTGGCGTCTTGTCGTTGGCTGCCTTCTCGATGGTGTCCCAGACCCGCAGGCGCTGGGCTTTCTCGTAGCTGACGAGGTAGCCACCTTCCGGCTCCTCGCGCTCGATAACCACGTCGATCACGTCACCCGGCTGGAACTTGGCTGCACCCGTATGGTCCACGACCTGCTCGAGCGGCACCAGCCCCTCGGATTTCAGGCCTACATCGACCACCAGGTGCTTTTCGGTTTGCTTGATGACGGTGCCGGAGACGACCTTGTCCCCATAAGCTTCCACTGCGGCAGCCTCGGCGGCCTGCTCCCGCTCAAAGGCTTCGAGTGCGGCCGAGA
The DNA here is from genome assembly GCA_963701805.1 of Terriglobales bacterium. GTDB lineage: Bacteria > Acidobacteriota > Terriglobia > Terriglobales > Acidobacteriaceae > Telmatobacter. The sequence continues at coordinate 920,549 of CAVPBA010000001.1, forward strand.
AGTCTTCCATAGACTCGGTGCCATGCTCGGGGTGCGCAGCCAGCCTCTTCGACGCCGGCGCAGGTTGCGCTGCAACGGCGGCCGCGGCAATGACAGGCTCTGTAACCACAGGTTCTGCTGCGGCGGGCGCCTCAACTTCGGGCGCGGCGGCGGCAACCGCCTCTTCCACTGGCACAGGTTCAACCGTTTGCGCGGTCTCGACAGGTGCCGGACTCTCCGCTATTTCCACCGGCGCATGCTCGGGCGCGACTGAGACTTGCTCGTCGGGCACGGCCGCGGCTACGGGTTCGGTTGTGGCATCGGCGTCCAGCGCGAAAGGTTCGATCGCCTCGGTAATTTCGGCGGTCTCGGGGTTGGACGTGGATTCGTACGACGGCTGCTGAAGCTCCGTCGCAGGCTCGAGGGTTGGCGTTTCCAATTCGGTGTTCAGGGTTATGCTCTCGGTTTCGGGATTGAGGACGTTAGACATCACTGCTAGCTCCAGGATTCCATACACCGAATCTCTGCGTCTAAACAGAAGTTCGATTGGCTCCTTCGCTGCGCTGGGCGTGGTGTGCCGATGGCCGGAAATCTGTCGCCAGAAGTATGCTCGTGAGCCGTTCGGTCACCACAGAGACAGCGCATCCCGCCGTTGGTACGGCGCGAAAATCGACTGAACTCCTTGGGAAACACCCGGCATGCAACTGCTGGCTTAAGGGCGGCCGCAGCTTGCTGCTGGAATCCGCGCAGGAAGCTACACCTACAAGTGTAGCAATGTCGTGTTTCCTGCGTCAATGCAATGGGTTGCCTGCTTTCCCAGTTACACTCCTTTCATTTGGCCGCACGCGGCAAAGAATAGGTCGCCTTAGCGGTGCGCGCAGCGGCGTGATCGCCTTTCTCCCACCTATACTGATCCACGGCGGCTTTTTTCTATGGATATTCTGTGGACACCTTGGCGCTTTGCCTATGTCACTTCGGCAGACGGCGCTCCGCGACCCGGCATACCGGCCCGGCTAAACGCATTTCCGGGCGATACGGGCTGCGTGTTCTGTAACCTGATCGCATCCATTGATTTCGCCATCGAAAACGGAATGAGCCGGGACGTGGCGGAGGCAGCCGGAGGGCTGATTTTCCGCGGAAAACGCTGCTTTATTTGCCTCAATGCATTTCCCTATACCTCCGGCCACGTCATGGTAATGCCGTACGCTCACCTTGACCGGATCGCTAAGATGCCGGAGGAAACAGCCCACGAACTGATGGACCTGGCCCAGCAAACAGAGCGGGCTCTCGAGACGCAGTATCACCCCCACGGATTCAACTTCGGCCTCAACCTCGGCCAGGCTGCCGGGGCGGGCGTGGCCGGACATCTGCACATGCACGCCATGCCCCGCTGGGTGGGAGATACCAATTTCATGACCACCGTGTCTGAAACCCGCGTACTGCCCGAGGACCTTGAAACCACATGGAAGCGAACGCGGGAAGTGTTTCAGGCAATAGGATCAGGGACTAAAGACTAGGGACTAAAAAGAAACAAAGGCTCCGCGCCCCATCCTTGCGGCTTACCGGGGTCCCCAGCGACAGGTCTTCGCGGCTGGGGTGGTCGGTCGCAAGGCGGAGACCATGAACCCGATGAGGAGACCTCATATGCATTTGTCCCGCCCGAGTGGATTTGCAGAAACCTGGCCGCCCTTGCCGCAGGGCGAATGGAGCGACACCTGCGCTACGTTGCAGATGTGGATGCAGATCGTCGGAAAAATCCGTCTCGCCTTGACGCCGCCCATCAACCACACCTGGAACGTAACCCTCTATCCCACGGTTCGGGGCGTGACAACGTCTCCCATGGCGTGCGGAAATCGCTTCCTCGAAATCGATTTCGATTTTCTCGAGCACACATTGTGCATAGAAATGAATACAGGCAAGAAGAGAACCATCCCTCTCCAACCGATGTGCGTGTCGGCCTTTTATCGCCACGTGAAGGACGCCCTCGCGAGTCTCGGCGCCGATGTCCACATCTGGCCCACGCCGGTCGAGGTGGCAGACCCCATTCCATTCGAACAGGACAATATTCACTGCAGCTACGATCCCGAGTATGCCCAACGGTTCTGGCGGGTTCTTCTCGAATCCACGCGGGTGTTCACGCTGTTTCGCTCCCGCTTCGTGGGCAAGGTAAGCCCGGTTCACTTGTTCTGGGGAGCTCTCGACCTGGCCTGCACGCGATTTTCCGGACGGACAGCTCCCGAGCACAAAAGCATGCCCGGCTTGCCCGACCGCGTGACCCGCGATGCATACTCGCACGAAGTCAGCAGTTGCGGCTTCTGGCCCGGCGCGCCTGGCATGGAAGCCATGTTTTACAGCTACACCTACCCCGAGCCGCCCGGTTACGCGGAGTATCCCATCGCGCCCGCTGCGGCGGCATTCAGCAAGGATTTCGGCGAATTCGTCCTGCCCTACGAAGCGATGCGGACATCCGACGATCCCGACCACGCTTTACTTGAATTTCTGCAAAGCACCTATGAAGCCGCGGCCAATCTCGGAAAATGGGATCGGGACGCTCTCGAATTTGCGGCAGGGCGAGACTGAAGACGCCGGCCGGTCCGTCGGCCCAATGCTTCTCCGAACTACTTCACGGTGTAAAAGGTGTACGTGGCCGTGTAAGGGACCCGCGAGGTGGCGCCGGTTGTACATGCCGATTCGGCTGCCACCCCACCGTGCGTCTCCGTGCGCCGAATGAACGCGACGTTGGCAAACCTGCCTGTGCCGGTTCCGGCCTTGGCGCGCAGTAACAACCAAGCAACGGAGTTGGCCTCAGGGGCGGGCTTGCTCGCCATCCGCTCTCCCTGAACCTGGCTGCCGTCCTCCAGTTGCCAGGTAGGCCCCGCAAAGTGGCTTCCGATCGTCTTCCCGGAGGCATCCAGCAACTTCGCATCCGGCGCCGTCAGCACCCACTTCGGCCCAGTCTGCGTTTCCGTGCACGTGTAAACCTGGAATCCGACTCCCTTCGCCTCCAGCACTGCGCGCGCGCCAGCCGGGGGATCAATGGACCCATCGGTTTGCTGGGCATGAAGAGCCGCGATTGAAACCGCAGCCGCTATCAAAGACGCTGCCAGAATTCGCATTGAGGGAGTGTACCAAAACATCAAAAAAGGGACGATGAAACGGTTGGGGCTATTGCATGCCCAGCCCGGGATGAACCGCCGTATTGAAAATCACCTCCGAAAGACCGAGTCGCTCTGCTCAGAATGACAAGCCGGGCTGAATCATCTCCCTCGCTTTGCGCGCCAGAAGGATACAATCCACGCGTAGCCAACTCACGACCGGACATCCCGTTGAAACTCCGGCTCGGCAGAGGATCACTCCGAATTTCATGACTAGCGTCAGCCCATGGCGAACCACTCCGCGGAAGGCGATTGTTATTTTTTTGCTCGCCGTATTTTTCACCTTCGCTTCCTTCGGGTTTGCGAATGACATGATCGACCTAGGGCGGGAGCCTCTATTCCGGTTCGGGGTCGGTGTGGTGCTCTCCGGTCTATTCGCGGTCGCATACGCCGCCACCGGCACCGCACTTCGCGGTCAATTCTGGAAGGCGTGCATACCAATATTTGTGGTGCAGTTTTTTGTGATGGGCGCGCTGGTGCGATGGTTTCCTGACGCGCCCCATCCGCGACAGTTGGACGCCGCTCAACTGCAGCATCTTGAAAGCCGGCTCGCCTTTGATGGTCTTGCAACCCTTGCAGCGGTGGGTCTAGGCTACGTGGGCTTCGTTTATGTATTTATCAGCGAAGGCAAGCGCCATATCCGGGTGAACACCGAAAAAGCCACGCTGGAAGCCGAAATGGCCGCCGCCCGCGAAGTGCAGCAGGTCATCCTGCCGGGGCCGGGCGAGTCCTTTGCCGGATATTTGGTTGAATCCGTTTACCAGCCTGCGCAACAAGTCGGGGGCGATTTCTTCCAGATCCTCCCCGCCGGCAACCGCGGCCTCCTCGTAGTGATCGGCGATGTCGCCGGCAAGGGCCTTCCCGCCGCAATGCTGGTTGCTCTGCTGGTCGGTTCTCTTCGCGCCACAGCCGAATCCACCAGTGACCCCGTTCTGTTGCTCCGCAGACTCCATGACCGCCTCATCGGTCGCACCGGCGGGGCATTCTCCACCGCCCTCGCCGCCCACATCGATGGCAACGGCCTTGTCACCATCGCCAACGCAGGCCACTTGTCGCCGTACCTTGACGGCCGGGAAGTCGAACTCCCCGGCGCCTTACCCCTGGGAATCCCCGGCGGCGGGCAATACGAAACCACTAGCTTTGAACTCCGGCCCGGAAGCCGCCTTACTTTCTACTCTGACGGTGTCGTTGAAGCGCAAAACCAAAAAGGAGAATTGTTCGGCTTCGAACGCGCCAGGGAAATCTCGATCGAGCCTGCTGCTTCGATCCTTGCAGCAGCGGTCAGCTTTGGCCAGTTCGACGACATCACCGTGGTCACAATCAAGCGGATGCCAATGAGCGCATCGTCAACGGCTCTGAGCGATGAGCCCATGGTCGCCCCCGCCTGAGGTCAAATCCATGCCAGTTATGTATGGGACGGAACACTAGTAGGTCGCCCGGCCGCCGCTGAGGTCGAATACAGCTCCCGTGGTGAAGGAGTTTTCTTCCGAAACGAGCCACGCCACCATCGCGCTTACCTCGTCTACCTCGAGAAATCGCCCCCGGGGTATTTTGGAAAGCATGAAGTCGATATGCTCCTGGGACATCTGATCGAAAATGCGTGTCCGGGCGGCGGCGGGAGTGATGCAATTGACAGCGATATCCTTGTCGGCTGTCTCCTTTCCCAACGACTTGGTCAAGGCGATCACGCCCGCCTTCGATGCGCTGTAGGCGGAGGCATTCGGATTGCCCTCTTTTCCGGCAATGGAGGCAACATTCACGATGCGTCCGTAGCCCGCACTCAGCATGTGCGGCACGATCGCGTGACAGCACAGAAACACGCCCACAAGGTTGATATCGATGACCTGCCTCCACGTTTCCACGGGGTAATCCCAGGTCTTGTGATTGGGTCCGGCGATACCAGCGTTTGCGACCAGGATGTCGATCTTGCCGTGTCTGTCCAGGGTTTCGGTTGTGGCGGCGGCTACGCTCGCGTCATCGGAAACGTCGACGAATTGAGCCGTGACGACGTGGGCTTGTCCAAGCTCCCTTACTCTCTTGGAAAGAAGTTCAGCGTCGCGATCCCAGAGCGATACGGACGCGCCGGAGTCGAGAAGGCGCCTGGCAACGGACAACCCGATACCTTGCGCCCCTCCCGTAACAACTGCGTGACGGTCGATAAGGTCAATCTGGTTCATGCGCCCTCACTGATATTTCAGACATGGTGTCGATGTCCGGCTTTACGAACCCGTCGTCAGATCCGGGATTCACAGCTACGCGGGAGAAGAAACCGGGCACTCCCCGCGCCAATCCCCGTATGCGAAACAGCGCTCCAGCCAATGCACCATCTTTGTCCCTGGTGTTTCCTCCGGCGGTAGTGATGTACAGGTCGGAATAATCCTCTCCGCCGAAAGCCAGGCTCGAAACCTTGCGCACCGGCAAGGGAATCCGTCTTTCGATGGTTCCGTCTGCATTTATGTGGACGATCGATGCTCCATCCCAAAGCGCAGACCAGAGGCGACCCTCAGCATCGAGCGTCGCGCCGTCCGGAAGTCCGTCGGACTCGCGGAAGCGTGCAAATACGCGCCGATTGGTTACCGATCCATCTTCGGCGCTGTAATCGAAGAAGTAGATTTCATGGGCAAAAGAATCGGTGTAATAGAAGCCCTTCTGGTCGAGAGTGAAGGCCATGCCGTTCGAGCAGCCGATGCCTTCGAGTACCACATGGAGAGAGCCGTCCGTGTCGAGACGGTAGAGTCTTCCCTTGCCTGCCGGGCCGGACATGGTGCCGCAGAAGACCCTTCCCGCGGGATCAGCGATCACATCGTTGAATCGAGACAGTCTCTCGGCTTCGATGCCGGAGACGATTTCGGTGAACTCTCCGGCCCGCCAGACTCCGATCGTGCCGCGATCCATAAAGAGGAGGAGAGAACCGTCACTCTGGATCGTGAAGCCGCCGACCGGTCTGCCCTCGTACCGAGGCTCATGAACTCCCGACGCAGGATCATAACGAAAGATGCGGCCGTTCGGAATATCGCACCAGTACAGCCGTTCTTCGAGCGGATGCCAGAGCGGATTCTCGCCGGTCTCGCAGCCATAGTCCGCGATCAACTCCAGGTACCCTTGCTCGCCGTAGCTGCCTTGCTCAATGTGCATTTCGTTGGCGCCGTGCCGGAAACTCCAGCAAAAGAACTATAGCCGATCAGACACCGCACGTCCGAGGCCCGGCAACTCTAGCGGCGGAGGAAATCGAAGTCGCAGCCCTGATCGGCTTGCAAGATGTGATCCTCAAAGAGACGCGCGTAACCGCGCGCAAGCTTGGCACGATGTAGGGACGAATTCCCCGAAGCACGGCCGGCTTGCCAGGCGGTCATACGCGCCGCGAGTTCGGCTTCGTCGATCAGGAGGTCTATGCGGCGGGCCTTCACGTCGAGGGAGATACGATCACCGGTTTCAACGACAGCCAGCGGTCCGCCGACGGCCGACTCGGGCGCGATGTGGAGAACAATGGTGCCGAAAGCGGTGCCGCTCATGCGGGCATCGGAAATGCGGACCATGTCCCTGACTCCCTCGCGCGCGAGGCGCAGCGGAATGGGCAGGTACCCGGCCTCGGGCATGCCGGGGCCGCCCTGGGGGCCGGCGTTGCGGAGCACGAGGATATCGTCGGGCGCCACGTCGAGGTCGGGAAGGTCGATGCGGCCGGCCAGGTCCTCGAGCGAGTCAAAGACGACTGCACGGCCAGTGTGTCGGAGAAGGCCAGGCGAGGCAGCCGAGTGCTTGATGACAGCGCCCCGGGGCGCAAGATTGCCGTGGAGGATGGCCATCGCTCCTTCCTGCTTGAGGGGCGCGGCGAGAGTGCGAATGACGTCCTGCGTGGGGACTGTCTCGGCGTGGGCGACAGTGTCCGAAAGCGGCTGGCCAGAAACGGTGGGGGTAGACATATCGAGTCGCGTGGCGAGTTCGCGCAGGAGTGCGGGCATGCCCCCGGCGTGGTGGAAACGCTCCATGTAGTGCGCGCCGGACGGCTTGAGGTTGAGCAGGACGGGGATCTCGCGGCCCAGTTGGTCGAACGCATCGAGATCGAATGGAACGCCGGCGCGTCCCGCAATCGCGGTGAGGTGGATCAGTACGTTCGTGGATCCGCCGATGGCTTGGAGGACGACGCTGGCGTTGCGAATAGAAGCGGGAGTGATCAGATCGCTCGGCCGGGGCGAGCCTGCGATCGCCATCTCCGTGGCCCGTTTGCCGCTGGCCTCGGCGATGCGCCGGCGGTCGGCATGGGTGGCGGGCGCGGTCGCGGACATAGGCAGCGAAAGGCCAAGGGTTTCGATAATACAAGCCATCGTGCTGGCTGTGCCCATCACGCCGCAGGTTCCGACGGTCGGACAAAGGCGGCCGCTGACGAGTTCGATTTCAGCGGCGTCGACAGAGCCGGCCCGGTGCTGTGCCCAGAAGCGGCGACAGTCCGTGCAGGCGCCGAGGATCTCTCCGCGGTGATGGCCGAGGAGCATAGGGCCGGTGGGAAGTACGACGGCGGGGAGGTCGACGCTGGAGGCGGCCATCACTTGAGCGGGGAGGTTCTTGTCGCATCCTCCGATGAGGACGACCGAGTCCATTGGCTGGGCGCGGATCATCTCCTCGGTGTCCATGGCGAGCAGATTGCGGAGGAACATCGAGGTGGGGTGGGCGAAGCTCTCGGCAATGGAGATGGTGGGGAATACCATCGGCAATCCGCCGGCGAGCAGAACGCCGCGCTTGGCGCTCTCGATGAGATCGGGAACATTGCCGTGGCACGGATTGTAGTCGCTGTACGTGTTTGTAATGCCGACGATCGGACGATCGAGGGCGTCGTCAGAAAAGCCCATGGCCTTGATAAAGGCTTTGCGCAGGAAGAGCGAAAACTCCACGTCTCCGTAGTGGGTCAGCCCTTTGTGCAGGCCCTTTGTCATCGCCGAGTCCCTTTCAGCATGAAGGCGGTCCTTCGCGAGTTCGGCGCTCGAAAAGCGAGTCACCGGAGAGCGCGTCATCGGAGTGATTCTCATCGATCTCCCCGCGTTGCGCATCCTGCCTCTAATGGGCGTAGGGCCAGGTCACCCGGCGACAGTCCAACCCCTGCCGCCGGGCGATCATGTGGCGACTCCATCAGCCACGAGTTGCTTCGAACAGGAACCAGATACGGCGCTGTGTCTGGTCGATCCAGTTCTCGAGAAGACTGGCCGTGGCAACATCTCCCGCATCGTCGCAAAGACTGTGGACCGCGCGCATACGCAGGACCAGGGCCTTTTCATCTTCCCGGAGCTCACTCAACATATCGGCAGGATCAACATAATCCGCGTCATTGTCCGGTGTGCGTTGCAGGCGGGCAATGTGCCCGATGGAACGAATCGTCGTGCCGCCAATCTTCCGCACGCGCTCGGCAATGTCGTCAGTCATCGCAAAAATCTGATCCGCATGTTCATCGAGAAGAAGATGGTAATCGCGGAAATGCGGTCCGCTCATGTGCCAATGAAAGTTCTTCGTCTTCAGATAAATGACGAAGACGTCCGCGAGCAGAGCGTTCAGCGCCCCCGAGATGTCCTTGACCGCTTGCGAATCGATGTCGCTGGGTGTCGTCAATGGGGCCTTTTGGAGGGCTGCAAGTTCAGTTGCATTTGGCATAGTTCGTAATCCTTTCTCCAGATTCGGAATTGCTAGCAGGTCTTCGGCGTCGCTCGCCGCTTCAGGCTCGTGACAGCTGGAAGAATAGGGTTCACCCTTGCTTCAATGCCGTCGGGTAGGCCGGATTGACACATCGGTCCATCGAGAATCCAGTCCCGCTCACTTTAGATGCTCGCGCAATGAATTGGCTTCGACTCTTTACTGAAGCTGCGATTTCGTTCTTCGAGTAAATCCAGACTTGTCAGTGTTGAAGCGAGGTTGAACCCGCTACGGTTTGAAAAGGCTCGTTGGCGGGTATGAAAGCGATGGGCAAACCGGGGAAAATGGTTCGAAGCCAGCGGGCGCACTCATCCATGCCTGCTTCCTCTGAGACTTCATGCCCCAGCAGGATCAGGGCCTTGTGGCGGCCTTCCGCGGCCGCGTCCTGGACATACGGAACCGTCTCCCATTCGCGAGATTCTCCGGCGACCAGGAGCTCGACGTCGTCCTGCTGGAGAGTCTTGATCTGTTTGTCCGACCCCGCGGCGCCAGGAAGAAGCGCAACCTTGGTAACCGGCATGGCGGGGTCGCCGACGACGCGGATGGCGCGAGCTCCAGTGCGGGCCTGAAGAGAGCCCGCAACCTTGCCAACGGTCGTGGGTGGCAGCGTGAACAGGTGCGGGTTGGTTTTGCTCTGATAGGGCTTCCATCCGAACTGATCGACCATGGCGGCCAGGATGCCATCGGGCTGCCTCATGTGCCAGGTATCGTGAAAGCGCCAGACGACCAGGTGGTGTTCGCGAATGTAAGTGAGCTTTTGCGTGAGGACAGGATCGGCGGCGAGCGGCGATTGATCATCAAGATGGTTATAGAACGTCGGCTCGTGGGTAATGATGAGGTTTTTACCCGACGCGACTGCCTTTTCCAGGACGGAGTAAGTATCCATAAAGGTAGTGACGATGCCCGTCACCGCGGTAGCCGGATCGCCAGCCTTCAAGGTATCGACGGTGTCGGGAGGGGGCGTGGCGCCAGTAGCCGCAATGATGCGTTGCATGACCTCTGCAGCGGTGAGAGTCTGGCTGGAGCTTTGCGCCGCCGCTGAAACGGTCAAGAGCGGGAATAGAAGAACTAGCATCGCGGCGACAGACGTTCTGCTTCCAACCACAATTCCTCCGATGAAAATTCCTGCCAGAGAATTCTATCCGACCACGTTCCACAGGTTTCCTGCGCGCCCGGATTGGCTTCGTCCAGGACTGTCCTTCCTTTGGGTTGACATTCTACCCGAACAAGCGGATACTTGGGTCGGATGACTACCCGAGACAACGCCGAAGACCGTATCTCCTTGTTGCAGGGCACGCTGGACCTGCTGATTCTGAAGACCCTTCTCCTGGGACCGTGCCACGGCCAGGGCGTGGCGCGTTCCATTCAGCGCCAGTCGGAAGAGGTGCTCTTCGTCGACCACGGCTCGCTTTACGTGGCGCTGCAGCGGCTAGAAGACAAGAAATGGATTCGCGCGAAATGGGGAGTAAGTGAGAACAACCGCAAAGCCCGGTTTTACTCATTGACACCCAAAGGCCGTGAGCAGCTTATGGAGAAGACCGGCGAATGGCGGCGGATGACGCGCGCCATGGGTCTTATCCTCGATTCCGCCAATGGGCCGCAGGGCGAGGAGGCATGAGCATGTTCCAGCGCAAGCGAAGTGCAAAGGATTTCGCGGACGAAATCAAAGCCCACCTTGAATTGGAAGCCGACGAACTGCGGAGCGAGGGATCGAGCGACGAAGAGGCCCGCCGGAAGGCGCGCCTGGAGTTTGGCAATGTCACCACGGCCCGAGAGCGTTTCTACGTAAAAGGCCGCTGGGTGGGTCTGGAAAAAGTGCTACGCGACGTGCGATTTGCGTTCAGGTCGCTGCGGCAGAGCCCGGGGTTCACAGTCACGGCCATCCTGACCCTGGCGCTTGGCGTGGGGGCCAACACCGCTGTCTTCAGCGTAATGAACGCGGTGCTGCTGCGGTCTCTGCCGGTTTCCGATCCGGATCGCGTCGTTTATCTCCGAACCTCGAACCCACCCCGCGGAACCGGCACCATCGATTCCAACGAGACATTCTCTTACTCGGTCTACGATTTGCTGCGGCACCAGTCCAAGGGCCTTGCTGCGGTAATCGCCTACGTGCCCTTGTCGGGCAGCAAGGTATCAGTCCGGTTTGGCCCCCAGCCGGAAGAGGCGGAAGGCGACATGGTGAGCGGCGCCTTCTTTTCCGGCCTTGGCGTAAGGTTGACCGAGGGCCGCGGCTTCAGCGAGGAAGATGAGCGCAGTCACGCGCCGATCGCCGTCCTCAGCTATAACTACTGGACGCGGCGTTTTGCGCGAAAGCAGGTCGTGCTGGGCCAGACCCTCTACGTAAACGGCGTCGGTATGACGATCGTCGGAGTTGCGGCACAAGGCTTCGAAGGCGCCGAGGCTGGCGGGTCAACCGATTTCTGGATTCCGCTGCAGAGCCGCCAGGAACTGAATGCATGGGGAAATCCTCTCGAAGATGGCAAGACCTACATTGCCAATCCGACTTGGTGGTGCCTCCGGCTGATGGGGCGCGTGGCGCCGGGCGTAACCAGAGCCCAGGCCCTCGCACAACTTCAGCCCATCTTTCAGACGGCAGCGTATGTGGGCCTCGGCTCACCTATGGAGGGCGAGAAACCCCCGGTGCTCAGTTTCATCGATGCCAAGAACTTCCCAGGGTATGACGAGCAGTTCGGCAGGCCCCTGCGCATCCTGATGGCGATGGTTGGGCTTGTGTTGCTGATCGCGCTGGCCAACGTGGCAATGCTGCTGATGGCGCGGAACGCGAATCGTCAGCGTGAATTCTCAGTGCGGCAAGCGCTGGGCGCGGGACGCTTCGAGCTGTTTCGGCAGTTGGCAACAGAAAGTGCGCTGCTGGTTGCGGCTGGCGGCGGACTCGCGTGGGGCTTTGCGATATTGGCAACGCGACTCCTGGGAGACTGGGCGCAAATCGAAACAAGCCTTGCGCCGGACAAAACAGTGCTGCTGTTCACGTTGGGAATATTGGTCGTGGCTGCTCTGGTATTTGGCCTGGCTCCCATGCGGGTTGCCCTGGCCAGCGGAGCGGAACAGGCGCTGCGCACTTCCGCCGCCACCTCCAACACCGATATGGGCAAATCACGCACCGGCAAAATCGTTGTCGCTCTGCAGATGGCGCTTTGCCTTGTGCTCCTGGTGGGCGGAGCGCTGCTGGTTCGAACCTTGCGCAACCTCGAAAATACCCCTCTGGGCATGAAGGTTGACGGCCTCGTCGTCTTCGGAGTGAAGCCGGACATAAAGTCGATTCCTCAAGGTATCGCGTTTTACGTGGAACTAATGAGCAAGCTTCGCGCGTTGCCCGCAGTTGACTCCGTGACCGTCATGGCGGAACGCATCGGGTCTGGATGGTCAGACAACAGCGACATGATGGTGGACGGGAAGTTGCCGGAAGTGGCAAACGGCGCATCCAGAACCGTGCGCAGCAATGTGGTGGGACCCGACTTCTTCAGTACGTTGGGTGTACCGGTGCTCGAGGGACGCGACTTTTCAAACGCTGACAACGCGAGTTCGCCGCACGTGGGCATCATCAATGAGGAGTTCGCGAAACGTTTTCTGCCCCGCCAGGACCCGCTGGGTCACATCATTGGAACCGACGATGGAAGGTACCAGATGACCATTGTGAGCGTGGTGAAGAACCACAAATATCGCAGCATCGAAGAAGAGCCCATTCCAATGGCCTGGTACATGTACGCACAGATTCCCATGGCCGGGCCCATGAGTGTCGAGATGCGCGTTCACGGAGCACCGCTTGCCATTCTGCCGGCGGCACAAAAAGTGGTGCAGCAGATGGATCCGAACCTGCCCCTGATCCGGCCCATGACACAGCGCGCCCAATACGATCTCACCATCTCCGGGCAAATCCTCTTTGCGCGTCTCGCCGGGTTCTTCGCCATCCTGGCTATCGTTCTTGTGGCCACCGGCCTCTATGGCACGCTTGCTTATCGAGTGAATATGCGGACAGCCGAGATTGGCGTGCGCATGGCGGTCGGCGCCCGGCGCGAAGAGGTGGTATGGATGATCTTGAAAGATAGCCTCGTGCTCACCCTTACCGGCATGCTCATCGGTGTTCCTCTTTCCATGCTCGTGGGCCACGCTCTCGCATCTTCTCTCTATGGCGTTCAACCGCTTGATATGGGAAGTTATATCGCCGCGATCCTTGGAGTGGCAGCGGTCGCATTGGCAGCGAGCGCGGTACCCGCCGTACGCGCTGCAAGTGTCGATCCTTTGAGAGCCCTTCGCGTGGAGTAACTGCCGATCCCTCGATGCCCGCAAGAGACAGCGTGGCCCTCGTCCTGGCCGCAGCATGCCCCGAAGGGACCGCGTGCGTTCTCTATCGAAGAAGATTGATCTTTGCGAGGTCGACGATCTCATCGCCATGCCCGCTGAGAACAGCCTTGAGAGCGAACAGGCCAAAGCCCTTTGCCTGCTCGAAGGTGATGGTCGGAGGCATAGAGAGTTCCAGCCGGCTCACCGGAACCTCGATCAGCGCGGGTCCATCGTGCTCGAGAGCCTGCTTGATCATCGGGCGAACCTGATCCGGCGTTTCAGCGGTCAGGCCGAGCAGGCCCGCGGCCTCGGCCAGCTTCGCGAAATTCGGATTCTGCAGGTTGGTTCCGAAATCAACAATACCCGCGGCCTTCATTTCCAGCTCGACAAAAGCCAACGACTCATTCTTGAAAACGATGATCTTGACGGGCGCACTCAATTGGCGCAGAGAGAGCACATCTCCAAGCATCATGGCCAGCCCGCCGTCGCCTGACAGCGATACGACCTGGCGCCCGGGATGACTCACCTGGACTCCGATCGCCTGGGGCAATGCGTTCGCCATCGAACCGTGGTTGAAAGAGCCGAGCAGGCGCCGTTTTCCGTTCATGGTCAGGTAGCGCGCAGCCCAAATCGTCGGCGTGCCCACATCGCACGTAAAAATTGCATCGTCGGCGGCAAGTTCGTCGAGCACGCGAACTACGTATTGCGGATGAATCGGTTTCTTGCCACCACCGTCAGTCGCAAGCTCTTCAAGCCCCTTTCTCGCCTTCTTGTAGTCCTCGAGCGAGGCTTTCAGATGCTTCTCTTCCTTGTTTTGCCGGAGTTTTGGCAGGAGAGCCAAAAGAGTCGCCTTCGTATCTCCGACGAAGCCATAGTCGACTTTGGTGCGTCTGCCCAGCTGTTCTCCGCGGATATCGATTTGCACGATCGTGGCATCCTTCGGAAAGAACTGCTGATAAGGAAAGTCGGTTCCGATCATCAGCAGCAGTTCGCAGGTCATCATGGCGCGATAACCGGACGAGAACCCAAGTAGTCCGGTCATGCCCACGTCGTAGGGGTTGTCGTATTCAATGAACTCTTTCCCGCGCATCGCGTGCACGACGGGGGCATTCAGTCTAGCCGCGAGCTGAACCAACTCCGCGTGAGCCCCCGCACAGCCGGCCCCAGCCAGGATCGTTATGTTTCTGGACTTGTTGAGAAGCTTGGCCAACGACTCGATTTCTTCCTCAGTGGGAGACACGGTTGGCTTCGGTGGAGGAAAATGCAGGCGCGGACCGTCCTCGACAGCCTCAAGCAAGGCGACGTCTCCGGGGATCGCGACCACCGACACGCCGCGACGTGAAATCGCTGTTTGTATCGCAATCTCAAGGACCCGGGGCATGTGCTCGGGACGAGAAATCGATTCGCAGTAATGACTGCATTGCGCGAAGAGATGTTCCGGATGGGTCTCCTGAAAATAGCCGCTGCCAATCTCATTGCTCGGAATCTGCGCGGCGATGGCGAGCACTGGAACGCGGCTGCGGTGGCAATCATACAGACCGTTGATCAGGTGCAGATTGCCGGGCCCACAGCTGCCCGCGCACACCGCCAGCCCTCCTGTGAGATGTGCTTCCGCGCCCGCCGCAAACGCGGCCGCCTCTTCGTGCCGCGTGTGAATCCACTGAATCTTCTTCTCCCGTCGAATCGAATCAGTGATTCCGTTGAGGGAATCGCCCGAGACTCCGTAGACCCTCTCTACGCCTGCGGACGCGAGGACTTGCACAAACAAGTCCGCCACGGATTTCGTTGCCATGCGGCTGTCTCCTCCTACCGTTTTCTATTACGAACGTTGCCCCTCGAATAGTCAGATGATCCCACTGCCAGACAAGGTGTCTTGAATTTTCCCTCAATCAGTGTCGAGGTCAATCGACCGCGCGCTGTCAGACCCGGCTTAGAAGGTCAGACGTGCACCGACCTGGGCCGCGAATGGAATGCCAACCGTAGTCCCCGGTCCGAAGAAGTCTCCCAATGCGCCAGCGGCCACTCTCAATTGATTTAGGCTCCTGATCGGCGCTGTTGCCGAACAGTCCGCATTTGTGCAGATGTCGGTCACGTTTCCAGCCTGCGCCTCGAGCCCCGGAACCCGGAGTGAGGCGACGTTAGTTACATAATTCGCGCCCGGATTATTCCCGTTGAAGAGATTGAAGAACTCAGCGAATGGGATCAACGACCAGCGATCATGAAATGCAAAGGAGCGGCTCACCCGCATGTCCGCCTGGATGTATGGAGTTCCTCTGAACTGATCGAGATAAGTCAGCTTGCCGTTGACCGCGATCCTGCTGCTGTTGTCCGCAGTGGTAATGGTGAAGGGCCTCGCGCTTTCCGCCTGGACCAGCGCACTCAGCTCAACCCCTCCATAGATGCGGCCCGTCCCGGCGAGCACAGCTCGGTGGCGTACATCCTCGCCCGACGGTCCGTAATCCCCCGGGCCAAACGGGTTGAGCGGATTGCAAACGCCGTTCACATAGTCGAAGAGTTCTCCCAGCACGCAGCCCCACGTCTGCGCCTTGGCAAACGTGTAATTGGCAACCAGGCTCAGGCGCGTGTTGACGTTTCCCTGCAGATGCACCAGGAGCGCGTCGTAGCTCGACCTGTTGTCTGAATGGGAGACATTGACATCCGGAACAACCGTCGCCTGCCCGGGATCATCGACGGGCACCAGCGGCGTGAACAGGTTCGTCCCGCCTGTGTAGCTATAAGCTCGGTAAGCATGATTTCCCTGCCCGTGGAGGTAGTCAGCGCTCGCTGCCCAATTTGCGCTGAACGCATGTTCGACTCCACCGGAGACATGAATGGCGTAGGGCGTTTTGTAGCGGGAATCGATGAGGTTCGCGGTCCCCCCCGACGCGCTTCCCGCGACGCAACCGGAATTCTGCGGGCCGTCTGAATCCTGCACCGGATCGACACACGGCCCCGGCACTTGATTGACCGCCTGAAATGCAGTCGCCCATCCCGTCTGCGCAAGATCGTTGAAGTACAGCCCGAATCCCGCTCGAATGACTGTTGTTCCGCTGTTGCCGGGCGCATACGCAAAGCCCAGGCGCGGCGCGACCTGCGTACGGTCGTCGTGCGGCACACCCGAAACCAAAGGGATGTGGAGCGCTGTGAGCGTGATGTATCCGGGATTCTCCGCCTGGGGATGACTCGATCCCAGAAAGAGTCCCCAGGTCGTGGAATAGCGAAGCCCATAGTTGAAGGTTAATCGGTGGTTGATCCGCCATGAGTCCTGGCCATAGACCGCCAGCCGTTGCACATTCTGCGAAAATGCTCCGCCAAGGTTCGACGTCGAGGCACCAGCCTCCATGTCGGCCGTGAATTGAGACGGATTGTCGATGTAGTCCGTGGGGTTTTCAGGAAATTGGTACAGGGTCTCTGTATTTCCTGGAAATGCCCCGTCGAGCACCGGTTCATGAATCAAATTGACACCGAGCTGCAGCGAATGTTTCTTCTGCGAACGGCTGATGTCGTAGCGAAACTGATACTTCTCCTGGTTGCGATCAGAAGGAAAGAACGTGATCGGCGTCGCAAACTGGTTGTCGCCGAATGTTTCAAAACCAGAAACCGTGAGCGACGTTGAACTAAATGGAAAGGCCATCGCAAAGCCGAGGTCCGACGCACGCGTTTGCGTGAGATGCAAGCCGCCGGCATTGAACACGAAATTCCCTACCATCTTGTCCGAGAATTCGTATTGATTGCCGATCAGCACACTGAGGTAGTTGTTATGGGTAAGCAATCCCGTCGACGGCAGGGCACCCTGCGCCACTAGGTTATTGTGCGTTGTGTACGTATCGATCGAACTGCGCAGCCTCCACGCCGATTTTGGCGTTTCGGCCCAGTCCAGGCGCACCATCCCCAGGGTGTCGCGAAACGGAATCGGCACGTTCGCCGGAACCGCGATCGCCGGCACCTGCGGAATCAACCCCTCCGAGGCCAGCATCGCCAGCGCATCGAACTGGGCCGTGCTGGCCGGGCTGTAAACAATGCTCGCATTCTCATGGACATGTTCGAATGCGGCAAAGAGCCAGAGGCGATCCTTCCTCATCGGGCCGCCCAGCGTGGCCACGTAATTCTGCCGCGAAAACGGCTGCTTGGGATTCGGAGCCGGATTCTCGATAGGAAACCGCGCATTCAGCGCCGCCGAGCGTTCATAAAATACCGCGTCGCCATTGAACGCATTCGTTCCGCTCCTGGTTGTGATCACGATCGATCCGGCCGTGGTACCGCCCGTGTCCGCATTCTCCTGCGCTGTCCGGACCGCGAACTCATGAATGGCATCAGGAGAGTAATTCTGCAGGAAGCCGCCGATGTAATCATCGGAGTTGTCTCCTCCATCCACGGAAAGTTCGTTGTTCAGTCCGGAGCTTCCACCAGTTGACACCGCAGTGATCCGTGCCTTGGTCGGGTCGGAAGGCTCTACAGGCTCAGTTCCCGGCGCGAGGTATGCGATATTGGCGAAACTGCGTGCGGAGAGCGGCAGCGTCGAGAGGTCGCGGCTCGTGATCACACTCTGGTGAACAGTACCGGCCAACTCGATCGGTTGTGATGTGATTGAAGACGTCTCCGATTTCACCTGAACTGATTCCAGGTCCGCAGCCGGTGCGAGGCTTACCGCGATGTCCCGGACGGTGCTCACGGCAATCACGATCTCCGCTGAGGCGGTCGCAAAGTCCCGCGCGGAAACAATAATCTCGTACCTTCCCGCACCGAGGCCCTCCAGCAAAAATTCTCCCTGCCCATCCGAAGAGGCCCGACGAACCAGGGCGGACTCGGGCAGCCGCATTTGGATGGACGCCCCGGCGATGCGAGCTCCCGTGGAGTCCTGAATCAGTCCACGCAGCGATCCGCCGGCGATTTGGCCGTAGAGCGATGAAGCCACCAGAACGAAGCAAAGAAGAGCCGATATCCTTGGCCAGTACATCTTTCTCGCCCCTTCAAGATTGCGTGTCGATCCATTCCTGGAATCAGGTTCTGACAGTCTATCGGAAGGCGCTTCTTCAAATGGAACCCCGTGTGTACGCATGACCTCCGCATGGCTGTAGTCTGGCAAGCATGAGGCGTTTCCCTGTTCTTGCCGCCGGCCTTGTGGCGCTGGCCTTCAATTCCGTTCAGGCAGCCGCGCCCGTAGGGAGCGATGAGCGCGCACGCGAGCTGATCCGCGTTCTGAAGCTGGCGATCCTTCCCAAAGAGTCCGGCTACCTCGGATTAATCGGCGAGTCGGCGCAGAAGGTGGACGTGAACGGACGGCAACTGGCCGTACAGAGCCAGGTGTATTACATGCTCACGCGCAAGAGACCGGTGAATTATCTGCACTGGCTGGCTCCTGATGACACGCACATTCTGATCGAAGGCGGACCCGTGGACTACTTTATCTTTCATCCCGACGGGCGCGCCGAGAAGCGCACGCTGGGCGCGGACGTCACCGCAGGCCAGCAACCGCTGATTGCCGTGCCAGGAGGCTGCTGGAAGGCTTTGCGGCTGCATGCAGGGGCCAACTATGCGCTGATGGCGAACGCGCTGTCACCCGAGTTCACACCTGACCGGGTTCGTATTGGAGCGGGAGCCGACTGGGTCAAGCGCTACACAGGCGCCGCCCCGTGGGCGACGCCCGAAAATCTGCGCGCGCTGATCGGCCCGAACTGGATGCCTTAGGCCGTCAGGCTAGGCTGTCCAGGCCACCCGATTGGCGCGGTTCGCGGAGATGAACCCCATATCGAGCGAGATGCCCCGCACGCATTGAAGCAGGTGATTGGCAATCGAAGGCAGTTTCTGCGCAGTGACCCGGAACGAGGGCCCGGACACGCTGACCGCCGCCACCGGCAACCGCTGTGCGTCCAGCACCGGCACAGCGATACAGCGCAGGCCTTCCTCCAACTCCTCGTCGTCGACCGCGTAGCCCCGCCGGCGGGTCTTCTCGATCTCGGTGCGTAGTGCCTCGGCCGTGCCAATGGTGCGATGCGTAAAGCGCTCGAAGCGCGACCTGCGGATGATGTCGTTTATGCGCTCTTCGGGCAGGAACGCCAGGATCGCCTTGCCGACCGACGTGCAATGCACGGGATTGCTTGCGCCAATGCGCGTAATCATGCGAACCGAGCGGCCGGGTTCGATCTTGTCGATATAAATGACCCGCGCCTGCTCCAGTATGCACAGGTGCGCGGTCTCCTCGGTTTCGGCCACCAGGCGGCGGAGATGGGGTTGAGCGCGTTCGCGCAGATCATATTGTTCGATCGCGCGATTGCCGAAATCGAACAGGCGCAGCCCCAGCCGGAACTTGCCGTTGGTGGTCCGTTCCACCATGTGGTGGCGTTCCAGAACCATCAGGAAGCGGTGCGCGGTGCTCTTGTGAAGCTGGAGAGACGAAGCCACCTGCGCCAGGCCAAGCGGGGTTTCGCTCTCGCCGAGAAGGTCGAGGACCGCGAACGCGCGGTCCAGAGCCTGAACCTTATAAGTGCCTTGGGGGGAAGCATCTCGCATAGTGGTCCTTTGTTTCGCCAAATGGTTACATTACGAGTTTCTCAACATATGAGATTGACGTCAAGAACCGGTCCAATGTCGCATCTTCGTGTGCCCTCGAACCGGCGCGCCACGGGCGGTGCGAAAATCGAGACGAGCGGTACGCCGATCCGAGGCAGTGGCAGGACGCCTAAACCGTGGTTTCGGGAACAACGTCTCCCTCTCCGGGAGCCAGAAAGAGGTTGGCCTCAACGCCGTGCTGGCGGGTGTAAAGATCGTAGTAGCGCCCGCCCATCGCAAACAGTTCGGCATGGTTGCCGCGCTCCACGATCATGCCCCCTTCGACAACGAGGATCTGATCGGCCCGGCGGATGGTGGAAAGGCGGTGGGCGATGACAAACGTCGTGCGTCCCTGCATGAGCTGATTCAGGCCCGCCTGGATCATCGCTTCCGATTCCGAATCGAGAGAGCTGGTGGCTTCATCGAGGATGAGGATGCGAGGCGCGGCCAGAAGGGCCCGTGCGATTGAAAGCCGCTGTCGCTGCCCGCCTGAAAGTTTCACCCCGCGCTCGCCCACAATGGTGTCGTATTCATCCGGAAAGCGCTCCGCAAATTCGTCGACGCGGGCGGTGCGGCAGGCAGCAAGAAACTGCTCTTCGCTGGCGTCAGGCCGCGAAAACATGATGTTCTCGCGGATGGTCCCATCGAACAGGAACGAATCCTGCAGCACCACGCCGAGCTGGGACCGGAACGTGTTCAAGTCGACATGCGCCAGGTCGATATCGTCGACGAGTACGCGGCCGCTCGAAGGCGTGTGAAAGGCGCAGAGCAGGCTGATGATGGTGGACTTGCCTGATCCGGACGAGCCGACCAGCGCCGTGACTGTCCCCGGTTTAGCCAGAAAGCTGATGCCGTGCAGAACCGGCTTGTCCGGATCGTAGGCAAACTCCACGTCTTCGAAGCGCACCGTACCCTGAATGGGCGGCATGGCCAGGGTGCGGCCGGGCACCCGGTTCTCTTCCAGTTCGGCCATGATTTCGCCGGTACGGTCAAGCCCCGCAAAAGCCTCGGTGAGCTGGGTCCCGATATTCACCATCTGAAACAACGGCGCGATCATGAAGGCGAGGAACATGTTGTAGCTGAAGTAGTCGCCAACGGTCCAGGTGTGGTGCAGAACGCTGTTGCCTCCAAGCCACATGACCAGGGCTGACACCACACCCAGCACCGTGGTTGACGCAGAACCGAGGATGCTGGTCATGGTCAACGACTTCATGACGTTGGCCAGGAGACGGTCCACGCCCGCGGAGAACACCGAGGCCTCGCGCTCCTCGGCGTGGTATCCCTTGATGACGCGAACCCCGCCAAGCGACTCCGTCAGCCTGCCCGTGACCTCGGCGTTGATCTTGCCGCGCTCGCGGAAGATGGGGCGGATCTTCTGGAACGCGTATTTAAGAACGAATACGAAGACGCCGACCACGGAGAACACTGTGAGAGTAACGACTACGCTGCGGTGGAGCAGGTAGAAGAATGCAAGAACCGCTGTGACCACGCCGCCGACAAACTCCACCAGGCCCGTGCCCACCAGGTTGCGCACGCCTTCCACATCGGTCATGATCCGCGAGACCAGGGTGCCGGTTCGATTCTCGTCGTAGTACGCCACCGAAAGCAGGCCCACGTGGCGCTGCACCTGGCGGCGCATTTCGGCAATCAGGCGTTGGCCGGCCTTGGACAACAACTGCGTCAAAGAAAACGAGGTGATGGCCTGCACAATCATGGCGGAGAACACAACCGCGATGATTTTGGGCAACAGGCGCGCATCGCCCGTGGGCGACAGCACTTTATCCAGAAGCGGCTTGGAGGTATAGGGGAGTACCAGGCCGGCTACGCGGTTAATAGCCATCAGGCACAAACCTGCCACCAGCAGGCCTTTGCGCGGCGCAACCAGGGCCTTGATCTGGGGCCAGAGCTTTTTCAGGTCTGGCTTACGCTTGGGAAGCTCCGCTTGACCGGCCCGGGAGCGTCCAGCCGAGGAGCGCTCGGCGCGCATCCCTATCCCTCCCCCACGCATCGTCCCCATCCGTCAGACCAGCCTCGCGCGGCGCGCCGCAATGAAAGAGCGCACGCAGAGAATGACATAGATGAGGAGCATGGCAGCCATCAAGAGCTGAGCTGTGACGGCGACCTGGTTGGGGGAATGGCCGGAAGTGATGGCGTAAAGGACCCTGCCGGCCGCGCCCAGGAACCCGAGCAGGCCGATGGTCACATTGATATGCATAAACAGCTTGCGGCGGCTTGCATCGGGGCTGTTGGCAAGAATCCCAAACAGGCCAAGGGCCAGGCCAAACCACGTGGGGATCAAGGCGGTTGGAGCTTTGCTCCCGGTTCCCAGGTAGAACCCCAGGCCCAGGACGATCAACAAAACCGCAAACACCAGCGTTACTTTCGCCATTCCTCATCCTCTCCGGTTTAGTTCAAGGTTATCAGTTGGTTGGATTCGCCGCATCTTCGCGCGATGCATAAATCCCGACTCGTAGGAGCTGAACCAGACCAGAATTGTGCGCCGCTTTTGCATTTTGTTTCGAACGGTTCTGTCACCATAGAGGGTGGAAGAGAGAATCAAAGTGCGGCCTCAGGCAGAAACCAAGGACAGCGAAAACAATTGTGTTTCGTTCTGAACCGTTCAGGAGGCCTAAAACGGCCCTTTAGAACCGTTTAGATTTGCGGTATTTCGCCAATATAATCATTGTATTCAGCAACTTGCATGGAAACTTTGAACCGGAATGGGTACCCTCCCCCCCGTCCTGTAGAACTGTAAATCCGACCCTTCGATCAAGCCGCGACTCAAGCCTTCGAAGCTTCTGAGAAATCCAGACTAGCGCTGAATGCGGGCAGAGCCGCCTTTGGCGAATGCACGCACCTGGCCGGCCGTAGCCATAGTGGTGTCGCCGGGAAACGTGGTGAGCAGCGCGCCGTGGGCCCACCCCAGCCTGACCGACTCCTCCGGCGACTCGCCCGTCAGCAGGCCGTAAATGAAGCCCGACGCGAACCCATCCCCCCCACCCACGCGGTCAAACACGTCAAGCTCGGCGGTCGGCGCGGTGTATGTCCGGCCATCGATCCAGGCCACGGCGCTCCAGCTGTGGCGATTGGTTGAGTGCACCTCGCGCAGCGTGGTGGCCACGACTTTCACATGGGGTAGTTTCTTGACAACGTCATCCATCATGCCGAAAAACACGCTTGAATCGAGCTTGGACTTGGAGGCCACCTCCGGGCCTGGTATGCCCAGCCCTTTCTGCAAGTCTTCCTCGTTGCCAACCAGCACATCGACATTTTCGACGATGCGGTGGATGGTTTCCACAGCGCGCGTCTCGCCGCCGTGAATCTTCCACAACTTCTCGCGGAAATTGAGATCGAAGGAGGTAACTGCGCCGGCTTCCTTGGCGGCTTTCATCATTTCCGCGGCCAGTTCTGACGTGGTCGCCGACAGTGCTGCAAAGATCCCGCCGCAGTGCACCCACCGGACTCCGCCTGAAAAAATGGCCTTCCAGTCGAAATCACCCGGCTTCAAATGCGCTGCGGCTTCGTTGCACCGGTTGTAGAACACCACCGGCGCACGCACGCCATGCCCCCGGTCGCTATAGACCGTGGCCATGTTGGGACCGGTAACGCCATCGTGCTTGAAATGTTTGTAGAACGGCTTGACGCCCATGGCCCGCACGCGTTCGGCGATCAGGTCGCCGATTGGATAATCGGACATTGCGCTTGCGATGGCCGTTTTAAGTCCGAAGCAGTCCGCGAGGTTCGCGGCCACGTTGAATTCTCCGCCGCTGACATGGATCTTGCACTCGGTCGCTTTACGGAACGGGATAATGCCGGTATCGAGCCGATGCACCAGCGCACCCAGCGAAAGAAAATCCAGTTCTCCATCCTTGCGAATATTCAAACCACTCATCGTGCTTTTGACTCCCTCCGAAAATCCCTGAGAGGGTCTCTCTCCCTGTTCCCTGTTCTTCTCACACCCCGGCAGTCTTCTCCACATCGGCCAAAACCTGGCCGACAGTCCAGTCATTGCCCGGATAGAAGCGCACCACCTTGCCGTCCGCTCCGATCAAAGTCGTGGAGAGCGTATGGGTGATGGATTGATCGGCCGCCCGGGTGATGCCGACATCGAAATACTGGGCCATTCTAGCGAGTTCCGGCTTCGCCGGCACGCCGAAATCCCAATGGGAAAAAGCACTGCTCGCATCGCTGCCGATGTAGGTGGCTCCATAGGCGCGCAGCCGTTCCGGAGTATCGTTATCGGGATCGAAACTCACACACAGCAAGTGAGTCTTCTGTTGCAACGCGGGATTCGACGCCAGCTGCCGATTAATGTCGGCAAAGTTGTGCGTGACCCGCGGGCAGAAGTCAGGCAAAGGGCAGCGCGTGTAGATGAAGGTAATCAGCAACTCTTTTCCGCGAAACTGATCTAGATGGATGGTGCGGCCAACCTGGTTGCGAAGCTTGAAGTCAGGCACCGCGTCGCCGGGAGCCGGTACGTGGTAGGCGACCTCCGGCTTGTAGTCGGGTTTCGCCTGGCCTACAACCACGATGTGATCCAGCAGCGAGTCGCCGCCTTGCTGCGATACCACCAGATCCGCCGTGATCATGTCTCCGGGATGCAGTTCACTGAGAACGTTGGCGTCCTTCAACTTGTAGGGCATCGTCATGGCTTCCATGAAACCGGGAATCGCTTCGTGGTCGAGAGTGACTTCTCCCGTGCCAGCGTTCGATGAAACCACTTTGCCGCGCAGTTTGTAAACCTTGACTGAGGACTCAGCAGAGGAATGGGAATCAGACTCGGAAGCACTGTGGCAACCCGCCAGTGCCAGCAGTGCAAGCAAAGATGAGGCGAGAAGTCTGCGAATCACAAATCAGTGTACAGCCACAGCCAGCCCATGCGAACACCACGGCGCCTTCGCACCTGCGGCGACGCCGTAGAAAACTGCTGTGATCTCGTCCGAGCGCCAGGTCGAACGCGAGAGTTATTTGCTGCCCTCGGCCGCCGAAGCCAAATAGAGGTCGACGTTGTTCTTGTCGACGAGCGAAGTGCCAGTGTCGACAAATACCGGGTAGGGAGAGAAGGAGTCGACGCTGTAGTCTTTGGCAAGCTGTGTGGGCGGGTTGTGGAAGATCTCATCGAGTGCTTTCAGCCCGACATAACCCATGGTGTAGGGCTTTTGCGCAATGGTCGAATCGATGGTGCCTCCCTTGATGCCATCCAGAGTGTCCTGGTTGACATCGAAGGCCACCAGCACGCGGTCGGTTGCGTTGGCGCGCTTGATGGCGTCGGAAACCATTTTGCCGGATGCCGACTCGAGGCAGATGAAGGCATCCACCTTCTTGGGTCCGGTCAGGGCCAGGGTCTCCTGCGTCTTGTCAAAGGCCTTGCGCGCATCACCACCGATATCGACGGTTTCGACAATCTTGATATCGGGCTTCGTGCTCAGCGCGTCCTTCAATCCCTTCAGCCGCTCTTCCGTGTTGGGCTGGCCGGGAATCGTGAACACCATGAGATTTCCCTTCCCGTTCATCTTCTCGATGAGCCGCTTGCCGCCAAGTTGCCCGGCCTCGAGATTGTTGGTGCCGATAAAGAACAGGCGTCGGCTCCCCGCTGCATCCGAGTCAATAGTCAACACCGGAATGCCGGCGGTGATAGCTGCATCGATCCCCGGCTGCAAGACCGCCGCATCGGCAACGGAGATGAGAATCCCGGCAGGCTTGGCCGCAACCGCCTTGTTCATCTCGGCCAGTTCGGCCTGTGCATCGTAGCCTTCCGGTCCCACCACCTTGGCCGTCACCTTGTACCCGGCGGCCGCGTGATTAAAGCCCGAGGCTGCGGTTTGCCAATACGGCAAAGCTGTGTTGGTGATGACCATGTAGAACACTTCTTTGTTCGAGTGCCGTTCGCACCCGGAAATCAAACCGACTCCCAACGCCAGTAGCGCAATTCCAGCTTTCTTGATTGCTTTCATCTTTGCCTCCGGTCCCTACGTGAATAGGTTTGATGCGAATCCTAAAATACCTTGAAACAGGAATCTGCCAATTCCGGCAGGATGGTACTCCCGTATACCGGGCATTGTCCAATCTGCCGCTGCATGGAGCATCTTATAGCACTGCCGCCCGCAACGGTGATCGCCGACACGTTTTCTCTTCGACTTGCGAGTTTCCCGCGCACGACGCATCAAACGCCGCTGACTGCGATATAACCAGACGAGAGCCGCAGGTTGCGACATCCATGATGAATGAGGAGCTTCTATCGGGTACTTCGTTGCCGGCGGGCATTGCTGTACGCGGCGGCCTGGACAGCGAGCTCACGCATCGCGCGCATGCTGAGCGGCCGCATGCTTACCGTACACCATTTGCCCGGGACGGCGCGCGCATTCTGCACGCGCGGGCCTTCCGTCGCCTGGCAGGCAAAACGCAGGTCTTCACCCGGCTTCCCGGCGATCACTCCGGAGACCACTTCCGCAGCCGCCTCACCCACACGCTTGAAGTAACGCAGATCGCGCGAACCGTGGCCACGGCTCTGGGACTGAACACCGATCTGACCGAGGCGCTCGCCCTGGTCCACGACATAGGCCATCCGCCCTTCGGTCACGCCGGCGAAAAAGCGCTCGACCACGCGCTGCGCGCCTGCGGGCTCGGCTTCGATCACAACCTGCACGCGCTGCGCATCGTCTCCTGGTTCGAGGAGCGCTACGCCGCGTTTCGCGGGCTCAACCTCACGCTGGGCGTCCGCGAGGGCATTATCAAGCACTCCCGCGACTATGACCCGCGGCAGCATCCGGAACTGGCGGAATATTTCCTCGGGCTGCGGCCGCCGCTCGAGGCGCAACTGATCGACCTGGCAGACGAAATCGCCTATCTGACTGCCGACCTCGACGACGGGATGGATTCCGGGGTTCTAACACTGGAGCAGGTCCGCGCGGGCGTCTCTCTGTTTCGAGGCTGTCACGATGTCGTCCGGCGCGAGTACCCCGATGCCGCCTCCCGCCTCGGGGCCAGCGAGGCCCTCAAGCGGATGATGAACGCGCTAGTCACTGACCTGATCAGAGAAGTGCGAAGACGGGTAACCGCGAGCAACATCAAGACACTCGAACAAGTGCGTCAGGCGCCCGATCGTCTCGCCGCTTTGAGCCCAGCGATGGAGTCCGATCGTGCCGCTGCCAAGGCATTCCTCTATGCCAACATGTACAACTCCCCCGACATGGAAGAGGACCACGTCCACGCGGCCAGGGTTGTCGAAGGGCTGTTCGGTGCTCTCATGGCCGATCCCGCCCTGCTGCCCGCGGATCATCGCGCCCAGATTCCAACCGAAGGCCTGGCGCGCACCGTGGCCGACTACATCGCCGGCATGACCGACAACTTCATCGAGCAGACCTGGGCACGGGTAGCCATACTGTGAGACTGCGATCGCAGCCATTCACCTGGAGGGAACGAACTCTGTGTGGGCCCTATATTTGGCAGCCTTGAATCCTAGTCTGCTGTTATCACGACTTGATTGGAACACCACCCCGTCTTACTGCACCTTCCCCTGCGGACGCAGCTTACGCAGTTCGAGCGCACACTCCAGTGCATTCTGGGCATAGATTCGCAGGTTGTCTGAAGCCGCCCAGAGCCACAGGCGGGATGCCTGCGCAGGATTGCGTCCGTCCTGCACCGTGCGCATGCGGACCAGCACATCGTTCTGGCCGGTGGCCGCGAGATTCGAAGGAGAGTCCGTATCTTCGAGAACCAGGTCGACGTGATCGCCGCTCAAGGCGTCTTCGATCAATGGGATATCGAGGGGCCGCTCCAGTTCAATGGCGATCGAAAAGGTATGGCCGTGAAACACGGGCGCGGCAATTGCTTGTAAGGCAAGGAGGGGCCAGCGCCCCCCGCCGAGAGCTTCATAGTGGCGACGGATGCGGGCTTCCAGAACTCCGAGACTCACCTTGGCGGCTTCCCCAAATCCGGAGAGCAGATTATAGGCCACCTGGGCGTCGTAAACGGCCCGCGGCAAAGGCTGAAAGCTCAGCAGATTCACCGTCTGCTGGTGCAGCTCGTCCATGGCGCCGCGGCCCAGTTCGCTGGCTGGGGCAAGCAGGGTTGTCGCGGCAGAACGCAACGGTGAGGCCTCTTGCAGGCGCTCCAGCAGAAGACCGAGCGCCACCGCCGCGGGATGCGCGGGAACCACCGCGGGCGTGAAGAGATCCGGAGTTCCGGAATCAACGCCGATCCAGGGAGAACGCACCAGCACGCCCGGTTCCTGGTCCAGTGCTCCGGAAAGATCAATCAGCGTCGAACCGGCCTTGAGCGCCTCGCGCCAATGCTTGCGGGTCAGACCGTCCGAACCACAGAAAAACGCAAAATCCGCATGCTCGAATGAGTCGGGTGTGATGGCCTGGACAAAAGTGATCTCGTCGCCAACCTGGTCGAGTTGGCCCAGGGCATCGTCCTGGTCGAGCAGCACAAAGGTGGCGGCGGCGAGCGGCGACTCTGAAATGGCGTCTTTCAGCTCCTTGCCCAAAAGTGTGGAGGCTCCTGCAATGGCGATCTTGTACACAATTTTCCCTTTATCTTGAGAGGGTTAAGAATGGCGCAAGGCATCGGGTCCGGGCGTCGAAGTATCCGTTGCCGGCTGGGGACTCCGGCGCCGCCGGCGCGACCAGGAATACGCCGCCCGCGCCCAGATCCCGGAGAACATATAGAGCAGAGCGGCCCCGAACAACACCCCCTGCGAGAAGCGAATGATCACGAATAGGATGATGGCCAGAACGAGGAGGATCTGGAACGGGTGGCTGCGGGAAAAATTGATCTCTTTCCCTGACCAGAAGCGCCAGGTACTCACCATGAGGAAGGCGCACATGCCGACGATGACCAGCCAGATGATCGCCACCCACCAGGCCTGGTTGGGATAGGCTGCAAAGAAATGCACCGAAGCGGCAAGCAATCCGGCCGCGGCTGGAATTGGCATGCCCACGAAGTACTTTCGTCCTGGCCGTCCTGGATTACGGGGTTGGGCATCGTGGCTGATGTTGAAGCGGGCCAGTCGCGACGCGCCCCCGATGAGGTAGAGAAAACAGATAAAGGAGCCGGCATGCAATAGGTCCTGCCGCAGCTGGTGGTTAACCGATTCGGGAAGAAAATGGAAGCCCCAGATATAGGCCAGCAGGCTGGGAGCGACGCCGAAGGTGATCACATCCGCCAGCGAATCCAGCTCTTTGCCGAATTCGCTTGTGGTGTTGGTCATGCGGGCGATGCGCCCGTCGAGGGCATCGAACGGGATCGCGAAAAGAATGGCGATGGCCGCCCAGTCCAGATGGAGGCGCGCATCGCTGTTCGACCCGATTGCGGCGATTGTCTGGGTGATCGCGAAGTAGCCTGCGGCGATATTGCCAACCGTGAACAGAGACGGCAGCAAGTACATGCCGCGGCGAAAACGCGCTTGAACCCTGGCGCGGTCGGCGGCGGGGTCGTGAGCGGCCATCAGTGAGCTCCTACACGCAAGCCAGCCCCTAATGCGACACAGGTGGTCATTGTGGCGTTTGCGCTGCCGGCTGCAACAGTGGATTCCGGCATCACGGCCAGAACGGTCTCCCCGCCTTTGACTCGGTTTCCGACCTTCACTTTCGGTTCAGCCTCGGCCGGAAAAATAATATCGACTCGGGACCCGAACTTGATGAGACCGACACGCTGGCCCCGTTCCAGCCTGTCGCCTATCTGGGGCTTGAACACGATGCGGCGCGCCAGAAGCCCGGCAATCTGCTTGAATGTGACTTCCATCCCTTCGCCGGAGACGGTCACGATGTTCTGTTCGTTGCTTTCCGCGCTGGCGCGGTTCATGGCATTTAGGTATTGCCCTTTTTGATAGCGCACGCCGCTCAAGACACCGGCGATCGGAGACCGGTTCACATGCACGTCGAAAACGCTTAGAAAGATGGAGATACGCTGACGTGGACCGTCGGGGGTGGAGATGGCGATGCTTTCTGTGACCAAGCCGTCGCCAGGAGACACGATCAAGCCTGGACCGGAGGGGATGGTCCGTTGCGGGTCGCGAAAAAACCAGAGGAAAAAGACCGCCAGCAGCACCGGGGGCACCCCCCAATGACCAGCTGCCCGTGGCCCACACCAACGCACATGCCACCGCCAACAGGCTCAAACCGTAGATGTAACCGTCACGAACCATCGTCCCTAACGATTATACGGTTTGCGAGGTAGGCACGCTTACTGCGGTACGTTCCGCGCACACTCACCGGGAAAGCGTCCAACGCACCCGCCGTTCCGTCCTTTGCCGGTCCGCACCGGCCATCTGATTTCCCTCTACACCGCGATAGCTACGCGGCGCTCCAAGGCATAAATCAGATCCTTGGCGTGAAGTTTCAGCTTCTTCAACCGCACTTCTTCGAGTTGCTCTTCCACCGAAAGATACGGTTTCTGAACCAACTCTTCCAACCGCTGAGCGTAGCGACGATGTTCGGAGTGCAGGCGGTTAATCTCTTCGCTCAGCGTGGAGTCGTATATTTCATCCATAGGCGCCTCCTTGGTTTTATCGAACATTTACATATAGCTCCGCGCAACAACAAACGGCAAGTGTGAAAGCAGGGGGAAGAAAGGAGGCCTGTGGAATTCCGGTGTACAACTTGACACTTCCTACCGAATAAACCTCGTTATTCCCGGGCTTCGTCGCTGTGGGACGATCCTGCGCGATTTAGGAAACCTCTCTCACCAGCAGCAGCGCATCCTCTTGAGGATCAGCATAGTAACCTCGCCGACGGCCGGTTTCAACAAACCCGGTCGCACCGTAAAAGGCCTGCGCGGCTCGGTTTGACTCCCTGACCTCGAGTATGACTTCGGTAATGTCAAATCTCTTCAGCCCGGTCAATAAGTCGGATAAAAGATTTCCGGCGATTCCCCTGCGCTGGCGTTCCCCCGTCACCGCGATAGCCTCGAGTTCGGCCTTGGGAGGAATCACGACCATCACCCCGAAGCCCATCAGCCGCCCCTCGGAATCTTCCGCAACCCGGCAAAGACGGGCCGGGACCCGGGCGGGGTCCAACATATCTTGGTAGACCTCGAACCTCCAGTGCGGAGCTTCCGGCAGACTGTTGGCAATGGCCCTCACAAGCGGGATGTCCTCCGGGATCATCGGCCGGATACGTACGGTATCTTTCGTTCTCGTCATCGGGACCTTAAATCCGCAACGGCGGGTGGGCCGAAGATTTCCGCATCGGATCGACGCAGATAGTGCCCATCCAACAGGGCCACGTCCGCAAATTCACCAGAAGCGACTTCGGGCGCCGCGACAACAAGCGCATCGGCCGCCGTCGGAGCCTCAACGCGAACTAGGCCAACCTTGGCCCATGCTGCCCGCAAAAGCTCCGCGGCAGCCTCATCGCACACGGCAATTCTCGAACACGGAGAGATCCGAGCTAGGTCCGCACTTCCGGCAAGAAGTTCCGTGATCTTCAGGTTGCAATCCGCAACCCGCAGAAAGACCTCATGACGGTGGGCGTCGAGCGCGGATGACAGCACCCCGGCCTTGCGCGCCAGGACCTCCAACCGGGAGACAGCGACGACCGGAACCCCGGACCCTTCCGCGAATCCTTTGGCTGCGCCGAGCGCCACCCGCACTCCGGTAAAGCTCCCTGGCCCGCGAACCACGACGATACAGCCGACATCGACAAACCGGATCCGCTGCCTCTCCAGCAGCTCCTCCACGGCTACCACCAGCGTGGCCGAATAGCTGCGTCCCTCCAACTCCTTCTGAGCGACGGTTTCCGCCGAGTGCATCCCGGTGAGCCTGCCAAGTGCAACCGACCCAGACGGCCCGCATGTATCGATTCCTATTAAATACATCGTTCGTTCCTCATCGCGGCTCTGCACTCAGTTGCCGGACTCATCAGCATGACACACGGCACTTTCCCCATCCGCCGTCGCCAGCCACTTCCGCTCATCGAACTTGATCCGTCATGGGCCCGTCGCAGGCCACTTATCCGTTACTCTATTAAAAGCACCTTCCCGAATCCTGGTCCATGTAAACCAAGCAGGAGCAAGCCTTGGCCGCCGCGGCAACACTCACATTCCATGACACGTGGCGCCCGCGCGCCAACCCGTGGGTCATAGCCCTGACGGTGACCATGGCTACATTCATGGAAGCGCTCGATACCTCCATCGCCAACGTGGCCATGGGACACATCGGCGGGTCACTCTCCGCCAGCCGTGACGAGGCTACCTGGGTGCTCACCAGTTACCTGGTTGCCAATGCCGTCGTGCTCCCCATCAGCGGCTGGATCGCCAACCGGATTGGGCGCAAGCGTTTCTACATGAGCTGCGTTTTCCTGTTCACGATGGCGTCGCTGCTCTGCGGTCTTGCTCCGACGCTGGGTCTGCTGGTTTTCTTTCGCGTCCTTCAGGGGGCAGCCGGCGGCGGCCTGCAACCCAGCGAACAATCCATCCTCGCCGACACCTTCCCGCCTCAGAAGAGGAGCATGGCATTCGCCGTATATGGGATGGCAGTAGTGATGGCGCCGGTGCTGGGGCCAACCTTCGGTGGATGGATCGTCGACAACTACAGCTGGCGATGGATCTTTTTCATCAACATCCCGGTGGGTATTCTCTCGCTCTACCTCACCAACAGGGTCGTCGAAGATCCACCCTACCTGGCCGAAATTCGCAGCCGCCGCGAAGGAGTGGATTACTGGGGGTTGGGCCTGCTCGTGATCACCATCGGCGCTTTGCAGACCTTTCTCGACAAGGGCCAGGAAGACGACTGGTTCAGCTCCCGCTTTATCACGACTCTGTTCGTCATTGCGGCGATCGGCCTGGTGGTTTTCGTTTGGCGCCAGCTAAGAATCGAGCACCCCATCCTGGATCTGCGCCTGCTGGCCCAGCGCAACGTGGGGACCACCATGTTCGTCATGTTCATGGTCGGCGTCTCGCTCTACTCGTCCACGGTGCTCATTCCACAATTTCTCCAGGAGATCATGGGCTACTCCGCGGAACAGGCCGGCATGGCGGTCTCGTCGGGCGGGATTGCACTCATGGTGCTCTTCCCAGTTGCCGGCGCCCTCGCGCCCAAATTCGATCCCCGCAAGCTGGTTGCCATGGGTTTTACCATCACCACCTTCGGCCTGTATCGCATGACCGGGCTCAGTCTCAACGTCAGCTTTAACATGGCCGTGAGTTGGCGCGTCGTTATCGCTCTGGGCCTGCCGTTCCTGTTCATCCCCATCAATACTCTCTGTTACGCCGACGTCGCGCAGGAGAAGTACAACGAGGTCAGCGGCCTCTCGGCCCTGATGCGCAATCTGGGTGGGAGCGTGGGCATCAGCTTTGTCACCACGCTGCTGGCGCGACTGACCCAGAAGCATCTGGCCATGCTTTCGGCGCACACCATCAACGGCAACGGCCCGTTTGAAGCCTTGCGCTCGGGGATGGCCTCTGCCTGGCATCAACGCTCGGGTGGCGGGATGCCCGATGCGATGCAGCACGCCGGCGCGCAGATCTATGGCATGGCCCAGCTCCAGGCGCGCCTCCTCTCCTATGTGGATGTGCTCTGGGTTATGGTGGCGCTTACGGCGATCTTGATCCCGCTGCCGTTTCTCATGCGGCGGCCGAAAAAAGTCGGCGCGGTGGTGGTGCACTGAGGTTCTATTTAGTCCATGCCCGGACTGAGCCGGTCTCCTCGAAGCAGCTGCAAAATTTCCTGCTGCTGCGCTTTTGCTGCAGGCGAACCGGTTCCGCCTCGACCCGTGGTCAGTCCGGCCAGCTTCACGGGCGTTGAGCCGCTTTTGTTTTTCCGCCCGGGGTCGGCGCCGTGGGCGAGAAGAGTCCGCACCGCTTCGGCGCATCGCGTTCGCACCGCCCGATGCAACGGCGTCACTCCATCCATGTCGACCGCGTTCGGATCGGCCCCCGCCTCGATGAGGCAGACGATCGTGGCCACCTGCGCCGGCGGGTTCCACGCACGCGAACCGGGACTGCCAACCGCAGCATAATGCATCGGTTCCTGCCCGCGGCGATTCCTCGCCTGGATCTGCGCACCCGCGGCGATCAGCTTGCGCGCAATTTCGGTTTGGTACGCAGCCGCGGCAATGTGGAGGCCCGTGTCACCCGCATAGATATATCGCTTGATCGAGTCCAAAAAGTGGGAACTCTCTGCCCGGCGTGTCGCTCCCGACGCGAACGAAGCCCGAGCCAGGAATGGCGACGCGGCCAGAAGCTGCGAGACGCCGTTCGCATCTCCGGCAGCGATGGCGGCTATGAGTTTCCGCAACGCCTGATCAGGCTCGGCCATTTTCTGACAGCCTCCAATTCAGGTCCGGTTGGCACCGTGTGCGCACGACGGCTAGTTTAATCTGGATTTCTCACGAGCTTTGAAGCTTGAGTTGTGTCTTGATCGAAGTGATCGACATACAGTTTTACAGTCTCAGTATGGGGGGGGGGAGGGGAGGGGTCCCCATTCCGGCTCCCCTCATCGTCTGCAAGCCACTGAAGATAATGCCAGATATGGTCTACCATACCGCAAATGTAAACGGTTCTAAAGGGGCGTTTTGGGGGGTCTAAAGCGTTCAGAACGAAACCGAATTGCTTCCGCTGCTCCGGGTTCTGCCTGAGGCCGCACTTCGATTCTCTCTCTCTTCTCTATTGTGGCAAAACCGGTAGAAAAAGACTGCTAAGCGCGCGCATCTTTCTTGCGCAATCACGAAGACGAGGGCCGCGGGCTGGGAGAAATGCAGGGCTAAACGGCCGCCAGCGCCCGCTCCAGATCGGCGATGAGATCATCCTTGTCCTCGATGCCCACCGACAACCGCACCAGCCCCTCCGTAATACCGATCGACTCGCGCTCCGCGTCCGTCAGCGATGCGTGCGTGGTGGTGGCCGAGTGCGATGCCAGAGACTCAACCCCGCCCAGCGATTCCGCGTTCAGGAACAGCTTGATGGCGCCTAGAAATCGCCCTGCCGCCTCGCGCGTGCCCAGATCGAAGCTGAGCATCGACCCGAAACCGCGCTGCTGCCTTACCGCCAGCTCGTACTGGGGATGGCTTTTCAGTCCGGGATACGCCAGCCGCTTCACCTTGGGCTGCGTGGAGAGGAACGTCGCCACAGCGCGGCCATTCTCCTCGTGCTGTTTCATGCGGAGCGCCAGGGTTCGGATGCCGCGCAAGACGAGGAAACATTCGAAGGGAGACATGATGCCACCCGCTGCTTTCTGCACCAGCCAAAATCGCTCCTTGTGCTCGGGCCTCGAGCCGATCAACGCACCGCCCAATCCATCGGAGTGGCCATTGAGAAATTTGGTCGTCGAGTGCATAACAATGTCGGCGCCTAGCCTCAGCGGACTCTGCAGCACCGGCGACATAAACGTGTTGTCGACGCTGACTTCGACACCGCGCGCATGAGCGATCTCGCAGACCGCGGCAATATCGGTAAGTGACATCAGCGGATTGGTCGGGGTCTCCACATGAATCAGCTTCGTATTCGGCCGGATCGCCGCCGCGACGGCGTCGAGATTGCTCATATCGACATACTGAATGTCGATGCCATAATGGCGCACGATCAGGTTAAACAGCCGTGCCGTTCCCCCGTACACGTTGTGCGAGCAGATCACATGGTCGCCCGCGTGCAGAGTGGCTACCAGCGCATAGATAGCCGCCATGCCGCTCGCGAAAGCATGCCCGCTGTGGCCGCCCTCCAGCTTTGCCAGAGCTGTCTCAACGCGGTCCCGCGTGGGATTGCCGGCCCGCGAATAGTCCCAGCCCTTGTCGGTGCCGATGCCGGTGAGTTCAAATGTGGAGGAAAGATACACGGGCACGTTCACGGCGCCCGTCAGACGGGTCGGGCTCCTGCCCCGCATGCACAGCAAGGGTCGAGAATTTCAATTCGGACATGGTCAGCTTCTAGCCACTAGCTCCTAGCCTCTAGCTTATCGTGGCGAGCAGCCAGGCCGATCAGCCACGAGGGCCGCCGGCAACTACTGCCCGGTTGCTGTGCGCTCCTTTTTCGCGCCCCGCACCACCGGGAAATATCCGGTGCGGGTGCGGACGTTGAGCTTGCCCGAGCCCTTTTCCTCGGCCGTGACCTGGACGCGACGGAAGCCGGGATCCGTGGTCGGCTTGGTGGAGTGATAGCCCAGCGTGTACTGGCTGCGGATGTCGCGGGCCACCTCCGCCGCGATCTGATCGACCTGCTCGATGGATTTGGGGAAGAAGGCCATGCCGCCCGTCTCGGTGGAAAGCATCTCCAGAGCGCGGCGCGCGTGGCGCACTTCGGCGTGGCTCATCTCGTCGCCAAAGAGCAGGCCGATGGAGTAGATCACCGGTCCGGAGAGTTGCTGTACGCGACGGATGGTCTGTTCCAGGTTCAGGCTGGAGGCGTTGTCTTCGCCGTCGGTGATGAGGACCAGCACCTGCTTGGGCCGCTTGGCGTCGGCCGCCAGCTTGTCGGCCGAAGCCACCACCGCATCGTAGAGCGCGGTGCCGCCGCGGGAATCGATGTGCGACAAGCCCGTCGCGCAGCTTGTTTATGTCCGACGGTAAATTCCTGGTCGATGAACGCTTCGTCGGAGAAGTTCACGACAAAAGCTTCGTCCTGCGGGATTCGAGGCCTCGATCAGATCGAGCGGCGCTCTTGTTCACGGACGGACGTTTCTTCGTACATGGAGCCGGAGTTATCGACCACCAGCCCAATCGAGACGGGCAGATCGGTGTGCTGAAAGCTGATGATGTTTTGCTTCACGCCGTCTTCGAAGACGTTGAAGTCTTCTTTCTTCAGGTCCTGGACCAGCCTGTTGCCGTCGAGCACCGTGGCGTTGAGCACCACTTCTTCGACGTCGGTGTGCAGAACGTAGCCTGCCGCCCTCCTTGTGCACGCCCTCGCCTGTATAGGGGGCAGCGTCGGCACTGTCGGGCGAGCGCACAGGGTCGTGGTCCACCGCGAGCGGCGAAGCTTGGCGCGAGCGGCTGATTGGGCGTTTTTTGCGCTGACAGCGAGAGAGCCGCTCCGGCTAGAAGCACCGCGAGAAGCGCGTTATTGCAATGGCGCATAGTAGCCCGTGCGAGCATGAGACAGTAAGCGGAGGCAGCCCCTGGGGTGGATTCAACTTTACCTTCACTTTACGCCACTTGCCGTCGCGGTGCAGATCCTTGGGCTTGTAGCCGATCACGTACTGGTTGCGCAGCTCGGTCGAGATTTTCTCCGCGATGTCGCTCATCTCGTCGACAGTCGTCCACCCGGAACAGGCGCCCGCCGGTTTCCTCGCATAACTCGTTCAGCAGCAGCGGACCGGTGCGCTCTTCCGGCGTGGCGGCGTAGGGATCGAAGATGCCGATCGAATAAATCTCCACGTCGGATTCGCGCACCTGGGAGCGCACTTCGCCCTCGGTGTAGCGGGAGCGGTTGTCGCCGCCGTCCGAAACCACCAGCAGCGCCTTGCGCTCGTGGCGCGCGTCCTTCATCTTGGCCACGCCGTAATAAATCGCATCCAGCAGCGCGGTGCGATGGCCGCTGCGCACCGTGGCCAGCCGCGCCTGGATATCTTCAACCGAGCTGGTGAAGTCCTCAATCAGCTCCGGCCGGTCGTTGAACCCGATCACAAAAAACTCGTCCTGCGGATTGGCGGTCTTGATGAACTGCAGAATCGACTCCCGCGCGCGCACGAGCTTGGATGTCATGGAACCGGAAAGATCGAAAATGATGCCGATCGAGACCGGCGCATCTTCGCTGGCAAAGCTGCGAATGTCCTGCTCGCCGTTGTTCTCGTAAACCTGAAAATCGTCCTTCTCAAGTCCCGTGACCAGCCGGTTCATGGGGTCGGTCACCGTCACCGGCACCAGCACCATGTCCACATTCATGCGGATCAACGCGCCGGGGCGGGCCTTGTGCGCGGCCGGGCCGGTCACCGCGGGCGCCTCGGCTCCAGCGGGAGCCCCGGTTGCGGGTGTCCCGGTGGTCGACGACGGCGGCTGGACATGTACCTTGTTCAGCGGATCGTCCTGCGCCCGCGCGCACGTCGCCAGGCAAACCGCCGCGGCCGCATACAGACAGACGCGCACGAGATGATCACAACGGAGGAGTCGGTCTACACGGGTCCAGCCGGTGTGGTCAGAGCGCAGAATGGAATGAGTGTCCTCATGACGCAGCACCGAACGGGATAGAACGTGATATTAGCACGTTGAGCCAACTCCTGACCGTGCGACCGGCGGCACGGTTTCACCACGTGGTAGTGGACACGCCGGGCCTTCGCCGGTGCACTGGGATACAATCGAGCCTGGAACCTGTCGCGATTCACTCTCTCGCCAGACCCAACCAAGGGGTGCAAGCCCCGCCTTTTCAATCTGGAGCAAGACCTTCCGCATGGCTCGCATTTATCCATTCCGCGCCTGGCGCTACAATCCCGCATCTGTTCGCTTAGACGACGTGGTGACCCAACCGTATGACAAAATCTCTCCCGCCATGCAGCAGGCTTATTACCAGCGCAGCCCCTTCAACCTGGTCCGCATCATCCTTGGGCTGCCTGAACTATTTGATGCCGAGCGGAATGAAAGCGTCTATACCCGCGCGGCGCGCGACTTTCGCGCCTGGCGCGAGCAGGGCGTTCTGATCCAGGAGAAAACGCCCTGCGTCTTCGCCTACTCGCAGCGATTCACAGGTGCCGGGGTCGAATGCGGTCAAAGAGCGGCGCGGATTTATCGCCCTGGGCAAGCTGCACGACTACGCCGACCAGGTGGTCTTTCGCCACGAGCAGACGCTCTCCAAGCCCAAGAGCGACCGGCTGAACCTGCTGAAGGCCACCCACGCGCACTTTGGCCAGATCTTCATGCTCTATTCAGATCCCGCCGGCAGCGTGGAGAAGATTCTCTTCGACGGCAACGGCGCTGCCGACGCCGAGGTCACCGACGAGTACGGCGTCCTGCACCGGATCTGGCGTGTGAACGATCCCGCGGTGATCCGCCTGCTGGCCACCGCCATGGCCGACAAGAAGCTGATCATCGCCGACGGCCACCACCGCTACGAGACAGCGCTCGCGTACTCCAAGGAACACGCCCACGCCGCCCAGGCCAGGACCGAATCCAGCGTCAGCCAGCTGCCGCAGCCCGCCTCACCCTGAGGCGGCCGTGATGATGACCTTCGTCAACATGGACTCCGACGGCCTCGTGATTCTGCCGACGCATCGCGTGGTGCACAGCCTGCCCGGCTTCGACCCCGCCGGCTTCTCGCGGCGAGCCGAAGAATTCTTCTCCGTTGAAACTTTGCCCGAAGGCGATGCTGCCGATTTCATCGAAACCTTGGCGAAGCAGCAAGGCACAGCCTTCGTCGCCGTTACCCGCGCCGGCGCGCTTCTGCTGCGTTCGAAGCCCGAAGCCATCGAAGCCGCGCTGACAAGCATTGCCGGAGCGCCAGCGCCAGCTCGACCTGACGCCATCTGCATTCCATCGTTCTCGACCGGCTGCTCGGCCTGGACGCGGAAAAGGTGCGCGAGCAGACCAACATTCGCTATCTGCGCGACGCCGGCGAGGCCGTCGAACAGGTGCGCGCGTGGCGAAGCCGATGTGGCCTTCCTCACCAACCCGGTCACCATGGAGCAGCTGAGCGAAGTGGCCTTTGCCGGCGAAGTGATGCCGCAGAAATCGACCGACTTCTTTCCCAAGCTGCTCAGCGGTCTCGCCATCTATGCGCTGGAGTAGGTGCGGACTCGCTGCACTGCTGTTATTCGCCCGATTGTTCGCGACCCCGGCTGCCGCCGCGACAGCTGCAACCGCTGCAGAGCAGGCAGCAGCCCAGCAACCGCCGTCTCCGGCCCCTCAACCAGTTCTGCCGCCACCCGCACGACCTCCAGGTGCCTCGCCGCCGCGCTCCGCCTGCCGCTCCTGGACCCCCGCTCCCGCTTCGTGGTCGTGCTCGACGCCGCGCACGGCGGAGACGACCTCGGCGGCCATCTATCCAGCGGCCAGACTGGAAAAGAAGCCAACCTCGCTCTCAGCGTGCGTCTGCGCTCGCTGCTCGGGGCGCGCGGGATCCAGGTGGTGACCACGCGCGAATCCGACCAGCCGTCGACCCGGACCGCCGCGCCGACATCGCCAACCATGCCGACGCGCAGGCCTGCATCAGCCTGCACGCCGCTGAGACCGGCATCGGCGTGCATCTGTTTGTCTCCTCGCTGGCGCCCGCCGCTCCCACGCGCTTCGTGCCCTGGAAGACCGCGCAGGCGGCTGGGTGACGCGCAGCCTTGCCCTGGCCGGGCGTGCTCAACTCCGCCCTGCTGCAAGCCGGCATGAGCGTGACCTGGGCCGGACGCCGTTGCCGGCCATCGAAAGCATGACCTGCCCCGCGGTGGCCGTCGAGATTGCTCCGGAACGCGATTCCGACCACAAGATCACCGCCGAGCCGGACGACCCGACTACCAGGCCGCGTGTGGCGCGCCAGCCCTGCTGCGGCCGCGATCGCTGCGAATGGCGAGCGCGGAGGGACGCCAGCCATGATTCCCCGCTACCAGATCGTGATTTTTTCTCATCCTCCTGCTGCGCCTCATTGGCCATGGGCGGCATGCTCTGGCATCTGCGCCAGCGCGCGCATGAGCGGCTCGTGGCCGGCCTCGACTCCGCGCCGACCAAGGCCCCCGAAGTGGCTCCCGCTGAGAAGGCCACGCTGATGGTCGCCAACGACGACGACAACTCCCTGCTGCCGCAGGTTCATTCGCTTGCCCCTGCCCGCCGATCCCGGCGCCCGCGCCCGCGCCGTGCTGGGCAAGCTTGCTCGGATCTCTACGCCGCCCCGAATGCTGCACACCCGGTGCCCGGCGGCGCCGCTTCCGTCGCCCAGGTCTTTCTGCTCCCGGTGCTGCCGCAACGCGGCCGCGGATCGGCAAGTCCGCAAGACGAGCGATTCGCTGACTCCATTGCGGGCCGCAACTGGCGGTGGTCAATCTGACCAGCAACTTCGCCGCCAGTCATCCCTCGGGCTTCGAAACCGAGACGCTCACGGTGCTCTCCATCTGCGGAACCATCCATGCCAACCTGCCTCGCGTGACCAGGTCCGCTTTCTGGTGGACGGCCAGCAGCGGCCCACGCTGGCCGGCCACGCCGACCTGACTCGCACTTACCTACCGTCGATCAGACGCCGAAACCGCGGAGGCCGCCCACCCGTGACCGCCTCAACCGGACGCTTCGCTCGCGTCCCCCACCATCGGCGTCTTCGATTCCGGCTTTGGCGGCCTCACCGTGCTGCGCGCTCTCATTCGGCCGCTTGCCCCAGGCGCGCTTCGCTTTCCTCGGCGACACGGCGCGGCTGCCCTACGGCTCCAAATCGCGCCGCACCATCGCCCGCTATGCCGCTGAAAGCGCGCAGTTCCTGGTCCGCGAGCAG
The DNA here is from genome assembly GCA_963701805.1 of Terriglobales bacterium. Lineage (GTDB taxonomy): Bacteria > Acidobacteriota > Terriglobia > Terriglobales > Acidobacteriaceae > Telmatobacter. The sequence continues at coordinate 961,537 of CAVPBA010000001.1, forward strand.
GGCGCAGAATTCCTGGTGATCGCCTGCAACACCGCCAGCGCCCTGGCGCTCGACGCCATCCAGGACGCCGTGCCGGTCCCGGTGCTGGGCGTCATCGAGCCCGGCGCGGCCGCGGCCCGCGCCGCCTCGCGCACCGGCGACGTGCTGGTCATCGCCACCGACGCCACCGTGCAGAGCCACGCCTACGCCGCTGCCTGCCAGGCGCGGGGCCTGCGCGCCCTCGAGAAGGCCTGCCCGCTGCTCGTGCCGCTGGTCGAGGAGGGCTGGACCGACCATCCCGTGACCGCCGAGGTGATTCGCATCTATCTCGACGAGCTGCTGCGCCGAGGCCGCGGCGCAGAATCTGAAGCCCGACACGCTGGTCCTGGGCTGCACGCACTATCCGCTGCTGCGGCCGCTCATCGAGAGCGCCGTGCCAGCCGGCATGCGGGTCATCGACTCCGCAGAATCCACCGCCGAAGCGGCCGCCGGCCTCTTCAGCAACCACGACCTGGGTACCCCATTCCAGAACCGGCTTCAAGCCGGATCCAGGGTGGAAAGCACAAAGTCAACGCGCCAAGCCTCCGCGCCGCTTATCCGTTGCTTCGCCACCGATTCGGTGGAAAAGTTTCAGCGCCTCGGGTCGAGATTTCTGGACCGGCCCGTCGGCGAGGTCGAACTGGTCGATCTGGGCGGTTGATTGCCTCCGACTGTTATTCTAAAAAACGGTTGGCCTCGGCAGTTCCCTGCACCGACACGACAACGGAGGATGAGAAAAAGAATGATCGATCTGGCAGGCAAAACGGCCGTGGTCTTCGGGCTGGCCAACAAGCGTTCCATCGCCTGGGGCATCGCCCAGAAACTCCACGCCGCCGGCGCCACCCTGGCCATCTGCTATCAGAACGAACGCATGAAGCTCGAAGCCGAAGGCCTCATCGCCGACCTGCCCGGCGCTGCCGGCTTCCAGTGCGACGTCTCCAACGACGCAGGAAATCGACTGCCCTCTTCGCCGCTCTCAAAGCCAAGTACGGCAAGCTCGACATCCTGGTGCACGCCGTCGCCTTCGCTCCCGCCGCTGATCTTAAAGGCGAATTCATCAATACCAGCCGCGAAGGCTTCCGCATCGCGCATGGAAGTCAGCGTCTACTCGCTGATTGCCGTCAGCCGCGGCGCCGCGCCGCTGATGACCGACGGCGGCAGCATCATGACCCTCACTTACTACGCCGCCGAAAAGGTGGTCCCCAACTACAACGTCATGGCCGTGGCCAAGGCGGCCTCGAGTCTGCCGCCCGCTACCTCGCCGCCGAACCTGGGCCCCAAAAACATCCGCGTCAACGCCATCTCCGCCGGCCCCATCAAGACGCTGGCCGCCCGCGGCATCGGCGACCTGGGCGAAATGATGCAAGGCCCACGCCGAGCGCGCCCCGCTGCACCGCAACGTCGACCAGCTCGAAGTCGGCGGTCTGGCCCTCTTTCTGGCCAGCGACCTCTCCAGCGCCATCACCGGCGAAACCATCTACGTCGATTGCGGTTACAACATCATGGGGTTCTGACGCTCTGCCGCGTCACTTCCCCGCGGGCGGCCGATCCCCTTTTAAAGTAACGGCCCCGCTCACCGTCTTGGGATCAACCGTGATCTCCTTCAACTTGGCTTCTACATCCGCGGGGACATCCTTCTGCGCCCGCCCGCTCAGATATTGGGCGAAGAATGCCTCCATCGCCGTAACCATGGCCAGGTTGTTGATGGGGCGGGCAAATCCGTGTCCCTCGTCAGGAGCCACCAGGTACTCGATGGGCTTGCCGTTATCCCGCACCGCCGCCACGATCTGGTTGCTCTCGCGTATGTTGACGCGCGGATCGTTCTTGCCCTGCACCACCAGCAGCGGCGTCACGATCGCTTTTGCCTGCGTCAGTGGAGACTCGGCCACCAGCAATGCTTTACCGTCAGGTGTCGTCGGATCAGCCATGCGCGCGTACAACTGCTTCCGCATGGCCTCCCAGTACGGAGGAACTGCATCGAGCAGTGTGATCAGGTTCGAGGGCGCAACGTAGGCTACCGCGGCTGCATAGACATCCGGTGTAAACGCAACCCCGGCCAGAGTGGCATAGCCCCCATACGATCCGCCAAAGATACCCACCCGCTTGGGGTCCACTGTTCCATCCGCGATCAGCGCCTTCACGCCCCACGTGAGGTCGTCCTGCATCTTGCGCCCCCATTCGCCATTGCCGGCGTTGAGGAACTTCTTGCCATATCCGGTCGATCCCCGGAAATTGGGCTGCAGCACGGCGAAGCCACGATTGGAGAGAAACTGCGCATAGGTGTCATAGCCGAAATAATCGCGCCCCCACGGCCCGCCATGGGGAAGAACGATGAGTGCGAGGTTCTTCCCCGGCAAACCTTTGGGCAACGTGAGATAGGAAGGGATATCAAGTCCGTCGGATGACTTGAAATGATAGGGCCGGCACTTGGACAGCGATTCGCGCGGCAGTTCCTCGCGAATCCGGTATTGCAGCGTGAGTGTCTTTGCCTTTCGGTCCCAAAGATACGTCTCGCCAGGCTCGGTGTCGGCCCCGGCGATGACAATCCAGATATTCTCGTCGTTCGAACGGGCCCCGAAGTTGATTTCCTTGCCCGGCAACTTCGATTCGAGCCATCGGAACTCCGTCTCGAATTCCTTGTCTTTAAAGTACCGCCGCGTGCGGTCGTCCCGGTACTGGGTGAAGTAGATGTGGTGGTCAACATCGGACGTCTCGACTCCGCCGATATCAACCCGGCCCTCCGGGTCACTCTCCATCTTCGACGTGGTTCCGGCGGCCGGATCCAGAAGCTCCAATTCAGTCAGGTCCAGAGATCCCTTGTTCGTGGTCAGGTAAACCTGCTTGTTGGCCGCGTCGAAGCTGAGAACGCCGCATTCCTCAAGCACCGAACAGCTGTAGATCTGCTTGAAGCCGTCCGCATCCACGCGCATGATTTCCGTGTCGCCGACCTGGTTGGTGCGCTCCGCCATGCGCAGGTTGCCGTCGTGATCGAAGTCCCACCCGGCAACTCTCTCCGTATTCTTGCGCAGCAGCTTCTTCTCACCCGTCGAGATGGTGAGCTCATACAGGTCGTGCCATTGCGGATCGCGGTCGTTCAGCCCGATGTAAAGGGTGTCCGGCTTCGACCGGGGAACGGCAAAGATCTGCGTCCGGACGCCTTTGAGATTGGTGAGCGCGCGGGTAGGCGGGACGCCGGTCGCCGGATCGGCGGGTTTCGTGGGGTCGATGGCGTACACGTTGAAGTTTTCGTCCCCGCCCGCATCCTGCACGTACAGGATGTATTTCGAATCGCGGCTCCAGAAGTAGTTGCGGATCGGCCGGGAGGCCTCGACGCTGACCGGACGGGCGGCGCTGAACGGCTCACTCGCCTTCTTCACCCAGATATTGCGCGTGCCCTTGTAGGGCTTGAGGAAGGAGAGATATTGCCCGTTGGGGGAAATCTGCGCGCCGCCAATCTGTATCTCCCCGAAAAAGAGCGCGCGGTCGATGATGGGCGGCTGCTGCCCACAAAGTACGGCGGGTACGGCCAGGCTCAACAGCAAGAGGAAAGGAGAAACAATTCGCTTCATCAAGGGCTCCAGAGGGCAATTCGATTCCCTTGCAGATTACCCCCACTCAGACAGGCTGGGACATCATTTTTTGTCGTGCATCAGGTAAGGCGGGATACACCTGTCCGACTGAGTGAGACAGCTCACATCGCCAGAATTTCCGCCCACACTGCCCGATCCACCGGCAAACCCAGCCGCCGGTTTTCCTCTCGTATTCGCAGCGTCTGCTCGCCCGGATAACGCACCGGCTTTCCCTCGTCTACCGGATGGCACTTGTGGAGCGACTCAACGATGGCATCGGCAACATCTTCGTTTCCGCCTACCGCTTCCGGATTCATCGCCAGAAATGTCTGCGACACGGCCGTCTCGCGCAGGGAATCGGGTGCAATCTGGTGGGTGGCCTTGCCCAGCGACAGCATCGCGGCCACCATGTCCAGGAGTATGGAAAGGCCTGAGCCCTTCCAATAGCCAATCGGCAAGGCGCGCTGCGAAGCCTCGATCGCGCCCGGATCGCGGGTGAGATTTCCGGCCAGGTCAAAGCCGCCGTCCACGGGCAGCATTTCGCCGCGCTTCCTGTAACTTTCGAGCGCGCCATAGGAGAACTGCGACATCGCCATATCCAGCACCACCGGACCGTTGGCGCGCGGCACGGCAATCACCAGCGGATTGTTGCCGACGCATGGGTCCGTCCCGCCCCAGGGAGGCAGGTTGGGCATGGTGTTGGTCCAGCAGATCCCGATCAGCCCCGCCTCCGCTGCCTGCCAGCCATAACTCCCGCCGCGCATCCAGTGATTGGTGTTGCCGAGAGCCACGCATCCCAGCCCGTGTTCGCGGCTCAGAGCGATGGCGCGTTCCATGGCCGCAAACGCGTTCAGATTGCCCGGCCCGAGGCGCCCGTCCCACCGCTCCAATGCGCCGAATTGCGCCGCGACCACAGGCTCAGCGTTCAGGTCGATGCTGCCGTTGTGCACCATGGCCGCAAATCGGGAGAACCGGTTGATGCCATGCGTGTAAACGCCGTCGCACGTCGTCTCGGCAAAGAGCCGCGCGCACTTGTCCGCCCGGCCCGCCGCAAAACCCAGCCGCCGCAACACCGCCGCGAGTTGGTCCTGGACTTCCTCAAAGGGGATTCGAATCATGTTTGAGATTCTCTCAGGGCGGAGAGATCGCGCATACTTGAAATTCAAGCGCAAGAAAATGGAGGCCCCGTTGTCTCTGGAAGTGACGCACATCCCGATAGCACGCAGATGCGCCTCACTCGCGCGGCGAGTGGGTGGTGTTTTCTGTTATCTCTGCATGGTTCTTCTCTCAGCGTGGGCGGTTCTGGCGATCTTCGTTGATTGCCGGGTACGTGCTCTGCATCTGCTTGCCGCAGTCGTGTATCTGGTTGCAGTCATAGCCGGGCTGGTCCTTTTCAAGCGCCCTGTCACGCGGCTGTTGGCTTCGCTGTTCTGTTTTGCCATCGTGCTTGCCTGGTGGCTGAGCATTGCGCCATCCAATGAAGGAAACTGGCAGGACGACGTCTCCCGCATCGCCTATGCCGACATCGGGGCGTCGCAATTGACCTTTCATAACGTTCGCAGCTGCGACTATCGAGCCGAGTTTGATTACAGCTGCCAATGGTTGACTCGCACCGTGGATCTCGACCGGGTCCGGGGTGTCGATCTCTTTATGAATTATTGTGGATCGCCCTGGATCGCGCACACGATCGTTAGCTTCGATCTTGGTCCCGACCCCGCGCATCCGGATGTGAAGGACGATCCCATCACCTTCTCTATCGAGGCCCGGAAGCACGTGGGACAGCAATACTCCAGCGTTCTCGGATTCTTCCGCCAATTCACCCTTATCTCGGTCGTGAGCGACGAGCGTGATCTTGTGCGTCTTCGCACCAACTATCGCCATGGCGAGGATCTTTATCTCTACCACACCAAAGCATCGCCGCAGTTTGCCCGCGATCTCCTGCTCAGCTACGCGGCCTTCACCAACCAGCTTCACGATCACCCTACCTGGTACAACGCGCTCACACACAACTGCACGACAGAAATATTTGAGCTGCAAGCATTGAGGGGCCGTCCGTTTGACTGGCGAATCCTGTTGAACGGCAAAGCCGATGAAATGCTCTACGATCGAGGCTCGCTTGCAGCGCAACCTGTCGGTCAACCGCCGTCCGCCCCTCGCATGCCATTCCTGGAACTCAAGAATCGTGCCTACATCAACCCCGCTGCCAGGGCTGCGGATAAGGACCCCCAATTCTCGGAATACATTCGCGAGAACCGTCCGGGCTTTGCTGACTCCGTGCTTGTTGACCACAAATAATGTTGTGACGAGACCGCGGCTCAACAGAGAAGGGATCACCCCTTTGGAGGGCCGACTCCATCGCCAACGGCTATCATCGAGGTTGCAATCCAGATTCGGCAGCCATCACGAAACGGCTGCCGCCAGGAAGGAAGGCCCGATGCGCACCTCCCATTCAGATGCTCTTGTGGTTTACGGCGCGACTGGCGATCTCGCCCACAAGCAGATCTTCCCCGCACTCTACGCCATGGTGAAACGCGGAACCCTCAACGTCCCCGTCATCGGCGTTGCGTTTCCCAAGTGGAGTCTGGAGCGTCTGCACAGACGAGTGACGCAGAGCATCAAGCAATCGGGCGGGCTCGACAATAAGCGAGCCCTCCAGCGTCTTCTATCGCTGCTCAAATATGTAAGTGGGGATTACAACGACAGCAAAACCTTCGCGGCGATCAAGGCAGCGCTTGGGAAAGCACGCCGTCCGGCACATTATCTGGCCATCCCGCCCTCGCTCTTCGAGACCGTAATCAAAGGGCTCGGCGCCTCGGGATTGGCCGAGAACGCGCGGGTCATCGTCGAGAAGCCGTTTGGACGCGACCTTGCGTCGGCTCGTGCGCTCAACCGCGTAGCGCGATCGGTTTTCCCTGAAGATTCAATCTTTCGCATCGATCACTTCCTTGGGAAAGAAGCGATCATGAATATCCTTTACTTCCGCTTCGCGAACTCCTTCCTCGAACCCATCTGGAACCGCAACTACATCTCCAGTGTCCAGATCACCTTGTCCGAAAGCTTCGGCGTAGGTACGCGCGGCGCATTTTACGAGTCCGCCGGCTGCTTGCGCGACGTCATCCAGAATCATCTTTTTCAGATTGTCGCGCTGCTTGCCATGGAACCGCCCGCAGGACGGAATTTTGCAGCGGTGCAAACCGAGAAGGCGACCGTGTTCAAGGCGATGCGTCCGTTGAAGTCCGAAGATATGGTGCGCGGTCAATACGCGGGTTACCGCCAGGAGAAGGACGTAGCGAGGAACTCCGATGTCGAGACCTATTGTGCGATTCGGCTCATGATCGACTCATGGCGTTGGGACGGTGTGCCGTGGTACCTGCGCTCAGGCAAGTATCTGCCCGAGACAGTGAGCGAGATCCTTGTCGAGCTGAAGCCGCCGCCGCAGAAGCTCTTTGCGGACGCAGCGGCGGCCCCGGGCAGGGGAAACTATTTTCGCTTCCGAGCCTCTCCCGATGCGGCTATCGCACTCGCCGCCCGCGTCAAGCTTGCCGGTGAGGAGTTTATCGGAGAACAGCGAGAGCTTTATTTGCTGGAACAGCAGGCGGGAGAAGAATCGCCCTACGAGCGGCTATTGGGCGATGCGATGAAGGGCGATGGGGGACTGTTTACTCGCGAGGACGCGGTGGAAGCCGCATGGATGGTGGTCGATCAGGTAATCAAACACCATCCCCGGGTTCGCCCATACCAGCGCGGCACCTGGGGGCCGAAACAGGCGGATACGATCATCGCAGCCGACGGCGGCTGGCATAACCCCAGCAGTGCGACTTGATCGGGTCATAGTTCGTGTCTGCCCAAAAAGCCGATCGGAGAAGGCTACTTTTTCAAGTACAGCCGCATCCTTCGCCGCGCCATGCCCTCCGGCCCTCGATGATGAGAACGGGCACCGCGGCGCAGGCGGCAACCGAATCCACCCATCGAACGTGCCACACCGCGTAAATCACCAGGCCGGCCAGCGTGACCGCCGCCAGATAAGCGCACGTGGCCGACTGTACCGCGTCCGCGGCCAGGGCTCGATCATTCGCGGCGCGCGCATGCTTGCGCTTGAGCCAGGCCAGCACCGGCATGGCGATCAGGGCCGCGGCGGTGACGCCGATTCCGAGGCAACTCGTTTCCATCGGAGTGCGGTAGGCAAGCGCCGCGATGATCAACACCACGCCGGCCAGTAGGAACAACAGAACTGCGGCGGTCCGCTCCGCGTTCATCCTCTTGAGAGGAAATCGAGGCAGGAACTGCAGAAGCACCACAGAGGCCGACAGCAACTCGATCAGGCTGTCGGAACCAAATGCGAGAAGCGCCACGCTGTGCGCCTGGGCAGCGGCGGCCAGCGATAGCGCGCACTCCACCAGCATCCAGGCGATGGTCACATACTGCAGCCAGGCGACCTGACGCGAAAGACCCGCAGACGGCGCAGTCGAAGTCCCGGCGCAGGATCCGCAGCAAGCGGCCTCGGATCCGACATTCGACGGAGTGCTCATATCTTCAGAAGGTGGCGCCGTGTGAAGTTCGGGGCTAAGCCGCGGTCAAGCAACAGCCGTCGATCCGCGAACTCCGCTATTCCTTCAGCGTCACCGTGATTTTGCGCGCATCGCCGCCCTCGGAGCTGATCGCGATTTCACCCGTGGCGATCTTCTTGATGCTCTTGAACTTGTCGCCCCACTCCACCAGCACCAGCGCATCGGGCGTCAGCAGTTCATCGAGGCCAAGGGTCTCCAACTGGCGTTCGCTCTCCAGCCGATACACATCGATGTGGAAGAGCTTCACCGGCTTGCCATCAAGCGTTCCATCGTACTCATGAACGAGCGTGAAGGTGGGACTGGTCACCTCTTCTGGCTCGGCGGCGTCCAGGGCCTGGGCGATGCCCTTTACCAGGGTAGTCTTGCCGGTACCAAGTTCACCGCGCAAAAGCAGAAGCTGCGGCGGCTTCAAAAGACCGGCCAGCCTGCGGCCCACGTCGACCGTGTCCGCACCGCTACGGGTAGTGAACTGGTATGTCCGGCCTTCGGCCACAGGGGCATCCTTGCTCATTCTGCTGCCTCGCGGGAGCCCTTCCCGGTACCCACTCCAGTCACCCCACGAACGAAGACCTGTTCATGAGGGCCCGAGCCCCCCGGCAGCCCCTGCAACCAAACATAACCGTTCCCGGTGCGGGAGTGAAAGCGAAAAGCCCGAGAAAGATGAGGGAGACTGTCCGTAGCCAGCAAGGTGTGCTCGTTTTGTTCGCGGACCGCAAAATCGGCCGCAAGCCCGTGGAGAAAGACTGCCGCTTCGACGGCGCGTTCGGGATCGTCCTTATATTGCGCGAGGATCCCGGCCACCATGCCGGTGAGAAGGTCGCCGCTGCCGCCTTTCGCCATGCCCGGATTGCCGGTGGTATTCACGGCCACGCGGCCGCTGGGATGGGCAATCAGCGTCCGCGCACCTTTTAACACCACTGTGACATTGTGCTTCTGAGCAAAGCCCCGCGCCACCTCGAGACGCCGGGCCTGAACCTCAGACGTGGTCATGCCAGCCAGCCGCGCCATCTCGCCCGGATGGGGCGTGAGAACGACCGTGCGTCCGTCGCGGGCGAGCCGACCCAGAACGTCCGGCTGCTTCGCCAGGATATTGAGCGCGTCGGCATCGATAACCGCAGGGATGGTCGTGACCTCCAGCAGCCCCAAACAGAATTGAGAAGTGTCATGACTCTGGCCAAGTCCGGGTCCGATGGCCAGGACGGTCATGCCTTTCGTCAATGCGGTTAAGCGTTCCGGCGCGAGATTGGCCTGCGAAGCTTGTCCGGCATCGTTAGCAATCAACGGCCACGTCATCAATTCAGGCGCATGGTTCGAGACCACTGCCAGTGCGGGCGCCGGAACGGCCGCCGTCACCAGCCCCGCTCCCACGCGCATGGCTGCGATCGACGCCATCGCCGGAGCACCCGCCTTGCCGCCCTCCGATCCAAAGGACCCGCCGACGACCAGGACATGTCCGAACTTGCCCTTGTTCGCGTCGGAGGGGCGAGGCGCGAGCGTAAGCGCCTGCGCGGATCCGGCCCAGTCGATGTTCAGCGCGGAGACAACTGCCTCGTCGGGCGAGCCAATTGGCGCGACGACCACCGGCTGATCCCATAACCGCGTCAACTGCCCGAAAACATGGGCTGGCTTCGGAGCCGTGAATGTGACGACGGCGTCGGCGGGATACACCGGATGATCGACCGTGGCTTGCGTCTCATCGGCCGGCCAGCCGGATGGCAAATCGATCGCGAGTATCGGGACACCGGCCGGCGCGCTCTCCTTCAGCCATTGCAGGGCAGCCACGGCGAGCCCCTTCATCGGAGGCTTAAATCCCGTGCCGAGCACGGCGTCGAGAATCAAGTCGGTTTGAAGCGCATGGTGGTGCCCTGCCAGATCCCCCGCAACTCCAACGATTCGAATCTGGCAGGTCCCGGCCGCTTCGAGTTCACGCCAGGCTACCCCCGCATCGCCTTTGATCTCAGAGGGCGAACCCAGCAAAACAACCCGGACCGCCGCGCCGGCGTCGGCCAGCAACCGCGCCGCCATCATGCCGTCCCCGCCATTGTTACCGCGCCCGCAAAGCACCGTGACGCGTTTTGCACCGGGAAACTGCTGTTGCGCCACTGCCGCGATCGACGCGGCCGCACGGCGCATCAAATCGACGGATGGAATTCCGAATCGCTCGGTAGTGGCGCGATCGCAAGCCTGCATTTCCTCAGCGGAGAGAACGTGCATGGCTTTATGGTAGCGGGTACGGCAAAGATGGTTGCAGGCACGCCTTAAGGACCGAACTGAATGAAAGGATGAAATCGATGATGGAAAGCAAACGCGCGGGTTCGGCAAGGGAAACATCGACATTCGATCTTCATGTATTGGCCGGCAAGTTCCCGGACAGCGCCGAAACCATGTTGCTCGACATGCGCCTCACGGACGAAGCAGCTGCAAGTTCGCGCCTGTTCCGGATTTACCGACCGGTGCCGGCGCACTTTCACAAGACCTGCGATGAATATTTGCAGGTGATTTCCGGCCGCGGCACATTCGTCGTCGCGGGCGGCGAGCCTGTTGAGCTGGGCCCCGGCCAATTGCTCTTCTTCCAGCGCAACGTCGTCCACAGCATTCCGGAAGTTGTCGAAGCTCCGCTGGTGGTGTTTTCAGTCGACACGCCGCGCCGCGACCCGGCTGACGTCTACTTCGTCAATCCCTCCGATGGCACGGCAACCAGCTTCATCCGAACGATCCCGGCGTATTAGCGGCGAAACCTGGCTGATCACTGCTTCGTCATCAGGAGCAGGAACCACCCGTTCAGGCCCGCGATGACGACCGCTGTCGTCCATGAAAGCGCTTTGAGCCACGGCGCATTAGTGAACTCGCCCATCTTTTTCGCATCCCCCGTGAAGATCACCAGCGGGATGACCGCGAAGCTGAGTTGCAGGGAGAGAATGACCTGGCTGAGAAGGAGCAGCTTCTCTGTCCCATGCTCACCCCACAACGCAACCACCACGATGGTGGGAACGATGGCGATGGAGCGGGTGATGAGCCGGCGCAGCCACGGCGCGACGCGAAGATGAATGAAACCTTCCATCACTACCTGTCCGGCAAGCGTCCCGGTGATGGACGAGTTTTGTCCCGAGGCCAGCAGGGCGACCGCAAACAAGGTGCTCGCGCCCGCGGCCCCGACCAGCGGGCTCAGCAGTTTGTAGGCATCCTCGATCGCCGCCACCTCGAAGTGCCCGCTGCGATGGAACACGGCGGAGGCGACGATCAGGATCGCGGCATTCACAAACAGGGCCACTGTCAGCGCAAAGGCCGAATCGATGTTGGCCATGCGAATGGCTTCGCGCTTGCCCGCTGGAGTCCGCGAGTAGCGCCGGCTCTGCACAATCGAAGAGTGCAGATAGAGGTTGTGCGGCATCACGGTGGCGCCCAGCATGCCGATGGCGATGAACAGCATGCCAGGGTCCGTAATGATCGACTTTGAAGGAACGAACAGGCTGTGCAGCGCAGGCAGGTATTCCGGTTTCGAAAGCACCATCTGGATGGCGAACAGCACGAAGATGGTGCCGATCAGGGCAATCACCAGTGCTTCCACAAGGCGGAACCCCCAGCGCTGCAGAAGCAGGATCAGTAGCACGTCGAGCCCCGTGATCAGCACTCCATAGAACAAAGGGATGTGGAACAGCAGTTGGAGGGCGATGGCCGAGCCAATCACTTCGGCCATGTCGCAGGCAGCGATCGCGATTTCAGCCATCAGCCACAGGATGAAACTTCCGACCCGCCCGGTGCTCTCTCTGCAAAGCTGCGCCAGGTCGCGCTCGGTGGCCACACCCAGCTTGAGCGACAGGCTCTGCAGCAGGATGGCCATCAGGTTGGAAACCATGATGACCGACAGCAGCGTATAACCGTAGCGCGATCCGCCCGCTATGTCGGTGGCCCAGTTGCCCGGGTCCATGTAACCGACGGCGATCAGAAATCCCGGTCCCAGGAAACCCGCCAGCCGCCTCCAGTAAAACGGCGAGCGGGAAATCCGCACGCTGGAGTAGACCTCGGGGAGGGAGGGCTCGTGGACTCCGACGGGACTTGTGATCTCAGTAGCCATGAATAGGGGAAGGCCCGCCCGCGCCTTTGAAATAGAGTATGACACAGGTCACTTAATCATAGTTAATGAATTTAATTATTTTTAATTTACCTCCTCGTCCGTCCCGAAACTATGCATCACTTTCTCCTTGACAGCTTAGGAGAGACGACGTTAATCTCCTAAGCATCTTAGGAGGGTCCATGACTGACCAGGCCCAGCTCCTTCCCGGAACCCTCGACCTTCTCATCCTCAAGGCCGTCTCGTTGGGTCCGCTTCACGGTTATGGAATTCTCCTGCGCATCGGGCAGATTTCCGGGAGCGCGCTGCTGATCGAACAAGGGGCGCTCTACCCCGCCTTGTTCCGGCTAGTGCGCCAGGGCCTGTTGACATCCGACTGGGGCACATCAGAAAACAATCGCCGCGCCAAGTTCTACGAGCTCACGCCCGACGGCCGCAAGCGTTTGCAGGAGGAAACCGAGGGCTGGAACCGCCTGGCCGCGGCCATGACATCGGTCCTTGGCGCACAACCGGAGGAAGTATGAATCCTGGCGGGTATTTTCGCTCCCTGGCTCACAAGTTCTTCCACCGTTCCGCGATTGCCGACGACCTGGATGAGGAACTGCGCTCGCATATCGAGCATCGGGCCGACGACCTGGAACGATCGGGCATGAATCGCGCCGAAGCCCAGCGGCAGGCGCGGATCGAGTTTGGCGCCCGCGAACGATTCAAGGAGGAAAGCTTCGAGGCCCTGGGCGGCAACTTCCTCAATACGCTCTGGCGCGACGTGCGGTTTGCGCTGCGGGTCTTGCGCAAGTCCAAGGGGTTCGCCTGTGCCGCCATCGTTACGCTGGCGCTGGCCATTGGCGCCAATGCTGTGGTGTACAGCGTGATGGATGCCCTCATTCTCCGTCCCCTGCGCGTGCCCCAGGCCGAGAGCCTCTGGGGACTGGAGAACGGGGACGGATCCGGCTGGCAATCCTATCCCAACTATCGCGATTTTCGCGAACGCAACCACACCTTCGACGATCTTGCCGCGATCCGAATGGAATTTGCGGCGCTCGATATGGGCAACGATCCAGCCGAGGCCACGGGCTGGGCGGCCAGCGGAAATTACTTCGACGAACTCCGGATTCAGCCGTTTCTGGGACGCTTCTTTCACTCTCAGGATGAAAGGGGTGCCAACAGCGCTCCTTACCTGGTGCTGAGCTACGCTTACTGGCACACCCACTTCCAGGACGATCGACAGATCGTGGGCCGCACTATCCTTGTCAACAAGCATCCCTTCACCATTGTTGGCGTGGCGCCGCAGGAATTCCGCGGCACGCTGGCGTTTATAGCTCCGGATTTCTTCATTCCCATCATCGAGAACGTGGATGGGGAAAACATCCTGAACACGCGCAGCATCAACAACCGCGAAGTGTTTGAAATCCTCGGACATCTCAAGCCGGGCGTGACCCAGGCGCAGGCCACGGCCGATCTGAACTCCATCGGCGCGTATCTTGAAAGGACGTATCCCAAAGAGGTCGACCACAAGAATTACATCCTGGGTCGGCCGGGCCTCTTCGTGTTTTCCCGTCCGGCGCAGGCATTCGTTGGGGGCCTGATGCTGCTGGCGGGATTGATTCTGCTGGCCGCCTGCGCCAACCTGGGCAGCCTGTTTGCGGCCCATGCCGCCGATCGTTCGCGCGAGGTGGCGTTGCGGCTCGCCCTGGGATCGAGCCGCAACCGCATCCTCCGCCAACTCCTGACCGAAGCGGTGGTAATTTCGCTGGCCGGCGGCGCGCTCGGCCTCGCGGGCAGCGTCCCGCTCTTGCGCAAGTTAGCCGGATGGCAGCCGTTCCCGGGCGCACCGATCCATTTGCCGATCAGTCCGGACGCACGACTCTACGTGGTGGCCCTTGTCCTCGCGCTGGTAAGCGGATTCATGTTCGGAATTGTCCCGGTGCGCCAGGTGTTGAGAGCCAATCCGTATGAGATCGTCAAGGCAGGACCGAGCGGCCAGTTCGGACGGAGATTGACGGTCCGCGATGTTCTTCTCGTCGTCCAGATCGCAATCTGTGCGGTTCTCGTGACCTCATCGTTGGTAGCCGTTCGCGGTCTGGAGCGCGGCCTGCACAGCAACTTTGGTTTTGAGCCACGCAACACCATGCTGGCAGGCACAAACCTGGCCACCGCCGGCTACCGACCCGACAGCTGGGCTCCCATGCAACGGCGCATGATCGATGCCTTGCGGACCATTCCCGGCGTCGAGCACGTGGCGGTCGTGAATAATTTCGCTCCATTGATCTATGCCGCCGGCAACACCGAGAACGTGTTCAAGGATGAGACCAGGGACCTGAGCCAATCGCATGTCGCTTCGATGACCTTCCGTTTCGAAGTTTCGCCTGAATATTTCGATGCCGCCGGCACCAGCCTTCTCGCGGGACGCGATTTTACCTGGCACGACGATAAAGAGGCGCCGCCGGTGGCGGTCGTAAATCTGGAGTTTGCGCGGCGCATTTTTGGCTCGGTTCCTCAGGCCCTGGGCCGGTATTACCGGATGCAGGATGGAACCCGGGTGCAGGTTGTGGGCGTTGTCGAAGACGGAAAATACATGAGCCTCACAGAGAACCAGAACGCGGCCATGTTTCTTCCGTTCCTGCGGTCGCCCGCGAGTCAGTCGCAAGTGGTGGTTCGTTCGGGAAGCGATTCGCAACAACTGGCTACTGCGGTGCGAGACAAGCTGCGCGACCTCGACTCCGGGCTGCCCACCGATATCGAAACCTGGAACAATATGATGGAGGTCGTAATGTTTCCGGCGCGGGTCGCCACGATGGCGCTCGGTGTTTTGGGGCTGATGGGTGCGATCCTTTCGGTTACTGGCATTTTCGGAATGGCAGCGTATTCGGTAAGCAAGCGCCTCAAGGAACTGGGAATTCGCTTGGCCCTGGGCGCGCAACGCCGCGAAGTGCTTGGCGCTGCGCTGGGCCGATCACTAAAGTTGCTGGCGGCCGGTTCGACGGCTGGCTTGGTGCTCGGAGTTCTGGCCAGCCGGGTTCTGGCGTCCATTGTGTACCAGGCGACGCCGCGCGACCCGCTGGTGCTGGCTGGAGTCGTGGCGGCGATGTTGTTGCTTGGGTTGCTGGCAACCTGGATTCCCGCACAACGCGCCCTGACAGTGAATCCGCTCGTGCTACTGCGCGAGGATTGAGTTACGCCAAATCGCCGTAAGCCGCACTGGTCAGAAACTCGTGGAACTCGCCCGTGCTCAGTTCCATCACAAGCTCACAGGCACGATCGAAATTCGACGCGGCGTACGCGTGAACTCCCATCGACGCGCAGATGTCTTCGAGGGTCTCCGCGAGCACACGCTCATGCAGTTCCGGAGTGATCATCCGGCCATCTTCAAGCCGGGCATGATAACGGATCCACTGCCAGAGCTGAGCTCGGCATATCTCTGCCGCGCCAGCATCTTCCATGAGGTTGCAAACAGGCACATGCCCGTTACCCCGGAGCCATGATTCCGCGTAACGCAGCGCAACTTCGAGGTTGCGCCGCAAGGCGGATTCCGTGATCCGCCCGCGCGGTAATTCCAGCAGCTCGTTCGCCGTGACCTGCGCGTGCGATTCCGATGGAATACCGGTCTGGCTGTTCCTGATCTGGTTGTCCTGGGGCATGTACTCATCGAAAACCGCGCGGACGATGGGAACCAGGCCGGGATGCGCAACCCGGGTGCCGTCATGCCCCGCCACCACTTCCCGTGCTTTCTCGTGTCTCACCCGCTGCATGGCTTCTTCATTCGCCATAGCATCGTTCCGGATCGGAATCTGTGCCGCCATTCCACCGATGGCGTGAATGCCCCGCTTGTGACACGTCTGGACGAGCAGTTCTGCAAAGGAGCGGAGGAACGGCTGTTCCATCGTCAGGTCGCAATGTTGCGGCAGCACGCATTCGGGGCGGTTCCTGAACTTCTGAATAAAGCTGAAGAGATAGCCCCAGCGGCTCCAGGCCAGCCCTGCGGAGTGGTCGCGGAGCTCGTAAAGGATCTCATCCATCTCGAAGGATGCAGGGACAGTTTCGATCAGCACGGCGGCGCGAATGGTTCCGGTGGGTATGCCGACGTACTGTTGGGCGAAAACGAAGACGTCGTTCCATAGCCGGGCCTCGCGATGGCTCTCCAGCTTGGGAAGGTAAAAGTAGGGGGCAGAGCCGCGGTCGAGCAGCGTGCGGTAGTTGTGAAAGAAGTACAGCCCGAAATCGAACAAGGATGCGGAGATGGGCGCGCCCGCAGCCAGGAAGTGCTTCTCCGCCATATGCCAGCCGCGTGGACATACAAAGAGGATGGCGGGATTTGGCCGCAGGCCATACATACGGCCATCGCCCGAAGACCAGTTGATGGAGCGCCTGTTGGCATCAATGAGATTGCGCTGGCCGTCGATGCAGTTGTTCCAGGTGGGCGCATTTGCGTTTTCAAAATCGGCCACGAACACGGCAGCCCCGGAGTTGAGAGCGTTGATCATCGCCCTGCGTTCGGGCGGTCCGGCGATCTCCACGCGGCGGTCGAGCAATTCTGATGGACTGGCCGCTACTGTCCAGGCGGCGTTCCGAATCGGCTCCGTCTCGGGAAGAAACGAGGGAAACTCGCCGCGGTCGAAGGCACGCTGGCGTTGGCGCCGCGCCTCGAGCAGACCCAGCCGGGCGGCCCCGAAGCGTGCATCGAGCGCATGGAGAAATTTCACGGCTTCCAGGGTCAGGATCTCGGGTCCGGATTGATAGAAAGGCCCGGGAATATACGGGACAGTAATTGTCGCGGTCATTGAGCTCCTCTGCGAAAGTGATCATCGCGGCGAGTGTTTCGAGTCGATGCTGGGCCGCAGCGCTGCATGGCGACGAGTAGAGAACATGGCTGGAGGCGCTGGCAACAGCCACTCGTCCGAATCGGACGAGTGGACGAGAACTCCCGTGCCGGGTCATAATCGGCTCCAGCAGCGCTAGTCGCTTGGCTTGGCGTAACTTATATGGTGTTATCCGCGGGAAAACGCGTCATGCGCGATTCGCCTGCTCGACCGATCCGGTCAACTGATCAAGGAGATACGAGATGCCTCTGGGAAGGCAATTTGCGGAGGAACTGAGCTCGGCGCTCCGCCTTCGGCGCATGAAAGCGGGCGTAGAGATGCTGACCGGCGCCGCTGCCGAAATCGAGAGGCTTCGTGCCGAATCACCGAACGCTGCCAGCCTGTTGCTTCTCATCGCACAGTGGGTCGACGTGGGATATCGTGATCACCGTCTGCTCGACGCATTGCTTAGCCGTTTCCCTGCCGGCTGCCGGAAAAAGCTCCCGGTCGACGACTATCTGCGCATGCGCATGGTAGATGGCTTTCGCCATTTCACCACCGGCGAATTGGATGCCGCCATCGATACTCTGGACCTGGTCCTCAAGACCTGCCGCGACATTCCCGATACGTCCCTGGCCGCCTGGGCGCATTTCTGGAAAGGGCGCGCGCACCGAAAAAAGGGCGAGTACGAAGCCTCGTTAAAGGACATTGTCCAGGCGCGTGAAATGGCGCAGGCAGACCACGACGATATGTTCACCTCCGTGATTCAGATTCAGGAGAGCTGGCTTCTCTTCCAGAAGGGCATGTCGCGAGACGCGCTGCAGATCCTGGATCGCGCCGAGATGGTCTTGAAATCGACCGATCACTACGTTGCCCTTGGGAACATCGAGTCGGCGCGCGGCCGCATCATTCGCCGGTCGGGAGAATACACCAAGGCACTCGAGCACTTTGCCCGGGCTATTGAAATGTACGCACGGCAAGATCCGGATCACGTCAATCTCGCACGCACCCTGGTGAATGCGGCGTATGTCAGGCGACTGCTGGCCCTGCAGCTTCGAAAGCGCATCGATACGCGCGTTCAAACCGGGCGGCTTCGTTCCCGCTCTTCACCAAAGCAACCCACGGTCACCCGAGACAACCCGCTCAGCCGGTACCAGTGTGTCTGGCAGGAGGCACTCGAAGATCTCACCCGGGCGCGAAAAATTTACGCTCTCCATGCGCACTTTGACGGTATCGGAAAGGTCGTGTTCAATCTTGGCTACCTGCACCTGGACCGGGGAGATGTCGAGCGCGCATGGGAGGAAGCGATCGAGGCCTACCGCATCGGGCTGGAGCAGAACGACCACATTCTCATGGCGCGTGCGCGAATCCTGCAGGCCGCGATCGAAAATGCGCATGTGGAGGAGCAGACGGGAGAAGACGTCGATAACGCCGTGCATGCCAATCGGGCTTTGCAATACAGCGAAGAGGCTCTGAGCCTTGCCCAGGGCACCCAGAACCGGCGCCTGCTCGCGGGCGCGTGCATCGCCCGCGGCATGACCGCGGCCAACGATTTCTTTCAGGAATGGGAGACTGCCCGGCGCTATGCCACCGAAGCCACCGGTCTGATTGGCCCCGGCGAAAACGATCACCTTGTCGAAGACCTCACCCAGCTGAAATCGAGAGTTGTCCAGGCTTCGGGAATCAACGACACTCTTCGCGGCTGGTCGGAAGGCATCGTGGGGAACAAGACGTTCCAGCAGATCACCGAGGAATTTGCGGAAATCGTGATTCCTAAAGTATGGATCCGCGAAGATCGAAAGGTCTCCCGCGTCGCCACGTCACTGTCGATCTCGCCCAAGAAAGTGAGACGCATCCTGCGTAACTCGGGCTTGGTCGAGCGGCAGTGAGGCGTCGACGGGCACGATTACCGCTATTTCTGGACATTGGAAGCTTGCAATCGAGCGCCGCGGATCCACTCCAAGATCGCCCGGTACTGATCGCTTGATTCATTGCCATGCCAGCGCTGTCCGCCGTTGTGCGTGGCCAGGTAGTCGCCCACATTGCCGGCGCTGTCAGACGGCCGCGTGGGTTTGATGAGGATCAGACTCTTGTCCGGCTCGGCGATGTTGACTACGCGCATGGCGTACTTGTAGTTCTGCTCGCTGTCCTGATCGGAGAAGATTCCCTCGGCGTTGGGCGGCTCCAGCTTGAAGATTACGTGACTGGCGTGACAAAACACGCAGGCCTTTCCATCGCCGCCGGGTTTGGCGAGAATCGGTTCAACCCTGGTGACGAAGTAACGGAAGTCGAGCACCGAGCCGGGCTGCACGTCGCGCAGCGCGTCGGTGAGGTTCTTGCCTTCGAGCACGCTCGTCGAGATGAGCTTGAGACGTGGGTTGGAGGAGTTCTTCAGCTGATTCATCGCCACGCGGAAATCCGGCCGCTGTTCCACGCCGGGGACCTTCCGCAAGGTATCCATTGCGGCGGCGCTTATGTTGGCGTCGGGGTTCAGAAGAGCAGCCATCACAGTATCGACGACAAGGGGATACTCGAGCGGCTTCTTGATTTCCAGGGCCGCCGTGTGGCGGTTGAGATAATCCTGATCCTGCGAGACAGCGCCGCCCGCCACGCCCAATCGCCTCTTCAGAAATTGCGGGTTCCCTGCTTCTTCCATGAAGACGCCGAGCGCGGAGTCGTTCAGGTTGGCGAATGCAATCTTGGCCGCCGCCGCAGATTGAGGATCCTGCAGAAAATGTTCGAAACAGATGCGCACAGACGCGCGCTGCACTTCCGTGTTGAACGAATTCAAACCTGCAAGCACCTGTCCCTGAAGTTTCGGCTCATGCATGAGGCCGGTGAACGACGACGCCGCATCGAGCACTTGCGCATAGTTCGCGGGCCGCGGCTTCTGTTCGAGTCCGGCGCGCAAGGCGTCCTGGACAGTCGTCTCCTGCTGCCATGCCGATTTCTCGGGCAGCGCTGCTAGTAGAGGCAGAACCACCGCCTGGCTATCAGCGTTTCCATGATTCAGTATCTCGACAATTTTTTCTACAAGCCGCGGGTCGGGCGCGGCGGGCGTGTCAAGGCTGAGAATGCCGCGCTGGCCGCCCTCGTACACATAGCGCACTGTCTGCCGCACATCGGTGTTCGCGTCCTCCGACAGATCCAGGGCCGCCAGCGTAAAGCGCGCGTCACCGGCTTCACTCAGGGTGCTGCCGGCCTTCAGTACTTCAATTTTCATTGAGGCGTCGGCGCCCTTGAGGCATGCCAGGAGCGCTTCCTCCAGTTCCGGTCCAGAACTCTTGAAGAAATGGATCAGGTCGCTGTCGTTGCCGATACGCGTCTGGAAGAAGCCATTGTGCACGTCATATTTGAAGTCGACGGCTTCCCGATACGGCGTGTATTCGTAGCCAGGACGATGCAGGTCCGGCACGCCCTCCACATACTTGGTGAGAACGGCAGGCAGCCCGATCGAAACCGTGTCGGCCTTGAGCGCCGGCAGCGCGTAGTGACGGATGTGAAAATCCCATAGCGCGTTCAGAATGCCCTCGCGGCCGAGTGGAGTTCCTTCGCGCAGCACCTTGGCCAGCACCTGCGCCTGGTCGCGCGCCACCGCTTCATAGCCGGCGTTGATGCGGTCTTTGTCCGCGTCCTGCGCGCTTGCCCGGACCCATGCCGAGAGATATCCGGTGTTCTCGTCGAGCAGGTTGTAGACGCTCTCCTCCAGCCCGCGCCGTACCATCGCGTCCTGTTCCGTGTTCAGGCGAACGGCAAGCGCCTCCAGGGTGCCGCGGCGCACGTCGGGTTTGTCGACCTGCCAGTAATACCACCGCCAAACCCCGCCGGCGGCCTCAAAGCGAACCGATGGGACAGGATCGTTGAGGTCGCTCTCGAGCGCGGCCAGCAGTTGCGGGTCATCAGTAAGGTCGCGGAAATGCTGATTGAAGACCCGGGCGGCCCCCCAACGGGTACGGGCGTCCGGCGACGCGAGCGCCACGGCCAGCTGTTTTCGCCCTTCCGCCGATGCATCCTGCCGACGCGACAGGACCATCCGTAGCGCGTAGGCAGAAGCGGTCTGCACCATCTTGGTTTGATCGCCGAGGCCCTGGATGAGAACCGGCACGGCGCCCGGATCAGCCATATGGCCCAGCGCGCGTGCCGCGGCTTCGCGGGCCAGCGGCTGATTGCTGTCGGAGAGTACTTTTCGTATTTGGCTCAGCTGCGGTTCGGGAGCAAGGTCCCAGAACTGGTCGAGTTGTTGAAGAAGCAGCGGCAGATCGTTCACGGCCAGAGTCGAAGCCGGCGCGGGATAGGCCGCATCCCAGTCTTTCCCTTTGGTCGTTCCGGGGTACAAAGTCGACAAGGCCATCACCGCGAATTGGGTTGCCCGGAACGGCGTGTTGAACCCCTGGTACACGGGATCGCCTTCCCAACTGCCTTCGGGCCGTTGCGCCGCCAGCAGGGCCTTCACGGCAACGGCGAGGTGCTCATCGGTTTCCGGCCGGCGGCCGGCCTCTGCCAGGGCGAGGACTGCGTTGTACGAAATAAAATCAGCCGGCTTGGCCTTCTTGTCAAAGGGATACGGCCAGCCTCCTTCGGGCGTCTCATATTCGTAGAGCTTGTCGATCAGCGCGTTGATCTGCGTGGAGTATTTCTCGCGGTTGACCTCTGAAAAGAACATGATCTTCCAGCTGAGATCGATCACATTCTTGGGATCCGCGGGCACGGCCAATTGCTCCACATGATCCCGCTCAGTCAGCCACTCCTGATCGTGGCTCTCGTTGTAGGCCAGGTCGAAGGTGTGCCAACTCTGGGTCGCGATCTCGAAGGGACTTACATCCGGTTCGCAGCCGTCGGCCTCATCGCCGGGCAACACGGTGACGCCCTTGTAGTGGATTTTGAGAAACTCCGCATAGGGCAGATCGAATTTCCGGCGAGGCGGATCATGCGTCACGTTCTGCTCGAAGGCATGCACGATGAGCGGCAGGCGGCTGGCCTCCGTGCGGGCGGTGTAGATAATACGCACCCAATTGGTATTGGGCTCTCCATAGAGCGGCCGGGCGTTGTTGTAAATGCGATCAGTAAGAAACTCGAGGCCGGCGCGCTGGGTGGGGGCATAGCCTTTCTCGATCGCTTTCAGGTAGCCCCGGGTAGTGAATTGGCTCGGGTGGCAGGCGATGCAGAGTTGGGTCTCGGAGTGCTGCATGGTGGTGCGCAGCGCGATAGCGCCGCGGCGCGGCGTGTTTGAAAGCCAGGTGTCGCCCATGTTGACCAGGAAGTCCATGCCCGCCCGCACCGCCTCGTGCGGGTCCTTCATCGGCGGGACACCATAGAGATAGGTATGCAACTGGTAGGCCGGATGATCCGCGGCTACCCGCACGTAATATTCGTGGCCTGGTTGAACAATGCGAGTACGGAACTTGTAGAGGCCTGGATAATTCTGGGTCGCTTCCACCTTATAGACAAATCCACCGTCGGTGAAGGGGACCGCGTCGGGCTTCCCGTCGGAGTCCTTGCCCAGCTGAAAAATGTCGACGTCCAAGGGAACGTCCCGATCGGTAATATTCAATACGAAGTAGACCAGCCGTGGCTGCTTTTCACGAAAGGTGAATCGGAACCACTGAAAGCCTTTCACCATGGCCGCATAGCCATCTTCGTTCTTTGCGGGGGCATATGGCCTCTCGTCGCCGCTGCCAAAGACCGTCTGTCCCAGTTCGAAGGGCTGTGCGGCCTGCCAGGTGCCATTCGGACCGGCCGCGATAACGCCACGGTCCAGCTTGCCGGTGTTGAGCGATGCGGGCGAGGGCTCGGGGATCTTGTTCATGGTCGCGACGATCTCGGGAATGCGGACCTCCGCAGCCGCGGAAAGATTGACAGACACCCTGCCCGTCGACCGGGGCCGGATGGTCATGTAGAAATCAAGATCGGCGGCATGAAGCCACTTCGATTGGACCTCTCCCTGGGCGTCGTTGATCGTGACGCGCACGGCCTCGTCGCCCTGGACCTGAGCTGGGTCTTTCACCGCTACAGTGATCGCATAGAGGTTTCCCGGCTGCCCTTCTCCCAACTGGACGGTCCGTCCGGGGTCGGGCGCGGCCTGACCGGCCTGGACCGATCGGCCCACATGCAGGGTCGCGCCGAGAATCCAAGCAGCGATGGAGAGCGGAATGATCGCCCGGAAGGCAATGTGTCGGATACCAAGCGTGAAACCCATGGATGACCTCGTGTGTTGAGAGCGATGCGAACTGATCTCACTCAGAATTCATTGGGGAACAAATGTGCCGATCGCATGACAGTATATCCCCGCGATTCGGTGGAGTGTCCATTCGTCTCGACGTCTGGGGTACGGTCAGGGCAAGAACGCAGATTGCCGGGCGATAATTCGATGACGCCGTATCAAAACGATAAACTCTCAGAGGTGGCCCATCTTGTCTCAGCCGCAGAGCCAAACCGTTGTCCCATCCGAGCCCGGTGCCGCCGGCGGCGTGCGCCTTAACCGAACACTTGGGTTGTGGAATCTCATCATCATCGGCATGGTCATTATTCAGCCGACCGCGCCCATGGGGATTTACGGCGTCATCAGCAACAAGGCCCACGGTCACGTCGTCACAACCATTCTCATCGCCATGGTGGCGATGCTTTTCACGGCCATCAGCTATGGCCGCATGGCCAGGGTCTATCCCAGCGCGGGATCAGCCTATACCTACGTCGGCCAGGAAATGCATGCCTCGCTCGGCTATGTGGTGGGGTGGGGAATGGTGATGGATTACCTGCTCAATCCCCTCATCTGTACGGCATTTTGCGCCAAGGCCGCGATGAACATTCTGCCCGGCATTTCCTACTATGTATGGATCATTTTTTTCGCGGCATTCTTCACCTGGGTAAACCTGCGCGGCATCAAGACATCGGCTCAGCTGAATGAAGCCCTCTGTGCCGGGATGGTCATCGTGGTTCTCATTTTCCTTGCCAGCGTGGCTCGCGCCGTCTGGAATATGCATCACGACCCCGGCTTCTTCCTGCAGCCGTTTTATGATCCGGCCACATTTCATCCCGCCAGCATTTTCGCCGGTACATCTGTCGCTGTGCTCACCTATATCGGATTCGATGCCGTGTCCACGCTCTCAGAAGAGGTCGAGAATCCCCGGCGCAACATTCTTCTGGCCACGGTCCTGGTCTGCCTGATTACCGGTCTCCTGTCGGGCTTGGAAGTGTACGCAGCGCAACTTGTCTGGGGATCGAAGTCATTTCCCGGCGATCAGGTGGAATCCGCTTTTGCCATGCTGTCACGACAGGCGGGCGGGGCCCTTCTCTTCCAGATCATTAATTTCACATTGCTGGTGGCGAACATGGGATCGGGCATGGCGTCGCAACTGGCCGCTGGAAGGCTCCTCTATGGCATGGGGCGTGGAAATGCCCTTCCCAGGTCCTTCTTCGGGGTGATCGATCCAAAGCATCGCGTCCCGCGCAACAACATTCTCGCCTTGGGAGTTGTCGTGGTTGCGGGCGCCGGCCTCCTGGAGTTCTTTGCCAACAACCTTGGCGGCGGCGCATATGAAATCGGCGCCGAGGCACTTAATTTCGGTGCCTTTATCGCATTTATGGGAGTCAATGCAGCTTCCTTCGTTCACCATCTTCGGGTGGGGGCAAGAAGGGATCTTGCGGGTTTCATCATTCCCGTCCTGGGATTTGCCATTTGCGGATTCATCTGGATTCACCTCAGCCGGCCAGCGCTGGTGCTGGGCTTTTTCTGGATGACCGCTGGAATCATCTATGGCGCAATCCGCACCCGGGGTTTCCGCGCGGAGCTGGTCAGCTTTGAAATCCCTTCGGATGTGGCTTGATCGGTACCCTCGATGGGTCTGCCCGTATGCCTTTCGTCTCCGTCGCACCCGAACATCTTGGCGGGCTCGCCCCGTTCGACGGATGGGACACCGTCGGCGATATCAAAGCATTTTAGGCGCAAAATATCCGGCGCACTCCAGTTTGTTACTACGAAGCACTACCGGATAGTCAAGACAATGCGTGGCCTGCCCGGCGCTTGCCATGCCTCGTGGATCCGGGCGAGGTCCATGGTCTGAGTCGCAATTCGGAGACTAGCGGGCCCGACAGCCTCAAAAACACTTTTGATGGACGCAAGCAATTTCGGGAACGGAACGCTCTTCACGCCGCTGCCCATCAACTGAATCGCTGAGGAGCGGAGGGCAGCGCCGGGGAGCGCGATTTCCTCCTCGCGGCTCGCCCCGCCCACGTGTACAAAGCGCACCGGAGTAGCATCTTCCACCGTCTTCGCAATGGCGATAATGACCGCCCTGGCACTTTCGCCCCAGAGGTAATCGACGACTACGTTGATTCCGCCGGCGCACGCCTCCTGTATCGC
This sequence comes from Terriglobales bacterium, assembly GCA_963701805.1. Classification (GTDB taxonomy): domain Bacteria; phylum Acidobacteriota; class Terriglobia; order Terriglobales; family Acidobacteriaceae; genus Telmatobacter. Next base: position 986,919 of record CAVPBA010000001.1, read on the forward strand.
CTGCTCATAGTGCTTCGCGCCGAACGCGTCCTGCATGCCCAGCGAAAACAGAATGACGGTGTCCGCTCCCAGGGCTAACAGTTCCTCAAGCTCGCCCTCGTTGCGGCCCGTCGCGATAACTTTGCCTGCACCTAAATATTTGGCCAGCTGGACCGCAAGACGACCAGCGCTGCCCGTCGCGCCATTGACGAGAACCGTTTCACCAGCCTGCAGGGCTGCGCGTTCCACCAGCGCAGCCCAGGCAGACATTCCCGGATTGGCAATCGCGGCAGCGGTCACATCGTCGAGGTCGTCTGGCAGAGCAACGCACTGTGTTGCGCGCACGAGTGACTTCTCAGCGAGCGCTCCGTACGGCGCCTCAGGAAGAACGAAGTAAATTCGCCGGCCGTTTTCCGTGCGTCCTACGCCATCGGCGCCGGCAACGGTTGGGAAGGCGCTTTCGGAACTGTAATGAGTCCCCGAGGAGTGCGATTTGCTGAACTGGCTCAGAGCCGAGGCGCTCACCTTGATGAGTTCCGCCCCCGGCGTCGCTGGGGGTTCTCTGAACTCTCCGAAAATCGGCGACGCGCCGGCTGCGGTGATGATGGCTGCTTTCATGCTCTTTTCTCCTCGGTACCCTACCTAAACCATTCGTGAGCAATATCGAACATTGTTAGATATATCTAACATCGTTAGACAACGGAATGTCAATATTGCTACGCTGTATGTATGAAAGTGAATCGTGACATGGTGGCCCGGGCGGGGGTGAAGTTGCTGAACGATGTTGGCCTGGAAAAGCTAACCCTGCGACTTCTTGCAAAGGAGCTCAAGATCCAGCCTCCAACCGTTTACTGGCATTTCAAGAACAAAGAAGAGTTGATCGACGAAATGGCAACGATGGTTCTGGCCGACGGAGCCGGGCAGTTGGTTCCAGCGAAAGAGTCCGGAGACTGGAGTGCCTGGGCGGCCGCATTTGGAGGCGGTCTCCGCAAGACCTTGCTGGCTTATCGTGATGGCGCCAGAATGGTGGCTGGAAGTCGCCTGACGAACACCGAATATATGCAAGCGGTGGAGCGGATCGGAGCCGTGCTCATCGGCAAGGGCTTTACTGTTCGTCAGGCTGTCCTTCAGCTCAGTACCATCTACAACTACACCCAGAGCTTCGTGATGGAGGAGCAGGCCGTGTTCCCGCGGCCGAACAAGCGTTCCCCGCAATACGATATCGCGATGAGGAACGCGAAACTCGATCCAAAGGAGTTTCCGATCTTGCGCCAGAGCGGTCCCATCCTATTCGACAGATTCGAACGCCACTATAAAGAGGGCCTCAATTTAATTTTGCATGGTGCGAAATGAAGAGTGCGGCAGCGGCAAGGCGACGAACGGCTGCAATCCCCTCAACCAACGGTCTGTCCAGGGCCTCTATCTCGTTCGGACTCGCTTTTGCGAGCCGGCCTCCGCAGTAAGTTCGTAGTTCAGGGAGCAGACACATCGTTGGCAGATGGCGTTCTCACTCACCTTCAACGATGCGCGAAATGCTCGTGCCTCGTGGCCGTTTAAAACTTGCTCCAACGTTTTTCCTCTTACATCTCCTATCTTTTTGTGAAAGAAGCAGGGGCGGACGCTGCCATCGACCTCCAGAACGGCCGATACCCAGGGCGCGTTGCACAATGGGGCAATCGGCGATAGCCCTCCCAGGTGTTCCCTGAAGCGGCGAATAATACGCTTGAGCTTGGCCTCGGATTCACGAATATAGCGGGTACGGATTTCGAGGGCGTACTCTCGAATCAGTGCGGCGATCTCTTGTTCGAGCGCTTCGACTTCCTGGTGGGTGAGCATGATCTGGTTTTGTCGTTGGCCAGGCCACACAAGCTCCCTATTGAACGCTTGAGAGGTTGCGTCGGCGGCAAGAAACGATATCGAATCCAGCGAGAGCGCCTTGGCCGCAGCCACCGTCTTACGGAGAGATCGGTGATTGGCCCTTTGCACCGTGCATCGCCCATGAACCGGCATTCCGGTGCTTATCTGCCTAACTGCGCTGATGCCGTCGCCGATGAGTCGATGAGCTCCCTTCACTCGTCGTACCTGGTCGTGTACGTCTTCTGGCCCATCGAGCGAGACTATAACTTCGTCCACCCCCTTGGCTATGGCCGTGGCGTATTTTGAGATCAACAATCCCGTGGTAAGCAACGTGACGCGTATGTCGCACTCTTTAAGAAAGTCGCAGAGCACGTCGAAATTGCGGTGCAATAGTGGCTCACCGCCGGTGAGTACAACGTTGCGCACGTCGAGTTGCAAAAACGACTCGCGATGACGCGCAAAGTCTCCCAGATCGAGCTCTCTGCCATCCTTCCGTTGCCAGATATCGCACATCACGCAGCGGCAGTTGCAGTGCTCGTGGACGTTTAAAAGCAGGATAGGAAGGCTGGTAAGTGTGCCTTCGCACGCCTCATTGTTTCCTTGAGCAAGAGTAGAAGGAGAGCCATCGATCGATATCTCAGCAGGCATGGCCAACCTCCGGGACTGATGGCACGCGAATCGACTTACCCCCGAGCCGCACGTTTCCAACGCCCAATATTTCCTCGGCCCTCGTTAACAAATACCTGATGGGGGCACGCAACCATCGAACCGTACCGTCGAACCAAAGAGGTTCCAAACCCTGACGGACCGACGGGGGCAGGCGCGTCAAAATGGTTTCGGATGCAAGCTGGACACGTCCGCCGATCATCACAAACTCCACGTCCGCGGCAGAGAGCGTGATAAGCCTTTCGGCTGCGTCGCAACCGGTATCGCGAACGGCAATCAAATCTGCCCGCCCATTGACGTTGATCGAACCCTCTCCTTCACGCAAGCGGAGAATTGCCGCCGGCTCTGCCGTCGCCATTCGGTAGGCCCGCGGCGGCGAGATTCCGCAGCGATGCATCGCGAATCGGATTTCGTCCAGCAGATCACCATCCGCAGTCAGCGGAGAGTCGCTCCCTAAAGCCACATGGCCGATGCCGGCAAAACGCCTCGCATCCGGGACAGTTCTGAACAAAAATTGATTGGAGGATGGGCACACGACAAGCGAGGTTCCGCGCTGCCGCAAAAGCGCGGCGCCCTCATCGTCGATGGCGAGACCATGCACAATCACAGCGTTTTCGTCCAGTACATTGAGCCGGTCGAGTTCCCAAAGCTCTTCCCGGGCCTCGGGATCGATTCCTTCACACGCATGCACGATAAAGGTGTGCGATTTGGGCGTAGCTAAACGCGCCCCTCGGAGATCGCCGCCGAATGCCAGAGAATGCCCCCACCCGCAGTTGTGAGCCACTCTTACCGGGAAGTCGCTTCGATACAGTTCGGGCTCGGGTGCATTGTGGTGGCAGACGGTTGTGACTCCGCAGAGCAAGTTTCGAATCCCACCCCACCATAAGCGCACGTCTCTCGCCACCGACCTGTGTTTCGCAATGACATCCGCAAAGGTGTGCTGAATATCTCTGGCCCACGCGGAGGCGTTTGGATAAGGAGGGTTTGCCAAACGCGGGAATAGAGCGAACTCCAGATGGTCGTGTGTATTGACGAATCCAGGGATTACTAGATAACCGCTGAGATCGATCCCAGGGCCGAGGGTGGCGGAGTTGAAAGGCAAGAACGAGTCACTCAGGATCTGGGCCACGTGGGTACGACCGATCCGCAGCGAGGCCTGTACAGCTTCGCCGGGCCCCAGAGAACACCTTCCACCGATGAGAGTCGCCGAGTATTTCTGATCTCCTTCGTGCCCCGCGGCTTCACGAATTGGGGTGACGCGCTTGCGCAAATGCAGGACGTAGATTGCCGGCAAACCTTCAGCTTCCCGTAACCGATCCAGGCGGCCGGCAGCTTCAAATGCTGCGTGTTCCGGAGCGCCAAATTCGGCCTCGATCGCAGCGCAGGTCTCCCACCCCAGACTGGCGAATAAGGCGAGGACCCGCCGCAGGTCATGCCGAACGGTTTCGAAACTAATCTGCCCCTCACGACTCGTAAATGCGCGTTTCCAGCCCAGCTGATACTGGGTTTCGGGATGCATGTCCGACAGGAACAGATCGCATCCGTCCCGGGCAATCCGGTCTGTTTCTGCTGCCACACGCGACAAGTCATCGATATAGCTCAGAACAAACGACGACAGGATCAGGTCGAAACTGTGCGGAGGAAATGGAGTCTCTTCGCACGGGCATCCGAGAAGCTCGGCGCCTGGTATTCTCTTCTGCCGTGCAACCTGAATCATCGCAGCGGAGTTATCGATTCCGGTTAGACGGCGCGGCTTCTTTTCAACCAGGTAACTCAGCCACCGGCCCGATCCACATCCGGCGTCGCAGACATCGCGGCCGGATATGTCTGGAATCATCAATTCGAGGTAACGCTTCTCCAGCGATAAGATCGGGTTGAGCTGCGTGTCATAGGAGGACGACAGTAGGTCGAAGGCACAATCATTGCGCAGTCTTCTTGCCGATTCATCTCGCGCGGTTTCCATCGCCTGGCTCACAGGCTCTCCCGCTTCGGCTTTCTTAACTGGATAAACCTGTTCGCCAACTCCAACTCGACGGGCCAGCTATAGAACCGCATGGCATAACGCCATGCGCTGAGTGTCTGCAACAGCATCCTGCTCCAACGAGGAGCGCGGATATCTTGCACCGTCGGCCACCTTGAGGCGACAACTAGCTCGAAATTATCGATGAGCTTCTTCGTTTCCCTCTTGAGCCAGGGCGCGCTGGTGTCGATGCGAAGCGTGAAGTCCATCCACTTTTTTGTCGCCCATTCTGACGGCGAATCGGGAAATTGGATCTTGCCTTCTACCTCACCATACATCGATCCCGGCTGGGGCGTCGGCGTGTAGTGCTGCACGATGATTTCCGAATCCGGATTAATGCGCTTGAGCTTCCGAATGAAAGCCAGCGTTTCACGCGTGTCCCGCTCCGGGTCTTTAGGATTGCCCACGACAAACGAAAATTCAGGGATAATGCCAAACTGCCGGGTGCGGCGCGCCATGATGAGAGTTTGTTCGGTTGTAATTCCCTTCTGCATTTCCCTGAGAGCCCAGTCCGAGCCCGATTCGGCGCCAAAGAAAATCATGGCGCAGCCCGCCCGCTTGATCGCGGCCATGGTTGCGTCAGAGTAGCGCGACATGATATCGACACGTGCCTCGCACCACCATCGAAGCTTTAACGGTGCAAGCAACTCTAGCAGTTCCATGGCGTGGTCTTCCCGCAAGAAGAAGTTCATGTCGTAGAACTGCACGGAATCGGCGCCGTATTCTTCGACAAGATGCCTTAGAATGGCGACCGTGCGCTGCGGCGACTCCATTTTTTCGTCGCGTCCATAAGCCGCATGAACGCCGCAGAAGCTGCAATTGAACGGGCAGCCGATACTGGCATGGTGGACCGCCGTCCGTTTTCCAAAGAAAGATGGCCGCAAGTATTTCTTCACCGGCAGGCGATGAAATGGAGACCAGGGGAAATTGTCGGGCCCTTTCATGGGCCGCTCGCCATTGCTGCGGTGCAGGCCGAACTGATCCTTGTATGAAAGACCAAGTATGGAATCGAGTGATTTCGTTCCCCGCAACGCTTCAATTAACTCAAGCAGTGTATCTTCGCCCTGGCCTCTTATTACGAAGTCGACATACTTTGCGTTTAGAGCGGCATCTGGATAAATCGACGGAAAGTAGCCGCCCCAGGCTATCATTACCTGCGGCCGCTGCTCGCGTATCTTGCGCGAAGCCTCCATGGCGGCGGCCATTTGCGGCCCGGGCATGGCCGACACTCCAAGCAATTCCACTTCGTGTGTGTCGATCAGCTTCAACATTTTCTCGATGGGCTTGTCCTCAATGTTTCCGTCGATAATCTCGTACTCTTCGCGGCCTTCGAGAACGGCAGCCAAGGCGAGCACGGCAAGCGGCAGGCGGCAGTTCTGCGGCCTGGTTGCCCGAGGATGAAAGAGAATAATCATGCGTTCTTCCGGGTTACATAAATGCGGAAGCGGGAGGGTTCACGCCGGCGAAGCAGCTTTGCCTTCAGGGGACGCATCGCCCACTCACAACCGTAGTGCGGGGTGTGCACTTTCCAACGAATGGAGAGTTCTTCCTCCAGATCGCGCAGCCGCTCGTCGGTAAGGAACTCCTGGCTCTGAAGGGCATTGGAAGAGGTTCCGTAGGTCTTGAGAAACGCGGCGCGACGTTCTCGCAGCATCTGCCTTCCGCTTTCTTCGCGGGAATACCAGGGCGTGTCGGAGATGATTACCAATCCGCCCTTTCGAACGCATCGCAGAACGCTACACAGCGTGGTTGCGTAGTCTTCGGAATAATGAAACGATGCGTTGAATATCGCGGCATCGAACTGCGCATCCTGAAACGGCAGATGTTCCATGTCCGCCTGAAATCGCGGGAACAGGCTCGGCAACCGCGCGTGATAATGTCTCGCCGCTGCCAGACCGTCGAACCCGTTGGTAACCAGGTCAACGGCAACGGGCCGGTATCCTGTTATTGCTAATCGATAACTCATCCAACAATTTCCAGCGCCAACGTCGAGAATCAATCCACCCGTCGCAACGTTGGGACGGAGCACATGGTCAATCAGATAGTCGTAGCTTCGGGCCCTGATCCGCCATTGTTTACTGTTTCTTCCGGTCATGTCATGGTAAGGCAGATCCAAATAGAAACTGTCGCTGTTGCTCGAGCGGCCCTCTGCCGCCCGAATGCATTGATAGTCTTGCGCGAAGTGAGCGAAATGCTGAGATCGCTCCACCGGTATTGCATGCATGATGCCGTCGTTGATAAGCATTTCGAAGGCGCAGACGGAACATTCCAGCCCGACCAGCCTGGACGCGCAGCGGGGGCACTGCAGAAGAACGCCAAATTGAAGCGAGGGATCAATCAAGGCACCATTTCTTAGTGTCGCCATTGCTCCAGCCTCTCCAGGTGCAGCAGCATATGATCCCCAAGCGCTCTGACACCGGGCCATTCGCAGATCAGCCGATCGAGTGTGTCGCAAAAGCGCAAGATAGACGGGTTTCTGTGGGCCCAGGCTTCCAGGTAGGAAGGGGGAACCGTTACACCGATCCCGGTGACAGAGCACAAACGAAACATGGGCCAAAGGGACCGCCGCAAGGAACGCAGCGTTGGATAGTAGACGGGGAAAGAATTTCGCCCCAATGTAGCCTCGGCGGTATCACGCCAGCGCCGGCAGGCCTTGTGAAAGTCCCCCTTGCAGAGATAGTGCAGGATTTCCCACACACAGAATCGGGTCGAGAGGCAAATCAGAACCTGCGCGCCGGCGTGAAGCCGCCCAGCTAGTAGCTTCCATGTTTCTGAGAGATCCGGAATGCAATTGAGACCGGAGAAATTGGAGAACACCCCATCGAATCGCAAATCCGAGGGCAACTCATCCAGTCGCTCGGTGCAGAGCACTCGGAAATCGACCGCGGCGCGCCGATCAACCATGGCCCTTTGTTTCTGCGCTTGCTCTATCATCCGGGGAGAAGCGTCGCATGCCGTGACCGCTATGCCGAGCGAGGAGAGAAAGAGAGCGTCTGTGCCAGTTCCGCAGTTTAATTCAAGCACGTGGTCTCCGGCGCGGAACACGGTCTCCGCTTTTCTCCAAACGGCGGCCCGCTGCGAGCGCCCTATCATCGACGTGGTAAACAGGGAATCGTATGATTCCGCGATGGTGTCGAAGGCGCTGCCAGCGAGGTGAACATCTCGGAGGACGGAATTCATTGTTCCACCTCGGCGCAGCTTGCCTGTATACCGGCCCTGGCATCGACGATGTTCTGTTCGATCGATGTGAGGATCGCCCCGTCAGGAACTGATGAGCCCTGGAGCATACGCGCGCGTTCCACTTCGCTGCGCAGGAGTTTGTCGGCCTGCGCGTAAAACTGCCGCGAATGTCTGCCGCGAACCCTGAACTCGCGATCGGAAGTCTGGCTCCAGGGGTTGAGTTGCACGAGACGGTCTGAAATCTTTTTGTAGTATGGCGTTCCTTTAATCGGGTAAGAAACGGTGGTCAAGAAAATGTCGGGGTTCGATTTGCTGACATGACGGACCGTCGCCTCGATGTCCTCTAACTCCTCGCCTTCATAGCCCCACATCAGGAACATGCCGCTTTGCATCCCTCGCTCGCGCGTCATCCGTACTGCGTCCTGCACTTGCTCGACCTTCACGCCGCGGTCCATTGCGTCGAGAATTCGCTGTGATCCACTCTCAGAGCCGATCCAGATGCGAAAACATCCTAGTTCTGCCAGCAGGTCGAGCATCTCAGCGTTAAGCCTGTCCGCCCGTGATATACACTCGAACGGGACTCGCAACGACCTGCGTTTCATTTCCGCCGCATAGGCGCGAATCCATCCATGATTGATGGTGAACACGTCGTCTGAAACCCAAACCATGTCCGGGGAATACTTGCTGAGCAGCCAGTCCACTTCATCGACCACCAGCACGGGGTCACGGCGACGGTGCGATTGCCCATAAACCTGATGGCTGCACCAATTGCACCGAAAGGGGCAACCGCGCGCTGTAATGAAGTTGACCGACCCGGTCCCGTGATGGGTGCGCCAGGTATCGACATAGCGCTGAATATTGATGGCCTCCCGCGCAGGCCATGGTTGCAGATCAAGATTCGCGATCTGCCCGCGAGGCGTTCCCTGGATCAATTCGCCGTTTTCATCCAACCAGGAGAGTCCGGCAATCTTGGTGAAGTCACGCTCACCGCTGCGTAGCGCCTGCAGCAACTCTTCCGTAGTGACTTCGCCTTCTCCTGAGACGACGAAGTCAGCTCCCGCGCGCAAGTACTCCAGGGCATAAGCGCCAGGCTCCGGCCCCCCCACAACAATCTTCCAGCCAGCTTCACGAGCAACGCCGAAGATCTCGACTACATTGCCGCGCGTCATTAGATTCGCATAGACACCCAGAACCGACGGCTTCTCTGTGCGCAGATATCGAAAGAGTTCTTCGCGACTGGAGAAGGTCGTGTCGAACACGTCGACGTCGAATCCCTTGTTACGGAGATGGGAGCAGAGATAAAGGACGCCGAGCGGCGCATATGGCTTCATGATCTGCCGCTCTTTCGGGTCCTCGAACAGGAAATAGCCGTGCGTCAAAAGCAGATCGCGCATCTAGGCCTCCGTGGCTTGCGCCAACCGTGGAACAGGCATGATCGCAGACGAAGGTACGATGGAGATTCTCTGCAACGGCACAAACGCATCGGGCTGGCGGCTCACGGGCTCCAGTTCGTCGACTGTCCGCCAGAGCGCATCAACGCGCCGGCGCGCCTCATGTCGACTTTCTTCTTCGTGCCAGGAGTCGACTTCCGCATGAAGAGCCTCGCGCACCGCCCGGTAGAAGTCGGTGTTGTAAGCTGCCTTGAACATGATGCAAAGATCATCACTGTCGGTCCAATTGCGTTTGTGGCCAAGCTGTGTCTGTACCCGGTCGTAGAACACGGTGCCAGGAAGCGGGTAAGAAAAGGAGATACCGATATCGTCCGGCCGAGTCTCACGCACGAGAGCGACGGTCTGCTGCAATTCGGACCAGGTCTCGCCCGGATATCCGAACTGGAGAAAATAACAGGCGCGAATGCCTGCTTCCTTGAGGCCGTCTCGAGCGGCGAAGATATTCGACAACCGCAATCCTTTGGCCATTGCGTCCAGCACTGCCTGCGATCCAGATTCGACGCCCATCCAGACCTCAACGCATCCTGCATCCTTGAGGTTTCGAATGTTCCCTTCGGTCATCAGGTCGGCGCGCGATTGGATTTTGAAGGGCAACGAGGCGTCTCTTTCTTTTACCTCCAGAGCAAATCTCGCCAGCCAGCGATGATCCAATCCAAAGACATCGTCGCCGAACCAGATATGCTCAGCCTTCGCTTGGACTTTCAGGATCCTCATTTCTTCTGCGACAACCGGAGCAGGGCGAAGGTGAAACTTGGCTCCCGAAATCGGTTTTGCGCACCAGTTACAGTGGTAGGGACAACCGCGACTTGACACCATGTTTGCGGAGAAGTAGCCATGCGCTTTGATCCACCTCGCGCGATACGGCTCCAGGTCGATTAAATCGCGAGCGGGCGCCGGCAATTCAGCCCACGTCGCGTTCCGCGCAAGTCGCATCGGGCTGCTGAATAGTTGGCCACTCGGGTCGCGCTTTACCACTCCGTCCATGTCCGGTACATCGATGCCGCGCAGCAGGGAAGAACAGAGCGCCGCCAGTGTCTCCTCGGCTTCTCCGCAAAGCACATAGTCGAATCCATTGGCTAGAAACAGGTGAGGATTGTCGGTCGAGTCGGAACCATGGGCAATCACAACGGCATTCACCGCACGTGCTGCGGAAGCAATCTCCCATGCCACCTCGCGCATGCGGGTAAGGCACATCTTGGAAAGAAAATTGAAGTCGTCTTCGTAGACTGCGACTACCTTGGGGCGATGCATCTCCACCATGGAGGCGAAGTTCCCTTGCGGTTCCTCGAGCATGGAATCGAACACCGCAACCGAGATGTCTTTTTCCTCGAGCGCAGTGGCCGCGTAAAGCGTGCCAAGGGGTGCGTAGGGTTGCATCTTGCGCACCTGCTTCGAGTCGTACGGAAGATGATACGAGTGAGTCAATAAGACATCAGCCAAAGGTTCACCTCGGATCTTAGGCCCGACAATTCAGCATGCGGCTTCTGCCGGTGTGCGCGCCAGGCGCTTTGCATCGACGGCCGGCTTCATCTCCGTAATCTTCTTAAGCTTGGAGTTCAGCCACAGTTCCACAGGCAGGTTATACATGTCGTGGTCTAGTCTCCACCGCGCCGGAAACGAAATCATCTTCTGTGCGAGGCGGGTTATCTTGCCGCGATTGTCTGCCCGGATCGGAATTCGATCGAAGGCGATACGCAGGTAGTCACGGGTGACCTGAAGGCGCTTGTGTTCTGCTCCGTCAAGCCAGGGTAGCCTTGTATATCTCGGAAAGAAGTCCGCCCATCCCTCAAGCGAAGTCGGAGTATGAATACCTAGCTCATTGGTTCGCTCAAAGATGGGGGAACCAGGATAGGGAGTAAATATATTGGTCCAGAATTCGGTACCCGGAAACCGGCGGCACACATCCATCATGAAATCGACCGTCTCGCGGCGCTCTTTTCCCGTCTCTCCGGGAAACGCGAAGATGATGTTGAATGAGGGGCGAATGCCGGCAGCGAGACAACGCGCCGCGCTCTCATAAATCGATTCGAAGTCCTGCCAGTCTTTGTGCATCGCCTTCAGGATCGTATGCGATCCGGAGTCCACTCCCTGGCAGATCTGGTGAAGGCCTGCGCGGCGCAGCAGCTTCAGATCGTCGGTAGACAGCCGCGAGGTCAGATTGGTCGTGGCCTGTATGCTCCATTGGTAATGCGAGTTCTCTCTCACCAGCCCCTCAGCGATGGCGCGCGCGCGATCAAGATCGACGAGAAAATTGTCGTCAACAATCCAAAGCATCTCCAGCGAGTACCGCCGGCTCAGGTCGACGGTCTCCTCCACAAACTGCTCCGCGGGCAAGGCATTCCACTTGCGACCGTAGACACCCGAGTTCGTACAATACGAGCAGTTGAAGGGGCACGCCAGGCTTGACGTGTACATCGCCCACCGACGGCCGCATCCACGTTCGTAGGCATCGAAATCAGCGATTTCATATGCCTTTGGCGGCATCTCCACCAACGGCTTCAGTGCGCGCTCCTGGGTCATCACGAGCCGGCCGTCGCGCCTGAAACCAATTCCTGCAATTAAGTCGGGCGCGGCGCCGGCCTGGATGTGCTGCACCAACTCGAGCAGCGCAAACTCACCTTGGCCGCGAACGATGTAGTCGATGTAGGGTGCTTCAAGGGTCTGCTTGGGCAGCAGCGACGGGTGCCAACCGCCCAGGATGATCGGGAACTGCGGATCCCACTCTTTCACCGCGCGGGCGATGTCGACAGTTTCCCGGATCATCGGGCCCGTTACGAGAGAAATGCCAAGGCACAAAGCGTCGCGCACCTCAGAGAGTACGCGTTGTTTGAAATTCGGTGTAATGGTTGAGTCAATAAGAACAATCTCGAAGCCCGCGCGCTTCAACAGTGTGGCTACGGCAAGGATTCCAAGCGGCGCCGTGGCCTCAGAGCTGGCAAAGGAGGGGAAGAAGAAGACGATTTTTCTCGATGAACGCAACCAACACTCTCCGCTTTATGGAACATAGGCTAGCTCCGCCCTGTTCACGCAGTTGTCGCACAACTGTCACCGTTATGTAATCTCTTGCCGCAACGGATCGCGCCGGCCTGCTCGGGCCAGAGGTATTCCTGGTTGTGGTGAGGCGCTTTCGTGGCCGAGAAATTGTTGCATTTCGCTCTCACTCGAGGTCTGCAATGGGACCGCCGGACCGGAAAGATGGCCGAGCTTCACGCGCTTTGTCGCGACATAGTGCGCGCTGTGTCTGCCCAGAGGAACATCCGCGCTGAGCCGCTCCCATACGTCGATGCCTGACGACAAGACGGCATGGATCTTGTTTGGATTATTGGTCATCAATCGAAGCGATCTAACTTTGAGAAAGCCAAGAATCCGCACTGGCAGTTCATAATCGCGCGCATCGATTTCGTGCCCTAATTGAATGTTCGCTTCAATCGTGTCGAGCCCTCGATCTTGAAGTTCATACGCACGCAGCTTTTCCATTAATCCAATGCCTCGGCCTTCCTGGTACTCATAAACAAGGACACCCGAACCAGCTTCCGCAATCGTGCGCATGGCCAGATGCAGTTGATCGTGACAGTCGCAACGAAGCGATTCGAAAGCATCTCCGGTTGTGCACTGAGAATGGATGCGAACGACCGGAGGAGGGGAGGTGTGAAGATCGCCGAGCACCAGGGCTACGGCGGTTTCGAGCCGCTTTTGCTTCGAAGATCTATCTGCGCGCAGGGTCTCGAATGCCAACAGCCTGAAGTTCGCCCACCGTGTCGGCAGGTTGACGTCCGCGATCTGCCTGAAGCCGGTCAACGGCATCTAGATTCTCCTCGGCGACTGAGTTGAGAAGCTGCGTCGATTTCGATCCACAAGCGGCGACGACAATTAACAGTTGCGAAGGCCAGACAGCAGCATCCCACGCGAGTTGCATGATCGGACCGCTCCGGGAAATGAACTTCCAATCTCACAGAAGAACTGAAATTGCTTTCTCGAACAATCACACCTCATGGTCGCCGAACAGTCCGTCGATGATTGTCATCCTTTTGTCACTTCTCCATCACCTGATACTTTTCCATGCATGTGAGAATGAATAACCGAAATCTCCTTATGACCACGACAATGCAATGACAAGTCGTTGCATGAAAGCTTGTATAAGAATCTTCGAGGGGATCTGACCGATGATGGAACGTGGCCGAGACCGCGATTGGATTGATTACTCGCTCCCGACAGAGAGTGGAGCGCCTCATTTTGATGACTCATTGGGCGCCTGGGTTCTGAGCCGCTATGCCGATGTTTTAGCGGCATTCAATTGCTCAAGCCTGTTCCCCGCCGGACTAAACAGCGAAGCACCCTCTAGCCCCTTGGCGGCGGAAGAAGTGGTAAAAATGCGAAGGGAAACGCGAGACGCCCTGTCCCCGTTGCATTTGCGCGTCTGGCGCAAGGGACTGGCGTCGGCGTCCCGTGCGCTGGTCCAGAACCTTTCTGCGGACCAACCCGTGGAGCTCATCACCTCCTATGCTCAGCCGCTGTGTCTCTCACTGGCGGCAATGGTTACGAAGATCGACGTGTGTGAAGCCGAACGACTCCGCGAGTTGGCTGAGCCCATAGCGGCATCCGCGGCGGAGCCTTACGACGCAGTTCTCAAGTCGCGCGCCAAAATCGCCAACGCGAAGATCCGCAGTTGTTTCCGCCCCGGCCCTGAACCCCTGCGCGATTCTGGGTTCGTGGCTCTCGCACATACCTTGCCGTGCCTGCTCGCGAATGCCTGGTTGGCGCTGCTGGAGTCTCCCGAACAATGGGCAGCACTTCACAGCGAGCCGAGACTTGTGGAACATGCTGTGGAGGAGTTGCTGCGTTGTTCCGGACTCCCGCGAATACTATTCAGGAGAGCCATCCAGGACATCAAAGTCAATGGAGCGTACATCCGAAAAGGTCAACGGATTGTGTTGAGAGTGCTCGCGGCGAATCTCGATCCGGCTCACTTTTCTCATGCCGGCCAACTGGACGTGAAGCGGACTCGGGTGAGGCACCTGGCCCTGGGAGCGGGGTCGCACTCCTGTGTTGGCGCCGGTCTTATTCGAATGGCTGCAGTGTCCATCACGCGTCCGCTTCTGGAGAGATTCTCCGAGGCAAGGTTGACAGAACCCATAAAGTGGAAGGGTGGATCCGTTTACCGCTTTCCTGCATCTTTGCATGTCTTGTTCATTCAACCTGGATGAAAACCGAATGGCTAGTTGGTCGTTCGAAGCCGGTAATGAGCCCACCATGCCGCTTCGGTCCAACCGCCGCTGGTAAAGGCAAAACTTAACTTACATTGTGGAGACAATTCTCTGACACACAGACTGGCCGATTTGCTTTATTCCTGAATTCGCATCGTTGGGAAGGCGTTTGGAGTCGGACTCCCCTGTGAAGCTCTCGACAAATCTACGACAGGCACTAAAAAAGGCCATTTTCGGCGGCGAAACACTGCCGATGCGATTTTTCATCGGGCAGCCGCAACCGCAGGATGAAGTCTCGGTATGGCTGCAGGGGTTTGGGTTACCACGCAATGTGACCCGCTGCCATGGCCCGGCATCGGTTGTCCCGTGCACGTTTTGGATCGCCTTCGACAAGGACAGAATTCCCAGCGAAGAGCAATGCGCGCAGATGTCGCTTCAGTTCCGCGAAAACGGCAAACAGCAAAGGTTGTTGGGCGAATTGGGCCTGCTATGCACTCAAACGATCCAGGCAGGCCCCTCGGTGATTCTCGTTTTTGAGCCCCGCAGCGCCATCAACTACTGCCATCCGAAGCTCCGTCTCTACGCCCACACGATGCTCCAAAGGTGGAGGCAGCGTCATACTAAATCCAAGATAAATTTGTCACCGTTGGAGCAGCGGGCAATGAGCGTGCTCTTTACCTGTCCGCGTCCGATCTCACTTGTCAGCGTCGCCGAGCCAGACCGAGCAAGCATGTTCCCTCTCAATGTCATGAGCGATGTTAACGACGAGTACTTTGCTTTCGCGCTTACCGCTTCAAAAATTCCAGCGCAGTTTCTCCAAGCCGCCGGCCGCTTTGCCCTCAGTGTCACTCCCATCGACCAGGCCCCCGTCGCTTTTGCCCTGGCAGTCAATCACAATATTCCCTCGATTGAATTCTGCAATCTTCCATTCGAAACAAAGCCGTCGCAAAACCTTCGCCTTCCAGTTCCCGTGTTTTCTCCACGTGTGAGAGAAATGGAGATAGAGTCAGTTCACAGGGTGGGAAGCCACTCGCTCTTTGTGGCCAGGACGATGTCCGACGAACGTCGAGGAAGCGGTCCGGAGTTCTCGGTTGTGCACGGGTTCTATCAGGCATGGCGGCTTCGCCACGGGCTAGACTCCGCCTCGTCAATCGCTAGGGATGCCCAGATCCGCGCGGGTACGCTAACCGGCGCGCTCTCGTGATATTTTGCAAGATTGCTCTCCGGAGTTGCGGGCATCTCTCAATGCGTATAGATCTCCGGTATCCCCACGCTGCCGGCCGGAGGCAGGTGCCGGAGATATACCACGATTGACCATAATTCGTCGTCGTTCAGGATCCCCTTGGATCCCGGCATTCCCGAGGGCCGGATTCCGTAGTCCAGAATGGACTTCAACTGTCCGTCTGTATACCGCTGAACGTCGGGGGAGGCGAGTGACGGGATGGGAGGGGAAATGTGTTCGATGAAGGGGACGCCGGTGTTTTGACCATCCATTCCGTGGCAGGCAATGCAGTAGTGTGAGAACGCCTCCTTGCCATCCGCAATGCTCTGCGGAGAGTAAGGCAAAGGGTTTTTCTGGGTTTTGTTGCCGATCAAAAAGCTATGCTTGGCAAATGTAAGCGTAGCCGTCTCCAGTTTTCCGGGAGGGCTAGCCTTGCAGCCCGACGGCCCGATGAAGACGGCGCCGGTTCCCAGCCCGACGATGAGCGCCGCAACCACTCCCAACGCAAATGCGCGCATCACTATTCCACCACGTGCAGCTTCAAGGCCATTGAGCCATGCCCCGGGCCGCAGAAGACCGAGCAATGAGCGGCGAAATTCCCCGTCTTTTGCGGCGTCAAATGCACTTCTTGTGAGCCGCCTGCAGGAATCTTCACATCGACACTCAGTTCGCGAAGGCGAAGTCCATGCGCCACATCCACACTTTTAAGCACAAGCACCACCGGCTGCCCTTTCTTCAGAGTGATCTCGTCAGGCTCATAGGTGAATCGCTTCGCAGTTATTTCGATTCGTTTTGGCTCCTGGGCACCGGCCACGTGAGCGAAAAACGCAGTTGATACGCTGATGCCGGCGACCAGCATCGACAGCCAGGTCAATTTCTTCATGGAATCTCTCTTGTATCTCCGGTTCGGTTCGGCGCGCAGAGATCTTGCGTTACAGGTGCTTCGAGTCGCGGAGCGTCCAACGTGCTGCGCTAGGGGTTGAGAAACAGTCGCAGCGCCTGATAATCCTCGTTGCTAAGATTGGCGCGCACGCGCATGTGCCTCGCGATCGTGCCCGAAATTCGAGATGAAAACCCTTCGGGTGCATTGTGACAACGGGAACAATTCTCCGCAAACACCTGCTGGCCGCGATCAGGTTTAGCTACCGGGGCAGGCTTCGTTTGAGGTTGCGATTGATCCTGATGCGGGGCATTCTTGGCCAGGACCAGGAACGGCATCAGCGCCGCAAACAACAAAACCCCCGGCAATGTTATGCGCCTGTGCTTCATCGATTCCCCTCTCCTTTCGCTCCCGCATGAGCTAATCCAGAGTGCTGGAGGGTCACGGACGACTCTCCACATCACAGACATTACCACTCATCTCGCGTGCCTGTTTCACAGAGACATCTCAAGTTTGTAACTCAATCGTCTCCGCCGCGGATATTGCATTCGTCGCCGCTGGACGGAAGTCCGAGTCAGGAACTTAACGAGCCATCCGAGACTATTCCAATGCCGCGCGGGCATGATCGTCAATTTGCAACGGTGTGACATTTCGGTGACAACACTCAGACAATTCAAAAGTCAATGTACTGATAGGTTGGGTTGAAGAGCAGGGATAGACTCGGTTCGTGCTCCAGCGGACGGCATCGAAAACGTGAGCCACCTTCCGCTGAAGATTCCAGGCGCAACCACAATCTCTGTGGTCTCACACGCGAATACGAACCCCTCCCCATGGTGGATGATGTTAACGATCGAACAAGTCGAACCGCCCAATGAAGCGCGCAGCAAGGCCGAACTCCCCAGGGTCATGATGGAACCGCCGAAGCTCTCGCTCCAGGCAACATACTTCCCATTTGGCTTTCCAGCCGAAGTGAAAACAAACTCCGAAACTGTCCTGGAGCTGTTTGGAGGGCTGTGGGGAAAATTCTCGAAGCAGCGTGATACCGAGCCAATTCGTTGTGAGGTGCAATTGGTGGAGGGCCGAGGGACAGCATGCCCTGCAACGCCCATATACCGGTTGATGCTTCCGCTCATGATTTCCATTGCGGGTGCGGACAACCATTGCATTGTCGATTTGGAACGCGCCGAGGCGAAAATTGTTATCTCGCGCGCTGCGCTTCGCCATCCGGCCTATGCGCAGTACTTCTTCCTGGGCATGCCGGCTTGCTGCATCGCGACCCGTTGTGCGACCCCGGTGCACGCCGCGTGCGTGGCGCTAACGGGACGCGGCGTGCTGTTGTGCGGCGATTCGGGAGTCGGCAAATCTACGCTGGCGTACGGCTGCGCGCGGTCGGGTTGCACGTACGTGAGCGACGATGGCACCTATATCCTGGACGGCGGAGTCGATCGGCAGGTGACCGGCAACTGCCACCAGGTGCGTTTCCGGCCGTCAGCGGCAACGATGTTTCCTGAGTTCGAGGGTTATGAGATCACGCCGCGGGCGGCGGGCAAGCCGTCAATCGAACTGCCCACGGCGCCGATGGCACACATCACATGCTCCCAGAACGCCCGCGCCGACTTTATTTGTTTTCTGAACCGGAGTACGGCTGACTCGCCGCAACTTGTCCCGTTGACCAAGGACTTGGCCAGGCGTTCCATGCGTCAGGTTCTTTACGGAACCAATGAGTCGCTCAAGAAACAATATGAGGCGATTGAGAACCTCTTGACTGCAGAGGTATTTGAGCTCAAATACAGGAGCCTCGATTGGGCTGTCAACCGCGTTCAGTCACTGCTGGTGACGGGGCGGTAACTGACCTACCCCACCGTTTGCGGCCCACTACACGGATCACAGACGGCATTCTAGGTTCTGGAATTGCGCCATTTCTATTTCCCCTTCCACGTCGGGAAGAGAAACCGGTATACGATTCCAGTCTCCCATATGTTTACATCGCCTGTGGACGAGAACTGCCGCGAATAGCTGGTGAGAATTCTGGTGTTGTGCGGCAGGTTGTAATCAAGTCCGAAGTCGACGCGCTGCGTGTTCACAAGGGGCACGCCGTCGCTGACGGACGTATCGATGCGGAAACTTTGCTGCATGCGGAAGACAGGTTCAAACCGTCCGATCCAGCTGTCGAGTCCTCCGAATGCTTGTGTGCGATAATCGGCTTCGATCCAATAGCCCTGTGCGTGTTCTCCGTGGGCATACTCAGAGCGCAAGCGGAACGCGGTGTTCGCCGGTTCCCACCAGACGTGGGTCCCTATGAAGTTTTCGTGTGTGCCCTGGAGCGATCGGCCGTACGAGCCGCCTATTTCCAAACTCTTTTCCGGGAGATAGAGGCTTACGCGGCCGCCTGAGGAGCGCTGGGAATTGAACTGCTCATTTCCGCTGAGGGCTGAGAACCACGTGGTGTAACTTACCGAGTAACGGGGATGAGAGGTGGCGGACCCTCGCAACTCTCCCCCCACGCCGACGCCGGTGCCCATCAGTCCCAGGGATTGGATTAGCGGTCCATCCTGGAAGTTGCTGATCCAGATCGGCGAGAGACGCTCGTTGTACGTGCCGAATGGAAGCAAGAAGCTGCCGCCGACGACCGTGACATGGGGCACCGCCGTAAAGTCGCCCTGAAGGTAGCTAAGACCAGCGAAATGAGAATGACTGTAGCCGTTGGTGTCCGGGGAAAAACTCTCTAGAATTGCGGCTCTCGATTCAATGAGAAGGTTCTTTCCAATCGGAGCAGCTATCAACGGTTCGATGATCGGCAGATAGCTTGTGTCCCCCCCAAAGGTACTGGTAAAGAAGCCCACGCCGCCAGAGATCAGCGGCGTCTCCTGTGCCAGGCCAATCCCCGTTGCGCAGAAAATGGCAGATCCACTCGCTATGATCATCCACCGTGCCATATTGCAGGAAATCCACTTCGACATCCGATGCAGCATGAAAACTAAATTATCCACGCACGCCGGCCACTGTGTCCTTGAACGGTATGGTCTTTGTCAATTGATTGTCACGGCGGGCCAGACGCGGACGTATGTCCCGGGCTTGCCCAGCGGAATTGGAATTGCGAAACTACCCAAGACAAAGGAGTGACACCACGATGACATGTCCGCCTTCGCGTCAGGTTAGGCTGTCATAGCACTTCGCATCCGTGTGCAAGGTGGCGGAACTTGATCAGGTCAAGATGAAGCCGAGGATAAAACATCTGCGCCACCCGCTCCGAACGGCGGCTGCCGCAAGAAGCCTCCTTGCGCTGTATCTCAACATAAAAAACCTTGGAGATCGCAGCCATCATCACTATCGGGAAGATCCCAGGTACGACCTGTTAAACGTCTCGAACGGCTTCACTTCCCGACTCGACGATTCATTCGAAGACGACGAGATTTTGGAACGGATTTGTGCGGCATACATCGGAGCCGCACAGCGAGAGCGGTTCGCGCCTGAGGTTTATCAGGCAAGCGATTGGTGGCGACAGGTGCGGCTCGCGAGCCTTGGTCCCGTAATGAGCGCACTCGGTGGTCGGGACATCGCCTCTTTGCGCAGAATATATCGCAATTTCTTCCGCGACGCGAGCTCAACAGGACTAATCGGCGTGCCTTACAGCTTGACCAAGGCGTACTTCAATAAGCGAATCAAGGATATCCACCGCCGATTTTTCTTGGGTGACGCTCTCTACGGAATCGATTACTGGAAGACGCTGACTGGTGACCGCTTCCCTCTAAACGCATTGGCGGGGCCAGAGATCGGAAATCCATTCGGGGTCATGATTGGCGGAACGTTCGTAAGGGCGGGGGCTGCATACCAGCACTATTCAGCCCGGAAGATAGCGAGTTATCTCTTCTCTGCGAAAGCCACCATTGCTGAATTCGGTGGTGGGTTCGGGGGAATGGCCTATTACCTCCTGCGCGACCAACCAGGAATAAAGTATGTCGATTTCGATGTGCCCGAGAGCCTCGCTTTGACTTCCTACTATCTCCTCAAGTCGTTCCCACACCTGAAGTTCTTGCTTCATGGGGAAAGTGCGATTACGCCCGAAACACTCGCCAGTGCTGACGTTGTGTTGATGCCTCTCTTCGACATGGAATCCCTTCTCAGTGAAAGCGTCGAATTGGTATTTAGCTCGCATGCTATGTCCGACATTTCTCAGGAGGCGATGAGCGCTTACCTGAAAACGATCTCCCGCATTTCAACCGGATGTTTCCTCTATGTGGGCAACTCACAAGGGGCCGAGTCAATCCGCACAGCCGAAGCGCAACAACTCTTTCGCCTCGATGAGATGACGCCATCGGGCTGGAACACACACAGATTCCCCAAAGCCCGCGAGGTTGAGTGCCTTTTCACGCCGGTAGCGGCACTTCAAGCCATTGCCGTACGCAACCCGCGGGAACCAAGGAGGTAATCGCGTGTCGATTATCTGGCAATTCGGCCAGTCGCTGAAGAAGATCGTGTACGGCGATACCTCCATTCCGCAGGAGTTCACGATTGGTCTGAGGCAACCGCAAGGGGAGATAGCGGTTTCTTTGCAGGGGTTTGGGGCGCCGCTCGATGTAACGGAGCGGCACACAATGGCATGTTGCGCTCCGTTCATTATCGGAGTTTCCTTAGACGGCACCGGCAACGCCGCACGACGCAAGAGCAGTGATATCTCTCTCCGATTTTGCGAGCGGGGAGGCGACAAGCGCGTGCTCGGCGTTATACGACTGGCGCCGAAGGCCGTGGTCTCGCTCGGTCGATCCGAACTTGTTCTCTTCGATGTGCTTGGCTCAACCAATTATTGCCTGGCGAGACTCCGCCTCTGGGCTCACTATCTGCCGGCTGCATATTCCAATTGGAGCAAATTCAAGACGTTTGATGTAAGGATGCATTCCCGAGAAATACGTGCGTCGCAGGTCGCCTTCATTCGCCCACATCCCCTGATGCTGGGCAGTGTGAATGGCGAAGCCGGCGGCGGCAACATCTTCCCGATGAATCTACTGGGAGACCTTGGCGATGACTATTTTGGCTTTGCATTGAAGGATTCGAGGCGGGCCGCACATCTTGTGGAACGCGTGGGCTCCATTGCACTCAGCAATGTCCCTTTATCGTTGTGTTCGGTTTCATTCAGACTCGCAATCAACCACACCAAAGACTCCATCGACTGGAATCAGGTTCCCTTTCCTTTAACACTATCGAGAAGCCTTCTCATTCCGGTTCCAACCTCCGCGCCCAGAGTCCGGGAAATGACAGTCGATCAGGTCCACAAGATCGGCAGCCACACCCTGTTCATAGCCCGGATCATTTCCGATGAATGGCACAGTAATGAACCCCAAGTCCACATTGTCCATGGCTTCTACCAACATTGGCGTGTCAGAGGTGACAGTGCGCAGTTGAAATCATCCCTCGTTGAAGACTCATTGAACAAGCACGGATTGGCCGCATCATAAGCGAGCCCAGACGACGGCAATAAAGACAGGGCGGAGTCACAAAGGATATCGAATACCAGATGGATTCTCTGGACACACAAAAGCCGGCGCGTGAATGGTGCGACCTACGGCCACTCCCAACTGCTTCCTGCAAATCTGCGCGTAATGACGAAACCGAGGGTGCCGAACCGGTCGAGTCCGCCGGGCTCAGTTCCGGCCTCAGAGGAGTGAAGGACCGCACCCCGGCGCAAAACCGGGTGAGACTGACCAAGGCGATTCCGGAGGTCTGGAAGCTTGTCAGACCGCTTCGAGGTTTACTCGCAGGCAGCTTTGGGCTCATGATTGTCAATCGGGTCTGTGGATTCGCAATGCCAGTTGCATCCCGCTTCCTAATCAATGACGTGATGTACAAGCGGGATCTCGGGAAGTTGCCCTTGATATTAGGAGGAGTCATAACTGCGACCTGCATCCAGGGAGTTACTACGTTCGTTCTCAATCAGCAGCTTGCGATAGCAGGCCAACGCGTGATAGCCGATCTCCGCATCAAAGTACAGAGTCATGTTGGTCGCCTTCCGATCGCATTTTCTGACAGCAATCGAGCCGGCGCGGTCGCCGCGCGAATCATGAACGACGTCGAAGGCGTGCGCAACCTCGTAGGCGCAGGGTTTCTGGACTTTGCAGGTGGTATCCTCGCTGCAATCGTTGCATTAGCCATCCTGCTAGAGATCAGCCCTTTGATGACCATTATCGCTCTCATAATTCTGACGGCATTCGGTTGGTTTCTGAAAGCTGCATTTGGAGTCACAAGGCCCCTTCTTCGTAAGCGATCCGAGATAAGCGCTGAGGTGACTGGCCGTCTGACTGAATCTCTGGGCGGTGTACGCGTTGTTAAGGGCTACCATGCTGAGGCGAGCGAAGCGAACGTCTTTGCGGGAGGAGCTAGACGCCTGTTAGATAGCTTTATCGTCTCCATCACTGCACAATCCTATATGTCGCTTGGCTCGACCGTGGTGATTGGGTTGATCGGGAGCCTCCTTATGTATTTGGGCGCACATGAAATAAATATGAATCGCCTTGACGTCGGGAGTTACGTCGAGTTCAACATGTTGCTCGCGTTCATGATCGCTCCTGTTGCGTTATTGGTGAGTGTCGGAACTCAACTTACGGAGGCCATGGCCGGGCTCGACCGCACCTCTGAACTCTTGAATGAGAGTGAAGAAGGAACAGAAGCGGGACGCACCAACATCATCCGCCCGATTCGCGGTGACGTCATCTTTAAAGATGTGACGTTTGCGTACGTTCCTGGCACTCCCGTTCTGCACGGCATCAGCTTCTACGCAAGAGCTGGCTCGGTCACGGCTCTCGTCGGCTCATCGGGCTCCGGAAAGTCGACGATCATGTCCCTTGTGTGCGGCTTTCATAGAGCGGCGAGCGGGCTGATCCTGGTCGATGGTATCGATGTCAATACGATTCACCTAAACTGTTACCGCGAGCAACTCGGCGTCGTCCTGCAGGAAACGTTTCTGTTCGATGGCAGCATCCGCGACAATGTACTGTTCAGCCGTCCGGGGGCAACTGAAGAGCAGTGGCGAAACGCGTGCCGAGTTGCCCGCGTCGACGAGTTCGCAGAGCGTTTACCAGAAGGATTCGAAACGATCGTCGGGGAGCGAGGAGTAAAGCTCTCCGGGGGCCAACGTCAACGCGTTTCGATCGCGCGGGCCATACTGGCGGACCCGCGGTTGCTCATTCTCGATGAGGCTACAAGTTCTCTCGACTCAGAATCGGAAACACTTATCCAGAGCGGCTTGACCTCCCTCATGCAGAACCGTACGACCTTCGTCATTGCCCACCGGCTCTCAACGATCCGCCGAGCCGATCAGATACTTGTTATTGAACGAGGAAGGATCGTAGAGTGCGGATCGCATGCATGTCTCTACGAATTAGGAGGACGGTATTATGAACTGTACACGCGCCAATTTGAGCTCGACCGCAACCTCTTCCTCGCCCCCGGCGAAGGGGACAAGATTGGCCCGGCACAGCTTTCTGCTTGAGTGGCCATAGCGCCGGGGGGTGAATTGGGAGAACCTCATTGCGAATCGGAGGTCATGGTGTGAAGTTAGAGTCTCTGCGTCATCCGATCCTGACAGCGAAGAAGGCCAGGTCGAGACTGTCGACGCACGTTCATATGATGTCGTTCGCTTTTCACGGCGAACGCCGTTTTCGGGGCGACCCTCGCTACGATTTGCAAAACGTTACCGATGGGTTTCGTGCTCAGATTGATGACCAGACGGATGACGCCCACATATTGGAGCGAATTTGCGAGGCATACATCAGGACAGTTCAGAAACAAAGATCCGACTCTGGATGCTTTGAGGCG
This sequence comes from Terriglobales bacterium, assembly GCA_963701805.1. Taxonomy (GTDB): domain Bacteria; phylum Acidobacteriota; class Terriglobia; order Terriglobales; family Acidobacteriaceae; genus Telmatobacter. The sequence goes on from CAVPBA010000001.1 coordinate 1,011,187, forward strand.
AGTAGACGATGGCAGGAGGTCCGATACCGGAGCCTCGGGCCGGTCCTCCAAGCGCTGTTCACGCGAAACATCTCCGCTCTCGGGCGGATGTACAGGAATTTCTACCGCGATGCTTGCTCTACGGGAATTCTGGGTGCGCCGGGTGGATTATCAAAGGCATATTTCTCCGGGAGAATCCTGGATCTACATCGGCATTTCTATTTAAGCCATGTGTTATGTCGACTTGATTACTGGAAGTCACTTACCGGGGGAAGATACACAACCAGCGACCTGGACGGGCCAGGAGTCGGTAATCCCTTCGGAGTCATCATCGATGGAACGCATATCAGTGTCGGCTCCGAATATTCCCATTACTGCTGTCACCGGGTGAGAGAGCAACTGGATCGTGAAAATGCGACTGTTGCTGAGATAGGCGGTGGTTTTGGCGGGATGGCCTACTATCTTCTGCGCGATCGAGCACACACAAGATACGTCGGCTTCGACCTGCCCGAAAACATCGCATTGGCCTCATACTACCTGATGAGAGCATGGCCCGATTTGAAGTTCTTGTGCTATGGAGAAAAGACCGTCACACGGGAGTCAATTGCCGAAGCAGATGTCGTAATGTTGCCCAGATTTGCGCTTGCTGCTGTCCCCGCCGAGAGCGTCGATCTTACTTTCACATCCCACGGGATGTCCGAACTCTCGACCGACGAGCTACCGCATTACGTAAGGGAAATCAGCCGGATAACCAACAGACAGCTGCTCTTCATGAGCCATCGAGCCGTGAGCCAAAAGATCTCGGAGTATGTGCGGAGACAACAACCTGCCTTCGCATTGGAGCAGTCATGGGAATCAGGGTGGCATAGCTATAAGGTATCGGGTGCTGGTGTCGGCGGGGCGGCACACGTGAACGCTTCACAAATCGTTGAGAATTGCTATAGCCGCAACCATGATTTAAGCGAAGTTAGTAACTCATTCAAGCCTTCGACAGTTCCGAGATGAGGTCGCGGAACGGGTGAAGAACCATGGGCAGAGATGCTACCCGGGTTGGCTAAAGATTCGGTGGGACAACTATTTCTTCGACCGAAATGAAGAATTGTAGCTGATCAGTTGCGAAACAATGACATCCGGCTTACAAGGGCGATGCACCTTATCCCTATACTTGCTTCCAACGAAGTCGATTCGCGAGTATCGCGATGGATATGACATCGGCGCGGATTTAGTGCAGTGAAAAGCCGAATGTGGGCTGGACGATTGACCACAACTACAGGAAACAAATGATGAGGCGACATCCCATTGGCAACGGGACACTGACACCACGGGTTCCGCGGGAATTTGCTGCGCTGATGGATGCACTCCAGGTTGAGGGCGCTAATACGGACGCCCTCCTTCGACTCGAAACGGAGGATTGGCAAAAGCTACTAGACTTTTGTGATCTGGCGCACCTGACCCTGCCGCTCTCGCGAGTGGGCAGGTCCGGGTTCCCCGATTGGGTGTCCCATCGGCTCACTACTAATCTGGCTGACAATGCGAAGCGCGTCGAACTTGTTCGAGCGGTTTACATGGAAGCGGAAGCGGCTCTGCGGCATGCTGGCGTGGCGCATATTATCGTGAAGGGTTTTACACAGTCGCCCGCTTATGTGGCGGACCCGCGCTTGCGAATGCAGTCAGATTTGGACATATTTTGCGAGCAAGATAGCATCGACGCCGCGAGAGCCGCGCTCATGAGGATCGGTTACGTCTCCTCAACCGCACAGGACTACAGTCGGACGGACCACCTCCCCCCTTTGACCCGTACAGGCACCTGGCAATGGAGTGGCAACATGTTCGATCCGGAGATGCCCCCGTCAATCGAGCTTCACTTTTGCCTATGGAACGACAGGGTATCATTGATCGAAGTTCCGGAAGTGAGACGATTTTGGGACTGTAGGATTCAGCGAACACTTGGGGACATGAAGTTCTGTGGACTTACTGATGTTGATCAGCTTGGTTACTTCGCGCTTCATATTGTACGTGGCGTCATTTCCGGAGATTGGATCGTTCACCATGTAAATGAACTAGCGACATTTTTGCATTCTAACGTAGCAAATGTGGAGTTCTGGAACCGCTGGTTGGCGACCCACAGCGCACGCTTGCGGGCCTTAGAGGCAATTGCATTTGACCTCGCTCGAAGATGGTTTTCTGGCTTGTGTTCACCAATCGTCTCTGCGGAAATTGAACGTTTACCAAACATGCAGAAGAAGTGGTTGCATCGTTTCAGCGGTGCCTCTCTAGAAGTCATGTTTCGTCGCAACAAGGACGGTCATTTGCTTCACGTACTACTGACCGATACAAGAGAGGCGCGACGGATTGCAGTCCGAAGGGCACTCCTTCCGGCTCGCATCGTCGGTCCCCGCGCAGCGGCGGTAATCATCAGATATCGACGGTCAACTGAACCCCATAGAACTAATCGATATGTGCATTACTTGGAATTCGTGCTAAAGAAATTGTTTGAAATCGCCACTACGAATATCGTGTTTCTTTTTCACGGCAGCATACTGTGGCTTTCTGGGCGGTCCCTTGGAACCGATTCTGAATAAGATGGGCATTTACATTAACTTGATTCAGATGACCACAACTTCGTGTCTCAGGCTGTAGAGGATTATCAACAAGCGCCGCTGGAACTGAAGTCCCGGTTTTTGACCGAGGAGGCTACTGGGACTATATGTTTCAACCACTCTGGCCAGCGGGCTTCGAGTTGTGGAGGGCGGATGGCGTAGCCGGCGAACGCTGATTTGTTGAGTTGTAGTATGAGGAGCGGCGCGAGCCTCAACCTTCGTTCCAGGCTTCAGCGGAACGGAATATCTGCTGGTCGCACGCGCACACGGCGCCACCCATCGATCGTGAGAAAAGCTGACCTCAGCTAGGTCGAACGGCTCGGAGGCTAAGGGCAGAGATGGGGCCGTGCCATCCGCATCGCCACTCCACCCTTTTCGTTGCCGCGGGGAGGGTTGCAGAACTCACTCTGAAATCGCAACGGTGCAATAATTCTCACCCGCGATTATCCAGGGTGAGGATGGGTTTTTCGTCCAACGTGGCAAATGATACTAAGTTGTTGATTTAAATGGTGGCCAGGGACGGGATTGAACCGCCGACGCCGGCCTTTTCAGGGCCGCCTAGCAAGCCAACTAAGTGGTCTGGGATCAGCGGATATCATTGAGACGATTAGCGTTGTGGCCCCATCGATTTAGGATCGTTTAGGACCATTTGGGATGGTTTCGACCGTACGATGGTCGTGTATTGGTCGTGGCAGTCAAACCCCGGCTCATGGTCGCGAACGAACTCGCGCCACACACTTTATCCTGCCACATCTGATCTATCGTCCAAACGAATAAGCGACAGCGTTCAGACTCCCGGGTGTGTTCGGTGCGCGCGAACCAAGCCGAAGAATGCCCGGTTATCAATACCCAATCGTGAACCGTTCCCGGCGGTGCTGAGATCGCTCCAATTCGTCCACCGCTACCATGGCATAGTCTTCCATGAAAATCCGACTGTAACCGCTACCGTCAGCAGGCAGGTCATCCTTGCCAAGGCGGAATTTCCCAGTCCTCTCACCTTGCTCACAGATCCCGGCCGTAGATTGCCGCCGGTAGCAGTGATGAAGTGTGTTATCGGTGTCGACCGGTCAGGGCCTGGGGCTCGCGACCGTCTCGGAGGCCCGCGCCAGCGCTTGCGTGTCGATATACTCCCGGATCCTCGTCAGCTTGCCGTCTCGAACGGTGATATCGAAGACCCACTCATCCTTGAACGCCTTATTCGTGGCTTTGATTTTCCCGGTAGCGACGCCGATGACCATGACCCGGTCTCCCTGTGCCACGAATTCGGGAGGCTTTGTGTAGGTCATTTCCACCTCTTCTGACGCCTTCTGAAGCACGTCCGCTAATCCCGCGTGCCCGCGGTGCGTGCCGGCCAAGGGCCAGTCCTCGCCCGGAATGATCCACTCAATATCTTCGGCAACCAACGCCAGCACACGTTGATTATTGCCGCTGCCTATTGCCGCAAAGAACTCCTTCACAACCTGGACATTCTTTTCGATACTCATCGAAATCTCTCCATTTCCCAAACATCGGGTCGTGTAAGGTACAGCGCGACAGCTCTCACACAACCGCCTTTTGTTTCGATTTCTCTCACAATTTGATCTGTGCCCTCCGCATTAGACCTGCGCCATGCCTCCATCGACGGCAAGATCCACGCCGGTGATGTAAGAACTTTCATCAGAGGCGAGGAACAAGACTGCTGCCGCAATTTCCTCGGGCATGCCTCTGCGACCCATTGGGATCTGCGAGGTGAACTGGGCGACCGCTTGTTCGGCCTGCTCTGCGGTGAGGCCCGTCGTCGTCGCTAAGGCTGGGGTATCGATTGCTCCGGGGCTCATCGAATTGACGCGGATGTTGCGATCTTTCAGCTCCATAGTCCAGCCACGCGCTAAGTTGCGCACAGCCGCCTTGCTCGCGGCGTAGACGGTAAAGCCAGGGAGCCCCAACACGTTCGAGACCGAAGAGTTCAAGATAATCGAACCTCCGTCTTTGAAGAGGGGAAGGGCCTTCTGCACCGTAAAGAACAGCCCCTTCACGTTCACGTCGAAGGTCTGATCAAAATGTGCCTCAGTGGCCGCCGCGAGCGGTGCGATTGTACCCGCGCCCGCGTTCGCGAAGAGTACGTCGATGTGAACATGCTTCTCTTTCACGATGGCATAGAGCCGGTCCAGATCTTCCAAGCGCGACACGTCGCCTACGACCGTCGTAACGTTGCCATTGATGAAGGCTGCGGCCTCCTTCAGCTCTTTCTCTCGTCGCCCAGTGATCACGACGTGGGCGCCTTCTTCCACGAAGCGCTTTGCTGTGGCCAAGCCAATCCCGCTGCTTCCGCCTGTGATAACCGCAATCTTGCCCGCCAACTTTTGTCCAAGATTATTACTCATATGTTCTCTCCCTTTTGCTTCGTTGTTTTTCTCTTGAATCCACGTTCTTCTTCCAAAGCCGACGTAGTCTTCGATTACTGCTCCTTCTTGAACAGATCCTGGAAGATGAGCCGACCCCAAGTGCGGCCGCGTGCGTGCACCAGCGCGCCACCCTCGTTGAGCTTTCCCAACTTGACGGGGGCGAACCCAAGTTGTTTTGCTAAATCCGCCACGGGAGCGATAGCGTCCTCGTGATCGCTCGACAGAAAGACGACCCGGTGGCCGCCCTCGACGATCGGGTCGATAGCCAGTGTGGCCGCACCCAGATGATTGAAAGCTTTCACGAGCTTGGCGCCGGTGAACGACTTCGCAAAGAATGCGGAGGACGGAAGACCATCCAGCTCCTCAGGCGGGACTGGAAACGAGTTCATCGCGTCGATGACTGTCTTGCCTTCCCAACTCTGCAGGGCCTTTGCAACCTCGCGATGTTCCCCGAACGGAACCGCCAGGATGATCGTGTCGGCCTCGAGTGCATCGCGCAGAGACTTGGCGACGACCGTGGGTCCAATCGCTCGAGCCTGCGGCGCCAAAGCCTCAGGCGGCCGACGACTCGCGACGGTGACTTCGATGTTCCTACGGGCAAAGGCGTGGGCGAGTGCCTGGCCTATCTTGCCGAATCCTACAATTGCGTAGCTCATATGTTCTCCTTTGGTTTGGCGAACGGACGCCGCTCCGAGTCATCGAATGGAGCGCCGTATAGGGCGAGTGCGTCAGATTTGTGCTAAATTTGCGCGAGGCCGCCGTCGACGGCGAGTTCGCTGGCGGTCATGAAGCTGCTATCGTCCGACGCAAGAAAGGCAGCCGCCGCTCCGATCTCCGCCGGATCGGCCATGCGCTGGAGCGGAGTCATCGCGGCGTAGACCTTCTGGCCCTCCTCGCCTAGCGCTGCCTTGGCGAGTTCGGTTGCCGTCGCTCCGGGCGACAGCACGTTTACCCGGATCCCGGTGCCCTTCAGGTCCTCCGCCCAGGTTCGCGCGAGGTTGCGCACTGCCGCCTTGCTCGCGCTATAGACGCTCATTGCCGCGGCGCCCGTGGTACCGGCGCTCGAGCCCGTCAGAATGATCGAGCCGCCCTTGCCCATCAGCGGCAGCGCCTTCTGGATCGTGAAGATCGTACCCTTCACATTGGTGTCGAAGGTCTCGTCAATGTGCGCGGCGGTGATCTTGCCGAGCGGAAGCGGACTTCCCGCCCCGGCGTTAGCGAAGACGATGTCGAGAGTTCCGCGCTCAGCCTTCACCGCCGCGTAGAGCCGGTCGAGGTCGGCCAGATCGGAGACCGAGCCCTTCACCGCGCGGGCATTGGGCCCGAGGGCGGCCACAGCGGCGTCGAGTTCTGCCTGCCGGCGGCCGAAGAGGAAGACCAACGCGCCCTCCTCGATGAAGCGCTTTGCTGCGGCGCGGCCGATGCCGGTAGCCCCGCCCGTGATGACTGCTACCTTACCTTGAAGTTTTCCCATATTTACTCCCTTCGGAATGCGTGAAGCATTCGGTACACTTGGATAGATTCTTCGGTGATGGACGAGAACTGCCCGAGCGTCCTAATATTTTGTCCGTTCGTCCAAGAGATGGAGTCTAAGTTGGACCCGATCACAGACATCTTTCGAACGATGCACGTAGCCGCTTTCGGTCTGCACAGGCTCGAAGCCACAGCGCCGTGGGGTGTGAAACAGGAAAATCAGGCCGAAGAAAGAGTCACGCCTTCAGGAGAAAAGACTTCCCCAACAGATTTGGCGCACTTCGCCATGCTTTCGCGCGGCAACTGCTGGCTGAGTGTGGAAGGAATTGCGGAGCCGATTCCCCTCACCGGTGGTGATTGCTTCTTGCTGGCTAAGGGAACCTCGATTGTTTTGCGCGACAGCCCGCGAACACGTCCACGGTCAACCTTCCGCGAAATCGGGGCCAAAGCCAACGGCAATGTCGTTCTTTACGGAGGTGGCGGCGCACCGACGACAATCGTCTGTGGTTCCTTGAGTTTCGATCGTGCCAGCTTGAAGCCAATCACTCAGTTATTGCCGAGCTTCATTCTGATGAAGGCCGATGAGGCACGCACGCTTGCGCTTCACAACACCGTGCAGGCGCTGGCGTCAGAGATGGCAGAACAGGCGCCGGGATCTGAAGTCGTCGCGACTCGGCTAGCCGAGGTCCTGTTTATCCAGGTACTCCGGGCGCATATCGCGTCGGGACCAGAACGTAACAAAGGATGGCTTCGTGCTGTTTTCGATCCTCAAATGGGCACTGCCCTGAGTGCCATTCACGACAGAGTGAATACACCCTGGACGGTCGAATCCCTGGCCGAAGCAGCGGGTATGTCTCGCTCCGCATTCGCAGCGCGTTTTAGAGAGCTACTCGGACAAACACCACTGGAATATGTAACCGAGTGGCGAATGCAGAAGGCGATGCAGTTACTCGAACAGCGTGACAAAAAGCTCATAGACGTCGCCCGGTTGGTTGGTTACGAGTCCGACGCTGCGTTCAGTAAGGCGTTCAAGCGAGTTGTCGGGGCCAACCCTGGTGAATACCTCAAGCGTGGCTTTGAAGGCCACGGTAATGCCCTTCGTCATTTGGGTTCCTGAGGCGTAGCCGCTCCGGCTCTTTCACCAACTGCATGATCGATTGCCGCATACCGAATCGCTTCTGACTCCCTCGCTGTCCCGATCGGCCGGTACTTTGCCTGAAAGCTCTGCAGCACTTCATCCGGTGCGCTCTCTGGGGTGCCGCTGTTGAAAACAGGGTTCGGCGCATACTCAATCGCAAGTTGAATCTCCTGAGCAGCTGCGTCTCCACGCAGAAGAGAGACCAGCACCAGGGCCGCATCCAAGCCAACCAGCAAAGGAGCGCTCATAGAGGTTCATTCCCCTTTGGCATCCGTAGGAAACATGCACTCCACACGTAATTCCTGCGCTGTGATGCACTGAGGTGTACCGATGCGTTTGGCAACTGATCTTGGCCCAGCTGTGGCAATTAACTTTGGCCCACCTGTGGCAGTTCGCTGAACAAGGTGGGATGGAAATTCGCTGGGCTTCGGGCTGGAGCGTAGCGGAAGCCCGAAGTCCAGCGAGGGCCGCGATCAGCCCGTGGGTTTGGACCTGCCTTTCTCGACCGTTCGCCGGAAGCGATAGCTGTCAGCGCCGGTTTCGATGATGTGAGCGCGATCAGTGATCCGGTCCAGCAGGGCTTTGCAGAGCCGGGCATTTGGAATCACCTGAGTCCATTCTGAGAACGGTAGATTCGTGGTCAGGATGACCGCAGCCTTTTCCGCCCGCTCGGCGATGACCTGGAACAGGAACTCGGCGCCCAGGTCGGCCATGGGCACATAACCAACCTCGTCGATGGCAATCAGGTCATAGCGTTCCCAGCGGGCCAGGACACGACGCAGTTGCAGTTGTTGTTTGGCTTCGACCAGTTCGTTGACCAGAGCTGCGGCTGTCGCAAAGCGTACACGCCGCTTCTGACGGCAGGCGGCCACGCACAGACCAGTCAACAAATGGGTTTTCCCAGTGCCGCAATCACCGATGAGTATGATCGGTTCGGCCCGTTCGATGTAGCCACCCTGGGCCAGTTCGTGGATCTTCGTGGCCGGCACCTGCGGCGCCTTGCTGAAATCGAAATCGTCCAGCGTCTTCATGCGTGGCAGGCGTGCATCCTTGATCCGCCGGGTGATCGTGTTGCGTTCGCGTTCCTCCAACTCCGCGGCCAGCAGAGCTTCCAGGTAGCGCAGATAAGTCTGTCGTTGTTTGGTGGCTACATCAGCCAGCGGGGCGCACTGATCGGCCACAGCGGGTAGGCGCAATGAGCGGCACTGTTGCTGAACGGCAGCTTGTTCCAGGTTCTCGACGGCGGCCTTCATGCAGGCACCTCCGCGAGCTCTATGCGGCTTAGCAGTTGGTCATATCCACTCATCACCGGCATCGGCCGCTCATAGCGGGCCAGAGAGCCGATATCGATGGCTGCAACCATCGGCCGATCGAGATGTCCTGGCAGCATCAAGTGGCGGATCGCGGCAACATCATGACAGCCGAGCGCGAGAGCCTGCTCTACTGCGGCCCGCAAACGGGACCAGTCACCGGCTCCTAGTTGAAGCAACTCGATCATCTGACGCGTGCCATGTTGACGACCATGGCGCAGGTTCAGCTCATGCCACAGTCGATCGAAGGACTCAGGCCAGCGTCCCGCCTGGCGCCACTGAGCCAATGCGGTCGATCCGGCCAGTGCACCCGGCTTGCGCTCCAGCACATCCAGGTAATGCTCCAGATCGAGCACCTGTTGCTGTCGGCTGTAGCAGCGTTCATGGCGAGCAAGCCGCCCTCCTTCGTGCCACAGTTCAACAGAATCGGCGTTCACGCGAGCTTCGACCTTGGTCCCCGGTCGCAGCGGAACCGAGTATCGGTTAGTCCGCACGCGCACACAGCGCAGTCCGTCGACCGTGGGGAAGCTGATCTCGGCCAGTTCGAACGGTTCCGCGGCGAGCGGCAACAGGTAGGACTGTTCGACAAGCATCGCCGCGCCAACCGTCTCGGAACGTCCCGCCAGGACTCGGCTCTGATCTTCGCGGCAACACCGTTCCAGATATACGTTCAACTCGTCTAGGTCACGGGCTTCGGGAAGCGGCACCCAGTGGTTGCGTCGAAAGTACCCGCCTTCCCCTTCGACACCGCCCTTTTCGTTGCCGCGGGCCGGGTTGCAGAACTCGCTCTGAAATCTCCAGTGCGATCGAAAGGCGATAAAACGGCTCGTCTCCTCACGGCGATGTCCGCGCAGGATCTGCTTGACTGCACTCTTCAGGTTGTCATAGCGGAGCACGCGAAAGACGCCGCCGATGTAGCCAAATGCCAGTTGATGAGCCTCGAGAAATGCCTGCTGTGTGGCACGAGTGTAGGCGCGGTGGTAAGCCGCACCGCTGCCCATCGAGCGCATCTCGAAGACCTGCAGCTTCACGCGTTCGCCACTCAGAATGGCCCAGGCTTCATACCAATCCACCTGTGCTTCCGAGCCCCACGCGTACGTCTGTGGCACGAATACTTCGCGTTGCTTCAGCCCAAGCTGCTGCCGCCGCCGCCGTACGAAGCCACGAACCGTGCGTTCACTGCCGCTGAAGCCCGGCAGTTCAACCCTCAGACGATCAAAGATGCGACGCGCCGTATGGCGCTGCTTCGGTGGTGCTGAAACGTCCGCCCGCAAAATCCGATCGATGAAATCCGATGCCGAATCCAGCTTGCGAAGTCTTCGCTGTTGGGGCTTGGTTGCCGCGGGCTCAGCACTGTGCAACGCCTCCCGCACCATCCGCCTGTGAACACCCAGCTTCCGTGAAACACCTGCAATCGTTCCTACGCCAAACTCATACTCCCGGCGTATCTGCTCGAAAAGTTCCACCTTGTCCCTCCTGGTCAGCCAGCTACGCTTCCGTTGCCCCATCCACGAAGCGTAGCCAACACCTCCCAGGTGGGCCAAAGTTAACTGCCACTGCTGGGCCAGACCAGAATGCCAAAATCATACCGACGGTTGTGATCAGAGAAAAATAGGAGAAGCGCTGGTTCCCTCTCCGAAACACCATGGGTAGCACTGGACTCTGTGGGGTGAGTGATGGCTTTAGCTCTGCAACACCGGGATACTCCTGCAACCTCTTCTGCAACTCCTGGAGTTTCGCATCTAGTACCTGTCCCACCGCTTCCCGCCGGACCCTTTGCAGCAGACCGGCCGCGACCTTTTCCCACTCATCAACAAAGGGCCGCATCCCCGCCGGATCGAACATCAGGTCGAGAAGGTTGCGCTGCTTTGGTCTTTTCTCCAGATCCACAAATGATCCAAAGAATCGCGGCGCGGCTTCATTGGTCCGAATCACATTCCAGTACCGGTCCAGCACAAGCGCGGGGTGCGGCTCATGCTGATAGAGCATCCGGTCGATGGCCTGCGTTACGACCACCATCTGCTCGGCATCCATACTTTGTTCGCTGTACTGAGGGGCAAATCCTGACACAAGCAGCAGAACATTCCTCTCGCGGAGCGGAATGTTCAAGGCATCGGAAACGATGGATAGAAAATCCCGGCTGGGAGCGCTCCGCCCGCTTTCTACAAAGCTCAGATGGCGCTGTGAGATCCCTGTATCGAGCGAGAGATCGAGCTGGCTTTTGCCGCGCTCCCGTCTCCAGTAGCGCAACAACTCCCCGAGTTGAGGGACCGTGGAGGCAGATTGCGTAGCCATTTCGATCTCCTTCTCGTCAGAACTGGACGCGGCCGACAGAGTCAAGCCGCATCGGTAGTCTCCGTCCTCCGCTGAAATCCTCGCCATGCGTACTGCCGGAAAGTATCTTCCAGCGGCGGATCGGCGACGGTTCCAGCGTAGTTGGTGATCGTCGAGGCCGCCACAATGGCGATAACCTCGAGGACCTGCTCCTTCGTGAAGCCGGCAGCGGTGAACGAATCAAGTTCCTGGTCATTCAAATGACCGCGTTTCTCAATGAGCATCTTCGCCAAAGTGGAGAGTGCAGCAAATCGCTTGTTCGTCGGTACGCGCCCCTCGCGAATTGCGTCAGTTTCTTCAGAGGTGATCCCTTGCTGAAGAGCCAGCCCTGTGTGGAATGCCACCGCATACGTGCTGGAGTTCGCGACTGCGTCTGTGAGCAGAACGATCTGATTTTCCGCCTCGCTGAGGCCCGGGCTATGCACCTGCCCGAACAGGCCAACGAGGGAGTTGATGAGTTTCGGTGAGTTTGCAATGACCGCGGGAAGATTCGGTAGAACACCAAACGCCTTCCGAAACTCTTCAAGAGCTGGCTTTGACTTGTCCGGCGCCGAAGCGATTGTATGAACGGGATAATTCGGCATGTAATTCTCCTTTGAGATCTGTGGCCCCGCAGGCAATCCTGGTCGGCTACAGGTCTACTATCGAACGGATCGCGGGGCGCAGCAATTACCTCCCAGGTAATTGTTTGATGCGAAGACGTTCTCGCAGGAGTTGCCTTGGCGAGAGGTGAAGGGTAAACCGTCGGCTCCATTAAAGGGAACTGCCGGGGATTGGGATGGGTATAAATGAGGCCATCATCGGCGAGTATCAATCCCACCTATTCGGCGAGGAGCGCGCCAAGATCTCTGTGCTGAGCGAGGGACGAGTTGTACGTTTCGGGCTTCGGATGAGTGGCGGGCCGGACCCTAATTGGGCTTCAGCGACTTGCCTGTAAAAAGTAAAACTACCCGCCTAACGCGTACTTCATATCGACCACCTGTTCGCGCGCATCAAGCGTCTCAATACATACGAAGCAAAGACGAACGCCATGACGAGAATCGGATCAAATTTGTCCCAAGTACTGCCACCGCCATTCAGTTGTGAATAGAACGCGAGTAAAAGATTGATCGCGAGACCGGCATAAACCCACTCAGTCAATCGCGGCGCGTTGGGAATCAGAAGGCCGACGCCACCAAGGATGTGGGTCACGCCAAGCAGCGGGATAATATAGAGCGGGTATCCGAGCTGCTGATTGGCGATCCTCCATTCGCCGGGATCATGAATTAGATATAACCGTCCGAAGTACACCCAAATCACGGCGACAAGGGCGGTTATTACCATCGCAGCTATTTGAATTGCTCGACCTGCCCGCGCGGTTTTATCTATTACGTTTTCAGCTTTCATACTAAAATCGCTCCTCTCCTTGCGGTTTGAATGGTCAGGATCGTTTCGCAATAATTCGGCTAGCGCCGCAGCCCCCGAGGAACTGCGGCCGATTCAGTCTGTCCCGGAACTATGCTTTGACCGCGTTCTTTGCAGCCGCAAACACGTCGCGTGCGGACGTCGTGCCTTCTACATGCTCCGTACCTGTGACTCCGAGGTCCATCCACCCCGCGTTCACGCTCTCAAACATTTCTTCGGCAGGTCCGGTGTGGCCCTTCGGGATGCCGAACTGCTGGAACGCTTCAGCCCACCCAGCACGCGGGATTGCAAAGGCTTTCACATCGACCGCCAGCACCTCACCCAATTGTTCGGCCACTTCATCCGCGCTTACCCCAGAACCAAGCTCGATGATGCGACGCCCTGACCACACCGGCCCGATCAGAAGCGTTGCCGCCTCTGCGCCGATGTCGACTGACGCGACCATTGTGGATATCCGATTTGTAGGATTGTAGAAGACCGGTAGCGTTCCGCCCTGGGCGGCCTGCAAGCCGAAAAGAAAGTTTTCAAAAAAGCCGCCAGCGCGCACGAATGCGACCGGGGAGGGCAGGCTGCGAAAGCCTTGCTCCAAAAGTGATAAGGCCGTGACATTCCCCACCCCGCTTGTTCTATTCGCGCCCATCGACGAGAGCGCTACCACTCGCGGGGGCACTACCTTGGTCAGCGCCTCGACATAGTTCGCAATCACGCCCTTTGCCTCTCTGTAATCAGGTGAGGGTGCCCACACAGCGGGCAACATAACAAACGCACCCTCAACACCTTTGAGCGCCGACGCGATGGCTGTCGCATCATTCCAATCTCCATCTACCAATTCCACGCCTTGATCTGCCCACTTCGCCGCTTTCTCGCGACTGCGCACAAGTGCTCGCACCTCTTTGCCTTCATTCAGTAAATACCGCGCGGTTGCGCCGCCAACGTTTCCGGTAATGCCCATGACTAAATACATGATTGTTTCTCCTTGTTGTTCCTGGTTGTTCTTGCGCGATACGGCTCGGCAGGCTTTCTGCGATACGGTGCGGTACCGTATCTGTGTAGCCCGTCCTTGCGTGCTTCTCTTGAGTTCAAATGTGAACGGAAGGGACGCCCATCCTAAGCATGGTTGGCGACGAGAAATGTCTGGTTCTTTCCATGGACTTGGTCAACCTCTCGAAGTCGGCCTGAGTGAGTTCAGCAGGCAGGAAGTCTGTCCTGCCATCCGGATGCACAGCATCCTTCATCATTCGCTCGTGGTGATACGTGGACACACTCAGCACGCGGCACGGACGCTTACTCTTATTGAAGAACGTGTGAGGCGCATTAGGCTGCACCACCACGCTCTCGCCGCCTTCATACACGTCCCACTCAGCGGCTCCCTGACTGTTCCAGTGTGCAATTGCCAGCGTGCCTTCCAGCACATAGAAGAACTCCGCAAACGGGTGCTTATGAAGTGGAATGCCCATGCCCGGCACTACCGTCATCTCGTAGATGGAGAACGTGTAGCCCGTGTTCTCTCCCAGTGCCCTCCACAGCAACTGCATCGGCCCGATTTCCAGCGCCGGGCCTCCCGTTTTGTTGTTCTTGATCACATTGTGCTGAATGACTTGTTCAAGCGGTGTGGGGAAGTGTGACATAAAACGCTCCTTTCGTGAATGAAGTTGGTCTCGCATTTGGCCGCCCATCCAAATGAGCGATCCTGACTATTAGAGGACGATTATAACCATTGGTTGCAAAATAAGCGATGGTTTATTACCGATGGTTATTAATTAACATTTGGTCGCACAAACCGTCGAAATGAAATAAGCTAAGAAAATGTCATCCACATCACCAAGTCGCCGGGTAGAGCGCAAGGAGAAGTTGCGGGGCGAAATCCTTGCGGCTGCAGGCAAAATGTTCGCCGATCGTGGTTACGAAGCCGTGACGCTTCGTGAGATCGCTAAAGAGATCGGCTATACGCACGCCGTGATCTATCAGCACTTTCCGGACAAATCACATATCCTTGCCGAGCTGAGCCGCGAGACGATCGGGCTGATGATTCAGAACTTCGACGCGATTGCCGCTCAACACCGTGCACCGAAAGAGCGCCTTTTTGCGACTTCACGCGGCTTGATTCAATTCTGCATTGCCCATCCACAGCAGTTCCGCAACGTCTTTTTTGGGCCTGAGAACCGCAGCGGCGTCCGCGCTGGACAATACATCGACGACCTTGGCGCGCCATTGTTCGCGCGTTTCGTGCAACTCTTCTTTGATGTTGCCAAGGACGAACGATTGCCAAACACGGATGACATCGTGATAGCCCACACCTGGTGGTTTACGATCTTTGGCCTCGCCACACTCTTTGTTATCCAAGGATTTGTGCCTGGATTGTCTGACCAGACTCTCGTGATCGAGCAGACGATCGCAACGCTTTGGGCGGGCGTCAAGGCTGTTCCGCGATTGCCGAAAAGCGCAATCCCTAAGCGATCCGCCCGATCCAGTGCCTCAAAGCGCTAACAGCCTCTGTCACCCTAATTTCAATGCTGGCGGGAGCGACGGGATTCGAACCCGCGGCCTCCTGCGTGACAGGCAGGCGTTCTAACCAGCTGAACTACGCCCCCGCGTAGAACAACTTCCCCACCCTTCCTGTGTGCGCCTTCCAGTGCAGGAGACTTCCCCGAAGGGTCCGAAAAGTTGCCGTGACAGGGCAGAGGTGTGCTGGGAATTCCAGATGCCGTAAACCGCCTTCTCGCCAATTCCGTTCTGCTATTCGAACTAGCCCGCATCCCAAGCGATGATCCAGTTCACCGAATAGAGCGATTTTGAGAAGGGCTCGTGCCGCCGATTTTGAGCTTCCCATTTAGAAGATTCCAAGGGCCTTAGCAGATAGCGTGGTGTCGGGAAAACCTTCCACGACCAATACGCGACCATCCATTTAAATTCTCATGTTATTGAAAAGATGATATTTAGCCAGAATACATAAAAGCCTCCCGAACGGGAGGCTTCTGTCTATGTCCTTGTAAGTGATTGATTCTAAATGGTGGCCAGAGACGGGATCGAACCGCCGACGCCGGCCTTTCAGGGCCGCCTAGCAAGGGCACTACGTAGACTGGAATCAGCAGAAACGATTGACAGATTTAAGGTTATGGCGGTTTTAATTTAGGACCATTTAGGATTATTTGGGCTCGTGTAGTCCGTACGATGGTCGCGTATTGGTCGTGGGTGTCTTAGATCGTCGTGGCCTTGCCGGGCCGACCTTGCTTAAACTGCCTGACGGCTCGAACGCCTGATCGCTGGAGGATTTGCAAAAGGAACAGGCGCAAACCTTTCGTTAGAATTTGCCTAGCGAAAGGTCTTGGATCTTCGTACGGGAGCTTCACCTTTCCACTCATGTAGAAGCCAGTACTCGTCAGATCGCGACCAGCGATATGCTAATCCAGAGTCAGCTGTCCTACGGTTCCTCTTCTTCCCTGCGTTTTTCCTGACCTGTCTGTAAGCTCCTTTCTTTTCAGAATGTTGAGTCACGCTCCCGGTTGACTGGGAATGCCTATCTCATGCCCTGAAAATACAGGAAAACGAGGGAAAACGGACAAAATGTTACGGACAACTACCGTCTTGCTAAGCTGGGCCTCAAACTCACCTGAGGCAAGAGACAGGCCCCCTGTGATTGCTGATCCAGTTCCCTTCTCTCAGTCTGTCGTTTTCAGCCGATCGCTGTGATCTGGGGCGCGCTCATCTTGAGTCCGAGGCGACTCTCATTCCGCCCGGATCTCGACCAGGGCAACCGTGTAGGGCTCCAGATCCACGGAGAAGTCCTTCGCGTAATTCAATGACCGGCTCACCGGAGCGATCGCGTCAGGCCGCTCGAGGGACGCTGAATCCAGCAGGCCTGCCGTGATTGTGTGCATCGTCGCGACGGCTTTCTCAGGAACACCCTCTCCGTGAAGCCGAACGACCAGGATATTCGGCTCTGGGCGATAGTTGACGGCCTTGATGAGGATGCGGCGGCCGTCAGCGCTCGCCGTGGCGACGGCATCGACGGACCCGGGCAGCCACCCTTCCGGTATCGCGCTCGAGATCTTGTCCAATAGTTGTTTACGGTCAGGAACATCACGAAAGGCGCCGGTTGCGGAAGCAAGGTAGCGCTCCGCGTAATGCTCGCGAAAGAGCTTCTCGACCACATAACCCGCCCCGGGGAACCACGAGACGTGGTCGTGATAGATGAAGGAAGTCCACTTTGGATCGTCTGTCGTGTTTCGCATGAGCAGCGCAGGGCAGGCCATCGTCAGGCCGGGGCTGAGTTCCTCGTAGAGCATCAGGCTGCCGGCGGTATGGAGTCCCGCCCGCCAATCGTAGGTGTGCTGGAGGCTCCACTCCAGCACACCGATCTCGATGTGTGGGTGCTTCGACGCGCGCACATACTCCCGCAGCTTC
The DNA here is from genome assembly GCA_963701805.1 of Terriglobales bacterium. GTDB lineage: Bacteria > Acidobacteriota > Terriglobia > Terriglobales > Acidobacteriaceae > Telmatobacter. The sequence continues at coordinate 1,028,213 of CAVPBA010000001.1, forward strand.
GTGAGGTAGTCGCGGATGCGCCGCAAACCGGTCTCGAAATTCCGGGGCTCGTACTCGTAATTGTGACAGCCGAGGATGTCGAAGTTCTCTCCGGCGAGGTCAATAACCTTCTCACTCCAGTCCATGTCACTGGAGCGCTTCTGCCCGCACGCTACAAGGCGCACGTCGGGCGCAATGTCGCGCAACCGTGCGCCATAGACGTTAACGATTTCAGCGTACGTCTCCGGCGTAAAGCCGTTATTCATGGGCTCGTTGTCGATCTGGAATAACTTCACGCCGTACGGTTCGGGATGGCCGTTGGAGGCGCGCAGCCGTCCCCATTCGGTCGCCGGCGGATCATTCAGGTAGTGGACCCAGTCGATCGCATACTTTACCTGCTCGGCTTTGGTGCCCGGGGCCGGCAGCACAATCAGGGGTTCTGCCGTGAGTTTCCGGCAAAGTCCCAGGAACTCATCTGTCCCAAAGCCGTAGTAGTCGGAGTAGCCGCCCCAGAATGTGTTGGGGTGGTACCCGCGCGCGGTGTATGGGCCGATTCCTTCCTTCCACTTGTATGTGGAAGCGAAGGAGCCGCCGGGCCAACGGATGAACGATGGACGGAGACCGCGAAGGGCCTGCAGAAGGTCCGGGCGTAGCATGCCATCGCGCCGGACGTCGGCGCGCATCATCGAGATGAAGTCGAGCAGGATCGCCCCATGGCCCTCTATGGCGATTTCGATCGACGCCTGTGTGTCCCGCATAGGGCTGGCGAAGGAATAAGGGACCTCCTGCCAGTCCGACCCTGTGAGCACCAACGGTATCGACGCAATTAGGTTGCCGGTGGACGTTCTGACGAGAAGCATCAAGTGCGGGGAACCCTTCTCTCGTTTGGCCCAGAGCGAACCGTCATACTTTACTCCCGAATCGAGGAAAAGACGCCCTTGTTGGATGCCCGCGCGGCCACCCTCAACGTGTAGACGTACGCTCTTCGTGCCGTTCTGGAAATCGACTTTCGCGATCTCAACGCCACCGCGGCTCGAGGACGGTTCCCAATACGTTTTGAAGTCTTCGCCCTCGAATCCGGCGCCGCGAATCTGTTCGGCGAAGAGCCCATCCTCCACCGAATGGTTGATGTGCTCGAGAAATTGGCCGTAGATCCGCTCATCAATGGGCGTAGTGACTCGGTCCGTGTCGACGATCAGGATGGTCACCCGCCGCTCGGTCGCAGTCTGATCAGCGCTGGAAAGGAACGGGTTCGAGATGACCGACACGGGGACCGCTGCGGTAGCCGCCATCGAGGTCTTGAGGAAGTTCCGTCTATTCATGGGCAAAAGGGGGCCGGCTCGCATCAGGCCATATCGCCGATGATAAGGCCTTTGTGAAAGGCGCGGAGCCTCCCAGCAAAGGACCTCAAAGCTACGGTGCTCCAACATTAGTCAACCAAACCAAATCAAGAATTCGCGAGTTCGAGATACCCGAACTCTTCGGGAACTTGAAAGGTCTTCCTTCATCGGAGCCCTCCAGGTAATCAACTGTCTCCGCCCAGGTGGGCCCTTGGCTCCGACAAAAATTCGCGCCGAACATCCTGCCGGCGCCCGCGGTTTGTGAATCAATGGCCGAAAAAGAAATGCGCATTGCGCCGTATCAGACACATTGTGTCTGGTGGATCCACGCAGTGACCTCGCAACCCGAGTCCACTGCCATCCAACGGTCTGGTCTGGCAGTTGAAGATTGACTTCCAGGTCAACCCTCTTCTCTTGGGGAGAAACCTCGAATTCATTGTAGTGCCCAATCTTTTGAGAGTCGCAACCAATCCTATATCGACCTATGGGCCAGGAATAAACCGATTTATTCGATTTGTCGCCTGGAAAGCGCGGCTGTATAGTGGGATGGTTCAAGGGCACCGATGTCAAGCCCGGACTCCGCGATCGCACGCACCACGCGCCTAGGGCGCTCGGAGAGAGAAAGGGACGGCCAATGAGAATGCGAATTGCGCTCTTCTGCGTGGCGGCAATGTGGATTGCTTGCGTAGTGGCCACGGGTCAGACAAACGCGACGTCCGCAGCGGAGCCGATTGTGGCGAACATCGATGCGAAACAGTCCGCCGAACCGGTCTCGAACTACGTCTTCGGGATGTTTATCGAGCACATCGGCAAAACCATGTACGGCCCCCTCTGGGCCGAAATGCTCGACGATCGCAAGTTCTACTTCCCCATCTCCTCGAGGGAGCCAGAAGCTCCGCCGCGGCCGCAGGGCGGCCCGCCCCGCAACGTCCTTCGCAGATGGTGGCCGGTTGGTCCCGACGACGTCGTGGTGATGGATAAAGACCACCCGTTTGTGGGCGATCAGAGCCCTGGCATCGCCCTGGATGCGTCAATACCGCACGGCATCCGGCAATCGGGTCTTGCGCTCGTCCGCGGGCAGCAATACACCGGCCGGATCTGGGTGCGCGGCACGACCGGGAGCAAAGTAACAGTCGCGCTGGTTTGGGGAGCAGGCGAGAGTGAGCGGCAGGCCATCTCCCTAACGCCGATCAGCGGGTCGTATAAGAAATTCCTGCTCAGCTTCACAGCGAAGACCGATTCCGAAGATGCCTCTCTCGAAATCACGGGTACAGGCGGCGGCAACTTTCATATCGGCGCGGTTTCCCTCATGCCGGCAGAGAACATTCACGGTTTCCGCCCCGACACGATTACTCTGCTGCGCCAGATCAAGTCAGGATTCTGGCGGTTTGGCGGCAATTACACCTCCGATTACACCTGGTCTGACGCCATCGGCGATCCTGACAAGCGGCCTCCCGATTGGGATTTTGCCTGGAACCAGATGCAGCCCAACGATCTCGGACCGGACGAATTCGCGGAGTTCTGTAAGCTGATTGGCGTGGAACCCTACATCAGCGTGAACGCGGGCTTCGGCGACGCCCATTCGGCAGCCGAGGAAGTCGAATACATGAATGGCCCAGCAACCACGTACATGGGAACATTGCGCGCGCAAAACGGTCATCCCCAGCCGTACCACATCAAGTTCTGGAATATCGGCAACGAACCATGGGGCGCATGGCAACTGGGGCGCACCGATTTGAAGTACTTCGTTCTCAAGCACAACGATTTTGCCAAGGCGATGCGCAAGGCGGACGCGTCGATTGTTTTGATTGCCTCGGGGGAGATGCTGGAGGATGGGCAGGTTCCGGGGCCGCTGCGCGCCAAGTACGTAGGCAACCTCGCCGGCGCCTATGGAAGCGACTTTGACTGGACCGGCGGCTTCCTGAAGAGCAGTTGGGGCAACTTCGAGGGCATGGCCGAGCACTGGTACGCGCGGCCTGGTGTGCGCTACAACGTTGGGAAAGCAAAGACGCTGCCGCCCGATGCGCCTAACGACGAAGCCTTCGACAAGGTGGATCAGACGACGCTCGAATATGCGCGCTACCCCGCGAATTTCGTGCGCTCAAAAGCAGAAGAATGGCAGGGCTACCAGCAGCGCTTCCCGGCAATACTCGACAAAAAAATCTTTTTGTCCATCGACGAGTATGCCTATTTTGGGGGCGGCTTCGGCCGTGCTCCCAGTCTCAAGCAGGCTCTCGCCTACGGAATGATCTTCAACGAGATGCTCCGCCATACCGATTTCCTTACCATGGCGGCGCATACGATGGGGACTTCGACCCTGGACTTCAACCGCACTGCCTCTACGTTGAACACACTCGGACTCGTGTTCAAGATGTATAGCAACGCCTTCCCAGGTTCCAGTCCCGTCGGGCTCTCCGGCAACTCGCCGCAACCTGAACCGAAGTATCCGCCCAGCCCTGATCAGCCGAAAACAAACTCGGGCAGTCCGACTTATCCACTCGACATGTTCGCAGCGCTCAGCCCGGACCGCAGGTTCCTGACGCTTGCCGTGGTGAATGCCACTGAATAGGAGCAGAAGTTCAATCTCAACGTCAGCGGCATTCGGCTCGGAGGACCTTCTACGGTCTCGCAGTTGACCGGCGCTGACCTCGATGCGTCTGAACGCGTCGGCCAGCCGCCGCAGGTCGAAATCAAGCAGACTGCCATCGGCAACCTTCCCCGTTCGTTCACGGTCGCGCCCATCAGCGTCAACTTTTACCGTTTCCCGGTTGCTGAAACAGCGCAATGAAGACAACTCTGCTCGAGAGAAAGAAGTGTATGGTCATGCTGAAATCAAGATCCCGGCTTGTCGTCGTGGCGTTTTGTCTTGTATTCGCGGTCTCGAAGGCTCAGCCGGCAAACTCCTGCGCCGATCTCGCTCATCTCAAAATCGATGGCGTCGAGATTACCAAGGCCGTCGCCGTTCCCGCCGGCGCCACCGTGCCGCCGCCGTATCCCGGCGCTCCCACGATTGGACCTTTGCCTCCACACTGCCGCGTCGATGGTGTCATGCACCGCCGCAAGGGCGCTGGTGGCGAGGAATTCGGAATTGGATTTGCCGTGGCGCTGCCCGACAAAGATGCCTGGAACGGCGACTTCGTGATGCAGGGCGGAGGCGGCGGCAACGGCGTAGTCGCCTATCCCGCCGGTGCCTCCTACTCCGGAGACACTCCCGCTCTGGCCCGCGGATTTGCTGTCTCCAGCACCGATACGGGACACAAGGCGAAGACGGGCCCGTTTGATTTTTCCTTCATGCGCGACCAGCAGGAGTATCTCGACTTCGCCTATATGGCCAACGCTGAAGTAGCCGGAGTCGCCACGCAGGTCATCGCGCGCTACTATGCAAAACCCGCGGCGTACTCGTATTTCGTGGGCTGCTCGACCGGCGGACGCGAAGGCATGATCCTCTCGCAGCGCTATCCCACGGTATTCAATGGCATCGTCTCCGGTGACCCGGCCATGCGAACCGGGCTCTCCAACCTGGCTATCGCCAAGTGGATTCCGGTGGCGTATAACGGGGCGGCCCCAAAAGACGCATCGGGCAAGCCCCAGATCGAGAAATTCCTCACCGAAGCCGACCGCAAGATCTTCATGAAGGAGCTGATGAAAGCATGCGACGCGAAGGATGGAGTGGCGGACGGGATGATCTTCGACCCGCTCGGCTGTGATTTCGATCCCGCGATCTTGTCATGCAAGACCGGCCAAAGCGAGGGGTGCATCGCACCTGAGAAGGTTGCGGCCATCAAGAAGGCTTTTGCGGGTCCGAAGAACGCCTACGGCACACAGATTTATCCGGGCTTCCTGTATGACGCGGGCATTACCATGACGGGGTTCGCGCCGGGACTGTTGGCGCTGGGTTCCAATGGCCTCTTCGGCCCGTACACAACTGCGACTGAAATCGACGTGGACAAGGAAGCACTACACGCATCCGACTCGCTCGTCGAGCCGGCCTCAACCAATCTGTCCACTTTCTCTGGTAATGGCGGCAGGCTCATCTTCTTCCACGGAGACAGCGATCCATGGTTCTCGCCTCTCGACACGCTCGAGTACTACAAATCGCTGGCGGTCAGCAATGGCGGCGCGGACAAAGTCGCCCAATGGAGCCGGATGTTTCTCGTGCCGGGGATGGCGCACTGCGGCGGTGGCCCGGCTCTCGACCATTTCGACATGCTGAGCGCGGTGGTGAACTGGGTCGAAAAGGGGACAGCACCGGATTTGGTAATCGCGACGGGACAAGCATTCCCGGGCCGCAGCCGCCCGCTCTGCCCCTATCCCAAGCACGCGCAATACACGGGAACCGGCGACACGCAGGACGCAAAGAACTTCCGATGCCAATAGCACCGTCTGCTTTATAAGCCGCTTCGACAGGTACGGCGTCAGCTGGCCGTCAACAGCAAACAAATGGACCGGGCCGGTGCCCGTTGTCAGATTTTCAGGTGAAACGCAACAAGAGTTCCAGGACAACCAAGCCCATTTTCTTTTGCGTGGCCCTACCAGGCGCGAACCGCGACCACCGTTGGACTGGTCGGAATATCGTTGACGACCTTTGTTTGTAATACGAATTCGACGTTTTTGTTCGACCATCCGGCCGGCGCTGAACTAACCAAGTCGCGGATTCCTTGAGGGGAAGTGATGAACTCGGCGGCTGCGCGAGTGCCGGATTGTGTGATCCCAGCGATCGTGATGAGAGGCTCTCCAGTCTTTGAGTAAGGTAGACGAGCGATCAGTGCGTAATCCAACTGGATCTTATTTTCGGACGAATAGACGGGGTGCCATTGGCGTTTCGGGTCCGATTGGTCCTTTATCGTCAGCCCACTTCCGAAGACGAACGGAAGGTCGCCGGTCATCTGCAGTGTCCATGGATTGTTGAAGGCGCCGATCAGGACGGAGGGAGACTGCCGCAGATCGCCAAACGCTACGTCCTCACCGGAGCGGAGATCGAAGGCGTGGTTGAAATGGGTTAGGAGAGAGGCGACGCTGACATTGGCTGACACATCACCGAGCGTCGCAAACTCGTTTTTCATTTCCAGCAGATCACCCGCTCCCAATTTTTGATCCTCGGAGATCGGAATCAGAAACTCGTGTCCCGCCGTGTCCAGGTCGCTGAGGTGGTGCGTAGCCTTGTAGCGCTCAATTAGCTGATCGCTGGGCATATACACAGGGTTCGCCCCCGTATAAATCAGAATAGATTTCGATGTCCCCAGAAGTGGGGACCAGAACTTTTCGAGAGGGCTCCTTGGCCTGAGGATGTAGGCCATTATTCCTGAGGCGGCGAGCACCATGACAATTGTGAGAATCCCTAATCGGAAACGCCGGAAACCTGAAATGTCAGGCGCGGCGTGAGGGAGGTCCACTGATGATTCAGGATGCGGAATAGCCTCTTGTTGGACCTGGGGGCCAACCGGAAGTATCTCAGCTGCGACAGCTTCCTTGAGACGGGCTTTGCCGGGATCTGAAAAAGTGGCAAGGTACGATCCGGGGCTGATTTCAATCCGAATCTGGCAGCCGTTGCCTTCTCCAACGTAATACTGAGCAAGCCTTTTCCTCACCTCGGCGGCGCGCGCCCGGACAATCGGATCCTCATTGGTGTCGTAATCGACACGGCGGCCAAACACCTCCGCCCCGATGATCCGTTCTTTCAGACGTTCGAGGTGCCCGGCCAAGCTCTGGTCCACGATGTACTGCAGCAGATGTTGGGATTGCTTGCTGGCCCTAAAAGGCACGCTCTTGAGGACGTCGTACAGAGTCTTCTGAACCTGAGTTGCGAGCGGTTCGTGTGAACCCGACATTCGGTCCTGAGAATGAACGACCTCAGCGGTGTTCCCCATCGTCCACCCCCAACTGCATTTTCACAGTACTGTACTCCCCCTGGATTCGTCCCGACAAGCGCAACGATCTGCCCAAATGCTTTCGAACGGCACCGTACAGTACCTTGCGGAAAGCGCTTGAGTCAACGTTTTCTTACCGCCGTGCGGGCATTTCGCTCCGCATCGCACCAACTCGCGTGAATGAACCGGCAGGAGGGGAAGGCCTCTCCGGAATAGTATCCGAAGCTCAAGCGAATCTGCAAGTTGCACGCAATCAAGGAGGCCCCGTGAAAGCCGTATGCCTGGCAAAGCATCTGATAACCCTGCTGGTCCTTTTCGCCTGTTTGAACGCCGCCTCGCCCTTGCGGGCGCAGTCCCTAACCTCCACAGCGTCCCTCTCGGGGACGGTCTCTGATCCATCGGGGGCCCGCGTTACAAACGCGACCGTAAGAGTGAGCAACCCGGAAAAGGGAATAACTCGGGAATACAAGACGGATTCGGCCGGTCAATTTTCATATTCGCTTTTGCCGGCCGGCACATACACCCTCACGGCGGAGGCCCCTGGCTTCACAACCACCAAGCAGCAGGGAATCGTGCTTCGGGTCGGAGATTCTGTTACGACCAACATTGTTTTGACGATCGGGACTTCGGAACAGGTAACGGTGACCGCGGCGGCTCCCTTACTCCAAACCGAGAGTGCCAACGTAAGTACGGAGGTATCCACAAAACAAATTCAAGAGCTTCCCTTAAACCTGCGAAACGTCACTGGCCTGGTTCTGCTGAATTCCTCGGTGAACAACCAGACGCAGCAGCAACTCCTGGCGGCTGGCGGAGCAGAAGACACTGCAGACCAGGATGAATCCTTCTTGAGCTTTGGGGGAGGCTTCTTCGGTACAACCGCATTCATGCTTGACGGAGGGTGGAACGTTTCCATGGGCTGGGGCGGGGTGATTTATGTTCCCTCGGCCGAGGATGTCCAGGAGTTCAAAATCCAGACCAACTCCTTCAGCTCGCAATATGGCTGGAGCACCGGGAACGTAGTTAATGTGATCACCAGGTCAGGAACGAACGCCTTCCACTTTGTAGCTTATGATTTCCTTCGCAACCAGGCGCTGGATGCCAATACGTACTTCAACAATCGGAATGGTATCGAGAAGACCCCGGACCATCGCCAGCAGTTCGGGGCAGCTGGAGGCGGACCGGTTTACATCCCCGGCATTTATAAACAGCGCGATAAGACCTTCTTCTTCGCTAATTACGAGGGCTTGCGGCTGAACAATTCCGGCGTCGACAGTCAAGTCGTGCCTACGCCTGCATTTGAATCGGGAGATTTTTCGGCCCTGCTCGGCGGCCAGATCGGCACCGACGCACTGGGTCGGCCCATCTACAAGGGGCAGATCTATAACCCTTACACCACCAGACAAGTCATCGCTACGAGTGGGCCGAGCGCTGGATCAACAGTAACGATTCGCGACCCCTACCCGGGAAACATGATTCCCGCGTCGGGGACTGGGGGGGTCGATGCGCTGGCAAACACTTTCGCCACCGGGAATTACTGGCCGGCGCCGAAGAACCCGGGGAGCGGCTTTAACTTCAATACCACCGCCGCGCAACCGACTTTCTCCGATGAGTACGGGATTCGCGTGGATCACAATCTCAACCAAAAGACTCGCATATACGGACGATGGTCGCAGAAGTTCGAAACCAAGTCGGGCACGCCGGCCTATTATGGCGCCAACAACGTTGCTGGGCCGGAGGTTACAAATCCAAACAATCGGTACAGCATTGCCCTGGGCGGCTCCCATGTTTTTACGCCGACTTTCGTGCTCAACACGAACGCCACGTTCAACCGATGGGTCGAGGGTAATCACACCCAAAGTTATGGATTCCAGTCGTCGACGCTGGGCTTGCCGGGTGAGATCGACACCATCTCTCCGCAGTTCCCGCAGGTGAACATTTCGGGATATGCGCCGCTGGGAGCGCGCGGCGGATTCGGCGAATTCCATTCACCAAACAACGTAGGAAGCGTATCGGTTGACATGAACAAGGTGCGCAAAGGTCAGACTTTCACCTTTGGCTTTATGGGTGTCCTCAGCCAGATCTTTGGAGGAAGGATCAGCCCGACGGTCTTTGACTTCAGCAATACCATGACCGTGGGACCCGACCCGACCAACCCCACCAGTGGTACAGGAGACGGGTTCGCTTCATTCATGTCAGGTGCAGGATCCAGTGGCTACACAGGCTTCAATGCATTTCCAGCACCGACGAAGTACTTTCTGGGCGGATATTTCCAGGACGATTGGAAGGTACGGCCGAATCTCACGCTCAATCTTGGATTGCGCTATGAGGTGCAAACACCGGTGAGAGAGCGGCAAAACCAACAGGCACATTTCGATTACCACGCCCTCAATCCGGTCAGCGTCGCGGTCGGCCGGCCCGTCTATGGCCAAATCGTCTACAGCTCTCCCGGTAACCGCGATTTGTACAATCCCAACTGGAACGATTTTTCTCCACGCGTCGGGTTCTCGTATTCCCTCACGCCAAAATTCGTAATGCGGGGAGGATTCGGACTCTTTTACTCCACCAACCTGCTCGGCGCAGGACCGAATCCAGGCTATTCACAAAGCACAAACTGGACGGCAACGCTCGATGGGCTCACGCCGTATCAACCTCTGACTAGCGCATTTTCGACCGGAATCCTTCCGGTCACCGGCAGTTCGCTGGGCGGCCTGACAAACGTCGGCCTGGGCGGCGGTGGAATAAATCCTCATCGTCCCGACCCAAAGGTGAAGCAGTTCATGTTGGGGTTCCAATATGCATTCACCACCGACAATCTGATCGATCTTAGCTATGTTGGGAATCGCGGCACAGGGATGATTCTGGGCAGTATGAACTATGGGCAGCTCGATCCCAAGTACCTCTCTATGGGCACGGCGCTGAACACGCTGGTTACGAATCCCTTCCAGGGAGTTGTCACCAGCAGTTCGTGCGGACTTGACGCGGCCACGGTCCCTCAGGCGCAGTTGTTGCTTCCTTATCCGGAATTCTGCGGCGGAGATGGGGCCGGTCAGGAGCCAATCGGTAAGTCAAACTACAACGCGCTGCAGGCCAATTTCACCCATCGTGAGAGATGGGGGCTCAGCTTCATGGCCTCCTACACCTATTCGAAATTTCTTGACGACGTGGGAGGCCCGGAAGAATGGGGTTCAATCAACAGCGGTTTCGGAGGTATCGGCTCTATCCGCAATTTTTATGACCTGGGCGCGGAGTGGGGCGTTGATTCAACTGACATTCCTCAATCAGTGGTGCTCAATTACGTGTACGAACTCCCGGTGGGAAGGGGGAAGAAGTTCGGATCCAGCATGAATGGCGTCGAGAACGCTATTGCGGGTGGATGGCAGATCTCGGGAATCTCCAATTTCAAGGCAGGCTTCCCTCTAGGCATTGGAAACGGAGGTGCCAACCCCAACAGCGTCTGGGGCGGCAATCAGCATGCGACGGTTGTCTCGGGCGTCGGTCCCAAAAGCGGCAGCTGCCAGAACGGCGATCCGGTTGGACACGGCATCTGCTGGTTCAACCCTGCCGCCTTTGTTCAGACGCCGGCCTTTCAATTCGGCGATGCGCCCCGCTATTTCTCGAATCTGCGTGCTCCTGGTTACGTAAATACCGATTTGGCGATCCAGAAATGGTTCAACTTCAAGGAGGATTTTCGGCTTCAGTTCCGGGCAGAAATGTTCAATGTCGCAAACCACGCGAATTTCACAGCTCCTGATCCCAACATCGGCGATACGACGTTTGGCCAAGTCACCAATACCCAGGGAGCGCGCCAAGTGCAAATAGCTCTCAAGCTGTATAGGTAGAGAGCCTATGCCCCGGATGGTATATGCCATTTGCATCGCGATCGCATTCACTCCGCTGCGAGTGAATGCGTTCCGCACTGCAGAGGATCACACCCAGACCGTGGAATCCTTCCTGGCTGAGGCACGCGAGGCACAGTCGAGGAAGGATTTTCACGGCGCTGCGGAATCCTATAAAAAAGCCGTCCGGCTCGATCCATCGATTCCGGAATTGTGGACGAACCTCGGTCTGATGTATCACGAGTCGGGAGAGTCCTCTAAAGCCATAGAGAGCTTCCAGCAGGCCATACGTCTGAAATCTTCCTTGTTTGTTCCTCAACTGTTTCTAGGTATCGAGTACCTCGAATCCAAACACGCAGAGTTGGCGGTGCCTCACCTCGAGGATGCCGCGCGGCTGAACCCTAATGATGCGCAAGCGACGCTCTCTCTTGGAAGGGCCTATGCGATGCAGGGTCGCGGTGATCGCGCTGCCGAATCTTACCTTCGCGCGACCGCACTGACACCCAACGACGGCAATGCCTGGCTCGCGCTCGGCACTGCATACCTGCAACAGGTGGAGGAAGATGCACGCATCATGACCTCCACCTTTGGAGACTCGACATACTTCAAGTTACGAGCGGCCGAAGTGTTTTCTGAACAGGGCAAGTTGGTGCAGGCGGAAGATGCCTTTAGAAGCGCAATCGCTTCGCCGACCGCTGCGCCTTGCCGCCACGCAGAATTCGGCATCGTGCTGCTTCGTAAGAAGAAGGTCGCCGAAGCGCGAGAGCAGTTCGATATTGAGAATCGGACTGGCGCTCATTGTGCGTTGACGGAGCTCGGATTGGCAATCGCTGATCTGGCCGAAGGGCATCCGGATCGTGCGCTGAAGGCTCTCTTGTCAATTGCAGGGGCCGATCCGAATTTTGTTCGTTCAAACCTCTCTTTGTTTCGTGATGCGGTTTCGATGGATCAAGTCAAATCACTGGTCGATATGGCTAACGCGCAACGCAGTGCCGGAGCGACTTCGGTCAACCTCGGGCCCCTGGTCGAAGGAGCATTCCTCTCGGAAGACACGCAGTTCTCGATGAGCACATCGGATCAACCGCAACCTTCAACTACCGAAGCGCTCTCCCCTGCAAGAGCGGAACGGTATGATGCGGCCGGTGAATACGCAGATTGTAGTGAAGCGCTCAAGCCGGCACTCCCAACCATGGGGAGCGGTCCCTTTCAGCTGCTTGCTTCTTGCTCTTTTTTTGCAGGCGATTTCCAAACCTCCTCGATGGCGGCACAGCGTCTGAAGGCGAATCCTGTAACCCTGGTGCAAGGACTGTACTGGGAGAGCAAGGCCGATCAAGCACTCGCCATTGCCGCACTGACTCGCGCCGGTGAAATTGATGCCGATTCGCCGCGCATGCATGTATTGATCGGGGACGTCTTCCGGCAAAAACGGAAGTGGGACAACGCTGAAGCGGAGTACCGCAAAGCAGTCAGTCTCGATCCCGAAAGTCGGGTTGCGCGGCTGAGCCTCGCGATCGTGCTTTTCTCCGAGCTGAAAACTGATGACGCATTTGAGATCGACCGTTCCCTTCTCAGAGAGGAAGCGAATGATCCTGAGTCAAACCTGCTCGCCGGCGAAATTCTCGTGCAGCGAAATCTCTTCGCCGAGGCGGAGCCCTACCTGTTGAAATGCACCAATCTGAAATCCGAATTCATGCCTCGCGTGCATGCGCTCCTGGGACAGGTTTATGCAGAGACGAACCGGATTCCAGCCGCAATTGAGGAGTACAAGTCAGGGCTGTCGACCGATGAAGATGGGAGTCTTCACTATCAACTGGGCAGGCTGTATCAGAAGCAAGGCGACAGGAACGCGGCACAACAAGCCTTTGCAGAGTCGCAACGCCTGCGGCGCCAATGGGACGATCGAGCCCGCATTGCCCTTGAACAAGGTTCCACAGACATAAGCCACAAGTAGCTCACATTAGGAGAGCCTCTATTCATGTTTGCGATCACCTTTAAGAAGCTCATCTCTGTTCACACGATCAGCATCATTCTGGTGCTCGCGGCTGCTTCAGTCCGCAGCGATGCCCAAACGGTCGAGAAGACGGCGAATGGTGCAATTGTTCGTGCGGCAACGGGAGTGACTCGTATCGAGGTCTGCTCCGAGGGAGTCATCCACGTCCTTGCCGGCACAGCGCCTTTGCAAGCAAAAGCGGTTGTGCCGACTATCGTTCGCCCCTGTGCCGACACGGCGTTTACTACCGCGTCAGATGATTCGCATCTCTATCTTCGGACTGGCAAGCTGAAAATCGATATCAGCAAAGAGACCGGCACTGTCCGCTTTTCACAGCCTGAGGGAGAGACAATCCTGGCCGAGGAACCGCGCAAAGAACGCACGGGCGAGGCTCCCGACCAGGAGGGATTGGGCATTGGAATCCATCAGGAGTTCCTGCTATCTCCCGGAGAAGCACTCTACGGACTGGGGCAACATCAAACAGGATTTCTGAACCTGCGCGACATACCGGTTCGGTTGCTGCAGGCGAACTCGGACATCGCGATCCCGTTTCTTATTTCGAGCAAGGGATACGGTTTGCTCTGGAATAACCCGTCGCTCACGGATTTTAATCCGGCGACGGAGGAGATTCACCTGGACGAAAATGGCTCGGGGACGTTTCAAACCGCTGGGGAGGGAGAATACGGATTCCTGCTGAGCGGCAATGGAAGGGACAAGCTGTGCCTCACAGTCAATGGAGAGAAGGTCCTTGATCTAAAGAACATGTGGCTACCATGGTCAGCAGGCGGAAAAATACACCTCACGGCGAATACAATCTACAAAGTGACAGCCGAGACGGGAGGCAACGCCAGGCTGTTTCTGCGTACTCCCTCGAACACAATGGGCTTTGGGTCTGAAGTCGGAGGCTCGGTCGATTACTACTTAATGTATGGTCCCGAGCCAAGCCAGGTCCTGGCAGAGTACAGGAATTTCACTGGTGAGGCGCCACTGCTGCCACGTTGGGCCTACGGGTTCTGGCAGTGCCGCGAACGCTACTCGAGCCAGCAACAAATTCTCGACACAGCCGCTGAATTTCGCAATCGGAAGATTCCGGTAGATGTCCTGGTGCAGGACTGGCAGTACTGGGGAAAGTATGGCTGGAACGCGATGCGCTTTGACGAAAGCGCGTACCCCGACCCATCGGAGATGATGTCCGCGTTGCATCGTCAGAATTTCCGTATGGTCATATCGGTCTGGGCGAAATTCGGAGCCGAAACCGCTGTGAATCGTGAAATGGACGACGCTCATCTGGTTCTGACCAGCGCCGCCAGCACCACAGAGCCGGGCGAAGCCAAAGAACGCGAGAACTGGGCCGATCTTTTCAATCCCAAAGCGCAAAAGGCCTTCTGGTCCGATATTGATCGCAATCTGTTCGCGAAGGGGCTGGATGGCTGGTGGCTGGACGCCTCAGAACCGGAAGGCGACCCTCTCAAAACCGACCAAACTTTTCTGGGACCCGGAAAGGAGGTTCGCAACGCGTACCCGTTATTTGAGACCTCGGCGGTCTATCAGGGGCAACGAGCCACCACTGAGAGCAAGCGTGTCGTCATTCTGTCGCGGTCAGCGTACGCGGGGCAGCAACGCAACGGTTCCATCTCCTGGTCTGGCGACATTTCCGCCAACTGGGCAACATTCCGGCGGCAGATACCGGCCGGCCTCAGCTTCGGCATGTCCGGCTTTCCCTATTGGACAACCGACATTGGTGGTTTCTTCCGCCCTGCCGACCAGTACACTTCGACGGACTACCAGGAACTGCTCATTCGATGGTTCCAGTTCGGCGCTTTCTGCCCCATCTTTCGCATCCACGGATTTAGATCCGAAACAGAAATGTGGAAGTACGGTCCTGAAGTGCAGAAGATTCTGACACAGTACGATGAGCTTCGCTATCGTCTTCTGCCCTACATATATTCCGCGGCCTGGGGTGTTACCAGCCGCGGCGAAATCCTGATAAAGGCTCTTCCTTTCGTCTACCCCAATGACGATTCGCTAAAGACGATCGGCGATCAATTCCTCTTCGGCGATTCCCTCCTGGTGAATCCAGTCACAGAATCCCATGCCTCGACGCGCAAGCTTGTACTGCCGGCCGGTGCCGGCTGGGTTGATTTTTGGACAGGGGAAACATACCGGGGAGGCCAATCGATCGTCTCCAATGCGCCGTTGGATCGGATTCCTATATTCGTGCGTCAGGGAAGCATCGTCCCCATGGGCCCGGTCGTGCAATCGGCATCTGAACTCGCAGAGCCGCTGGATCTCCGTGTCTATGCAGGGAAAGACGCAAATCTACTCTTCTATGAAGATGCTGGCGATGGCTATGGATATGAGACGGGTGCCAGAGCCACGATCCCCATTCGTTGGGATGATCGCCGCAGGACACTCTCGATCGGAGATCGATCGGGCACCTTCCCGGGCATGAAAGGCGAGCATACCTTTCGCGTGGTTGTCGTTTTGCCTGGCCGCGGCATCGGAATCGGATCGGATAACGGCATCGATCGCACGGTGAGATACGATGGCCATGCAGTGACTATCCATCTGGGGAAGGCAATCTGAGGAGAAGAATAAATCGCTTTATTATTGCTTGCCGCTGGGCTACCATGCCATTCAACGCTGTTCGTTCCGGTGCATCCGACACGATGATCCGAATTACGAAGCTGTTTGCGATTGCAGGACTTTCCGTTTGGGCCGGAGTCATCGGCCAGGTAACGAGGGCACAGAACGCCAACCCACGCGAGGTCCTTTGGTACCGGACACCGGCCCCGATCTGGGACCATGCGCTGCCGATCGGCAACGGCAGGCTGGGCGCAATGGTTTTCGGGGGCGCGAATGCGGGTGCGAACAATGGAGACCTCCAGGTCTCGCCGAAGAACGCGCCCTTGATGGACGGCTCCCAGACCTCGGGCGCAGATGAACACTTGCAATTGAACGAGTCATCGCTCTGGAAAGGCAGCCGTGCAGATCGGATCAATCCGCGCGCACACGAAGCGGTTCCGCAAATCCGAAAGCTGCTGCTCGAATCCAAGGGACTGGACGGGACCAAGATCTCGGCCGCCGAGAAGATGGCGCAGGAGGACATGATCGGCATCCCGCCGGGGATGCCGGGGTACAGCACCCTGGGCGATCTGTATCTGCGTTCGTTGAAACACGGAGCGATCAGCGACTATCGCCGGCAGCTGGATCTTGGCAGCGGAGTTGTACGCGTGACCTACGCGATGGACGGCGTTCGCTACACGCGAGAGGTGTTTGCTTCGGTACCGGATGAAGTCATCGTGGCGCGGCTAACGGCGGACCGAAAGGGGGCCATCGCTTTCCGGGCAAGCATGGAACGTCCCGCCGACTTCACTGTGACTGCGCGCGGCCGGGACACCCTGATTCTGCGCGAGGGAGTGGATCACAAGGACCAGATTCACTTTGCGGGAGAGTCGCTTTTTGTACCCGCGGGTGGCTCCGTGCATGCGGAAGGATCGGAGATCGTGGTTGCTGACGCGGATTCCGTAACGATTCTGATTGCCGCGGCTACGGATTTCAAGGGCGGACTGTTTACCGGCGGCGACCCCGAGGCGCAGTGTGAACGCGCCTTGAGTGCCGCGCGAAAGCAGAACGCAGAGGAAATTCTTGCACGACAGGAAGCGGTTTATGAGCCGTTATTCCGTAACATGGTTCTGCACCTGGGTCCCACGCAGGGCGCCAGCGATGACCTGCCCACGGACGAGCGTGTGAAGCGGGTGAGTGAAGGCTCCGACGACCTTGGTCTGCAGGAGATGTACTTTCAGTTTGCACGATATCTGTTGATCAGCTCGTCGCGGCCCGACGGGCTTCCGGCAAATCTACAGGGCATCTGGGCGGCGGGCATCGACAATCCCTGGGGATCGAAGTGGACGATCAACATCAATACCGAGATGAATTACTGGCTGGCGGAGCCGGCGGGACTGGGCAATACGATGCTGCCGCTCATCAACCTGATCGACATGGCGCGTACGCCCGCGACCGGCACCGGAACGCAGGTTGCCCGTATCTATTACGGTGCGGGCGGCTTCGTGATTCATCACAATACCGATTTGTGGGGAGATGCCGATCCGATTGACGGGTATCAGTGGGGCATCTGGCCGATGGGCGGCGCATGGCTGTCGCTGCAGGCGTGGGATCACTACGCATTCACGCTCGACAAAGAGTTTCTGCGCACGAGAGCCTGGCCCATCCTGCATGATGCATCGCTGTTCTTCCTCGATTATCTGGTCGATGACGGCGCGGGGCATCTCGTGTCAGGGCCGTCCATTTCGCCGGAGAACCGCTATCGCCTGCCGGACGGAAGCGACCACTCGCTGACGATGGGACCCACGATGGACATCGAGATTGTGCGCGAGCTTTTTACGCGAACGCTCGATGCGGGACGGATTCTAGGCGAAGACCCGGCCTTTCTCAAGCAGGTGACAGAAGCAACAGACAAGCTGCCGCCGTTTGCTGTGGGCAAGCATGGGCAACTGCAGGAATGGCAGCGGGACTATGACGAGCCTGAACCCGGTCATCGGCATATCTCACCTCTGTGGGCGTTGTTTCCTGGAACGCAGATCTCACCGGAGCAGACCCCGGAACTGGCCAAGGCCGCGCGCGTGTTGCTCGAACGAAGGCTTTCCTATGGCGGCGGCCAAACCGGGTGGTCTCGAGCGTGGGTGGTGAATTTCTGGGATCACCTGCACGACGGAAAACAGGCATATGACAGCCTGCAGGTGATGATTCGGCAATCGACCTTCCCCAACCTGATGGATACCCATCCGCCGGGCGTGTTCCAGATTGACGGCAACCTGGGCGCGGCAAACGGCATGCTTGAGGCTCTGATGCAATCGCGGTGGACGCCGGAAGCGGTGCAGGTCGAGTTGCTACCGGCTGTGCCCGCGGAGTGGGCGGAAGGCTGGTTGAAAGGACTGCGGTTGCGGGGCGGCGCAGCGGCGGACATGCGCTGGAAGGACGGGAAGGTAGTATCTCTGGAACTGCACTCGGCGGCCGATGGAGAGATCCGGCTCGTTCCGCCTGCGGGACAGGTCATCGCGGGTGCGACTGCGACGGGCCAAACCATTCCTGTGGGTGCGGACGGGGTGATGCACCTCAAAAGCGGGAAATCCTACTATGTGACTTTTCACTGAGTTTCCATTGGCGATGGCGTTGCTTTTCGTCGGGGCTTACCTGGCCTCGGCGATTCAGCTCGTAGAAATCACCTGGTGAAGCTGATGTGCAACCAGGCAAGCAATTGATCGAGGTTCCGCATTCATTCTCCAAGAGGAGCCGATGAGCGAAAGGGTCCGCCAGACAACTTACTTGAGAAGGTGCTCTTACTTCTTTGCCCTGCTACTGGCGGCCTCTGCCCATCTTGGGCTCGCGAGACCCGCACAAGGCGCGGAGGATGCGCACCACGTTGAAGCTGGCGCGCTGCATGATTGCGATATCGTTATCAATTTGTTCTCGGGAACAATGGATAAATATCTCGCGAACTCGGCGCGATGGCGCGAGTCCCGTTCTTCTTCGTCTTCAGAGATCGCGAACTTTACCGTTAACTGCCTGGGGCCAAAAAAAATGTGAAAACCACCACGCAAAAAAAAAAGCGATCAACCCAGATTTGAAAACAGGGAATCGAAACTTCGTCGTATCTACTTCGTACGACTACTTTACCGTTAACGTTGGGCATTTTAGGCCGTCAATTCTACGAATGTCAAGGCGGAATCCGGGCCGGCGGTCTGTCCCGTCCTCATGATCGCCATTCACCCATCCGACTTCACCGGATATGTCAACTTGATGCAACAAGATCTTGCTGAACGAACACCTGACGCCAGTCGCAGCCCGGTGTGGACGATGCGATCGCGAGTTTTCCTCGCCAAAGCTCCTGCGTGAATTTACCCCCTTATGATCAGCAATACATGAGTATTGCTGATCCATTCCGATCCATCTACGACTTCGGTCCTGAGCGCAGGACAGCCGCAGGCCATTGCTTCTGTCCGCGAGTACCCGGGCGCGGATGCGGACTTCACCTTATTTACCGACGACGGGACAACCTATACATACGAAAAAGGCGGCGGGTCGATTACGAAATTGCATTGGGACGAAGCACGCGAGAAATTGACGCACGAGGGTGCCGCCGCGTGGAGCGGACTGGACGCCTCAATCGTCGATGTGATTCATTGAGTGGATACCATCGTGACCGGCGTGCGTTACCGGCTCGAATCGCGAGCCCGTGGGGCTGGTCGAAACATCTGACTAGCTTCGTTTCCAGTGCGAATTTCGCGTTTTTTCGACCGTCCGGCTGGCGATCCACTGACCTGGTCGCGAATTGCGGTCCGAGCTATGGAGGATCCGATGAAACTTCGCAGTTCTTTGCTGCTTTCTCCCTCCGCGAGTATCCGACCGACTGCAAAGCGACGCGCGCGCCTGAGCCGCCGCGACTTTGTTGCACTTCTCGCCGCCCTCGGCACACAAGCGTCGATTTCACGGACCGGAATAGCGTCTGAGCGCGCGCGCGATGTCTACATCGTTCCCAATTTCCACCCGGCAAGCCTCAAGTCAAGATGATCTTGCGTGCGTCGCCGTCGGGGTCATCGACCATGCGGGACTCGTTGTCCCAAATCATCGTCCTGTTGGTTTCAGTGTCTGTCGCCGCCCAGGTCAGGCCCGGTATGCTCGGGTTTCCAGTTGCAGCGAATGCCGCCCAGGATGCGGCCATTTTTTTTGCTAGTGCCTGCGCTTCGGGTGTATTGCCCGTCCCCTGTTCGCAGCGCCTGGTGTTGTCGAAGCAGAATTGTAGATCTGCCGTGTGCCATGCGCCAGGCAGGCCATCGAAGATCGGCGTCTGCCACGTGAAGTAGTAAGCGTATGCCGGCGCGGCCTTAAGTTCGTGTTTCAGCCGCCCCATTTTCACCACGTTGTTGCGCATGGCAAGGCCGTTCAATCCGGGGCTTCCGCTGCACATGTATGACAAGGTTTGAATCTTCTTCTTGGGATATGCCTTCTTCAGCGCCGCAACGATGGCGGTCGCCTTTTCGTCGCCATAGGTTTTTGTCAGATTGCCATGCCACTCGTCTTCTGTAGGACGGGACGACATTCGATTGCCTTCTTCTGTAACAGACCCGATCAGTATCGGCACGTTTTTCGAAATCTCCGGAGCAGCGTCAAAAAACGAGCGCACGGTAATGATGTGGCCGTCGACACATGGTGACCACCCGACGCGCGGCTTGCCCGGCGCGCCCGGCCCCATCATAGGCGGCCCCGGTGGATTAATCTTGGCCGCGGCCGCGTTGCCGGCGGCGATCAGTTTGTTCCACTCCATCTTCTGCAGCGAGTCGATGTCGTTCGGCGCGAGGCCAAGATCCTTCATCACCAGGCGCGCAACTTCGGTTTGCTGCTCCCGCGTGGGAATGTTGCCGCCGCCGCCTGATAGCGCCGCGGCACGATGGAAGAGTCCCGCGGCAGAGGACATGCCCATGAGAGTTGTCACCTTCGATCCGCCACCAGACTGGCCGTAAATCATCACCCGGTCCGGATCGCCCCCGAAGTTCTCGATGTTCTCGTGAACCCAGTGCAGCGCGGCCACCAGGTCAGTCATGCCAACGTTTGCGGAACCGTCGTAAGCTGACCCGCCGATCTCCGCGACGTCAAAGAACCCGAGGATATTAAGGCGGTGGTTGACGGAGACCTGTACGACGTCGTGATGTCGCGCCATCTGCGCGCCGTCGTGCGAGGGCAATTCGTAGGAGGATCCGAAGCTGTATCCTCCGCCGTGAATGTAAAACATCACGGGTCGTCGACCCGTCAGGCTGGGCGTCCAGATATTCAGCTTGAGCAGGTCCTCGCTTTGCCAGCCATCATCCCAATCGAAGAGGAACGTTTGTTCCGGGCTCGTCCAGGTGTGCAGGTTCTGCGGGCAATTTGCCCCATAAGCCAATGCCGGATACTCGTCTGTCCAAGGCGCCGGAGGCTTGCCCGGAAGCCAGCGGTTCGCCGCAGCCGTCGTCTGGCCATAGGGGACACCCTTGAACGTGAAAACACCACTATCCAAAAATCCGCGTACTTTGCCGTATTGCGTCTTCGCAACCGCCGAAGCAGGCGTAGAACAGTTGCCGGGTTCCTGACGTGCCGCAGTCTTGATGCTGTCGGAAGCGAAGCCAGACCCGCCCCCAACCACGCCTATGCCCGCTGTGGCCGAGAGAAGCAGCGCCTCGCGGCGAGTAAGAACATTGCGTTTGGACGATTCAGACATGAATGCCTCTCCTTTGCTTACGGCATGGAACGCAGGACTCGCGTTCAACTCTACTCGGGCAGAGCATACTGGCCATCGACATGGATGTGCCCAGTCGCGCCAGGCGCTCCTGTGTCAGGCTGCCCCCCCCCGATGCTGATGGTGTAGTCCCCATGCGCGATGATCGGATTCCCTTCCTCGGTCACCATGCCCAGGTCGCGCGGATTCAGGTCGAAGTGAACCTTTTGACTTGCGCCCGGATCGAGATGAATGCGTTCGAATCCACGCAGAGCGACGCGGGGAGCGCCCTTGATGTCCGGAAATTTGAGATAGAGCTGCACAACCTCGTCTCCCGCCACCTTACCGGCATTGGTCACAGTTACATCGGCGCCCACGGGCTGTCCGGCAGTGACGGCCGGAGTGGACAGGTTGATGTTGCTGTAATTGAATTTCGTGTAGCTGAGTCCGTATCCAAAGGGATAGAGCGGCTTGCCGGTGAAGTAGCGGTAGGTCCGGTTCGCCATCGCGTAGTCTTCAAAGTTGGGCAACTGATCGACGCCGGTATAGAAGGTCACCGGCAAGCGGCCGGCGGGGTTGTTCTTGCCGCTCATGGTTTCTGCCACTGCCGCGCCGCCCTCTTCCCCGGGATACCACGCCTCAAGAATTGCGTTGGCGTGCTCATTGATCCAGTTAACCGCCAAGGCGCTGCCATTCATTAGAACGACAGCCAGGGGCTTGCCCGTGGCCGCCACAGCTTCCACCAGGTCCTCTTCCGGCTGAGGCAGGTCGATGCTGGTGCGGTCTCCACCAAGAAAGCCGGGTTCCGTAACTGGCATCTCTTCGCCTTCCAACTGGCTTGTGATGCCAACCACGGCAACCACGACATCGGCACTCTTCGCAGCGGCGACTGCTTCCGGTGAAGGAGCGCCGTTGTACTTTGCCCAGATCAGTTCCGCATGCGGCTTGCTATTCCTGGTTCCGTAGGAGATCTCCAGCGCAACCTTGCGACCCTTTTCAAGGTGGACGCGACCCACGCTCGATGAAAGTCCGCGCGTGCCGCCGCCGAACGCCATTGCGATCTGCTTGCCATCGACGGTAAGCCTTCCAAAACCCTCGCAGCGAATTCCCATCAGGAAGTCGCCCGTCTCCGTGGGGGTCAGGAACCCAGACCATTGCACGCCGAAGGTTTTCTTCGCGGCAATCTCTGCCGGCACGTTGCTTTCGGTGAGTTTCACGTTGGATTCCGTGAGGCTGACGATCGGCTTCGTGTCCGCCCCCGGAGCCGGTTGACCGCGCCGCATGCCTTCGTTGTAGTCAGCCGTCAGTCCGGGCTTGCCATCAGGCGTGCTGAGCACGGCGTCGGGCACCGAGGTTCCATCCGTCCGAAGAAACTGCGTTCCGGGGACGAAGGTGACGGCCGCGTTGGGGAACTCGGCCTTGAGACCATCCAGGATCGACACGATGTGCGTGGGCTGACCGGCATAGTTTCCGATGAGCGGCCTGGTCTGGTCGGCAAGAGGCCCGATGACGGCGATCTTCTTGACATTCGGTTTCAGCGGAAGCAGGCCGTCATTCTTGAGCAGGACCATGGATTCGTTGGCGAGTTTGCGCGCGTGCGCACGGTGCTCCGCGCTGTCGAGTTCCTTCTCGTCAATCTTTGTGAAAGGGACCATGTCAGGAGGATCGAACATGCCGAGTTTGATACGAGCGGTGAAGAGCCGAATCAGTGCGGTATCGAGAGTGCTTTCCGGCAGATACCCTTGTTGAACGGCATCGACATAGGCTTTCTCGACGGGTTCGCCAAACCGCGAGGTGAAAGTAACGCACTCATTGTCCATGCCGCGAATCACCGAGATCGCGGCACCCTGCGCCTGGGTCGGACGATAGCGATGATTGGCAGCCACATCTCTGACCGCGTCACAGTCGGACACAACGTACCCCTGAAAACCCCACTTGCCGCGCAATTGGTCCTGCAGCAAAAACTGATTGGCGCAGGCCGGCTCGCCATTAATCGCGTTGTAAGCGCACATCACAGATCCGGCCTTCCCTTCGACGACAGCGGCGCGGAATGCCGGCTCGTACGTATCCACCTGGTCGTGCTTGCTCACATCTACATCGGCGAAGTGACGGGTCGGCTCGGGGCCGCTGTGCACGGCATAGTGCTTCGGTGTCGCGATGGCGAGATAGTACTTCGGGTCGGTGCCCTGCAAGCCGGTGACATAGGCGACACCCATGCGGCCGGTCAGAAAGGGATCTTCGCCATAGGTCTCCTGTCCACGGCCCCAGCGCGGGTCGCGGAAGATGTTCAGATTGGGTGACCAGAAATCGAGGCCGCCCATGATGCCGGTATGTCCCTCGCGCAGGTTTTGCACGTGCTTGATGCGTCCTTCAATGCCGATCTGCGCCGCCATGGTGTGAATGCCCGGCGCGTCGAATGTGGCGGCCAGGCCGACCGGCTCAGGATATTCCGTCACGCCCTCATTGATGACGCCATGCAGTGCTTCGCTCCACCATTGATAAGCCGGGACCTTGAGCCGCTGGATCTCCGCAGAGTTGTTCTGCATCTGGGTGGCCTTTTCAGCCAGCGTCATGCGGTGCACCATGTCCGCGGCGCGCTGCTCGGGTGAAAGCTGAGGATCCAGATACGGAGGATTGGCAGCGTCCTGAGCAATTGCATTTTGAAGAGATGAAGCAAGGACGAGCGCTGCTGTGCAAGCGAAGATGCACTCAACAATTCCCATCAGGCGGCATTTCATATGTCTCTCCACTTTGATTAGTCACGGTTGCGAAACTCTCGCGATGAGCTTGGGTGTTATTGGCATTGGAAATTGCGGGCGTCCTGGGTGTCGCCGGTTCCTATGTAGTGCGCATGTTTTGGATACGGACAGAGCGGACGACTGCGACCCGGGAATGCCTGGCCCGTGGCTATCACGGAATCGGGGGCAGTTCCCTTCTCGACCCAGTTGACGATGGCAGTTAGCATGTCGAAGCGATCGAGAGCGGGTCCACCGCCGCAGTGAGCCATGCCGGGGACGAGGAACATGCGGCTCCATTTGGCCACGTTCTCGGCGCCGCCATTCGTCGTCGCCAGCGATTTGTAATAGCCGAGCGTGTCGAGCGGCGAAAACCAGGGATCACTGTCGCCGTGGAAGAAGATAAGTTTGCCGCCACTGAGCGAGAACGTCGACAGGTTAGTGGATGCGGGCTCGACCAGGGGGTCGGAGGCTTGGAGCGCGGTCTTGTCGACGTCGAGCTCGGTCGCGGTCGAGTAGGGTCCGAAGAGGCCGTTCTTTCCCAGGGCCAGCAAACCCGATCCAGGACCTTTCATGGTGATCCCGGCGTCATAAAGAAATCCAGGATAGACCTGGGTGCCGTATGCGCTCTTCGGTCCCGCAAAGGCTTTCTTGATGGCGGCGATCTTTTGGGGCGGGATGCAAGCGTCGCTATGGCCGGGTTTGCAGGCAAGCACCGCGGGATCGAAATCGCAGCCGAGTGGATCGGAGATCAGGCCATCGGCCACGCCGTCTTTCGGATCGCACTGCTTCATCAGGGCGTCCATGAAGAGCTTGCGATCGTCATCGGTGAGGAATTTGTCGATCTGCGGCTTGCCGGAAGCGTCTTTGGGGGCGGCCTGGTTGTAGGCCACTGGAATCCACTGGGCGATCGCGAGATTTGACAGGCCGGTGCGCATCGCTGGATCTCCCGAGACGATTCCGTTGAACGCCGTGGGATATCGCTGCGAGAGGATCATGCCTTCGCGGCCGCCGGTGGAGCATCCGACGAAATAGGAGTATAAAGCAGGTTTTGCGTAGTACTGCGCGATGATCTGCTTAGCGACTGCTGCGACCTCGTCATTGGCGAGGAACGCAAAATCGAGATAGGCCTGCTGATCGCGCATGAAGCTGAAGTCGAAGGGGCCGGTCTTCGCTTTGTGGCCTGTGTCGGTGCTGGCTACAGCGAAACCGCGGGCAAGTGCCGGCTTGTCACCGGCGTAATTCGCGCCCGTGGGGTAAGAGACAATCCCGTTGCCACCTCCGCCGCCTTGCATCATGAAGTCTCCATTCCATGCGTCGGGGAGCGGAAGTGCCACTGCGAACCCGATCCCGAACTCCTGCCCGTCCGCTCCTTTACGGCGGGCTAGGACACCATCCACACGGCAATGCGCGGGCAAAGGGCCAATGGCGGGGGCGCCGGGATAAGGCGGCGGAACGCTCGCGCCCGCGGGAACCATTTCGGCTTTAGTAATCTCGACGTTGCTGAGAGTGAGCCCCGTGATCTCGGCACAGCGTTCGGACGGCTGAGCCGCGGCGAGTGCGACCGAGCAGAAGAAAGAGACGGCGAGCGACGGAATGGCGAAGTACTTCATGCGGTGTGGCCCTTCCTTCGGGCGTTTTTTAAGGCTGTTGCCGGGTTTCGTTTTCCCGGAATGCTCGAATATATCGAGTAACTGCCGACGTGATCAAGCCAAATAAATCGGTTTAATTGGTCCGGAAATCGTTTACTATTCCGGTGTCGCAAACCGTCAAGGCAATTCAATTTCAAAAAAATCGCCTCGGTGTACGGCGAAGGCGAAGGTACGTACATAGCGCTAAGGGATGCGGTTCTGGCCCACCCGACGCTTGTCGAAGGGCTTCACATGCTGTTCGCGTCGGCCCCTTCTACAAGGAGCGCAACGATGCCGAATGAAATGGCAGCTCAGGTAGGTGTTTGAACTACCGTCGGAACACTTTGGGCCTCCTCATGGAGACTGTTCAGGTCAGATTCTTGTCTATTTGGCTGTCGCTTTGGTGCGAAATTACTGATGCATTGATGGACAAGCTTGAGCGAGTGATGGCGTGAGATTGTGGCGGGAGCGACGGGACTCGAAACCCGCGGCCTCCTGCGTGACAGGCTGGCGTTCTAACCAGCCGAACTACGCCTTCACAATATCGGCTTCCTACCGTTACCGTGCTTTCCTCTCTGAGCCCGTCAATTCCCGAAACTTCCTGAGAATGCCGTGACACGGCTGAGGCCTGCGGGGAATTCCAAGTTGCTGCATAACCCCTTTCTCGGCAACTCCCTTCTACTAATCGAAGTAACCCGCATGCCAAGCGATGATTCAGTTCACCAAATGGAGCGATTTTGAGAAGGGCTGGTGTCGCTGATTCTACGAGCTTCCCATCTTGAACATTCTAAGGGTTTTAGAAGATGCTTGAATTCTGGGAAAACCTTGCGCGACCAATACGCAACCAACACTATAAATCTCGTATATTATTGAAATTAAGATATTTAGACAGAAAACATAAAAGCCCCCCGAAGGGGAGGTTTCTGTTGAAATCCTTTGTAAGTTATTGATTCTAAATGGTGGCCAGGGACGGGATTGAACCGCCGACGCCGGCCTTTTCAGAGCCAGCCCGATTGGTTTTTCAACGACTTACAGACTCGTGAGGGACGCCGAAATCATCACAGGTCGGGTAAGAACCAGGTTTTTGTGGGTTGGGCTGTGGGTTGAATTTTCGTTTGAGTTCCACAGGTATTTCGCTTTTTGTTCGCCTATACTTCCGTCATGGGCAGCGAACGCGCGTCGACCGTCAGGCAAATCCGCTTCGGCCAAATCTGCGCCCTTTGCAGGGTCTCACTCCCCTCCCCTCGCAGCCATGGCGAGCAGCTTTGCGCGAAGTGCCGCGGCGAGCGCAAGCGGCACCGCATCTATATGTTTTTCCAGAACCGGAAAGGCTGGCATTGCCAGTTCCTTGAAGAAGATCTCAAGACCCCCCTGCCCCGCCGATTCACGTTCCAATCCGAAAGCAAGGTGCGCGAGATGGCCGAACGCGGCGGCGCTGCCATGAACCTCGATACGCTTCACGCCCTGGACCACGCCATCGAAATAGGCCGCGGAGGAGTTTGGCTCGAACTGACCGAGGACCAATACGGAAAATTGCTCGGGAAATAGTTAGCCCTTCTTCAGTATGTAGGCCAAGATGGAGAATTCAACTATGAAAGGATTGAATTCCTAATACTGTGAAAATCAGACCCTCTCGCTCTCTATCCGCTTCATTTAATGACCCGTCTCGCCCGAACCGTTCTCGCGTACACAACGGCACCACCGCTCACACTGCCATTTTTGAACGACTCTACAGCATCGTAATGGCGCGACTTCACAACCATCTGATGGCGCAGCATCACGACATCGCGACATTGCACCACTAGAGCATCGAAGCGTCGTAATTATTAAGTACTCCGATGTTGAAGCGTCACAAAAGCGCGATGCTCGGATGGCAAAACACTACGACAGCACAACGCTGGAGTTGTACGGTATTGCAGTGTTGTAATATCCCGCCGTTAAAATGGTTCGCCACTAGGCATCTACGGCATTCCGACATTGCAACTTCATAACTCTATAGAATCGGAACGTCGCAACACGATGACATCGCGACGCCGGAGCCTCGTAAAGCTACGCACCTATCGTGTCGCACGGCTGCAACACTGCGACGGCAAAACACCTCGATTCTGTGCATGCGTAACAGCGTAGCGTTGCAATATCGTGCAATCACGCTACTGTGAAGTCACGCTATCGCACAATCCACTCATAGGCACCCCGTGAAAAAGAATCGAGACTCCAGTGAGCTGGCCGCTCGAATTGCAGCCGCCGCCAACCAGCCGGCAGGGCGGGGTTCATTACCCGCGCCCGCACTGGTTTCGACACAACCTACGGCCATACAGGCGCCTCCCGTCTCCGAAGCCGCGCCATCGAAGCCTAAGAAAGCTAAACGCAAAGACCCGGATACCATCCCCATAACGCTTCGCCCCACCAGCGCCCTGTTAAGTAAGTTCGTTCTTAAGGCATCTGAACGCACACGCGAGGAGGGCAGGGTGGTCTCCGCGCAGCAGATCATGCTTGAGGCATTGGAACGGAGCGTCCTATGAACCGCACAAAACTCGTTTTTTTCGGAGGTAGCAAAGGTGGCGTCGGCAAAACCTTGGACTCGCATCTGGCCTGTCTTGGCGCTATCTTGTGCAATCAACCGGCCGCTTACGTATTGACCGACCCCGACCGGGAAATACGCGATAAAGGACGGCCCTATGACGTACTGGACGGCAGGCAGCCGAAGCAGTTGGCAAATATCCTTAATGCGAGCCGGAGCGCTCCGGATGGCTGGCTGATCATCGACGGCGGCGGCAACCGCCCGGCATTCGATTTGGCGATTGCCGATGAAGTGGATCTTTGCGTATTTCCGTTTCGTCCATCCCATGAAGACATGGATACCGTGTCAAAGGACATGGACCGAATTCCCAACGCGTTGGCATGGCCCACCGCCTGGCCGACCAACATCTTTGCGATGCCGTCCGCCCAGTCCTTCATCAATCGCCTTTCCAAGAAGTATCCCTCGCGAGTGATCAATAAACCGATCCCGTTCGTAAATTCGGCTTCGGATTTACTTGCTGAATCTCTCGATTCGCCATCGCCTCCAGTACGGCGCTTGGCTCGAAAGGTGTTCGGCATCATGGAAGCGCAATTTGAACGCAGCGTGAAGTCTGTGAAGCGCCGCGCAGCCGGCTAACGATAGCGACGCGGGCGTGCAGCTGGCGGACGTAAAGTCGCCGATCATGCTTGCATTTCGGTGTGTTCCTTAATGAAAGCCAGAATGTCCTCATCTGGTGCTCCGCCTTGGCGCATTGCCTCGACGGTCGATTGGACCTTCTCATTCAAAGGCGGGGAGGGGATGGCTGCGAGCGGCGGTACTGCCTGCTCGACTTCACCCCGAAGCCGCGCCAGCCGGCCAACCTTACTCCGATTTCGTTCCTGTTGAGCGGCCCGAAACTCTTCCGCGGATTTGTTCCACCAGGAAATCGCGACTTCGTGAATGGGGGCGCGGGCGTGTCGCCGCCGTAAATCGATATCGACGCCCATATCCGATAGACCGTTTACTTCGAGGAGGGCAGGGTCCACTACCTTCCTTCTGAAATCCAGCCCCCGATCATAGGTACCGGGCGGAACTCCGAGCAGATCCCGGAATTGCTCGTAGGACATGGTCTCCACGCAGTGCTCCCGGTTGGCGCGGAGGCACACCAGCTCATAAAGCGCAATCGCATATTTGCTGGTCATTGCATAGGCGACCTCGCAGCGGATGCGTCCCCAGCGATTCGACTTCGCGAGTACGACACGCAAGCGCTTTGGAATTCCGAACTGAACTGTCCCATCCCTGGATTCCTCCTCGTCCGTGTCCGTGAATTCCAGTAAATGCGTTTCCATGACACGCTTTTTGCCGGTGCGCGCGGAGACATAGGTTACCTTCACTTCGGTACGTCGCAGGCGTCGAAGGCTCTCTCTGACGCGGTCATTGCTTTCGTGTTTCGATGACGCTTTGCGCAGAGACGCCAGCGTAATTTCCCATTCCGCGTCCGGCTCCACGAGCCGGTCGCTGTCGTGAGCGATCTGCAGCAACTGATTAAATATCGCGCGGTCCGAAGCCTCAAGCGCGTGCGCCCCCGCGATCTCGATCAGCTCGGCTGCTTTGGGAAACCCGTGAAGGTTAGTGTGTTGATTGACGGTGAGGCTCATGACGCCGAGCTATAATGCGACCCGCCTTAACAGGCAAGTCGTTTCGTCAACCATCTAGTCCAGACGACCGCCCGTTTGGTCGCATTTATCGGCTAGCATCGGTCCGAATGTCAACGATGTTTTCCATACGCCCGTTTGGTCGCATTTGCTATTTTTCGATCGACGGACCGTGAGATGTACGCTTGACGTAATTGGTGGAATGGCGGCTACAAGAGAGGCTCGGCTCCGGATACCGCCCGTTTGGTCGCATTTGAGGGCACTCTCCTCCGGCTTGTCCAGCCGCCCGCTTAGTCGTATCTAATGAGCAAACGTGCCGCATTCTTTCTTTCTCATCAGCCACCAGAGCCAATAAGCAACGCTCATCGACCGCTACGTCGAGGGTTGTCGCCCACTTAGTCGCATTTGTCTGCACGGAATCGGCGGTGCCGCCCGCTTAGTCGCTTCTTGCCGCCCGTCTGGTCGCAGTAATCCGCCCCTTTGGTCGTTTCAATTTGCCCGTTTAGTCGCATTTCGCCGTCCTAACCATTTGTTTCGCAAATTTTTTATCACCCCTGAATATGAACTTAAAGAGAATTTGAACTTTTACGGTGTGGACAGAATTGAGACCTACAGCTTGGAAGCTCAAGCCCATCGAGGGCTTTCGCTTCCCAAGGAAGGGAAACCCTTCCTTGACTAGCCCAATGAAGCACGGCGGGGGGCAGAGTTACGAAGTGCAAGTTTCAATCCGCCCGTCAGGTCGCATTTCGGATTCGATAACAACATTCTGTGATCGCGTCCATTAGTTGATTCGAGTTATGCGCTGGTTGCATGTTTGCGAATGCGGCGCTATCGTCTGCGCACCCTTTTCATGATGGGCCTGCCTTCAAAGAGCAGAGGCCCATTTTGAAAGGGGAGGGGCCGTGACACATCTCGATGAACCTTCGCGTATGGTCGATACGTTCGCCAGCTGCGGCGCGACGTCCTTTTTCGTTACCAAGACAGAGCTTGAATGGCCCGGACACAAAAAAGTTAAATGGGGCAAGAATTACTCGCTTGAGGAACTGCGTGAGAAACTGCCGGGCATCGTCCGGACCGCCGCCATCAGGCATCGTCATCGCCTGCCGGATGGGCAGGAGGTGATGGCCGGCGAGAACGTCATCATCCGGCCGACCGGGCCGGGAGTCGCGTTTGTCCAGCTTGACGACCTGAATACACCGGCGCAGCTCGATCGCGTCCGCCCCGCGGCGTGCATCATTCACGCGACCAGCCCCGGTAATTACCAGGCCTGGGTGGCAGTCTCCGGCGTGCCCGAGGACAAGGATGCCTTCAAGGCCTTCACTCGCCAAGTGCGCCAGGCCGTCGGTGGCAACGACAAATCAGCTTCGCATGCGACGCGCCTCGCCGGCACTGAAAACTTCAAAACCAAATACGGACCGGATTTTCCAAGGGTGAGTATTGCCGAGGCCCATCCCGGCCGCGTTATGACCAAGGAGCAGCTGGGTACCATGGGGCTCCTTGCCGCTCCCGAGCCGGAAAGCACAAAGACCGATGCGGCATCCACGCCCAGGCGGACAGGCCCAAGCGATTTGCGTTCCCGCACGAAGAAGGCCTGGCCGAACTACGCCATCTCTCTCGCCGGCGCGCCCCGGAACGACTCCGGCAAAGGTCCGGACCGGAGCATGGCGGACTTCACCTGGTGCATGACGGCGATTGACTGGGGGTGGCCCATCGAAGAGACGGCAATCAAACTGCCAGAAGTCAGTGAAAAAGCGCGCGAGCGCGTGCAGATCGGCGACGAGGGGTATCCGCTCATCACCGCCCAGAACGCCGCCGCGGCCGTGGAGCGTAATGCCCTGAAGCGGGGCAGGGGCTAATGAAAATATCCAATCTCACCCATTTATAGCCATTTTTTGCATCCGGAGTCCGCTTTTGAAGCGCATTTGACCTCTAATCCGGTTTAATCGGGTAATTTTTCCGATAGACAATCCGGTATAATCCGGCATAATTCCGGGTATGCTTAACACCGATACCATCCAGGTCACACAGGAGCTGCTCGCCCTCCTGTCGGAGATCGATGAATTCAAGGGGGCCTGGCGTGCCCTCGGCACCATTGCGCCGGAGCGGTTAAACGCCCTTCGCCGCGTGGCGACGATCGAGAGCATCGGGTCATCCACCCGCATCGAGGGCAGCAAACTGACCGACCGGGAGGTCGAACGCCTGCTCGGCAACCTGGAAATCAAACGGTTCAGCACCCGGGACGAGCAGGAGGTTGCCGGATATGCCGATGTCATGGAAACCGTCTTCCGGGCCTGGTCAGACATCCCTGTTACCGAAAACCACATTAAACAGCTTCATCGCGATCTGCTCCAATACAGCGATAAGGACGAACGTCATCGCGGCGAGTATAAGACCCTGCGAAACGACGTCGGAGCCTTCGACACCGACGGCAAGATGATCGGCATTGTGTTCGAGACGGCAACTCCGTTCGATACACCGCCCCGAATGACGGAGCTGATCGCCTGGCTTGAACAGGCGCGCGACCTTCGCCGCCTGCATCCTCTAGTGATTGTTGCCCTGTTCATCGTCGTCTTCCTCGCCATCCATCCCTTCCAGGACGGCAATGGGCGCCTGAGCCGCATTCTGACGACCCTGCTCTTACTCCAGGCTGGCTACGCCTATGTTCCGTATTCATCGCTGGAGAGCGTTATCGAGACCAGCAAGGAAGCCTATTACCTGGCACTGCGCCAGACGCAGAGTACCATCCGAAGCGAAGCGCCGAACTGGCAGCCTTGGCTGCTCTTTTTCATGCGCGCCCTGCAGCAGCAAAAACGCCGGCTGGCCGTGAAGGTGGAGCGCGAAAAGAATGCGCTCGCCGCCTTGCCGGAACTCGCCGTCAAAATTCTCGACTATGTGCGTGATCAGGGCCGCGTTACGACGCGCGACATGGTACGCGAGCACGGCGCAAGCCCGAACACACTGAAAGTCACTTTCACGTCACTGGTAGATAAAGGCCTGCTGGCACGTCACGGCGCCGGGCGGTCCACCTGGTACGGATTGCCGTGATCGAACGGAAGAATCAGAACAGGAACTCTGAAGCTGAACTCAAGGAAAACCGCGTTTCAAGCTAGATTATTTCGACTTTCTGCACTTCTGCGAAATCCTGCGGCTCTACTTTGCCCCTGATAGCAAAAATGTTGGGTTTACCCCTCCGAGGCTCGCTCAATGAGCGGGTTTTTGCTCAGGCTCAAAACTAATGCGCAAACGCGTGTGGGTGGCTTTCGCAAAGCGCTCCAGCGTACGGGTCGAGGGAAGCACTTTGCCGCTTTCAAGCCGTGCTACAACGGCCTGAGTCGTACCCATGGCCTCAGCAACCTCTTCCTGCGTCATGTCAGCCATACTTCTGGCCTCAATCAAGGCAGAAGCCAGCGCGAACTCCTCTTCCAGAGCCGCATATTCCGCAACATACTTCGGATCTTCCTTCCACTCCTTGAAGGACGTTTCCGCCGGGATGAACTTGCTCTTCATTGGACCTCCTTTGCCCGTTTCAGGGCGGTTTCAACTTCTCGTCTCGGTGTCTTCTGGGTCTTCTTTGCAAAGACGTGAACGACGACGACGCGCTTTCCTATGGCCGTCACATAGCAAGCTCGGGCGATGCCACTTCTGCCTTTCATCCGCATCTCCCAGAGCGGCCCCTCCAAATGCTTGACGTAAGGCTCACGCACCCGCTCCAACCCATGCACCTGAATCAGTTCCGCAATGCGCTCGAAGCTTGCCCGAATGTCGCGTGGGAACGCATCAAGCGATGCTTTCACCTGCTCATCCAGAAATTCAACGGCCCATGACATCGCCAGATTATACCTTTTTTGCAATATTTAGCAAGGCTGATCGCGGTATCGGTTACCATTAGGTTCCTTTGGTGATGGACGGCCATCGTCTTCCTGAAAAGATTGTTCGATCTTGTCGGGAATCGTCCCGTATACTTTTCTCTAAAGCCCAAGAGATTCTGAGGTGTGCAAATGAACGGGAAGAAAGACTTCTTCAGCGGCATCGTCAGCAAACTGTCTGTCCTGATGGGCGGCGCGGTTCTAGTCACAGGCGCACAGGCATCCGTTGCGCCGCTTGCGATCACACCCGCCAATCCCAATGCGATCACCGTGCAATCGACTGGTCTCACCAAGCCGCTTCCTCCGAAGCTGACGCTCAAGCAGCAGGCGAGCGGTTTCAAGCTGATTGCGCAGCATTCATCACATTCCTCGCACTCGTCCCACTCTTCGCATTCATCCCACTCTTCGCATTCCTCTAGTTCTTACTAAGTGATGGTTGAAACGACACAATCCGAAGCTCCTTCCGGAGCTTTCTCAGTCGTATACATAAATCATGACTTGGTGAGCGTGGAGGCCCTTCTCAAGACCTGCTACTGGTTCTCACGGGATTTCGTCTGCGGCGTTAGCCACAGCGAGCCGGGGCTATCAACTGTCGAGCTGAAGCCAAAACCCACGTGTGTAACTCCTCCGGAGGATGCTAAGGAGCAGTTCATGGCGCAAGCAATGGACTTTGCACTCAGGGAGCGAATCACCGCGAAGACTTCGGACGTGCGCGACCTCTTGCTGGCCAAGGCGTTTTCGGAGTCAGGCGTCCTCGAAGAGCCGCCGCAGGGCGTGTTCGGCGACATTCTGGAAGAAGCAAATCCAACCGGAATGTTCAAGATTCTCAGCAATAGCTGATTGGTGCGACGATCCATGGCCCGCAGCTTTTACCCGATTGAGAAGTTCGCACCCAAGCCTCAGCAAGTATCGCTGCTGCCATTTCAATTCACACGTCTGGCGGGTGAGGAGCTGCTCGTCAACGAGGCGGGCGAATTCCTCTTTGCACCCGACGGCACAGTGCGGGCGCTGGCAGAGGGCAGGGTAGACGTAACATCGGAACTCTACAAGGACCTCAAAGCCAAACATATCCTTTACGACGACACATCGTCGCCGCTTCTTGACGTGCTTGCGACCAAAATTCGCACCAAGTACGACCATATCAGCGGCGGCACCAAGCTCCACATCTTTGTAGTGACCCTCCGTTGCGAGCATTCCTGTCACTACTGCCAGGTATCCCGCCAGACAGCGTCCAAGGGCGAATTCGACATGAGCAGGGAAACTGCAGATCGTTCCATCTCCCTGATGTTCGATTCGCCGTCGCCCCATGTCACCCTGGAACTCCAAGGCGGCGAGCCTTTGCTTGCCTTTGACATGATTCAGTACATCATCGCGAAGGCAAAGGAGCGGGCAGTCGTGCGCGACAAGGAATTGAGCATTGTTGTCACGACGAACCTTGCTTGCGCGACCGACGAGATGCTCGCTTATCTGCGGGACGAACAGGTAAAGGTATCGACATCGCTCGATGGCCCGGCGTTTCTGCATAACCAGAACCGCCCCCGGCCCGGCAATGACAGCTACGAACGCGCGATCGATGGAATCGAACGAGCGAGGGCAATGGTCGGGTATAACAACGTCGCCGCATTGATGACGACCACTTCGGCCTCTCTCGATCATGTAGAGGCCATCATCGACGAATATGTCCGGCACGATTTCCATGCCATCTTTCTGCGCCCTATCAGTCCCTACGGTTTTGCATTGAAAACCAAGGGGCGCACCGGCTATGAGATGGAACGGTTCCTAGCGTTCTACAAGCAGGGCTTGGCTCACATCCTGGATATAAACCGATCCGGCTATCGTCTGGCCGAGGTCTATAGTCAGATCCTCCTTCAAAAAATTCTGACGCCGAACGGTACTGGATACGTGGACCTACAGTCGCCTGCCGGTGAAGCTTGGAATGTCCTTGTCTACAACTACAACGGGGATGTCTTCGCCTCCGATGAATCTCGGATGCTTGCAGAGATGCAGGACTGGACCTTCCGCCTAGGCAATGTTCATAAGGACAACCGGAGGAGTCTTTTTACAAGCGAGGCTGCCCTCAGCATGTTCGAGGCCTCGTGCAATCAGTCTCTCGCCGGATGCTCCGATTGTGCATTTCAGTCCTACTGCGGCGCTGATCCGATTTACCACCATGCCACCCAAGGCGATATGTACGGCCATCGTCCCACGAGCGGCTTCTGTACGCGAAACATGGCCGTCATCAAGCACCTCTTCTCCTTCATTCGAGAAGACGACCCTGAGACAATGGGTATCTTCTGGTCGTGGCTCACGAACAGCCCTTTGCCCACGAAACGAGCGGTATGCGACTAACGACATCGGGGTCCGCCAGGAACATCGGTGAAGCTATCATTGGGCGTCTTACCACGCAGGACCTACCCAATGAAGCGCGGCGCGATCATGTGCGTCTGGTGCCTCAGGGAGGAATTCTGCCGAAAGAAGTGGGCGGCTACCGTGCAATCCTCTCGCATGACGATTTTTCGACCGACGCACCCGTCATCGATCGGCTGCGTGAATCTGATCATTTGAGGGACGGTGATGTGGTGGTGCTAGAGGGAGCCAACGGATTCGTCCGCTCTCTTTACCGTCCTTATGAACAGCACCACTCGCTCTTCGTGACCGAGCGGTGCAGCAGCAACTGCCTTATGTGCTCCCAGCCTCCCAAAGACAGAGATGATGTGGAAGTGCTGACGAAACGCAATCAGGAACTCATACGTCTTATGTCTCCCGCTCCCGCGTATCTCACCATCACTGGCGGGGAGCCCACACTTCTTGGAAATCATCTGTTCGGACTTATCGATCAGCTCAGGACCTCGCTCCCCGACACGGAACTGCACATGCTGACCAATGGTCGAACGTTTGCGTGGCCGGATTATGCCAGGCAGTTCGCAGCCGTAGGTCATCCGAATATCTGTCTGGGCATTCCCCTCTATTCCGATTACGCTGGCGACCACGACCATATTGTGCAGGCTGCCGGAGCCTTCGATCAGACCGTGGCCGGATTGCATCAAGCCGCTCGCCACGGCATCCGAACGGAAATAAGAATCGTTCTTCACGCTCTGACGATCCCCCGGCTCACACGGCTGGTGGAATACATCTACCGCAATCTGTCGTTCGTCGAGCATGTAGCGCTCATGGGGCTTGAATATATCGGGTACACGCCGAGGAACATCGATGCCCTCTGGATCGATCCCTTCGATTACCAGCAAGACCTTGAAAAAGCCGTAGAGTATCTGGCCATGCGAAACATGACGGTTTCCATATACAACCACCAGCTTTGCGTACTGAAGCGCTCACTCTGGCCGTTTGCGAGAAAGTCGATCTCAGACTGGAAGAACCTATATTTGCCAGAATGCGAGCGATGCTCAGCCCTTGACGACTGCGGTGGACTTTTCAAGTGGGCTGTAAAGAAGCACAGCGCCCATATTCATACACTCTGAAGCCGCATCACCAAACAGGGGTCATCGCAGAATTTGTTTCCAGATTCACCCATTTATGCCCGATTCATACCCGAATGCAATAGAATATCCATTTATACCCGTTTATAGCCATTCAATCGCCGATTGTGAGAGCGATCTTTTTTCCTTTACCCCGAGGGTGTACTCTGGTAGCACCTAATAAGGTGCCAACATTCTGGGGTGCATATGATCGACATCACGAGCGACATCCAATCGCTGACTACATTCCGCCGGGCCTCCGGGAACTTCATGAAGCAACTCAAGAAAACGAAACGCCCGGTCGTGCTGACGGTGAATGGCAAAGCTGCCGCAGTCGTACAGGACGCCGCAGCCTATCAGCGCCTGCTCGATATCGCCGCGCGCGCCGACGCTGAAGAAGGCATCCGCCAGGGCCTCGATGACGTGGCACATGGCCGAACTCGACCGGCAAGCGAGTTTTTTGACGAGTTTGAAGCCAAGCATGGCATACCTCGTTAACATCACTCCCCGTGCAGAGCGCGACTTTGCCAGTCTTTACCAGGAAATCAATGCCGGCGAATCCGACGCGGCATCGAAATGGTACCGGGGGCTCAAGGAAGCTGTCCTCAGTCTGGACGATCAGCCAAACCGCTGCCCAGTGACGTCTGAAAAGGGTCAGCTCCGACACCTCCTTTACGGCAACAAACCTCACATTTATCGCGTCATTTTCCGCATTCTTGAGAAGCAGAAACGGGTTGACGTCCTCCACATCCGCCATGGGGCAAGGCAGAAATTCAAGGCGTCCGACCTTGCACAGAGAAATGCTGCGACCGATTGAACCTTATGAATGAGAAAGACCTCAGCGAGCGCGATATCTGCTCCAAGTTCATCAGCCCCGCGGTGAAACGTGCGGGCGGGGACGGAATGATGCAGATCCGCGAGAAGGTCGCCTTTACCAAGGGCCGCATCATCGTCCGTGGCAAGCTCGTTACCCGCGGCAAAGCCAAGCGCGCCGATTACATCCTTTACTACAAGCCCAATATCCGATCGCTATCATTGAGGCGATGTCTTGAAGATTTGCGAATCCGCCGCAATGGGCTTGGCTCCAAGCTTCAATGTCGATGCGGCCAGACCACTTCGCCTTCAGGGAAATGCTTTACGGCTGTCACCGTCGCTATACCTTCTGCCGAAATTTCACAGGTGAAGTGGATGGGCTTGAAAACCCAGCGGTGATGGGTGGGTTTGCCTCTTTGGAACAGGTTTGGATATTCGGAAACCTTGATTCCCTCCACATCCTTGTCTTCGCCGATCTGATTGAGCCTCGTTATCATCACGGTTTGGGCGCCGTGAATCACATGGTCGATTCCGCCCCGGAAGCTGGCCGATCCTTGCATTGCCGGGCTTTGGGGAAGTCCGAATCCATGGCTTCCATCGATCCCGT
Source organism: Terriglobales bacterium (assembly GCA_963701805.1). Classification (GTDB taxonomy): domain Bacteria; phylum Acidobacteriota; class Terriglobia; order Terriglobales; family Acidobacteriaceae; genus Telmatobacter. The sequence continues at coordinate 1,066,777 of CAVPBA010000001.1, forward strand.
ACATATCCACTCCAAGCCCACAACTGTAACTAAAGCGGATACCGGGAAACCTCGCGATTGGCGTTTTAACATTCTTCAGCCCGAGGAGGAATCGGCGAACGGGATCACGAGAATAAGTAGCCTGTGCAATGTCCTCGATTTCCAGGTGCAGTTCGAGCATAGGTTTTTCCGCTAAGGCTGGCTGTGTCTTTCCCAATGAGTGGCGGGCGCGATCCTCGGCCGCCAACTTCCATGCGCGAATGAGGGCTTCGGTGAATCGCGTCAAATCCGTATCAATGTAATGTGCGCAATTCTGGCACAGCCAGATTCCGTTTTCGATGCCGCCGCGTTCTTCCGCCGTGAGCCTGGAATTGAAGCGCGGTCCGCCCTCAGCGGCGCTGGTGATATGCGCCGCCACACCGAGATTGACGGCCTTGACGCCATCGTCCCGAGGACCGGTGGTAAGGGCACGGCAGTCTGGATTACAGCACGCGTAGCCAACTCTGGCGGCGAGGTTACGTTTCACTTCTAATGGGAAATCGTCGCGCATGCATAAGAATCATATCGCCCGAATTTGCGGTAAACTCAAGGTGAACCTGTGCTATGCGCTGCTTCTGGTGTGACAAGGAAACCGAAAACCTGACAGACGATCACCTCATCCCTTACTCGCTGGGCGGGACAAAGCAATTTGCGGTTCTTGCCTGCAATTCCTGCCAGAACATTCTCTCAAAGGCCGAGCAGGAAGTTGCACGGAAATCAATCCTGGCGTTAGGAGCTATTGTCTCGCCTGTTCGCCCGAGGCACCCGGAACGTCCCACCAGCGGACATCTGCAGCCAAGCTTCCTGACGGTGAAGCATCCCCACGGCGGATTCGGCGAGACATTATTCTCTGCGGGGGAGAAAGCCTCGGCTCTGCCTCACTTAGAGATTAAGGTGGTTATCGATGAACCTCCTGAAGGCCGGGTTCGCGGGCCATCACCCGAGGCGGCCCAGCGGTTGATTGATACGTTTAAAGCTGCGCTTGCGAATAAGCCGGGGCCGGACGGTTTCATCTGCGAGTTCACGGTGAACATGGATATAGCACCTGAAGTTGCACGCGATCCCGATTTCTGGCCCAGAATCGTTCTACTGCCGGGAGATCGATTGATGATCCGAGTGCGAGAGCCGGAGGAGTTGAAACGGTTCATACAAGTATTGACCGAGCTGGTCCATGGGGGTTTAAAGGTGAACCCGGAGAGCTGGAACCATGAAGGAGTGATAAAAGGCGGCACGCCTCACACCATGATTCTGCGGTACGATCCGCAGTGCCTGCGGAGGGTGGCGGCGAAAATCGGTTATGGCTTCTTCCGGTCGGTCGCGGGCGGGCGATTAGAAGCGCAGAGCGATGGCGAAATGCGCCGGTACATCCTGGGGCCAACCAAATCGATTGATGAGCCCGTTGCAATTATTCCCGAGGAAGGCTCATATACCACAAACGAAGCGCCGCACACGGTCGTCATATCACCACCGCATGACAGGATGGCGGCAATCGTTACGCTCTACGGCTTTCATTTCCGCGTAGCGCTTGGGCAGGCACTCCCGGAGGCGTTTGTTGCCATTTGCGAGATTGACGGTTCCGGGATGCGAATTGCGCCTGCTGAAGAAGCGACGCCGGTGATCGCCGGAATAAAGGGGCTTCAGTTCTTGCACCCGTGGAAGGAGACACCCCTCGTTACAGATGCTCATCAATGATGACGACATCTCCATTGACGCAGGTCATTCCGTTATTCCGGCTTGTAGACCGACTCTCGACAACATTGTTTTCCCAACGGTCGGAGTCCTCACATAGACGCAAGTTGAGCCATTCCAGCTTGGAACATCTGTGGCTCGCGGTAATGCTCGCGCTGAGTGTTCGCTATTGGTCATCAGATGCGAGAAGCTTCGCCTCGCGAAGGTCAATTTTCGCGCGGTGACCGTGGCTTTCCAGTAAGTAAAGAAGCTGGTTCCCGTTTAGCAACGTAAGTGGCTTTCCTTGCGCAAATCCATGCGCATCTGGACCGAAGTCTGAAGTCGTAACCAAAATGCCTTTGGTTGCGCCTTCGTTGTGGACGGTACCATACAGATCTCGAACCGCGGACACGCCGACGGTGTTGGTATATCGTTTCGCCTGTATGACAATCTTCCCGCCTCGGATGGGGTCCGGATCGAAAGCAATCGCGTCCACGCCACCGTCGCGGCTCGCCTGTGTGATTTTCACCTGCCCACCATTTGAGCTGAATTCCTTCTCAAAAAGTTCGCGAATCAGGTTTTCGAAATCCAGCCAGTCCATTGCGGCAAGATTTGTCCGGTCATCGATCGAATCGGCGACGGCGTAGGCCGGTACGAAACGTTCATCTTCGGTATTTAGCATCGCGACCGGCCTAACAGGAGTAAGCTCCGCGAGCTTGGACGCGGAGACACCTTTCAGACTTCTGAAGCAGGCCTTCGGTTCGACCCCGGACAAATTGATTGCGAGAAATTCGTCCTTGGTGGTATGAAGCGACATGATGCAGGGGTGGATCGTCGAGCCGTTTGACTTGTCTATCGCAGTTACCCAACCATTGAAGACAATACTTTTGAAATGATTTGCTTCGTCCGAAGCGTAGAGTTCATAGAGCGTTCGCAGACAGATTTGGTAAATCACATCGTCGTACAAGCGCCTTACCCGGGATTCGGGCAAAGAGATTTCGTTGAACTCTTGCCTCCGGGCGTTGTACTTAACTTCTTTGATATATGGAATGGCCTTCGGATCGGGAAGTTCAAAGTCCAGAACGACAGCCCTTGTTTGAGAATCGAATTCAAGGCGGGCGTCCTTTGGAAAGGAGTCAGGATATTCTGATCGCGAAAGGACCTGCAGCGCGTAGAACTGCACTGCTTCAGTGTCGCCCTTGCGATACAGATCCTTCAGCTCCTCGATTCTTGCATTCTTTTCCCGCACTTCGAGCTCGTGCTTTTCCTTGGCGGCCTTCCATCCCGAAACGTCGGCAGAATGCCTGGTTCTCGCCTCCGCATTGGTGGATTCAACGGCGGCGCATTCCGATTCCCATCGCTCGACAGCTGTCGCGAAGATTCGGCGCGCTTGCTGCTCCTTGGCAATCCGCCGTGACGAAATAATCCTGTCAATGATTGTGAGCTTCACACCAAAGCCCGACTCATTAGGCTTTGAAGGGAGTTCGGAGGGTTTCGGCGGCGTTGGCAGTGGGACCGAAAACTTTGACCGATCTTTCAGATTGTCCAGAATCTCTGTCACTGTTCGCTTCGGCGCCGATCGTAGAATTTCATTGAGGCGGCGAAGGTCCTCCTCTGCTTCCTTCGTTCGCTCAAGAGCTATCTGTTTTCTTGCCTGCTCGGTGAAGGTCCTGGCCAACCGGTCCGATCGTGCCCTCTCATTTTCCTGCTGTGTTGTCCAACGCTTTTCCCATTGCGCGAACTGCGCCTGGGCCTGCAGTTCAACATCTTGCCGATTCAAGCCCTTGATCGTCTTGAAGGTACCCAGGCCGGGATGATGAATTCGGACTTCAAACATCGAGTTGTCCCTTCGAATGATGGCTTCGGTGATGAACCGTCTGGAGAACTCGGCGTCCCTAATGGAAGCGCCCTCTTTCGTGCCCTCTGGGGATGCCATTGTCGCGGAGACGCCCAGCTTCCTCAGAGCCTCGATGAGTCTGCGTGCCGCCTCGATTTGCAATGCGGGCAGGGGGGTCGTCATATCCGCCATGTCTTTAGCCTCTTTCAGGCCAATATGAAGATGCTCCCGGAGGCATTTGATGGTATTGATTTTATTCAGTCCCGCATTGGTCAAGAAAGGCTGACAGACTAGGTCGTTGGACATACGGAATAAGCATCTCACGGCAAAGTTGCACCGGAAATCACACTTTCGTGCCGCGACTGACAGCGGCGGAGAGCCACCGCCTGCATGTAGGCCCAGCGGGTATTCGGGTTGCGAACCGTGGCCGCGAAGAATTCGAGGAAACGCTCGCTGGCTTTGTCGCTGGCATCGGCGATCAGGGAATGGACGGGAAACGTCCCAGGCGGGGCGGGCAAAAGCGGGGAGGGGATCAACGCGCGCCCACCCGCCGATACGAACGTCTTCAGCGTGATATTCTGCGGACCATGAGACCAACCGCTTACCCGAAGAATATGCTCAAGTTAACAGGGCCAGTACAACGGAACCGAAATCTGCTCCGCCTCCCCTGGTAGGGTTGACGCCGATTCCGTCAAAGAACGCACATTTCTTAGCCTGAACAGGGGGGCGATTGAGCGCGAACGATAGGATCATCCTCGACCAGATATTGGAGCAAAAACGTCAGGAGCTTGCTCCGCAGCTCACCGCATCTAAATTTTTCGAGATCTTCACCGCTGAGCAAATTCTTAAGGATTATGACCTTTCTTACGATGAAATAGAGGAAGGCATCGTTGGCGACGGAGGCGATGGGGGGGTAGATTCGATTTTCGTCTTTCTCAATGGGGAACTAGTCCAGGACGACACCGATACTTCCGGAATTCGGAAAAACGTGACAATCGATTTATTCATCATCCAGTCTAAGACTTCACCGGGCTTCTCAGAGAGCGCGATCGATCGCCTAAAGGCATTCACTGAAGATTTGCTCGATTTGTCGAAAGAGCTGAATAGTTTGGTTTCCGTCTACAACGAAGATGTTCTTTCCGCGATGAAAAGGTTCCGAGTCGTTCATGAAAGCCTTGCTGCTAGGTTTCCAGTACTAACCGTGTCCTATCGGTACGCAAGCAAAGGATATGAAGTGCATCCTAACGTGTCGAGAAAGACTGAATCACTCAAGGCTACCGTACGGCAGCTATTTTCATCCGCCAAAAGTGATTTTGAATTTCTGGGATCGAGCGCTCTCCTCGATTTGGCGCGACGGGCACCGCAGACTAGCTATTTGCTTAGACTGGCCGAAAATCCTATCTCCTCCTCCGGAGCCGTCGCCTTTGTGTGTTTAGTTAGCTTGCGAGAATTGTTCACATTCATTACTGATGAGAAGGGGATACTACTGCGTTCCATCTTTGAATCTAACGTTCGCGATTATCAGGGCACAACGCAAGTCAACGACGAGATCCAGGGGACTCTTAGGAATAACCGAGAGGATGACTTTTGGTGGTTAAACAACGGCATAACGGTGCTCTGCTCAAAAGCTACGCTCAGTGGTAAGACCCTCACCATTGAAGATCCTCAAATCGTTAATGGTCTTCAAACATCTACTCAAGTATTCAATCACTTTAGAGATAACAACACAGCTGAGGAGAATCGAAATCTGCTGGTGCGAGTTATTGTGCCTCCCGCGGCAGAAAGCAGAGATCGGATCATAAAAGCAACAAACAGCCAGACCCAAATACCGGTGGCCTCTTTGCGCGCTACGGAGCGCATTCACAGAGATATCGAAGAATATCTCCGGCCACACGGTCTTTTCTACGATCGGAGAAAAAACTTCTACAAAAACGAAGGAAAGCCCATAGAAAAGATCGTTAGCATCCCGCACCTTGCGCAGGCTGTGATGGCGATAATGCTCCAAAGACCAAATGACGCCCGGGCCAGGCCTTCGTCTCTGCTGAAAAAGGACACCGAGTATGAGACGGTGTTCAACCGCGGCTATCCGATCTCACTCTATTTAGTTTGCGCGAGCATCATGAAAACAATCGATAGCTCGATTCGGGACGAAAAATATCACCTCAACCGTAAAGATCAGACCAACCTCCGGTTCTACTCAGCAATGTATCTCAGTTGCCTTCTCGCCGGAAAGGCTGTTCCGGGCGCTCAAGAAATTGCAGCCATCATGGTGCCTACTGCGACAGCGACGATGTTGGGCGAAGCCATTTCCAGCGTGGACAAAGAATACGCAGCCCTGGGTGCGTCAGATCAAGTCGCTAAGGGAGTGGATCTTGTCACTAAAGTTAAGGAAAAGCTACGAGCGCGATTTAATAGGTGAGCGACCGCTTCAGCGACTTAACATGAGAGGCATCAATAAATCCCCGCCATTTTGCTCGATGATATTCGCGGCGTCGCCTTCAGTACGTGATAATCCAAACGGACGGTTGTGGAACTGACTAATTAATACGGCGCAATACGACATAGCCGCCCTTATGGCGGCGAATATCGACGTCCTGCGGCGCCGCATCAATCTTCAGCGATTTAAGAAGCTCCGCATCGGTTTCAGGTGCCATGCCGCTGTCGTTGTTTCGCACATGCTCGGCCCAGCCAAGCACGGAGCAGGCGCTGCTGCCAAGGGCGGTGATTGGGGGTGTTTCCGGCGCGTCCGCATCGGCGAACAGCTGCGCGGAAGCATGTGTTATCTGTGCATACCCGGCAATAAATCCCGACACATGGACGGAGGCAGAAGGACAGTTCTTAATTAAAGGAAGGACCATTTCAGCGCCTTTCCAGACGGGTTTGTTTTCCGTTCTTTCGCGCGCGCCGGTGAAGCCTGCAACGCTCGACGAGATCAGCAACGCCACCATGCCAAGCCTGATAACAGGTGGCAGGATGCATATTGGCGCAGAGGGTCTACGCGCTGTAGCGACATCAGCGGAAACCGTCGCCCGGAGCGAGTCCGGCAGCCCACCGAAGGCGAGAAAGACCATCAGCACAATAAGCGCGGGGCCACCGATCAGCCAGTAACGATCCACAACCACGGGAGTTTTGAATGAGATAAGGATGGGCAGGATAATGAACAGGGCAAAAGCGGTGGTGAATGCCAGCGTCAGGAAACGTGTGGAGCGAAGCGCCACGGCGCATGCAAGTAGCGCCGCCAGAATGGCAGTGGCGAACTTACCGCCGATTTCCAAATGCCTGACTTCCTGCCCCGCATCAACTACGATTTTCAGCGTAAACCGGAGCCATCCCGCGCGGTGCCACGTTGCCGGACCCGCAGAGGTGAGAAACCAGCCAGCGTAAACGCCTGATGCCGAAAGTCCCATCGCCAAGGCCGGAATGACCAGATCGCGCCTGCCTCCAAAAGCCGCAAGGACGATGAGACCCGCCGCTAGGCAGCCGCACATCAGCGCTGCATAGAAATGCGTCAGGGCGGCAAGGACGCCGATGACAGCAAACCATATCCCGTGCGGGCGGCGGGTCGGCTCCTCGATTGCCTGAGCCACAAACCACGATGCGACAAACACGATCGTCATCGCCATCAGGTAAGCACGGGCCTCCGGCACGAATGTCAGCACTGGACCGCTTAAGAGAAGCGCGGCCACGCTCACGAGCGCAACTCCGGCAAGACCGACGCTTCGCGAAGCGCCTACCACCGCCAAGGACGCCAGGAAGAGCGAGCTGATGCTCAGGATAAGAACCCCGGCACGCTCCTGCCCGGCTGGCAGACTGAGCCATTGGCGCACCCAGTACAGCGCCGCATAATAAAGAGGAGGAGTCGGATCGAGCCCGAAACGGTTGCTGTATGCCTGGGCGAATGAAAGCGACGGATTGGTAGACCACAGGGAATAGAGTTCGTCCACCCACCATCCGTTCACCGCCATGATGGAGAACTGCTCAGCCGTAAACACGAGAAGGGCGACGGCTAAAATAACGGTGCCCACCCTCGACGCGGAGAGCCTGCCTTTGTATTCCTCGCCCGTCATTCTCAGAACTCCCCGTTAGACCTACCGTGTAAACAGGACACAACCGGATTGGTCAAGCTGGGAATTGGCGGGCCAACGGCGCAGGAATGCTTGCGCGAGCTGTGCAAAACGGCTAGATCGCTTGGCATGAAGCCACTGAAACTTAAATATCTTCCTCACGCATTTTTATGCGTATACTGCGCTGGGCTCGCATATGCAGTCTATAAGCAATACATCTGGCTACCATAGCTTTAAACTCTTCAATACTTCACATAGAACGTCGGACTATCCTCCGGCCGCGTCTTGCGACGGTCGTAGAGGCGCGTCGCAGACACGTTCGCATGCCCGAGCCATTCCTGCACTTTTGCGATGTCCGCTTCATTCGAGAGCGCATTTGTCGCCGCGGTGGCACGCATCAAGTGTACACAGACGCCGACCTCCTCCGCCGTGATGCCCGTCAGCTTCGCGTATTTCATGACGATGTTGCGATAGATGGACCCGGGATCGAGGTGCCTATCAAGCGTGCCGGTCCGATTGTTCGTCACGGGCCGGAAGAGGGGAGAGTCCAGGTTTTCGTGGCTCACCCCCCGCCGTGTTTCCCCATTTCGAGATATTCACCGATGAGCCGCAGTACCATCGGGTGAACCGGAACAAACCGGATCTTGTCGCGCTTTCCCTTCACTCGAAAATGCATGACACTTGGCGGCTCTGCACGTCGCGCAGGCGGAGCAGGCATAGCTCTTCGCGGCGGATGCCGTGATAGAGCAGGGTGGCGAGGATCGCACGATCCCTTACACCCTTCAGAGTGTCCGGGGCAGGGGCCTCCAGCAACCGCCGCACCAGCGCATCCCGAGCGCCGGCGTGCTGCCTTGATTATCATTGGAGGCTGGCCGCTTCACGCCCGTCCACCGGATTGCCGAGGACGGCAACTACGGCGTGATAACGCAGACCATTTCCAAGCCGTTACCGGATAGCTTCGCCAAATCCCGTTCGATGCCACGGGGATTCTTTATCAATCCATCTGGGTCGTACACCAGACAAATCAGCGTCTTGCATTCGGTGTGTTGCCGGTACTTTGCCGCGTCAATTATGAGCTGTTCCGACACCTCCTTTGCCGTCAAACCCTTGCGCGTCATCTTTGCTTCGACGACGATGTCATGGCCTTTCAGCAGAAAATCCATGCGTGAGGAGCCGCCACCATAGGATGGCGTCCATTCCTCCGGGCGAATGTCATCGAGATAGAGCCGCAGCAGTGCGTGAAGCAAGTCCTGCACATCATATTCATCCGTGATCCCGAGCGTCGCCCGGTTTTCCCTCCGGTGCAGGAGCTGACGCGCGACCACATGGAAACGGTCGCAGATCGCAAGAACGGCTTTTACCGGCTGTTGCTCGGCACCATCGCTCAGACCCATCGGTCCCGCGTTCAATTCAATCTGCCGCAGTAACCTCATGGCAATCTTGAAGAATCCCTGAATTGCAAGACATTTCGAGTTTTTCTCAAAGGCGACGCCAGCGTAATACAGATGAGCGGAAACTTTAACGCCTTGATAAACAGCTTCCGAATCCCGGCTCATGTATGTCTTCGGCAGGTTCGCATCCATAAATTCGTTGATCGTGATGCCCCACTTGAATTTCTCCAAGTCGTTCAGCAGCTTCTTTTCCTGCTCCAGCCCCGGATAGGCATGCAGGCCCGAGATCTCGGTCACAATCTCGGAGTGCAGCTCCTTTGCAGCCGATACTGCCTTCTCTGTTTCCTTTTCCACATCGGCAATGGAAACACTGGCGAGTTTCTCGATGTGCACCTTCACCTCATCCGACGAGCGTTTCTGCCATCCCGCAGGAAGGCCATGGATGCCGCCCCACTCCGGACTAAATTCGGCGCCTAAAGGCGGGTGCTCGAAATTCCTGTAGTACAGCTCCGAGTGATAGCCCATCGATGAGCCACTCCATGACGTGGCGACCCTCTCTGTGGCTTTGCTGACGGCGGCACAGTTTCGCTGAAGGCCGGACAAATCGGCCGTCAGGTCCTGCTGCAGCTTCTGGACTTTGGCGAGCAGAGAAACGGCTATTTCCTTGAGACTTGCCATTGCTTGTCGTTGAACGACGATCCTCTCATCACCTGACGATATTCGCTATCGGCTCTCCAGCGCCAGTAGGAACCACTGGTGCAGGCCTATGGAGATCTCTGCCAAGCGTCAACAGCGTTGCCTTAGCACATCACCCGAGCAGAATTCACACCCCAATCCCGGATACCACCTGGCCTTGCTCTTAGTACGTGATAATCCGGTTTACCAGTCATTTGATATTGAAGGTTTTTCGGGAGCATTCCCTGTTGAGCTGTCCTTACCCATACCCCCCTGCCATTCGTCAGTTATCGGAATCCAATTTGCCGTTCTTTTTACTGGGTTCCCGTCGGCATCCTTTCCAGTCCATACATCCCAAAAGTCTGGATCGTCTGAGCGCGGCTGTTGTGATTTCGGGAGGTCATTCATTTTCACAAGCAGCGGCAATTCAGAGGCCCAGCCCAGCAGGATCGCATTTTGAGAAGGAAGAGAAGGAAGTTCCCGTAAGAGACCTTTAAGGTTGTCTGGAACAAGGAAGTGCACGAGTTTTTGATCTTGGTCGTTGCTTATCCGGTGCAGCAGGAAAGTGTTGCATTGCGACAATACAGTTTGAGACAGCTCCGAGGGGCGCTGAGAAGAAAGTACAAGTCCAAGGCCGAACTTCCGCCCTTCTCGGGCGATTCGCTCAAATACCTGACAACAAACAGCAGCAGCATCGTAGTTCTCCCCATCGTCCCTATAACGTTTGATAAATGTATGTGCTTCTTCCATTACCAAAACTGTAGGGAGAGGGCTTCCATTCAAGCTCCGGTACCGTTGAAGTGCTTCAAATATCATCCTGGCAACGACTGAGGTGATGATATGGACGACCTCACTTGGCACGAGCGAGAGGTCAATTACCACAACGCAGCCTTCGGAAGGGTCATCACCGCCGATGTAGCTGGTCAACCATTGAGCCAATGAGATCACTACTCCGTCGCCTACTATCGAACTCAACCTGCTGTCAGTGAGCATTGTCCGAATTCGAGCAAGAAAAAATTCAAACCACTGGCGATTGCCGCTGTTTGTCGCTAGGAAGTCTAAATCTGTCAGGAAGTCCTCACCCTTAAAGCGCAGCGGGACATCCTCACTCAAGGGTAAGGGCACTTCATCTTTTCCACCCATTCCTGCGACTGCATTTTGCAATACAGTGAGGAAAGCGTCTACATCTCCATAAACGAATGGCCGATTGTAGCCCTTATCATTTTTGCATTTTGTATCTTTTAGTTCATCCACTGCTGCGAGAACAGGATTAATGACTTCCGTGGCTGCTCCTGCTTTCTGCAATAGGGCCGTAAGCGACTCGGAAATGCTCTTGAGCAGTTCGATGAAGCCCCAATATTTACCATCTTTGGTCGTTGCAAACGGAGCATAGTTCGCAATTTCTTGTTTAATCACCGAACTGGCTCCCTGAAGGTAAATCAGGAGATCATTAGATTTCCCGGCTGCCTGTCCAGGCTCGATTGAATTGCGTCGGAGTCGCAGAGCCTTCTGGAGAATTGGCCGCTGTGTCCGAGCGCTCGCATTGGTGAACGATGACCACTCTGCACTGTTCCAAAACCAGAGAGGGACTTGCAAGGCAAGTTCCCCCACATCGGGTTGCACTTTGAAAATTCTGGCGCTCACCGGAGCCTTGGAATCCGCAAATGCTCGCGAATATTCTCCATTAGGATCTAGAACGATAAAGCGGGCATTTGGTTTACCATCTCCGGTCAACTGGGCCTGCTCTAGGGACCAGCGTATGAGGCCCGCAACAGAACATGACTTTCCGCTCCCCGTATTTCCAAGCACCGCCAAGTGACGACCGAACAGTCGGTCTGGGTCGATCCGCACTTCTGCGTTCCCGGCGAGCGGGCTAACACCGATCTTAACTCTGCGTCGCTCTCCCGATTCGACTATGGATCGAAGCTGTTCATCGGTCGGCAGAAGAACGCTGGAACCGATCGACGGGAATGCATCGGCTCCGCGACGGAAGTTATATCGATCTCCTGCTCCTGGGCCGGTCGGCATCTTGCGAAGAGTGCCCAAGGGGTTGAGGCTCATTTTCCTGAGGGGGTACGGCAGATCAATGAGGCCGAAATCCTGGACTCCGCGCCGCTTTGGGAAGGGTGAGCGCTCGACGGTAAGCCACTCAATCTGTCCCACCAAATATCCGTCGTCAACTGCGATCAACACGTAATTGTTCACGCGCGGAAACGGACGTGGGCCGCCCGCATTTAAGGCCACCGACTCTGGTGCCTCTATGTCGAGTGCAACCTTGATCTCATCAGGCGAAACGAAATCTACCGTACCAATGCGAAGACTCTCTGCGTATTCAAAAGGAGCGTGACTCATAACTCAGCGTCCCCCTTCGGATCTTTCACACTGGCATCCGACTGGCTTGTGCCCCAACGAGATTTTAGAAGTTCAGCCATGCGGAACGTAGTGCGGTCGATTGCAGGTTTGGGCAAATAGTTATCCACGAGCGTCTGAAAGTCGCCAAGGTGATTGCCAATCAGGAGGCTTATTTGCGCATGTCTCCCCATCTTGTTATACATCTGCATAATCCTACCGAGAGGGTCGCCGTGGGAGATCACGACAAGATGAGTTGAAGGTATGGTGAGCATGTCCTCAATCACACGATTGATATGCTCGTCCCCAAAGCTGTACCCAAAGGAGATTACAGTGCTGTTAGGCCTGCATACAGCGGCGGCGAAATCCCTAAAAAGCTCAACGTACGGATAGGCCGCTGTCTCTCTATCCTTCGCAGAGTTCGGGTAAATCATCAGCTGCAGCGCCTCCGCAGCGGCGAGCCCAGATGCCTTCAAGTATGGCTCAATACTCTCCGCGCCAAAAGGGAGCGCCATTCGCCGAATGCTCTTGTCTACATTTATCCAATCTGCTGAGCCATGCAACTTAGTGAATTTTGCGACACCTTCAAGATAGCGCGGCTCCCCTCGAATTCCAGGCGGATTGTAGTGCATGTCGATATCCAGGCGAGACGAGCGGAAAATTGGTGAGAGCGACCCGATGAAGCGATCCAGCAGATTGAGCCCCGCAACCTCCGATCCTGCCTCGATAAAGCGGTCATAATTGGTCGTGAACACTTGTAGCCGGTCGCGTGTTCCTGTTCTGCTTGCGAAACTCATTAAGAAGCTGACGAGGTAGTTGAACGCATTTTCCCGCTTTTCAATAGGCGCTGTTATCAACCCACTCTCACCCTTTAGGATGGACACGGCGAAGTTTCCGATGACACGCGTAAGATCATCCCTGATTGCCTTACTTTTCTCTTTAACGCTCGTATCAGTTGCTGCTAGGATTTCGAGGCCACGAAGTAGCTCATTGGCTACACGGATCTGATCTTCAATGTTTCCGGCAGCTCGACCGGCTGCGGCTGCAGAGTTCTTGGCCTCTAGGTCGATCGCTGCATTGAATTGGGTGAATTCTACCTTGTTCATACCAGGCAGCGCGTTGCCGGTTGCCATACGATGAACCGCATGTGAGAGGCCAGATCCTACCAACAGCGCAAAATGCTCAGACTGAAACAGCGCGGTCAGCCAAGGTTCGATTCGTTCGCGCAATTTTGCTGCATTGAATGTTTCGTCCTTCCGAAGCCATGAGCATTCGATATCGGCACCCAGTCTAAATTGATCACCAGAAGCGCCTGCTTCCCCAATTTTCGTGAAATAAACGGGCCACCTATCATCGCGCGATTTGAGAATTTGATCTTCTTTGGTCATTATCATCCCCGGCAGAGAATCCAACGAATCAATGCCTTACATCATCCTCTTGCATTCTTGGAGGTGCAAATCAATTCTTGGGCGAACATTTCTTGCGCAGGAAGGGCGCGGGGCAACCATAGGCAAGACAAGCCTTGTGTCGACATTACTTAAGTTTCGATTCCTCTCAATATTTCAGATGGAACGTCGGGCAGTCCTCCGGCTTGGTCTTGCGCCGGTCGTAGAGGCGGGTAGTGGAGACGTTGGCGTGACCGAGCCATTCCTGCACCTTGGCAATGTCCGCCTCATGCGAAAGGGCATTTGTCGCAGCCGTTGCTCGCAATGAATGCACACACAGCCTGTTCGCTTCCGCGTTGATGCCTGTGTCCCGGCCATATTTCCGTAAGATGTTCCTGTAAATAGACCCCGGATCGAGATGTTTGTCGAGCATTCCCGTGCGGTTGTTTTCACCGGCCGGCAGTGCTTCGTCGGGGGAACTTCATTGTCTCGCCGATCATAACGCCCGCTTGCCGGCATCGTCGAAGCAGCATGTCACTCGAAAGCAATCCTCCGCTCGATCTCGCCGAGCGTCGCCAGGTCCTTGCGCCGGTCGTAGAGTTTGGTGGTGCGCGGGTCGGAATGATTCGCCATATCCTGCGCCGCTTCCAGCGAGCCGCCGTTTTGCAGGAACACGGTGATGCCGGTTCCCCGGAAGGTGTGATTGCAGATGCTATCCGGGAGCTCGGCTTTCGCGCAGCGCTCCTTGACGATGCGCAGCATGTCGCGCCGGGAAATCCCGTCTCCGCTAAGTCGATGGTTCTTATTCAGCGTCTGAAACACGGCCGCGGCGGAATCGGCGACGCCCGCCGCTTCCAGATACGCGTCCAGATACTGCTCGGCTTCGTGATGCAGCCAGACCAGCTTTTCCTTGTTGCCCTTTTCGAGCAGCCGCAGCCGCGCGCGCTTGCCCTGCAGGCTGTAATCGCCGCGTTTGAGTTTCAGGACCGCGCTGACGCGCGCGAAGGTGTAGGCCATGATGGCGATGATGGCCCGGTCGCGCAGTCCCTTGACATCGGCCTCGACCCTCACGCCCCCGCCGTGGTTCCTCGAAATCTTCACCTCGCGCGTAGTGGGGATGGAATCAAGCAGCTTGCGCATCTGATCGGGCTCCAGGATGGGCGTGATGCCGACCTGTCTGCTGAATCTCGGCCCTTTGACGAAGAGGGCCGGGTTATCGGGAACGACCTGCTTGATGACCAGCCAGTTGAACAATCCGCGCAGCGCGGCCAGGTGCTGCTTGACGGAAGGGGCGGTGAGCGGCTTGCTTTCGATATAGACGGAAACGTGCAGCGGCCGGATCGTATGCAGCTGCAGCTCGTGCCCCTCACACCAGCGGCAGAACTGTCCCACCGCCTGCATATAGGCCGCGCGCGTGTTTTTGTTGCGAATCGTGGCGGCGAAGAATTCGAGGAAATGCTCGCTGGCTTTTTCGCCGGCGCCTGCGATGAGGGCAGGCACGGGAAACGTCCCAGGTGAGGCGGGCATGAGCGGTGAGGGTATCAGCTCTCCTGTCATACGTGGCCTTAAGGCAACGGGTGAAGGGTGAGTCCGGCCATCGCAAAATCCTTCCGGTTGTCGGTGATCAGTGTCAGTGCTTCCGTCATGCACACCGCGGCGATCATCAAATCCGCAAGCGACAGGGTTTTGCCTTTGCCCGTCCATTCCTGCTTCAGATGTCCGGCGAGCCTTGATGCCTCCCAGCTCAGCGGCACATATTCCAGGCTGCGCAGCAATGCTTCCGTTTTGTCCTTTTCGGGGGCGCGCATGCCGGCATAGACTTCCGCGACGTTGATGGCGCAGCAGGTCAGCTCATGCTGCTCTGCGATCAGTTCCTTCATCACGGTCGCGCGGTCGCGTTTTCCATTCAGCACATCAATGATGAACGTGGTGTCGAGGAGGAACCGCGCCATCAGCTGTCTTTCGGCAGGCGGGTGTCCGATCCGGCACGCAGCGCCTTTACAAACGCGCCAGAGCCTTTTTCAAGTTCGGGATGATCTTCCGGTTTCCAGCAGCCGGCGGCGTCATCGAGCGCGCGCAGCAATTTCCGCTTGCGCACTTCGCGTTCGACAATCTCGGTGAGGAATGCGCTGCGCTTTCCTTTGCCGACCAGCTGGTCGATGTCACACAGCAAGGCTTCCGGGATAAAGATATGGGCGCGCTTCTGTACCATGGGTGCTGCATCATTGTGAGTGGGTCAGAACACACTAGCTGAGCCCACCTCCCCGGTCAAGCCCAAACCGCATATCACCACCCATAACCTCTTTTATGGGACGGAAACCAAACCGCCAAAATGATTTACATTCGTTAACGATTCGCGCCGGTGGGTGCCAACGCGGGACGAGGACCGCCGATACCCTTGATGAAGCATCTAACCGCAAAGAACGAATTGTTTAAAAATCCAAGAGTAGGCTAAAAGTGAGTGAATTTGCCGTTTCACCAGAGAGGCCAAAAGTGAAGGTGTTCATCAGCTCTCTCATTTCCGGCATGGAACAGGTCCGCGCCGCCGCGCGCGAGGCAGTGACGACTCTTCGGCATGAACCGATCATAGCGGAAGATTTCGGAGCACAACAAAACTCTCCTCAGGTTGCTTGTTTGACGGGGCTCCGCGAGGCGGACGTGGTGGTCCTCATCCTTGGCGAGCGGTACGGGGCGCCGCAACAATCTGGACTGTCTGCAACTCACGAAGAATATCGAGAGGCAAAAGCTAGAAAGCCCGTCATCGCTTTCGTTCAGCAACCAATCACGCCGGACGCCGATCAAGCAGCGTTCATTCGAGAAGTGCAAAGTTGGGAGGGAGGGCTTTTCCGTGGCGGGTTTTCCAACGCCGCGGATCTGAAGATTGCACTAACACGTGCTCTACACGACTACGAGCTCGCGAATGCCGTGGGACCAGTTGATGAAGCTGACCTCGTCAAGAGAGCCGTGTCTCTCCTACCGCGAGAGCGGCATGGATATTCGTCGAGCAGCGGAAATTTAAATGTCGCCGTCGCAGGCGCGCCTAAGCAGTCGGTACTTCGGCCAATCGAGATTGAGAGTCAGGATTTGGCGGACTCAATTCACCAAGCCGCGCTTTTTGGGAAACATCGCTTGTTCGATCGCTCTTTGGGCGTCGAGTCAGGTGTTCAGGATGACAGCCTTTTCCTCCAACAGGAACAAGGGAAATACCGAATAGCGCTAAATGAACAAGGGTCCGTTGTCATCGCCCTTCCCGTTCGAGAAGGCAAAGGCATGCTTCCCGAGCTAATTTACGAGTTTGTTCAGGAGCAGCTTACTGGCGCATTAGGCTTTACGTCCTGGCTCCTCGATCGCATCGACCCCACGCAGAAACTCACCCACGTGGCTGTGGCCGCAAGCCTGTCTAATGCAGATCATTTGACATGGAGATCTCGAAGCGAGAGCGAGGACAATCCGAACCGCATTAGCATGGGCATCGGGACCGGTGAGCGGAAACCTGTGCACCTTAGCAGGCCGCGTCCCGCTCTCCGGCTAGACTTAGCGCGCCTGGTGGAAGACTTGATTGTTCCACTTCGGCGGCAATGGCGGTAAAAGATGCCACTCGCCTACTGATCCCAGGCGCGAACAAGCCGGCGATCAGATCGCCGATGTGGGTTACCCCATTTCGCTGCTGGCGGGTGACGGATCGTCCAGGCAGATCCCCATCCATTATTTCCGCCCGTGCTTCCGATAACAGAATTTATCGGAAGTGACAATTGGAAAGCAGAGAGCAGGGGATAGAGCGTTACTTTTGTCGAATTGTGGCGGTGAAGTTTCGGCGAGTTTTGGCGGCCTGGAGATCCGGCACGCCCGGCCATCCAGTGAACCTCCGTGGGCGACTGCCATATTTCACCTGAGACTACTGCTATCGCTTTGTGCTGCGAGAGGACATTTGGTATCCAATTGGGGTCCATGATGTCACAATGGAGCTGCGGGGGTGACTTTCTGGCCGACGAGATTCTCGCCTTCTTGAAGGGACTGGCCGCAGGCATCCAGGAGTTGCATCAAGCAAGGAGATGTGATTCCCATTCGAGAAGCGACGGACCTCACGTTGGCCCAAGATGGCCAATTCCGCTAAAGTAAGAGTTTCCAGCAAAAGGCACAATTATGGCGAATCTTCGTAGACACAACCAACAGACAATCGCGTGGTTTAACGATTTGAATAAACGTGGTCTCCTCGACTTGGACCCCCCCTATCAACGAAGAAGTGTGTGGAACCAGGCATACAAAGACGCCTTTATCGATACGATACTTATTCAATATCCCTCTCCTGCAATTTTCTTGTATCAAGAAATCTCCCCTGATGGGCAGACTATGCTACACGTAGTGGACGGGAAGCAGCGGTTGACTTCTATTTTTGAATTTGTCTCTGGCACATTTCCGGTACCTGAAACTGCTCAGACTACTCAGCTTCGCGGTAAGTACTTCGAGCAACTATCTGCTGACGTGAAGACCAACTTTTGGACCTATGAGTTCTCGGTCGAGTACCTACCGACGAATGAGGAGGGCCTGATCAATGGAATATTTGAGAGAATCAATAAAAATGTTGCCAAGCTTACCAGACAAGAACTTCGACACGCTCGCTTTAGCGGACTGTTCATCAGCGCCGCTGAGCAACTTGCCGAGTGGATGTTAAAGCGGTTACCCGATAACTTTCCCCGCTTTGATTCGCAATCGCGCAAACAAATGAAGGACGTGGAGCTTGTCGCCAGCTTGCTACTTTTCATTGAAGAAGGAGTAAGTGGCTATTCCCAGGATGACCTTGACAAGGCATTTAGCGATCGCGATGTCGCTTGGGAAGAGGCAGCCGAAACCGAGCAGACCTTCCGGAGTGTAATTGAATTCATCGGCTCTCTCGTAGTACTGCCAGCGGCAGACCCCCTTTCTCGAAGCAGATTGCGCAATCAGGCTGACTTCTATTCATTGTTTGGGGCTGTCGCCGAATGTTTTGAGAAAGGTGATCCGATAATGGATCACGACAAAAGCGAATTGGCTGAGCGTCTTGAGTCGTTCTTACAGATCGTTGATGACGACAACCGCCGCGCAGAACACGAGGTAGCTGCGCGCTATCTAAATGCTGCGCGATCCAATTCAAACGATGTCGGCCAGAGGAAAAGTAGAGTGGAGATCATTAAGGCCGCTCTAAAGAGCTAAGGAATGATTACTCCTTCCCAGACGCGCACGAAATATGTGAGTGTCGAGCAGCATCTGGATTTTGCACGAGGACGGGTTCGCGAAACTCTCCAGAATTTCTGTGAACCACGCGGGTATGCCTTCGTGTCTCGTGTGAAAACACTATCTTCCCTTTCCGAAAAGATCGAGAGCGGACGCTTTAAGCGATGGTCAGATATCGATGATCTTATTGGATGCGCCATTGTCGTGCCCACATTGGCCGAAGAGGAATCCGCCATTGAATTCCTGAAACAGGCATTTGTTACGGTAAACATCAAACTTCGCGGCTCAAGCAAGAAGGCACCTGAAGTTTTTCGGTTCGACACTACCCGTTTTATAGGGCGTCTAAGCCGGCCAGAGCATATATCGGCTGAAGACCCGCTTTATCAAGTCCAATTCGAGATCCAGGTCCGATCGGCTTTCGAGCACGCGTGGTCTGTGACGACTCATGCGCTTACGTACAAAGGACAGCATGTTGATTGGAACCGAATCAGGTTAGCTGCCCAACTTAAAGCTGCGGTTGAACAATTAGACCTGTTGATTCTGGCGTTTGAGGAGACCTCTTCCCGCCTACCGATGAGTTCGTGGCCAGAGACCCAGGCAAAAACGAATCTGACCACCTATTTCAAAGAAAAGTTCGAGTCTGGTTTGCTTCCTGCTGAACTGCGCCCACAGGACTGGACACGCTTCAGTGACAATATTTACGACATGGTGCGCTCATCGCCTTGGGGGCAGAACAGACATCCCCTACACATCTATAATCAAGTATCCAGTTCTATGGATACGGCTATTGGTTCGTTAGGCCGGGAACGCATTCCCTTAAGCATTTCGCTGGTCCAATTCGTTTTTGCGAGTCTCACTGCAGCCGGTATATTGGTCGAGCCGATGAAAGGCTACTATCCGGTTATAACATCGGAATTGGAGACCCTCTATCCCGCACTGACCGCATTTCGTGGCCGTTTTGATTTCTCTCACTAATTCGAGATCTAACTAACGCGATAATGTATTTTATCGAGTTAGGAGTCAAGGACGATTACGGACAGCGTGTGTGTAACTTTCATTGAATTCGGCACGAAACCTTTTAGACAATCTGGCACTGTCTTCAGAGCATAGGTTCGCCAGTATGTCGCTGCCTCCATCTGTATCCGATGGTATTGCTGATGTGAAACGGGCGATGGCCCTTGAACGCTTCGTCGATGCTGCATGCGAAAGCCTCGTGATTGGCACCGCGTGAGCACTGATGGTTAGGCGCTTAGCACTTGTGCGCGGCTACATGCTGTTCCAGAGCAATTCTGGCCTGCTCTGAACGAACGCGCCATTCTTCTGACATCCGCCGTAGCCGTTCATATTCCTCTTTCGACGATCTACTCATCCGCTGGTTAAGCTCATTCACGGAACTGGAAAACTTCTCTGTCGCTTCCTGATACTTCGAAGTTAACTGAGTCTTCTCTTCGCAATTTTCCATGTTCCTGCATCCCTTTGTATCCACGTTAAATATAACCGGCCTAGCGGCCATAAAGGAACAATAAGGAATGGTTGGCCATCCACAGGTTTAAAAATCCGATCTGGATGGCGATGTCTCACTTGTGCAGCTCATCAAGCAACACGGCCTGGCGCTGCGTACAGCTAGGCGCTGGGTGGCAGCAGTACCGGAAACAACGGACTGGCTGGTCTGGGCCGCAAGGTATATGAGGGCAAAGGCAGAGACCAGATGTCCCCTGAATTGCGGCAGGCGATTGAAGGCATGGCGCTGGCCGCTGGGTCAACCGCTATCGGCAAGAATGGCCTGATTTGCTTAGTGGGGTGTGGTTTGTCCTTTTGCTCGAATTGGCTTTGCTCCGCCTGTACCGGGAGACTTAAGTTCGTGTGCCTCGGTCTCTGTCGCCATTTTTATTCCTGCGGCAGTCGCCTTGTGAAGAAGGTCTTCGATTTCCACGCCGTGCGGGAGCGAATCACCACCCTTCTTTAAAATCTCCTTAAAACCGTCGAAATCCGCTAATTTAGCCTCCGCGATATTATTGGCCGTGCTTAGCTTATTCAAAATTTCTTCATGCGCAGGCTTGGAAAGCTCAGCTTTGTCCGTGCCCCACGTTACTTGGCGGGTTTTCTCATCACGGACGATATGATGGCTATCCTCGTAGAGTTTCGCTTTCTTCGCTGCTTCTGTTACACCCTTCAGCGCGTCCCCTATGTCTTTCGAGGCAAGAGCGGCTTTCTCCCAGTTACCGTCGAGTTGTTCATCTGACATGTGTATTATCCTTCAATGGCAGCACAGATTTAATTATCTTTGAATGTAATGCATCCCCACTATTGTATAAAGTTACACTTTTATGACAATGCCCCGCCCGTGCAAAGCTTCAAACTTACGCACACCAGGCTGTCAGATTGAGGTGTACTGCCTGGAGTTAGTGACAACTATTTGAAATCGTGATCCAAATTATCTTGAAGAAGTAGTGCCAAATTCAGCTGAAGATGACAAATGTAGTCAGCAACGATAACTGGAATCACTAGGAGTTGTCCGTTTTGCTATCTGGACAAAAGGTTTTAAGCTTTTGTAGGGCTGCTTTCACGCTCTGCGGCTCCTGCATAACCACTTTCTTACTACCGAACGCCTCCGCCACGCATTCCAGCTTGTCATCGATGTATTTCAGATAGCCAGCCAGATAAATGCTGCAACCCAGCTTCTCCGCCAGCGCCAGCAGCTCCGCTTTCTGCATTTCGTGCCACGCCTCCATTTCATCAAGGAGCAAGGCTTCCGTTTCGTCATCCAGCGGCGCAGGCTCCGCCAACGGCAGCCGGTTTATTTCTTCCTTGGTCATGAAATTGACCTGAAACGCTTGCAGCGAGCCTTCCAGCTTCGATTGCCAATCCTTGAACACTTCCCATTCCTCGCGTGTGATGACTTTCATGCGCGCGCCCCGCTGGCTTTCTCAATTCCCCGGTCGAAACCTTCTGCGAAGGCGAGCGCTTCGGAAAATGAGCGTGCCATGTAAATGCATCCATCCTTGAAAGCATCAGGGCCTATCCGGTCGTCAAACTCGTAAGTGTTCCCTGTATACCGATAGGTGAGGCCACGCTGTCGCGCAAGGTCTCGCAGCCGCAGGCGGTCGCTTTCCAGCTCATCAAGAGGGTGGGTCACTGCAAATGCTCCGTCGCGTTGTTTACGAACACGACGACCCTACCGGCTGCCTTTTCTCCGGTCAACCCAATGTACTACAACATGACTAAGCACATTTCGAATATCCGCATCGACGGCACAGAGAAAAGCCCGAGCTATTACGCTCGGGCCTTCACACCCCCGGAATCACCCTTGCTACTTGCTGCTATCCCGAGCTGCCTTCACGTAATCGTGCGACTTCTGGATATGCGCGCGTTGTTTTTCCAGAAGCTCCTTAACGTTCTTGGGTAAATCCTGTCCCAGTGCATCCTTGTAGGCTTTTGTCGCCGCATCCTCGCCTTGCTCCGCCGTCTCCAGGAGAGTATGGTCGCCCCCTCCGAGCTTCGCCTTAAAATCTCCCCAGGTACGATGAAGAGCACCGCTCACGCTGCCGCTTTCTTTCGGGTCGTGATCGCCCTCGGTGTGGAGCATGGTTTCCAGTTCGCCGCGGAACTGAGCGCGCTTTATCGATTCCGCGAGGAAATACCGCTTGTGGGTGTCATCCTTCAGATGCTCACCGATGTCCTGAAATCCGCGCTGTCCGTCAATCAGGCTCTCAACTACCGAATGCAGCGTGTTCACAACGTTTTTATTGCTGATTTTGTGCTGCTCTTTAATCTGTGTAGGCATGAAAATCCTTTTGATACGTGCGGTTGATGTTACATGGTGTGGAATAAGGCAGGGGCAGGCGGCTACATATGCCATTCTCCTTTGCCTCCGATAAGATAAACCGGCGAAATACCGAAGACCCAGCGCCCCTGCCTGCTCCTCGAACCGGCACTCCGCGCAGGCGGAGAATTCGTCCTCTGGCATAGGAGGCAGGAGGTGTCAGGAGAGTTGCTTTGGGCGGTATGCCGTTGCCACTCCGGCCACGAGAGAGGCTGATAGCCGCCTCATAGCCCCATAGTCTGTTGGCTCTAGGACTTACCTTAGCCTAAGCGGCCAAAACCAACGGCCCCCGCGATCGCCCATCCGGCATCGCCGTCCCGTAATCGATCTTTCCCACGGAAGCAGAAAAGAGGGCTCGATGAACTACCGGGCCGACATCCCGTTCCTCAACCACGGCATCCCACGCTTCTGACTACATCGGTGCCGGCGTCCGATCACCGCGCGGAAAGACCCGGTACCGCCATGTTTTTGCGCCGTTCGACCCACCCTCGGGAGGGTTGCCATGGGAGCTATACACCCGGGTCTTTGGGTATTCATTCATCGGATGGACCCCTACGGAACTGTTGAGTCATTCTGCCCGGTCTGTTTTGAAACTGTCGGCCGGTACGAACGGGAGGAAGACCTTGAGCGGGCTGAAAGCGCCCATGTGTGCGATCCCGACGGGCTTGGCAAATTTGCATACTTCTGGAACCCCGCGCAAGACTAGGGCGATTCAGGTTCACCCTGCCGTGGGGCTCGGCTCCAGTCCCTGCCCGCGCGCCACTCATATTCCGAACGCACTGCCCAGTCGAGGGTCGAAGGCTGAGCGACGCTTCTAGGCAGCGCATTGCGCGGAAACGATGCTCCCGTGCAGATGATTCGAAACATACATCGATGGTGCGAGATGCGCAGGGTTGCAGGTTCGTAGCGACTACCCCGATTCATCCGCACCGTTCGACGACGCCAATCTTCGAGGTTTGTAATTCTTCTCGTGTGTCCCGCCCGTTCAATTACTTGATAGAGTGAGCACCACGGCGTATTTCCCATCCTCTCCCCGTTCATCCGTTTTGAGCCCGAGGTGCGCCATGATTTCAGGCAAAACCATCCGAATCTTGTCGCTGTATGACGAGACCACCATCGGATATACGCACGAGATACTCGTTATTTAATGGAACAGGCGGCTTGACGCTGGATTGAACCTTTTCGGGTCGTTGGGCAAAAATCCCCATGTTGCCACCGGCGAGGAAGTTCTCGAAGACTTATTGACCCGCCTCAGGAGCTAGGTAGTCGTTCCCAGGGTTGCCGATTGGGAGGTCATTGCCAAAGCCGCATTTAGTTTCTATTCGTTAACGATCGTAAGGCCAGATCCTTAGCGACGAATATTCGTTCGAAATCCCGCCTTATCAGCTCCATCCGCCGATAAATCTAGTGCCAATGCCGCACGATCCAGACCATTCCCAGGATTGCAGCATATCCGGCACCCGCCAACAGTCCGGCAACTCTGCCTATGGCGACAATAGGCTTCTTGTCGATGTCGAGATAAGGTGCCAGTCGTATCCACACTGCACGAATCTTGTGAAGCAATTTGATAATTCCGATCGATAGCACATACAACCAGACCCATATCGATGTGAATAGACTGCTAAAAAACAATAGCCTTAGCCATATATCACTACCCAAGGTAAATCGTCGGACAATCACATCCCATTCAAATAGCCACCTTAGCGTAAAAAAACGTTCTGGGGTGTATCCCATATAGCCGAGCGTCAGCGGCCCAGACCATATTCCCAGCACAATGATATATAGAACGGCCCCTGCCATACCGAATAGCGCACCTAGAATAAGATCTACTATTAGGAGCGCTCCAATTGCCTTCGTCGTGGGTCGACGTTCCATTGCGCGAACGACCGCTCGGCTCACCAATAGTGAGCAGTAATCCGGAGCTACGTTACTCGCGAGTCCGATCATTAGCCATGCATACCAACCTCGAAAGTACATTAGATGACCATACAGGCGGCCCTCAAATACGAAAACGATGGAGATGAAGATGAGAGATGCAGCACCAGAGCGTAGGCAGAATTTCCATGATATAGCTCGTTCTCCAAAGATGTGGTCGATCAGTCGCGGAAACACCGTCGCCCATGAATCTAATTGTTCACCTGACGGCGCATTATTTAACAGATTGCCCAGCGCGTGCCTTCCTGCATCGCTGATCATTCCGTCGAACCACTCGAATGCCTTAGCCACCCCCACCACAACGGCAATGATGGACCCGCCATCAATCAGCAGTAACAGTGAGTCCGTGAGTTGTGAGCGCATGCCCGTCTCACTTTCTGAATCATAAAATACAGCATCTCTTGCCGCCTCTTTACCGTCGCGGTTTGCAAGGGCAATCATCCCCTTCATGAGCACCGGCTTCAACGTTGCTCGTATCGATGCCATTGCGCAGTTTAACTTCCAGGCCAGCCGGCTGCTTTCTCAAGCGTCCAGATCCATTCTCGCACCTGGTTCTCAGCGACGAAGAAAACCCGCGCCTTCAAGAGAGCGCCGTAGGTTTTCGGTCGCCGTCACCCCGCTAGACGAATCGCGGCAAAAGCCGCACGGGAATGTTACCGCTTGAATTCTGTAACGGAAATCAAGATCATAATTCCCCCGTGAGCAGCCCCATGCATCCGCCGAGATTCCTTCCCAGCCATCAATTATCCGACTGGCCCGATTGCGTTCTTGAGATCCGCTGCCGGATCTGCGGCGATCGGAGCGCGAGATGTGCGGTGAGAGGACTCATGCGGTGGTATGGAGACCGTTCCTTCTCAGAGTTGCTCCCGCGTATCAGATGCAAGTTCTGCCGAAAGAAGCCCGCGCCGGTCTATCTCTGCCCGTCTCAGCATCGAAGTGGAGGGGAAGGCACTATGGCCGACTGGGCCATCGAACTTGTTCCGGACCGCCTGTCCTAAAGTCCTTCCGCTTTCTGACTGCTCAACGATTATCGATCCTCCAGGTCACGGATGATCTGCAGCTCGATATCCGCACCCCGCTTCTCAAGCGCGATGTCTCGTGGGCGCCCTTTCAGCAGCTCATCATGCTCCCGCCGCAGGATATCTCTGAGATGCGGTCCTGCGCTCCGCTCCTGCGCTTCCTCCATCGCGGCATCCTCGTCATAAACGTCGTTCGATATCCTTGTCATCGCCCTTCATGCCCCTGATATTCGCATTATTCTAGCGTCCTCTCTGAGTAAGTAAAGCCCCCCACCGTGTTTCCCGCTTTTCGGATTGCCTACTCTGGCGTTCGATGATCCCTCGCTTGCAGCCCCCTCGCCGGTCTCTCGCTCCCCCCGTTCTCCCGGATCCAGCTCACCCGCGAACCGTCTGCCTCGAATCTGGCACGGCGCGGCGCTCCGTCAACGGCGCTGCCCGCTCCATTCGCTTCGCTCCCGTGTTTGCCGTTTCCCTTCGTTTCCCTCCGGTGACGGATCGCCTGCTTTGCGCCCTGCCCTGTCCTTCTCGGCGGTTCGGAATGAGCCGGACCCGAAGAGGAGAACAGTTTATGAGCAGCGAGAGACAGGACGTCTACACCCGCGTTACAAACCGGATTATCGCCGACCTCGAACAGGGAGTCCGCACCTGGATGAAGCCGTGGAATCCAGGAAACACGGCGGGGCGCATCACTAGGCCACTGCGTCACAACGGCGTTCCCTACTCCGGCATCAACATCCTGATGCTCTGGGCGGAGGCCGTAGCGCAGGGCTTCGCGGCTCCGATCTGGATGACGTTCAAACAGGCAAGCGAGCTGAAAGCGCATGTCCGCAAGGGCGAGAAAGGCTCCCTCGTCGTTTATGCCAACGCCATCACGCGCACGGAAGAAGACGATAACGGCAAGGAATCCGAGCGCGAGATCCACTATATGAAGGGCTATACGGTCTTCAATGTCGAGCAGATTGACGGACTGCCCGAGCACTACTACGGCAAGCCCGAAGTCATTAATACGACCATCGAGCGTATCGCCCATGCCGAAGCTTTCTTTGCGGCGACGAAAGCCGATATCCGCTACCGTGGCGATCGTGCGTACTATAGCCAGGAAGGCGATTATATCCAGATGCCGGTCATCGAAGCCTTTAAAGACGCCGAGAGCTTTTACGCTACTCTCGCGCATGAAAGCGCACACTGGACGCGGCACCCTTCCCGGCTCGACCGCAGCTTCGGCCGCAAGAAATGGGGCGACGAAGGCTATGCCCGCGAGGAGCTGGTCGCCGAATTAGCCAGCGCGTTCCTTTGCGCGGACCTGAACCTCACGCCGGAAGTGCGCGATGACCACGCCGCCTATATCGCGGACTGGCTAACGGTGCTGCAGAACGACAAGCGCGCCATCTTCAGCGCCGCCGCCCATGCACAGAAGGCCGTGGATTACCTCCACGGCTTCACTTCTGACCTGCCGTCTGCATCCCGGCCTCGGTCATAGGTCTGCACGGACATAACGGCTGCACCTGCTAACTGCGGCGATCGACGCATTCGATTGGGAAATGATTTCCAACGCCCCCGATTGAGAGGGCAAGATTGCACAATCGCGATCGGAGATGTCATTGATAAATATCGTGCTTGTGGGATGTCACAAGATTTCTTCCCCTACCTTCGTAACAGCCTCGTGATCCATAACTACATATGCCCTTAGCCCTCAGTTCCTAGTCCGCCTAAAACTTTTGCTTGTCAAACTTTGCTTTATCCGTGCTACTATTCCGGGTTCAACCGATTGTTATTAACAGCGCATCGACTTTCGGTTTTAAGCCTTCAAAATTTTGGGGGGACAGCGAGAATGAAGGTGGTGCTCTCAAGGCTGTATCTGCACTGCGCTCAGGAAGTTATCGTCCCGTCCGCGAGTTAGCACTAATTCTCTTTACGATTTAGTCACATCCGACCTCTCTCCTGTAAGACCGTCGCTCATCACCAGAAGCACGCTCGACCCAGCACGATAACTTTGGATGTTTTCCGGCAGTCCTGACCTTGCCCCCGAGGAGGAGCTATGTCCCGCACGCCCGCGCGGTTCGTTGCCGATACATGGCAAAAGCTTATTGCGTTGATTCTGATTGTCCCCATGACCGCTCTTGGGCTTCCTCTACCGGCCGTTGCAGCGCCGGCGGCGCCACTACACTCGGTTCGACGCAACGCCATGCTGAAGGTACTCAAGAACACCCTGGCATCCGCGAAGGTGAGGCTGCTCGATTTGGAGACGCGTGCGCGACTCGAAGCCGATGCTGTAATTTCCCGGCTTCACGAACCGGATGAGTTTACTAGCCTTTCCAATCAATTCGAGGAACCGCTTATCCCAACTGGTCCAACTTCTGGCAGTGAGGATAGCGATCTCCGTATGGCGCTAGATCGTTTCCGCGATCGCAGCCGTGAGGATGATTTCTCCGCTTTGGAAGGATTCGCCAACGATCACCCGCATTCATCCTGGCGCGTCGCGCTGCTGACGAATCTAGGTCTCCTAAATTACCACTATGGCTACTTTTCGAAGGCCGTGAGCAACTGGAGCGAGGCATGGACGTCCGGAAAATCCTACACCGATCCAAAGCCCCACGCGCTGGTGGACCGCGCCGTCGCAGAGCTTGCGCGCATGCATGCGCGGCTTGGCCATGCTGACGCGCTGGAAGCCCTCTTTAGGGATATTGGCGACCGCAAGGTCACCGGCTCAGCCACGGAAATCCTCACCGGAGCACACGACGGCTTGTGGATGATGCGGCATGACCCTGGCGTCTCCTATCTTTGCGGCCCCATGGCCCTGAAGCATCTTCTCCTTGCAGAAGGCTCGACTCCCAAGGACGTTCAGTTCATTGATGACTACCGCTCCAGTCCCCATGGTGTGACATTGGAGCAGGTAAGCGCTCTTGCCGAGAGAGCCGGATTTCGCTCGCATCTCGTCTATCGCTCTCCTGGCGAGCCTGTGCCCCTACCTTCCGTCGTACATTGGAAGGTCAACCACTTCGCCACTCTCCTCGGCTTCGCAAACGGCCGCTATCACGTGCAGGACCCCACGTTCGGAACCGATCTGTGGATTACTCCCCGCGCCCTCGATGCGGAAGCCTCGGGTTATTTCCTGGTATCGCAAAAGGCCGTAGCGGACGAGTGGATTGCGGTCAGTTCGAACTCCGCGAAGGCGGTTTTCGGCATGGGATACACCAATCAGCAGAAACCCGGTACCAGCAATTGCAATTCTCAGGAGGGAGCACAGTGCACCAATACCAATTGCAATAACGGTCTCTGCGACTACGGCATGAGCGAGCTGACCGTGAGTTTGAACCTTACTGATACACCGGTCGGCTACACGCCGCCGAAGGGCCCGGCTGTTAAGGTAAGTCTCAGCTACAACCAGCGCGAGGACAGCCAACCTGCTACTTTCGCATGGTTCAACGTCGGTCCAAAGTGGACGTTGAATTTCCTTACATATATCGAGGACGATCCGCTTGCTCCAGGGTCCGTTTCGCGTTACGTGGCGGGCGGCGGTAGCTATGCTTATTACGGTTACAGCTCTGTCACCAATGCATTTGCGCCCGAAACAAACACTGGCGCAATTCTGGCACAAACAACCGCCTCGCCGATTGTTTACACGCGATCCTTCCCTGACGGCCATCGGGAGATCTACTCGCAATCAAACGGCGCAACCAGCTTTCCGAGGCTCGTTTTCCTCTCCAAGGTGATCGATCCCGCCGGAAACGCTCTGACGTTCAATTACGATTCGCAGCTCCGGCTGATCACCATTACCGATGCAACGGGCCGCAACACGACATTTTCTTATGAACTCGCGGCACAGCCGCTATCGGTCACGAGCATCTCCGACCCGTTTGGCCGCTGCGCTCATCTCTCATACGACTCATCCAACAGGCTCAATGAAATTACCGACGTGTTGGGCCTGAAATCGCAATTCACCTACGATACCTCCTCACTCATCAACTCGATGAAGACGCCCTACGGCACCACGACTTTCACCTACAGCGACAGCAGCGTGAACCCTACGGGTGATGTTACGCGATACCTGAATGCAACCGACCCGCTCGGAAACACCGAACGGATGGAATATCGCGTTGGCGCGCCGAACATCCCTTACGCCGATCCCTCAAATACCGTACCGACGGGAATGGCAACTTTTGACGCCTATCTCTATTATCGAGACAGCTTTCACTGGGACAAACACGCCTACGCTGTGGCAGCGGGCGACTATACAATGGCAAACCAGACCCACTGGTGCCATTGGGCACAGAACACCAATTACACTTCCGATTTCGTAGAGAGCAGCCAGGCCCCCCTGGAAAACCGCGTATGGTACAACTACGAAGGCCAGGGCGGCGCGAGTTATATTTCAGGTGCCTATAACAAGCCCACCGCCATCGGTCGAGTCCTTGATGACGCCACCAGCCAGGTCACGAATATTTCTTACAACAGCCAGGGCAACGTCACCCAGATGATTGATCCCGTGGGCCGCGAAACGCAGTTCACCTACGCCCCGAATGGCATCGATCTTGTAAGCGTACAGCAGAAGGCGTCTGCCTCGGGATTTTCGACCATCGCTCAATTTACCTACAATTTTCAGCACCTTCCGCTTACGTACACGGATGCGGCGGGACAGGTCACACAATTCGCCTACAATACCTCCGGCCAGCTCACCCAGATGACGGACGCGCTTGGCGAAGCCACACAATATCAATACAACCGTCTCGGCTACCTGACTGAAATCATCAACGCGAACGGCAAAACTCAAGCGAGCTTCAAATACGATCGATACGGTGATGTGGCGACCGCGACCGATTCAGAAGGTTACACGGTCAGATACACATATGACTCACTTGATCGCGTGACCGGAGAGATATTTCCCGATACCACGACCCGCAAATACGCATATACGAACCTTGACCTCACGTCGGTCACGGATCGTCAGAACAACACAACGCAATATGCCTACGACTCCGTACGCAATCTGGTGAGCGTGACTGACCCGCTCGACCACGTAACGAAGCTCGCTTACTGGGAAAACAAGTCACTGAAGAGCCTTACCGATCCGAACGGCAACACAACGAATTGGAGCATCGATGTCCAGAATCGCGTCACGGACAAGGAATATGCTGACGGCAGCCAAGTCACGAATGCCTACGAGGGCACGACAAGCCGCTTGAAGTCGATCACCGATGCGTTGCAACAAGTAAAGACATTTACTTACGGCGAGGACGATACCCTGACGAATATTGACTATACGAACACAGTTAATCCGACGCCGAACGTGACCTTTGCCTATGATCCGTATTTCCGGCGCATCACGTCCATGACGGATGGCAATGGAACAAGGAATTACACCTACCAGGCGGTCGGCTCTCTTGGTGCGCTCCAACTTGCGAAAGAATCCGGACCTTATACGAACGATTCGATCGCCTATGCCTATGATCAGCTCTCGCGCCTTACGGCCCGCACCGTCGACACGAGCACCGAGACATTCGTCTACGATAAGCTTTCCCGGCTCATCCGAAACGGCACGGCGCTTGGCGTGTTCAATCTCTCCTACCTCGGGCAGACGGGACAGATAATGGGTCAACAGATCAGCACGGGAACCGTTGGCACCATTTGGAAGTACGATACGAACATGAATGACCGTCGTCTCAAGACCATCATCAATAGCGGAGCGGCCCGCAGCTTTCACTTTAGGACAACGCCGGAAAATCTCATTACGAAGATCAGGGAGACCTCTCCGAACCGCAACGGTCGGTACGCCAATAATTGGGACGCTGATTGGACCACCGAGGATCGGGACCACGAGGGAGCCGGTAAGTCATGGGACTACAAGTACGACGATGCATATCGTCTTACAGATGCCTCGTCGAGCGCGGGAACGTATGCATATGCCCTCGATCCCGCCGACAATATCACCTCGTTCCAATCACCGAGCGGTACGACGGATGCCAGCTATAACGATCTGAACCAGATAGTGAACTACGGTCGGGATACCTATGACTACGACAAGAATGGAAACGTGCTCGACGACGGCTTGCGCACCTACACATGGGATGCCGAAAGGCGCCTCCTGAGCATTGCGTCAAAGACCAGTCTGTCCCAGAAAACGACCTTTTCCTATGATGGCTTAGGTCGCCGGACAAGCATCATCACGACCAACAATGGCATGAGTACCGCAAACCGTTATCTTTGGTGCGGAGAGACTCCTTGCCAGGAGAGAACTGCGATAGGTGCAATCGAGCGGCGTTATTATTCAGAAGGTGAGTTCCTGCCACTGGCGGGAACCAGCCTTTACTACTCACAAGATCAGCTCGGGTCCGTACGGGACGCGCTTGCCACGCAGAATGGAAGCCGAATAGCATCATTCGACTACGACCCCTATGGAAACCCGAGTCAAAGCAATGGAAGGATAAGTACGGATTTTCGATATGCTGGATTGCTTTACGATCAGCAAGATGCTCTCTACTTGACACACTATCGTGTGTACGATCCTAGAGCTGGGCGTTGGTTGTCAAGGGATCCAATAGTTGCAACCGGGGGGACTAGTGTACATACCCTTCAAGAGCGAAACAGTTCAAATTTATATTCTTATGTAAACGGTGGCGTCACGTTTAACAGGGACCTGCTTGGGCTTTCCTGTGAGTCGCCAAGCGATCCCGCTCCAACCCCTATATCGCTTGGGTACACAAACCTAGCAGGAGGTCCCAACGCGAAGTGGTGGACTATTCAGTGGAATCTCTCTCGTCCGTCAAGCATTGGTGGTTGGATTGTTCAGAAAGTGGTTGGAACGTTACAATACGTGCATACGTTTACTTACTGGGAAGCATGGTACGTTAATCCTGGTTATGCCACGCCCAACCCCGACACGGATACTTTCAGCCAGGTTTGGACCGATGTCACAGCCTCTGCCCAATTTTATGAGGGCTTGTCTCTTCCTGATGATTTTACGGTTGGGGGGGCCTCTTTTTTGGGGCGCCCTTTTGCGGGCATACTCAGGTCCACATGGAATGATCCGAATCTGTCTACAATAAATGCGACGGCGCCAGTTATTAGAAGTTTCCAACCTCCGTTTTAAGGTGACTTCACTGTCTGAGGGGTCTATTCTGCGGACGTACTCAGATCCACATGGAATGATTCGAATGTGTCTACAACAAATGCGATGGCACCAGTTATTAGAATGTGGCAAGCTTCATATGTTTAAACTACTAAGCATGTTTACAATCCATTGCTGTTGCTGTGCCGTCATGGTTGCTTGGAGCACTGCAGATGCACGAGAGAGGCAAGAATTCATTGATACGCCCATGGCGATAATGAATCAGATAAAGAGAGAGAAGAGTGCGAACACGCGTGCTGAGCTTGGGGAGAAACTTGAGAGATCAGTGAGAGAATTGGGGCCGAAAAATGTTCTTCCGGAAGAAATTGATGCCATGTCCGAAATGCTGCTTGATTGCGATGACGCGGTTCGCTACTGGATCGCTCGTTCGTTGGGAGATATTGGCCCGAATGCAATCCGAGCTGCTCCAATTTTGGCGGAATCAATTGCGAAAATCCCCTATCGATCGGCCGATGCCACTTCCGAATTTGCTATTCGACGGGCGCTTAGGCAGATATGCACGAGCAGCTCGCTCGATGATTGTACAGATGGAAAGTTGAATCAACAGTCTGAAGCGGTTGGCCTCGACGCGGTCTCAGCCGCCGCCCAATCATTTATACATTTCTTACCGTTGCTTGTAATCTTCAGCAAATAAACTGCCAGGATCTTGGCGGTCATCTCGAGAAGATCTGACTCCAGTTACTCTTTTGGATCCGCCAAGTGCTTTTCAAGCGCTACTGGATTGCTGGGAGCGCTGACGCGGCGATACCACGAATGCACGAGCGGGGCTGAATTTTCCGAGCGTCTCGCCGAACATAGCCTGCGCCTGGTCAAGGGCAGCCGGGCCGATTTCTGCGTTCTCGACCGAGCCGGGCATCTGCATAGCCTGGGCGTTCACCATCCCCAGTCGTTTCCTTGCAATCCCCCAAACGGGTTAGGGTATAAAACTGGTACCGTAGGTACACTGCCCCAAAGCAATCAACATTTGTGGGGTCCTGGACCTACGCCGACCAGGCGAGGTTCGCCTTTCTTTGCTGGCCGCGCCACACGCGAAGCAATCGGAAAAGCGCGACGATCAAATGGCTCGATGTTCGTCGCTGACGTCAATCTCCCGATCTGATGATCGACCACGAACGCGGCCAAACGCGAGCTCGTGGCAAACGTGGTCACGCTCGAAGGTGATCAGATCCGATTCGCGTTTCTGTCGCGCAATGGTCATGTAGCATTTCGGACAGATCGAATCAAAGGTGCCATCCGGATTGGGGCGGTGCGGGAACGTGCGCAGATCCTGACGCGCGGCGGACATCGTGAAATCCCCCTGCGAAAGAAATTTGACGATACGAGATTAGCAATTGTCCTTTGCGGATATCAAACACAAACCGCGTTCCCGGCGGTTGCTGTCCGGCCCCTGTCAGGCGATGACTGGCCTCGGCGTTTCCCGCAGCCATGAGACGGGCCATCGGTGGTGATGGATGGGCGAGATCGAGCTTGTATGGAGGATTGTAGTTTCACCCCATATGTTGCAATTCCACAACTAATCCTTTCTGGCTCTTGCAGTTACCTTCCTCCCGGGGTCAAGAGCTACCGCAACCGAACTCCGTAACCTCCGTTTTCGGCCGTGAAAAGACCCGTCCAGCAAGACCTTGATTCAAGGCAAAGCCGACGCTGGGCTACAATAATCGGTCCGTTTCAATAAGGAGCAGCGTGCCCCGAATTCTGATCGTCGAGGACCACGTGAAGGACCTCAGCGTCGCGGCGGAAGCCGCGCGAGCGGCGGGCTTTTCCGAGATTGAAGCGAGACCGGATATCCGCTCGACGAAGGTGCGCCTTGAAAATGCGCTTGGCGGGGATGGATCCCTCCCAGATGTGATTCTGCTGGACCTCGACCTCGGTCACGAAAGCGGGTACGAGATATTGCGCATCCGCTATGGCAATCCTCGCCTGGCAAGGATTCCGGTGGTGATTTGGACGCAACTGGGACGCGAGAACTACGAGGTATGCGCGCTGTTCATATCAACGGCTATGTCGCCAAATGGGAAGGCCCTGAGGCTCTGCGCGAAGCGCTGGTCAGGCTCCTTTTAGAGGTCAGCCAGGAATGAACTCACTGCATTAGTCGACCCTGCTCAAGTACCATGGCCGTCGCAATTGCCGGATTGCTAGGGACGCCGAAGTCCCGAGGAACGCGCGGCCTATCATCGCGCGGGGGTTTCAGCTTGCGATCTTGTAACCGGGCTCATCCCGCTTGGTGCGGGCCTGTTCGATCTCGAGTTCGGCGATGCGCTTCAGGAAGATCCGCTTCAGCTGGGCAAAATCCATGGAATCACGTGCCGCATCCTGCTCCAGCTGTCTGAGCGTTGAGCGGAGCGACTTTATGGTGTCGGGCACGGATCGCAGTGTCATTCTCACTCTGAGCCTTCGATGCAAGACCTGATGTATTGGAGGTCGAGCCTTCCCAAGAGTGCCGACCCGCCGGGCTCATCTGGCGGAGCCCCTCGACTTTCAGTCGGCAGCCTATTACTCCGATCAGGCGGAGCACAGCGGCGTCATCTTAGTTCTCCACCCGCGCTGCGATCTTGGTACGCTTCGCCTTGCATGGCTTGCAGTGCAGGGGCTCATGCTGAAACTGCTTGTCTCGGAAGAAAATCTGTTCCCCAGCGCTGAAAACAAAGTCCCGTCCGCAGTCGATGCATCTCAGCAGCTTGTCGCTGAATTCCATCTCGGACCTCACTACGGGAGTCGCAGGCCTCCCGTCTCGGCAGGTCCCCGGACCTCGCGAGAATCCAAATGGCGGGTTTCCCCTCGGTTCCCACGTCCGCCCCTTGTGTCGAATTGGGCTAACCGGTGCATCCAGCTTATCTATCCGGTGCGCAACAATTTGTGATTTGCATCACAGGCACGCAAGTTCAGAACTAGGGAATCGGGCAGCGCATACACGGGACCGGAGAACACTGATTTACCGGCGCAGACCTGTGCCGCTGCCACGTTCCAACTCCCACAAGCACAATCGAAGCTTGTCTCCGGAGGATCGTGCGGCTAACCCGCCTGGCGAACCCGGCAACCCGATCCTTCGATCCCGGCATCGCAATCTGCGGAACGGACAATTCGATGAGCGCCTGCTGCCGCCATTTCACATCGGCAATCGGTAATACGTGCTCGGGGTCGATCATCGCTTTGCGCTCAGCAAACCCGCCTTGACGAGCGCACTTTCTAAAAAATCGTTGGCCAGCGCCAGTTCGCCGATCTTGGCCTGCATCCGGGTTACATCGACCTTGCCTTGCTCCTCGGCCCTGTCTTCCCCAAAGACGGTGGCTGCACCTTCTGCAAGCCGCGTCTTCCAGTCTGTGATCTGGTTGGGGTGGACATCGAACTGTTCAGCCAACTCGGCCAGAGTCTTGTCTCCCTTCGGGGCGGCCAAGGCCACCTTCGCTTTGAAAGCCGCTGTGTGATTCCGGCGTGGACGTCGTGCCATCGTTGCTCCTCGTTTCTGCCATCTTAATGGCTGGCTGAGGAACAATCCTTCCACTCATCCCGATGTTCGAATTTCCGAAACCGGCTCATACATCACACGACAGGAGAGCACACGAATTGAAGAAAATACCCCGTGGTCCCTGCTTTCACCGAATCGGGAAGATTTTCCTCTCGGTTGTGCCGGGTAACGGTTCCGGATCGCCTGTCCGAGATCATGCCGCCTATATCGCGGACTGGCTGACCGTGCTGCAGAACGATAAGCGGGCGATCTTCAGTGCCGCTGCGCATGCTCAAAGAGCCGTGGATTTTCTCCACGGCTTAGATCCCAGCACTGAAGACTTGACCGTGTAAGTGGCCTTCGTCCGAGAGCCTCAAAATATTTCTGTGTGCCGTTTACTCTCTCCTAAGCTCTTGATTCGCCATGCCCTTACATCGTTTCTACGGGTTCGGCATCTTACCCCGGTCTATTTGCCATTCCGATAACGTGGTACGCTTTCCTTCGTCCCGCAAAGGCTAGATCGAGTTGGGGCTTCCGTTAAATTTCTTCTGTAACTCAGACTCTCTACCCTTCTTTCTTGTTCGCGGGGCTCCCCGACCAGCAACTTCCGGTGGGTTCCCAACATACTGGCCAAAATACGTCGTTCCCGTCGGATCGGCACTACCTGGCAGCGGACGATGGCACGGAACCGTATCGAGCGATCCTGCAGAAAAATTTGAGGATGGCGCAAAGACATCAGGACTCCGAGCATTGATACAGATCCCCGAAGTCACAGCTCAATTGCCACTCGAAAGTCTCCTGCAGGTAAACACCGAAAAGTCCAGTGCGGAGGTCCCCCGGCCGAGCAATGAATCCTTCCCGAATTGTCCTCGTCGTCCTGATTTCACTACTCGACATTTCATCAATACACGCCCAGGCGCAGTCACAAACAGAATGGATACCTTGTTTCGTCGGCTATGGTGATTGCCAGACGGCTGCGAATGGCACCGGTTATGCACTCTCCCCGGTTGCGGCCTGCCAGTCTTATGCCAATCAGGCTCTGGCAAAGGAGCCCCAGCCAGGGCAGAAGGCGGCAGAATTTACCCTTACGCCAACCTACAAGTTCGCGAACGAGCCCGCGTTATGCAATGCGAAATGCGCATTCGGCTGTTTCCAGCAGCTTTTTGTGGGTTGTACCAACGGTGGTAGCGTCACCCCAGATAGCGGAGGCAGCTGCGATCCACCGAACATCGTAATGAATCAGGAACTACTCGGACCGACCTGTCCTATCGCCACTGATTCAAGGCAGTGTTGTATGCCGCGTCTTCCGGCGCGTTCTTGTGCCCCGCAGGTAAACTTTATAGGTCGAGTGTCTGACGGCGAGCCGATCAATATTGCCACCGGGAACATGTTTTATGTTGTCAGCGATTACGAGACCTCTGGCCAGAATAAACTGACATATATCCGCTACTACAATAGTCGAGATTTAAGCTATGGCACACTCGGCCCCAATTGGCGCTCCAATTTTGATCGGACTTTAACGCCAAATGCATCGACTCAGATGCTCTTGCGTCGGCCAGGCGGTCCGTTAGTCATATTCAATCTGAAGGGCTCAACCTGGACGACGAACAGCGATATCGATCTCGCATTGGCAGGGTCGGGTACGACATGGACAGTCACCGATCATGAAGACACGGTGGAAACATACACCGGCGCATCATTGCAGTTCACCAGCATCACGGCGCGCAATGGCTATAAGCAGACGCTGACTTACAATGCAGACAATCGCCTTGCTGCCGTCACGGACTCTTTTGGCCGAACGTTAACGTTTACCTACAACGACACCGGACAAGTGCAAAGCATCCTGACGCCGGATGGCACAACCATCTCTTACGGATATGCAGGGCTCAACCTCTCATCCGTTACTTATCCGACAACAACGCCCAGTGTTCTTTCTTATGTCTACGAAAACGCGACACTTCCTTACGCCCTTACTGGCGTGATCGATGAAAACGGCAGTCGCTATCTGTCCTGGACCTATGATCAGTATGCAAGGGCGCTGACAAGCAAGATTGGCAGCGATGCCAATGCCGAGGTGACCACGGTCAGTTACGACGACACGACCGGGGCGCGAACCGTTACCAACGCGCTCGGGGTGATAGATACCTATAACTTCTCGGTCATGCAGACCGTTCCCAAGGTGATATCCGTCAGCCGGGCGGCGACCTCTACAACGGCTGCGGCCACGCGGAGCTTCAGCTATGATGCCAACGGCTATATGGCGGCGTCGAGCGATTGGAACGGCAACAGCACTACCTATGTCAACGACGACCACGGTGATTCCACAACCGTGAACGAAGCCACCGGTTCATCTGTTGCCCGCACCACCACCATTGCCTACGATTCGACCTGGGTCCATCTTCCGGCGACGATCGTCGCTCCGGATGTCACCGCAACCTTCACTTACGATGGATTTGGCGAAGAGCTAACCAGGACACTTACCGACACCACCACAACGACGAAGCCCTACGCGACGGCCGGCCAGAGCCGCACCTGGACGAAAACCTATGCCAATTCCCTTCTTACCTCGGTGCAGACCCCGAATGGCAACGTCACGCGGTTCGGCTACGACAGTTCAGGAGCTCTGGTTTCCGTCAAAGACCCGCTCAACCATCTGACGAGCATCACGGCGCATATGGGCGGTGGGCTGCCCGAAACCATCGTCGACCCAAATGGCGTGACCACGACCATTGCCTACGATGGGCGCCAGCGTCCGACAATCAGCAAAGTAAGTGGAACCAGCGGCACTTATATCACTAGCTGGGCCTACGACCCTGCGGGCAATCTCATTACAACCACGCTTCCGGACAATTCTTTCCTGAAGAAAAGCTACGACAGTGAGCACCGGTTAACCTCCGTAACCAACGCGCTTGGGGACTATATCGATTACACCCTCGATGCTCTCGGAGACCGCACGGAGACCAGCGTGTACAAGAAAGGCGGGACATTGACATGGCAGGCCTCCGGCACGTTCGACGCGCTGGGCAGGGAACTTGTCGCGACGGCCGGAGCGGGCCAGACAACGACCCGAACCTACGATCTTGTCGGGAATGTCCTCACCGTCACGGACGGCCTCAACCATACGACCTCAAGCACATACGACGCCCTCAATCGCCTCAGTTCCAGCACCGACGCGAACAGTGGGACAACGACCCCTGCCTATGACGCCCACGACCGGCTCATAAGCCTCACCGACGCAAACGGCAATGCGACGTCCTACATCCGCGATGGGTTTGGAGATGTGATCCAGCAGGTCAGCCCGGATTCCGGGACGACGGTTTTCCATTATGACGGGGATGCCAACCTGACAAGCAAGACCGACGCTCTCGGCGTCGTCACCAACCAAACATTTGACGCCCTGGACAGGCCGCTCACAACAGCCTATCCCGCCGACATCGTCGAAAATGTCACTTACACCTACGATCAGACCGGCAGCGGCTTTAGCTTCGGGATTGGCAGGCTCACGAGTGTCAGCGACGCCGCAGGCTCGCTAACCCGCACCTATGAAGAGCGCGGTGACCTCATCGCCGAAAAACGCATCAATGGCTCAACCACGCTCAACACTGGTTATAGCTATGACGGTGCCGACAGAATTGCATCCATGACCTATCCCGACGGTACGCTCGTCAATTACGCACGCGATGCCGCCGGGTACGTCACCAAAGTGACAGCCACATTACCGGGCGCCACAAGTGCGACCGGCATCGGGACCTTTACCCATCAGCCCTTCGGGCCGATGGACAGCGTCAACTATGGCAACGGGATCGCGGAGAAATGGACGTTTGATCAATCGTACCGGCCGACGAACATCACCGACGTGCTCTCTGCCTCACACCTGCAGAATCTCGCTTACGTCTATGACCTCGCCGACAATGTGACATCGATCACCGACGCCGTGAATGCGGCGGATTCTCAGACGCTCGGGTATGACGCCATCAACCGCCTCAAAAGCGCCGCAAGCGGCGCAGGCGGCTATGGCACCTTCGCCTGGTCGTATGACAAGGTCGGCAATCGGCTGACACAAATCCTAGACTCGACGACGACCACCTACGGATACACGTCCGGAACAAACCGGCTCGCGACGATCATGAGCAGTGGACCCACCGCTCTTTGGCGCGCGCCATCCCTTAAGAACGACCGCCATAAGACAGAGGTGGCTTTTGTCGGAAGCCCAACCACGCCGATGGGCGCAACCACATCGCCGAAACGAGCGCCTCGTCCGGCTGCAAAGAGATCGTCTCTCGCGGCCAGCCTCATCGGATGGCCAGTACTCCTGCTGTCGCTTGCTGGTATCTTTCACTTCCGCGGGCGGCTTCTGGACCGTCCTCTCATGGGGATACTCGTCGCCGTTTCGCTGTTTGCCAGTGTTATTGGGGTGACTATCGGTTGTGGGGGCGGCGGAGGTGGAGGCTCGACGACGCCTCCCCCGACCGCGGCGACTCCGACCTTTTCTCCCGCGACCGGAAGCTACGGCTCCGCGCAGGCGATCAGCATTTCCGATACGACTTCCCGAGCGTCTATCTACTTCACGACCGACGGATCTACTCCGACCACCGCCTCTTCGAAATATGCTTCGCCCATCTCGGTCACGGCGACCGAAACCATCAAGGCGCTTGCGGCAGCGAGCGGTTACAACAATAGCGCCGTTGCCAGCGCCACTTACACCATCAACCTGCCGGCCGCGGCGACGCCCACCTTCTCACCGGTGGCGGGCACGTATGGCATGCCGCAGCGCGTGACGATTTCAGACGCAACGACAGGTGCGTCCATCTTCTACACGAACGACGGGACAACTCCCACAACGAATTCCACACCGTATTCTGCTCCGGTCACTGTCTCTTCATCAGAGATAATCAAGGCGTTAGCGACCGCGAGCGGTTATACGCCCAGCGCCGTCGCAACCGCTAGCTACATCATCACCTCAACCAACGTGACCGTCGTCACGAACGCCAATGGCAATATCACAAGCATCCCGCCC
This sequence comes from Terriglobales bacterium, assembly GCA_963701805.1. Taxonomy (GTDB): domain Bacteria; phylum Acidobacteriota; class Terriglobia; order Terriglobales; family Acidobacteriaceae; genus Telmatobacter. Next base: position 1,107,740 of record CAVPBA010000001.1, read on the forward strand.
GCCAACAGCACTTCAAACGCGACGTTCACCTACAACAATGCCAACCGGCTCGCTTCCGTAACCGGCTCGCCGCTTGCGGCTACATTTCTCTACGACTGGGCACGGCAGCGTTACAGCAAGACGAACAATGGGTCAGAGCCCATTGTCTACAGCTATGGGCAGGGCGGAACGCTAATTGCCGAAAACGACAGCGGGACAGTAACGGACTACATCTATGTAGACGGCAGGCCGATTGCCGCCCTGCATCCGAGCGCACCATCCCCGGCCGATCAGGTCAGCTACCTCGTCGCGGACCACTTGGGAACGCCGCAGATTGCCAGCAACAGCAGTGGCGCGATTGTTTGGCAGACAAACTATCAGCCGTTCGGCACAACCGGTAACGTCACTGCGTCGGTCACGCAGAATTTGCGATTTCCAGGGCAATATTCGGATGCAGAAACTGGATTCAGTTACAACCTTAATCGTGACTACATGCCCAATCTAGGACGATATTTGGAGACGGATCCGCTTGGATTAGGTGGCGGAATAACTACCTACGTATATGCTTTGGAAAATCCGGAACAATATGCGGATTCGGCCGGTTTAATCAGTAACAATTGGAAATATTATTGTGCGGTCCTTCCAATGTTTTGTCATCCACCAGAAGACAGTCCGATATACAATCCAAAAGAACATATCATCTCCGAGAATCCAGGTGAGCTACCGCCGCGTTACAATCCGCTATTCCCCGACTCAGGTGACCCGTTAGACCCATCTGGCATTGGTCAGGAGCCAGGCGAAGCATGTATCCCATCGTCAAGCACACCAATCCCATCCGAACCTTCAGCGGCGCCCCCACCTCCACCTATCGAAGTGCCTTGGTGGCTTTGGATGTTTAGAGGCTTGCCACCAAGCTTTCCCCTGCCTATAGTTATCCCTCCAGGCGGATATCATAATCCTTATGATCCTTTCGACCCTTGGAATCGAGAGATCTAATTTGATCCTGATTGTTATAACTTGGTGTCAAATTTGGGGCGTGAATTGTCGATCGATTTTCCTGACGTATGGCAGAAGGCTAATTGCGGCGACGCCTCGGCGCAAGGGGTACTAGGGTGGTGTTTCCTGAAGGGCCAATTTGTGCCGAGAGACTTTGGAAAAGCGCTATTTTGGTACACCTTAAGTGCACAAAAGGGCGATGCATGCTCCCAGTATAACTTGGGTTGGATGTATGCAAACGGTTGTGGCGTTCCCCGAGACAACGATCAAGCAGCATATTGGTGTCGTAAGGCTGCTCAGCAGGGGGATCCGGACGCACAACTGCGTCTCGGCTGGATCTATCGGAAGGGCCTTGGTGTCAAACGCGATATTCAAAGTGCGTTGCAATGGTACGAACGAGCAGCAAATGCTGGCTTAAACGAGGCTCAATATCTGCTGGGTAGAGCATACTATTGCGGCCAAGGAGTTATTCGAAACTTGGATCAGGCTATTAAGTGGTACCACATGGCAGCGGTTCAACGGCATACAAGTGCGGCATGCGCTCTAGGGATGATGTATCTGATTGGGCTTGGGATGCCGTCCGATTTAGCAATGGCATATTATTGGTTCTCAATTGCAATAAGACATGGAGCGGCGAAGTGGAGGTTTAGGATTTATCGCCTGGCAATAGGTATGCTGCTCGACGAAGCTGAGCGGCAAAGGGTGTTGAAGCTAATCGACCGCGAAGTCGTAGCACCATAGAGACCCTCCATGCTCGTCCCTGTGCTCGTCTAGCAATTGTTGTTTAAAAGTCGATTCCGACGTAGATCGCACCTGCGACCTCGCTATTCCTACGGCCACTGTGCGACCGTCGTTCCTTGGCGTCAATGACGGATTTCCCCTGCCCTGTGGGCATTCCTCGCGAGCGCTTGGCTGCAAAATCCTATGACACAGTCGCTTTCCGTTCGCTGTGAAATGGCCGTAAGCGAGGACGCGCAGTGCGCCCCCTCAAGAGCCCCCGCCGTTTTTCCTGCTTTCCGAGGCCCAAGTTCTCAGGCCAATCCGAGTGCCTCCGGGGCTACACGCTGTGCCAGCACGCTCAATTACAAACGCAAACAGCCTCAGAGGGAAACTCGAGGCTTTGAAAGCTCGCATTTCCTGGCTTCGAGACGTGGCCCGAGGGAGTCGAGTTTGGCAGGGTTCAGGAAATCGTGAATTTCCATTAACAACCCATGAGTTTTTCGTGGGCACGTCACCACCACCGAGACGAGATTCGGAATCATCCAATATAAGAAAACTTCGAAAGAACATCCTCCTGGAATCCATTCAACGCCCTCGTAAACCTCTCACCGCTCGCAAATACTCCCGCGCGAATCAGAACCCAATTCTCGCCCTGTCCTTCGAACTCTTTCTTCAGCCTTTCGCTGACATGTTTGTCCTTCTCATAGGGCATTCGATGTCTCCAGCCGAATCGGCCGACTGCACCACGGATATAGTTGCCGTCGTCGAAATGTTCGTCGTACATAATGAGCGCGAGTAGAAACTCTAAACGGTCGAATAGTTCAGCATATCTCTCGTCGTTTGGCTCAAGCGGCCTGATCACCTCTCTAAGTGTGCTGAAAAGCCTTTCGCTCCCCGGCACCAGCTTTCTCTCGGATAAACAACGGTTAAGAGGATCCGGATGCAATACATACGGAACAAGCATTTTGCGAATCACCAGATCTTCCGTCGTTATCCCTTCAAACACCTTTGGACTCACTCGGGGGGCACGCACAAAAATTCTGAACAGCTCGTAGTTCTGAGCGACAAGAATCGCCAAGCCCCCAGCATATAGAGTCAGCAGCGCCGGATAGCGCTGAAGCATTGTGAAAGCCGAATTCGACAACGGGGCCGTCGCGAGATCGAGCAATCGTACCAATACCTGAGGCCATATCCAATACTGTCCCGGCGCGCTCCAGCGAGTCCCGTGAGTTACCAGCGCCAGCAGGATTTGCATGCTTGATTCGTACAATTCGAGTCTGTGGATGTAATCGTCACAATTCTGTGATGATAATCCCAATTTGGATAATTCCGCTATCTGCTTCTCAGTCTCCTCGAATACCAAATCATGTAATTGAATCCGGAAGCGATCCTCCGCTATATACCTCTTAAGAGAGGCGATCGCCATTGCGGCTGATAGAGGATGCGGTGCATCCAAATCCCGGAGGGCGGTTAACTTCTCTTCAAGCGATTCGAAGAAGTCGTCCGCCGATTCAATAGGGATCGTGGTCACTTTGCGGAACGCAATCAGCCTTTCCGCTTCAGGGCTTGGCACTCCCTTCAATGCCCAAGCCACCGTATACCTCCGGTTTGTGGAGCGAAACATTGCCTCTCGAAGCGCCCCATCCCAGCTACCGGACCAGCCGCATACAATGAGCCCATATTCGTCGAAAATCCGGTCGAGCAGTGCATTCATTTCTGCCGGATACACTGCCAACTCCTGTGCCGTATTCTTCAGCCGGGTGTCGTGATAATCGCCATGGACCTTAATAACAGTACAAACCGTGTGAACCAACGGAGGAGCCCCGAGAGCCATGTCCGCGGATGAGATGACCGTGGGTTCGACACCGACCCCAATTAGAGCCTGCTCCAGGAGACGATCGAAGTTCGTGGTGATGATTACCCTGAAATATCCCGCTTTCACAAGCCTCGCGATACATGTATGGGCCTTCGTTGCCACTTTCCGGCCCTCTTCCAGATCTTCTTCACTAGCCTCGAAATACCTTCGAAGGGCGTTCGTCCGCTCCGCCGGTGTCTTTGCAATCGATTCCAGCAGGTCCGAATAGTCAGGTTCCCGACCCGTCCGAGTGGTGTACCACGCCGCCGGATCGGGTTCACAACTTTCTCCCTCGATCGCTGAAACTTTCCGAATAAGATCGAGTGTCACTTCCCACCCTGTAGGGATTTGTGCCGCTCGCGAAAGGCCCGAGCCCAGAAGTAATGCATATACGCCTTTCCCTGAATGAATTGAAAAAGCTAACGACGTCAGCGCATCAACCATCCCATAATTTTAGAACGCGCAGAGGCGTTTCCCGTGTTTTGAACCGCCAATATGCATTCTCCTCCGCATTGCCATTTCTGATCGCACCGGCGACCTCGCTCTCATCCGGCCAATCTGCGACCGGCGCTCCCTGGCGTCAATAACGGATTTTCCCCTGCCCTTCAGGCATTCCTCGCGGTCGCTTCGCTCCAAAATCCTATGACGCAGTCGCTTTCCGGTCGCCGGTTCCTTGGCCGTAAGCGAGGACGCGCAGTGCGCCCTCGTCAAAACCTGAAAGGAGATAGGACTATGGCTATCATTGCAACTTTAAAAGCGACGGAGAACGGCTATAACGGCAGCGCGCACTCAATCGCGTCAATACCTCTCAACAAGCTCACCGCCTGGGATGGCAATGTGCGCAAGACCGGCGCGACCGAAGGGCTATCGGAGCTCTCGGCTTCCATCGCCGCGCACGGCGTGCTGCAATCCCTTGTCGCGCGAAAGACCAACCGCGGCAGATACGCGGTTGTCGCGGGCCGCAGGCGGTTCCTCGCCCTGTCCGCCCTCGCGGAAGGCGGGACGATTAGCGCCGACGCTCCCGTACCCTGCCGAGTCGTTCCGGGCTCTGCGGACGCCACGGAAATCAGCCTCACCGAAAACATCGTGCGTGCGCCCATGCACCCGGCCGACCAGTTCGAGGCCTTCCGGGAGCTGATAGAGAGCGGCTCGACTCCGGCCGATATCGCGGCCCGTTTCGGCATCAGCGAGGTGGCCGTCAAAAAGCGCCTGAAACTGGCGCGCGTCAGCCCGGTGATATTCGAGGCGTATCGCGCCGGTGAACTCACCCTCGAACAGGTGCAGGCCTTCGCTGTCTCGGACGACCACGCAGCTCAGGAGCGGGTGTTCAACGAGCTGCCGGATTGGAGCGACGATCCGGACGACATCCGCGCTGCGCTTACGCAGGATGAAATCGCCGCGACCGACAAGCGCGCGCGGCTTGTCACTGTCGCCGCCTATGAGGAAGCGGGAGGCGCGGTGACCCGCGACCTCTTTGCCGAAGGCGACGAAGGAGTCTTCCTTCTCGATGAGCGGCTGCTCGACCAGCTCGCAAGGCAGAAGCTGAGTGATGCCGCCGAGGCAGTGCGCGCCGAGGGCTGGAAATGGGTCGAAGCCCATCCCGAATTCGATTACGAGGCCCGTTCGCAGTTTGAGCGCCGCCATGCCGAGCCCTTGCCTCTTTCCGAGGAAGCAGCCGCCGAGCAGAAGCGCCTTGCCGAGGAATACTACGCGGTCTTTGACGCGATGGAGGAAGATGACGAGGAAGCTCAGGCGCGGTTGGACGTCATCGAATCCCGCATCAGCGAGCTCGAGGACACGGGAAGCGCCTTTACTCCCGAAACCCTCGCCATCGCCGGCGCCGTCGTCACCATCGGTCGTAACGGCGAGATAGAGGTCGTGCGCGGTCTTGTCCGGCCGGAAGACGCTCCGGAGGAAATGGCGGAGGCGAAACCTGCGGCCAAAGAGCGGCCTGCCTTTTCTTCCTCTCTCATCGAGAGCCTGACGGCGGGAAGATCGGCAGCCATCAGTTCGTGCTTAAGCAAACGCCCCGACACCGCCCTTGCCGCTGTGGTGCATGCGCTTGCCGGCAGCATTTTTCATTCCTATGGCAATGACAGCAGCCTGCAGATCGCGGTAAAGGTTACGCACCTGAAGGAAGGCGGCAAGGGTGCGGATACGCTGGAGCAGTCGCATTCCTACTGGAGTAGCCAGATCCCGGACGATGCGGCCGCGCTGTGGCCGTGGTGCCTTTCCCAGGATCAGGACACCTTGCTGAGTCTCCTTGCCTATTGCGCCGGACGCACGATCAACGCCGTGCAGACAAAGCAAGATAGTCCCGACTGCGATCGCATTCTCCACGCGAAGGCGCTTGCCACCGCGCTTGCACTCGATATGCAGGATTGGTTCACGCCCACGGCGGCAAATTACTTCAGCCGCGTCAGCCGGACGGAAATCCTCTCCGCTCTTGCCCAGGCCAAAGGCACGCCTGCGAAACGCTCGTGGGACAAGCTTAAGAAGTGCGAGCTTGCCACGCTTGCGGAGCGCGAGATCGCCGGCACCGGCTGGCTTCCCGAACCCTTGAAGGCCTAAGGGGGTTACAGTCATGACTCAATCTTTAACACCGCTGATTTCTCTCGGCCTGATTGTCTCCACGCCCGGCGCGCTTAGCGCGCTGGGCAAGGAAGGCATCAGTGCGGGCAACCTGCTTGAGCGTCACTCCGCGGGCGACTGGGGCGATCTCACCGACGACGACAAGCGCGAGAATGACCTTTCGGTGACGGAGGGATTCCGCATCCTGTCGGCTTATACGCTGCCCCGTTCAGGGATGAAGCTTTGGATCATCACCGAGGCCGACCGTTCAGTGACGACCCTGCTCCTCCCGGATGAATACTGATGGCGCCTGCGTTCCAACCGCCTTGAGCCTTCCGGGCACACCCGCGATCGCGTCGGCCCACGCGCTCATCGTTCGTACCGGAAGTTTCCGGCGTTGTGCTGCCGCGTCCCGGCCCGTCTGCTCCTGCCTTCTGCCCTCACGCCCCGCCGTGCTTCCCGCGATTCTTCCCCGTTCCTCCGTGTCTGCCATGAGAACGCTCCTTTTCACCTCAAATGCCCGCCCTTGCTTGCTCGCTCTTAATCGGCCAATGTGCGACCGGCGCTCCCTGGCGTCAATGACGGATTTTCCCCTGCCCTGCGGGCATTCCTCGCGGACGCTTCGCTCCAAAATCCTATGACGCGGTCGCTTGACCGGATCGCTGTACATGGCCGTAAGCGAGGCCGCAATGGGCGGCTTCACCAACATGAAAAGGAGACTACATATGGCTACCATCGGAACTTTCAAAAAAGACGGCGCGGGTTACTCAGGCACGATCGAGACGCTCACGCTGAAGGCAAAGATCACCTTCGAGCCGGTCGAGAAGAGAAGCGACAGCGCCCCGGACTTCCGGGTGTTTCACATCGCCGAATCCTTCTCATCGGAAATCGGCGCGGCCTGGAAGAAAGCGCCCAAGGAAGGCGGCGCGGAATACCTCTCGACCAGCATCGACGATCCGAGCCTACCGGAGCGCATCAACTGCCGGCTGGTCAAGACTGGGACCGATCAAGGCTACACGCTCTACTGGGAGCGTCCCCGTCCGCAGAACGGAAAGTGACTTTCACCTCACGGGGGCGGCCCAAAAGGCCGCCCCTATTTCTGTCCCAACGCCGAGATGCTGAGTCGCATGAGGTGGCAATTCCCTGAGCCGGGGCGCGCGGTCCAATCTCATTGGAGATATATCCCGGTGACGATGTTATAAAATTCTCCAATGGAAATGTCTCAATTGCTCTTAGATATCGACTCGGAAATCGCGCGCCTCCAGCAGGCCAGAACGCTCCTCAGCCAAACAGATGTAAAGCCGAGACGGGGCAGACCTGTCAAAGCAGTTAAACCTAAAAAACGCACCATGTCCGCCGAGGGAAGGGCCAGGATCGTCGCCGCGCAAAAGGCCCGCTGGGCGAAGTTGCGGAAAACGGCAAAATAGAGGGCGGTTTCTCCCGACCCTACCTGACCGCCTGCTTGAACAACTGATCGTTGTAATAGCGCGCCTGCTTCGCACGCATCAGCTTGCCTTCGATAAGCAGCAGTTGCTCATCCGGGGCAAGCCCCATGACCTGCTCCGCTGATATTCCCCCGACGATGTTCACGAACTCCTGCGCCATGCGCATATTCCTTGCGCCGAACGTCTGAATGACGCCTGCATTGTCGATGAGCGTATTCGCCTGAGTTCCATATATCTGCAATTGGGCGGGATTTTGCAGAAAGCACCAAAGCGTGAATCCCCATGACCTCATCAGCGTTGCCGCAGTCACCAACGCATCCACTCTGCCCAGATTTCCCATTTCATCGCAGAGCATCAGCGTCCGTTCCTGGGGCATTACAGTCCTCTGGGTCATGGCCAGAATCAGGCTGGAGAGCCATAGCCGAAGCAGCGGCCTGTACGCCGTCAAACGCTGGGGCGGAACGATGATATAGAGCGACATGGGCTCACCCAGCACCAGAGACTCGACGGACATGGAGCTTGTATCCGTAAGCCTTCGCATCATGTCGCTGTCGAAAAGTCTGAGATGCGTCTGCACCGTGCCAAGCACGCCCCCACGAGTGTTTTCAGCCGGCAATTCCAGGAACGAGGCAAATGCAGAGCGCGCAGCACGATTCCGAACCGCATCCTTGGTATCCATGACGCATGCAAGCCTGTAAACTGCCTGCTCATCTCCGAAGATGTTTTGCACGAAACTTAATCGGCAGTCCTCGGGAGGCTTATCTGCAAGCAGCCAAGCAATCGTGCCGGAAATCAGGGTCTCGGAAAAATCGCTCCAAAATCTGTCCCTTTCATCAGGGGACCGCTCTATGAGTTCTGCAGCAAAGCCACGCGCCATCGCAGCATAATCCGTTCCGCTCAACAGGAGCAGGTCCAGCGGATTCAGCGAGCCGGGCAGAGGATGATCGTCGCGCATGTCCAGCACATGCACTTCCTGCCCCATTGCTCGGCGCGCGTCTGCGGTCGCGGCGTAGATTTCTCCCTTGATGTCGATGACGATGAGCTGCCCCGGATGCGTCAGGGCATTGCAGATTACTGGCCCCGATGTCTTTCCGGCGCCAGTCGGCGCAAACGTTATGGCGTGTCCGTCCCCCGAATAGGTGATGAGATCACCGGCGCGTCCGGAGCTTGGTGATTGACCGAAGCCCATCGCCTTGGCGGACGCACCCCGCCTGCCGAGTATCAATTTTAGTGACATTGGCCCCTTCCTCAAATCACAGCGCGCCGCTTGAGACTGATGCCACCGACAAACAACGCTATGGCGAGGAAAATCGGCCACAGTTCTATCGCTGCTAAAAGGACCGGTATGGCGGCCAGAATGATGAATGCCATGACCACGAAGAACAAGATATCCACAAGCGTTTCCATATGCGCCCCCCCTGTTTCATTGTGGATCGAATCTCGATGCAGCGACAGATTAACTCATTGAATTTCTTGCCCGGAAGCCGTATAAGACCGCCGAAGGCATGCCATGCGGAGCGCGCGAAAATGTTCCCGCAACTATTCTCTGGTTTCGGTGTTGAAACGTTAGATCGGGTCCCGCCTATCGAAGCCCCCCACCGTGTTTCGGCCTACTTCTTGAACCGCTGACCAGCCAATCTCCTTTTCAAAAGAAAGACACCCCTGTCGCCTTTAGCTTGTCCGGCAGTCTGCTCCGGTCCGCCACTACTGCGGTCAAAAAAACTTTTCTGACAGTCCGTCTTTTTTCACTGGAAGCCAAAACTTTTTTTGACCGCGTGTCAGACCTCCGCGAACGGGCCGTACAAAAGGCCACATGGGGTGGTCTTCAAACGAAAAGGAGAAAATTTATGGCTTACAACATCGGATTCTTTAAAACCACGGACAACGGCTTTACGGGCAAAATCGAAACGCTCGCAGTCAAGGCTCAGGCCGAGTTCCACCGGGTACTGGACCGCACCAACGAAAACGCGCCTGCATACGAGATTTTCTCGGGCGACCTCAGAATCGGCGCCGCCTGGGAACGCCAGGGCAAGAAGGGCAAATACCTCTCGGTCAGCTTCGAGGACCCCAGCTTCTCATCCGGTTATTACAACCTCTACAAGAGCGGCATCGAGCATGGCTACACGCTCACCTTCGAGCGCCCGCGCGCTCCGAAGAAGAACTAAGCAACTCCGGGCGGCCCGCAAGGGTCGCCCTTCTCTTATCTGTCGATATTTAGAAAGAAAATCCCTATGGCAAAGTTCGAATACTCCCCACCTGAGATCGACTGCGACCGCGCATACCTGCTTGTCGATGACATCTTCGACCTGCATGTGTTGCGCACGGAAGAAGGTCTGATCGTTGACGTTTACCGCAATGAGAGCAACGAATGTCTAGCAACCATGGCTATCGAAAATCTCTGCTATGAGGAGGAATAGCCATGTGGAACGCCATCTACAACGCCGACTGCGTCAAATTCCTGCCGCGCATCAGCTCCGAAAGCATCGATTTCATCCTGACCGATCCGCCATACCTGGTGCGCTACCGCTCACGCGACGGCCGCTCGGTTCCCAACGATGATAATGATGCATGGCTAAAGCCAGCTTTCGCGGAAATGTACCGCGTCCTGAAGAACGATGCCTTTGCCGTGTCGTTTTACGGCTGGCCGGCGGCAGACCGGTTTCTCACGGCATATCGTGAGGCAGGATTCCGCCCCGTGGCGCATCTGACGTTTCCCAAAGGCTATTCCTCATCCACAAGCTACGTCCGCAGCGAGCATGAGAATGCTCACCTACTTGTGAAGGGGAACCCATGGCGCTGTGACGGAACCATTGCTGACGTGCTGCCGTGGCGTTACACGGGCAACCGGCTACACCCCACGCAGAAGCCGCTCGAAGCCCTTGAGCCGTTGATTGCTCAGTTCTGCCCACGTGATGGCATTGTGCTTGACCCGTTCGCGGGCTCTGGCTCCACGCTTGAAGCCGCGCGGCGTTTGGGCCGCAGGTGGATAGGCATTGAGTTGTCTGCGGAGTATCACGCAATCGCCAATCGACGGCTTAACAAAACACCTGACACCGCCACTGGCAGTGCCATGGTTCACAGGCTTCATCACGAAGCGGCCGCGCCTCAGGCATTCGGGGCTGGAGACACATTATGGCAAAACGTCCGATGACGAATATCGAGAAAGTCACGCACATCATGAGCTACAGCAACTATGGCGCGCTCGCTCAAATGTTCGTGATGGAGGCTCTGCACAAATGGAGCGGCATCGTCAGCAAAGCTTCACCAGAACAGATCGGTAACGGCTTCGTCAGCGGCGAGGCATGGATTGGCGTTGCCAAGGAAATTCAGATGGGGCTCAACACCGAGATGACCATTGAGGATCGCGAACTGGACGAGGAAGAATTGGTCTGAATTCTCCGCAGAGCCGCCTGGCAACATGCGGCTCGACGAAGCATTCAGCTTCCCCGTGCGCCTCGGCGGTTTAACTCAGGGGCGGAGCACGACGATGACGATAACCATGAAAGAACGGCTGGACCATGCACGCACTGCCCTTACTGCTTACTTCGAAGCAAAAGGCGAGCCACGGCCTGAAGGGCCTTGGGATTACGAAGACACCGATGCGAGCGATCTGATTGCAGACCTGTTGCATCTGCAAAAGCGGCTTGGCTTACGCGACGCGGAAAGGACACTGCAAACCGCCGTGATGCACTTCGAGGCGGAGGAAGAAGAGGCGCCGCCTTATCCGTGTGCGCTGTGCGACGAGGTAGAGGTTTCTCCCCCAAGGTTCGGCGGAGATACACAGATCCCCGATATGGAGCCATCCTGCTCTTCCCGCTGCCAGATGGATCGCGACTTTGCAATCGGAGGCGCAGCATGAGCGAATCTCCCAAAATCATCACGGTCACAATCGAGGGCGGAATAGTGCAGGATGTGACCGGCGTCCCAGCGGGATATGAGCTGCATGTCGAAGACCATCATGAGGGCGATGAATCGCACCCCGCATGGAATGCTGACAAGGAGTGTTTTGTAACGATTTATGAAGGATATGCCAATGGTTAACACAAATTGCCTTGAAGGAATCAAATGCCCGGATTGCGGGAATGAGAAAGCTTTCTATATCCAGTCCACTGCCGTCATGCATGTCACCGATGATGGCGCGGAATGCCGCAGCGATATTGAATGGGACGATGACAGCCACACGCAATGTCCCGCATGCGAGCGAACTGGAAAGCTTGCGGAATTCAGGGTAAAGCCACGGCAGTACACCGTAAGCAGCAGTCACGGGGAACTCACCATTGATGCCGATGGCCGCGTTACCGAATGCCAGATCGATAATGACGACCCGGACGGCGGTCAACACCTGAAAGCCATAACGTGCTTCGATCTCGCCGAGTGGCGCGCGCATTGGGGCAATCCCGAAACCAGCCGAATCGACATCCTCGACCTTGGGCATTGGTACATCGAGCCCGAGAGCGGTGAATCGCTCTATGAACCGCCTGATGCACAGTGGCGCACAGAAATTGCCAAGATCCTACTGCAACGGAAACAGACGGCTGATGAGGGAGAAGCAGCATGAACCACCCTCCCCGCTCCCGCATCAAGGATTGGCCCACCTACGTCTATGCCTTTCGCGATAAATGGGGTCTGACGCAGATCCGCCTGGCCAAGCTTCTCAGCGCCGGGCAAACTCCACCTGTGGAAGAGACGACGATTCAGCGCTGGGAAGGCGGTACGCGAAAACCTCCACCTTATCTGAAACTGGCCCTTGAGCGCATAGCGGACAGGCTCCGAAGCACATCAGAGCCTAATTGGTAAGCCACCTCGGCAAGTTAGCTTCAACGGTCAATCCGCCAGGGCGACGTAAAGTGGTGTTGCCAGCAGTATCCGGGTTTCTTGCCTTTCGGAGGGAAACGGCTTGCCTGGGCCTTCACTTCCGCGCGAATCCAGGAGACGTTTCGCAAAAAACTCGAGACGTTGAAGCGGTCCCGACATATTCCTGTTTGCGAGTTCCACCGCTCTGAGCGGCATATCGCCTGCATCTGGGCGGTCACGCAGGGATGGATGTACCGACGGCGACACCGCTCCGCCTGCCCTTTGTTCTTCTGGGCACGCCGTCAATCTTGTCCGCTCACTCGCGGATTATTCATGCCGGAACTCTCCGACGCAGCGCTTTCGAGCCCCGGCCCGGCTGCTCTTGCCCCGCTTCCGTCACCCCCCGCCGTGGTTCCCGCGGCTTTTTAAGCCTTTCTCCGAGGCCGCCATCATCGTCCTTTTCACCTCGAAGTGTGCGCACCCGATGCGTGCTCGCTTTTTACCGGCCAATGTGCGACCGGCGCTCCTTAGCGTCAATGACGGATTTTCCCCTGCCCTGCGGGCATTCCTCGCGGACGCTTCGCTCCAAAATCCTATGACGCGGTCGCTTGACCGGATCGCTGGTACATGGCCGTAAGCGAGGCCGCAATGGGCGGCTTCACCAACATGAAAAGGAGACTACATATGGCTACCATCGGAACTTTCAAAAAAGACGGCGCGGGTTACTCAGGCACGATCGAGACGCTCACGCTGAAGGCAAAGATCACCTTCGAGCCGGTCGAGAAGAGAAGCGACAGCGCCCCGGACTTCCGGGTCTTTCACATCGCGGAAGGATTCACCTCGGAAATCGGCGCGGCCTGGAAGAAAGCGCCCAAGGAAGGCGGCGCGGAATACCTCTCGACGAGCATCGATGATCCGGCTTTCTCCGAGCGCATCAACTGCCGGCTGGTGAAGACGGGCAGCGAGCAAGGCTACACGCTCTACTGGGAGCGTCCCCGCCCGCAGAACGGAAAATAACCTCCACCTCACAGGGGGCGGCCCAAAGGCCGCCCCTTTTTTCATGGCAGTAGTCAATCCTCTTCAGGAGGGATAGCGATTTCGGTTGCACGGCTCAGAGCATAGGTTGATACCCCCGCCATGACCTCGCGCTCTGAAATCACTTGAACTCGCTGTATCTATGGCTAAAGTGATGCGAACACCACCATTGGTAGATTCGAACAACGATGCCGCAACGGCCATACCACCACCCTCAACCCAGAGTCGCATACGCTCAGCGGCAGCCCTATTACCGGCCCCATACAACGCTGGGTGCGGCGGGCCACTGGATCAAGGAAGTGGGAATTCTCGCTCCGATCGCGATCAGCGAGTTCGTTCCAGACCCCGCGCAGAAGTGGCACTATATCAAATTCGCCTCCCTCGTAACGGCCCTCCTGTCGCAAGGCATGTGGACGATGAAGATTCACAAGGAACGCGAATGGGCGCGCGAGCACCGCTTAGGCGGAGATGGCCGACAATAGTAATGCCGAATTCAAGGACGCCCTGATCATCGGTCACAAGATGATTGGCCCAGCGCGCAAGGAGTGCGGGATAGCTTATTGACGCAATGCTTTGAGTTGCGCTTTCGTGAGATTTAAGGCTCTGCCTGCTTCGATAAGGAATCGGGAATACTCGCCGGTTACATCATCGAGCATACCCATGGCGCGTACCGTCTCAGCCTGACCAGCGTTACCGTATAGCATCTCCAGAAGAGCAAGGACTCCGGTGCCGTCTTCAAGGGATCGGGGAATGGCGACGTATTCGCCGGGTGCGGCGTCGGATAGGATGATGCGCTTTATTTCCGCGCCGAGTTGTCTGAGAATCTTGTCGTCAGGCATGAATACACTTCCTGTCGCAGATTGCAGCCTGAAACCTATCCGTGCATCGGGGGCGAGCCGAATGTCCTGAAGTGTCACCGTTAATCGATAAAATACCCGATCTCAGTCAATACGGCTTCGCTCATTTCCACACCCATCAGCCGCGCCTGGGGATACGACAGCACCTGCCCCTCAAAGGAAGACAGCCTATCCAGGGAGAGCTCAGTGCCTTTTCGCAATATCTTCATCAGGGAAGCGCTTGTGGTCTTGAACTGGTAGTCGCCTGGCAGGCCGCATGCCGGACGGAGAGTGAGCGCGAGCGCTAAAATTGCCGAGCCTTGCTCAAAGCTGCCGGAATGCTGAGCGATCAAGTTCATTCGCATGCACGGAATCATGTCACTTCGGTTCGATCTTTTCAATGACCCTGATGGGGCACTCGGTAATACAAACGTAGCCCCCCGCCGTGTTTCCCGCGCTCAAACTGCCTTTCTCAATGGTCCGGCATTCTCAGCCACAGCGCCCACCATCTCAATTGGTCTCTCTCCCTCCGACTCCAATTCCACCAGCCATTTCGGTTTCTTCCCCTTTGCCTGCCATGTGAGCGCCTTGTTCGTCGGATGCTGATAAACCTGTCCGCCTTTATACGACGGTCCCTTGGCAGCCTTCGCTTTGGCTTTTACGAGGTCTTCCAGCCGGAGGCCAACCACCGATAGAATCGCCCGCGCTTTCTCTCTTGCCTCTTCCAGAGCGTTCGCTTTCCTGTCCTCATCGCGCGATTTCAAGACCTTATCGCAAAGCCCCCTGATTTCGCGCACATCGTCATCGTTAAATCCGTCCAGCATGTCCGGCTTGATCACGTTTCTCCCCCTTTATTTCCCGCAATATCTCATCCACATCCGGGTATGCCCTTATCGCCGAAATCACCGGCTCACCGGTAGGATTTGCATTGAGCAGCATCTGCTTTGCCGTTGCCATTTCTCGAATGCTGTTGAGCTTGTATTCCCGAATTTCCTCTTCTATAGGTTTTAGGTTGTGGCCTTCGATCTCGATCGCCCCGTCAGAGAAGAGCATGACGATCCGCTCATTCTCGCCCATGTCTCGCCAGTTTGCCCGCACGAAATGCCCCCATGAGAAATTGTCAGAACGCCTCCCATCTTTCCACTCGATATGAATGGTCGCGGCCTGCGCCGTATGCTGGCGCTCTTTCGTATAAGCTGTGTCTGAATCGTGTCGCTCTGTTCGCTCGAGGATTTTATCAACGGTTCTGTTTGTAACAGCCTCATGCATAGCTTGCGCCCTCCTGTCCCCTGCCTCGCCAATAATCGGAAATAGCCGCGGCCCTGTCCTTCAGGTAACGTGAAACCCGGCTGCGTTCGAGAGACTTATAAATCCGTGTCCGCCAGCTTTCGCGAAGTTTGGCGCCCGTCAGCTCGACAGCCGAAAGCCTCTCATTCGTCCTTGCGATCGCATTCCGCACATCGTCCTTGGAATCGACATAGACTTTCGCCTGTTCCCGCCCGCGCGAGACATCGACGTACCAACCGGAACGTCTTTCGGCGGGAAGCGATTCATTGCCGACCGAGATGAAAACCCGGTCCACCGTTTTGCCCTGACTGGCCTGCGACGTATCGACATAGCCGTGATTCAGGAAACCCCAATCCTTAGGCATTATCTTGCCTCCTTCTATCCGGATGTCTCCCTCTTTCGTGAAGCCCTCGACCGTCAGAATGTCGCCGTTATTGACCTTTGTGCCTTTCGCTTGGCCCTCGACCTTCCACTCCCCGTTTCTTGTCGGGCGAACGCGATCGCCGCGGGCAATCGCCATATCGCGCGAACGGCTGACGTCGAAACGTCTTGTCTGCTCGAGCGCCAGGAGCCCTTCGCTCCCGTCCTTTCGGATGACCTTAATGGCGTCGCCTTCGGTTCCGATAACCGCGACAGCTTCGCCTTTCTTGAATCCACCCTCGGTTACGCGCCCGCCATTAACCCTGCGCCGCGTGCCCGCAATTGCCTCGTTGAAGTCGATAACCATTCCGTGCTGGTAATTGCGGACATCGCCCTTTTGCGCATTCGTCCATCCGGCAGACTGTCTGACCTTGATCGTCCGTTCTTTCCCGATAGCGCCCCGCTCCTTTAGAGCCGTTCTTAATTCCTCCGTCAGCCTCCGGCCTTCGGCATGTGTCGGCGAAATGATCAGGCCGGATTTCCCTTCATCGAAAGCCGTCAGGTAGTCCCTGACTAGCATTTTGTGGCGATCCTCGCCGGATGCTTCGATAACCGATCCCATCCGGTTAAGCGAATCGAAGCCCTTCTGTGCTGCCTTTCCGGTGCCCTCCGATACCTGCTCCACGGCCTTTCGATATCCCGGCTCCGTCTGGCGGCGAATCTCCGCTAAACGCGCGAGCTTCACCCCGGCTTCGCTTTGCAGGAGGCGGAATGAATCACCCGCTTCCACACTGGAATGCTGTGAATAGTCGCCCGACAAAATCACGCGGTTGCCGTTCTTCTTCGCGACATCAAATAGCCGCCGCATGTCCTTGGTGCTCACCAGCCCTGCTTCATCCACCCACAGGACCTGCCCCTTTGTCTGCTGCTGAAGCTTTTCATTCCGCAGAAGCATTTCCAGCGTTTCGGCATTCTGGAATCCCTCTTTCCTTAGAACGCCTCGAGATGCTTGTGCGGATGGCGCAAATACAAATACCTTCTGCTCTGAATTCTCTTCCAATGCATCAATCGTGGAACGCATCATGCGCGTCTTGCCCGTCCCGGCCTTGCCCATTACCCCGGTCACGGTATCGCGGCTATTAAGGACATGGAGCGCGGCTTTCTTTTGCTCCTCCGAAAGCCCCGACAGGGCATCCAGCTTCTGCTCACCCATACACAGGAAAGTCCTCTGGCTTCGTTGTCCCTCTTTCGCAAAAGACAGCATCGCGATTTCGTCGCGCAGGACGGCTTTCGTCGTCATCATCTTCTGCCCCCCGCGTGTTTCGCTTATCGCTTCCCGGTGTTGTGCTATATCCGCAACATCTTCCGGCAATACCGAGCCGACGCCGTATTTCAGGGCTTCTGCCTTAACGCGCTTCTCGCTAACGGCAGACGCCCTTTGGAACGAATGTTCAAGCGCATAGGCTTTTGCTTCATCGGCGGAATAGGAGCGATCCCCCTTCGTCCTGCCATGGATGGCATCGGCAAGCGCCGAGCGCTCCGCATCGGTAAGGCGGGAATTCCACTCAGCACGAAGATCTGACTTAGAAAGTTTCGTATCTTTATGCTCACGGCCGTAATAGCCGATGGCGTGTTTTCCCTTCGCATCCGTGATCCCCTTCTCCGCCGCCTTCGCTTCGATTTGATTCCTTCGCTGGGAGAATTTGTCGATAACCGATTGCGGAACCCCAGCTATCTCGTAGCTGTATCCTCTTTTCTCGGTTACATAGCCCAGATCATTAAGCCTTTTTGCCATGCGTGCGTCATAGGCGGCCTCGTAATAACCGGCGTCACGCTTTATGTCTCCGAATTGCCCAGCCTTCCACAAATCCTCAACGCCGTCGTGGGTCATGTTGAACGCATAAACGTGTGTATGAAGATGACTGTCAGGCTTTCCATCGACCGGTCGCGCCGTATCATGCGTAAACGCTGCCCACACCATATTCCCCGTTTCGCGGTCGTAATTTGCCCCCATCTTCCGCACACGGGCCTTCATATCGTTCTCGACGTCCAGCATCGTTTCGTTTACCGAAGCCACGTGTGACTTAAGGATGCGCACGTCGCCCGTAAGGCCATACACACCGGATACGCTTTTCGGGTCTGAAAACGTCAGATCAAACGCAATGCGTGAATCACCCTTTTTCCGTAGCCCTAGCGGTTCACCTGTGGAGGGGTTCGTTTTATCGCAGAGGGCAAAAAACTCCTCCTGGGAAACGGGGCCGGAGAGACCAAGCTTCTCCGCCCCCTTTCCTCCCCAGGCCCCGGCCAGCTCCTGACCCTCGTGATAGTAGCCGGTATCATCGCGGGTCAGGCTCTGCGTGAAGTATTCCTTCGCTCCCTTCGCGCTCGTGCTGGGTGTGATACGAAGCATTGGCTTTATCCATCCCGTTCGGTGCAACCAGTAATAGCGTGCATAGCCGATCCGAGACACAACTGGAAGTATTTTCTTTAGAACAGATCCAGCTAGCATGCGTCTCCCCTAAGCGGTGCTTAGGACAGTCAACGCTCTATCGCATCATCCCTTCGCTGGGCTTCCAGACGATCGACTCTGGCTTCCTCGTCCAGCCCTCGGAACTCTTTCAGCCAGTCACCGGCATCCCAACGATTTGGTGACATCGAATGGTCTTTGCAATGTTTCTCGTAAATCGGAAGCGCATGCACATCACGGGATGACAGTTTCCATCCAGAATCCACTAAATGCTGCCTTAGTGATTTGTTCTCCGGCGGAATTGTCTGCTCCGTTTCATTCACCTGTTCTTTGCCGAGCAATTTATCAATCAAACGCATGGCACACACTTTCTTCAGAACGGAATATCGATGCTCCGAATACGCTCACGCCGGATCGGTTTCTCTCTCTTTGCGGTTGCACGCTCGACAGTGAAGGGACGGCGCGCCGGTTCCTTTCCTGTCTCGTCACGCTCCCGTGCCATTGCGCGATCCTGCTCCCACTCGGCCATCAGCTTCTCAACCTGTGGGCTGTAGGTCTCCGCATCCTGTTCCGATTGACCGATCTTCTGGAATATCTGATCGCTTCGCCTCATGACTCACCTCTCAATCCCACGTGAGCGCTGTTGAACTTTTGCTTGGGATTGCGTCTGCCCTTTATGGGAATCCGTTGGGCTCATCGCAGCCTGCGTTTGTCCCGGCGTTCCCTGCGTATGCATGAGGGCTCCCCGCGTGTCGCTCTGGCTGGAGACGTAATCGGCGCTTTGGGTCTGGTGAGACGTGGCGCGGTCCATCAACTGCTCTGAAGGACGCGCCGCCCTTCCAGCTTCCATGGCCTGCTGTTTGATTTCGGGGGAGAGTTTATCGACGTTCGGTGTCTGGGATTGCTGGTTTTCCATAGCGATTCACCTCGCTATGATTTTCCGCTTGAATCGCGCCCGAAAAGGAGTCAAATAGAGTCAATTGCAACCAATTCTCTTTCTGCAAATGAATTCCCGCCCCCCTCAGTCCATCTCGGATACATTGTCTCCCGACGAAATGAAGGAGTGGCTGGAGGATCAGATTCGCGACTCCGCAAAAGCGCATGAACTCAGGATCAGGGATGCGAAGTCTCTCATAGGCGATTACCTAGACGGCAGGATCTCTCCTGAAGAAGCGATGCAGCGTCTGATCCGTCACGATATTCGATGGGGAGACGCATTATTTGGGACATCAGCGTCATCGGGGTTATCTGATGATGCTATTGTGGCCGCCATCGATGCCGCCCGCGCAGAATCTCGCTTGATGCGCTCCGGTTCCGTTCGGCGGTGAAATACGTTACGTAAATCCGGTCAATCATCCTTTGAGCCTCTTTTCGCCCATAATTCTCGGTGCCGCTCAATGGCTAGGCGAGTTTTCCTTCTCTCCTCTTGCCACTCGATCGAACGAATGAGATAGCGTGTTCCCGTGGCTTCAATCAACGAGTCAAACAACGGCATATGGTGTTCGTATAAGTATAGGCTGATATCTTTCTCTTTCATGGACTCCTGGAAACTAGCATCAGCTTTTTCGAACTCCCCAAATGCCATATGGGCAATCGCCATTTGCAACGGGGAGATCTCCAAGGTTGGTGCATAAATACTCTCATTCCACCAGGCCTTAGCCTTCTCAACCCCCTCTATATGGCTCAGCGCGAAAGCTACAATCCCAGGGACGCGGATGAACGAAAGATCATCCTTCTTGTTACCATCGCCCTTCTTGCTACCGTAATACCTTCTGCAAGCCTGATCATCATACCTGTACGGGTCAAAGGGCTCACGCTTCATGGAATGGACAAGCGTAAAAGCATTCTCCGGCCATATCCAAAACGGCGTCATAGTCAGCAAAACTGGTTTCTTGTCAGAAGTTTCCGTGTCCCACGCCATGACTATTAAACTCATCAGCAATTTATAGAGATCATTCCCCTCGCCATTACGGTTGCAAGCGTCCCGACAGTATCGGGCGGCGTCATCATATTCTCTGTGGAGATAATACAAGAAACCTAACGCAAGATTGGTATTCGTATCAAATCGATTAAGCTTTCGTCTCCGATGCAAGAATTGGAACACCTCATGGATTTCTCCAACTAACGCTGAATAGAGGTAGTACCAGCCATTTGCTTTGACTTTTTCCACATCCTCAGCCAATGCCATGCCCATCAGGTTTTCGCTTTCACTCCCTTTGAGGAGGAAAAGGGCATTGATTCCTTCCATCATGTATGCGAACCAGCGAAAAGATGGATCACTAAATGCAGCTTCCCGAGCATAAGAAACAGACCGATTCCTTCGGTCTTTTGCCAGGTTCAGTCGAACTCCCATCAAATTCAGAAGCAGTGCAAATGTCATGTCCGTTTCGCTCCGAGCCATACAGATCTTCGGATCGTTTTTGAACTTGATTGAGACTCCGTCTCCTTCAATCTCGAAGAAAAAGCCTTCATCACGGTGCGGTCTAATAGCCTCACACAGATCTGAATATTGCTTTGTATCGATCCCGGCCCCACTCTCATTCACTCCACTCTGACATTGAAGATCGACTTGGTATGGCATATCGAGCTCGGAGGCCTTGTCAAAATGCTTATCAGCAATCTCCAATGCTTCTAGGGACAAATCTTCCTGATGAAAAACTGCCCGCTCAAATACGTCATTTATTTCAACCGACCCCAAATACGTGAATTTCGCTCTATAGCCAGCGCCAGGCAATAAAACGATCTTTACAGGGTCGTTCTTGCCATCGGTTTCGTAATATGCGCGCAACTTGCCCCGAACCAACGATGCATTCGACCGGCCCTTATTCGAATCAGCATTGAAGCCATTTGGCGTGATATCGACTTCACTAATCGACCCGCCGGCCAATGTATTCTCCACCGCTATCTCCAGGAGCTTGGATTGAGTCGCGCAATTCTCAAACAATTGACTCTTCACAATGCGGGCGAGCTCAGTCCTCACTTCATCTGGCAAGGGGGTTGCATCATCCTGATTCCTCATGGATTGATCCTACTTCCACCTTCATGCTATTTGAGAACTTGACGGCCGCTCAAGGCCATTTGACTCTATTTGACTTAGTTTTCTCTCTGATTTTCATGCTTAATCGGGTGCATGAGACTCCCGATCCTCACCTTCACATCTTCGATAGTGTTGGCGCTTCAGCTCGCAGCCGGCCAACAACCCGTAACGCCTCCACCGACCCAAACACAGCCCTGCACGCCGCAGGCATTGCCAAAACCGCTGAAAGACATCCATCCCCCTTCTCGCTTCCAGCAACTGCTCGATAAACAGCGCAAGCGCATCCAGCAGCAGACCGGCATTGATGTTCCTTCGACGGACGACCTAAAGAAGGACGCGCAGAAGTCCTGCCCTCCTCCGGCCGCGCAAAAGCCACCCGCTGCCCCGGTTCCGGCTCCGCCGGCAAAGCCAGTGCTGGTATGCCCGCCGAAAGCCACGTTAATTCCAGACCATCCCTATTGCCTGTTGCCCGACCGCACTGTGGTCGATGCGATACCCCTGCCCGCTTCCATGACCACATCGCAGCCGACGCCAGCCCAGCCAACGAAGCATTAACCCGAGAGGCGCGGGCGAACTCGCGCCTCTCGCAAGGAGTTTTTCTTATGGCAAAAGATCCGGTTCTTGATCGCATCATCCTGCGGCTCACTGATACCGATGTCATCCGTTTTCGCGACCTGATCGAAGGCGGCTGTTTCATCACGGGCGGCTTGGGAAGCGGCAAAACTTCAACCGTCGGCAGGGCATTAGCACTCTCGCTCTTGCAGAAGCCTGAAGGTGACCGCCCATGAACAAGCCGATAGGCGCGCTCATCCACACAGTCAAATCGAATGAGACGAAACGCTGGCTCAACTATCTCGACCTCGTCGGTAGGAAAAGCGACGTTCGTGTATTCAATGCCGAGAGCGGGATGTCATTCGATTTCCTTGCCCTTTTCTGGCAGTCCGGAGGGCGCGCCGCCGGACAAATCGAAACCATCGTAGAGGTATTCACCGATTTGATGTCCATCGGCAAGGTCTATGCCCAATCAAGCGGAGACAAGTATTTCGAAAACTCCGTACAGGAGCTTATGAGGGCGACATTAGTAACGCTCTCCAACGCGAAAGAGCCAATCTCGATCACCTCAATGCATGCCTTCATCTCCTCCCTTCCAACCACGAAGGACAGAGTCAAGGACGACGATTGGCAGTTCAATACCTATGCCGGAAATGTCATCAACCAACTCAAAAAGCGTAAGGATCAATTCAGCAAATCGCAATGGGACGATCTCGATATCGCGATCGTTTATCTGCTTGAAAAATGGGTCGAGCTGGATGATCGAACGAGATCCAATATCGAATCGACCTGGTCTTCGCTCGCCTCGAAATTTACCTACGATCCGATGCGCACCATGTTCTCATCCGGTCGTTTCGATTGGACACCTGAGCAAATCACGCATGATGGCCTGATCGTAATCATCGACGTAAGCGTCCTTGAATTTTCAAGACAGCTCGCCCGCACTTGTCAGATTCTCATCAAGACGGTGCATCAGCGGGCCTGGCTGCGCCACACCTATACGACAGGTTGCTGCAACGGAGCCTTTCTTTTCCAGGACGAGTTTCCATTCCTTTTGTCGCGATTTGATCCCCACTTTCACATGGTTTGTCGTGAATCGGCCATCGCGCCGATATGCATCAGCCAGAACATTCTCTCGCTCGCCGCTGAGGATTTCGAAGAACAGACTCCCGGCTCAAAGACCCTCGGCTTTTTGGGGCTTTTTGGGGCTCGGTTCATGTTGCAAAACAACGAAACGATCACCAACAAGCAATCTGCCGATTTGATTGGCGAAGACTGGCAAGACGTGCCTGGATGGAATGCTGGCCAGAGCGAGCAACATTCCCATTTCGGCGTTAGTGGAAATAAACAGATCAGACATCTCCTCGATCCAATCGCCTTTACGAGGCTCGGAAGGCCAGACGGTGATAACCCTCTCGCCGAGGCAATAGCTTATGTCAACGGTCGTTGCTTCAACGCGACCAAAACCACCAATCGCCCGCAGGGGCTCCCCTACCTGCGCGTCCATTTCAGCCGTGAATAAGGAGGAATCATGTTCGGAGTATCTGAAGAAATGCACATAGAGCACCTGCAGAACAACGCCCTCAACCTCGTTGAAGGCATCTGCAGCGTGATCGCCCAGCCAGTAGAAATACTTTTGCGCTGGCAATATGGATCGCGATTCTATCCCATCCCCGTGACGTTTTTTGCGGTCGCGATGATGACCGCTCTTCCCCTCATCCTTGCGGCCATCAACATGCTCGGCGGCATGATCCCGTTCATGCATATCGGGTCCGCTCCCGGCATGTTCGATATCGGCTCCTTCGCGAAGCTTTTCTTCGCCGCGAGTCTTTTCCATGCGTGGCGTATGTGGCGGAGAATGATCCGCCCTGAAACCGAACTCCATAGCCAGTTCGAGGGTCCTTCATTTCCTTTTTTCCGCATATTGCCGAAGGGTAGCTCGTGGTGGTTCGTGCGCATCGTATGGGAGCCGGCCGCGGTTCTTCTCATCGCCATCGTCGGCCAGGATTTCTTCATCTTCCAGCCGTCCCTCGGCTTCTATCTGCGGTTCGCAGCGCTCGCACTCTTCATGAAGAGCTGGATCGCCTGGTACCGGGGCTGGCAGTACGTGCGCAGCCTGCTCGATACGCGCAATGCCGGACCGCTCATTGCCAAGCTCGTTGACAACACCGCGACGGAAGAGGAACTGGCGCCCGTTCATCTGGCGTCATTTCCTAAAAACCTCACCCCTGAGATTCGCGAGGCAGCAGTGGCGCAGCTCGCAAACACCTACGCCGTTGAAAACCCGCTTCACCACAAAGGAGGAAGGCAATGAATCTTAACGACAAACAACGCAAATGGCTGTGGATCGCGGGGGCCGCACTGGCTCTCTTCCATTTCGGACCAGGCATGATCGGGAGCCTCCGTCATGCCATGCAGGGCACGCAGGCGGCAGTGCGGAAACCTTCGCCGTCGGCTCCGATGGTGCTGAGGACGCTGCCTCCTCCGCCACCGCCAGACCCGGAAGCGCCCTTTGTCGCGCTTAAGGGTGCATGGGGCGGTGAGCAGGTTCACCCCGACCTCACCACCTGCAAATGGCGGCTGGATATGGATGTCACGGCCAAGCGCCCGGCGTCCTACATGGCCACCTCGACCTTGAGTTGCGGCCAGAACCTGCAAATCAGGCAGGGAATGCCCGTTGCCGCCGATCAGTTGCAGCGCACGAGGATGATGTTGCAACCCGCGATCGGCAACTATAGCGGCTCCGTCGAGAACGGCGTTCTTAAGCTTCATCTCGACCAGAACGTGCAGGCCAGCCTCGACGACTGCTCTCCCAGCACGATCACCATCACTCCCCTCGTGAACGGCATGTCTGGCGCTTACGAGGAGACAGGGGATAAATGCCAGGGGGGAGCGATGGCTTTCCGGAGGTTACCGCGATGAACTTCGAGCCCTTCGTGTCCGCAGAAGACGCCGCTACCTTTCTCGGGATAAAGCGCCGTTTCCTGCTGCAGCTCGCCCGGACGGGGAAGGTGAAAGCCTACCCGATCGGGTCGGGCGACGTCCGCAAGACCTGGGTTTTCCTGCTCTCCGAACTCAGGGAATCGGTAAAAACCAGTGCGACGCCGGGAAAACGTTCACCACAGCCCGAACGGCTCTATGATGTAGCTATTCGGCGTTCCTCACTGAAATGAGGCGATATGCCATATCAGCGAGGATCACTCAAGGCTGTGCCCCGCAAGGGCGGAGATACATGGGTGCTACGTTACCGCGTGAATACGGCAGAAGGCAAACGGGTAGAGCACGGCATATCCGTTGGCCTTCTGCGCGACTTTC
Organism: Terriglobales bacterium; assembly: GCA_963701805.1. Classification (GTDB taxonomy): domain Bacteria; phylum Acidobacteriota; class Terriglobia; order Terriglobales; family Acidobacteriaceae; genus Telmatobacter. Next base: position 1,132,989 of record CAVPBA010000001.1, read on the forward strand.
CCACCGAGAAATCGGCATGGAGAGAAGTGGACAGGCTTGGTTTGCTGGTCCGCATCAACTGTGACGAAGCACTCCCCGGCCGCGTCCGGTTCGATGCGCTTGCGGAGTTTTACCTGAAGGTGGATTTTGGGGACGACGCGGTGCGCCCTAAATCTGAAACAACCATCCCTAACGTCAAGCGTTATGTCCGCAAGTATCTGGTAACGCGGTTCGGCCAGCAGATCGGGGAGGACATCACGCCGCTTGAGATCCAGCGGTGGCTTAAGAACCTGCACACGGATAAGCGCCTGGCCTGGACGACCGTCTCGAAAATACGGGGCATCATGCTTCGCATTTACAAAGTCGGCATTCAGCATGGACTAGTAACGAAGAACCCGGCCGAGCCAGTGGAGACACGGAGCACGACTGACTATAAAGCCGTCATCTTGACTCCCGTGCAAACGCTTGAGATTCTGAATCGCCTGGTGAACCCGCTTCACTATGCGCTCGTCGCTACCTGCGCCGCCACTGCGCTTCGGGCTTCCGAGGTGCTGGCGCTGCGCTGGTCGGACATCAAGTGGAGCGAGGAGCGGATTCGGATCTCCAAGCGCTGGGCTATGGGGGCTGATGGAGAAACCAAGACCACGGCCTCGGATGGCCATGTTCCTCTACATCCCATTCTGGCCGCTCATTTGGGCGAATGGCGGAAGCTATCGCCTTTCACCAAGGAGAGGGACTTCGTATTTCCATCGCTGCGGGAGGGTGGAAGAATGCCGCTGTCCTCACGCTCGTTTATCTGCGACTATTTGCGGCCCGCCGCCATCGCCGCTGGCGTGCGGCTCGAAAAGGGTCAACGCTTCGGGCTTCACAACCTGCGCCATAGCCTCAGCAATTTCCTAGTGAACAAGGCCAAGGTCGATCCCAAGACGGTGCAGTCCATCCTGCGCCATTCGAGGATTCAGACGACCCTTGATCTGTATACCCAGGCGGACGGAGATGAGACGAAAATCGCACAAGGGCGCTACCTGGAGGCGCTTGGACTGGCCTCACCGATGGTGCAATAAGGTGCGGGTTCATTTGTGGGTTGGGACTGACAGAGCCATTCAAGGCTAAGCCATTTGTTTTGAATGGTGGCCAGGGACGGGATTGAACCGCCGACGCCGGCCTTTTCAGGGCCGCGCTCTACCACTGAGCTACCTGGCCTCAGTTGCAGACTTCAAGTTGCAATTTCCTGTGCGGGATACCGGCGGAACCGGCTCGGAGGGAGTCTCCACGGACAGTGCTCTGCAACAACTTTGCCAGTATATCAACTCCGTTCCCGCCACGCCAAACTCCCTGTTCCGAGCATTTAGGTCACGGCCATCGAACCCCTCGGCGTCATCAAAATGGCGTTACTTCCCCGCTCCAGGACCTTACACTGGAAAGCACTTATGCATAGGCGATTTTTCCACTCAGCTTGCCTGGCCGTCTTCACTTCCGCCGCGTGTCTCCACTGGGCTCCTGTCTCGGCGCTGGCGCAGGGGGTTCCTGCCAAGTCTGCCAAGGTTGCAAGACCGGAGGCGCGATCTTCAGAGGCGCGCACAACCGGCTTGTACGATGCCGCTGTCCGCACCGGACCGCTGGCGGTGCAGTCATTTCTGGCCCAGTTTCCCAAGGGAGCCGATCTTCATTTCCATCTCCAGGCTGGAGTCTACGCTGAGACGTTGATCCAGGTAGCCGGCGAAGACAAGCTCTGTATCGACCCGGCCGAGTCCAAGTTTGCCCGCAACGAGCACGGTGAAACCATGAAAGAACCTTGCCCTGCACCCCTGGTTGCGGCCAGCGAGCTTTCAGGGAATCTGACCCAGGCGCAACAAGATCTGTACGATCGGCTGATCAACGCCTTTTCAATGCGCAACTTCGTGCCCACGACAGGTTACAGCGGGCATGACCAGTTCTTCTCCACATTTGATCGATTCGGCGGCCTCGACAAACGGCATACGGGCGACTGGATCGACAATGTGACTCGCCGCGCGTCCGCACAGAACCAGCAGTATCTCGAGCTCCTGGAGACACCTTCCTTCGGCCATGCGGCCAGGACTGCACATGAGCTGGGATGGAATCCCGACCTCGCACAAATGCGCCAGGCACTGCTCGATCACGGGCTGCGCGACGAGGTAGCGATCGACCGGGAGGACATCCGTGCCGCGATCGAGTTACGCAATCGTCTTCAGCATTGCGGAACCCCGGAGGCGTTGCCTGCCTGCCAGGTGCAAGTCCGTTTCGTTTACCAAGTGCTGAGGGCCTTTTCGCCGCAACAGGTTTTCGCGCAGACGCTGCTTGGGTTCGAGACCGTGGAGCAAAGCATCGAGCAGCACTCGGACGACTGGGTGGGAATCAATTTCGTGCAGCCGGAAGACTACATGGTTGCCATGCGTGACTACACGCTGCACATGAAGATGATCGAATACCTGCATACTCTCTATCCGAAGGTGCATATCTCGCTGCACGCCGGTGAGCTGGCTCCGGGGATGGTTCCGCCCGACGGGATGCGGTTTCACATCCGGCAGGCGGTGGAGATGGGTCATGCGGAACGGATCGGGCATGGGGTGGACGTGATGTACGAAGATGACGCCCCCGCGCTTTTGAAAGAGCTGGCTGGCAAGCACGTGATGATTGAAGTCAATCTCACCTCGAACGACGGCATCCTGGGCATCAAGGGTGCCGAGCATCCTTTCCAGACCTATCGAGCGGCGCATGTGCCAGTGGCCCTTTCGACCGACGACCAGGGCGTGAGCCGTATCGATATTACGCACGAATATGTCCGGGCTGCGCTCGAATACCACCTCAGCTACCAGGACCTGAAGCAACTGGCCCGCACGGGCATGGAACACAACTTCCTTTCCGGTGAGAGCCTGTGGGCCGCGCCCGATGTTTTCACAACCGCGGCGAGGGCCTGCAAAGGACAGCTGCCGGGCGGGGAGAAGCCGTCAAAAAGCTGCAAGACGTTTCTCGACGACAACGAGAAAGCAGCCGCGCAGTGGGAATTGGAATGGCGCTTCCGGGAGTTCGAAGCGAAGTTCTGACTACCGCGGTTCCTGCGGCCCCCGCAAAACCGTCATCAGGGCCTGCGCGATGTCCCATATCAGTTGAACGATCACGATCACGCACAATACCTGCAGGCCGGCGTGGATTCCCCTGTTGGTGGAATCGGCGGTTTGTGCATACCGGGACATGTCGGTTTCAGGATGCCTGAGGAGGACGTAGGCCGATCCGGGCAGGTAGGCCAGGAGCAATAGAGGGATAGCGCCAAAGAGCTTTGACACGATGTGCCGCAGTGGCCCCGGGTGCTGCCAAGCTCCGCGGAGAAGGTCAATGCAGCGCCAAGCCAGTTGAAGTGCGTTGAGTCCCACGATCCACCAGTAGAAGGTCAACAACTGGGGGTTGAGGCGGAAAGGCGACGCATGCAGTATGGCGATGCCGGGCCCGAACATGAGGAACGGGTGCCTGGGAACCACGACCAGCCAGGCAAGAACCACAAAGCCAAAGATGACTTCGGTGACGGCCTGCGCATAGCTCGGCCGCTTCTCTCCCGGCCTGCGAGCCGGCTCAAGGGGCGGAAGCTCGCTTGGCGACCATTTTCCATAGAGTCCGGCGATCGGCGGGCATTTCCCCGGATAGCGAGCAGCGATAAATTCGATCGCGGCAAAGACCAGCGTGATCCATGCCGCCACCTGGATAACGATCGATGGCAGGCGGAATGCAGCCTGCGCGACAGCCTCTCCGCTGATCGATGAGCCCAGCACGAGCGTGATTGTGGCCACCAGCGTGTAAATGGCCAGGGCCCACATCAAAGCTATCCGCAGGACGTAGAGATACACGGGATAGATGGCCGGGCCGATGAGGTATTGCTGGGGCTGGTAGTGAGAGGCCATCTGCACCGGAGAACCCAGTTGCAGGATCCATGCTTCGGCTTCTGCAGGAGTAAGAGGGCGGCCCAGTTCTTCCTGTTTTTCCTCAAGTTGCGATTCCAGATTGGCCCGGAGCTCGGCGATGATGTCGTCCTGCCGCTGCCAGGGCAGGTGCTTCTTTACGGCTTGGAGGTAACGATCAAGAAGTTCCATGGCGTCTTCCTTTTCGGGGTCCCCAGCGACTGGTCTTCGTCGCTCGGGTGAGCTTGCGTGGTTACAACATGCTCGAAATGGACGTGTTGATGGCCTGCCACTCCTGTAACAACTGGCCGAGTATCTGCTCGCCGTCGCCCGACAGGCGGTAGAACCGCTTGTTGCGCTTTTCTTCCTCGCGCCACTCACTGACCAGCAGGCCCTGGGTCTCAAGGCGCCGAAGCAATGGGTAGAGCGTGCTTTCGTCGATGACCAGCCCACGGTCGGCCAGGTCTTTGCGCAATGTATATCCGTAATGCTCGCGGCGCAGTTGAACCAGGACAGCCAGCGTGAGACAGCCGCGTCGGAGTTCGAGGCGGAGGTTCTCGAAAGTGCTTTCGGGCAGCGTCATACTGTTCCTCGTACACTGTACTTCACATACTGTATTATACACAGTGTATGGTGTCAAGTATATTTCGCTTCCGAAAACGAAGAATGGCGCATCGGGCCTGGCACACTGGGGGCGCGTTGTGATGTAAACCACAGATGATGTTATGGATATGACTTGCTGTGACGGCGGCTACATAGCCTGGGGGCTCTCGATGCCTAGCCAGCTCAGAACCGTCACCAGTTCGCGCAGCGCCACCGCGGCAGTGGCTAACAGGAATGTTTTGCGCGCCGGATCTTCTTCCGTGAGGATGTGGTGGTTGTGATAGAAGTTGCTGAACTCCTGCGCCAGCTGAAACGCATGCTTGGCCAGGTACGCCGGTTCCGAAGTGGAGATGCACTGGTCGAGCACCAGCGTCCGGCGGCCGGCACGCAGCCACAGGGCCCAAATGTCCTCGTTCTCCTCGCCACTCAGATACACCGAAACCCCGCCGCTCACAGCGCCAAAGTCGGTTAGCACGGCTTCCGGCGTGGTGTTCCCTTTCCGGAAGATGTTGCGGATGCGCACCACCGCATATTGCACATAAGGTCCGGTTTCGCCTTCGAAGCTCAATGCGTCTTTGAAATCAAACGCGATGACGGAGTTGCGCGTGAATTTGAGCATGAAATAGCGAAGCGCGCCTATGGCGATCTGTTCGGCGATGTGCTGGCGTTCGGCTTCGTCGCGGCCGGTCTGGCGCGAATCCACTTCGGCGCGCGTGGCGGCGATGAGGCTGTCGATGAGGTCGTCGGCTTTGACACCGAAGCCCTTGCGGCCGCTGACCAGGATGTAGGGGCTGTTGAGGTCTTCGGGCGCCACTTCGAATCCGAGGTCGAGGGCGCAGCGCGGTGTGAGCGCCACTTTCTCATAGCCGAAGTGGATGCAGTGATCCGCCTGGTCGACATAGCCCATGCCCCGCAGCGCCTCCACGAGATTTGCCTGCGGATCGCTCTGCCGCACGTCGATCACGTTGTAGATCGCGCTCGCGCCGCCGAATTGCGGATGCGGCTCGACTCCCTGCGTGGTTGAGATCCAGCACTCGCAATCGCGGTACTCGAAGAACGGTTTGTAGCCGAAGTCGCGGCCCAGGAGGCCGAACTTCCATAAGTGATACGCGATGTCTTTGCCGACATAGGTGACGGTGCCATTGGACCGAACGATGACCTTGGCGTCTTCATCAATCTCGCCTTCGACCGCCAGTGCGCCCGGCCGGCGCATCACCCAGCATCCCTTGTTCTTGCCCTCAGTCACGTAGTAGAGGACGCCGGTCTGCTTCAATTGCTCAAAGGCCGCGTCCCAGAATTTGAGGTGGAGTATTTCGCTTTCCCGGGGAAGGAAGTCGTACTCGATATCCAGCCTCAGCATGGTTTCGAGATGACGCCGCAGGACAGCAGTTGAAATCAGTTCGGCGACTTCGGCCGTCTCATTGTCTCCACGCTCGATTTCGTGCAGGGTCTCATAGCGAAATTTCTTGCGCGCGGCATTTTCTTCCTGGGTTCCCTGCTCGTACCATTGCGAAGTGTGCGCATAAAGATCCCAGCAATAAAAATCGATTCTCTCCCCTGTGCGGCGAAGATCTTCAAGCAGCGCCCGCACTGCGGCCAGCGACCTGCCTTCCAGATGCACAAAACCCACCACGACATCGGCCACCTGGACGCCGGTATTGTCGATATAGTTCTGCACATCGACCTTTTGCCCTGCCGCGCGCAGCAGGCGCACAAACGTGTCGCCCAGAATCGCATTCCTCAGATGCCCGATATGCGCTGCCTTGTTGGGATTGATGCTGGTATGTTCGACCAGTGAATGAACCGGCTGATCCACCCCGCACAAATCCGGGTGCCCCGCCCTCGCGACGCCTTTGTTTTTGTCGCTAGGGTGGGTGCCGACGCCGGCAGTCCCCAGCACAACAGCCGTCCGATCGAATTTCGCGTTGATATACCCGGCCCCTGCCACATCGAATCCCGCAAACCCTTCGACCTGACCGAGCGCGGCGACAATCTCCTGTGCGATGATCTTCGGCGCCTTGCGCAGGCTCCGCGCCAGTTGCAACGCGATCGGCGTAGCGAGTTCGCCGAACTTCTGGTCAGGCGGAATCTCCAGGGGAATGTTGTCGACTTCTAGCTGATACTTCGCTCGCAGGGCACCGCGTATATGCTCCGCCAGCCTTTTCTGCAATTCCAGATACACGTCGGAGGCCTCAGAAATGCTTGATTTTCAAGGGCGATTCTAACACTCTCAGCGGCGGGGCGGCGGTCAGTAAGGTGCGCTTCGGCACACGCGATACCGTAAGATGGAGAATGATCGCCGTTCCGACTCGATAGTCCTGGAACGCGAACCTGCAATCCCAAGATATCGATGACGAATTCGAGTTCCATCTCCGAGCACTTCTATCTCACCACGCCCATTTACTACGTGAATGCGCGGCCGCATCTGGGGCACGCCTACTCCACCATCGTGTGCGATGCCATCGCGCGTAGGAAGCGGGCGCTCGGGATCGACACCTGGTTTCTGACCGGCACCGACGAGCACGGGCAAAAGATCGAGCGCTCCGCAAAGCTGGCCGGGCGCACCCCGATGGAGTTTGCGACCGCCATTTCGGGCGAGTTTCGCTCGCTCTGGGATCGGCTCGGGCTGAGTTACAACGACTTTATCCGCACCACCGAACCGCGCCACAAACACGGCGTGCAGAAGTTGTTCGAGACGCTCCGAGATCGCGGCTACATCTACAAGGGCTCCTACACCGGACAGTATTGCGTCTCCGACGAGTTGTATGTGGACGGGCCGCCGGGAACGCGCTGCCCCAACTGCGGCCGGCTGACGGAAACAGTCAGCGAAGAAAACTACTTCTTCAAGCTCTCGGCATTCGAGCGCAAGCTGCTGGAGTTCTACGAAGCCAATCCCGGCTTCATGCAGCCCGAATCCACCCGGCGCGAAGTGATTTCGTTTGTCCGCAGCGGACTCAAGGATCTGTCGGTGAGCCGCACCAGCTTTTCCTGGGGCATTCCCGTGCCCTGGGACGAGAAGCACGTGGTGTATGTGTGGCTCGACGCGCTGGCCAACTATATTACGGCCCTTGGCTACGGCTCGGATGACCGACCAGAACTTCAAAAAATTCTGGCCGGCGGACATGCACCTCATCGGCAAGGAGATCAGCCGCTTCCATTGCGTCTACTGGCCGGCGTTTCTGATGGCGGCGGGCATTGCAACCCCGCGCTCGGTGAAGGCCAATGGCTGGCTGCTCTTCGACGACACCAAGATGTCGAAGTCGATCGGCAACATCGTGCGCGCGGAAACAGTGGACACGGTGCTGGGCGCCGATGCGTTGCGCTATTTCCTGCTCCGCGAGATTCCCTTCGGGCAGGACGGCAGCTTCAGCTTCGATGCGCTGGTGCGGCGCTACAACGGCGATCTCGCCAACGGCTACGGCAACCTCGTCAGCCGCGTGGTCAACATGGTGCACAAGTACTTCGGCGGCGTGTTGCCGGAAGGCGGCCCCGGAACGCCGGCCGAGGCCGCATTGCGCCGGTCTGCCGAGCAGGCCATCGCCGAGTTCGGGCCGGCGTTCGACGAACTCAACTTCTCTGAAGCGCTGAAAAGCCTGTGGCTGCTGGTGGCGGAGACGGACGGCTATCTGACCGCCAATGCGCCCTGGAAGAAGCCGGCCGAGCGCCCGACGCCGATCATGCGACGCTTCAGGCGCGGGTCCTGGCCAACGCTGCCGAGGCTATCCGCATCATAACGGCGCTGGTCTATCCCGATCCTGCCGGTTTCGGCGGCGAAGGTTTGGCATCAGCTTGGGCCTGGGCTCGATCGACGACGCGGCCAGGCAGGCGTTTCTCACCAACCTCGCATGGGGTGGATTGACGGCCGGCACCCGGTTTAACGATCCAGCGCCCCTGTTCCCCCGCGCAGAAAAGGACGCGATCGAACGTATGCAGAACCTTGAGGACGAGAACAACTCGAGCGCTGTGGAGGCTGCCGCCGGGACAGGGTAAGGACGCCGCGCCCTCGCAAGCCACGGCGTCCCCATCAGTCGGATCGGTGGATGGCCCCGCGACCGCGCCCGGAGAAGCGGGCGCTGCCGGACAGCCGGGAGACGACCAGATGACTCCCACCACGACAGCTCCCGTGAATTCCGAACAGCCGGTGGAAACAGCGCATGTACACCAGGTGCCGGCCGAATTGGCCAGCAGCCGTCTCAGTTCCACGCCCGCGGACGCCCCGGAAGGCGCCCCGCTGCATCCCGAGGAGAGGAGGACAGAAAACCCTCCTGAAGCGCCGCCGCAGCCGGCGCATATAACCATCGACGATTTCGCCAAGGTGGAACTGCGGGTAGCGCAAGTTTTGGTGGCGGAGCGCATTCCGAAGGCCGACAAACTGCTGCGCCTGGAAGTGGACTTGGGGTACGAGAAACGCCAGATCCTGGCCGGCATTGCCGCAGCACTACGAGCCGGAAAAACTGATCGGCCGCAAGATCGTGATCGTGGCCAACCTGGCTCCGCGCAAGATGCGCGGCCTCGAGTCAAACGGCATGCTGCTGGCCGCATCGCTGCCTGACGGCGCGCCGGTGCTGGCCGGATTTCTCGAAGAAGTACCCCTGGGGGCGCGGCTGAAGTAGTTTCGTGGATAGACACCTCCCAATCGACGTGCGCGTCCGGCCACGCTTGTAGTTGACTTCTCTGTGTCTGAGGCTCCTTTGCTGATCGATTCTCACGCTCATCTCGACAGCCCGCGCTACTCCAACGATCGCGAAGCGATGCTCCGGCGGTCGCACGAGGCGGGCGTCGGCGCGGTGCTCTCGATCGGCATCGGCGAGGGACCGGGCGAGATGCACCAGGCTCGCGATCTCTGCCGGCAATTCAACGGCCAGCCTGGCCTGCCACGTTTGTACGCCAGCGCAGGTATCTATCCCCACACCACACCCGAGGCCGATGAATCGGCACTTGCGAAGCTCGATAGCTTGCTGGCCGAGCCCGAAGTCATCGCGTGCGGCGAAATTGGCCTCGACTATTACCATGAAGGTGCTCCGCACTACGTACAGCGCGACGGGCTGAGCCAGCAACTGGAGATAGCCGCATCGCGCAAGCGGCCAATCCTGATCCATTGCCGGCCGAAGGATGGTGCCATCGACGCCTGGGACGATCTTTTTCTGGTTCTCGAGGAGTTTTGGAGAAAAACAGGGCTGGGCGGCATCATGCACTGCTTTGGCGGGGAGTGGGAACAGGCGCGGCGGTCGTTGGATCTGGGCTTTCTCATCTCGTTTGCCGGAAACCTGACCTATCCCAAGGCCCAGCCTCTGCGCGACGTCGCAGCGCGCGTGCCCCTGGACGGCGTTCTGGTCGAAACCGACGCTCCCTGGCTGGCTCCGGCGCCCCACCGCGGCAAGCGCAACGAACCCGCGATGGTCGGCGAAACGGCGCAGGTGTTGGCTGGCCTGCTCGGCGTCAGCGTTGAAGAAGTCGCTTCCGCCACAACTAAAAACTTTTACCGCTTGTTCGCCGCCATTTCCCCAGACGGCGCCGGCAGGTAAGATGCGTCTTTGACGGAAAATCGCCCGTTGTTTTTTCGATCCCCGCGAAGCCTTTCTCGAATTGAGGGTTAGACACTGCCCCTGACGTGGGAAACTAGAGTTTGATTGGTCCCGGTAACTCCGGAGGCCGGCACTGACAAAACGAGGGAAGTATGGCCCAGGATAATTCGTTCGACATTGTAAGCAAGGTCGACATTCAGGAAGTCCGGAATGCCATTGACCAGGCAATGAAAGAGATTCGCCAGCGTTTCGACCTGAAGGACTCCCACTCCGACATCACGCTGGAGGGGCAAGACGCCATCCAGTTGGCCTCGGCAGGCGAGTACAAGCTGGAGGCCGTCAAAGAGATCCTGGGACAGAAGCTTGTGAAACGCGGCGTTTCGCTCAAGAATCTGACCTATGGCAAGCTGGAACAGGCTGCCGGCCAGAGCGTGCGCCAGAAGATCAGCCTGCAGCAGGGCATCCCAACCGAGAAGGCGAAGGAGATTGTCAAGCTCGTAAAGGACTCAAAAAAGAAGGCACAAGCCAGCATCCAAGGTGATACTGTCCGGATATCGAGCAAAGATCGCGACGAGTTGCAGGCCATCATCGCCATGTTGCGTGGCAAAGACCTGGGCCTGGATTTGCAGTTTACGAATTACCGAACGAACTAGGGCAAGCAGTGGCGAGGGGCGTCGTTCGTGCCGGCCAAAGCAGTCCGAACCAGGAAGAAAATTTGAGCACACTGGCGATAGCGACGGCGAGAGAGGTCTTCGATCTTCTACGGGACGACCTCGTGGCAATCGAGCAGGAGTTGGGCCGAGACGCTGCCTCCAGCGTCAGCACCATTACCGAAATTGCCGAATACCTGCGCGAGGGCGGGGGCAAGCGCATCCGGCCATCCCTGCTGCTGCTGGCCGCGCACATGCTGGGTTACAGCGGACCCAGCGCCATCCGTCTGGGCACGGTGGTTGAAATGGTGCACACGGCCACCCTGGTGCACGACGACATCATTGACGGCGCCGACACGCGCCGCGGGCGGCCCTCCGCTAATACCCGGTGGGGCAATGAGAAGTGCGTGCTGGCAGGCGACTGGCTCTACATGCAGGCCTTTCGCGTGGCTCTTGAAGAGAAGAATCTGCGCGTGCTGGAACTGCTGATCGGCCTGACCCAGCAGATGGTCGAAGGCGAGTTGCTGCAGATCCAAAAGCTGGGCAAAGCGGTCTCAGAGGCGGAGTACTACGACCTGATCTTCCGCAAGACCGCTTGCCTGTTTTCCATTTCGATGCGGCTGGGGTCCGTGCTGGCCGGAGCCACCGAGGCGCAGGAAAACAGCATGGCCATCGTATGGGCGCGCGGTAGGCCTCGCCTTTCAGATCGTTGACGACGTGCTCGACCTGACGGCCACCGAAGAAGTGCTGGGCAAGCCGGTCGCCAGTGATCTGCGCGAGGGCAAGGCGACCCTTGCGGTGATCCACTCCGTTGACCACGGAACTGCCGCTGACCGCCAGTTGATCCAGCGCGTGCTTGACGACCGCAGCTTTGAGAATGTGTGCCGCGAGCAGATCCAGGAGATCCTGGCCCGGAACGGGTCGGTGGCCTATGCCATGAGCGTGGCCGATCGCTATGCCGAACAGTCGCGGGAGGCTCTCGCGTCCCTGCCCGATTCGGATTTCAAGCGTGCCCTGCTGTGGGTGCCGGACTTCGTGGTGGCGCGCGACAAATAATCTCCCCGGGGGGCATCATGCAGGAAACGTGGGCGGCCGTGGACCGCTACTTTGGCGAGATGCTCGCGCCCGAGGATCGGGCGCTGTCGGCAAGCATGGAGGCAAATCGTGAGGCGGGCCTGCCATCGATCGATGTGCCCGCACTGCTGGGCAAGTTCCTCGAGTTGATGGTGCGGGTTTCGGGCGCGCGGCGCGTGCTTGAAATCGGAACCCTGGGCGGCTACTCAACCATCTGGCTGGCGCGCGCACTACCCGCCGGCGGCCAGGTTGTGACGCTCGAGATCGATCCCCGCCATGCCGAAATTGCGCGCGAAAACCTGAAGACTGCGGGCGTTCTGGAGCGTGTTGAGGTGCGGCTCGGGCCTGCGAGCGAGACCCTGCGCGCCATGCATGAGCGCGGCGAACCGCCATTCGACATGGTCTTCATCGACGCGGACAAGAAGAGCCTTCCTGACTATTTGGATTGGTCGTTGAAGCTCTCGCGGCCAGGCTCAGTGATTGTTGCCGACAACGTGGTCCGCGACGGCAAGGTGCTCGATGCCGGCTCTCCCGATCCCGACATTCAGGGCGTGCGCCGCATGACGGAAATGATGGCGTCGCACCCACGGCTCAGCGCTACCGCAATCCCAACCGTCGGCGCCCGAGGATATGACGGGTTCGCTATGGCGGTGGTACTGGAATAGGCTGAGTCACTTGCCTTTGACCGCCGGGTAGCCTTTGTTCACCCAATCGTCGCCGAAGTTGTTCGCAATGTAGAGTACTTTGACGTTGGTGAATCCAAGATCGTGCAGCCGCTTATAAGCGGGACCAACATTGGGGCAGCGATTCCAGGGACAGCAACCGCAATAGAGGATCACCTGCCTGTCCTTCGGCAGTGATGCCACGATGTTCTCGAGAGACTGAACGCCCGACGCCTGCGAACCCGGCCCTGCGTAATCAGATCCTGGGATATGAGCCTGTGAGAACATGACACGGGAACCCACTTGAAGGACAAGGGGCTTCTCTTTCTCTCCGTCCTTCAGCAGTTGAACCAGCACTTCCGGCTGGATCAAGTGGGACTCCGGTATGGAGGTCGCGCTCGACGAAGCCCCTGCCGAATCCTGAGCCAGAACCATGGGAACAGCAACCATAGCCAGGGAGAGAGTCAACAGCAGCGTCCATGGGCAGGCGTGTTTCCAACGCATCGAAAGCTCCTCCGATCTGGGAACGGAATCTTTCGAGATATAGCAGGGAAAACTCTGTCCATGCAAATAAGACGAAGTTTGAATTACTGCGGCCGGCGGCGTTCTCCGAAGCTTCACGTGCAAAACTGGGCTAATTGACAGAAGATAGAGTTGAACGGAATTCACGAGAAAGATTGAGAGAAACGCTTGGCATCGGCACAGATTGTAATCCCCCAATGGTCGGCGAAGGAATTCAAACAGCAGGTATTGGAACTCAAACCGAAGATCGCTGTCTTTGATTGCGACGGCACCTTGTGGAGCGGCGACTCGGGCTACGGTTTCATGGTGTGGTCGATCGAGCAGGGACTTGTGTCCCGCTCCACCAGCGACTGGATCGACAACCGGCACCGGGCTTACCGGGCCGGCCGCGTAAGCGAACTGCAGATTTGCGGAGAGATGGTGCAGATCTATGCCGGTTTACGCGAACAGGAGTTGCAGGCGGCCGCGGCCCAGTACGTCGAGGAATTCGTGCGCACGCGGGTGTTTGAGGAAATGGCAGACCTCGTCGCGGCGTTACAGCGCCAGGGCGTCCAGTTGTGGGCTGTCAGCTCTACCAACAAATGGGTCGTGACGGAAGGGGTTCGGCCATTCGGCATTCCCGGGGAGCGGGTCCTTGCGGCTGAAGTCGCCGTGGTCGGCGGCATCATTGGCAGTGAAATCGTGGACGTGCCTACCGACGAAGGCAAGGCTGCCGCGCTCGCGCGCGTTGGCCTGGCCCGGCCCGATGCGGTATTCGGGAATTCCGTGCACGACCTTGCCATGCTCAACATCGCGGCCAACCCATTCCCAGTCAATCCCTCCCCAGCGCTCCTCGAAGCCGCGGCACGCAAGGGTTGGGGATACTTCCGGCCTGCGGCTGCGGAGGGCATCGAGGCTGCGGTCGACGGAGAATAGCCCCTCTTGGGGGAGAATCCCAGGCTCGGGGAATCGATCTGGACAAGGTGCAAGGCAACGCACACATTCTGCTAAGCTTGCGGACCCTGTAAACTATCCTTGTGGAAGGACCCCAGCAGCTCGCAGGCCCGCGGACGCCAGGGCCGGCTCTCCGTTTTGTCGCCGCAGCGCTGATCGTCCGCGGCGGAGAAGTCCTCATTTGCCAGCGGCGCGCCGATCAGCCCATGGCCCTGCAGTGGGAATTTCCGGGCGGAAAGATCGAGCACGGCGAGACCCCCGAGCAGGCGCTGGCACGGGAATTGCACGAGGAACTGGGCATCGAGGCCACAATTGGACCGTGGGTCACGCATGTCCGCCACAACTATCGTCATGGCGGCGCTGTCGACCTGCAATTCTTCGCCGTGCGGGAATTCTCCGGCGAACTGGAAAACCGCATCTTCGCCCAGGTGCGCTGGACTCGCCTCGAAGATCTGCCCGAATTCGATTTTCTGGCCGCCGATCGCGGCCTCATTCGGGACCTCGCCAGCGGTAAGCTGCTGTAAAGGCAGCTTTTAGCCCCTAAGCTTTTAGCCCCTAGTGGTGTCCTCCACACAAGGGATCACTCGCAGCCCGTAACCCTCGTTTCGCCATTGCGGAACTTGCCCGTGCCTTTGCATTTTTTTCCACCCGTTTTGCCACAATAGAGGTGGAAGAGAGAATCGATGTGCACACTCAGGCAGAACCCCGTGGACAAAAAGCAATTCGCTTTCGTTCTGAACACTTCAGGAACCCAAAACGGCCCTTTTGGACCGTTTACATTTGCGGAATGGAAGCCAATATCCGCATTATCTTCAGCGACTTGCAGACGATGAGTGGAGGCGGAACGGGTACCCTCCCCCCGTAGCCCTGTAAAACTGTAAATCCCTCCTTTCGATCAAGCCCCGGCTCGTGCTTCAGAGCTTGTGAGAAATCCGGATAAGGCGGTTTGTCCTTCGATAGCCTGGAAGCTGGTAGCTAGTGGCCAGAAGCTGTCTTTCAGTGCCCCGGCATCAATCCCCACAGCATCACCATGGTCAGGGCGATGACGATGAGGCTGGTTCCCCAGGCAATCAGGTTCCAAAGTCGCGAATTCTTGTAGTCGCCCATCAGGTCGCCGCGATTGATCAGCAGCAGCATCAGAATGATGACCACCGGCAGGAGGACGCCGTTCAACACCTGCGAGAGAATGGCAAAGTTGATCAATTGCGCATCGGGAAGCACCAGCACGGTGAGCGCTCCCCCGACGATCAGCGCCGTATACAGCCAATAGAAGATCGGCGCTTCCTTGAAGTTTTTGTCCACGCCCGACTCCAGGCCCAGGCCCTCGCAAACCGTGTACGCCGTCGAGAGCGGAAGAATGGAAGCCGCAAACAGAGAGGCATTGAACAGCCCGAAAGCGAACAGGAGAAAGGCATAATCGCCGGCCAGCGGGCGCATCGCTTCGGCCGCATCTGAAGCGACCTGAATGGTACCCATTCCGTGTACCCACAAAGTAGCCGCACAGGCAACAATGATGAACCAGGCCACGATATCGGTGAAGAAGCTGCCTACGATTACGTCGAGACGCGAAGCGCCATAGTCCTTGACGCGGATTCCCTTCTCCACCACCGAGGACTGGAGGTAGAACTGCATCCAGGGGGCAATTGTGGTGCCTACGATTCCGATGGCCATGTAGATGTATGACTTGTCCCGCCACACGCTCTCCGCAGGCAGTTTGACGGTCGCCAACAAAGCGTCGTGCCAGCTGGGCTGCGACAACACACCAGTGAAGATGTAGGCGATATAGACAGTCGATGCGATGAGAAAGATCTTTTCGGTGCTCTTGTAGTTGCCGCGCACCACCATGAACCACACCAGGAGAGCGCAAAACGGCACGGAGATCAACTTGTGAACGTGGAACAAATGGAGCGAACCAGCGATCCCGATAAACTCTGTGACCACATTGGTGTAGTTGACCACCACCAGCAGCAACATCAGCACCACCGTGAGCCGGAGGCCAAATTCTTCGCGGATCAGGTCGCTTAGGCCCTTGCCGGTGACGACACCCATGCGGGCGCACATCTCCTGCACCACGATCAGAGCGATGGTGATGGGAATGATGGTCCAGAGCAGCGAGTACCCGAACTGCGCCCCAGCCTGAGAATAGGTGAGAATCCCGCCGGAATCGTTATCCACATTGGCAGTGATAAATCCCGGCCCGAGCACAGCCAGAAAGAGCAGTATTCGGGTTCGCCAACGGCTGAGCATGCCTGAGCTTTCCTTGGGGATTCAATCAGAAATTCCTCACTGACCATAACAGGACAAACGCGGTTATGCGAAACCGGAACCCACCACCGGCTTGAACCCAGGACGCATCACGAGCCGGGGGATTAACGACTCCAGTAAGAGTCCTGGCCGTGCTCTAAATCCCGATGGACGACGGATCAATGGGGCTAGGTTGACGATATATATATATACATCGGTACATTGGTAAGTATGACATCAAATAAGCCCACTCATGCGCCCATTAAGATCGAGCGCGTGCAGACCGGAGTCCGCATCGAGAAACGATTATTGAAAGTCCTCAAAGCGGTCGCCGAATTAAAGGACATGACGCTCGGGGATCTGCTCGAAGGAATCGTGCTCCACGCCTTTGAAAATATGACACCCTTTTCGCCAGACACTCTCAAGGCGATTGAGAAGTTCAAGGAGTTGTACGGGCTGACTCTCACCGCAGACCAGAGCCACACCTTCGAGGAAATCGAGCCATGATCCGAGCTATGACGCGAGGCCATTGCTACATTCTTTTGACATTGGTCATCACGGGACTAGCCGGACTGGCCGGCCCGGTCCGGGCGCAGTCAGCACGATCCGATTCGGAGACTCTCCTGCACACCAGCACTCACTTCGAACTTACGGTTCACGCTTCTCTTGCCGACACCGCGCCGCTGTTTGGCCCGGAAGGCGAGCGTGCCTGGGCGGGCAAGCACTGGAACCCGCAGTTCATTCATCCGCAGCCGGCGCACGATGAAGCGGGAGCGGTATTCACGGTGAAGCATGGACCATATAGTGCCGTCTGGGTGATCACGGAGTTCGACGTTGCGGCCCGACACTTCCAGTATGCGTACTTCATTGCGGACCTCATGGTGACCACGATCGATGTGCGCTTTACGGTGCTCGATGCGACCACCACGCGCGTGAACGTTGTGTACACGCGCACAGCGGTGACGCCGGCGGGCAACGAACATGTGGCGGCCATGACGGAAGGCGACAAAGGCTCGGGCAAGGACTGGCAGGAATCGATTGACCAATATCTCGCCGCTCGAAAGCCGCAGAGCCGGCATTGACTTGCTCACCGCTTACAGGCCCGTCTGTTTCGATCGCGCACCGCGCCAGTAGAGGAACAGGCCCAGCAAGATTGAGGCCAGTGTGCCGCCAACCAGCTTGAGTTCGAAGACGAGTTTGTTGGAAGCATCACCGGGCGGCACCAGCGAGAAAAGAATGCCGATAAGAATCACCATGAACCCCAGACCGCCCGAGATCCATACGCCGGTGATTCCTCCCGGCACCAGCACGGCGTGGGGATTATCGCTTCGATCCTTGCGGTGCGCGAGCTTGATCACGGCCGCGAACATATACAGGAAGGGAATGAAGTAAAGAATGATGGCGGCGTCGACCACCAGTTGATAGGCTTCAGCGACCGTTGCGCTCTTGATCTGGCTGGCGAGCAGGATGATTCCGGAGGCGATGGCCTGCACAAGAATCGACACGTACGGCGTCTTCCAGCGGGGATGAATCTTTCCGAACGCCGCGGGCAGATAGCGATCGATTCCCACTACGAATGGCACGCGCGCGATACCCGCCACAGTGCTGCCCACGCCGCCCGCATTGCCCACGGTAACCAGGACAGCTGCCACAATTCCGAGAAAGCCGACGCCGAGAGCGATCGATCCCAGAGTGATGGCGTGAAACACGCCGCTCTGCGGATCGAGGTCGGCCGCAGGCACGAGAGCGAGAATGGCAAACGTTCCGGCGATATACATAAGTGCAATCAGTGCGCCGGCCCCAAACACGGCACGCGGCAGGGTGCGGCGCGGGTTGCGTACTTCCTCGCTCATGGCCGACACCAGTTCGAGACCCGTGAACGCAAACGCAATCTGCGACCAGAAGTTCACCGTGTCCCACTTCCACGCTGGAAGCATGTTTTGAATCGTGAAATGGGTCGCGGAGCCATGGCGAAATGCGACAAGCGCAGCAATGCTTACCAGCATCACCAGCGGCACGTAAGTTCCGACTCCGCCCGCATTCTGCAGCCACTTGCCGATGTTGAGCCCGATGATGTTGAGAACGACTGCAACAATAAGCAAGGCCAGTGACACGGTTAGCTGAAAGGTGCGGTCCTCGGCTAGAACTGCTCCGCGCCCACCAATGATGTACGCAGACATGGAAGCACTGGCGAGAAGCAGGCCGGGAAAATAGAACACGGTATAGATCCAGTAGGTCCATCCGGCAACGAATCCATGAAATGGACCGAACGCCTCGCGCGACCACACGTATAGCCCGCCCTCTTCGGGAAATCGCGAAGAAAGCTCGTTGATCACCAGGGCTCCAGGGACAAAAAAGAAGATGGCGGCGATGGCCCACAAGCTGATCGACGATGTGCCGTTGTGGCCCGCGGCCGCGATCCAGCGCGGACCAAGAACCGTAGCGATGTTGAACAGCAGCACATCCCAGAAGCCCATGGTTTTGCGCAATTGCGATTTTGAATCGGGAGAAGAGGGCGCAGGAATGGTCATGGCGTCACCGTTCACGCTTTGTGGTGCATCGGGACATAATACAGGATGCTGCTGTGCGTGATCCGCATGAATGCCGTGTGAACGGCGCGCCTGGGAATTTGCTGGTTGATCGCTCGGGAAGCAGACGGTAGTCTTTCTGCGAGGAATTCATCTTGGCTTACACATCATCCAACGGGAGAGATTACACCGGGCCGTCCCTGTCACTGAGCGGCTTGCGCAAGACCTTCGCCGACGTGGTGGCCGTCGATCATCTTGACCTCGAGGTGATGCGCGGGGAATGTTTCGGATTGCTGGGACCGAATGGCGCCGGCAAGACCACCACCATCGAAATCTGTGAAGGATTGACGCCCCCGGACGCCGGAAATGTGACCCTGTTGGGATTGAGTTGGAAAACCGCGGCGAAAGAGCTGCGCCAGCGCATCGGCGTTCAATTGCAGGAGACGCAATTCCCTGACAAGCTGACCGTAGAGGAAACACTGCGCCTGTTTCGCAGTTTCTTCAAGCAGGGCATTTCAGAGGACGAGGCGATCCGCATTGCGCAACTGGAAGAGAAGCGTGCTGCGCGGATCGGCGGTTTGTCGGGCGGCCAGAAGCAGCGGCTTGCAATGGCCTGTGCGCTGGTGGGCGATCCCGAACTGCTTGTTTCTCGATGAGCCCACTACCGGGCTCGATCCGCAGGCGCGGCGCCATCTTTGGGACCTCGTCGACGACTTGAAAAGAGCCGGACGAACGATCATTCTGACGACGCACTACATGGATGAGGCGGAGCGGCTGTGCGACCGTGTCGCCATCATGGACCACGGACGCATCATCGCACTGGGCACTCCGCAGCAGCTGATCGCCTCCGCCGGAGGAGACCACATCGTGGAGTTTGCAGTCACAAACGCCGATGCGACGCGGGGACAGATCGATCCAGAAGCTCTCAAAGAAATACCCGGGGTGGAATCGCACCGTGTGGATGCCGGAGTGCACCAACTGTCGGTCAGAGATCTGCACACGACTGTGCCGCGCGTCTTTTCAACGCTCACGCGGATGGGACTTCACTTGAGCGAATTCCGCACCCACTCCGCTTCGCTCGAAGACGTGTTCGTGGGACTCACAGGGAGGAATCTGCGCGATGAGTAAGCTCGAAGAAAGCTCTCTTTACCAACTGACATCGACGCGGTTCCGCCTGTTCCTGCGCGAGCCGGAGGCAATCTTTTGGGTATTCATTTTTCCCATACTGCTGGCCGTGGGCCTGGGGATCGCGTTCCGGAACCGGCCGGCGGACGTGCTGCCGGTGGGCGCCACCACGGTACAGTTGACGCAGGCCCTGGCCGCGGACAAAGGCCTCTCCGCAACCACGATAGACGAAGCGGCAGGCACCCACGCGCTGGCCGTCGGCACAATCAATCTCCTTGCGATCGAAACCCCGAAAGGGGTGACTTACAAATTCGACCCGACGAATCCGGATGCGCGTAGCGCGCGACTGCTTGCCGAGCGCGCCATTCAGACCGCGGCGGGGCGGAAGGATGCGGTCGCATCGCAAAACGAAGTCATCCATGAGACCGGCGCGCGTTACATCGACTTTGTGATACCCGGCCTGCTGGGGATGAACCTGATGGGCTCGGCGATCTGGGGCATGGGCTTCTCCATCGTCGAATCACGACAGAAGAAACTGCTGAAGCGGCTGGTGGCTTCACCGATGCCACGCTGGCAGTACATGGCGTCGTTCATCCTGTCGCGCCTGGCGATGCTTGTGATCGAAGTGGCGGTGTTCGTCGGGTTTGCGCGACTGGCCTTCGGGGTGCCGTTGCGCGGATCGCTGGTTGACCTGGGTATCATCTGCCTGATCACATCGCTGGCTTTCTCCGCTCTGGGACTGCTGATCGCTTCGCGCGCGCGAACGATGGAAGCCGCGTCGGGATTGATGAACCTGGTGATGCTGCCCATGTGGATTCTTTCCGGCGTCTTCTTCTCGGCAACGCGGTTCCCTGCTGTCATCCAGCCGTTTGTACGAGCATTGCCGCTCACCGCTGCCATCGACGCGCTGCGCAGCAATATGCTGCAGGGAATCGGGCTCAATCACCTGGTGATGCCGATGTTAGTTCTACTGGCGTGGCTGGTGATTCCATTTGCAGTGACCATGAAGATTTTCCGGTGGAGATGACCGCGCGTCGGTTTCGGAGCCAGGCGCCGCCGACACCGACGCAGACGGCGGCGCGCTGCCGATTCAGACTCTACATCACGCTTATGAAGAGGGCCGTGGGACTGCCATGCTCTGTGGAACTGACGACGCGCACATGATCGCCGTTCTGGGCTTCAAATCTGGAGCCATCCTCGGCGCCAAAATAGCTCTCCGCGACGGTCTCGGGATCTATTTTGAATGGCAGGACAGCACCCGATTTGTCCTTGACGGAAATTGAATGCGACCGTTCGAATCTCGTGACTGTGCCGACGGTCGATTTGAAAGGACCTGCTCCCAGGTTCTTAAAAGCCACGGCGGTTGGATGGTCAATAACGCCATAGTAGAACACGATCGCATACGCTCCGTTCTTGCTAAAGGCGTCCACCGCGGTCGTCTGGGCCTCGATTTTTCTGTCAAAGTCGAGGCGGGTTTTGGGATTCGTCATCTCCGGGAACTCGCGCTGGGAACCGCCATCCACAAACACGTCGACGGTTCTAGAGTTTTTATTGATTGCGCTTACGGTGCCGGTCAGCGCATGAACGACCTCCTGCGCCGACATTTCGATCGGGATAGAAACAACGCATCCCGCAAAGACACAGCTTCTCACCAAGGCTCTGAGCATGGGTCTCCTCCAATAGTGAATGATTTTGAGGCTGCATAACTAGGCAGAGTTGCGCACGCAGCGGACACTGAGAGTATAGTTCTCGGCTTCCATCGGGTGCAATACCGGGGAAGACACAGCGCGACGCCCACTAAGGGTTATACGAACTTCTCTTTAGATTTTGCGACGGCGCGAGAAGCGCTGTTTTATGATTCAGCGGGCCAGCGTCCGCTATGCGACGGAGCAAGTCAGCGAGTCAGCACTGATGGCGGGGTTGACAGCGTGCGGGGTGCACAGTTACAACACGTCTTCACGAATTCATGCGAAGGACGATGCGATGAGTGCGAAGGATTTGAGTGCGAATTCTGCGACGCGGCGGAAGGTGCTTGGAGCAATGGCATCGACGGGAGCCCTGCTGGGATTGGCTGCGGCGAGCACGCCGACATCGGGAGCGGCCGAAGCAACAGCCGATTCGGCGGAAAACCTGCTATCCATGGCGCGGCTGCGCAATTACAAGACGCGGCGGTCTTCGAGCTGGGACCGGAGCGGCGGCAACAACGATGCCGTGCCTGTCGAGCCGGGGCAGGCCTCTACGCTGCTTGACGTGCAGGGAGCCGGAGTCGTCACCCACCTGTGGTTCACCATCAACTCCCCTGATCAACATCACCTCAAAAACCTGGTCCTGCGCGCGTGGTGGGATGGGGAAAGCTCTCCCTCCATCGAAACCCCAATCGGAGATTTCTTCGGCCTCGGCCTCGGCGAGTACTTCACTTATCAGTCGGCCCTGGTCGCCGTGGCGCCGGTGAAAGCGCTGAATTCCTATTTCGACATGCCGTTTGCTAACGGCGCAAAGCTCACGGTGACCAACGAGGGCAAGGTGCGCACCGACAGCCTTTACTTTGCCGTCGACTATGTTACCCTGCCGTCTCTCCCCGCGGATGTCGGCCGCTTTCACGCACAATATCGCCAGGCCGCCCCATGCAAGGGATGGACCGACAAGTGGGGCAACGAGTACGGCGACGACATCAACGGCAAGAAGAACCTGAACGGCGAAGGCAATTATGTCTTTCTCGATGCCACCGGGCGCGGACACTTCGTGGGCGTTACCCACGCCGTCGAGCAGAACCAGGACTTCTGGTTTGGCGAGGGAGACGACATGATCTTCATCGACGGCGACACCGTGCCGACCATCAATGGCACCGGCACCGAGGACTACTACAACGGCGCGTGGGACTTCAATGGGCAGCCGTTCGCCTATATGCATAACGGCGCGCCGTACATCGTCGATGCGGAACGAATCGGCGGCCGCTACTGCCTTTATCGCTGGCATACGGAGAGCCCGGTCACGTTTGAGAAGTCAATCAAGGTCACCATCGAGCACGGCCACGCCAACCACCGGTCTGACAACTTCTACTCCGTTGCTTACTGGTACCAGACGGAGCCGCATGCGCAGTTTCCGGCGCTGCCTGTCCCGGAGGCTCGCGTCCCGCGCATTTTCCGCGTCGGCGGCGCGGGCCCGGCAGATGTCCCGAAAGGCTGAATCTGTCAGCAGCGGTGTATCGCCCAGAAAAGAGCGGAGCGTTCGTCTGGACTTCTCACAAGCTTCCAAGGCTTGAGTCGTGGCTTGATCGAAGGGATGGGTTTACAGTTTTACAGGACTACGGGGGGAGGGGTACCTGTTCCGGCTCCACTCATCGTCTGCAAGTCGCTGAATATAAAGCTAATATTGGCCGCCATCCCGCAAATTTAAACGGTCCAAAAGGGCCGTTTTGGGTTCCTGAAGTGTTCAGAACGAAACCGAATTGCCTGGAATGTTCCGGGGTCTGCCTGAGGCCGCACTTCGATCCTCTCTTTCCACTTCTATTGTGGCAAAACCGGTAGAAAGAACATGCAAAAACGCGCACGCTTCTTGCGCAATCACGAAGATGAGGGCTGCGGGCTGTGAGAATTGCGGGGTTCTCTAATGCCGTTCACTTAGGCGTTCTATACTGCGCGGGATCATCCAACTCCGAACCCAGATCACCGACCGCATGATTTCGTTTCTCCGGAGTTCCTGCTATCCCACCCTTTCGCCCGGCCACCCCAGCGACGAAGACCTGTCGCCGGGGACCCCGGAAAGGCGATAGGATGGGGCACGGAGATCGTACAAGATCACGCGGTCAGGGAAATCCCTTAAGTGAACGCTGTTGGGGTTAGCTCACCATGTCCAACTCTTTCAGCAGAAACGCATAATCGAACGCGATCTCCTTCAGGTAGTCATAGCGGCCGCTGGCGCCGCCGTGCCCGGCTTTCATGTTGGTGACGAGGAGAAGTGGCGTGTCATTGGTCTTCAAGGTGCGTAGCCTGGCGACGTACTTTGCCGGCTCCCAATACATCACCTGGCTGTCGTGGAGACTGGTCTTGACCAAGATGGCCGGATAACTGCCCGGCTTCAAGTTATCGTAGGGCGAGTAAGTCAGCATATATCTGAAGTAGTCCTCCAGATTGGGATCACCCCACTCCTCGTACTCCGGCACGGTCAGCGGAAGCGTCGCATCCAGCATGGTATTCATCACGTCGACGAACGGCACATGGGAAATGACGACGCGAAACAGGTCGGGACGCATGTTGACGACTGCGCCCATCAGCAGTCCGCCGGCCGATCCGCCCTCGATGGCTACGCGCGCCGTGTCGCCGTACCCAGCCGCCGTCAGATGCTCGACCGACGCGATGAAGTCAGTAAAGGTGTTGTTCTTGACCAGCATCTTGCCTGCGTCGTGCCAGGGCTTGCCCAAGTCGCCGCCGCCGCGGATGTGCGCGTAAGCGATGACGATGCCGCGATCGAGGAGGCTCAGACGATTGGAGTTGAAACCCATGGGGAGCGAGTATCCATAAGAACCGTAGCCGTAGACGTAGAGCGGATTCTTTCCCGGCCGGCGCTGATCCTTGCGATATACCAGCGACGCCGGCACCGCTACGCCATCCGGGGCCTTGGCGTGCACGCGCTCGCTGGCGTAGAGGTCACGGTCGAAGCCGCCGGGAATTTCCAACTGCTTCAGCAGGGTGGATTCGCCGGTCCTCAAGTCGTACTCATACACCGAGCTGGGCGACACCAGCGACTGATACGCATACCGGAATGCGGTGGACTCGAAGATGCGGTTGATATGGGGGTGGGCACTGTAGGCGGGCTCGGGAAAGGCGATTTCGCCCATCGATTCCGCCACCGCCGTGTCCCCGACAAATCGCCACAGGCGCAGCCGGGGCAGCCCGTCTTCCCGCTCGCAAGACACATAGAACGCGCTGAAGATTTCGACCTCTTCGAGCATCACTTCGGAGCGATGGGGAATGCGCTCTATCCAATTCTCGCGAGCGGGGTCGGAAGCCGGCGCCGTGACCAGGCGGAAATTGCGGCCCTTGTCGTTGGTGCGGATATACCACTGGTCATTGCGATGGTCGATGGAGTATTCGTGCTCATCCTGGCGCGGGCAGATGACCTTGATTTCGGCTTCCGGTTCGCTCGCGGGAAGCACCCACGACTCGCTGGTGGTGTGGCTGGCCGATTCCATGACGATGAATTTGCCGTCCCGGGTGCGCCCGGCGCCAACATTGAAGCGCTCATCGTCATCCTGATAGACGAGTACGTCGGCCGCATAGGGAGTCCCGCGCATGTGGCGATAGAACTGGTACTGGCGCTTCTGCTCGTCGTCCTCGACGGTGTAGAAGAGGGTGAAGTTGTCCGCTGCCCAAACCACCGAGCCTACGCGCTCTACCGTGCCGGGCAGCAACTCACCGGTCTCGAGATCCTTGATGTAGAGGCTGTACTGGCGGAAACCCGTGAAGTCGACCGTATAGGCCAACCATCGCCCGTCGTCGCTGATATCGATGGCGCCGATCGCAAAGAAAGCATGTCCCGCGGACAATTCGTTGCCGTCCAGGAGGACTTGTTCCCCGGCATCCTCATTCGGGCCCGAAAATGTGCCGGTTTTCCGGCAGTGGATGGCGTACTGCAGCCCCTCCTCCGTGCGCGTGTAGTACCAGTAAAGACCATCGCGATAGGGAACCGAGACGTCGGTTTGTTTCACGTGGCTCAGCATCTCGTTGTACAGCTGCTCGCGCAGGCCGGCGAGGGGAGCCATGACCGACTCGGCATAGGCATTTTCAGCTTCGAGGTAGGCCGTGACGTCGGGACTTTCCTTGTCCCGCAGCCAGCCATAGTCGTCCGATAGGGTGACACCATGGATTGTGGTTTCTTTGCGATCTTTGCGGGCCACGGGAGGCTGAAGGGTCTGCGTTTCAATCATGTCGTTTTCATTTTAGCTTCTAGCCTCTGGCCGCTAGCCTCTAGCTTGTTCCGAGGCAGGAGGCGGTTTCGGATGAGCGTCAGAGCCGAAACCCGAAGAGAGATCTAGAAGCTAACGGTTAAGAGCTAGAGGCTCGTTGGGAACTTTTCCTTCGCGGTACCCGTACAATTGAAAGCGATGGAAGTGCATAATCGCTCGTTTATGACTCCTTTCCGGCTATTGGTGGCCGTAGTTTTAGTTGTTTCTGCCTCGGTTCTCCCCGCCGAACGGGTAGAGGACCTGCCCAAGCCCACCGATTATGTCAGTGATTTCGCCCATGTGTTGTCGCCGGCGGCGATCGCGCGCCTCGACCAGATCTGCAACCAGCTCGATCACACCGCGGCGAACGCCCAGGTCGCCATCGTTACGGTGCACACGCTGGAAGGCGAAGATGCAGCGGACTACGCCAGCCGTCTTGAAGACAAGTGGAAAGTGGGGAAGAAGGGGTCGGATCGGGGCGTGCTGGTGCTGCTCGCGGTCCAGGATCGCAAGCGGCGCATTGATGTGGGCTATGGCCTTGAAGGCATCCTTCCCGATGGCAAGGTGGGCGACATCGGTCGGGAAATGGTTCCGTACCTGCGTGCCAACGATTTCGATGGCGCGGTGCTGACGGCGGTAACGCAAATTGCGCAGGTGATCGCGGCCGATGCCAATGTCGCGCTCCAGGATGAGGATCGCGGGCCGCCGCCGGCGCACTATGGACAGCGGCCGGTGCGGCATGGCTTTCCCCTGGGCGGGCTCATCTTTCTGATCATCATTCTGGTGTTCTTCGGCGGTTTCCGACTGCTCGCCTTTCTTTTTGGGTGGAACCTGCTGACCGGCGGATTTCGCGGTGGCGGCGGTGGAGGCTGGGGCGGCGGTGGCGGCTTCGGCGGAGGTGGGGGCGGTGGAGGTGGCGGTTTTGGCGGCTTCGGCGGCGGCGGTTTTGGCGGCGGCGGGGCCGGAGGCGACTGGTAGGCGTTCCCGATGTGGTTTGAAGGGGGTCCGCTGCGGCGGACCGGAGGAGAAAGCACTGTATGCGTCGTGGGCTTTTGGTTTTGCTCATCGTGGTAGCGGTCTTCGTGTTTGCCGGTCTTTTCGTATACGGCAGCTTTGTGAGTGCGCAGCATCAACTGGTGGCGAAGGATGAAAACGTGAAGGCGGCATGGTCGCAGGTCGATATCCAGTTGCAGCGGCGTGCCGACCTGATCCCTAACCTGGTGGAAACCGTCAAGGGATTCACCAAAGAGGAAAGCACGGTGTTTGGCGATATTGCCAACGCCCGTGCGGGACTGCTGAACGCGCATACGCCCGGCGAGAAGATCCAGGCTAATGGGACGCTGGATTCGGCCTTCGGGCGGCTGCTCGCACTGACTGAAAACTACCCTCAACTGCGCTCCAGCGACCAGTTCATGCGGCTGCAGGATGAGCTTTCGGGGACGGAAAACCGCATCAGCGTGGCGCGTCGGCACTATAACGAAACCCTGCGCGACTACAACACGTTTGTGCGCCAGTTCCCCAACAGCATCTGGGCGGGAATGCTTGGCTTTCACCAGAACGACGCGTATTTCGAGGCCAGCGCGGCGTCGCGCACTGTGCCCAACGTCAAATTCTGACCAAGGATCACCGCACGTTAAAAAGGCCATCCCGATGGGATGGCCTTTTGACGTAGGTTGAAGTTTGCGCGAGCGCTACTTGAACGAGGCGATGGCGGTCGTCTCAGTCGTCGTAAATGTCGAAGACGGTGTAGAGCTTGGTGAGTTGCAACACGTCTTTGACTTTCTTGGTCAGGCTGAGCAGCTTGACACTGGCGCCCTGGTTTTTGGCCGTAGTATAGGCGCTCACCAGTTCGCCCAGGCCGGAGCTGTCGATGTAGTTGACGTCGCCCATGTTCAGCAGGATCGTTCTCGATCCCTTGCTGATCAGGTCGCGAATGGCCTCGCGCAACTGCACACTGCCCTCGCCCAGGGTAATCCGCCCGTTAAGGTCCAGGACGGTCACACCGTCCACTTCACGGGAAGCAATAGTAAGTGCCACGGAAATTCCTCCTTTTCGAGTCGTTACGGTTATAGCACCTTTGGGGGGCAGCCATGAAAGGAATCTGCAATTTGCCCGAACTGTGGCCCGGAAAATGAGCCATGTTCGCCTCCGTCGTGCCTAGGTTTTTTCGCCCGCCGGCGGGAGATGCTTCACCAGCGTCAATTCGGTTCCAGGATGCAGTTGTCGAAAGTTTACCTCATCCATAAACGACCGGATGATGAAGATGCCGCGACCGGTGCCGCGGAGCAGGTTCTCCGGCGCAAGGGGGTCCGGGAAGAGTTTCCGGATCCAGGCCTTTGCCCTGATCGGTAATGATAAACACCAGGTCCGAGCCGGTGTTTTCGAATGTGGCGGTGATCTGCTTGGAAGGATCGTATTCGTTGCCGTGAAGTACCGCGTTTACGGTGGCTTCGCGCACCGCCATGGTTACGTGGAAGCGCGTGTCCTCGTCGAGGCCGGCCTCCTCCGCCAATTTGTCGGCGATGGCTTCAACCTCGTTGACACTGTCCATCGTCGACTTCAGAGCAATTGTCTGCCGTCCTGCTTTCGGTCCGCTCAAAATGGTCCTGAACCCGCCTCTTCCGGAGCGGAGAATCCTTCTACGCCCCTGTTGCGCCCCTCAGCCACCTTGCACGAAGTTTCATGGCTGGACCCGATTGTGTCAAGAAGCGTGTGTCTCGGGCTAACATGGAGAACTGAATTGCGAGACTCCCGTGCCGCTTAACTCGCCGCGAAGGCCTGAATTGGAGATTGTGAAGCGGCGTCGGTGAATCGCGATCCGAACCGGCTACACTCTCCTCATGCATCATCCTCGCACCACAGCCCGCGTGAGCCTGACCGCGTTGCTCGGGACGCCGGTGACCGACTCGCAGGGCCACTTTCGGGGCCGGCTGAAAGACATTGCGGTGGCCACCGGCCCGGATGCGGGCAAGGTTGCCGGCCTGGTGCTCAAGACGCGTACCGGCCTCTCGATCGTGCCGTCGCAGGAAGTGATGGAAACGCCGGCGGGCACCCTGGAATTGCGTTCCGCGGGTACCCTCGTACCGCTCAAAGACGAGGGGAACTATCTCTACCTTCAGCAGGACCTGGTCGACCGCCAGATTATCGACATACATGGCCGGAAGGTTGTCCGGGTTAACGATGTCGATCTCGAATGGCTGGGCCATGGAGCCGCTCACCTGCTCCGTGTGGCCGAAGTCGAGGTCGGACTGCGCGGCGCATTGCGGCGCGTCTTCAAGGGCGTGCTGCCGCGGGCAACGCTGGAAGCCTTTTCGCGGCGCTTCGCCGCGCATGGCATTCCGTGGCAGTTTGTCGATGTGATCGAAGTCGATCCGGCGCGGCGGGTCAAGCTGCGAATCGAGTACGAACGCCTCGCGGAGATGCATCCGTCGGACCTGGCGGAAATTCTGGAAGACCTGGCACCGGCCGAGCGCGAAGCCGTCTTCACCTCGCTGGACGAGGAAGTGGCTGCCGAGACGCTCGAAGAAGTTGACCCCAAGCTGCAGAAAGCCCTGCTCGAAAAACTCGACGAAGAAAAGATCGCCGACATCGTCGAAGAGATGGACCCTGGCGCCGCCGCCGACCTGCTGGCCGAACTGCCCGAAGAGCAATCCGATGCCATTCTCGAGGAGATGGAGCCCGAGGAGCGGCATGACGTGGAAGAACTGCTCGAGTTCGACGAGAAGTCGGCTGCCGGAGCCATGACTAGCGATTTCGTTTATGTAGGCGGTGGGGGGAACAGTCGCACAGGCGGTGCAGGCACTGCGCAATTTCGATGGCGATCCGGAAAGCGTGACCGAGGTGTATCTTCTCGATGAGAAGAGGGTGCTGCGCGGCTCGGTCGCCCTCGCGCGAGTCGTGATGGCTCAGCCTGAGGCCCGTCTCGCGGTGCTAGCCGAATCGCGGACGCTCTCCTGCCCGGCCGACTTGAGCCAGGATGAGCTGGCTGAAATGTTCGACAAGTACAACCTCCATTCCCTGCCTGTGGTCGATGCCCAGGGCCGGATGGTCGGGGTGGTGCAGGCCGACCACGTGATCAGCTTCCTGCGGGAGAAACTGTAGAAGGTGCGGGTGTGTTCCAAATCACAACTGTTCGCGAGGGAAACTGAGAATTACGTTCGACATACGACAGATTGTGAAACAATCCATAGATGGTCCAGTTTCCCAAAATTATTCAGGGCGGCATGGGGGTCGGTGTGTCCAATTGGCGCCTGGCCCAGGCCGTCTCCAGGCTCGGGCAGCTCGGTGTCGTTTCCGGCACTGCGCTCGATCAGGTTTTTGTGCGCCGGCTTGCCGACGGCGACTGGGGCGGCCATATGCGCCGCGGGCTGGATGCATTTCCCTTTCCGGAGATGGCGCGCCGGCTCTGGCAGGAATACTTCATTCCCGGTGGGAAGGCCAAGGATGCGCCCTACCCGACGACACCCATGCACCAGCGTCGGGATCCGCGCAAGCTCATTGAACTCTGCATGGTAGCCAATTTTGTTGAAGTTTTCCTTGCACGCGAGGGACATAAAAATCCGGTGGGTATCAACTTCCTCGAAAAGGTACAGCTACCCCATCTCTCCTCAATCTATGGAGCCATGCTGGCGGGAGTCGGATACGTTCTGATGGGAGCGGGGATTCCACTGCACATTCCCGGCGTGCTGGACGCCTATGCCGCTGACCGTCCCGCCGACTATAAACTCGCCGTCACGGGGGCGATTCAGGGCCAGGGCGAAGACACGATGATGCGCTTCGATCCGGTCGAATTTGCGGAGGGCCCTCTTCCCACGCTTTCCCGGCCGAGATTCCTTGCCATCGTGTCCTCCAATACTCTGGCCACAACCATGCTTCGGCGCGCCAGCGGCCGGGTCGACGGCTTTGTCATTGAAAGCCCCACCGCGGGCGGCCACAATGCTCCTCCGCGCGGCAAACTCCAGCTCAACCCGGCCGGGGAACCCGTGTATGGCGAACGGGACCGCGTGAACCTCGCCGAAATGCGCGAGTTGGGTGTCCCTTTCTGGCTAGCAGGCGGATTTGGAAATGCGGAGAAACTTCGCGACGCCCTCGACCAGGGCGCGGCCGGCATCCAGGTTGGCACCGCGTTTGCGTTTAGTGAAGAGTCGGGCCTGCGGCCGGATTTGAAAAAGCAACTGCTGTCTCAGGCTGCGGCTGGCGCCGGCGAAGTCTTTACGGATCCGCTGGCCTCACCGACCGGATTTCCGTTCAAGGTTGCGCAACTCGAAGGAACCTCGTCCTCGCTGAACGTCTACCAGGAACGCAAGCGAGTCTGCGATCTGGGTTACCTGCGTGAGCCCTACGCCGGTCCCGACGACAAAATCGGTTATCGTTGCTCGGCTGAGCCTGTGGCTAACTATCTTGCCAAGGGCGGCAAGATCGAAGACACGGTGGGGCGAAAGTGTCTTTGTAATGCGCTTCTGGCCAATATCGGCCACGCGCAAACCCGCAAAGATGATGCGGTGGAGCCGGCTCTGGTCACCGTGGGTGACGATCTGAACACCATCGCTGCCTTCCTCGCCCCTGGCCGCGATACATATAGCGCAGCCGACGTAGTTAAATCCCTGCTCAGCCGGGTCCATGACGTCTTCCAACAGCCCGGGCGGTCAGAGCCGGTCCTTGCGGCCACGGCGTAGTCCTTGGTTGCAAACGGCCTGTTAACACTACCAGGGCGGATGGCGTTGCGAAGGAAAATCGGGACCAACGGTGGATCAAAAAGAACGGTTGGGGTTTATGGTTTCCCATCCTTTCGCCAGAAAAAAGGCGAAAGGATGGGGCACGGAAAGTTTGTTTCTTGCTAGGCCTCGTCGTCTTCGGCGAGCAATGCTCCCAGCCTGTCGAGTCTCCGTTCCCACACTGTGCGATGATCGCGGATCCACTGCTCCAGGGCGTTGAAGCCGGCGGACTCGATCTGGCAGGTGCGTACCCGGCCCAGCTTTTCAGTGCGGGCCAGGCCGCACTCTTCCAAAATCTGCAGGTGCTGCGAGACCGCTGTGAGCGTAATGCCCAGCGGGCCGGCCAGCGCCGAGACCGACAAAGGCCCCTGGCTCAGCCGGTCAAGCATCGCCCGCCGCGTAGGGTCGCCCAGGGCGTGGAACAGGCGGTCGACATTGATTTTGGAGTCGCGCATAGAGGACTATTGCCCGAGTTCCGTGGCCAGCTTCTCCATCAGGCTCCGCCACCCGGCCTCGAGCATTTCCGGACTGAGGCCACCCTCAAAAAACGCGCCCTGGTGCGTCAGGATAAGGTCCGTCCCGCTTTTGGTGGGCAACAGTTCAATTGTCACCTGGGATGCCAGGATGCGTTTTGCCTCCAGGTCCATGGTCGAGGCGGTCACGATGCGCTGGTTAGGGACAATCTCCTGGAAGCGACCCTGATTATTGATGGTCATGCCCGCTACCGGCGTCCCTTCTTTCAGCTTGTAGCGCTGGGTCTGTGTTCCACCGACACGGAAATCCGATGTGAACTCTTCCAGGTTATGACCGTTTCCCTCACCGTACCAACGCCGCGCCTTGGCGGGGTCAGAAAAAGCCGCAAATACGGTCTCAGGCGACTTGGGAAAACTGCGCTCGACGACAAATGTGCTGTGAACTGTTTTGGGGTGTTCCATGGGGAAATCTCCTTTGCCGATAAACTGAAGTAACAGCTTCAGTATCCGTTGACTCCGTGAAATAGTCAAGCCAATACTTCAGTATTATTCCGCAGGCCATCTGACTGCAACCAAACCCGGTGACATAAGGATTGCCCGGCCATCGGGCAAGGACCCGATGCCCTATACTCGTGCCCATGAAATCAGCAAGTGTCCGTCGGCTTCTCGTGCGTTTGTCGATCCTTTGCCTCGCTCTCATGCCGGCGTGCGGCCAGGGTGCAACAATCGTGCCGCCGCTTCACACAGACCGATACGAGATTGTGGATTCCGCAGGTCATCCCCTGCGGCTGACCTCGGTCAACTGGTACGGATTCGACCAGAAGGAATATGTGGCCGGGGGTCTCGATCACGCTCCGCTGGATGTCATTATCGGGCAGATCCGAGAAATCGGCGTGAATTCAGTCCGGCTGCCCTGGGCCAACGAAACGCTCGAACATAACCCCCCGGTGCCCGACTATGCCGTCGCTGCCAACCCTCAGTTCAAGGGCAAGCACGCGATGGAAGTGATGGACGCAGTCATCGCGGCGCTGGCACGCGCGCACATCCTGATCATTCTCGACAACCACATGAGCAACGCGGATTGGTGCTGCAGCGAAACCGACAACAACGGGCTCTGGTACAACCGGGAGTACCCGGAAACCAGCTGGCTGGCCGACTGGCAAACCATTGTGCGCCGCTACCGCAAGCAGCCCTGGGTGATTGGCGCCGATCTGAGAAATGAACTGCGTAGTTCCGCGGCATGGGGTGGCCCTGATCCGAAGCTCGATTGGCATGCTGCGGCCGAGCGCGGCGGCAAGGCCGTTCTCGCGGCCAACCCGCAGCTCCTCGTCATGGTTGAGAGTCCCGAGTACTCCACGAACTTCACCGGGTTTGACAAGCTGCCGGTGACGCTGCCGGTGGCCCACAGGCTGGTCTATTCGCCTCACGCCTACTCAGTGGAAGGCCAGAATTTTTCCAGCTTCGACGAATTGAAGCAGGCCTACGAGGCTCGCGCCACATTTCTGCTGCACACCGGGCCGGCAACTCCCCTCTGGGTCGGCGAGTTCGGCACCTGCCAGACCCTCGACTGCGACGGGAATTCCGACTGGTTCAAGCTGTTTTTCCGTTTGCTCAAAGAGAATCCGCAGATTTCATGGAGCTATTGGCCTCTCAACGGAACGCAATCCACCGGGACGGGCCGCAAGTACGACTCGGTCGAGAGCTTCGGGCTCTTATCGACGGACTATCGCCGAATCGCGGCGCCAAAGGTGGTCGAGCTTCTGCGCACGGTGGAAGGCGGCCCCTAGTTTGTTCTGCTGAAAGTGGAGTCATTCTGGAGAGAATGCCATCGGCACACCTTTGCCAGGGGCATACCTCGGGGCCAGTGCCAATGCATCTACGCCGCGACCAGCCGCGAGCTATGCGCCCACAATCCCAGGCCCGGATTGGCAATGTAGAAAATCTCTTCGCCCCCGACCTTGTTATAGCCGTGCACTAACTTGTCGGGGTCGTAGCGTTCCAACATCTCGGCCAAGTCGCCATAACCGAAACCGACGCTCTCAATCTCTTTCCGGCTAAGCTGGCCCGGGCACCAGGTGATCTTGAATCGTCCCTCGGACGAGCTGTGGATCAGATGCGCGGCGGCCCCGAGTTCGGCGGCGAGATCAGGGTTGGCATCGACGGCAGCAATCGTCGCCGGCGTGCCGCGATAGCCGTATTTCCGAATCATGGTGTCAATGGTCATGTCTTCGCCGAAGGTGCTGACGCCCGGTGCAAGGATGATCAACTCCGCGCCGTCGGCCAGCGCCATGCGGGTGCGATAAATCGCCTTGTTGCCAATCCAGGTGGAGTGAAACTCGTGGGGATCGAGGTAGACGACAGCCTTGTGGATGGGCTCGTCGAGGTGCTCGAAATTGACCTTCACGCTGAGGTCGGCGGCGCGCAGGAAGCACTCCTGATCGTCCCCGATGTAGAGGCCCCGCACAGCGAGCGTGCCATCGCTACGGCGTCCAACAACGGTCTGCACATAGACGATAGGGACATGGCGGAGGAAGCGGTCGGATGCGTAGTTGAGCACGGCGCGGACGGGATTTTCGGCGCGGCCCATGATGCGCTCCATGCCGTAGACGGCGCCGAGGTAGTGGCTGCGGTTGATGCCCTCGCGGCCGCCGGTGCCGACCAGGATGTTCTTGTTGTAGTTCGCCATGCCGATTACTTCATGCGGCACCACCTGGCCGATGGAGAGGATCAGGTCGAAGCCGCCTTCGAGAAGCATGCGGTTCACCTGCCCCGGCCACGGAAATTTCAGCTTGCCCTCCGATTGCTGATGGATGAATTCGGCCGGAACTTCACCCACGGTTTCGACATCCGTACGCCAGTTATGCACGCGGAACAGATCGTGCGGCATTTCGCCGAACATGCGCGTAAGCTGATCGGGCCGCATCGGGGCGTGCGTACCCAGGGCGGGCAAAACGGCCTTGAGGTGATCGCGGTAGTGTTGCCATACGAGGCGGGTGAGCATGCCGGCCTGCGAATGAAGCCGCGTGATGTCCGGGGGGATGGCGAGGACGCTGGAAGGCCGTCCGAGCCGGGCCAGGCTCTCCACAAGCAGGTGGTTCAACTGTTCAGGCGAAAGATCGCTGTGCTCGCTGCCGACGGCGCAATATAGGCTCATGAGGTTTTACTCCGTTTTCAGCCGGTACTCACGTTCGCCTGGGCTGCACTTCGAACGATAGTGGAAATCGCCGTTCGTGAGCAATACGGAAAGCCTTATACGGTCTGCCACGCACGATGATTGACGTGCGAAACTTCCTGATCCACCTTCTGTGAATCATTGGCCGATCCGGGCGTGATGCCGGACGTTCCTGCGATAGGCAGAAAGACGCGGAAAGATGTGCAACATCCCGTTTGCGTTCTGAAGCTGCGGCAGGTGAGGCTGCCATCGTATTTCTGCACGATGCCTTTGCTGATCCATAATCCGAGCCCCGTGCCCTTGGTGGACTTGGTGCTGAAGAAGGGTTGGAAGAGCCGCCGGGCGTCCTCGGGCCTGATCCCCACTCCGGTGTCCAGGATGGAGATTGCGGTGCCGCGACGCTGCCGTCCCCAATCGGTCGTCTCGCGCACGAAGACGCGCAGCTTGCCGCCCCCGGGCATGGCCTGGATCGCGTTGCCGATCAGATTGAGAAACACCTGCCGGAGTTCGACCGGGAATCCCTGAACAACAGGCGTGGACGCGTATTTCCTCTGCACTGTGAATGTGGCTGGAATGAAGGACACGCTCCTGCAATTCGAGCACGTCGTTGAGCAGTTCGGTGATGTTGACCGCGATGGGCTGCTTGGATTCGCGATAGAAGCTGAGCGTCTGGCGCGTGATATGCGACACGCGCTGCAATTCCTGCTCGGCTACGTCGGCGAAGTGGCGGGCGGTGTCGTCGAGCGACGGATGATTGCGAACCAGGTAAAGCGTGTTGGTGATGGCGGCCAGCGGGTTGTTGATCTCGTGCGCGATGATGCCTGCGACGCGGCCCATGGCGGCCAGTTTCTCGGTCTCGCGCAGGGCTTCTTCGGCCTGCAACTGCGCGGTGATGTCGCGGCTCACTTCAAGAACGCGTTGCCCTCGTGGTTCATGGTCTTGCGGCAGGCGACTACGATCTCGCTGCCGTCGCGGGTCTTCTGCACCAGGTTGCCGTGCCAGGTCCTGTTTCTCCCGCAGGGCCAGCTTCGATCTCTTCCCTCGGACACCGGAAAGACGGTGTGCAGCACGGCATGCATTTCGCGGCCCAGGACCTCTTCGCGCTTCCAGCCATAGAGATTCTCGGCGCCGGTGTTCCAGAACTGGATGTTGCCGTTCAGATCGCGGACCATGATGGCTTCGGTGGCAAGCTCGAGCAAGTCGGCGCGCGTCCGGAATTGCTCCTCGCGCTGACGCAGCTCTTCGGTGCGTTCGGCCACTCGGCGCTCCAGATCGTTGTTGAGCAGCTCCAACTGGCGGGTTTTGCGGTGCAGATCAACAAAGATGCTGATCTTGGCGCGAAGCACTTCGGGCACAACAGGAACGGAGATATAGTCGACCGCGCCGCTGCGGTATCCCTGGATCTTGTCGGAATCGGTGAGGTGAACTCCGGAAATGAAAATGATGGCTGTCTTCTGAAACCGCGGATGCTGGCGGATGACGTCGGCGAGTTCAAAGCCGTCCAGATCGGGCATACTGACATCCATCAGCACCACGGCAACGTCCGTCTTCAAAAGGACGCTGAGCGCCTCGGTGGCAGTCGTTGCCTTGATGAGATTCTCGCCCAGCTCTGCCAGAATAACTTCATAGCTCAGCAGTTTGGCTGGCTGGTCGTCGACCATCAAGATATTGACTTTTTCGTCTGCCTTCATAGGGCCCTCACTCCCGTCTCCTCAAAATCGCGTCCCCTTTCCTGATTGAACCGCTAACGATGCAGCCACATGCGCAGCGCTGACAGCAGTTGCTCCGTGTTGACGGGCTTGGCCAGGTACTCCGAAGCGCCTGCTTCGAGGCACTTTTCGCGATCGCCCTTCATGGCCTTGGCGGTGAGCGCGATGATGGGCAGGCGCCGCAATGCCGGGTTCTGGCGGATGACCTGCATGGTCTCGTAGCCATCCATTTCCGGCATCATGATGTCCATCAGAACAATCGCCAAATCGGGCGGTGTTTTCGATGGTTTCAATGGCTTCGCGCCCTGTGCCGGCGGAAAGAACCGTCATACCGCGGCGCTCGAGCACGCTGGAAAGGGCAAAGATGTTGCGCACGTCATCGTCGACCACCAGCACCTTGCGTCCGGCCAGCGCATCGTCGGACCGGTGCAGCCGGTCAAGCATATCCTGCTTGGCTTTGGGAAGGTCGGCAACCACGCGATGCAGGAAGAGCGCCGTTTCGTCCAGCAGACGCTCGGGCGACTCGACGTCCTTGACGACCACGCTGCGGGCAAACTGATGCAGCTGCGCATCTTCTTCCGGAGTGAGCTCGCGGCCGGTAAAGACAACCACCGGCAGATCCTGCAGCCTGGGCGTGTCGCGCAGCTTCTCGAGCACCTCGAAGCCGGTCATGTCGGGCAGGCGCAGATCGAGCACCACGCAGTCGTAGCTTCCCGTTGTTGAGGGCTTCACGAGCGCGGTCGCGCCGGAATCGACGGTGTCGATGTCGATGTCCTTGTAGCCCAGCAGTTCGCGAATGCTCATCTGCTCGGCGGGATTGTCTTCGACCACCAGCAGGCGCTTGCGGCGGGGCTGCGAGTAGTCGCGGATGCGGGTGAGCGCCGCATCGAGGTCCTCGGTCGACGTCGGCTTGGTGACAAAGGAGAAGGCGCCGCGCGACAGGCCGTGATGCCGGTCCTCATCGAGCGTGAGCATCTGCACCGGGATGTGGCGCGTCTTCGAATCCTGCTTGAGGTGGTTGAGGATGGTCCAGCCCAGCATGTCGGGCAGGAAGACATCCAGCGAGATGGCGGTGGGGTTGTACTCGCGGGCCAGGGCCAGGGCTTCGGCGCCGGTCTGCGCCACCAGCACCTTGAATCCCTTGTCGCGCGACAGGTCGCACAGCACGCGCGCATAGTGCGGATCGTCCTCGACGATCAGCAGCACGGCATCGCCTTCCTGCAGATTGTTGCGGTCGTCTTCGATCCGCGACTTCCTGCTCAGCGGCCGCGACGTTGGCAAGGAACACGGGCGTAGCGGGCGTTGTCGAGCCCGGCCGATCCGTCTTGACGATGGTGGGCGCCGCCGGGCCGACATAGGTCTGCGGCAGGTAGAGCGTAAATGTGCTTCCCTTCCCGGGCGCGCTGCGGAGCTGGATTTCGCCGCCCAGCAGGTTGGCCAGTTCGCGGCTGATGGCGAGGCCCAGGCCGGTTCCGCCGTACTTGCGGCTGGTGCCGGCATCGGCCTGCTGGAAGGCCTCGAAGATGATGCGCTGCTTTTCCGGTGGGATGCCGATGCCGGTGTCGGACACCTCGAAGGCGATCACGGAGCCGGCGCCGGAGAGAATCGGGATGATCGGGACTCCAGCCTCCGGGAACCGACGCAATGCGCAGACTGACGCTGCCCTGCTCAGTGAACTTGAACGCGTTGGAGAGCAGGTTCTTGAGCACCTGCTGCAGGCGCTTGGAGTCGGTGACCAGGCTGCGGCCCATGCGCGGATCGCTCGTAACCTCGAACGAAAGCCTGCGGTTTTCCGCCTCGTGACGGAACGGGCGGGCCACGGTTTCGAGCAGCGCTCCGAAGAAGATTTCTTCCGCCTCGACCGACACCGTGCCGGATTCGATCTTCGACAGGTCGAGAATGTCGCTGATGAGGTTGAGCAGGTCGGTTCCGGCGCCATGAATGGTGCGCGCAAACTCGACCTGCTTCGGCGTGAGGCTGCCGTCGGGGTTCTCGGCGAGCTGCTGGCCAAGCACCAGGATGGAGTTGAGCGGCGTGCGCAACTCGTGCGACATGTTGGCCAGGAACTCCGATTTGTACTTCGAGGTGAGCGCCAGTTCGCGGGCCTTTTCTTCCAGCGCGCGCCGGGCCTGCTCGATTTCCTGGTTCTTGCGTTCCACTTCGTAGTTCTGTTCGGCGAGCTGCTGCGCTTTTTGTGCCAGCTGCTCGTTGGTCTGCTGCAGTTCCTTCTGCTGCGTCTGCAACTCGGTGGCCAGCTGCTGCGACTGCTTCAGCAGGCCTTCGGTCTGCATCGTGGCTTCAATGGAGTTGAGCACGATGCCGATCGACGAGGTGAGCTGCTCGAGGAACGCGAGGTGCGACGCGGTGAATGCGTTCAGGCTGGCGAGTTCGATAACCGCCTTGACGCGGTCTTCGAACAGCACCGGCAGCACGATCACGTTCTTCGGCACCGCCTTGAAAAGGCCGGAGCGGATCGGCGCGGCCTTCTTGGGCAGGTCGGTGATGAGCATGCGGCGCTTTTCCGACGCGCACTGGCCGACCAGTCCTTCGCCGATGCGGATTTCGCGAAGGTGGCCTTCCGGCGTGTCGGCGTAGGTGGAGAGCAGCACAAGTGCGCTTTCCGGCTGCGTAGCCTCACTCTCCATCTGGTAGATCACGCCCTGTTGCGCGTTCACCAGCGGAGCCAGTTCCGAGAGCAGCATGCGGCCCACTGTGCCCAGGTCGCGCTGGCCCTGCAACATGCCGGTGAAGCGGGCCAGGTTGGTCTTGAGCCAGTCCTGCTCGGTGTTGCGGTCCGTGGTGAGCCGCAGGTTGTCGATCATCGTGTTGATGTTGTCTTTGAGCTCGGCCACTTCGCCGCGGGCTTCCACCTGGATGGAACGGGTCAGATCGCCCTTGGTCACGGCCGTCGCCACTTCGGCGATGGCGCGCACCTGGTTGGTCAGGTTGTCGGCCAGCAGGTTCACGTTGCCGGTGAGGTCCTTCCACGTTCCCGCGGCGCCGGGCACGTTGGCCTGGCCGCCGAGGCGGCCTTCCACGCCGACTTCGCGGGCCACCGTGGTCACCTGGTCGGCGAAGGTGGCCAGCGTGTCGGTCATGTTGTTGATGGTCTCGGCCAGCGCGGCCACTTCGCCCTTGGCGTTCACGGTGAGCTTCTGGTGTCAGCGCGCCGTTGGCGACCGCGGTCACCACCTTCACAATGCCGCGCACCTGTTCGGTAAGGTTGGCAGCCATCACGTTGACGTTGTCGGTGAGATCCTTCCACGTGCCGGCCACGCCGGGCACCATGGCCTGGCCGCCCAGCTTGCCGTCCGTACCGACTTCGCGGGCCACGCGCGTCACTTCGGCGGCGAATGCATTGAGCTGGTCGACCATCGTGTTGATGGTGTCTTTCAGCTCGAGGATTTCGCCCTTCACGTCGACCGTGATCTTGCGGGACAGGTCGCCGCGCGCCACGGCCGTCGTCACTTCGGCGATGTTGCGCACCTGGGCCGTCAGGTTGCCGGCCATGGCGTTCACCGAGTCGGTGAGATCCTTCCACGTGCCGGCGACACCGGGCACGTTTGCCTGGCCGCCGAGCCGGCCTTCTGATCCGACTTCGCGAGCCACGCGCGTCACTTCGGCAGCGAACGAGCGAAGCTGCTCGACCATGGTGTTGAGCGTTTCTTTGAGCTGCAGGATTTCGCCGCGCACGTCAACCGTGATCTTGCGCGACAAGTCGCCGTTAGCAATGGCGGTCGCCACTTCGGCGATGTTTCTCACCTGCGCGGTCAGGTTGCCGGCCATGAAGTTGACCGAGTCAGTAAGATCCTTCCACGTTCCGGCCACACCAGGCACCTGCGCCTGGCCGCCCAGCTTGCCGTCGGTGCCCACTTCGCGGGCCACGCGCGTCACTTCGCCGGCAAACGCGTTGAGCTGGTCGACCATCGTGTTGATGGTGTTCTTGAGTTCCAGAATTTCGCCCTTCACGTCGACAGTGATCTTGCGCGACAAATCGCCGCGGGCAACGGCGGTGGTCACTTCGGCGATGTTTCTCACCTGCGCCGTCAGGTTGCCGGCCATCGAGTTGACTGAGTCGGTAAGGTCCTTCCAGGTGCCGGCCACGCCGGGCACGTTGGCCTGGCCGCCGAGACGCCCTTCGGTGCCCACTTCGCGGGCCACGCGCGTCACTTCGCCGGCGAACCGGTTGAGCTGGTCCACCATCGTGTTGATGGTTTCCTTTAGCAGCAAAATTTCGCCGCTTACGTTCACGGTGATCTTCTTGGAGAGATCGCCCGAAGCAATAGCCGTCGAGACCTCGGCGATGTTTCGGACCTGCCCCGTAAGGTTCGAGGCCATGGAATTGACTGAGTCGGTCAAATCCTTCCATGTGCCGCCCACACCCGGCACCTGCGCCTGACCGCCGAGCTTTCCGTCAGTGCCTACTTCGCGCGCCACGCGCGTCACTTCGCCGGCGAACGCGTTGAGCTGGTCCACCATCGTGTTCAGCGTGTCTTTCAGTTCGAGGATCTCGCCCTTCACGTCGACCGTGATCTTGCGCGACAGGTCGCCGCGGGCCACGGCGGTTGCGACTTCGGCGATATTTCTTACCTGGCCCGTCAGGTTCGAGGCCATGAAGTTGACGTTGTCGGTGAGATCCTTCCACGTGCCGGCCACGCCGGAGCACCTGCGCCTGGCCGCCTAGCTTGCCATCGGTGCCCACTTCGCGGGCCACGCGCGTCACTTCGCCGGCGAATGCATTGAGCTGATCCACCATGGTGTTGATGGTGTTCTTGAGTTCGAGAATTTCGCCCTTCACGTCCACCGTAATTTTGCGAGACAAGTCGCCGCGGGCCACGGCGGTCGTTACCTCAGCGATGTTTCTCACCTGGGCCGTGAGGTTGCCGGCCATCGAATTGACGGAGTCAGTCAGATCTTTCCAGGTGCCGGCCACGCCGGGCACATTGGCCTGCCCGCCGAGACGCCCTTCGGTGCCGACTTCGCGAGCCACGCGCGTCACTTCGCCGGCGAACCGGTTGAGCTGGTCCACCATCGTGTTCAGGGTTTCTTTAAGCTGCAGAATTTCGCCGCGGACATCGACTGTGATCTTGCGTGACAAGTCGCCGTTCGCAATCGCTGTCGCCACTTCGGCGATGTTTCGGACCTGGCCGGTAAGGTTGCCGGCCATGAAGTTCACGTTGTCGGTGAGATCCTTCCATGTGCCGGCCACGCCGGGGACACTGGCCTGGCCGCCGAGCTTGCCTTCTGTACCCACTTCGCGGGCTACGCGTGTTACTTCACCGGCGAATGCGTTGAGCTGGTCCACCATCGTGTTGATGGTGTCTTTGAGCTCCAGAATTTCGCCCTTCACGTCTACCGTGATCTTGCGAGAGAGATCGCCGCGAGCCACGGCAGTGGTAACTTCGGCAATGTTGCGGACCTGCGCGGTGAGGTTGCCGGCCATGGCGTTTACTGAGTCAGTAAGATCCTTCCACGTTCCGGCCACGCCGGGCACAACGGCCTGACCGCCCAGCTTGCCGTCCGTACCCACTTCGCGGGCCACGCGGGTAACTTCCGATGCGAAGGAGCGGAGCTGGTCGACCATCGTGTTGATGGCTTCCTTCAGCTGCAGGATCTCGCCGCGCACGTCGACCGTGATCTTGCGCGAAAGATCGCCGCTGGCCACGGCCGTTGCTACCTCCGCGATGTTGCGCACCTGGCCGGTGAGGTTCGAGGCCATGGAGTTGACCGAGTCAGTCAGATCCTTCCACGTACCCGCCACGCCCGGCACCACGGCCTGCCCACCCAGCTTGCCGTCCGTGCCCACTTCGCGGGCCACGCGCGTTACCTCGGCGGTGAAGATGCCGAGCTGCTGAATCATGGTGTTGACGATGTTGGCGGAGCGGAGGAATTCGCCTTCGAGGGGGCGGCCGTCCACGTCCAGGCGGACGGTCTGCGTGAGATTGCCCTGCGCCACGGCGGCGATGGCGCGGGTCACTTCGTTGGTGGGCCGAAGCAGGTCTTCGACCAGCGTGTTGACCGAGACCTCCATATCGTCCCAGGCGCCCCGGCGCCGCTCGACCCGGATGCGCTCGCGGGTCCGGCCTTCTTTGCCCACGGCCTGCCCGACCCGCTTCAGCTCGAACGCCATCTGCTCGTTGGTTGCGACAATCTCGTTGAAGTTGTCGGCAATCTTACCCGCCAGACCGGTCCACGCAACCGGAAGGCGCACACTGAAATCGCCATTTTTCATCGTCTGGAGACTCTCGAGTATAACTGCCATGTAATCGGCGGGTGGCTCGAGAGCATTCGGCGGAAAATGGCCCTCGGCGCCTTGCCCTAGTTCTGACTGCTGAACGGAGGACGCCATTCGATCAGACTCCTGAGCGAAAATTGAGTGGGAGGTCCGTGCACGCCTGGGTCGTGTACATGTTCGAAACGGCCGGAACATCTGAACGAGCCTAGTGAGGCATAATGCACGGATCGGGGATGCCAGTATTTCGGTTCGATGCCCGCGCGTGGGAAGTAGTTGCTTCGCGAAAACCCCGCTAACGACCTGGGTTCGGAGCCTCGGTGCGGACTCTTACTTTAGTGATAATTCTGGAGTTACAAAGGGCATCTACTGACCCTGGCGGGCATCTTGCTCAAGCCTTGCGCGCCTCAGCTTCAGAGAGCCATCCACGCCGCAATGTCTCTTGAGGGACACTGGAAAGGTATGGTTTTATGTCCAGGATGGGCGTGCCATCGAGCATGTCAACTCCGCGCACGTGAAGCTGCTCATGATGACGGCCAAGAAGCTGGACCACGGTAAGCCCGATCGGGTTGGGACGGCGAGGAGAGCGAGTGGCAAATACTCCGTGCGGCCGATTATCCGATGGAGGACAGGCTATGAGGTCGAAGCCGGTGGTGCGATCGAAGGCCCAGATCACGAAAAGGTGCGAAAAGCCCTCGACATCCAGCAGTCCGGGCTCGAATTCAGGAAGCACCTTGAGAACCCCTTCCGCATCGTGTTTGACGCCCAGTCCCTTGGGAATCTCGGACGATTCCTTATAGGGACTTTCAACAAAACCTATCGGCTTGAACGAAAACATGCGGGCGATCCTCCCGGTCTACATCCTAGACCACGATGCTCGCCAGCACTATCAATGCCGACTACGGTTCATCCAATTGATCGTCGCCATATGTCGGATATGGCTTGGGCTCCTGGCTTGTTGGCATCGTCTTCAAGGTGGCGAGGTCGGCAAGCACCTCCTTCCATCGATCCGGATCGTTCTTTGTCGTAATGGGCAAATCCAGGTTCACGTAGAACTCCTGAATATCTTCTTTGATGCCAGGCGGTATCGGCTGTTCTGGTTGCCGCGTCAGCCGGTGCAGCAGGTCTGCGTACGTGGCATCGGTCAGCGCATAGCCGCCAGGTCGAACCACGTACCCCGTATCCAGGTCGCGATTCTTCAGTGGATGATGAGAGTCGCGCGGATCCATTGAGGCGACATGCGTTACCGACGGATTCGCCACCGGGAGCACTGGCGGCGGTTGAGAATGCGCATCGGATGAGGGGGCCTGCGCAGCCGAGGAATGACCGCCCGGGGGCGGCGTAAACCGGGCCAGCAAACGACGCAAAGACTCCGCGCATACAGAGACACTGTGAACGTAATCAACTTCTGTGGCCACCGTCGGGCCCTTGATGGCCGCCAGCTTCAGCGGGCCGATCTTGGGCAGAATGAAGATCAGCGCCGCGAGGGAGTAAATTCCAATTCCTGCCTTATGTCGATATTTGTCCCACTGATTTTCCGCAGCTACCGCTGCCACCTCTCTGCGTAACTCGACGATCTCGGTATTGGTCGGATCGGGCGGCTCAACCTTGCGATGCAGGATGGTCAGGGCGCGGGCCACTCGTGGAATGAAGGCTCGCACCGCGGAACGATAAGCGCCCACATTGAATCGCCGGCCATGGGTGCCGGAAAAATCTTCCGTAAGACCATACGTCTGGTAATACGCCAGGGCAAGCTGCCGTATCGGGACTTCCAGCCCGATATGCTTCTGATACCGGAACGGGGCCATGCGATGATGCGCAAGTTCGTTGACGTCGAAGGCGAACTCGGCCTGGATATGCTGGTGTTCGCCCTCCCCATAGCTCACCAC
Source organism: Terriglobales bacterium (assembly GCA_963701805.1). GTDB lineage: Bacteria > Acidobacteriota > Terriglobia > Terriglobales > Acidobacteriaceae > Telmatobacter. The sequence continues at coordinate 1,177,878 of CAVPBA010000001.1, forward strand.
GGAACCATATTTTGCCCGAAGCTTAGGAAACTCCACTGGGACAGCCAGATTGGTGGCCAGCGAATGGCCCTCGACATCGCCGATGTAGTGTGAGAGCGCGCCCACGGCAAAGGCCAGCTCATCTGCGTTTCCGGCGTTGCGAAAAAGGGCGACAACGAAATCGCCGGTCCTGACGTAATGAGTCAGGTTGGAGAAAGACCGATCGCCGAAAGGATAATACCCGATGTCCTGGATGACGCATCCCCCGTATGCATAGGCGCGGGCGTGCTCGATTTCTGAAGGCGTCAACGCCGGGTAACGACTGCGCAGCAGCGGCACGATGGAGTCGTTCCAGGTCAGGTCGATGAGTTGCTCGTGAGTCAGCAAAGAGTAGGCAGCCGCATATCGCCCACTCGGCAATAATGTTAGTAACAAGAGCCCGGCGCAGAACCACCGTCGTTGTAGCTCTCGCATTCGATCCATACCAAGCCGAGGCACCTCTTCTGCAATTGGATGCATTAGGCGACTCGATTCGCCCGCAGGGCGAATTATTTGGTGACCGGCCGTTCGAGAACCTGTAACATCGTATTCCAACTGTCCGGGGCCCGGTTACGCCCGCATTTCGGGTTATTAAGTCAATTCATTTCTGACAATATGTCCTCCGCGTTGAAACGGAACGGGAGTCGAATGCACAAGTCAGTTGAAGATATGTGGGCGTGCAGAACTCTGCGGATTGTTTCTCGTTTGGGTCACCTGCATTCTGAGTCAGATCACCAAGGAGACGGATCATGAAGCGTGGGGCGGGATTTCTGGCCTTGCTCGCGTTCCTCCTCACTGGGATTCGGTTTGCAAGTGGACCGGCGACGATCAGGGAAACGTCCGCGGTGAACGCGGCCGAGGCGATCAAGCCCGCGCCGAAGATGCCCGCTCATATCGGCACGACGTGCCCGGCATTCGAATATCCGTCCGCGAATACGGCAAATCCTGAGAATGCGCAGCAGAGAGAAGAAGGCGATGGCGAAATCGCCGAACTGGTTGATCGTTTCGTTTATGGAGCCGACGACGCGACTCACCTGCAGGCGGGAGGACTTCCGGAAGGCATCCGCCTCATGATTGTCTCGGTTCCGGATCCGCGTCATACCCACTTGAGTCTGCAATTCGACCGCACCCTGGAAGCAGTCCAACAGGCCGCGCAGGACGAGAAATATACCTACGATTCATCCTGGCTTCCGTGGAAGAGCTCCGAATCCACCAATCATGCAGAACAGGAAGCCGAACAGAAAGAAGCGGCCACGCGGGAGATGTGCCCGGGTTTGCTCCTATTCCGAAAAGCCATGTCCGGCGTGGGTGATAAAAACTGCAAGGATGTGGGCCCCGGGGTTCCGCTCTCGGGGAATGCTCTATTTCGCTGCGGGATGCTGGTGTTTGTAGTCACCGAAAAGCCCACCGGAGGATTGAACCGAACGCAATGGGAGAATGCGCTTCGCTGGATCGATAAGTATGCAAGCAAGACCCGGCCGGACAATGTGCTGCGCGTGCTTGGACCCACCTTTTCCGGTTCTCTGCCGTCATACGTGCGCGCGCTCGAAGAGACGAGCATGTATTCGGATACATTCTCTGGCACCCTGCTCTATACAGGGCGCATCCGTGGTTGCGGTTCCTGGCGCTGGTTGGGTCGGGAGTTGAATCCGAAGCCTTCCGCCGGTATTCCGCCGACGACCGTAAGTCTTCCAGTTCGCATTGCAGATTTCGAGGAAAACGACGCACTCCAGACAGATCGGTTTTTCCGATTTCTGAAGGATCGAGGCCACCGCCTGGCGGAGGTTGCGGTTTTGTCTGAGGACGAGACCGCGTATGGGGGCCTGCCCGATGTGGCTCCCCGCCTGCGGGATCCGGCACCGGCCAATGCTGCCGATGCGGCTGCCCGTTCCGCGGAGAAAAAGGCGATAGAGGAGGAAGGCTCGTGTGCTTCGGACTATCCGCCGAGCGACCGGCCCGTACACCTCTACTATCCTCGCGACATCTCTGCCCTTCGTTCGGCGTACCAGGAGCAATCGATTTTCTCCTCCGGATCGAATGCCTCGTCCGGGACGCCCCATACGGTTCTCCGCGACGAACCCACCGCGGCAGAGCGCAACGACACGGATACCGTCCAGTTGTTCAGCGGCGCGAACATTGCACTTACTCAGGAAGCCCAGTTGTATGGGATCGTCAACACGCTCCAGACGCATGGGATCCGGTTCATCATGCTCCGCAGCACGAACAGTCTCGATTACCTGTTTTTGGCGCGGTTCCTGCATCGGGCGTATCCCTCCGCCTATCTTGTCACCATGGGATCGGATCTCCTGTTCGCGCGGGAGGTCGATTCAACCGAGTTCCGAGGCATCACGTCTCTTTCCAGTTTTCCGCTTCTTCCACGTGGGCAGGACTGGACGCAGCAGGTGGAAAATACCCCCCAACATGCGCACCGGACCTTCAGCAGTTACACCATGGAGGGCTCGTATCTGGCCACTCGCTTTCTGATCACCGATCCCAAGGTGACTCTGGAAGAAACTCACTCAGGTAAGCCTTTCGTACACCCCGGCAAGCCAGACATTCCCGATTACGCTTTTCCCTTCTGGGATAAGCACGGCGAGGGATCGAACACGGAGCCTTCCACCTGGCTTTCAGTCATCGGGCGGGATGGATACTGGCCCCTCGCGACGCTGAACGAGCCGCTCGAGAACACGAAGCGCTTTTCCAACCTTGCATTGGTTGAGAGGAGCCCAAACCAACCTGCGCCCGACGGGCAGAACCGGGCGCGCAGGCCGCAGTTAAGCCTCTCCAGCTCGTGGCGGTTCTTCTGCGTGCTCGCGCTGCTGATCTTCGGGACGCATTACTTCGCCTGTCGCTATGGATATAGACGACCCAACCTGGGCATGTTCGTGCAATTCACGCGTCTCGACAGCTGGCGCGGACCAGCGCTGATCGCCGCAGGCTGGGCGGTGATCTGCTGCCTGCTGATCATTCTTTTTCTAACCTCCGTCAGGATCTTCAAGTGGCTCGACTCCCCGGACAGAGTCTGGGTGGTGATCATGGGAATCGCCGCGGCAGCCGCGTTCGGGCTCGGACTGCTGGAACTACGATGGTGGAGCGAACCATTTGCCAGGGTGCCGGCTGAGGCGATACAGCAGAAGATCGGCAAGGCCAAGCGCCGGAACCGATCCCCCCGACCCATGTATCGGGTGTTCGCCGCGTCGATGTTTGCCGCCATCGGAGCGTTCACTGTCGCCGTCTGGCTGATTTATGAGTTCGACCGCACCAGCGAAAGCGCCGTGACTGCCGCTTATCGCTCCGTCCATCTGACCAGCGGAGTGTCTCCGGTGTTGTCGCTGATCGCGTTGCTCGCCGGGTTTTACTGGTGGTTCTGGCAATCGCTGTCGGGCCTGGCATTACTTGGCAACGGGCGCCCGGTTCTTCCCCGAAGCGCACAGGAACGCCTGGCAAAGGTTGGGAACCGGATGGCCGAGGGCATCGAGCGTACGGCGATTCCCTTCCCACCTTTCGGACAGTCGACCTTCCTGCTCTACGTGGTTCCACTTTTTCTTGTCTTACTCCTGGCTGTGGTGCTGCAGCGGGCGTGGATGCAGGCCTTCGACATGGTCCTGCACACCATGGAGAACGCCGCGTTCGATCGTACTTTTCACATCCTGATCGCCATCGCGCTCTACCTGGTTCTCGTTGGGGCCATGCAGTTCTATTCCACGTGGCTGGGTCTCAACCGCCTGCTTCAGGCATTGGATCGCTCTCCTTTGAGACGAACGTTCGGCGCCTTGCAGGGTCTGTCGATGCGATCGCTGTGGAGGTTCAGCGGCACGTCGTCTCGCTCCCGGCACAAGATCTTCTCGCGCCAGATGGAGTCGCTGGTCCACCTGCGCAACGAACTCGAAAGCGCTCAGTTCCCGAAGTCTGGAACCCTCGCTCTGCGCGAATCCGTGCGCACCGCGTGGCAGGCCGGACGGCATTTTGTGGTGAAGCGAGGCGACGACGACAAAGACTTCGCCATGGTGAACGACATGAGCGCGCACGCAATCCGGCTCACGTTCCAGGCGTGCTCCGAGGTCATTCTGGAGGATCTGCTGGCGCCGGCATGGGAAGACGAACGGGAATCGATGGCGGTGCCGGAAACTCCCGCCGAGGGGTCCACAGCACGGGAGCGGATCAAACTGAGCGACAACGCGCCGGTACAGGCAGGCGAAGAGTTCGTGTGCCTGATGTATGTCGGTTATCTGCAGAACCTTCTTGGCCGGATGCGCACCATGGTGCTCTCGATGGCCGGCATCTTCGCGGCTATCGCACTCTCGGTTGGGTTCTACCCCTTCACGCCGCGCCCCACGATTTCGCTGGCCCTTCTATTGCTGCTGCTGTTGATCGGAGCGGTGGTCGGCGTGGTGTTCGCCGGCCTCGATCGCGACAGCACGCTGAGCCATATCACCAATACCGAACCCGGCGCGCTGGGGGCACACTTCTGGCTGCGCATGCTGAGCTTCATCGGGGTTCCTGCCCTGGGCTTGATCGTGGCCCAATTCCCCGAGATTACGGACTTCGTCTTTTCCTGGGTCACGCCCACGATGAGCAGCATGAAGTAAGGATTGGGCGCCGAAGTGGCCTGTGCTCATGTGAACCCATCACTTTGGACCTGCTATGCATCCTTGACGATCTTTTTTCGCATAAACAGGGTCGCCTGCGGATTGTCGTTGTAGCGCTCGCAGCGCTCGTATCCCCGCCGTTCGTATAGGGTGATGGCGGCCTTCAAGTCGTCGTAGCTATCGAGGTAGATCCATTCCACTCCTGTGTTCCTGGCGAACTCTTCCTGCGCGTCAAGGAGTTTGTCGGCAATCTGGTTTCCGCGCGCGGCTGGTTTTACGTAGAGCCGCTTGCATTCGCTTGCTCGCGGCACCGATGCCAGCCTTCGCAATACCACGCAGCCCTGTATCTCGTTTCCGAGGTAAGCCAGCCACATTCCGGATCCGGGTTCATTGATCATTCGGCGAATGCTCGCCGGGCTGTCACGCTGCACTACATGAACGGCTTCGTAATACTCCTCGAGAATCGCGAGCGTATCGGCATCAGGGGCCGCAGTCAGGCGCTCGATCCGCAGTGCGAGTTCTGAAGGCTTAGTCATGGCTTGATCGAAACGATCGTTTTACAGTTTTACAGTTTTACAGGCACCGGGGGGAGGGGTACCCATTTTCATTTGAATTTTCTCTGCAAGTTACTGAAGAAAAGGCGGATATGGACGTCATTCCGCAAATGTAAACGGTCCAAAAGGGCCGTTTAGGGTTCCTGAAGTGTTCAGAACGAAAGCGAATTGCTCTTGGCGCCTTGGGTTTTGCCTGAGTCTGCACATCGATCCTCTCTTCCACCTCTATTGTGGCAAAACCGCTGGGAAAAAAATGCAAAAGCGCGCGCATGTTCTTTTTCGCAATCGCGAGGACGAGAGCCGCGGGCGGTGAGAAATCCGGGGATTTGCCCCAAAGGCTGTCGGCGCCGGGAGTGTCTGATGAAATCGAGCGGGGTTCAGAGAACCACCAAAAACTGCACGCAGGGCTTAAAGGCCGATCCATTGTGTGTTTTTGCGGCACGGCTGAAGCCGTGCCCTGATACAAAGCGATTCAATCGCGATTCATCCGAAACTGCCTAACCCGGCAATCAGCCCGGCGTCATCATGGATTTGAGGGCCTTGGCATACTCTTCCGGGAGTGCCATGCGCTTCAGGTTTTCGTCGCACACCACGTGGACCGTTTCGCCTTCCGCCAGCAGCCTTGGCTCTTCCCCGTCAACAGCCGCGCGGAGAATGCGGTAGGCGAACTTGAGCACCGATCCGCGCAGGAGCGAGGGCCGCGCTTCAATGAGGATTTCATCGTCGTACCGTGCCGGAGCGCGGTAGCGACAGGTAGCTTCCACCACCGGCAGGATCAGCTTGTGCTGGGTTTCAAGCTCATGGTAGGTAAGGCCAAGGGTGCGGAGAACTTCCACGCGGCCAATTTCAAACCAGACCAGGTAATTGGCGTAATACACAATGCCCATCTGATCGGTCTCGGCATAGCGCACCCTCTGGCGGGTGATAGTGGGCATGGCGTTCTCAGTTTTCAGTGGTCAGTGAACAGTTGTCGGTCAACAGTGAACAGTCCGATGCACCCAGGCCTTTTCTGATCACTGATCACTACGCTTTACGGCTTGATATGAGTGAAGATGGGCAGCTTGGTCACGTCGTTGAAGATGATGAAGGCGAAGAAAACCACCAGCACGACGAAGGCGGCCTGGTAGATTCGTTCCTTGACGTTGATGCTGATATCGTGACGCAGCACGCTCTCGATCAGCAGCAGCAGGATCAACCCGCCATCCAGAATCGGGAACGGCATCAGGTTCAGGATGCCGAGGTTAATGCTGATGGCGGCGGCCAGCCCAAACTTGGGCAGGTAGCCTTTCATTTCCGCGGCCTGGCCAGCCATGCGGGCGATACCGACGGGACCGGAAAGCTGCGAAACCGCGACCTTGCGGGTAAACAGGCGGCCCAGCACTTCGACGATCAAGAACGAGTTGTCGCGGCAAAAGACCTTGGCCTGGGTAACGGCTTTCGGGAAGGGCAGCGGGTCCATGCGCGACGGAGTCCCCATCGCCTGAAAGCCGAGTTTCCAGCCGGAATCGAGCCGGGCGGGGGTCGCAACGAGCGTGACCGGGTTGCCATCGCGGAGCACGCCCAGGGTAAGAGGCTTGCCCTGGCCCGCTTGCATATAGGCCAGCAACGTGCCTACGTAGTGGAACTCGTGGCCATCGACAGTCTGAATCTGGTCGCCCTTGCGCAAGCCAGCCTTCTGGGCCGGGGTCCCGGGTTGAACTTCGTCCACGCCGATGGGGGCCAGATTGATCTGGGGAAGGATGCCGGCGTCGTTCAGATCGAAGTCCTGCCCTTTGGCCACCTGCGGGATATGCAGCGACAACTGAACCTGTTGCCCGCCGCGTTCCACTGTGACGGGAACGGTCTGGTTGAGGTTGAGCGAGGAACGGTTGCCGACCTGCATCCAGTCTGGATTGTCGACGGTATCGAAGTGGCGGATGAGGTCGCCGGTTTCAATGCCGGCCTGATCTGCAGCCGAGCCGGGAACTACCCACTCAATCGAGGTCTGACTTACGACATTTTTGGGGACTTCATTGATGAAGTAGTAGTAAACGACCATCAGCACGAAGGCCAGGATGAAATTGGCCACGGGGCCTGCGAGACCGATGAGCATACGCTGCCATCGGGGATGGGAGGTGAAGGCACCGGGATCGTTTACCGGCTCGCCCTCCGACGGGTTCTCGCCGGTCATCTTTACGTAGCCGCCCAAAGGCAGCAGACAGATCTTGTAATCGGTATCGCCGCGCTTGATGCCAAAGAGCCGAGGTCCGAAGCCCACGGAGAACGCCTCAACGCGGACACCGCACAGCTTGGCCACGGCAAAATGGCCGAATTCATGAACCACAACCATCACGCCGATCAGGACGATGAAGGCGACGATGGCAACTACAACTTCGTGGAGATTTTGCATAGACTAAGCGACAAATCCTTGGGCGGTTCGCTCCCTGGCAACTTGAACTAGAGATACGCGAACTACGCCACCAGCGTTCCAGCCTGTCGACGCGCCTCCCGGTCCACCACGAGCACCTCGGCAATGGTGGCCGGATGCGCTTCCGGCGTGGAAGCGAGCACTCTTTCAATTGTATCCGGGATTCCGGTGAAGGGGATGCGGCGTTGGAGGAATGCTTCGACCGCGATTTCGTCCGCGGCATTGAGGGCGATGCAGTGGGAGCCGCCTTTTTCCGCCGCCTCGTAGGCCAGGCGAAGGCATGGAAAACGCTGGAAATCGGGCTCTTCAAAGTCCAGATGGCGCAGGGCGGCCAGATCGAAGGTCAGGTTCGAGGCGGGGCGCTCGGGATAGGCGAGCGCATAGAGAATGGGCAGGCGCATGTCGGTAACGGATATCTGGGCAAGAATCGAGCCGTCCACGTACTCGACGAGGGAGTGGACGGTGGACTGCGGGTGAACCGTGACCCGGACCTTGCCGGACGGAACATCGAACAGGCGGCAGGCTTCGATGATCTCGAGGCCCTTGTTGAGCATAGTGGCTGAATCGATGGTGATGCGGCGGCCCATGACCCAGGTGGGGTGCTTCAGCGCCTGCTCGGGGGTGATGGAGGCAAATTCGTCGAGGGGCGTATGGCGGAAGGGCCCACCGGATGCGGTAAGCCAGATGGTCTTGACCTCCGCATGGGCACCCACGCGCATGCATTGATGAACGGCGTTGTGCTCGCTGTCGATGGGCAGGATGGGAACATTCCGCTCGCGGGCGGCAGCGGTGAGGATCTCCCCCGCAGCCACCATGCACTCCTTATTTGCCAGGCCGACGGGCTTGCCGGCCAGGATGGCGGCGTGGGTGGCTTCAAGGCCCGCCACCCCTACAATCGCGGAAACCACGAAATCCGCTTCGGGCAAGGTGGAGCAGGCGACTGTGCCTTCGGTGCCGTGTACAACATCGATCGCGGAGATTCCAGCCTTGTGCAGGCGGGCGGTCAGTTCTGCGGCCAGCTCGTCGGTGGCCAAGGAAACGACCTTGGGACGCCAGCGGACTGCCTGGGCAAAGGCTTCATCGACATTGCGGCCGGCGGCCAGAGCGGCCACGGAGTAGCGTTCGGGAAACTGTTCGACGATAGAAAGAGTACTTAGACCGATGGAGCCGGTGGAGCCGAGAATGGCGAGCTTTTTCAATGTCTCAGGAGCAACTGAGCGGCTTGGAACTCTTAGAACCGCTGGTGGATAAGTTGAGCGTACCACAGCGCCGGAGCGGCCAGTAGGAGGGCGTCAATGCGGTCGAGGATGCCTCCATGACCGGGTAGCAGGGTCCCGGAATCTTTGACGCCGGCGGAACGCTTGAGCGCCGACTCAGCCAGATCGCCCACCTGGGCAGCGATGTTCACGATGACCGCAAGAACCAGCCAGTACCACCAGACCTCATCCGCATAGGAGAGGGCGACCGAATTCCAGCCGGCCAGATATTCCGAAATGCCCAGGAGCCCGCCCGCCGCCAGCATGCTTCCCGCGACCGACGCGATCGAGCCTTCCCATGTCTTGTTGGGGCTGAGGGTTGGCGCCAGTTTACGGCGGCCAAAGGGACGGCCGATGTACAGGGCAGCGATATCTCCGGCCCACACCACGCAGAGCAGAAAAACCACCAGCGAGGGACCGTTGTGCTGGGCGTGAAGAGCCGGCAGCGAGATCAGAGTGAACCCCGCGTAAATCAGGCAGAACACGGCATTGGATGCGTCGGGAAGCACGCGTGCTATGGGACTGGAGAAGGTACAGATCAGAAGAAGGGTCAGGCTGAGGATGCCGAGGATGGAGGCAACCTGATCAGGCCACAGGAAGGTGGCGGCAAACAGCGCCAAAATCGCGGTGGCCACCGCAAGACGCGGGGCCTGTGCGCCCTTCTGCCGGGCCAGGGTGAGATATTCCCAGCTCGCAAGAGCAGCCACGACCGCGGTCACCAGGGTAAAAAGCCACTGCCATCGCGGGCCGAGAAACACCAGAACCAGAACCAGGGGGATCAGGACAGCAGCCGTCAGTACGCGTTTCATTGGTGGGTTGAGAATACAGCACGGAGGGAAGGGGTGCGTTGACCTGGTGGGGAGTTGGTTCAATGATCCATACGAATGCTTCGCAGGTCAGCCTCAGCTGGCCGCAATCTTCGCGGGCTCGGCTTCTTCGTCGGTGAGGCCGACGCTGTCGCTGAGGCCTCCGAATCGGCGTTCGCGGCGCTGGAAGTCGGCGATGGCCTCGAGCAGATGGATGCCGCGAAAATCAGGCCACAGCCGCTCGGTGACATAGATCTCGGTGTAGGCGATCTGCCAGAGAAGGTAGTTGGAAATGCGCATTTCGCCGGACGTTCGAATGAGCAGATCGGGATCGGGCATGTGGGCGGTGTACAGATAGCGGTTGATGTCGGATTCGGTGATCCGTTCCGGCGTCAGGTGTTTGCCCGCGATCTCCTCAGCCAGAGAGCGGACCGCATCGACAATCTCGGAGCGGCCGCCATAGTTGAGCGCCAGGGTCAGGGTGGTACCGGTATTGTGCGCGGTGGTGTCGGCGGCCCATTGCATCCTGTCCTGGACTTCGCGCGGAAGTTCGTGGATGCGCCCGATATAGCGGATGCGCACGTTATTGTCCATCATGCGCTGCACGTTGTTCTCGAGGTAGGACTTGAGCAGGCGCATGAGGAAGTTGACCTCCGCCTTCGGACGGCGCAGGTTATTTTCCAGTGAAAATGCATAGAGGGTGAGCCAGGGCAGGCCGATGCGGGAGGCAGTCTCGGTAACCAGCTGCACGCTCTTGGCGCCCTGCTGATGGCCTAGAAAGCGCTTCAGGGAGCGATGCCCGGCCCAGCGGCCGTTTCCATCCATGATGATGGCCACGTGCTTGGGCAGGCACTCCGGTTTCAGCGTCGCATAAACGGCGCGCTCTTCCGGTGTGAGCTCATGGATGCGCAACGTGCCTGCAGAATACAAATGACCTGCCTTTTGTTTCGGACCCGACTTTTCTTCGCGGCTGCTGCGCCCGTTTTGCCTGTTTTTCAGGGGCGGCGGCTTCAGTCCGTCGTCCCGCAATCTGGGCCCACGGCACTCCTCCCGCCCGGCCGCAAATGGTGTGAATCCGACGGAAGGACTGAAATCATTATCGACCCTAGCACAACCGCGGTAAGGCCGCAATTCAAGCTTGTTAGATGCGGAAATTGACGAAGTTTTGGCCCCGCCCGGCAGCAATGGAGCTAGAATTCCTGCATGATTCACGGCGTGCACCTGTTGCTCGACAGCATCAAACCGGAAGCCGATCGCGCCTTTTTCCGGGACGTTCTGAACTTCCGGCATGTCGACGCCGGCGACGGATGGCTGATCTTTGCGCTTCCGCCCGCGGAAATGGGCGTTCACCCAGCTGAGAGGGATCTCACCCAGCCTCACGCGGGACAGAACCTGGCCGCAGCCACGGTCTACCTGATGTGCGACAACCTGAGGGAAACGATCGATCTGCTGGCGGCCAAGGGCATCGATCACACCGAAATTCAGGAGGCGGAGTGGGGCGTCGCCAGCAGCATCCGGCTGCCGGGCGGAGCGCAGCTGGGCCTCTATGAGCCGCACCATCCGCTGGCGACGTCGCTCAGCGAGGTTCGGGACCAGCGACAGGTCTCCCTGTCTTCGCGCGGCTAGGCGTCACCCGCCCGGATATTAAGCCGTGCGACGCTGGCCCGCGGCCTTGTCCCGCAAAGCACCATAAAAGAGGGTGCGCTGCAGCGAATCCAGGCGAGGCAGCAATACAGCGACCTCGGCCAGGAACGGATCGGCCAGGATCGCCGCAACCTCCTCATCGCGCCGGCTGCGCGCATCCCGCACCAGGTGGCAGACGTCCACTTCCAACGCGTCCGCCAGCCGCTCGAGCGAACCGAGGGTGGGAACGGCTTTGCCGTTTTCGATTTTGGAGATATAGGTGCGTGGGACCTGCATGCGGCTGGCCAATTGTCGCTGGCTCAGATGGCGCGCTTTGCGGATATCCCTTACCTGGCCGGCCACGTGCAAGCCGGCTTCCGAGGAGCTGTGAATCGAGGGGCTGGGCAGCGGTTGCGGCCCAAGAACGAACGGCTCTTCGATATCCAGCGGCTTATGGCATTTTCTGCAAAGGGAATTGCTGGTCCGGTACTGCACCAGGGCGCAGTACTCGCAGCGCACGACTTCGCGAGTCTCAACACTCACAAGAGCTGTGGCCATAGGTTGTTCGCGGAGCGCCAGAGCAGGGCGACCGGGGCGCTTCTCAGCACCACTACTTGTGCTACTTTGAGGTGGATGAACCATAATTGTCAAGTAGAGACTTAGGGTCAACCCTAAGTCTCTACTATAATACCCTGAAAAACCCGAAGAAACACGAACCAAATGCAGCAACACGGAGATTTTTTTTGATGACGAGTAACGTGGAATGTGGTAATCCGTTCGGCCGCTCACAGGCATGGCAGCTTTTGACGGAATGGACCCAGGGCGAAAGCCTGCGCAAGCATGCCCTGGCGGTGGAGGCATGCGTGACCGCCTACGGGGAGGCCGAAGCCGACCGGCTCGCCCTGGCGGGGGTGGAGCGGGAGGCGCTGCTCCAGCTGTATTCGACAACTGCCCTGCTCCACGACTTCGATTACGAGCGCCACCCATCACTGGAGGAACACCCGTTCGTGGGCGTGCGCGAACTGGAGCGGCAAGGATGGCCGCCCGAACTGCGCACCGCGATCCTGGGGCACGCCGAGTATTCCGGCGTGCCGCGGGTCACGAATCTGGACAAGGTCCTGTTCGCCTGCGATGAACTGGCCGGCTTCCTGACTGCATGTGCGCTGGTCAAGCCGACCAAAGCCATTGCCGATGTGGAGGCACCCAGCGTGCGCAAAAAGATGAAGGACAAGGCATTCGCCAAAGGCGTCAACCGCCAGGATGTGATCCTGGGCGCGGCAGAACTGGGTGTCGATCTCGACGCCCATATCGCGTTCTGCATTGGGGCCATGAGGCGGCGGGCGACAGAGTTGGGGTTGTGAGAATCCGGTGCTCAGGGGCACTGCGGGGCGGTCGATTTTACGCTACGATAAGCATCACTCGCCGTTTGCGAGGCAGGGCCCGATCGCTGGAGGGAGATTCGCATGTCCGGTTTCCGTCACATCCTGACCAGGTCCGCAAACGGAGTGGAGACGATCACGCTGAATCGGCCCGACAAGCGCAATGCGCTTTGCCCGCTGCTGATCGAGGAACTGACCCAGGCTCTCAATGATGCTGCCCGAAGCGAATGCGGCGTGGTGATCCTGACCGGGGCAGGGCCGGCTTTTTGCGCGGGGCTCGATATGGAGCACCTGGCCACGATGAAAGCGGAAACGCCGGAGGATTCGCGACGCGATGCGGCCAACATGGCTCGCGTACTGCGGACTCTGTACGACTTTCCCAAGCCGGTCATCGCTGCGGTGAATGGCCACGCGATCGCGGGCGGCATGGCGCTGGCTACGATCCCCGATTTCACGCTGGCGGTGCCGGAGGCCAAGTTCGGCCACACCGAAGTGAAGGTGGGCTTTGTGCCGGCCATCGCAGCGTCCTTTCTGCTCCGCCAGGTGGGGGAACTGCGCACCCGCGAGCTGCTCCTGTCGGGCAAGTTGATCAAGGCGCACGAGGCTCTGGAGATGGGGCTCATCACCCAGATCGTCAATGCTGACGAGTTGATGGGAACGGCGCAGGCCCTTGCCCAGAGCCTACTGTTGAACAGCCCGCAGGCCATGCAGGAAGTAAAGCGGCTGCTATCCCAGCACGCCAGCCGCCGGCTGGACGATGAACTGGAAGAAGCTATTCAAGTGAACGCGCAGCAGCGTTCGACAGACGATTTCCGGGAAGGCGTGGAAGCATTCCTTGAACGCCGCAAGCCCGAGTGGCCGAGCCAGCGTGTGAAGGTGTAGAGATCTTCCTCTACCCGTAATAGGAGCGTCTGGTCAATCGGGAATGTAGGCGCCGCTTTCCAGAATGGGCGCGAGATCGCAGCTTCCGTTGTATTCGTAGACCCAGCATTCCAATTTCCGGCCGTCGGTCAATTGGACAGGAAACAGCCTGCGAATAAACTGGCTGGCGTTCGGTGATTCCGGATAGTACTCCTCGTATTCATCCAGCTTATGCAAAATGTGGGTGCCCGCGGGCAGGCGAAAAACAGTCCCGGAAATTCGACGCGGGGAGTTCGACTCCAAAAGCGCCCCCGGGAAAGAGCCAAGATCGTAAAGCGTTCCCGAAACCGATCCCCTCCCCACGTTCACCAGCTCGCAAACCACATCTGCAACCTGTTCTGGCGCGAGGCCCGGCTGCAAGGTGCCATAGGCGAACAGAAATTCGCTCATCGCAGGCGGCTCAGGGCTTCTAAAAGGGATTCTTCGCGCGCAGCTCGGCCACGATCTCTGCTGCGGCAGCGCGGGCGCGTACTTCCTGGTCGGGCGGGAAGCTGATGGCGCCGACGCGGGCGTGCCCGCCTCCGCCATAGCGCTCGCAAATCTGCGCCAGGTTCACCATCTTCCCCGGATCGGCCTTGGTCCAGGGGTTGGACCCGACAGCTACCTTGGTGCGAAAGCTGGACTTCGACAGGCCGATCGAGTAGGTAGCGTCCGGATGCAAGTAGTAAGGGATGAACTTGTTGAATCCTTCGAGGGGATGGTCGGTGATATCGAAGAAGATGGTGCCGTCGCGCTCTTCGCTGCGATTGCGGATCAGTTCCAGAGCCTGCTTGTGGCGCTCCAGCAGCGGCGGCAGAAGGCCGGCCACAAAGGGCTGGCTCAAGATTTCGGCCAGGGGCATCTCCGTCAAAAGCGGAATGAGCCGGGGCACAAACTGCGGGTCCTGGCTGGACTCGATGACCAGAGTCAGCTTCATCGCCGGCTCAGCCATTTCGACGGCCGCTTCGGGGCTCTCGTAGAGCGCACCGTCCACGATGTTGGCCCAGTGGATCAACTCCGCTACCGGCGCGGTGTCGAATCCGAACTTCGTCGAGGCGATGTGGGCCAGGAATCCAGTGCAGGAAACGTAAGTTGGATCGAAGAACTTGCGCGCAGAGCAGGCCGGATCCTCCTGACAGGCGCGAAAATTGGCCTGGTCCTGCGGAGTGAGGAAGGCCGACTGGTGGTGATCGAACCACCACGTGATGCGGGGCGATGCGGAGTACTTGAAATCGACGATGGCGTTTTCATCGCCGGTGAAGTCGTTCTCGTCGAACAGGGCGCCGGCCCGGTGCACCAGGCCGTGGTACTCATAGCCGGCCCCGGTGACGATGCGTTCGCGATGAAAGCGGGTAAATAACGAGGCCGAGCAAGCTCCGTCGAAACATTTGTCGTGATAAAAGACGCGAACCCGCAAAACCCGCACCCCTCCCATGGGACCAGAATTAAATCCCGGAACAGTTAAGCATCAAGGGCTCGGCTCAAAGTGTCAAGGAGCGGGGACAATCACGTGACACCGATCACTCTGCCCCGGGGGGATACGGAGGAACTTCAGGACCGGGTGGCGGTGTGGACTGGGAGAGGAGAGGCGGGGCCGGACTGTTCGATTGCGAACAATGGTTGGCGATTGTGGACGCGGCCTTGCGGCTTCTCCTGTTGCGCGCGCCCTTAACTGCCATGAAATCGTCCAT
Organism: Terriglobales bacterium; assembly: GCA_963701805.1. Lineage (GTDB taxonomy): Bacteria > Acidobacteriota > Terriglobia > Terriglobales > Acidobacteriaceae > Telmatobacter. Next base: position 1,193,101 of record CAVPBA010000001.1, read on the forward strand.
CTGCCGGATTTTCGATTTGGCTGAAGGAATGCAATAAGGCGGATGGATTCCTATAACGAGTGAGAATTGTTTTCGGAGGAACCGATGCAGACGATGCTCCAGGACCTGCGCTACGCGGTGCGGCAGTTGCGGAAATCGCCGGGATTCACGATTGCGGCGGCATTGACCCTGGCCATCGGCATTGGCGCCAATACGGCAATATTCAGCATCATGGATGCGGTGGTCTTGCGTCCCCTGGCGGTGCCCGACCTGAACCAGGTCATGACCGTCTATGAGCAACAGAATCGAGCCGAGAGCCAACAGGTAGCCCTGGGGAACTTCGCGGACTGGCGGCGGCAAAGCCGCTCCTTCGAAGAAATGGCGGTTCGCAGTCCGGCTGACATGAGCCTGACCGGAGCCGGCGATGCTGCCCACGTGCAGGCGGAGTTGACGACGCCGTCTTTCTTCAGCGTGATGCGGACCAACGCGTTCCTGGGGCGTATCTTCGACTCGAGTGAGACCGAGCGCGGCAAGAACAGCGTGGCGGTGCTGGGTTACGGTTTCTGGAGGTCGCACTTCGGCAGCGACCCCGGGGTCCTGGGCCGGAAGATTGAACTGGACCAGCGCGTCTACACGGTAATCGGCGTGATGCCCAAGACCATGCAATACCCGTCGACGGCCGATCTCTATCTTCCCTTTGCCCCTTCTGACGCGCAGCTTGGGAATCGAAGCGCGCACGACTACCTGGTCATCGGGCGCTTGCGCGGCGGAATCACGCCGCCCCAGGCGCAGGCTGAATTGAACGTGATCGCCGAGCATTTGGCGGGGCAGTATCCGGCAACGAACCAGGGGTGGGGAGTCAAAGTTGAGCCGCTTCTGGATGGCATCAACGGAGAATACACCCCGCTTTACTTCAACCTGGTGCTGGGCGCAACCCTGTTTGTGTTGCTGGTGGTGTGCGCCAACGTCGCCAATCTGCAGTTTGCCCGCGGGCTGGCGCGGCGCACCGAAATCGCCATGCGGACCGCGCTGGGCGCAAGCCGCGTCCGACTGTTGCGGCAGCTGCTCACCGAGAACATCCTGCTGGGGCTGGTTGGAGCCGCCGGGGGGCTGGTTTTTGCCATGGTCTACATGCGATTCTCCATCATCTCGATGCCGGAGCGCGTGGCCCGTTATATGGCCGGCTGGTCCAATATCTCGTTGAATGGGCGCGCGCTGGCATGGTCCTTGCTGCTGGCGGTGGGCGCGGGCGTGATTTCAGGCTTTGCTCCGGCCCTCGTGGCTATGCGCGTGAACCTGGTGGATCAGCTGAAATCGGGGTCGCGCGCTATCGCCGGAACTGGACGCAGCCGCCGGTTGCGAAACGTATTCGCGGTGGCGCAGATTTCGCTTGCGGTGGCCCTCGTAATCGGCGCGGCACTGATGTCGAAGGGCATGGTGGCAATGATGCACTCCGCCGACCAGCACAAGCCGGACAGGATGCTGACCTTCAGCGTCCATCTGCCTGCGGCGCGGTATGACACTGCGCAAAAACAGGCCGCGTGGTACCAGCAGAGCCTGGACAAACTGCGGTCGCTGCCGGGCGTCAAGCACGCCGAGGTGACCACCGCCCTCCCCCACAGCGATTTCGGCTGGCTGGACGATTGCCAGATCGAAAATCGTCCCCTTGCCCCGGGCAAATTCCAGAGTGCGCTGCGCCTGCCGGTCAGCGCTGGATACTTTTCCGCTTTCAATATTCCCATGATCTCGGGACGTGGTTTCACTCCGGACGACAATGTTGGTTCGCAACCCGTGGCGGTGGTGAGCCGGCAATTCGCGGCGCGCTATTTCTCCGGGGAGAGCCCTGTCGGGCGGCGCATCCGCATGGGAACAGGATCCAGGAACCAGACTCCATGGCTGACCATTGTGGGGGTCGTCGACGAAACCAATTATTTCCTGTTCCTGCCGCGGCCGGACAGCGGCGAAGTCTACCTGGGCGCAGCGCAGATGCCCCCTGCCGAAGCCATCTATTCGGTGATCACCAGCGGCGATCCCATGGCCATCGCGCCAACGGCGCGCAAGGCGCTGGCGCAGTTCGATCCTGCGCTGCCGTTGGATGAATTGGAAACCTACGCCGAGTACATGCGGGAAAAGCTGATCGGTCTGGCCTACGTGGCCGTGATGCTGGGAACCGACGCGCTGATCGCGCTTCTGCTGGCAGCTATCGGCATTTTTGGCGTGATGGCCAACATGGTGGGCGAGCGCACGCGTGAGATTGGCGTGCGGCTGGCAATGGGCGCGCGCCGGGAAGACGTCCTGCGGATGATTCTGCGGCGGGCATCGTGGATCACGGCCACCGGGTTGGCGGTGGGTCTGCTTCTCGCCTCTGGTCTGGCACATGGAGTTGCGAATCTGCTGTACGGCGTGAGCCCCAACGATCTCGCCGTCTTCTCCGTGATCCCGGCGACCATCGCGCTCATTGCCCTGGGTTCGAGCTGGATCCCGGCCCGGCGCGCGGCGCGGATTGACCCCATGGTGGCCCTGCACGACGAATAGACAACGTTTTTCGGGTCGGCTCTGAGAACCTGCGCGCCGGCACCTTGCCCTCCGTGTGGCGCGACTCGTGCACCATTCCCGGCCCGTGCAGGTAAAATCTTGGCAGCGGAAATTCAGCCCAATATGAGTTCTTGTTTGTATCTTTTGAGGAGACCATGGGCCCGGAGTCTGTAAGCCCATCCAAAGACGCGCCGCCGGTTTCCGAGCCGCCCGAGGCTCTGCTCGGAGCGCCGCGCCCGGACGATATGAACTGGGTCTTCTTCGGGAGCCAGGGTCTTCGCGCCGGCTGGTCGCTCCTGATCTTCTCATTTCTGCTCTTTGTGCTCGCCCGATTGTTCGGCGCGTTTCTCTCTTTTCTTGTCTTCGATGTGAAGAAACTCAGGATCGTCTCCGGTTCCCCCCTGAACACGATTCTTGCCGAAGGACAATGGGTAGCCGCGCTGCTGGCCGCGATGCTGATCGTCGCCGCACTGGAGCGCCGCCGCGTGACGGACTACAACCTGGGCGGGCTGAAGCGGTTCTCGCTTTTCCTGGGCGGCCTGGTGGCAGGGTTTATCGCGGTTTCGGTGTTGATTGGCATCCTCAGCCAGGGCGGGTGGGTCCATTTCGGACCGGTCGCGCTGTCGGGGATGCGGATCTTCAAATATGCCTTCCTGTGGGGGCTCGCCTTTGTGCTTGTGGCACTGCTCGAGGAAGGCACGTTCCGGTGCTACCTCCTCTCCACGTTTACGCGCGGTATCAATTTGTGGTGGGCCCTGGCGTCGGTGGGCGCAATTTGCTTTTGGTTGGCGCTGACCTCGAAGGGTCATGGAGCATGGGGCACGTACGCGGTTGCGATGGCCGGCCTCTTTCCCTGCCTCTATCTCGGATGGAGTAAATCACCACAAAGTGGGTTTTGGCAGGCGGCGTGGGTAACATCGGTGGGGTTCGGATTCATTCACACCTTCAACAACGGCGAGAACTGGATCGGGGTGCTGGCTGCCTCCGCCATCGGCTTCGTTTTCTGTGTCAGCGTCCGCATTACCGGATCGGCGTGGTGGGCCATCGGGTGCCACGCGGCGTGGGACTGGGCGGAATCCTACTTCTACGGAACAGCCGACAGCGGCTTTGCAGCGCACGGCCACCTGATGACCACTATCCCGGCCGGCTCACCGCTGTGGAGCGGCGGCGCGGACGGGCCCGAAGGAAGCGCGCTGGTGTTTCCTGTGATGCTGCTTCTGCTGATGGCCCTCTATCTCTTGTATGGCAGGCAAAAGCCTGCGACCGCCCCGAATAGAGCAACCCAGCCGCTCGCGGGCTAGCCTTGGACCAGACCAGGAAGCAGACGAAACGCATACCGAGCTATCCTGTTGATTGACCGATGGCTAACCCCAACGCTCTGGATTCATCGACTCAATCAACTTCCGAGGGAGAAAGCAGGCTGCGTAAACGCCGCTGGCTTCGCGGACTCGCATGGACTGCGCTGTGCCTGGTTGTGCTGCTCACGGTGGCTGTGACAGCGGGGCTGGTGTGGCTTCACTCGGTGGCGCGGGCCGCGCTGCCGGTGCTGGATGGCGACGTCCACGTGGCCGGTTTGTCTGCTCCCGTCACGGTGCGCCGCGATGCCCATGGCGTGCCCCACATCGAAGCCGCGAACCAGGACGACCTGTTTCTCGCCCAAGGGTATGTGACCGCGCAGGACCGGTTGTGGCAGATGGATGTCTATCGCCGCAATGCCAACGGCGAACTGGCGGAGGTCCTTGGTGCGGGGCTGGTCAAGCACGACACGGCTCAGCGGGTGTTGCGGTTCCGGGCCACAGCCCAACGGATTTACGACCATCAGTCCCCTGAGGATCGCCGGCGCTGGGACGCGTATGCGCGCGGCGTGAACCTCTTCATCACCCAGCACCCGGACGCGCTGCCGCCCGAGTTCCACATCCTGATGTACCGGCCGCAGCCGTGGAGCGGGGCGGACTCGATCAGCATCGGCATGATGATGGTGGACATGCTCGACACTCATTGGGATGTGAAGCTCATGCGCGAGCAAATCGCGGCCCGGCTGAACAATCCCAAACTGGAGGCGGATCTTTATCCGGTGGGCTCGTGGCGCGATCGGCCCCCAACAGGCGAGCTCATCGACCTGACCCAGCCCCGACCCGCGCCTCGGTCGGTGAACGACGATGACGACGATGATCGGACCCAGGCCGGGCTGCCGAGCGAACTGCAAACCCGCCCTGGCGACAAAAACAAAAACATCGCGAAGGCTGGGCACCCGACTCTGGTTGCGAGGGTGGGGCACCCGGTTCCGGTTGATGATTCGAGCGATTTCGAAGGCCTGAGGGCAATACTCGGCCTGCCGGAATGCGCAGGCTGCGCGCCGGGCTCGAACAACTGGGTTGTCGCAGGCAAGCACACTGCGAGTGGAAAGCCGCTGCTCTCGAACGACATGCACCTGTCGCTCACTGAGCCCAACATCTGGTACATGGCCGACCTGCGCGCGCCGGGATTCCACGCGGCCGGCGTCACCCTGCCGGGCATGCCCTTCGTGGTTGCGGGACACAACGACCACCTGGCATGGGGATTCACAGCGCTGTTTGGTGACGTGCAGGATCTATACATTGAGAAGCTCGATGGCAAGGGCAACTACCAGGGCGGCGATTCGACCTGGAAACCGCTCGCTGTCCAGCATGAAGTCATTCACGTCCGCGGCAAAAGCGATGTGGCCGTGGACGTTCAGTCAACAGAACATGGGCCGCTGCTGACTCCGATTGTTTCGGGAATGTTTCCGGGCGAAACGAGAGCCGCCTCGCTCAAGTGGACGCTCTACGATCCAAGCCTTCATTCGATCCCCCTTTACGCGATGAATACGGCTTCGAACTGGGCTGAATTCTCGACCGCTCTCAGCGCGTGGTGCTGGCCAACGCAGAACGTGGTCTACTCCGATGACCAGGGGCACATTGGCTATCACGCCGTGGGGCGGGTTCCCTTGCGGAGTCCAGCGGGCCCGTTCGGGAAACCGATTCCACATGACACGATGGACTTGCGGGCAGAGTGGCAGGGCTACATTCCGTTCGACGCCATGCCCGCGGCCTTCGACCCTCCGTCGGGATTTCTGGCCACCGCCAACTCTCGCGTAACCACGGACAAGTCTCCCTATCCGTTAACGCTCGAGTGGATGGATCCCTATCGTACTGAGCGCATCTACAAGTCGCTTCAAGGCCGCGACCAGCTTGCCCCGAAAGACATGCTGGCCGTGCAAACCGATATCTACAGCGAGGTGGACCAGGAGTTGGCCCACCGATTCGCTTATGCGATCGATCACTCCGGGGTCACAGACGCCCGGATGCACCAGGCCGCCGATTTGATGCGCAGTTGGGACGGGAGGCTGACCGTGGATTCGCCCGCAGCGTCGATCGTAACCCAGGCTCGAGCCGCATTATGGCCGCTGATTCTGGAACCCAAACTGGGAAGCCTGTCGCGCAATTACCGTTGGGCCGAATCCAACTTTGCCGAGGAGGAGATCATTATGCACGGCAATGCGGACTGGCTACCGCCTGGATTCAAGACCTGGGACGCGGTGCTCGCCGAAGCTGTGCGGAGAGGCATGGAGAAGAGCAAGGAGCACGATGCCGCGCCGTCCGAGGTGAGCCGTTGGGCTTACGGAAGCTGGCATGTAGTCGACATTGAACATCCACTGTCGGCGTTTCTTCCCTTTGTGGGGCGGATCGCCGGGACAGGTGCACAGCCGCTCAGCGGCGATACCACCACCGTGAAGCAGGTGGGCCGCACCTTCGGACCTTCACAACGCTTCACGATGGACTGGGGCAACATCGACGGCTCGACGGAGAACATCGCGCTGGGCGAAAGCGGAAATCCGTACAGTCCGTACTTCCGCGATCAGTGGAACGACTACTACGGTGGAACGACTTTTTCGCTCCCCTTCAGCGCGCCGGCGGTAGCCTCCCAGACCCGGCACACCCTGCGCCTGCTGCCATGAGACGACAGGGAACAGGGAACAGGGATCAGGGATCAGGGGTTACGGGTAAAGGATCGATCGGGCGGCGGATGGCGGGGCCGGCCATCCTCCTGGTGTGCGCGGCCCTGGCGACGGCGCCGCAATTTTGGCGCGGCGTTTCCTGTGGCCACGATTTCGATTTCCACCTCGTTTCGTGGCTCGACGCTCTTCAAGGCTGGCGGGTCGGCATCCTCTATCCCCACTGGACACCCAGCCCCAACTATGGGGCAGGCGAGCCTCGATTCATGTTTTATCCGCCCCTGACCTGGATGCTTGGGGCCGTTCTGGGCGTGCTGCTGCCATGGCGTTTTGTTCCCCAGGCAATGACCTTCATTCTGCTGGCGGGGACGGGGTTCGGGACACGGGCCCTGGCCCGCCAGAAGCTCAATACCGGCATCGCCACCCTGGCCGGCTGCGCTGCTATCTTTTCCGGTTACGCATTGTTCACGGCCTACGAACGATCAGCGTATGCGGAATTGACCGGCGGTTTCTGGGCTCCAATCCTGCTGCTGCTCATCCTGCACAATCGGGGCGGAAGGGAGCCGGCATCGACACATAATCTGCTCCGACGCACATTGGATGGGTCTACACTCCCCCTGACCCTGGTGGTCGCCGGCGCGTGGCTGTCGAATGCACCCCTGGGCGTGATGCTCACCTACCTGCTGGCCGGGGTCGCGCCCACTGTCGCGGTGCTGGCGAAATCGTGGGCTCCGGTGATGCGCGGGGCCATTGCTATTACGCTTGGGCTGGCGCTGAGCGCCTTTTTCCTTGTCCCCGCGGCCTGGGAGCGGCGTTGGGTCGCTATTCGACAGGCAATCGACGATCCGGGCCTGCGGATCGAAAACAGCTGGCTGTTCGCCCGCCATTCCGATCCGGCCCTGGAGTTGCACGATATCGAGTTGATCAGGATCTCGATGATTGCGGTCAGCATGGTCGCTCTCGCACTTGTATGCCTGGCGGTAAGCCGGAGGCGGCGCACTCTATCGGCCGAGCCCGCGTGGTGGGCTCTCCTGGGCCTGATTCCAGTCGTCGTCCTGCTTCTGCAGCTTCCTATCTCCGATCCGGTATGGAGAGCGCTGCCCGAGCTCCGGTTCCTGCAGTTTCCATGGCGCTGGCTGGTGGTGCTGGAGGCGCCGATGGCCATCTTTTTTGCGGCGGCGGTGTGGGCAGAGTCGCGCTGGAGACGTGCCGTTGTATACGTCGTTTGCGGAGCGGCTTTCCTGTCCGCGGCCGGCATCGCGACCGTTTCGCTATTCCAGGGGTGCGACAGCGAAGATGCGGTAGGAGGGATGCTGGACGACTACAATGCGGGAACCGGATTTGAGGGGACGGACGAGTATGCGCCCGTGGGTGCGGACAACTCCCTGGTCGCGACCGATCTGCCTTTCGCCTGCCTGGTGCTCAATCCAGCCATTGTGCTGGGCAAAGGAGATCCGGCTTCCACCCCGGATTGGTCCGCGGACCAGGGCACCTGCGATGCGACCTATCCTCGCATGGACGAGGGGCGAAGAGCATCGCCCGAGCACATGCGGCTGGTAGCGGCTACTCCTCACTCCGGTTCGCTGGTGCTTCGTCTGCGCAGGTATCCGGCGTGGAGAGTACGCGTGAACGGAATCGACGTCAATCCGATCCCGGGACGACAGGATGGCCTGATGGCGGTGCCGGTTCCGAAGGGCCACGTCGATCTGGCAGTCGACTGGACGACCACGCCCGACGTTCTGATCGGGCGCCTGATCAGCGGACTGGCGCTGGTGTTGGTCACAGGCCTCTGGTCATTGGAGTACCGGCGGTTCCGGCCTCGGTTATCATGATGGAAATGCGGGTGGATGTGAAATCGCTGATTCAAGAAGGCGCGGAGTTGACCGACCGGGCGCTGGAGGAGCTTCTCCCCAGTGCGGACACGGTTCCGTCGTCGATCCACGGAGCCATGCGGCATTCCACATTTGCCGGAGGCAAGCGGCTGCGGCCCGTACTCGCCATCCAGGCGGCCGCGACCATTGCAGGCCAAGTTCCCAAGGGAATCGAGCGGCTGGGCGCGGCCATCGAAATGCTTCACACCTATTCGCTGATTCACGACGATTTGCCGGCGCTGGATAACGACGACCTTCGGCGCGGCAAGCCGACCTGCCACGTGGCCTTTGGAGAGGCCATCGCCATTCTGGCCGGCGATGCGCTGCAGACCCGCGCCTACGAAGTGTTGGCCGGCCTTGAATGCCCCCCGGAAGCGACCGTCCAGATTATCGGCCTTATCGCCAATGCCACAGGCAGCGTCGAGGGGATGATCGGCGGCCAGGTGCTGGACATTGAGAGCGAGCATCTGAAACCCACGCCGCAACTGGTAGAAGCGATCCATCGCGCCAAGACCGGAGCCCTGATCCGGGTGAGCGTGGTGGCGGGCGGAATTTATGCCGGGGCTTCAGCAGCGGATGTCGCCGCCCTCGATACCTTCGGCCGCAAAGCGGGGCTGGCTTTCCAGATCGTGGACGACGTGCTCGATATGACGGTCGATTCGGCTCACCTGGGCAAAACCGCAGGCAAGGACCTTGCGACCGAAAAGGCGACCTGGCCCGCCGTCTTCGGCATCGAGCAAAGCCAGCGCGACGCCGCCGACCTGATCGATGAAGCCTTTGCGGCCCTGGAGCCGTACGGCAACCGCGCCGAGGGCCTCAAGTCCGTGGCCCGCTATCTCGTCGAGCGCAAAAACTAATTGAAAGTCTAAAGTTGAATGCGGTTTAACGCTTGCGTGTGCCTCGGTTTTTCGGCCCTGAGTCAGTCGTCGCACCGAACTGCTCTACAAATTGGCCGAGTTGCTCGCCATCCGCACCCTCCGAAGGCAGAGGCTCGTACCGTCGCGTTTTTCCTGCGGCACTACGAACGAACTCCAGACCGACGCCGTCATCGCCCCACCGGACCGCGGTTGCCATCACCGTGATTGACCGTTCAGCTCGCGAACCCTCGTCCAACGTCTTGGTTAGCGTAATCCGGATCTGGGTGCCAAGATACCAACGTTCTTCCGTCAGCACGTACATGCCGGTTGCACTGATGTCGCGAACGGGGTGCGACTTGGGAGGGCCGCCGGTCCAGAAGTGCGCAACGAGGCCTGGCGCCGGCTTCCGCGCGCCACTTCGCTTGTCCTGGCCGGAAGTGTCCGGGAATAGCCACCGCTCCAACCAACTCCGCTTCGGCTGGATGGGTGCGACCGGTTGGACGAGGGATTCATGCACCTGCGGAGACTCCGGTTGCACGTCCGCCGGAGTGCTGTTTTGTTGCGAAAGACCGGGATCGGAATTTTCAGACGACTCGTCCTTCGAAAGGACAGGGCACTGGACGGTGACGGGTTCGGGCTCGCCGCGGGTGATTTCGGGGGGCAGTGAGAAGCTCTGATCTTCCCATTGCGTCTCGTCAGACGAGCAGAGCAACAATTCCAGTGCCGGCGGTGCCGGCGGGCGGTCGTTGGCGGCCGGGAAATTCACGAGTACGCCGCCCGGGCGCGTCGGACGAGCAGAATTCGCGTTTGCCTGCTGTCCGTTACTCATCGTGAACCACCCCAATGTATCGAATGAGACAACGCCACGTGTTCGAAGCTACGCGGCACTCCACAAGACATTATCGGCAGACAGTTACTGAAACCATAGCAGCGACTGGGGCTGGATGTCATCCGCATTTGAGGTACGGTGGTGAACGGTAGAATTCAGGTGATCACTACGCAAGAGGAGATCCAGCTTGAAGAATCTGCCGCTCCGTGCCGTTTGTTTTGGCCTCTTCTGTTGGGCGTTCACCGATGTTGGCTTGGCGCAACCGCCGCAAAGGGAGACTGCCTCGGCCGCACAGAACGGTCCATTCCAGGTGGATATCCCGAGTGTGATCGGCCGGTCGGATATCGTTTTGGGCAGAGCGAACGTGGAATCCGGCGAAGCCATGCCCCTGGGCAATGGCAGCCTCGGCGTCGCGGTGTGGTCGGCCGACGGCTTGAGTGCCCAGCTAAACCGAAACGACACCCTGCCGGATCGTTTGTCCGCAGGTCAGGTTGTGATTCCAGGCCTCGCCGTTCTCACGCGCGCCAAGGATTACTCCGGACGCCTGGATCTTTATCGCGGCGAGTTTCGAGAGCAGGGCGGCGGCATGACCGCGACGGCCTTCGTTGACTCGCGCACCGATACGCTGGTCGTCGATGTGACCGGGGCGAATCCCAACGAGCCGCAGACCGCCGTGCTGAAGCTCTGGGCGCCCCGGACTCCACGCGCAACCGCCGATGGTCCGGCGGGATTTCTCGCCCAATCGTGGGTCGATAACAAAAACCCCGGGGCGTCGGGACGGGCGTTCGGATCGCTCTCTGCCATCACCGCGCAAGGGCGCGATGTTTCCGCCGCTGTCACTGACCCACTTACCGTTACCATTTCGTTCAAGCCGCAGGAAGACGGGCACTACCGGGTCATTGTCGCGGCTCCTCATTACGATGGCACCGGCGACGCCAGGGACGTTGCCGTCCGGGCTCTTTCACCAGGGCCCGATCAGGCGCACCTTTCCTGGTGGAAGGAATTCTGGGAACGCGCCGCGATGATCAAAATCACCTCCCAGGACGGCGCCGGCGAGTACATGGAGAATCTCCGCAACATTTACCTCTTTGTCGCGGCCATCGAAAAAGGGGTGGAGTATCCCGGCTCACAGGCCGGCATCGCCGACATGATTTCCGCGGCCGAGGACGAACATCGCTGGGATTCATCGGCTTTCTGGCACTGGAACCTGCGCATGCAAGTGGCGGCCAACATCGGCGCGGGGCTGCCGGAGCTGAACGCCACGTACTTCAATCTCTATCGGGAGAACCTCGCCAGCATCGAGCAGTGGACGAGGGAGAACATGAAGGGCCTTCCCGGAGTTTGCGTGCCGGAAACGATGCGCTTCAACGGGCCGGGTATTGAATACGAATCCGCCTGGACACCGGCCGCGATCGGCAGAGATTGCGATGCCAACTTCAAGCCGTATTACAACGCGCGCACTATCTCCACCGGGGCCGAGGTATCGCTGTGGGTCTGGCAGCAGTATCTCGTCACAGGCGATCGCAATTTCCTTGCCGAGAACTATCCCCTGATGGCCGCTTCGGTCCGCTTTCTGCTTGCCTACCAGAAGACGGGGCCGGACGGGCGGCTCCATACCAGCCCCTCGAACGCGCACGAGACGCAGTGGGATGTCACCGATCCAACCACCGATATCTCGGCCATTCTGGCGCTCTATCCGGCCACCATCCAGGCCGCGAATCTGCTTGGCAAAGATGCCGACCTGGTTCGGCAGATGCAAGCGGCTCTGTCAAAGATCCCTCCGCTGCCGCGAACGCAATCAACCGGCCCGCGCACCTTGCTGACGCCCTCGGCTGCTGATGATGGAGCGGACGTAATTGCCGAGTCGTACCAGCCTGGAGCCGAGGACCACAACATTGAGAATATCGGGCTTGAGCCGGTGTGGCCGTATTCCATCATCGGCGATACCTCGCCGCTGTTTGCGCTTGCCCGGCGCACTTTTGCGCATCGCCCCAATGCCTCGGCGGTCGATTGGAGTTTCGATCCTATCCAGGCCGCGCGCCTTGGGCTGGGCGGCGAAGTGGGCTCGACGCTGATTACGTCCACGCAGAAGTTTCAGGGTTTCGTCAACGGCATGGCCAAGTGGGAAGCCTCCGCCAAGGAGTTCTATGTCGAACAAACGGGAGTGATTGCCGCCGGGCTCCAGGAAGCCCTGGTCCAGGACTACGACGGCCTCATTCGTGTGGCTCCAGCCATTCCTCCAGGCTGGGATTTCGACGGGAGCGTTTATGCCCGCGGCAACACCAAGGTAAACGTCCAGACAAGGAACGGCAAAGTAACCACGCTGGTGATCGAGGCCGGAACAAGCCAGCCGGTCAAGATTCGCAACCCGTGGCCGGGGGGACCGGTTGATGTGATTTCGGTGAAAACCGGAAAGAGGATTGTGTCGGGCGCGGCAGGTACTGTCATCGAATTCCAGGCGACCGCCGGCACAACCTATGTTGTCGAAAACGGCGACGTCGCGGCCGCAAATTCACGCGTTGCCGTGGTCGCCGGCACGCCCGCGACCAGCGCCAGGAGACTGGGACCGGTTCAGATCGGTCTCTTCCCATGAGCCAATGATTCCCACGGTTCCCTTGCCGGGCTGATCTTTTCTTCGCCCGAGGCGTCCAGCCACGTCGATAACAATGGAAGAGTAATGCTGACCGAAGCCGACATTCTGACCGCCTTGCGCGATTGCTTCGATCCAGAGGTAAAGCTGAATCTCGTGGATCTGGGGTTGATCTACGGAGTGGAGACGGGACCTGATCCGGATTCCGCTCCGGCCTGGCCGCGCCAGTGGGTAAAGGTCACCATGACGCTGACTACCCAGCAATGCCCTGCGAGCGGGCTGATCTTCGAGCAGGTGCACAACCGGCTCGCCGGCATTCCCGATATCAGCAAAGTCGACGTGAACCTGGTGTGGGAGCCAAAGTGGACGCCGCATCGCATCAGCGAAGCCGGGCGGCGTCAATTGGGAATCTGAGGTCAGAGTTTATCGGTTGAATATTGTGCGCAGCTTTTCGCGCTTGGCCGCCAGGTCGTCGATGGTGCCCTGCACCTGGTCGAGAAGACGCTGGGCATTGCCTAAGTGTTGAGGCATGGCGTTCCACCATTCGCGGATCGTTTCCTGCTGATCGAGCAGAGAGAGGGCCGAAGCAGCCGAGGTAACCGCAAGCCCCGCACGCTTTTTTCCGCTCAGCAGCAACAGCGAACCGATAAGGAAAGTGCCGCCGACGGCGATTCCCATCCAGTCGGGACCCTCCTGCTGCTGCGCCGTGCTTTCGGCCAGGCCTTGCGGGTGGCTAGGATTAGTCACCGGATGAGGAAACGCTGTCACGCCCATGAATTCTCCTTTTCAGTGAAACACCGGGTTCCCCGACCCTGACGCCAGAAAACCCATTCAGCTTTTGTGGCCTCCCACCCTTTCGCCAGGAAAAAGGGGAAAGGATGGGGCACGGAGACTTCGCTCTCGAAGAAGTTCAACCGCCGCTCTACAAGAGATGCCGGGACGGACCTGGCGGTGGCCCAGCATGCTCGATTGTCCCTAGTCCAGGTCGAAGTCGCGCAGGGGTTTGCCCTCCGGCGCATCCTTGGCCTTCTTCAACGCCTCGGCAAACTTCTTTTCGAGCAGGTCGGCCTTGTTGCGCTCGGCATCCACGCTCTGGCGGAAGATCGACTCCTTCCGTTCGTCTTGTTCCCGCATGGCTTTGGCCGCCATCTCCAGGTCTTCGAACATGCGTTTGCGCGGGGCCGGCGTGTGACTGACGACCAGCCCCGTGGCCGCATCAATTTTTATCATTGCCCCGCAATCAGGACAGGCTACTTCGAATAGTTTTTCGGTTGCATTTGCCATTTCAAGTGGCATTGTAGGCGCTGCGGGGCAGGATTGCCCAGAGGAACCCCGGCTCGCGAAGGCACGCAGGGGGTGGGGCCGTCCTCCATTCGTCACATTGATCCCATTCCAAGCGCAACTGAAAGGTTCAGCCGGTGTCAACCCGACTGAAGCTGGAACCCGGTACCCATTTCTGCCGTAGGTACATCCAGATGATTTGGCTTCGACACGCAATCTCCGGCGCAACCCTGGTTTGCTCGTGCCTGTTTGTGGCCTGGCCGTGCCCGCCCGGGGTCGCCAAACGGGCCGCGACTTCCGATCCGCTGCCTGCAGCGGAAACCGTGATGGCCAAGGTGGCGATCAATCAGGACCAGGCAGAGGCAGAACGCGCCCATTACGTGTATGTTCAACACGCCAAGATGGTTTCTCGCATAGGCGACCACGTGATGTGCGAGGAAATCACCGATTACCGCATTACGCCGTCCAGCGACGGATCGCATGCGGAACTGCTGAAACTGGATGGCCGGCAGTTGGAGAATCATAAATATCTCTCCTACAATGCCCTTCCGCCGGATGAAAGCGCCCCCAAAAAGGAAGTAGATAACGACTCGATTTCCGTGACCATCAAGGACGACAGCCTGGATCGCGACCTGGTTGAAAACATGCGGTCGAATCTGATCCATGACAAGTCGAAAGACGGGATCAGTGCGCATCTGTTTCCGCTGACGTCGAAAGATCAAGCCGATTATGCGTTCCACATGGTCGGGCGCGAACGCATGAACGGCCGCGATGTGTATCACATCTCATTCCGGCCCAAGGACAAGGATGATTTTGGCTGGAATGGGGACGCCTACATCGACACGACCGCTTATCAGCCGGTGCTGGTGACAACCGGCATGGCGCGCAAGATATCCTTCGCGGTGCGCACGTTTCTGGGAACGAATCTGCCGGGGTTGGGATTCACAGTGACGTATGCGCCGCAGCCGGATGGAGTGTGGTTCCCCGTGTCATTCTCGACGGAATTCAAGATCCATGTGCTGTTTTTCTTCCATCGCGAGATCATTCTCGATGCGCAAAACCGGGAGTTTGAGAAGACACACGTGACGTCGAAGATGGTGGGAGAGGCGACGCCGGTGGAGGAGAAGCAGCCGTGAAGCGGCGCCGGCAGTGAGGTTCGCAAACGAGACCCAGCCGTATGCTCGCTTCAGTGTTTCTCCGCAGCGGTGGCCAGCTTGGCTTCGGCCTCGGCGATCACGTGGAGGGCCTCGTCGTAGGCTTCTTCGCTTTCGCCGGCTTCATCCCACATCTTGTGGCCGCGTTCGAGCTGCTGGTTGGCGCGGCCCACGTTGATCTCTCCTGGCTTCAGCGCGTCGTTGGCGAGAATGGTGACCCGTTCGGGCAGAACCTCGACGAATCCCCAGCTGACGTTGTAGATTTCTTCGCTCTCCGAACCTGATCCCGCCCCGCCGTGAAGGCGCACGTCGCCCGCGCCCAGCTCGGCGAGCAGGGGAGCGTGCCCATAGAGTACTTCCATGTAGCCATTCTTCGCGGGCAGCTCGACTGCGTCTGCCGTTCGATCCAACAGGATGCGCTCGGGGGTGACCAGCCGGACGCGGAGTTTGTTGTCGTCAGCCATTAAAATCTGAGCTCCTAGCTTCTAGCTTCCAGCTCCTAGCTAAACCCCGCGCCGGCAGGCCGACACGCGAGCTAGAAGCTAGTAGCTAGTAGCTGGAAGCTGCTTTTTACGCCGTCGCCTTCATTTTCTCGGCGGTTTCGAGCACTTCTTCGATTGCGCCCTTCATATAGAAGGCCTGCTCCGGCACGTCGTCGTACTTGCCTTCGATGATTTCCTTGAAGCTGCGCACGGTGTCGGCAATCTTCACATACGCGCCCGGAATGCCTGTAAACTGTTCGGCCACATGGAAGGGCTGGGAGAGGAACTTCTGCACCTTGCGCGCGCGCGCCACGGTCAGCTTGTCCTCGTCAGAGAGTTCGTCGATGCCGAGGATAGCGATGATGTCCTGGAGGTCTTTGTAGCGCTGCAGAATCCGCTTGACGCCCTGGGCCACATCGTAGTGCTCCTGGCCCACGATGCGCGCCGACAGGATGCGCGAGGTGGAAGCCAGCGGATCGACGGCCGGATAGATGCCGAGTTCCGACAGCGGCCGGCTCAGCACTGTGGTGGCGTCGAGGTGGGCAAAGGTTGTGGCCGGGGCCGGGTCGGTGAGATCGTCGGCCGGCACGTAGACGGCCTGGACCGAAGTGACGGAACCCTTGCTGGTGGAAGTGATGCGCTCTTGCAGCTCGCCCATTTCGGTGGCGAGGTTGGGCTGGTAGCCCACGGCGGAAGGCATGCGGCCCAACAGCGTGGATACTTCGGAGCCGGCCTGCGTGAAGCGGAAGATGTTGTCGATGAAGAGCAGCGTGTCGGCGCCTTCAACGTCGCGGAAATACTCGGCAACGGTGAGGCCGGTGAGGGCCACGCGCAGACGGGCGCCGGGAGGCTCGGTCATCTGGCCGTAGACCAGGGCGCACTTCGAATCCTCCCACTTGCCCGGCTTGATGACGCCCGACTCGGTCATTTCGATCCACAGATCGTTGCCCTCGCGGGTGCGTTCGCCCACGCCGGCGAAGACTGAAAAGCCGCCGTGGTTCTTGGCGACGTTGTTGATGAGCTCCATGATGACCACGGTCTTGCCTACACCGGCGCCGCCGAACAGGCCGATCTTGCCGCCCTTCAAAAAGGGCTGGATCAGATCGATGACCTTGATGCCGGTCTCGAACATCTCTTCGTGGGTGGACTGTTCGTCAAAAAGCGGCGCGGGGCGATGGATGGGCATGCGCTGCTTCTCGCCGATGGGGCCCAGCTCGTCCACCGGCTGGCCGATGACATTGATGACCCGGCCGAGCGTCTCTTTGCCCACTGGGACGCGAATGGGGCCGCCGAGGTCGATGGCCTTCATGCCGCGGACCATGCCGTCGGTGGCTTCCATAGCCACGGTGCGCACCCGGCCTTCCCCGAGATGCTGCTGCACCTCGAGAACGACGTCGATGGGGGTCGGTACGGTGAAGCCTTCGCTGACGACACGCAGCGCCTGGTAAATGGGCGGCATGGTCGCTTCTTCGAATTGCACGTCCACCGCGGGACCGGAGACCTGGATTACTTTGCCAATGTTTTCTGCCATTTTCTCTGCCTTTGAGCTTCTTGCTCCTAGCTGCTAGCTCTTCATGTCTGAAAATCCGTTGCTGCATTTCAAGGTTTAAGCGACGTTTCCTCAGGGGCTAAAGCCCTCAATTTTGTTTTCCGCACCCGCGGCACGACTAAAGTCGTGCCCTGATACAACACGGCGCTACACCGCCGCTGCGCCCGAAACGATTTCGATGATTTCCTTGGTGATGGCGGCCTGGCGCACGCGGTTCATCTGCAATGTGTAGGCGTCGATCATGTCTGAAGCATTGTTTGAAGCCGCATCCATGGCGGTCATGCGGGCGGCGTGTTCGGCCGCCACCGACTCGACCATGGAGTGATAGAGCATGGACGCGATGTACTGGGGCAGCAGCCCGTTGAACAGTTCCTCGGGCGGCTGCTCGTAGATGTAGTCGACGTTGGCTGTACCGAATTTCCTGGCTTCCTCATCCGCTTCCCTGGTATCCGCCGGTTCCAGGGGAACGCCTGCGCTCACTGCGGCTTCTCCGGCGCGCTCCCGCTCTTCCAGAGTCGGCTCGGCAACGCCGGCAATCTGCGGAGACCCGATCTCGATGATCGGCAAAAGCTTCTCAACCACGACCCGCTGCTGGATCACGGATTTGAACTCGTTGTAGACGATGTAGGCGGCGTCGATCTCCTCGTGAACGTAACGGGAAATGATGCTGCGCGCCAGCTCGAACACCGGCTCGGTCTCGATTTTGCCGAGCATGCCGGTATGGTCGCCGGTGAGTTCGATGGAACCCTTGCGCTCGCCACGGGCCTGGCGGGTGTTGCCGTCTTCGCCGGTGTGCTCGACATACACGGCCGCTGGATAGCGGCGACGCATCTGGTCTCGCCCCTTCCGCCCGATGGCCTCAATGTCCACTTCCCGGCCCTGGTTCGCGGCGATGAACTGGAAGGCGGCTTTAAGGATATTGGAGTTGAACGCCCCGGCGAAGCCCTTGTCGCCGCTGACGACGACCAGGAGCACGCGCTTTTCTTCGCGGGTCGCAAACAGGGGGTGGCGCAGGTTTCCGGTTTCGGGGTCGTAAATTTCAATGCGGCCCTTCAGCGAGTTCAACACGCTGCTGATCATGCGGGCATACGGCCGGGCGGAGATGGCCCGCTCCTGGGCACGGCGCAACCGGGCCGCCGAGACCATCTTCATGGCCTTGGTGATCTGCCGCATGTTCTTTACGCTGCGGATGCGGCGACGGAGATCGAGGACGTTTGCCATTTATTTAGCTGCTAGCTCCTAGCTTCTAGCTACTAGCTCTTTTGTTTCCACTTCGGCCTCGGTGCTTTTAGCTGGCAGCTAGAAGCTAGAGGCTAGAAGCTTGCGGTCACGCCGTAACGGCTTCCTGCTTCTGACTGACGAAGTTGGCCTTGTATTCCTTGAGGGCTTCATGCAGCCGGTTGCGCAGATCGTCATCGAGCGACTTCTTCTGCGTCAGGTCGTTCATCAGCTGTTGCTGGGCGCTGTCGATGTAAGGATAGAGCCCGTCTTCGAAGGCCCGAATGTCGCTTACCTTCAGGTCGTCGAGATAGCCCTGGGTGCCGGCGAACAGAATCACTGTCTGCTGCTGCCACGTGAGGGGATGGAACTGCGGCTGCTTCAGAAGTTCGGTCAGCCGCTGGCCGCGATTGAGCTGCTTCTGGGTGAGCGGATCGAGGTCGGAGCCGAACTGTGAGAAGGCGGCCAGTTCGCGGTACTGTGCGAGGTCGAGCTTCAGAGTCGAGCCAACCTGTTTCACGGCCTTGATCGCCGCCGAGAAGCCGACGCGCGAAACCGAAAGACCCACGTTCACAGCCGGACGCACGCCGGAGTTGAACAAGTCGGTTTCGAGAAAGATCTGGCCATCGGTGATGGAGATGACGTTGGTCGGAATATAAGCCGAAACGTCGCCGGCCTGGGTTTCAATTACGGGCAGCGCGGTAAGGGAACCGCCGCCTCGTTCCTTGCTCAGCTTGGAGGCGCGCTCCAGCAGGCGGGAATGGAGGTAGAAAACGTCTCCGGGATAGGCTTCGCGGCCCGGGGGACGGCGGAGCAGCAGCGATATCTCGCGATAGGCCATGGCGTGCTTGGAGAGATCGTCGAACATCACCAGCGCATGCTTGCCGTTATCGCGGAAGTATTCCCCCATGGCGCAGGCGGAGTAGGGGGAAAGATAGAGCATGGGAGCGGGCTCCGAAGCGGATGCGGCCACGATGATGGTATGGCCCATGGCGCCGGCTTCGGTGAGCGTCTGCACTACCTGGGCGATGGAAGAACGCTTCTGCCCGATCGCGCAATAGATGCAAATGAGGTCGTTCTTGGCGTTGTTGATGATGGTATCGAGCAGCACCGCGGTCTTGCCAGTCTGACGATCGCCGATGATGAGCTCACGCTGGCCGCGGCCAATGGGAATCATCGAGTCAATGGCTTTCAGTCCGGTGGCCATGGGCTCGCGGACCGGCTGGCGATCAATAATGCCAGGCGCCAGGCGTTCGACAGGCAGCGTTTCTGTGGTCGCGATCGGGCCCTTGTCGTCGATGGGCGCACCCAGCGCGTTGACCACGCGGCCGACCATGGCCGGGCCCACTGGCACGCTCAGAATCTTGCCCGTGCGCTTGACTTCGTCGCCTTCGCTTAACTCGGTGTATTCGCCCAGGATCACTGCGCCGACGGAATCTTCTTCCAGGCTGAGGGCCAGTCCTGCGATGCCATGCGGAAAGCTGAGCAGCTCGCCGGCCATCACCTTATCCAGCCCATGCAGGCGGGCAATGCCATCGCCGAGAGACGTAATGGTTCCGACTTCGTCGACTTGCACTTTCGAGTCGTAGTTCGCGATCTGTTCGCGAAGAAGCTGTGTAATCTCGTCTGCCTTGATTTGAGCCATTTGCGTCCTTCTCAGTGGTCAGTGATCAGTGGTCAGTGGTCAGTCGTTCCATACTCCTCGATGCCGACGCCTTCGAACCCAAATCCTGACTGTCTCTTGCCAATCTTTCGACTGCCTCCGGAGAAACTCTGATCACTGACGACTGATCACTTTTTATCCGGCAATTAATGCTTCTCTGAGCCGCTCCAGACGGCCGCGCAGCGAACCGTCGTATACCGTGGACCCGATGCGCACCACCGCGCCGCCCAGAATGCTCTCATCGAGCTTGAATGTGGCCCGGACCTCGGCGCCCGCCAGCTTGCCAACGCCGGCCAGCAGCGAGCCCCGCTCACTTTCGTTCAATTCGCGAGCGGTCACGATTTCCGCCCGGCGTATCCCCTGGCGCTGCTGCAACTCGGCGCGATAGGCGTCGGCCACTTCGTGGATGTGGGCGATGCGATCGTTATTGATCAACACCGCAAGTAAATTGCGCAACTCGCGCTGCAGGCCGAGTTTCGCATTCATTTTGTCGAGAATGGCCACCTTCTGCGGGGCCGGAACGGCCGGATTGACGAACAAATCGCGCAATTCGGCGCTGCCGTCCCAGGTGGCGAGAAAGTCGTTGAGCTGCCCGTCAATCGCAGCCGTGTCCAATTTGGCAGACGCCACTACATCGGCAAAGGCCCGGGCGTATCGGGAAACGAAGGCGGCCATCTAGTTCTTCCCTCCCCTGATGCTGCCATCCGTCTTGCCGGCCGGCTGGCCATCGGCGCCACCGTTCTGCGCGGTTTCGCTGACAAATTCGGCGATCAGGGCGCGGTCGGTTTCGGGCGTCAGAACCAGCTGACGGACGGCCCGGTCGATAGCCAGGTCGGCGGCAAAATGGCGAAGGCCGCGTTTTGCCTGAGCGGCGGCGACGCTGATTTCCTGTTCGGCCGAGGCTACGATGCGCGCTCTCTCTTCCTCGATGGTGGCCTTGATGCGGGCTTCGTCCTTGAGGCTCTCTTCCTCCACCTGGGCACGGATTTTTGCGATCTCTTCGTCGAGCCGGGACAGTTGCGCCTCGACCGCTCCAAGGCGCGCGTTGGCGTCGGCGGACGTCTTGCGGGCGGTTTCGAGATTATGGCTCAGCGTGGTGGTGCGCTTGCGCATGATTTTGGGCAGGATTTTGGCGATGGGAATCCCGACTGCAAGGGCGATAATCGCGAAATTGATAAATAAGAAAAGATCCGCGGTGGTTTCAACCGACAGGTGGAGCGCTTTGCCAATGGAGGCAACCAGCGGCGTGTGCAGGTAAACCGCGTGCTCTTCTTCCTCTTCCTTCTTCACTTGCCCGGGTGAAATCTCACTCTGCAGGGTCGGGGCGGGGTGGGCGGTCGAAGCCGGCGCCGCCGGCGGCGCGGGCTGCTGCGACACGGCTTGAAGCGGCAGGGATACCGTCCCCATCGCAAAGGCCAAAAACAACCCCAAACAAAGAATCCGTACGGAAAAACGGAATGGCGGAGTAGTGGTTCTCAACGCGTACCCCCGGCAGCCATCGGCAGCACCGCGCGGACCACCTGGCCGGCCAGATTTGCGGCGGAAGCCTGGATCGCCTGCCTGGAGTTGCCGGCCTCGGTCTCCAGTTCGGCCTTGGCCTGGCTCACGGTGAGCCCGGCCGCCTTGCGGGCCGAATCCAGCGCGGTGTCGCGTTCCGCGTTCCACTGCTGGATGCGCTGTTCGCGGATCTTGAAGATTTCGGCACGAGCCTGGCGGAGTTTATTGGCGTACTCGGCTGCCCGCGCTTCCGCCTTTGCAATCGCGCGGTGTGCCTCTTCAACGGCGCCCTCGGTGCGTGCACGCCGCTCGCCCAGCGTCCTGGTCAGCGGTTTCTGCACCAGGAACTGGTAGCACAACACCAGCACGATGAATAGCAAGGCCGTGGGGATGGCGCCGAGCAGAAGTGTCCCGACTTGTTGAATGATTTCGTCCATGCGGAGAACCGGTGTTCGATCAGGTGGTCAGTTTCAATGTCGCTTTGAAGAGAACCTCTTTTTGTATCAGGGTGGACTGACCAAGTCAACGCGCTGGGGTGGTTTGGGCTGGCATCTGTGATAGTGGTCACGAAGCGGGAAAGACGAGCAAAAATATAGCTTGCTTTCCAGTGAAACTGGCCTACACTTAAAAGTACCACCTAGACCCGGTTCAGGGTCCAGCGGGCGGCCGGTTTCGGGAAATCCTTCCACTCCCGATTCCGGTTGGCCCGCCTCTAATTTTTTTGGGCAAGATTCGGACTTTTGCTGGCCGCGGCGGCCAGCGCCCACTATCTCATAAATGCCGTTCGGTCCGCATGAGATAGCTTAGATAGCTTCTAGTGTGGTGTCCCAGAAGTTCATAACATAAGTCAACATCCCGAACTGCAGATCCTTCGACTCCGTTTGGCCCAAAAACGGCCAAACTCCGCTCAGGATGACAGCAGTAATTATGCTTCGAACTTTAAAGACAGGACACTAGGGCTTCGGCGCTTGATTCACGATCAGCAGACCTTGAGCGCGCAGCCAGAACTCCAGCAGATTGGGCCATTGGTCGAGGGCGGCATCGGCTTTGCCCAGGCCTACACCGTGGCGTCCATTGGCGAAGATGTGCGCTTCAGCGGGGACGCCGGCCTTGACCAGCGCCTCGTAGTAGCGCAGGCCCTGCTCCACTGGAACCGTTTCGTCGTTGAAGGTGTGGAACCAGAAGGTGGGCGGCGTTTCCTTAGTAACAAACAGGTCGGGAGAATACGCCGTCCGCAGTTCCTCGCAGCGATCCATGACGTTGAAAAGCTTGCAGTAGCTCAGGTGCGACGTGTCCGTCGAGATGGCGCCGATCCAGGGGTAGCCGAGCACGGCGTAGTCGGGACGGCTGGAAACGCGTTCGATGGGGTCGTCGGCGTCTGGTTTGCCGGGAACGAACTGGGTGGACGCCAGCGCCGCCAGGTGGCCGCCCGCTGAAAAACCGATGATCACGATGCGGTTGGGGTCGATGTGGTAATCGGCCGCCCGGCCGCGCACCGTCTGCACGGCTCGCCGCGCATCGAGCAGCGGCACGGGGAGCAGATAGCCGTTGGAACTGAGCCGGTACTGGAGAACAAAGGCATGAAAGCCGCGGGCGGTGAACCAATCGGCCACCTGGCGGCCTTCAAGGTTGGCGGCCAGGCCAACGTAGGCTCCGCCGGGCAGCACCACCACGGCCGAGCCATTTTCGTGACCGCGCTGGGGAACGAAAATGGTGAGCGTGGGGATGTCTTCGCAGGCTTTCCCTTTGGCCTGCGGCGCGTCTCCCGGCCAAAGACGGACGGTCTGGATGCCGAGGAACGCATTGTCTTCGCCGGCTGTCGAGCAGGGCTGTTTTTCGGCAAATGCAGGGAGGGCAAAGAGCAGGCACGCGAATGCTAGTGTGGCGAGGCGCTTCAAGGGAGACCTCGATGCTGATGGCGAGGATTATAGCGGGGACCAGGGGTCAGGGATCAGGTTTCAGGGGTCAGTTCCCTGCTTCTTACGCCGTTTCTCGCGGACAGACTCGTAAGCTTTGGATGATGTGAAGCTTCAGCCAACTCAATTTGGCTGAGTCCGGACACTGACCCCTAAACATGATCCCTGTTTTAGGAGTGTTAGCATCAGTTCTGACAGGAATGCAAATCCAAAAACTGAAAATCATTCCCCTGGGCGGGTTGGGCGAGTTCGGTATGAACTGCCTGGCGCTACGGTGGGAAGACGACATTATCGTGATCGACGCGGGCCTGATGTTTCCGGAATCGGAGCTTCTGGGCGTCGATATCGTAGTGCCTGACATCACCTACCTGGTCGAAAACAGGCAGTATGTCAAGGCCATCGTGCTCACCCACGGTCACGAGGATCACATCGGAGGCCTGCCCTGGATTCTGAGCGAGCTCAAGGTCCCGGTGTACGCCACCGAGTTCACGCTGGCCTTTGTGGAAGGCAAGCTGGAAGAACATCATTTGCTCGATGAGACGACGCTCATCGAGATTGCGCCCAAGGAGAAGTTCTCCATCGGGCCGTTCACGATCGAGCCCATCCGGGTAACGCATTCCCTGGTGGATTGCGTGGCCCTGGCGATCGAGACGCCGGTGGGTGTCGTGATCCACACCGGCGACTTCAAGATCGATCTCTCTCCACTCGATGACAAGGCATTCGATCTGCACACGTTTGCCGAGTACGGGAAGCGCGGCGTGCTGGCGCTGTTGCAGGACTCGACTAATGTGGAGAGACAAGGCTATACGCCCAGCGAGCGCGCGGTGCGGCCGCGTCTTGACGAGATCTTTTCCCGGGCCCGCAAGAAGCTCTTCTTCAGCTGCTTCTCGTCGTCGATCTACCGCATCCGCATCGCCATGGAACTGGCCCGCGAACACAAGCGCAAGATCGCGATCATCGGCCGCTCCATGGTGGAAAGCACGGAGATCGCGCAGGACCTGGGATACCTGAATGTGCCCAACGGGTTGGTGATCAATCCGGGGCAAATGCGCGACTACCCGGTGGACCAGTTGATGATCCTGATCAGCGGAACGCAAGGCGAGCCCATGAGCGCGCTGAGCCGCGCCGCGGTGGACAACCACCGCCACGCGCATATCGACCAGGGTGACACGGTGGTGCTGAGTTCGCGCATCATTCCCGGCAACGAGAAGAGCATCTTCCGCGTGATCGACCACCTCTATCGCCGCGATGCCAACGTGATCTACGACGATGGCTCGCACGGGCTGATTCACGTCAGCGGCCACGGGAGCCAGGAAGAGATGCGGCTGCTCATCAACCTGGTGCGGCCGAAGTTCTTCGTGCCCGTGCATGGAGATTATCGCTATCTGCGCAGGCACGCGCAGATGGCGATGGAGACCGGCGCGGTGGAGCACGCCATTGTGATCGAGGATGGCGATGTGCTGGAACTCGACAAGGACGATGCGCGCAAAGTCGAAAAGGTCACGGCGGGGCGCGTGCTCATCGATTCTGGCTCGAGCATCGACGTGGTCGAGGACCTCGTCATCCGCGATCGCCGCATCCTCAGCGAGGACGGCATCGTGCTCGCGGTGCTGGCCATCAACAAGCGTACGGGCAAGATCGAACAGCCGCCGGAAGTGGTGATGCGCGGATTCGGCGGCGCCGATATCACCGAGCAGGCCCGCGAACTGGTGCTGAAGACTCTGGACGGTTTGAGCGGGGAGCAGAAAACCGACTACGGCATGGTCAAGGAAAAGGTGCGCGTCGATTTGAAGCGCTTGATCCAGAAGACCACCGGCCGACGGCCGCTGATCATGCCGGTGATCATGGAGATCTAAACCTAGCTTCTAGCTTCTAGCTTTTAGCCGGGTGCCGCTCCCGCAGTTGTATTCTTTGGCCGCTGAGACCGGCGCGATCGGACGGTACCCGGTGAAGGGGTCCGATGAATCGCAGAAGATTCCTGGCAAAGTCTGTTGCACTTCCCATGGCGGCGCGAGCGGCGATGCTCGACGGACAGTCGGCGGCGCGTGAGGAACAACAGCGCCCTGCTGCGGGCAGCGAATCGTCAGGCCAGCCAAACCTCGATCGCTATCACCACACACTGAACCGTGTGCTGCACGGGACCCAGCCGGAGTATACGCAGGAATTTCTGCTCGAGGACCTGCGCGGAGAGCCGGGGCGACGCTTTACCAACTTCAGCGGCGACCTGTCGGGGCGCTGGATTGGCGCGCTGGCCGCGTCTTCCGCATCCTTCGGCGAAGAATTTCCTGCGCTCGACGAATTCGTGAAGAAGGCGCTGCCGCTGCAACATTCCGAGGGCTACTTCGGCAAGAGCTTTGATGCGCAGCATCCGGGCGACGACGACCTTGCGTTGCTGTGGGGCAACGGCCGCCTGCTTGTCGGGCTGATGGAGTACTACCATCTGCGGCGCGATCCGGCGACGTTGAGGGCGGCATGCAGGCTGGGCGATTTCCTGGTGGGGATCGGCCCGGCGTTCAACTCGCAGAAGATGGCCGATGATTTCGGCGCCGGGCACTTCGCCACCTCGTACATCTGCTGGACCCAACAGACGGAGGGGCTCGCCGCGCTGTACGCGGAGACCAGGGACGCGAAGTATCGGGACTTGTGCTCGGATATCTCCGCCCGCATGGAACGCAGGCCCGGAGACCACGTGCACGGCTACCTGTGCAGCGTGCGCGGAACGCTCGCCCTCTACCAGGCGACCCAGGACCGCGTTTATCTCGATCGGACAGTTGCCGCGTGGAACGACATCCGGAATTCGGGGGACATTCTGATCACCTCCGGCGTTCCGGAAGCGTGGTCGCCGAAGAAGAAGCGCACCGAGGGCTGCGCGGAATGCGACTGGCTGCGGCTGAACCTGGCGTTGTACCGGGCTACGGGCGACGACAAGTACCTGGCCACTGCGGAGTCGGTCCTCTTCAATGAATTCGCAATGAATCAGTTTGCGAGCGGGGATTTTGGCCATGCCTTCCTCTACGAAGACTTCACGCCGGAAACCGTCGAGGTGAAGGCCTGGTGGTGTTGCACGCTGCACGGTCTGCGCGCCTTTCCCGACGTGCGTGACAAGGTGTTCCGTCAGCAAGGGGACGAGATTTTTTACGACCTGCCTGTTGACGGCAAATCGAAATCGCAAGGCGCGATTGTCGAAGCGCGATCGCATCTTGCGACAGAAGGCAAGATTCGCCTCGTGGTCGAGAATTCGGCCGGCAACCATTCCCTGACGATCCGCAAACCGGATTGGGCCGAGGCGGTGGTTGTGACCACAAACGGAAAGCGCGAAGCAGGCCTGCATGTTCCGCTGATCAAGACCGGCGATGAAATTGTGGTGCAGTACACGATGAGTGTGCGCTCGGCGAGCGCTGATCGCGTGCAGACGCGGCCCGACCGCAAGGCGCTCTATTTCGGGCCCTGGCTGCTGGGCGCCTCGTCGCACGATCAACCCGAATATTTCAACGAGTTGTATCCCGAGAACCAGATCACTTTGGAGAGCGGGCGGATGCCGTACCCTGGGCGGGCTATGCCGTTCGCGGTTCCGATTGCGGCGACACCTGCTTCCAGTGTTCCGGCCGAGTTCCCCGGGCAGCCGATGAAGGTCGAGTTGCGCGCGGTTGCCGAGCAGACCGGATACGAACCGGCTCGCTGGCAGACGGCGTTCCTGGTGCGGGCGAAGTCCTAGCTAGCAGGCTGCTGAAAAACAGTGCATGACTGACTAATGGCGGAAAAAGACGTCCCTCAGGGGTAAGCCCCATCCATTCTGCGGCCTTTACGGCACGGCTAAAGCCGTGCCCTCTCAAAACTGCGCGTTTTTTTCGCAACCTCCCAGGCCGGCAAAAACGGTGCTATCCTTGGTCGCGATCGTGCGTCCTCTGTAAAAGGAGGTGTGCAATGAAACTCCCATTGCTCGCGCTTCTGTGTGCCGCCACCGCAGCGTTGTGTCAGTCGCCCACGCCGCCCCGTACGGATCCCGACAAGATGTTTCAGATGCCGGACAAATTTTCCCGCAGGGACCGGACTTCAAAACGTTCCAGGCGCTGCCGCCCATGAAGAATGAACTATTCCTGGGGAATCCGCCGGCGGACATACCCCGGCCAAAGTTGAATGATCCTCAGATCGATCCGAAGATCATTGTCCATCCGCCCTGGCCGGGCAAAGGGGATGCATCGAAGGGACAGGATGTCTCCCACCGTCTTTATCCGCATTTGAGATTCTTACCTATCCATCACGACCCGCCGATTCGGTAGAATCCGCCTATGAGCCGCCTCGGTGTTTTCCTTGCGTTCGCCGCTGCCCTTTTCGGACCCGGAATCAACGCGCAGTCTAACCCGCCCGCGGGCGATTCGAGCATCTCCGCCTGCCCCGCCGCCACCACGCTCGACGAATTGACGAAAGCACTCGATGAGGCGGTGAGCGGTCCGGGCAATAAAGACCGCACTTGCCTTCGCGAGTTGCTGCTTCCCGGCGCCCGCCTGACGCCCGTTCTGAAGGCGTCGGGGAACGTGGCTCCGCGCAACCTGACTGTGGATGAGTGGATTAAAGCCGTGGCCAAGCGGGGCAGTCAGGAAATGTACGAGCGCCAGATGAAGGTCAACAAGCAGGAATACGGGCACATGGCCGGATTGTGGTCGGAGTACGAGATCCGCCCTACCCCGGATGGCAAGGCTACGCAACACGGCGTGAATAGTATCCAGGCGGTCTACGACGGTTCGCGCTGGAGGGTTCTTGCCGTGCTTTGGGAGACCGAAGCCACCGCGGGCGCTGCGCCGGTGGACAAGCCATGAGCACCATGACAGAAAGGCTGGTGACGATCGAGGACATCAGCGCGGCGGCGGCTCGGATCGCGAACATTGCCATCAAGACGCCGCTGGTGCGGGCGCCGTTCAAGGGCGTGAGCGGCCCGGGTACCTCGCGCGAGGTATGGCTCAAGGCTGAAAGCCTGCAGCCCATCGGCAGCTTCAAGCTTCGGGGCGCGGCCAACAAGATTCTGCAACTCAAGCCAGCGGAACTGCGGCGCGGCGTGATTACCTACTCCAGCGGCAACCATGCGCAGGGGGTCGCGTATGCGGCACGCGCGATGGGCGCCAAAGCGGTGATCGTGATGCCGTCGAATGCCCCGGCCATCAAGCGCGCCGCCACCCTGGCGCTGGGCGCGGAAATCGTCGACGTGGGCATGGCGTCGAGCGAACGGCTGGAAGTGGCCGAGCAGTTGGTACGCGAGCACGGCTATATCGTGATCCCGCCCTACGACGATGAGCAGATCATCGCCGGCCAGGCGACCTGCGGTCTGGAGATCGTGGAAAAACTGCCCGATGTGGACCTGGTGCTCTCGCCGGTCTCGGGCGGAGGCTTGCTGAGCGGCACGGCCACCGCCGTCAAACTGCTGCAGCCGAAAGCGAAGGTGTTTGGCATTGAGCCTGAGCTTGCGGGCGACACGGCGGAGAGCTTTCGGACCGGGAGGATTGTGACCTGGCCGGCGGAACTGACCAGCCGGACCATCGCTGACGGATTGCGGACGCAGAGCGTCGGGGTGCACAACTTCGCGCATATTCAGGCGTACGTGGATGGGATCATCACGGTCACCGAAGCCGAGATTCGCGCCGCGATGCGGGCCATCGTGGCCACGGCGCGGCTGGTGCCCGAGCCCAGCGGGGCGGTGACCACGGCGGCGCTGCTTTTTCATGCGGCGGAACTGCCGCCGTTTCACAAAGCGGTGGCCGTGGTGAGCGGGGGAAATGTCGATCCGAAGATGCTGGCGGACGTGCTGACCGAGAGCGCCTGACGTCTATCGAAGTATGATGCCGGTGATGAGCTACCGCACGTTTTCTCTCCGTTCTGTTGCTTTTTGCGCCCTGCTGCTGAGCGTGCTTCCGTCTCTTGGCGAGCAGAAACCGAAGAAGGACAACCTGCAGAAGCCGCTGGCGGGGCCGAGGGCTACGGCGTTGCGCGTCACCTGGCTCTATGTTGCTCCCGACCAGGGTTCGCAGAAAATGGACCGGGTACAGACGGGCCGCGAGATGGTGGTCGCGGAAAAGAGCGGCCCCTGGATTCGCGTTTACGCCAACACCGACATTCAGGAAGTGAGCGAAAAGGACGCGCCGCTTATCGGGGCGCCGCAGGATACTCCGCCGCCTATCTCGGGCTGGATGGAGGCGCGCGGCATAGTCATCGAAACCACGCCCAACGGCGACCAGGTGCTCATGGGAGAGGCAGCCAACGAGGAAGCGCTGGCCAGCGATCCCCGGGGACCGGCGCATGCCGCTCAGACGGCTCGCCTGTTGTATCGCAGGCTGGCCGACATGTATCCCGATTCGCCCCTTGCGCCTGAAGCTGCCTGGCGGGCCGCCGACATCCTGTGGCAGATCCAGAAGGCCGACATATCGACCCGTCCTTCCTCGCATGAGAAAGAGGCCTACATGCGCGAGGAGTTGGACGAAGACGAGATGAAGAAGATCCTCAAGTTCCATCCCGGCACGCGGCAGGCGGCAATGGCTGCCTATGCACTCCTCGATAACAAGCTGTGCGGCGACTGGCAGGGCCAGACCAAGTGTCCGGAGAAGGAGTCGGAGTATTACGAAAAATATGCGGCCGAGTATCCCGATGGCCCCCGCACCGCGCAGGCGCTTTACCAGGCCGTGTATCGACAGGCGGTGCTGGTGGACATGTTCAATGCTGACGAGAACGACAAGAAGGCCGAGAACGCCAAGGCCCATGTCCACGACATCGCCGCGCGCATGAAGGATAAATTCGCGCAGTCGGACTATACGGCACGGGCGCTGGCCATCGCCTTCAAGATCGACCAGGGCATTCCGGTCTACGGGATCGACCGGCAATAACTCTGCACTTAGTGACTGCGGGCACGGCGCAATGCCGGGCATTTGCGAAACATTCATTCTTTCAAACGTTTCTTGATGCATTCTGATCCATAAGTCCTTGTCGATACGGGGCTATATCATCGAGAGAGGTTCTCGCTCACCTGATCGCGAGACTACGCGACGCGGAAGTCGCCACAAGCGCATTCCGGAGGCTTTTTGAATTCATACATTCAGTCTGTCATTCTGGGCATTGTCGAGGGATTGACCGAGTTTCTGCCGGTCAGTTCGACCGCGCATTTGCGGATTACGGAAGCATTGATGAAAATCCCGCTCGATGATGCGTACTGGAAGATGTACACCATCGTGATCCAGGCGGGAGCCATTCTGGCACTTCTGTTGCTTTACCTGGGCCGCATTCTCGAATTCATGCGCAGTTTTCCGCGCGGCGAACGCGGGGATCGGAACTTCTTTACCCATCCGCTATCGCTAACCATCATTGCCTTCATCTGCACTTCGATTCCGGCGCTGCTGTTGAAGAAGTGGAGCGACAAAAACCTGGGAAGCATCATGGCGATTGCGATTGCGCTCCTTGCCGGTGGGGTGATCATGTGGGCCGTGGACGCATGGTCGTCGCGCTTCGAGCCCAACACGATTCACGTGGAGGAGATGACCTTCGGGCAGGCGGTCTGGATCGGCCTGTGCCAATCGCTGTCAGCAATCTTTCCTGGGACGTCGCGCTCGATGTCGACGATTGCCGCGGGACAGATGGTGGGGATGGACCGGCCCACGGCGCTCGAATTCAGTTTTCTGCTGTCGATTCCCACCATGCTTGCAGCCACCGGATACGACCTGCTGAAGGAGATTCATCCCAGCAAGGCCGCGTTGGCGGCCGGCGAGGCCGCAGCGCACGTGACCATGACCAGCGAACGCTGGATTGTGCTGGCCATCGGATATGTGGTGTCGTTCATCGTGGCCTTTGGAGTGGTGGAGTGGTTCCTGATGTGGGTGCGCAAGCACGGATTCACCGTGTTCGCCATTTATCGCATTGTGATCGGGATCGTGCTGCTGATCTGGGGGGCCAGGATTTTCGGCGGGTAGTCCGACAGACCGGGGCAAATTTCACAATCCTTTTTGTGAAATGTTTCGTTACGCTCGGAAAGATCCGAACGACAACCGCATTTATAGATGCGAAGGTTCCCGCACCCGGAAAGATGAAAATCGTGCCGAGTGTGAAAGCAACGGCGGATCCCACCGCTCCGCCCGCCACGGCGGACTCCGGTCGGGGATGACACTTTTGGTGGTAAGTCGAGGTTTGTGGGGAGCTCAATTTTCAGGGCAGATGCTTCGCCTGCGGCTCAGGATGACAGCGCATTGGGGGTGATTCGGGCGAATCACTGCCAAGCAGGAACTAACCCTCGATTGACGGGACCGGACCCAAGCGCTCGTCGACCCGCCCGGAACGCTCCTCTTCGGAAGCGGAGCGCTGCGGGTAATGCCGCTGGTTCCCCCTTTCGGGTTTTAGCCGGTTTTCATCTTGCCGCCGGGGATAATGGGAATTGCTCTGGGAATCTCCGTCCGCCTGACTGGCCGATCGCTCCTTAGGCTTGCGCGGCGGCCGAAGACCGGGAGGCGGACCCCACGATGAAGCCCATTCAGATAGCCCTCGCGCCCACCCGGAGCCGCCCGCTGAACATGTTCCTTGGCGTCGTGCTGGCGCTGATCTCGGTTTTGTTCTTTTGCGCTCTCGCTACATATCACACCGCGGATCCGTCGTGGAACACGTCGAGCGATCCGGCCGCGACGGGAGCCGGGCCGGGCATGGTGGTCAACTGGGTCGGGCCCTTCGGCGCATTTATCAGCGATCTGCTGCTGCAATGGATCGGGTTTACCGCGTTTCTGGTGCCGCTGTGGATGGGCAGCCTGGCCTGGGCATGGGTGCGGTCGCGGCCGGGCACATCGGTGGTTCTACGCGCGGTCGGCTCGGTCATGGCCCTGATGTTTTTGCCGGCGCTGTTTGCCCTGCTGCCGTGGCATTGGCGGTGGGCACACGCGGTTCCGGTGGAAGGCGTAATGGGCCGCTTGGTCTCAGGCATGCTGGTCGCCTACCTGAACGTCCAGGGAGCGTGGATTGTGGCCAGTGTGCTGGCGCTGGCGGGTGTCTACTTCGCATCGGCCATCAGTTTCTGGACGCTGAAAGAGATGGTTGCCGATCGCTGGATCCAGTGGCAGTCGTGGCGTGACCGGTGGAGAAACTGGCGCGAGGACAGAATCGAATGCAGGGCCGACCGCAAGGCCGAGCGCGACGAGATCCTGGACGAGCAAAACAATCCGGGTCCGGCCCAGCGCATCTTCACAGGTGCGATCGGAACCGAAGCGGCTGCGGAGCCGGTGGTGCAGCGACCGCCGAGCCGGCTGGCCGCGCTGTTCGGGCGGCGTCATCGCGCGCCGGAGCCCGATCCGGTGGACCAGCCTGCATTCCAGCGCAACGCGGCCCAGGCAACTGAGGACCAGATCCCGATTGGGCAGACACGGCGAGCGAGCATCTGGGAAAGCGGGCCGGAGATCCCGGTTGCGGCGCGAGCGGAACAAACGCCCGCTCCGGCAGCAGTCCCGGTGCGGCAGCAACCCCCGGTGACTCAACCGAGACCTGCAACTGCCATCCCGGCCGCGACAGCGCCAATGCGCTCGGCGGCGGGGCAGGCGTTCGCGGAAATGCGAGGCGGGCCAGCAGGGTCCCAGGTCTCAGATTCGAGACCTGGGGCACCCGGCTCGCTTGGGCCCATGCCCGACCGAATGGAACTGGCGGCACCGATGCGGCTGGAACCTGTGGCGGCCACGCGGCCGGAGCCAGCGGCGACCATGCGCACAGACGCGACCGTGCCGCAGCAGCCCGCGGGAAATGGCATCGCCATTCATGAGCGCGCCGATGCCGATGTGCGCACCACAACCGTACCTCCGAAGCATGTGAGCGGATTCAAGCTCCCGCCCAGCACGCTGCTCAATGCCGGCGGCGGACCGCAGGCCATCCGCGAAGATGAGTTGCGTGAAGAAGCCAAGGTGCTCGTCGAGAAATGCGGCGAGTTCGACGTACGCGGCCAGGTGGTGCAGATCAATCCCGGGCCGATGGTGACGACTTACGAGTTCAAGCCCGAGGCCGGGCGTCAAGTATTCGCGCGTCACCGGCCTGGCCGACGACCTGTGCCTGGCCATGCGGGCCGAAAGCATCCTGATCGAGCGCATGGCGGGCAAAAGCACGGTCGGCATCCAGGTTCCGAACCACGAGCGCGAAACGATTCATCTGCGCGATGTGCTGGAGTCGGAGACCTTTGCCAAATCGAAAGCGCGCCTGACCCTGGCGATGGGTAAAGACATCAACGGACGCATCGTGACCGCCGACCTGGCGTCGATGCCCCATGTGCTGATCGCCGGATCGACCGGTTCGGGCAAATCCGTCGCGATCAACGCCATGATCATGAGCCTGCTGTTCCGCACCACTCCCTCGCAGGTGCGCCTGATCCTGGTAGACCCGAAGCGCGTGGAACTGGGCATGTACGAGGGCATCCCGCATCTGTTCACGCCCATCATCACAGAACCCAAGCTGGCCGCCAATGCGCTGCGCAATGCTGTCCGTGAAATGGAACGGCGTCTGAAGCTGCTCGCCTCGCGCAGCGTGCGCAACATCGACCAGTACAACAAGCTCTTCGAGGGCACCATGCCTTCGCTGTTTGACGACGGCGAGGAGGAAGAGCCACTGCCCTGGATCGTGATCATCATCGACGAGCTGGCCGACCTGATGATGCTGGATCGCGCCAACGTGGAAGAATCCATCACCCGCCTGGCGCAGATGGCGCGAGCGGTGGGGATTCACCTGATCCTGGCCACGCAGCGGCCCAGCGTGGACGTGATCACCGGGCTGATCAAGGCCAATGTGCCGACACGCATCAGCTTCCGCCTGGCGACCAAGGTGGACTCGAGGACCATTCTCGACACCAACGGGGCAGAAGCGCTGCTTGGACGCGGCGACATGCTGTTCCTGCCACCGGGCACCAGCCGGCTGATGCGCCTCCACGCTCCTTATGTGAGCGAGAAGGAAACCGCAGCCGTCGTGGGGTTCTGGAAAGACCAGGGCCAGGCCGAGTACGTCGAAGGCTTTCTGGAGTCGCCCAAGGACGAGCGGGTGTCGGTGGAAGGGTCGAACAGCGATCCGGACGAGAACGATCCGATGTTCGACGATGCGGTGCGGCTGGTGTTCGAGTTCGGCAAAGCTTCGACATCGCTTCTGCAGCGCAGGCTTCGCATCGGCTACGGGCGTGCGGCGCACCTGATCGACCTGATGGAGCGGGACGGCCTGGTGGGTCCGGCAGACGGCTCGCGACCAAGGGAGTTGCTCAAGGCTCCGGGCTGGCTGCATGAGATTGCGGCGAGCGAATGAGACAGCTGCTAGCTATTAGCTTTTAGTGCGATCGCTACCGTCACCTGACCACAGTCCAGCGAGTAACTGGTTTCCCGCCGGCGCTGCTGACCGACGGTCGATGAAAAAGGATGGTTTGGGTTAGTGGTCTCCCATCCTTGCGACCGAAAGAAGTCGCAAGGATGGGGCACGGAGCATTGGTTTATTTTCCGAAGGTGTAAGGTATTTTTTTGAGCGGCTCTCGACAAAATCGCGTCCAATTTACATGCGAGACCGGGAATGTCGAGTGGGCTGGGTCGCGACAACGTTCGCGATTTTCTGGGCGGCGGGGTGTGTGCTGTTGTCTGCCCAGCAGGCCCCCATTCCCGCGCCTGATGAGCTTCCAGGGCAGCCATTCGCCATCAAGAAGACCTGGGTCATTGGCGGCTTGGGCAACTGGGATTACCTGACCCTCGACCCCGTTGCGCGGCAACTCTTCGTTACTCACCAGACGCGGGTGCAGGTAGTGGACGTCGACTCGGGCACGATAGCCGGAGAGGTGACAGGTTTCGGCGAAGCCCGCGCCGTGGCTCTTGATCCCAACGGGCAGACCGGGTATGTCAGCGATGCGCGCGCCAATCTGATCCGGGTTTTCGACCGGCGCACTTTTCAAGTGCTGGGGAAGATTCCGGTTGCGTCCAGCCCGCGCGCCCTGGTGTTCGAGGCGCAGACGGGCATGCTGTTTGCGTTCGGTGCTCTGCCCACGCCGGCGCCCCAAGCGCGGCAGAACCGGCCGCCCAGCAGAGAGGAACTCGACCCATGCAGCGTGTATGCCGGAGGGACTCCGCCCCCTCCCGCGTATCATTCGCTGATCAGCGTGATCGACCCCGTCAAACGGACCCACGTCGCCGATATCCAGGTATGCGGCATACTCGGCGCTGCCCAGGCCGATGGGGCCGGCGATGTCTATGTCACGATTGTCAATTTCAACGAGGTGGGGCGGCTGAATGGTCCGGCCATCGTCGATTCGGCGCAGCGTCCGGGTGCGCGGGAATTAAGGGCGGTGGACGGGTCGGTCGCCGTGGACGGGTCGCTGCTGCTGAATTTCAACCGGTTCGCGACCATGGGCTGGGGTTCCCAGTTCAGCGTGTTCCGTCTCGGCCAGGAATGCCAGGAGCCCCGCGCCGTCGCGGTGGACGCGACCCACGCCCGGCTCTTCGCAGCCTGCGCCAACATGAAACTCAATGTGCTCGCCACGGACACCGGCGCTTCGCTGGCCGCTTTGACCATCGGCCCGGGCGTCGATGCCATGGGGTACGACGCCAGCCGCGGCCTGATTTTCACCGCCAATGGCGGCGGTTACGGAAGCGTCACCATCGTTCGCCAGCACCTGACTGACTCGTACGCGGTGATTCAGAATCTGCCCACGATGCAACAGGCACGGACCATGGCCATCGATCCGTCGACCGGACTGGCCTACCTGGTGACGACGTTATATGGCGCAAAACTCGATCACCCGCCCGTGAATGGCATTGGCACCCTGAAGCTCAGCCCGGTGGACGGGAGTTTCCAGGTGCTGGTGATTGGAAACTGAATTCGAACGGGTTCGGCGGGGCATGAATTTGCGGAAAGCTGGGCCAAAGGTGGCACACTATTGCCATGCTTGGCATCGGCGCAAGTCGCGATCTGCCTACTGTTCTTATTATTGACGACGACATGGTCAGCCGCGAGGTCATGGCCACGGTACTCACCATGACCGGATACACCATCCACACCGCGTCGCAAGGGGATGATGCGATTACGATGCTCGATGCGGGAACCTGCACTCCGCAAGTGATCCTGATGGACGCGCAGATGCCGGGGTTGAAGGGAGTTCGCCTGGTTGAGGAACTGCGGGCCAGAACCAAGGCCAGCATTTACGCCATGAGCGGCAGCGACGTCGCCGAGGATATCAAGACAGCGGTCGACGGGCATCTATCCAAGCCATTCGGCCCCCTGGCGCTGCAGCAACTGATCGAGCATGACCATCCGCCGGCCGCGATCGAGTTGGAAGACGCCCCAGTAATCAGCGCGGAAACCCTGGCGCAGTTGCGCGGAATGATGTCCGAGGCCGCTGTGCGGGAGATATACGCCGCGGTGGTGGAAGACCTGGGCAAGCGGTTAACAGCACTGCAACGCGCCGCGGCCGCGGGAGACACACACGAAATCCGGCGGATCGGCCACTCGATCAAGGGAGGCTGCGGGATGGCCGGCGCGCTTCAGGCCGCCCGCCTGGGGGCACGGCTGGAAGCCACAGGTGATCAATTAGATAACGTTCCCGGGCTCCTGCTGGAATTGAAAGAGGCCGGGCGGAACCTGCGGCGTATGCTGGAGGCTGAGTTCCCGGCGTAAACGGCAGGGGACATACTCCGTGCTGAACAGTGCGGGCATCAACCTGTACATTACATTCAGGAGAGCAATGAAGGACCAAGTCTTTGAAGTTTGCTTCTTGTCGAATTGGACTTCGATTCACCCTTGATTCACAGCTCCCAGCGGAATCTGCGTTTGTAATGGATTCGTATAACGAATGAGCCGGTTGCAGGCTTGAAACCCTGAGCGTGCCGGCTTGTGGAGGAATATCCTTCCCGTGGAACGACCGATCCGAATCGTACTGGCAGATGATCATCCCGTAGTCCGCATCGGCGTGCGCAACATGCTTACCGAGCACGAGGGATTCGAAGTGGTGGGCGAGGCTTCGGATGGCGATGATGCCATCACCCAGACGCTGGACCTGCAGCCGGACATCCTGCTCCTGGACGTGCAGATGCCGCGCCTGCCCGGCCTCGAGGCCATGCGCGCCATCATGAACGGCACGCCGACGGTCAAGATCCTGCTGCTCACTTCCACGATCACGACGCAGCAGATCATTGAGGCCCTGCATATCGGCGCCCGGGGCATCGTGCTCAAGGATGCGCTGGCCGGCCACCTGCAGATCGCCATCAAGACGGTGATCAGCGGGGATTACTGGATTGGGGGAAAGCGGGTGGTGAACCTGGTTTCAGCCCTGCACGATCTGATGCAGCAGGCCGCCGTGCCCCAGCGCAAGACCTACGGCCTGACGCCGCGCGAGCTGGAGGTGGTTGGCTCCATCGTGGAGGGCTGCAGCAACCGCGACATCGCCAAGCAATTCGGATTGAGCGAAGAAACGGTCAAGCGCCACCTGTCGAATATTTTCGACAAGACCGGCGTTTCAACGCGACTGGAACTGGCGCTGTTCGCCATCGCGCATCAGCTCGTGACGCCGCAATAGAGTAGCGTCCACAACTATAAGTTGGTGGTCTCCCACCCCTCCGCAAAAAAAAAAGGAAAGGATGGGGCACAGAGTTTTTTAGGCGCGTTTGGTCTCAAGAGCTTAGAAACTGCGTGGCAAGGCGGTCGAGCATGCCGTTGGTCGAGTCGCAGACTCCGGTGTGCACAGGCGAGGGCTGGATGATGGTGCTGCGCGGCGCGGTGAGCCAGTGGAACCGCTCGCGCTGGGAAAGCTTCGCAATCGGGCCCCCGGCCGGATCGCCAGCACAGATGCGGGGTATGGCATCCAGGTGCTCGCGTACGAGGTCGACATCCACTTCCGGCCACAGGGCTTTGAGGCGGTCGGCATTCAAGAGGATACGTGCCTCGAGGTAACGCTTTTCGAGGCAGAATACGACTACGCCGGCATTGATGAACTCCTCGCGGTCGACGCGGGGCACGACGCGCAGGATGGCGTAATCAAACGTGGCGGGCGCGGGCCTAATGGGCGCGGACACGGATCGCCTCCTGTTCGAAGATGTGGGACGCGGCCAGGCGGCGCATGAAGAAGTCGAGGTAGCCGGCGCGGCGTTCCGCCGGATTCAGATTCCCGGGAATAGCCGCCAGCCAGGAGTCGGGAACTTCCGCGACGATTCGATCGAGCAAGTCTGGGGTGAGTTTCTGGTGGGCCAGGAGGCCGGCCGCTTCGATCTCAGCCGCCCAGGGCAACAGGATATGGTGCTGGATCTGGGGAAAGGGCGACTCGATCTTCTGGTTCATGGCAGGCCAGTCGTGATGGAAGAACAACGCCGCACCATGGTCGATGGGGTAGAGCTTGCGATGCCACACCAGGAGATTGGCGTTGCGGGGAGTGCGGTCAACATTCTGGGTGAAGGCGTCGAACCAGACCAGCATGGAGGCTTCGCCGGACGGGGCCGTGTCTCGGGCTGCGGGATCGAACATTGTCGATCCGGGCAGATAATCGAGGGCGAGGTTCAGGCCGGGGCTGGCCTTGAGCAGCTGCCGGATTTCATAATCCGGCTCGTTGCGGCCAAGGGCTGGATCGATTTCAACGAACACGATCTCCGGCACGCGCAGCCCCAGCGCGCGCCCGATTTCGCCGGCAATCAATTCGGCGATCAACGCGAGAATCCCCTGCCCTGCTCCCCGGAACTTCACCACGTAGAGTCCGAGATCGTCGGCCTCGACGATGGCCGGCAATGAGCCACCCTCCCGCAAGGGCAGAACATAACGCGTCGCTTGAACGGTGCGGAGCATGGAAGATTCAGTGTAACCAGTTAACGTTCCCGGCACGGATCGAGTATTTGCGGCCCTGGACCGAGCTTTCCGAGCTTGTCCGCGGGGTTGTATAGAGGACAGACCCCCAGCGAGAGACAGCCGCAACCGATGCAGCCATCGAGCTGATCGCGCAATCTCGTTAACCGGGCGATGCGGTCATTGAGGTCCGCTCGCCATCGCGCCGAGAGTCTCGACCAGTCTTCTTTGGTGGGTGTGCGTTCATCAGGGAGTGCTTTAAGCGCCTCGCCAATGGCGGCCAGCGAAATACCCGCGCGCTGGGCGACGCGGATGACCGCCACACGGCGCAACACTTCGCGCGCGTAGCGGCGCTGATTGCCTTGATTGCGCCAGCTTCGAATCAATCCCGCCGATTCGTAAAAGTGCAGCGTGGAAACGGCGACGCCGCTGCGCGCTGCCACTTCGCCCACCGTCAGGGCGGCTCCGGAGCCGTGCTGGCTGGGATTGTCCATCAAGTCCCCTTGACCTCAAGTTAACTTGAGGTCTTACTCTGATCTTAGCCTAAGGGCCAATTCGAGGAGGAACGAGCCGGATGGACGAGCAAATCAGGATCGCGCTGATCTACGGAAGCACACGCAAGGGACGTTTCTGCGACAAGGTGGCAGGGTGGGCGGCAGAACAGATTCGGGCCAGCGGCAACTACACGGTGGACGTGATCGATCCGGCGGTGGTGCTGCCGCAGCCGGGGCACGAGGGAGACGGACATCAGGGATCGGCGAACCTGTGGCAGCGCATGGCGGCGGCCGATGCGTTTGTGGTGGTCACGCCGGAGTACAACCATGGCTACCCGGCGGCCCTCAAGTCGCTGATCGATTCGGTGGGCGCGGAGTGGCAAGCCAAGCCGGTGGCCTTCGTTTCGTATGGGGGAGTTTCGGGAGGGCTGCGCGCGGTGGAACAGTTGCGGCTGGTGTTTGCGGAACTGCACGCGGTGACGATTCGCGATTCGGTCAGCTTCGCCGGGGCGTGGGAGCAGTTCGACGACGCCGGAATGCTGCGCCATCCGGAGCGGGCGGCGAAGACGATGGCGACACTGCTGGCGCGATTGCACTGGTGGGCGGTGGCGCTGCGTAACGCCCGCGGTTCGATGCCGTACGCGCCCGCACTCTAAGCGGCTGAATTTGAATCCGCTGCGCAATCCTGCGACTCTGTGTTTAGGACGATTGCGGGGAGGAGTGCGCGGTGCGGATTGGATTTCTGGGGTTGGGCAAGATGGGTGTGCCGATGGTCAGGCAGTTGATGGCTGCGCGGCACGAATTGACGGTGTGGAACCGCTCCCGGGAGAGGACCGAGGCCCTGGCCAGGGAAGGCGCGCGGGTTGCACCCACTCCCGCCGACGTAGCGCGCGACACCGACGTGGTCATGACCATGCTCTTCGATGACGCGGCCCACGAGGAGGTTCTGTTCGGGCCGAAGGACCTGCCCGTAAACGGGCTGCTGGGCGCGCTGCGGCCCGGGGCTCTGCACATTTCATTGAGCACCATCAGCGTCGCGCTTTCGGAGCGGTTGACGGGCGAGCACGCGCGTCGCGGCCAGGCGTTTGTCGCGGCACCGGTGTTCGGCAGGCCAAACATGGCCGAACAGGGCAAGCTGTGGATCGTCATGGCCGGAGCGGATGATGCTGTCGCCAGAAGCCGCCCCCTGATGGAACCGCTTTCGCGAGGCATCTCCATCATTGGGAAAGAGCCGCGCCAGGCCCACGCTCTGAAACTGGGCGGCAATTTCCTTATCAGCGCCATGATTCACTCGCTCAGCGAATCATTTGTGTTTGCGGCTTCGCAGGGCATCGATCCGGAAGTGTTCATCGAGACGGTGAACAACGCCCTGTTTCAATCGCCGTTCTACGCGGCCTATGCCAAGGTCATGCTGCATCCGCCCGAACACGCCGGAGCGACCATGGACCTGGGCGCCAAGGATCTTGGCCTGCTGCGCGAAGCGGCCGAGAGCCGCGGCGTGCGGCTCAGCCTCGCGGACGAGCTGGCCGATGTGTTCGCTCAAGGAAGAGAGCAAGGCCTGGGCAATGAAGACTGGGCCGTGGCGCAGTACCGCATGGCGCAGCAGCGAAGCACAGGCAAAAAGAGCCCTGTGTAACTACCTTCTGATTATCTGGTTGCTTCAGCAAACCCCAACAGATAGTGTAGAGGAGTGCCCCGGCCATCGTTCCCGAAGACGCTGCGCCAATTTCAGGCCGAGTTTGCTACTGAGGAGGCCTGCCAGAGGTATCTGGCAGCCTGCCGTTGGCCGGAAGGGTTCAATTGCCCCCGATGCGGCCATGGAAATGCCTATGAGTTGTTAAAGCAGCGTCGGTACCAATGCGGCAAATGTCGCTACCAGGTTTCGCTCACCTCCGGGACGATCCTCCACCGGACGAAGATCCCGTTGAGCGATTGGTTCTGGGCGGTGTATCTGATGACCACAGACAAGCGCGGCGTCTCTGCCCTCCTTCTGCAGCGTCAACTGGGCCTGACCTGCTACGAAACTGCATGGATGATGCTGCACAAACTCCGCCGGGCGATGGTGAACGCGGCCAGGGAGCCTCTGCGCGGCGAGGTAGAGGTGGATGATACGTGGATCGGCGGAGAGCAAGCGGGGCTCCGGGGGAGCCGACAACTGAAGGACCGGCGGGCGGCTTTGGTCTTAGTCGCCGTAGAAAAGCGGGGCCGAGCTTCCGGTCGCATCCGCATGAGTGTCATTCGGGATTTCAAGGCGGCCACAATCAGGTCGTTCCTTATCCATAACGTCGCTTCTGGTTCCACGATCTATACGGATGGTCTTAAGAGTTTCTCTGGTTTGTTGGAGGCCGGCTTTAAACATGTCGTTCGCAACCAACCTCTCCGGTCGGAATTGCGAAAGGGCGCGAAGTCGGCTGTTCCACTCGCAGATCGGGCTATTGGAAATCTCCAGCAATGGCTCATTGGCACCTATCACGGAGTAAGTAAACCCCAACTCCAGGTCTATCTCGACGAATTCGTCTTCCGGCACAACCGCCGCAAAACACCCGCGGCCGCATTTCAAACTCTCCTTGGCCTCGGAACTGGGCGAGAATCAACCCACTACGAGCAGATTCGTGGAGCCAAGGACCTCAATCGCGACCCCTTGGGGTTTGCTGAAGCAACCAGATAAGCAGAAACTACCTAGAGCCGAATCTGCACGAGGTAGGGTCTGGACCGGGCAGGTGCCTGACATCTTGAATTGAACGGAAAACGCTCTCGACACGCAAACAGGCCATGCGTCGCTGTGCCCTCATCTGGGCGATTGCCCCATTTTGCGGGGTAACTTCCGGTAAAGACACCGTTCGAGGTGCGTGGTGCAAAGCGGGTTTACTTCCGGCTTCTCCACGATCAGCTTAGAACTGCCAAAACACCGCTGGACTCGGGTCATTGAGTGCGTTGGCCCCGTAGCAACGGTTGACAGTTGAAGCCGCGGAAGATCGCTGGACCCTTGCCGACTTGCCAGTACAAATTTCCCTCTTGGTGCGTGACTCGGCCAACCTAGTGCGCCAGCATTACTTTCCCTTGCACTTCTACAAAAGGAAGATATACGCTCGTTGTGTCGAAGCAGCAGGGTTGGAGAGCGATAATGAACGAGACAAGAATGGAGTTACCACAAGGGACGCTGGATTTATTGATTCTGAAGGCTGTGGCGCTGGAGCCCTTGCATGGTTGGGCGATCTCTGAGCGCTTGCAGCAGATATCGAGCGACGCTCTTCAAGTGCAACAAGGTTCCTTGTATCCAGCTTTGCACAGGCTTGAGCGGCGCGGATGGGTGAAAGCGAAGTGGGCTATCAGCGAGAACAATCGCCGAGCAAAGTATTACGAGTTGACGAGCCAGGGCCGAAAACAACTTGCGACTGAATCCGCTGCGTGGCACAGACTGGCTGCTGTTATCGATTCCGTACTCAATATGGTCTGAGGGAATTGGATATGTTGAGCGATTTAAGGTATCGATTCTGCGCTCTCTTTCGTCGCAACCGGCTCAACGCAGAGCTGGATGAGGAGTTGCAGGACCACGTGGAGCGTGAGACGGAAAAATATCTTCGCGCGGGCTTGCCCGTTGAAGAGGCAAGGCGCAGAGCGCTCATCGCGCTGGGCGGAATGGAGCAGGCCCGGCAGCAGACTCGCGACTCCCGCGGCATCAGAATGATCGAACAGATGCTTCAGGATTTGCGCTATGGGTTGCGTTCCCTGGGCAAGAATCGCGCGTTTACCGCCGTTTTCGTTTTCACCCTGGCCCTCGGCATCGGGTCATGCACCGCCATCTTCAGCCTGATGACGGCCGTCATGTTTCCTCCTCTGCCCTATGGCGATGCCAAACAGCTCGTCTACATAACGACTCCAAATCAGAATATGAAGCAAATTCCGCCCGAGGCGATCATCCCGGACAACGCCGACTTCGCCGACATGAAGCGGGAGAACCATTCGTTCTCTGCGATGACGCAGTTCGCGCAAAAGAGCTTCAGGCTGAATGGGGCCAACACATCTTTGAACGGAGCGGCGGTTGACGAGGACTTCTTCAAGACGCTCGAAGTCTCACCCGAGTTGGGGCGCAGAATCAACGCTGAAGACAATGAGCCGTCAAATGACGGCGTGGTGGTGATCAGCCACTCGCTTTGGCTACAGTTGTTCGGCGCGGACTCATCCGTGCTCGGCAAATCGATACAGTTAAGCGTCAAGCCACTGATCGGAACACCAACGTGGTCTGGCAATAAGACCTACCGGGTCATCGGCGTAATGGGTGCGGGCTTCAATTATCCGCATAATAGCGAATTGAGCTACGGCAATATCCATTTCGACGCAACCGATCTCTGGGTCCCGCTGGCGCTAACAGCGAAACAGCGTGCAGATCGCGGAGTCGCGGCGGACCCCGTGGGAGGCTGCTACTGCTATACGCTGGCGCGCTTGAGGAAGGGCATTTCAGCCACGCAGGCAGAAGCAGAATTGAACGGCATCCTGCGGCCGCTCGAACCACTGCATACGGGTTTCAAACAGGGCTGGTATGCCTATGTAAAGCCATTTATGGAAACGCTGGACGGCTCTGCCCGTCCTCTCATATTGCTGCTGATGGGCTCGGTCGTCTTTGTGCTTTTGATCGCCTGCGGAAATGCCGCCAATCTGTTCCTGGCCCGGAGCGCAAGCCGCATGCATGAGCTGGGGGTGCGAGCGACTTTGGGAGCCGGGCGCGATCGGCTGATCCGGCAATTGCTGATGGAGTCCCTGCTGCTGGGCGTCGGTGGAGGGCTTGCGGGAATCGGTCTGGCATGGGTGTTTCTCCGTGTGCTTCTGCTGCTCGATCCCGGAGACATTCCTCGTCTTCACGAAGCCTTTTTGAATGGCAAGGTTCTCGCCTTTACAGTTGCCATAACATTGCTGACGAGTGTTTTGACAGGAACTCTGCCAGCCCTTTCGGCCTCTCGCGCCAACCTGATCGGGTTTCTCAAGTCTGGAGGGCAGACGGGAGCGAGAGGAAGCCGCAATCGCATTCGCAGC
Source organism: Terriglobales bacterium (assembly GCA_963701805.1). Taxonomy (GTDB): domain Bacteria; phylum Acidobacteriota; class Terriglobia; order Terriglobales; family Acidobacteriaceae; genus Telmatobacter. The sequence continues at coordinate 1,237,800 of CAVPBA010000001.1, forward strand.
GCCCTAGTTATGGGCGAGGTTGCGATTGTTGTGGTCTTGCTCGCCGGGGCCGGCCTTCTTGTGAGGAGCTTCATCAAGCTCCAAGAGGTGCCGGTCGGCTTTTCTTCGACCACACTTTCGATGAAGATCGAACTCCCGGAAACCTATGGCACGCCGGAACAGCGCCACGCTTTCTATCAGACGCTTCTCTCACAGAGTGAAGCATTGCAAGGAACAGTGGCGACCGGTGCTATTGAAAATCTGCCGTTGGGTGGTTCCAAAGGAGGCTCTTTATTCCGGGTTGAGGATCATTCGAGCCAGGAGGGCCAGATGCTGGATGGCGCGGACGTGACGCCGGGATACTTTTCGGCAATGGATATACCGTTGATCGAGGGTCGTTTCTTCACCGAGGAAGATGTGTCCGGGCATCAGAATGTGGTCATCGTGAATCAGACGTTCGCGAGAAAGAATTTCCCCGGGCGCAACGCCGTCAGGAAGTGGGTCGCGGGGTTCAACCAGGATGTCTCTGAGCAACCAGCCAAGGATGCGCTCACGATTGTGGGCGTGGTCGCCGATGTGCGGGACTGGAGCGTGGAGACGCCGCCCCAACCTCAACTTTACGGTCCCCTCAGCGGTCCGGATCACGCATACATCGTGATCCGGTCTACGCTACCCCGTGAGGATGTCGTGCAGTCTGCAACGGCCATCCTGCACCGGCTCGATGCATCCCTCACATTTTCCAAGGTGCACACGATGCGGGAAGTGGTTTCTGAATCCACGGCGAGACGCCGGTTCCAGACCGTGCTCCTCACCATATTTGCCGGAATGGCCTTGGCGTTAGCTCTGGTGGGATTCTACGGGTTGCTCGCGTACTCGGCGATGCAGCGCAGCTCTGAAATGGGAATAAGAATCGCGCTCGGAGCGACCAGAACGCACGTCGCAGGGCTGATCCTCAGACAAGCTCTCCAACTCGTCGTTGTGGCCCTGCTCATAGGGCTGGCTTCAGCACTTGCATTGAGCAGACTGCTAGCCTCTTCACTCTATGGAGTCCGTCCCTGGGACCCGACGACCTTTACCCTCGTCCCACTACTCTTTCTGACAGCTACTCTCGTAGCTTGCCTTATCCCCGCGAGACGAGCCGCAAAAACAGATCCAATGGCCATTATCCGTAGCGAATGATGAAGAGACCGATGCGCTCGTAGAGCGGGGCTATTATCCGGCGCGAATTGGCAATGAAAAACGCCCCTCAGTCCAGCAACCGGTCCCGGGCTCGTGGTGGATATCGGTGAGCGCATCATCCCCGAGGCACGCACGCCTGGGCCTCTGAAGATTGCGTCAATTTCCCGATTGCCGCAGTATCACCGCCTGCTTGGCAGACGGAAACGGCCCCTCGTACAGCCACTCACATGCGCCCGTAGCTGGCATCACCCGGAATCGGACGGTGATTGGGTAGGATAGTGCCATGAGTCTTAAAGGAAAGATTGTCTTTATTACCGGGGCCAGTGCGGGGATCGGGGCGGCTACGGCCCTGGCTTTCGGGGCGGAGGGCGCGCGGTTGCTGCTGGCAGCGCGGCGGGCGGGCAAACTCGCGGAAGTAGCCTCGGCCTGCCTGGAGCGCGGGGCGCCTTCGGTGCACTCCATCGATCTGGACGTGCGCGACCATCGCGCGGTGCAGAATGCCATCGATTCGCTTCCGGACGAATGGGGGGAAATCGACATCCTGGTCAACAACGCGGGGCTGAGCCGCGGCCTGGACAAGCTCTACATGGGCAAGACCGAAGACTGGGACGAGATGATCGATACCAACGTGAAGGGCCTGCTCTACGTGACCCGCGCGGTGGTGCCGGGCATGGTGGTGCGGGGGCGCGGCCATGTGATCAGCCTGGGATCAACCGCCGGGGAGCTGGCCTATCCCGGAGGGGCGGTCTACTGCGGCACCAAGGCGGCGGAGCGACTAATCAACGACGGATTGCGCCAGGATGTGCTGGGGACGCCGGTGCGGGTGACCAGCGTTGACCCGGGCATGGTGGAAACAGACTTCAGCCTGGTGCGTTTTCACGGGGATCACGAGCGGGCAGCCAAAGTGTACAAGGGCGTAAAGCCGCTTGCGCCGGAGGATGTCGCCGAGGTAATCGTGTGGGCCGCCAGCCGGCCTGCGCATGTGAACATCGCGCGGGTGTCGATGACCACGATCCACCAGGCGAATTCGATCCTGTTTCACCGCGAGAGCTAGAGGTCGTGTCCCTTGTTCATCTTTACGACTGTGCAGTCAGGAAGACATCCCTCAGCGGCTAAAGCCCCATTGATTTTGCTATCCTTACGGCACGGCTTAAAGCCGTGCCCCTTCAAAACCGCGCATTTTTCCGCAGCCTGTGAAGTCGTGCCCACTTCAGAACGCTCGGGCACTAAAAAACCCGCCGGATGCGGGTTAGTTCAATTCAGCGATTTGGGCCTCGATCTGTTCCAAGGCCGCCTCCAGCGCATTACGTCGCGCCGGATTCGAGGTTCGCTGCGAAAGGATGTTTTCCTTTTGCAGGACCAGGGCCTGTTTCTGCCTTAAACGCTGTGCACGATGGTGTTCCGCTTCGCGACGGGCCACTTGGTTCGAAAACTCGACTCCGACATGGACCGGCGCGTACTGTTGGCTGCTTGCCATCTGTTCCTCCACAGATTTACTTTCCCAACCACGAGCCATATCTTCATTTTACGGGCCTTTTATTAAAATGCACCCCGCAATATGGCACTGGGTGCATCCAAGGGCACAAGATTGCTTGCCCAACAGGACTTAGGAGAGCGAATGCGCGTCTGGCAGATTTCGTCTTTTGGCATTGATTCTCTGGAATTTGCAGAACGTCCGACCCCGGAACCAGGGCCCGGCCAGGTGCTGGTGAAAATTCATGCAATTTCTTTGAATTTTCGGGATTTGATGATGGTGAAGGGGCTCTATAACCCAAAACTCAAGCTGCCGCGCATCCCCTGCTCGGATGGCGCCGGCGAAGTGATGGCGCTGGGGCCGGGCGTGACCCAGTGGCAGCCGGGAGACCGCGTGGCCGGCATCTTCATGCAGAACTGGCTGGATGGGCCGCCCACGCCGGCCAAGGTGCGCGGCGCGCTGGGCGGCGATATCGACGGTACCCTGGCCGAATATGCCGCGCTGAGCGAAAACGGGCTGGTGCCGATTCCCGACCACCTCAGCTACCAGGAGGCGGCAACCTTGCCCTGCGCCGCGGTGACGGCGTGGAACGCTTTAGGCGCCGCCGATCTCAAGCCGGGAGACACGGTGCTCATTCAGGGCACTGGCGGCGTGGCCATCTTCTCGCTGCAATTTGCGCGGTTGAGGGGAGCGCGCGTGCTGGGGGTTTCGAGCAGCGACCAGAAACTGGAACGCGCCTTTGACCTGGGACTTGATGCGGGTTTGAATTACCGCGAAACTCCGGAGTGGGATCGCTGGGCGATGGAGCAGAGCGGGGAAGGCGTTGACCTGGTCGTCGACGTGGGTGGAATCGGGACGCTGCCGCGCTCGCTGCGCGCCTTGCGCATGGGCGGAACGGTGGCGCAGGTGGGCGTGCTGTCGGGGCCGGGCGAACCACTGCCGATGGCAGCCATTCTGCACAAGCAGGCGCGCATCCGCGGGATCTATGTCGGGTCGAGGCAGGATTTTTTGGAAATGAATAAAGCCATCGCGCTTACCCAGATGCGGCCGATCGGCGAGGACTTTCCGTGGAGCCATGCCCCCCAGGTTCTGGCGCGCATGGAAGAAGGAAGCCACTTCGGCAAGCTGGTGATGTCGGTGGGATGACGGCAGGAACCAGGGATGTAAATGCAAGCGCTCGCCCTGTTCTGCTCCGCAAGCGGAGCAGCGCAGGGCGAGGGAGACGCAGTTGACGGGGAATTGAGAGCTGGGCTAGGAGCTGGGCGTGGAATGCTTGCCGGGCTTGACTTCCAGCTCGTTCACGACCTGCTGCACGTTTGGCACCTGCTTGGCCAGGGTGCCGACTTCCTTCTTCTGTGCGCTGGTTTTGACACTGCCCTTGATCACGAGCGTGCCATTTTTTGCTGAAGCGTGGATGCTCTGGTCGTCGAGATTCTGATGGGCCTTGATTTCAGCCTTGAAGTTGTCCTCGATGGCAGAATCGAGGTTGGACGCGACCGCCCCGGCATTGACTACCTCCGGAGGACGCACGCCGATCTCATTGGCGATGGTGTAGTCGGGAGCCGCCTCTTGAGCCAGCTTCTCGGCGCGTTTTTTAGCGTCTTCACCGTCAACATTGCCGCTGAGGGTCATGACGCCCTTGTCACGATCCTGGGATACGCTGACATCGTTCAGATTGCTGCCGTTCAGCGAGTTGGTCACGGCGGATTTCTCGTCGGGATGCGATTTGTTGCAGCCTGCGATTGCCATAGCGCCGCCCAGAAGAATGGCTGCGCCGAGCAGGAAGGGCTGGTGGGAACGATCCAGTTTCATTGCCCTGATCTCCTTGTCTTGAACTCCGTATCGCGGCTAACTCCCGCTTACGGATAAATCACACACGGCAAGTGAGATGTTGATATGACGGATTATGTTGTTCCTGTTTCATGCTTGACAGGCGCACTAATTACTCGACGCAATAACTGCGGTCGCAGGCAACCTTTTCGATGATAGGTAGAAGTTACTTACTCGCTCGTGGTCGGGTCGATGACCTGGCGCACCTGCGAAATGCGGTTAGCGGGAAAGCCGCCCATCTCGGCGTGTTGCCGCACCAGAGCTTCATCGGACGCAATGTAGACGCAGTAAATCTTGTTGTCGGTCACATAGCTCTCCAGCCATTGGATCTCCGGGCCCAGCTTGCGCAGCACCCCGCAGGACGTTTGTGAGATGACTTTTAAAATCTCGGGCGTGGAGGCGCCGATGTTGGGAATTTCGCGCTCGATCACGAATTTGGGCAAAGCATTTCTCCGCTTGAGCAATCTGCCGTGCCTGACACGGTACTCGGCAATCATGCAGTGCGACACCAGCCGAATGCAAATCAAGTGGGGAGACTAAGAGGGGCGGGCAAACTTTTCGACAAGGGAGGGGATGAGTCCGACCGGCAGCAGCCGAAGCGCGAATGCGGTGGACCGGCCCGCGAAGTTGGGGATGACCGTGCGTTTGCCCCGGGCCAGGCCGGCGATGCCGATGCGGGCCACGTCTTCAGCCGACTGCAAGCCACGCTTGAGAGTTCCGGCGCGGGAGACGTCGAAGAACTCACTCTGCGTTGGTCCCGGACACAGGGCCGTCACCTTGACACCGAATCGCTTCACCTCCTGCGCGAGACCGAGGGCGAAGAAGCGGTCAAAGGCCTTGGTGGCAGCATAGGTCGTGAGGTAGGGCAAGGGCAGAAAGCTGGCAGTCGAGGCGGTGACGAGAACCCATCCGCGGCGGCGCTCGACCATGCGGGACACGAAGAGCCGGGCAACTCGCACCATGGATTCGCAATTCACGCGAACCTGGCTCGCTTCCTGTTCGATCGGGTTGGAATGGAACGCGCCGTACTGGCCAAGGCCGGCATTGTTGATGAGGATGTCGACGGGAATACCCACTCCCTCGGTGGCGTCGTAGATCTGCTGCGCCGCAGCCGGATCGTTGAGGTCGGCGGTGACGATCCGAACCTCGATCCCCTTTGCAGTGAATTCGGCGGCCAGTGAGTCGAGGCGGTCTGTTCGCCGCGCGGTGAGGATCAACTTTGCGCCGTGGCGGGCGAGTTCATGAGCCAGTGCCACACCGATACCCGCGCTGGCGCCGGTAATCAAGGCCCATCGGCCATGGAAATCAATTGTGCTTGTCATCGGGCACCATGAAAGCGGATCAACCTCGCACACACCGGCCCTGGCCGCAAAGACGCGGCAAGGGCAGTGCACCCAAAGCGCTGTCTAGTTTTTCAGCAGCTTAAATGCGTGGGTCCACTCATTGCGCAGAAAACCGGGAATACACCACAGTATACATAGCGGCTCTATGGCGCGCGCGGCTTCGACTGCGCCCATGTCGGCTGTCTCCCAGCCGAACTGATCGAGAATGCCGGTGACCGATTTCTTGGCCGCGGCATCGTTGCCGCAGATGAACATGGTGGGTTTGCCGCCTTCGAACTGCGAGTTGATCATGAGATGCGAACCAACGGAATTGAACGCTTTCACCAGGTGAGCGGCTGGGAATTCGTACTGCAGGCGCTCCAAGAGGGATTCGTTCGACGAGGTGAAGAAGGGGAGAACGCCGTTGACGGGCGGAGCGTCGGCAATGGGGTTGCACGCATCGATCACGGCTTTGCCGGCAAGATTCTCCGCGCCGGCGAGATGGAGGGCTTCGGAGGCGGCCCCGCCTTTGACGGCCAGGACGATCAATTCTCCGAATTTGGCGGCGGCGGAAAACGTGCCGGTCGCCTCTTTGGGATGGCGCGCTGCCCAGTCCTTCAGCTTTTCGGGACTGCGCGAGCCCATCATGACGAGATGACCGTGCTTCACGAAACCACTTGCCAAGGTCTTTGCCACATCACCCGATCCCAGAACTCCAACTTTCACGCCAACCTCCGATAGAGACCCTGGTCGAATCTCACGAGCTAGAGATGAGCCAGTCCTCATTCGGATGCGGGCTTTTTCTTCTTTGCGGGAACGCGGGTCTTTTTGCCGACGGTGCTGTTCTTCTCGAGGCGCAACCTCCATGCGGTTTCGAGGGCCCCGTAGACGAGGTCTTCGTGCGCGGCGGAAAGCTTCAGATGGGTCGCGCCGTTGCGGCCCCAGCCGCCATGGACGGGAATGAACACATCGGGCTGCTCAGCAACGAACATGGCCTGCTGCTCGGGGGCGAGCATGAGATTTCCATAGCCCTGGGCCTGCGCCGCAAGTGTGGCGAAGATGCGGCCGCCGACGCGGAAATCCGGCGAGCCCATGTGCGAGCCTTCCTCGGCGCCTTCGAGGCTGAGAGCGATGCGGCGAAAGTCGGAAGGAGTCATCACAGTCGACAGTGATCTGTGGTCAGTGGTCAGGTTGCGGGGCAGGGCTGGAAGGAGGACCAGTCGATTCCCTGCTGGAATTCCTCGTCGGGTTCAAAGACCGACTTGAATGTGAACGCAAATTGCGTGGGCCCGTGCCTGTCGAGATGGGCGATGCGGCGTTTGGCTTCGTCAATTCCGGGAATATGGCCCACTGGCACCCACCACAGCGCGACGTAGCCGCCTTCGAATTTCTCGAACCAGGCGTGGCGCTGGCGGAGCAATTCGCGGTGCGCGGTCTGGTAGACATAGTGACGAAGTGAGGCAATGTCGGTCCAGACCGACATATTCAGCAATGTGCGCTCGTCGGTGAAGGGGCGGAAATAGGTGGCATTGCCTGAGTCGGTCTGGAGACGCCAGACAAAGCCGGGGCTTGCATCGGCCAGCGCGTTGATTTCCTCAAGCCTGTCGACAAAGCCGGCCATGATGGGGTCGTCGAGTTCGGCGCGAATGCGGCCGATGTTCACCTGGGCAATGTGGTAGTCGGGCATGGGAACCTCCGGGGCAAGCTTCCAGTCAGGTTACCGCGAGCTAGCGTGATTGTCAGCCTCCGGAAATGCGGGTCCGTTGACTGCGTCTGGCGCTTACGCGCCAAACTTCGCTCAGCGACTGTCTGTTTTGTCAAGGCATAGTTTAGTCCGGTGCAGGCGAAAAGCGGGTTATGGAAAAGATGGAAAACGATAAAACTGTTTCCCATCTTTCCCACAACCCCGGCTACGACGACGACGGTCTGATTAGTTTGTTCCTAAAAGCCAGGCCGACGAGCTGGGTTGGAGAGCCATCATGCGCTGCCGTACCTCTCGAGCCTTGGCGTTGAGCCGTACGAGCAGCTTGTGAGCCAGAGCGATACGCACTACCTTGGGAGGCTTGCCGGCGGCGCGGAGCCGTTGCTGGAAGGCGATGAAGTCGGGCTCGTAGCGGCCCACAACACTGGCCACGATGAACAGGATCTCGCGTACGGAAGCACGGCCTCCACGCACCGCGCGCTTGCCCTGGTACTTGCCCGAGTCGCGCGCCAGCGGCGCCACTCCCGCCAGCTTGGAGACGGTCTTGTTGGAGAGTGTGCCCATCTCCGGCATCTCCGCCATCAGGCGGCACACGGTGCGATCGGCCACGCCCTTGATGGTCCGGAATTCCTGATTCAGTTCGCGCCACAACGGGTCCTCGCCGATAAGCTTGGCAATGCGCTGTTCCAGAGCGCGGATTTGGCCAGCGACGAAGGCCAGCAGCTTGGCGAAGGAAGCCTGTACGGAGCGGTCGGCGACCAGGCGCTGCTGGTTCAGCTGCGCCGTACGGATATCGGTGAGCTGGCGCAGCCGCGTCACCAACGCGCGCAGGTGCTGCTGGTTTTGCGGAGCCAGGCATGCGGGCGGCGGCTGTTTCACCTCCGCATACCAGGCGATCATGCCGGCATCGATGCGATCGGTCTTTTCCAGCCGGCCCATGCTCTCGGCAAACTGGCGCACCGCGCGGGGGTTGAGAATGGCCGCCGGCAGACCGGCTTCAGACAGTTGCGCAAAGGCCCGCTGCTCGTAGCCGCCGGTGGCTTCCATCGCCACAAGTGCCACGTCGTGCTCACGACAGAAGGCCGCCAGCTCGGCGATGCCTTCCCTGTGGTTGGGAAACGATGCCCTGGCGCCCTCCCGGCCGATGCGGGTTTCCAGACAATCCGAAGAAACATCCACTCCACAAATGATCCGTGTCACGGTAACCTTCCTTGTATGTGCGATCGAAGTCATGCGACTGTTCGGTCGTGCGTGACTCGGGCAGCGGTCCCTGGGCTGAGCGTCGGTGAGTGATCACCTCAGGATGAACGGGTGCCGTCCGCCCGCGGGGGAACCGATGCCTCGGTTCCCCCACTACGACATTTTCCTCAATTCAGGTCGCTGATTCAGAGATACAAGGATGACTGCGCATTTTATTGACTTACTTCCCGAACAGGACAGGCTAGAAGCCAGGAACCAGCGGCTAGGATGGGGCACCTGCCAGATGCTGTTCTTCAAATTCTTCGTTGAGCCAGTTCGTGAAGGCCTGGAACTCTTCGTCGCGGCCGAGGAAGTCGCGGACCATCTGGCGGCCAGGCCTGGAGCCGCCTTGTTCGAGCACTGTCTTGCGATAACGGGCGCCGGCGTCGCCGCCGAGCAGGTCGGCGGGATCAAACTGGGCGAAGAAGTCGAGCGCGATGACCTTGTCGAAGGCGTAGGTGTAGTAGTTCGACGAATAGCCGGTCAGGTGCCCGAAGCTGCAGTACATGCGGTTGCCCTCGAGCCACGTCCAGGGCTGGAAGCGCTGATACAGCTGCTTGATGATGCGATCGAGATCGATGCCGGCGGGATCCTGGTCGTGCAGATCGAGCGAAAGCGTCGTGTAGTAAAGCTGGGTGCGCATGCCGTCGGCGCGGCCAAACGCGCTGGCGCGCTTCAGGTTCTGGATGAGTTCGGTGGGCAGGACTTCGCCGGTCTCGTAGTGCCGGGCGAAGGACTGCAGCAGTTTCTCGTCGCGGAAGAATTCTTCAAGCATCTGGGATGGGACTTCGATGAAGTCGCCTTCGGTGGCGAATCCGGAGAGGCCGGCCCACTCGGTATGGCCGCCGAGAATGGCATGCATCAGGTGGCCGAACTCGTGGAAGAACGTGACCACATCGTTGAACTGTAGAAGCCCCGGTTCGCTCGAATCGCCTCCCGGGAAATTGCAGATAAGCGCTGCTTCGGGCAGGTAGCGGCCGCGCACTCCGGTGACTACCGGCGCGGCGGAGAACCACTTGTCCTTGCCTTCGCGGGGATGCATGTCGAGAAAGAAGCGCCCAACCAGCTTGCCATCTTCGCGTACTTCAAAGACTGAGACGGCTGGGTCCCAGCCGGGTACCTCGGAGGGACGGAACTCGACCTTGAACAGGCGCGCGGCGGTTTCGAGTACGCCGGCTTCGACCTTGTCATACGGAAAGTAGGGCCGGACGGACTGGGAGTCGAAGTCATACGCCGAGCGGCGAAACTGCTCGTACCAGTAGCCGCGGCTGGTGATGTCGATGGACGAAAGGCCGGGCTGGCAGCCGCTCGCGAACTCAAGCACCTGTTCAACCTCGCGGGCGGCGCCGTCGCGGCTGGCCTCATCGAGTTTGGTGAGGAACGTACGCACGTTGGCCGCTGAGCCCATCATCTGGTCAGCCGTGGCCAGATCGGCCCAGCTACGGAAACCGATCACGGTAGCGATCTCCTGGCGGGTGGCGAGGAGTTGCTCCAGCAACTCCTTGTTGGCCGGGTAGCCGCGGGTGTTGTAGGCCAGGAACATGCGCTCGCGCAGGGCGGCGCTGTTGGCGAAGGTCATGACCGGCTGCATGTCGGGCTGGTCGGTGGAGAGGGTGATCTGGCCGTTCGCATCGGGCTGGTGGCGGCCGAGATAGTCGGGCGGCAGGCCGTCGAGTTCGGCCTGGGTGGCCACGATGGTCTTGGCACCTTCCTGAATGTTGCGGCTGAACTGGAGCGAAAGCTGGGTGGCTTTTTCATGCAGCGATTGCAGGTGGGCGCGGGTGGCGTCGTCCTTGTCGACGCCGGCCAGACGGTAGCTGAGCAGGGTGCGCTGAACGTAATGGGTGGTCGCCGGGTTGCAGCCATCTGTGCGCATGGCGGCCAGAGCGTCGTACACGGCGCGATTCAGGCTCAGAGCGGAGCCGGCCATGGCGATGCGCTGGGCCTCCTGCTGGGCCTGGTCGCGAACCGCCTTGTCCGCGGCCACGGAGTTGAGCACCCCGGCCTGCGAGCCAGCGAGGCTAAGCTGCTCGATGGCGGCGTCAAACAGGCGGAGGGTGTTTTCAGTGGTGCGCGGCGTATCGATGGCGAGGAGGGCAGCCAGCGCGGCTTCGTGGGCGGCCAGGCGGGCACTCACCCAGGCGGAAAGCACTTCGGCGGACTGGGCGCCACCGGCCTCCCAGGCGTGAAGTTCGGAACACACAGACACGGCGGCCATAGGGTCGACGGTCAGGGCGGCATTCGGATTGGTGGCCATGACGGGAAAAACTCCTCCAGCTTTCTAGGTTGCCACACCGGGCGCCCGGGCGTGCATCCGAAGATAAGATGCGGAACGATTCGAGACTGCCTGGCGTAATCTTTCCCACGTAGGCAGGCTCTGCAGGAGGTCGGGATGGGTGCGTTCGGACAAAACTTCCGCTATGCTCTTCGGCAATTGGGGCGGAACCCCGGGTTTACCGCAACGGTGGTTGTGACGCTGGCGCTCGCCATCGGCGCGAACACGGCCATCTTCTCGATCGTGAACGCATTGCTGCTGAAGGATCTCCCCTATGCGCATCCGGAACGGATGGGCACGATTTTCATGCGCGTCGAGGGCGCCAAACCTTCCGATGAATCGCACTGGCTCGACGGAGCGCAATGGGAGTTGCTGCGCGACAACGTCCCCTCCGTGATTTCTGCGGTGGCCAGCGGCGAGGCCTCGGGCGTAAATCTGCAGGCCGGCGCTCAGGTGCGATATGTACACCAGGGGCGCATCTCCGCGCATTATCTCGATGTGCTGGCCGTGCGTCCGCTGCTGGGGCGCAATTTTTCCGAGGTCGAGGATCAGCCGCACGGTCCTAAGGCCGCGCTCCTGAGCTACGGATTTTGGCAGAACACATTTGCGGCTGACCGGAACCTGGTGGGCGAAACGATTCACCTCAAGGGCGAGCTTTACACCGTGATCGGGGTGCTGCCGGAAAATGCGGAGACTCCGCTGAATGCGGATCTCTACACGGCGCTGCAGCCGCGCCGCGACGGAGAGGGCTCGGGCACCAATTACCTGGTGATCAATCGGCTGAAAGATGGAGCCACATGGGAGCAGGCGGACGCTGAACTCAGCCGGACATGGGCGGACCACGTAACGCACATGGAGCAACACAATCCCGGATCGCGCTACCGCTATTACTTCGTGTCTCTGCAAAAGGGACAGACTTCCTCGTTGAGGCCGAAGGCGCTGGCACTGATGGTGGCCGCGGGGTTCATCCTGCTGATCGCCTGCGCCAATCTAGCGGGCCTGGCGGTGGTGCGCGCCGTGCGCCGGGTGCCGGAAGTCGCAACCCGGCTGGCGCTGGGCGCTTCATATTGGCGGGTTCAGAAGCAATTCTGGATCGAGAACCTGTTGCTGGGAATGCTTGGAGGCGGGGCCGGAGTTGGTGTCGGCTTTGCTGCTTTGCGCGGATTGCTTTCGCTGCTGCCTGAAAACTTCCTTCCTGTGGCCGGCGTGCCCCTCGACCTGCGCGTGCTGGCATTTACGGTTGCGGTGTCGGTGATGACCGCGGTGTTATTCGGGATGCTGCCGGCGCTTGCGGTTCGCCGCGTCGATCTGCGTTCCTCCATGGCCAGCCGCGCGGTGGCGGGCGGTGAAGGGCTCCGCCTGCGCCAGGTGCTCATTGCCGGCGAGGTGGCTCTCACGGTTGTGCTGCTGGCCGGTTCCGGTCTTCTGATTCGTACCCTGATTCACTTGGAAACTCTGCCGCCGGGCTTCAATCCCAGCGGCGTGATGACCGGAAAAGCGTCTCTCGATGACGCGCGCTATCACGATCCGGTGGCGTTTCGGAAGTTGATGACCGAGTCCATTGCGGCCATGGAGCGCATTCCGGGAGTGAAGAGCGCGGGGGTGGGGATCACACTCCCCTTCGAACGGACTTTGAACGGCGGCGTGCTTCTCCACAACGGGCCGCAGACCGGCAAAACTGTAGGCACGGACGTCGTCTACGTGACACCCGGCTATTTCTCAACTCTCGAAATGGTGCTGCTGGCGGGCCGGGACTTCACCGCCTCGGACGGACCCGATACGCAAGAGGTAGTGATTGTGAATCGGACCTTCGCCCAGAAGTTCTTTCCCGGAGAGAACCCCGTGGGCCGCACGCTCGACCAGGGAACCAGGATTATCGGCGTAGTGGCCGACACGCAGCTCTCTTCGGGGCTCAACCCAACCGCGCCACTGCAGAGCGAAGAGACGATGTACATCCCCGCCACGCAGCTTGGACCGAAAATGCTGGCCATGGTGCACGTGTGGTTCCAGCCGAGTTGGATCGTTCGAACCACTGCGCCCGTTGAGGGTCTCACAGAGCATATGCAACGAGCGCTTGCCAGCGTCGATCCCGCACTTCCCTTCTCCGGCTTCTACAGCATGCATGACCTGATGGCGAAGATGCTTTCGACCCAGCGCATCGAGGTGGCGCTGCTCGGCACCATGGCGGGCCTGGCGCTGCTGTTGAGCACGGTCGGCATCTTTGCCCTGGTGGCAAACATGGTGGCGCAGCGGACGCGGGAGATCGGGATTCGCATTGCACTGGGCTCGAGCGTGCGCCAGGCCATGGCGCACGTCGGCGGCTCCGGACTGCGCGCGGCAGGTGCGGGCCTGCTGTTCGGGCTGGGGTTGTGCGCGGCGGCACTGCGCGCGATGCGCAGTGTGCTTTACGGCGTGGGCCCGTACGATGCGACGACCATCGTGGTGGTCGTGGGCACGCTCGCATCGATCGCGCTGATTGCGACTCTTTTGCCGACTTTGAGGATTGCGCGCATTGATCCGGCCCGGACCTTGCGGGAGGAATGAGACTGGGGTCAGGTCTCAGGGTGGTTGGGAGAGATCGTGCTATCCCACGTGTGGGACAAAAACAAGTGCGTCGCGAAGGTGGGGCACCAAAGCTAAGACAGAGCGGGCGGAGTCAGTCGCGTGCCTCAGCAGCGGTCAGGGCCGGCACGCGCCGCAGCACGAGGGTAAGCGCCGGTGTGAGCAGGAAGACGACCGGGACGGCGATGATCAGCCACGCCAGCAATGCCTGGCCCGCCATGCCTCCCAACTGGATCACCAGCCGGGGCGAATATGCCAGCAACTGCGCCGGTGAGTGCGACAGCAGGGCAAGATTGATACCCGGATTTGTGGTCAAGGGGACAAGCTTTGCGCCGAGGCGCGCGAGGGGAATAATCAGCGCCAACTGGAAGGGCATGGCCGCATAATTGGCGGCCTGGATCAGGGGCTGGTTCAGCCGGAACATCAGTGCGATCATGGCGCAAAGAGCGGTCGGAAGTCCGACGATTGGAATGCACCCAAGGGCAAAGCCGAGCGCCAATGCCAGCGCGAGACGGAGCGGGGAAATTCCCTGGCGCAGACACACCGCAGCTCTCAACCGGATTGTTTCCAACATTGGCATGGAGGATTGCCTCATATTCAGACTACGCAGATAGATGCGAAGTAGATTGAATGTCGAGTGAAACTTTTGTACTGGGATCAGAAATGGCACGGGCAACTCAAAACGGGAAGCTTCTCGCTGGCCGGATGCCGGCCGCTCCAATGACTTCGCGCTTCGGCGCCAGTCTCATTGCGCCGGATATGTTGCGTCGATAGCGGGAGCCAGCCGCTTGAGCAGGGCAGCGAGACGGTGTTCCACGCGCCGCCCGGCTTCGAAGACTTCGGTGTGGCTGAGCTTCGCGGCGCCCATGCCTGCCGCCAGATTGGTGACGCATGAAATGCCCAGCACCTCGATGCCCATGTGCCGCGCGACGATGGTTTCCGGAACCGTCGACATGCCGACCAGCGTGGCGCCCAGGGTTCGGAACGCGCGAATTTCCGCGGGAGTCTCAAAGCTGGGTCCGGGCGTGGCAAGGTACACGCCTTCGACAAGGTCGATTCCCTCCTGCGCCGCGGCCTCGCTGGCCAGGGCACGAAGACGTTTCGAATAGGCTTCGGTCATATCGAAAAAGCGCAGGCCGGCTCCGGGAATGGAGGCGAAGCGCGGCTCGTTGGGGCCGGTGAGCGGGTTCCAGCCCATGTAGTTGATGTGATCGGAGAGGGCGACCAGCTGGCCGATTTGATAGCCATCCTGAATGCCGCCGGCGGCGTTGGTGAGAATCACCGTCCGCACTCCCAGCGCGCCCAAAACGCGCATGGGGAATGTGACCTGCGGCGGCGAGTAGCCCTCGTAGAAGTGGACGCGCCCCTGCATCACGATGACCGCGACGCCGCCCAGATCTCCTGCCACGATGCGGCCGGAGTGTCCTTCCACCGTCGATTGCGGAAAATGAGGAATGTCGGTGTAGGGAACAATCCCGGGTTCGGTGACGGCATCCGCAACCGCGCCGAGGCCGGAGCCCAGAACGATAGCGAGGCGGGGAGCGAGCGTCTTCGCGGGCGCGGCCAGCCTGGAGCGCAGATACGCTGCCGCCTCAGAAACCTGTTCGAAATATTCAGAACTCATCAGGGATACTCTACGACACAGGCTTCAGCGGGCAGGTCTGCCCGCTGAGTTGCTGGCCCTTGTTTCCCACCGGCCTGCGGAAACGCGCTGAATGAAAAAGAATGGCTGGGTTCGTGGTCTCCCACCCTTGCGACAGAAAAACTCGCAAGGATGGGGCACGGAAGACTTCTTTCTTTTCAAGCAGCGGGGAATTTCTGTCAGTGGGTCGAATTGGGGCCTGGCTGTGAAGCAAACGACGTCCGTACTGTCGCAGCCGGCTGTGATGAGGAGACAGGCGTCGACTCCGCGGTCTCGCTCGCAGGCGGCTCCACGCGCTGCTTACGAAGCTTTTGGCCACACGGCTCGGGCACGTTGGCCATCTGTTTGAGGAACACTTTGATGCTGATCGTGCCGGGCTGCAGCGTGGAGAAGTAGCTGGTTGAGCTCAACAGCGGCTTGTGCTGTTCGATCAACTGGTTGCGAATGATGTTCACGCCGCAGAGAAGATTGTTGCGGGGTTGAAGGATGGTCTTGGCCGGATCGTGTTCATCCAGTTCCTTGTCCTTGTCCCAGTCAAAGTCGCATCCGTACCGCTCCTGGTCCATGTAGGTGAGTTGCAACAGGCCCTGCTGGCGCACCATGCGGTGGGTCACGTCGTCCCTGACCTGGAGTTCGGGGTCCATGTGGCGCACGTTCCGGGTAGGCACGAGGCCCGCTTCTGCGCCGGCGAGCGCCTGAAAGAAATAGGCCCAGAAGGTACGCTTGTCTACCTCGCTCAAGGAGGTGAATCGGGGGCAGAACGGTTTTACGGCCTTGGCCACCGCGGGGGACAGCATCTCGGGCGGCAGCGCTTTCTCGATAAACCCGTCCCACAACGGATTCCATGTCTGATCGTCGCCCAACTCGGCTTTTTTCTCCGCGATCGGGGTGGCGGGGGCGGCCTTGATTTCGGGCTGAGCCGGCGCGGGAGCCATCTCCTGTGCCTGGACATCCTGCATATTCCGCCCGGGGAGGGGAAGGAATGCGGCGCCCAATCCGGTGCTGATCGCGACGCCTGCTACGATCCATGCGATCTTTGTCATCGAAGGTTCGACCTCAGCATGGTGTGATGCGGACCCGGTAACGATAGCCGTTTGATGGACTAAATTTATGAAAAATAAAGATTTATACGCGAAAAAGTTGCTCGATCTATGTGTAAAAATGGGCTGGGTTCGGTCAAATTTACTCGATTCCCAGGCCGAACCGGAATGTGGGACGCCGCCTGCCAAGGTGCGGGCGCCGAAAGAGGACCGGATGAAGGAATTTGTGGCCGTGATCTTCGGGCTGGGGCTACTCTGCAATGCCCTCCTCTTTGTGCCGCAGGCGATCGCGGTGTGGCGCAAGAAGAGCGATGAGGGCATCTCGCTGATCACGTTTGGCGGGTTCAGCGTGCTGCAGGCCATCGGAATTGTGCACGGGGTGTATCAGCGGGATTTGTCGCTGATTCTCGGTATGGCCGCGAGCTTGTTGAGTTGCGGGACGGTGACCCTGCTGACAATCTACTACCGGGTGCGGCGCAGGCGTGGCGAGGTGAAGCCGTAGGCCGATGCTACTTCTCGTGGAGAATATCCTGGCTGACCTGGTAGTGGCCGGGACCGCCGGTGACCGCAATGGGAACCACGGCACCAGCCTTCTTCTTTTTGAAGAAGGGAGCGAGCGGTTTGAGAAGGAATGATTTGAAACCCGTCTCGGTGTGCGAAATGTCGGTATCCATTCGCAGGTTGCCGACGAGGTGAACCACCTTGTTGTGAAAGTTGAATGTGCCGCTCATGTCAGCTTGCGCGCCGGGGATTTTGAAGGTGAGATGCTGGCTCGAAGCAATGCCGTCCCGAACCTGCGCCGACCCTTTGACCGCTGAAAGCACATCAGCCGAAGAACTCTTGTCTGCGTGTTCGTCAGGCGCTTTCTTGCCCTGGGCGCGCTGGCTGAAATCGCTTAGGCTCTTTTCGGTGTCGCGGTCGGACATTCGCTGGGCGGGAATATCGAATGTGCCGTCCACATGGAGCCGATGGAGGAAGCCGCCTCCCTCGCCGGTAGGCGCGAGATAAGCATGGCTGCGGAGCCAGACCGATCCGGTGATGGGGACATCCTCGTGCATGAAGGGGCGAAGCACATCTTCCGCCCGGCCGGCCCGCACATCGATGTCAAAGTTGCTCGCCTTGCCCGAGGAGTCCTGCCTTGGCGAGCGCTGCACGGTGCCGTTCACGTGGACGATCGTTCTGCCGGTGTGAGCTTCAATGTTGTGGACGGCAACGTCGCCATTGGTGCCGTTCACCGTGCATTGGACGGATGCGGCGATGCGCGTGGGTTTGCCGTCGTTGACGGAAAAGTCGGGCGTGAGGCTATCGGCGTGGGCCTCGATTGCGCCCAGCGGTCCGCGAAATTCCCCGTTCGCCGCAAGGGTACCGGCGATGTCGCCGACATCGTGCAGGGTGACCGTGGTGAAGGTGAAATTGCCCGATACCGGGGTGACACCAATCTGTTTCTCATTCAGAGGGCCAAAGGCGCCATGCGCCTGAATGCGCCCGGAGGGGATTGCATTCTGCATATCGACCGAATAGTCGACCGGCTGGTTTTTCTCGAAGTGCGCCAGATCCAGTTCACGAATGGGGAAGATCAGGCGGCGGCCGTCGTTCCTCATGATCTCGAAGACGGTGTTGTGGAATTTGAACATTTCGACGGCGGTGTCGGGGCCGGTGAAATCGGCACTGCTGCCGGGCGGAAAATTTTCCCGATTGGCGCGGCTGCCGATGGGCGGGATGATGATGTGAAGGCCGGTGACCTCGACGGTCATCACGCGCTGGTGCAACAGCAAAAGATCGCGCCACCGACCCTGGACTATCAGCTTTTCGGCATGTCCGAACGGAGGAAGATCGAGCGCGGTCTTGCGGCGCAAGGTAAGGCCGGAGGCCACAAAACCAGGGTGGGGAAAATAGGTGCGGTGATAGGAAGACACTTCGACCTGGCTGGCGAGATCGTCTTCCAGCAGTGGCCTGATCTTGCGGTAGCGGTAAGGCCAATTGGAGCTGATGAAATAGAAGCCGATGGCGGCCCCGATCAGGAATCCGACGGCGAAGGCGATTAACCAGGAACGCTTTCGATGCCGCGGTAGGGTCGCAGGGCGTGCACCCGGGGACAAAGTTGCCATAGTACCGGTCTTTCATGGCGCTCCGCTCGATGGCGAGAGTGCCTTGTCGGTCGTATCGTCGCGATTCGTTCGTGGTTGAACCCATCGCCGATACCCTGAGGCTTGGAAGCATGCGAGCCCGCGGAACGTTGCTTGCGAAGGCGCAGATTGCGAAGTTGCAGCGGCGCACAAAGCGGCAAATAATCAACATAGGTCACGAAGATTTTTGTGCGGAGGTTCTGCCGAATGTGCCGAAATATCAAGCTGCTGTTCAACTTTGATCCGCCGGTGACGGAAGGGGAGATTCGCGCCGCGTCGCTGCAGTTTGTGCGCAAGATCAGCGGATTTGCCAAGCCCTCGCAGGCGAACGAGGCGGCGTTCGACCAGGCGGTGGAGGAAGTTGCGGCAGCGGCGGCACGGCTGCTGGCATCGCTCGAGACAACTGCTCCACATCGGAACCGGGAGGAAGAGGCGGCCAAGGCGAAGGCGCGGGGGATGGCGCGGTTCGACAGGACTGCACAGCCGAAGTGACATCCGGGGAGTTTCAGTTCCGGCCCGTCGGGCCTCCTTCCCGGGAGACCAGAAATTCCGCGCCAAATGTATCGACCAAAGTCACACGGATTGTGAACATCTGGGCGCGGACAACTGTGCCGACTGCGCGTTTCGAATACACGTGGTTCGGTAGATGAGCTCCGTCGATCGAGAACGTAACCAGATGTCGCAGGGGATCGCCTTCAAACGAAATGCCGATCACGCTCAGATGAACTTGATCGTCGAGAACCCATTTGCTTCGGTCGGCCTCGATGGCAACCGACTGCTCGCCAGAGTCTGCACTCCCCGGAAATGTTAGTTGATTGTCATAATTCACCCGTACTGTAGTAACGGTCTGTGGTTTGGCTACATTGAATCCCAGTTCCCCATTTACTCCTTCTATACTCAGCGTGTATCTCCCCTCGCTAAGTTGAGTCGCGGCGATCCCATCGTCATTGGGGGCCAATTGTATCAACGTGTAATCCGGCAAACGAACGTGAAGGATTGCGTGGCGAACGTCAGGCAATGCCCCTCCATGTATCACCTTGATCGATACCGGAACGCGGTCGACGGGATTCTTCTCAGCTTCGCCGGAGACAGTCGAAGCGGGCGCCTGGGATGTCTTCGGCGTTGCGCCGAGTGCAGCATCCGATTTGGCTGTTGGAGAGGCAGTGTTCCGCTCAGCTCCGTCGTCGAACAGAACCAGGGAGAATTTGACGATCAGAAGAAGGAGAACGAAACAGAAGGCCAGCAGCGAGATCCAGCTGAGCACCTTTCCGTGGATTGATTGCGGACGGTTTTTGGAAACTCCAATGACTTCTGCAAATATACGGATGATGACCATGGCCGCAAGCATCGCGACTCCGCCCGCCACGGCAGCCATCCAACTGCCTCCGGCACGCTTGATCGAGAGGCTGGCTGCAGTAACGAGAAGAACCACCCAGCCGGCGTACTTTCGGATGGATTCACCTCGGGAAGAATGTTGGCCGCCGGTTTCAGCCGTTCGTTTGGAAGACGATGGATCGTCCGGTATTGCAGTTTCCTCTTCCCGGATCTTTTCGTCTGTATGATCTACCGGTTCGAGCCTCTTTGGCTCTTGCCCGGCTGACTCCTTACGCATTTGGATCCTCCGGGGAACGGGATGAGGTCCAGCCAAATCGTAAAACGAATTGTCGCATCTGGGGAGTAGTCGTCCAGAATTACCCGAGGAACATTCCGGCGATCGAGGCGCTGATCAGATTCGCCATGGTGCCGGCTAACATGGCGCGCACGCCCAACTTCGCGAGTTCGTTGCGGCGCTCGGGGACCAGGGCGCCGATGCCGCCGATCTGCATGCCGATCGATCCCAGATTGGCGAAGCCGCACAGCGCGAAGGTCGCGATGGTGAACGAGCGCGGACTGAGCGAGGCCTTCTCCGCGCCTAGCCCGATGTAGGCGATCACTTCATTGAGCGCCATGCGCGTGCCAAGCAGGTTGCCGATCGCGTGAGCATCGTGCCACGGCACGCCGATGAGCCAGGCGACGGGCGCGAAGGCGAAGCCGAGAATCTGCCCGAGACTCGACGGGAACCAGGGCAGTCCGCCGTGGACCCATGCGAGCAGCATGTCGAGCAGCGCGACAAGAGCCAGAAACGAAATGAGCATGATGGCCACGTTCATGGCCAGCTTGCCGCCGTCGATCGTGCCGCGGGCGATGGCTCCGATGAGGTTCTCATCCTTGTGCTCTTCGCTCTTGGGGATGACAACGCGGCCTTCGGTGTCGGGAACATCGGTCTCCGGCACCAGCATCTTGGCCATGAGAATGGTGCCGGGCGAGGTCATGATCACTGCGGAAAGCAGGTGGCGCGCCTCCACGCCCTGGGAGATGTACATGGCCATGATGCCGCCCGAAACGTGGGCCATGCCGCTGGTCATGATGGTCATCAGTTCGCTGCGCGTGGCACGAGGTAGAAAGGGCCGGATGGTGAGCGGCGCTTCGGTCTGGCCCATGAAGATGGAGGCGGCCACGTTCATGCTCTCGGCGCCGGAGATGCGCATGGTCTTGAGCATGATCCAGGCCATGCCGCGAATGATCAGCTGCATGAGCCCGATGTGGTAGAGGACCGCAAAAAACGCGGAGATGAAGATGATCGTGGGCAGGACCTGGAAGGCGAAGATGGACCCGGATGCGGGCGCGATGGCCTTGCCGAATGCGCCGGCGTTGGGCAGGCCGAGTTCCCCGAACAGGATTCGGGTTCCGGCGAACGTGGCGGAGAGCATGTTGGTGACAACATCGCCGGCCCAGCGCATGGTGCGTTGCCCAAAGTTGAAGTCGAAGAACCAGGAACGCAAATGTAACTTGCAGCCCGAGACCCCAGGCAATCGTGCGCCAGCGAATGTGGCGACGGTCGGTGGATCCGAGCCAGGCCGCGGCAAGCACAGCCAGAATTCCGAGTATGCCGGTAAAGCGGCCCAAGGGCGCTCCTAAAAGCAGCTGCTAGCCTCTAGCTGCTAGCTACTAGCTCGACCTTGGGCGGTCAGCATTGTGCGAGTGAAGCCGATCACCGCAGGCACACATCTCCCTGCCAGGGCCGAAAGCTAGAGGCTAGAAGCTAGGAGCTAGAAGCTGTCTTTTTTACCTTACAGCATCTCCGAGATACACCTCGGCCTTTTCGCGGGTGAAGATGGTGTCGACCAGGGGCGCCATTGCATAGGGCGGTTGGTTCGAAATATGAATGGCCTCCTGGAGAATCGCAACCGGCTCGGCGAGTTGCGCCGGGGAGGTGGCATAGAGTGTCGCGAGCGGCTGGCCCTGCTCCAGGTAGTCACCGCGCCTTACGTGAAAGATGATGCCGGCATGCGGATCGACGGGTTCCCCCGCCTTCTCGCGCCCTGCCCCGGTGCGCTGGACGGCCCAGCCAAGGGCGGTAGTGTCCATCTCGGCTATGTATCCGGTCCTCCATGCCGTGAGGACTTGGGTGGCGCCCGGCTTGTGGAATGCCGCCGGATCGTCGAACGCCGAGACGTCGCCGCCCTGCGCGTCGATCATCTTGAAGAAAACAGCGAGTGCGGAACCGTCGGTGAGCGCGGCTTCGGCGAGTTGATATCCCGCCTGCGGAGAGGGAGCCTTTCCGCCAAGGTGAATCATCCAGCCCGCCAGAGTCAGGGACAGCTCGCGCAGGTCTTCGCTTGCGGCGGGGCGCTGGCCGCGCAGCAACTCGACAGCATTCGGCGAGCTCGATCCAGTTGCCGGCGGCCGAGCCCAGGGGCTGGCCCATGTCGGTCAGAAGGGCCACCGTGCGGGTTCCGGCAGCTTCGGCGGTCGCGACCATCAGCGCGGCCAGGTATTCGGCATCTGCGCGCTTGCGCAGGAACGCTCCAGAGCCGGTCTTTACGTCGAGCACCAGTGCGTCCAGACCCGCCGCCAGTTTTTTGCTAAGGATGGATGCGCAGATGAGGCCGGGGCTCTCGACCGTGCCGGTGCGATCGCGCAGGGCATAGAGCACCCGGTCGGCAGGAACGAGGGCCGGCGTCTGGCTGACGATGGAGGCGCCGCACGCGGCCAGGACTATCTCAAATTCGGCCAGGGTGAGCGCGGTGCGAAAGCCGGGAATCGACTCCAACTTGTCCAGCGTTCCGCCGGTGTGGCCCAGCGCGCGCCCGCTGATCATGGGCACGGCCAGCCCGCAGGCCGCGGCGATGGGCGCAACCAGGAAGCTTGTCTTGTCGCCTACGCCGCCGGTGGAGTGCTTGTCGACGGCAACCTTGCCGAGGCGCGCGGGCGAGAATTTCTCGCCGGAGTCGCGCATGGCCAGGGTCAGGGCGCGGATTTCATCGAAGGCAGAGGCCGCGCAGAAAGCCGGCCATGAGCCAGGCGGAGAGTTGTTCGAGGGGGATGGAGCAGTTGGCCGCCCCCGCAACCAGGAAGCGAATCGCGGAGTCGGACAGCGTGCCGCCATCGCGCTTTTTGCGGATGAGGTCGATGGTGTGGAGAGGCAGGGTCGGGCTGGCAGCGTCCGGTCGGGACTTCGCGTCGTTCATCGTGTCGCCACTCATTTCAGCTTTGCCCCTCACTTCAGCTTCATGTCAAATGCCAGCGGCAGGACCTCGGAAAAGGGCATCACCCGCAGCCCATCCGCCGCTGGAAACGCGACCGGTGCATCGGGCAGAATGAATTCAGCGAGCACCTGGCGGCAGGCGCCGCAGGGCGGGCTGGGCGCATCGTTCAGGTTGGCTACCGCAACGGCCGCAATGCGAATGTCCGGGCCGTATTCGGAGACGGCGCGCACCACCGCGGAACGCTCCGCGCAGATGGTCAGGCCATAGCTTACATTTTCGACATTGGTCCCGGTGACGATTTCGCCGCTGGTCAGACGGAGGGCCGCGCCGACCTTGAAGCCGGAATAGGGCGAGTAGGAATTCTGTGCCGCTTGCCGCGCGAGTTCGTATAGAGTTTCGAGCGCCGATTCGGGCGCGTTCGTCATCGACATGGAAGCATCATACGCGGCGAATCTTGAAGCGAAAACATCGCCGGTCCGCATGGAGACGGGCAGAGCGGGAGGAAGCCGTGAATTCACATCTCAGCATCCAAAGCCTGGTCTGCGCCGCGGCCGCGTTTGTACTGACAACGGCGGTGCCGGTTTGCTGCGCCCAGTCCCCGGCAGTCCAAACCGCCGCGGCCGCCGGCCCAGCGTCAGGCGTCTCGCCGGGATTCGACGTGGCCGTCATTCACCCCAACGCCGGCGACACGACCGGGCACTCCCACATCTGGAGTTCGGCGTCGGATGGAAACTTCAAGGCGCAGAATGTGACCGCGATGGATCTGATCCGATACGCATTCGGCATGCCGGAGACGCGCATCGCTGGCGGCCCGGCATGGATGCGCTCGGCAAAATGGGATATGGAAGCAAAATCAGATCCGGCCATCGACGCCCAGTTGCAGGGGCTCGATTCCGCCCCGGCGCGAGAGCAGAAGCAGCAGATGCTGCAGGCGCTGCTGGCCGACCGTTTCGCATTGAAGGTTCATCAAGAGACGCGCGAACTGCCCATCTACGCCCTTGTCGTCGCCAAAGGCGGACCCCGGTTTCAGCCTTCCAAAGTCAACGGGACCACGATCAGCAATGGCAGTAGCCAGATCACCGTAAAGGGAAGCGATCACACGCTCGCGCTGCTGGCGGAGCAGTTGTCACGGTCGCTGGGGAGCATCGTGGTCGACAAGACCGGAATCGACGGTCGATACGAGTTATCGCTGAAGTGGACCCTTGACGACGATGTCGCGGCTCCATCGGGTACATCGAATCGCGACGCTGGTCCGTCGATCTTCACCGCCATTCAGGAGCAGCTGGGCCTCAAGCTCGAGTCCCAGAAAGGGCCGGTGCCCATCCTCGTCATCGATCACATCGAACTGCCATCCCAGAATTGAGGAACCCCGTCGCCGTTTTCAAGTCTCGTCTCAAACACGGGTGTTGCTGACTCGCGGTAGGCGAGAAAGAATGGTTCGGGTTCGTGGTTTCCCACCCTTTCCGCAGAACACCACCCCACGGACGAAGACCCGTCCGCGGGGACCCCGGGAGCGGAAAGGATGGGGCACGGAGTGTTTGTTTCCGGTCAGAGATACCTGAGCTTCTCAAGTTGCCTTTCATTTCTCCGATAAACGACTTGAGGGCGTCCGCGCCGGAGGAAGGATTCGAGCGCGGCCCGAGAGCGGTGGGATGGACGAACTGACGCGGGAATTCCTGATCGAGAGCCAGGAAGGCCTGGATCGCATGGAGCGGTGCCTGACCGAGTTGGAGACGCGGCCGGGCGACACCGCCCTGCTGGCGGAGATCTTCCGCTCCGTTCACACCATGAAGGGGACCACGGGGTTTCTGGGATTCAAGCGCCTGGAGAAGCTGGCGCATGCGGGCGAAAACCTGCTGGGGCTGCTCCGCGATGCAAAACTAGCGGCGGACCGGCCGGTGATTACGGGACTTCTGCAACTGCTGGATGGGCTGCGGTTCATTTTGAAGACGATCGAGGCCGATGGGAGCGAGGGAGACGGCGCCGATTGCGACTTGATCGATCAACTGGAAAGGCTGCAGACCCCGGAACACGACAAGCCAGAGCTGGTTTGGCCCGACGCTCCCCAGCCTTTGGCCAATCCGGATGAGTTGGTAAGGCCGGTGCCTCCTCCGGTCGCCGCCGCAGACCTACACGATATCCATGCAGCTGGGCCACCGGAGCGGGCCGCGCTATCTATTCCTATTCCGCCTTCCGCGGCCGAAAGCACCCTGCGCGTCGACATCTCTCTGCTCAACCGGATGATGAACCTCGTCGGCGAGCTGGTTCTTACGCGCAACCAGGTGCTGCAAGCCACCTCCGCCGATCCCCGCATGACATTACTTTCGCGCCGTCTCGACATGGTTACGGCCGACTTGCGCGAATCGGTGATGAAGGCACGCATGCAGCCGGTCTCGAACGTGTTTTCCAAGGTTCCGCGCATGGTGCGGGACCTCTCTCACGCCCTGGGCCGCAAGGTGCGGCTGGAGATGGAAGGGCAGGACACGGAACTCGACAAGAGCCTGCTCGAAGCGATCAAGGATCCGTTGACCCACGCGGTCCGCAACGCGCTCGATCACGGCATCGAACCGCCGGAGGTGCGCGCCGCGGCGGGAAAGAATCCCGAAGGAACGCTGCGGCTGCGGGCCTTCCAGGAGGGAAGCCATGTCCTGATCGAGATCTCGGACGACGGGGCGGGGATCGCGGTGGAGAGGATTCGCCAGAAAGCGATCGAACGCGGACTGATCACCGCCGAACGCGCCGAGCAACAGTCCGAGCGCGAGTTGCTGCAACTGATTTTCGTGCCCGGGTTCTCGACCGCCGCCGCGGTGACCAACGTCAGCGGACGGGGCGTGGGCATGGACGTGGTTCGCACCAACGTGGAAAAGATCGGGGGCAAAGTCGAGCTCGATTCGCGACCCGGCAAAGGCACCACCCTGCGGCTCCGCATACCGCTCACGCTGGCCATCATTCCGGCGCTGATCGTGCGCAGCCTCAACCAGAGTTTCGCCGTTCCCCAGGGAGCGCTCTCAGAACTGGTGCATGTGTCCGAGGAACACGCGGCAACGGCCATCGAATGGATCGAAAACGCGCCCTTATATCGATTGCGCGGGAAGCTGCTTCCGCTGGTTTTCCTCGAGCGGCTGCTGATGGGCGCGGCGGCCACTGAAAATACCATTCACCGGCACAACTTCATTGCGGTACTGGACGCGGACGGGCGGCATTTCGGGCTGGTGGTGGAAGGGCTGGCGGATCCCGAAGAAATTGTCGTCAAGCCACTGAGCCCGGTGCTGAAAGGCATCGGGCTTTATTCCGGCGCCACGGTGCTGGGCAACGCGGAATTGGCCCTGATCCTCGACCCGAGCGCCATTGCCCTGCGGGCCGGTATCGCGATCCGCGGCGAAGAGGATGCATCGCGGGCCAAACAGCAGGAAGCCGGCGAGGACGATGGGGTCCGCGCGGAATTTCTGCTGGTCGAGATTGCGGGACGCCAGGCGGCGGTACCCCTGGCCGATGTGGTGCGGATCGAGCAGATCCCGACAGCGCGCGTCGAGTCCATCGGGTACCGGCAGGTCATCAACTTTGAAGGACAGCTGGTCCCGGTGGAGGATACAGGCGGCCTGGTGGCGGCGGCTCAATCTGATTCCGGGACCCGGATCATTGTCGTGATCTGCCGGGAAGGCTGCCGCCATGTGGGCATTGCCGTCTCGCATGTGCTCGACGTGGCCTCCGGCGGAGTCCTGCTTGAGGCGGGAACGCTCCAGGCGGCGGGCGGGGTCACGCTGTTGAAGAACCGGGTCACAGGCGTCATCGACCTGGAGGGAGTTGCACCGCTCGCTGTTGCCGAGGTCGGCCCGAGGGGATGGAGCGAATACGAGGAGACCACGCGATGAGCACACCGGCGGCTGGGATCGATCGCAACGCAAAGGGTCCGGCGGCGGTGGCGGAAATGTGTTCCGTGCGGCTGGACAAGCGGCTCTTCGGCATCCCGATCACCCACATCCTCGAGATCGTGGGGCAAACAAGCCCGCAGCCCGTGCCGCTTGCGCCTCGCTTCGTGGGCGGGATTGTGCACTATCGCGGCGAGGTGTTGACGACCGTCAGCCTGCGCCAGCTGCTCGATCTTCCCGCCAGGGATGGCCCGCAGGACATGCTCGTTCTCGAAGGCACGGGGGGATGCTTTGGCCTGATGGTTGACTCCGTCGGCGAGGTGCTGACCGTGTTGTCCGCAGACTACGAACCCAACCCCTCTACCGTGGACGAGCGAAAGCGAATGCTGTTCGCCGGCGCCTATCGGTTGAAGGGCAGAGTCCTGGTGGCACTTGATCCGGAACGGCTGGATCCGATGCGGCTGGCGAGGATGGAGTGAGGACCGGCGTGAATGCAACCTCCAATTGTCGCCGCACCCGTATTCTGATCGTGGACGACTCGGTCGTGATGCGTACCTTGCTGCGATCCGTGGTCAGCACCGATGCCTCGCTGGAAGTGGCAGGGACGGCGGCAGACGGGGAGTCGGCATTGCAGGCGATCGAGCGGCTGCGCCCCGACCTGGTGTTGCTGGATGTCGAGATGCCGGTGATGGATGGGCTGACGACGCTGCGGAGCCTGCACGCGCTCGGCCATCGCGTGCCGGTCATCATGTGCAGTGGGCTCACCCAGCGGGGTGCGCGGGTCACCATTGAAGCCCTGGCTTGCGGGGCGGCGGACTACGTGACCAAGCTGGCGGGGCAGGCGGATCGCGAATCCGCCCTGCGAACCCTGGCGCAGGACCTGATCCCCAAGATCAAGGCGCTTACCTCGCGGCCAATGCCCGCACAGGGCTTATTTGCGGACCGGGGTGGGTTTGTAACCCCGGCGTTGCGGCCGGCTGCGCAGGACCTGGGCGCGCCCGGGGTAGTGGCCATTGCGGCCTCCACCGGGGGTCCGGCGGCGCTCGACGTCGTGCTTCCCGCACTTCCCGCCGGCTTTCCCCTGCCCGTTCTGGTGGTGCAGCACATGCCTGAACTGTTTACGGCTCTGCTCGCAGAGCGGCTGAATCGCGGCTGCCGGCTGAAGGTGTGCGAGGCAGAGGAAGGCGCCCCGGTGAGCGCGGGCACAATTTCCATCGCGCGCGGCAACTGGCACCTGGAGGTGGTTGCCGCTGCCAACCTGCCTCGCTCCGGCTGGCCACCCCGATCCGGTCAGCCGCCCGTGCTCCATCTGACCCAGGGGCAGCCTGAAAACCACTGCCGGCCGTCAGCCAATGTGTTGTTTCGGAGCGTGGCCGCTGTTTATGGGGGCCGCGTTCTGGGCGTCGTTTTGACCGGCATGGGATCCGACGGACTTGCCGGTTCCCGCATTCTTCGCAACGCGGGCAGCCTGGTCCTGGCCCAGGATGAGGCCACCAGCACCGTCTGGGGCATGCCGGGCGCGGTGGCGGCGGCGGGATTGGCCAACCGCATTCTTCCCCTGAGCGCGATCGGACCGGAGATCGTTCGCCTGGCCGGCGGAAGCTGCGCCGCCCGGCCCGCCCTGCAGGGATCGGTGGCCTAGCCATGCCCACGGCGTCACCGGCCGACTACGGCTACCTGCGGCAGGTGGTCTTTAGACACTCACAGAATGTGCTCGATCCGTCCCGCGACTGCCAGTTTGACATTCGCCTTTTACGCCTGGCCCGCAACCTTGGCATGAGCCGTGTCGAGGAACTGGTGCGTTACCTCCGGCAGCGCAAAGATGCGGCGCTCGAAGCCGCCATCGCCGAGGCCATGACTATCAACGAGACGAGCTTCTTTCGCGACCATCGGCCGTTCGAATTACTGCGCACAGAGCTGCTGCCGAGGCTTATCGAAAGCCGCCGTGCGACGCGGACCCTGCGCTTCTGGAGCGCGGCCTGCTCCACCGGCCAGGAGGCGTTAAGTCTGGCCATGGTCCTCCGCGAGCACTTTCCGCAGGTTGGCCACTGGGACATCCGCATTGAATGCACGGACCTCTGCTCGGAAGCCGTGGAGCGTGCCCGGGCCGGACGGTATCACCGCATCGAGATGAATCGGGGCCTCCCTGCCCGTTATATGGGGCGTTATTTCGATTACCTGGGAGAGGAATGGTCGGCCAAGCCCGTGATCCACGATCTTTGCCAGTTTCGGCGGGCCAACCTGTGCGCCAGTCCCCTGCCTTTTTCCGGCCGCTTCGATGTGATTTTTCTACGTAACGTCATGCTGTACTTCACTCCGGAAACCCGCCAACACCTGTTGTCCGCCGTGCATCGCCTCCTCGCGCCGGACGGATTTCTGTTTCTCGGCTCGAGCGAACAACTCGCGGATGCACCTTTGTGGATCCCGGTGCTGGCGGGGGGAACCTGTCACTACCGCCCCATGCCGTCCGGCGGATCAGGAACAAAAAGGACCAGCGGCGCAGCTCGGGAAGAAAGTCCTCGTGCTTGCGAAAACCGTCCTCAGTGGACACACGCGGGGACTCGGGGATAACTTGTTCTTCGTCAACGAGTCCACAGGCCGATGCCGACGAAACTATGAACATGGGCAACGTTGCAACACTTGCCCCCCAGCCCGGTGAGAAACGACAATCGGCTGCGCCGAAATTGCCCCATCTCTCCAGGCCGGCGGGAACGCCCGCAAGGCCCGAATCAAAGCCAATTTCGAGAGAAGACTTGCCGGGCGATTGATGATTTGCGATGATGGTTCACCGGTCCGGGTGATTCCCCTCACGTCACCCGAATATCGAGGATGTGGGCGCAGGACTAAGACCCGCAAACTAGAGGCACAACGGCTTTCCGCGTCGCGTCCCCGCGGTAGCTGTGGACCGTCGGCAGCATTTGTTTCATCGTTAGTGAAAAAGGAATATGGTTGTTCCGCGACCAGACCGCACTGCGGCTTGCGCCCCCATGGGAGGCCCGAGTTGCAACCGGCCGTGCGCGCCGGGCTACGCTATCGCCGACAGGCAGGGGTAGGCTCAATGAAGTTTCCTCTTCGCTATCAAGCCGTTCGCATCGTTGCTTTTCTCCTCGTGGTGACCTGCTGCACGACTCCGATCCACGCAGCGGGGCAGACAAACTCCGGCAATGCGCAAGCTGCGGAGAGTCGATCGCCGCAAGCGCCGACGTCTGGAACCGTGGTCATTCCCGGCCCTCTGCGATCGTTCCTTCGCATGGCCGGAATCAGCCAGGAGGTTTCTCTGGAGGAAGTGCTGCCCATGCTGGCGCGCAACGCTTCCCTGTACGGCTACCAGGCAGGCCGGGAGACCGAGTTCCTTATACTGACCGATCGATACCTGCACCAGGCAAGGGAGCTCCTGTCTCTCGCGGGCCCGAATGGCACAATCCGCGTTACGGGCTGCGACGATGCGGCGCGCCTGATTGAGATTTTGGGTTACAAGTATCAGCGGGCCTGCGGACAGAAAGATGTCGCGCTTGTGACCGCCAATGCCGAGCGCGCGTTTCTGACCATTGACTCAGGTTTCCCTTTGACCACCCTTGAAGAGTCCCTGGCGAAGAATGAGCCTTTTAACTATTCGTTTCCGGCGACGCAGGTACCCATGATCTTCGAAGAGAAGGACTGGGTGGACGTCAGCACGTGGAACAAGAGGGCCGGTGAAAGCCTGCTGGACCAGCTCTTGCACGATCAGAATCTGGATCGGCTTTACGCGGCTTTATCCAAGAGCGATCGGGAAACGCAGTTTGCGTTGCTACAGTCGCCGGGACTGAAACGATTGGCAACCGTGGCGGGTGTTTTTGATTTGTACGGCCGTGAGATCTGCATCCGCTCCGGAAAAGTGCTGGTTCCGGCCGATGCCGATAAAGCCTGGGAGGAACTGGTTGGGACGAGTCCAAACTCCGCCGGCGACTTTGTGTTCCGCCTGCTTTCCAGGGATAACGGCTGGTTGGCGGCCTATTTCGATGTTCTGTCGCGTTTGAACCAGGCGCAGCAGGCCCACTTCGCGGATGGATCGCGCATGCGACGCCTCTACAATGCGTATCGATCGACCGCGTCGCCTGCCAACGCCGCCCACGGGGTCTTTCCAAGAAATGCCGAACTCCTGATGCTGTTGACTTCGTTGAAGTGGGAAAAAAACGGCGATCTCGTGATTCCAGGAGGGATCGCAGTCTGGCAGGACATCCTTTCAAAAAAGAACAAATCCAACAGCATCCGGGAGACGGCGAAGCGGGGCCATTGCTGCGACAACCCGGAGAGATTGCTTGACACGCTGGTTGCCGCTTCAAATCTGGACCGAGACAGCGGCCCCACACAGATCTTTCTCATGTTGAGTGCGATCAACGCTGGCCGGCCACCGGAACGGAGTATGTCCGATCCAACCCAGCTGCTGGTCGCAGAACGGCTTCCTCAATTCAATCGCTGGTTTCCCATCTTTGCCGAATTTCCGTCTCTGGACGATACTTCGATCACCCACTTCGTTACCGCCGCAGATCGAATTGACGGGATATCGAATCCGGCTTTGCGCGCCAACGCGCTGGGAGCATTTCAGGCCGAAGTTGGTATCTGGGAGATCTTCGCCCGCCAGGGCCAGATCCCGACCGCGAAACTGAATCCGTCCTGGCAGGCTGCGGTGGAGCCGTATACCGGGATCGGATCGTCTGTGCAGTTATTTGAGGCGGCCCGAACCTCGTTGAGATCCATTCTGCAAGCGGCCTCAGGGAACGGGGATCTGACCCAGGACCAGATCGTAGACCTGCTCGCGGGACCGTCCCAGGAAAACCGCGACAGCCAACACGTGCACCAGGAACTGGCGTCAAGAATTCGCGCTGTCATGGACGACCAGCGCCTGGTTTCGCTCGATTCGCTGTTCGGACTCTATGACGGCCTGACCGAAATGACGCAGGGGAAGCCGGCGGGCGACAACCTTCTTGCGCTGGCTGGGAACCTCCATGAATTCGAGATGCCCCGGCCCATCTTCACCGGAAACGAAAAGAGTTCGTGGTCACCGATCGTTTACACCAGCCGGCACGCGGAATTGCAGGTGCGAACCGACCTGACCAAGATCCTTCGATCCCCGGGATCGAAGGCGCAACTGGAGGCCGCCCGCGGCCAGCTTACCCCGTTTCTCAGGGACACCCTTGTGGGTTTGAACTATGCCTACTATGAGCCGCCCGGCGCCGAGGTTATGCATAACAATCCGCTGTTCATTCGCTCCCACGACTTTTCCTCAATTTCGGTTCAGGGTATTGAGCACATCTGGGGCGTTCCCGAACTGATAGGCGTGGGGGCTACGGCCGGAGGTGGAGCCTACCTGATGGGTTCGCTGGCAGATCTTCCCTATGCGCTGGCTTCGACAGAAGAGGACTTCATCGCTCCGAAGAATGTCCAGGCCCTGATCTGGAAAGAGGTTGTGCCCGATCTGATCGTGGGTGCGGTCTTGCCGCGCTGGTGGTGGGTGAGCCGGAACGAGTTGCATGCCGCAGCTCTCTATCAGCGGGCCGGCGAAGAGCTTCTGATTGCTTCTTCCACAAACGCCGAATTGAGAGCAAAGGTGATCAGCATTCTTGACGATCGCATGACGCCGGATCGCGTGGAAAGGACTGAGCAGGCCCTGCAGAATCCGAATTCCACCAAGGAGCTGGTCAGGCAGACGTTACCGGCGGAGAATTTTTATCTTGCGGTTGAGTTCAAGAAGAGATATCCGGACCAGCTTTCGCCGTGGGGACCGGCAGGCCGCGAGTTGGAAGAACTCACCGGAAAGGATCCCTCCGACTCCAGCCCGGCGCGATTATCAGCGGACTTCGGCGTGCCGCATCCCGCCCTTGTTCTCACTAACACCTGCGCGCTTCTTAACATGAAGCCGGTATCCGCGTACGGCGGGAACGCCAGCAGGCTCCTGGCCGAATCCTGGGAATCGAACAACCTGTATTGGGCGCGACTGGCGGACGAGATGGGCTATTCCCCGGTGATGCTCAACATTCTGGTCCCCACATTGACCCGCCGCATGATCGCCAATATCTTCGCCAGCAACATCGATGACTGGCCCGCGCTGCTCCGCGCCCTGGAGGAAACCGGGGACGAGTTTCGCGAAGGCAAAATCATAATCCAGGCCCCAAGTACTATAGCCCGGCAATAAACATCCAAGGAGACCGCGGTGCGAATCGGATCGGTTACGCCAAAAAAACTCATCATTTGTTTCGGAGTATTTTCGTTTCTGGTTTTTCTGCGGGGTGGCGCGACTTCGACCGCGGCGCAGGATGACCCGATGCACCTGCGCGTGAACGTGGTCCTGGTGCAACTGAACGTGGCCGTAACCGATGAGAAGGGAAACTACGTAACCGGCCTTCGTCCGGAGGACTTTTCCGTGTCGGAAGACAAGATCCCGGAAAAGGTCTCGACATTCGAGGAGAGCAGCGAATCCCGCCACGGGACGGAAACCACACGCCGGGCCCGCGCGACGACCATCCCCGGCACGAGTCCTGCGGCCAATTCAGCCGATGCAAAAAATCCGGCCGATGTTACGATCTCGCACCTATCCGAGGACAACGTATTCATTCTCTTTGATACCAGTAATTATATGTACCGGAGTTTCGTGTTTGCCCAGGATGCTATCGCGGACTTTATCCGTTCCATGGATGAGGCCAGCAAGGTAGCATTTTATTCCTATAGCCGGGACCTTTTACGGGAAACCGGGTTGACCTCGGATCATTACCGCATCGTGAACGGCGTTCGCAGCACAGTTGCGGGAGATGATGCCGCGCTCTATAACAGCCTGTTACTGACGGTAAAGGATGCGGCGCCGCTCCGGGGACGAAAGGCGATCGTGGTCTTTTCCAACGGCCCTGACAACGCCAGTTCGGTTCCCCCCGAGGACGTCGCGGAGTTAGCCCAATCCACCGGGACCATTATCTATATCATCAGCACACGGCAGGCTCAGGACGATCCCGTTTCCGCGGCCGCATTTGAACGCATGAGCAGAGTGTCCGGCGGCAAAGCTTATTTCGCAAAGAACTGGCGCGAAGAGAATCAAGCCTTCGCTTCGATTCGGGACGACCTGGTTCATCTCTATACGCTGAGCTATTACCCGCAGGAGAATCCGAATCGCGGCTGGCGGTCGATCAAAGTGAAGTTAGTCGGCAAGGACCTGCAGAAGTATCATCTTCGTACGCGGGACGGATACCGGCTTCTACCCGCGACGACGGTAAGACCGTCGGATGAATTTTCCGGCTTGAAAGACGCCGATCCGAAGTGATGGGAGGTTCTGATCGCAAGGCGTGCGGTATCGTGTCCCCGCTATGAACTTGCCCAGGCTAGTTTCCCCGTCTCATCGTAGAACGCCTCTCGGATGTTCGGTCCGTCCAGCGTGAGCATCGCGAAACCATTCAACACGCGCTCCGGAATGTCCGGATCGTTGGCAAGACGATCTTCATGCCATATCACGTTCGGGCTGTTCGCCAGGACCGAAGCCTTACCGCACGGAAGCGCCCCGTGACCACAACAGCGGCATGAAACTCCGGCCGGCCCATGGGGCTTGTATGCAACCGCGAGGTGTTGGTGTCCCCAGTACCAGTATGCCGGGCCGGTATTGCCCGGAAAGGCATTCATCACGTGGCCGAAGAGAGTATTGGTATTGATGCCGGGATCATCCAGCCCATTATGATGGGTCAATACGATCAGCTTCTTGCCGTCGAGTTGCGCCTGCACGCCTCTTTGCAGCAGAAATGCATTCTGGTCATTCGGGTGATTCGCGTCGAATAACAGTCCATCTGTATAGAGATTTCCCTCAGTGGAAAAGTAAGCTGAATCCAGTCCGACGATAACCCAGTTATCGTTCTCCAGGGCGAAATAGCTGCATCCCCCTTGTTTGTCAAACGGCGCCTGGCTGATCGCTTTGAAATACGGCTGTGCCCCCGAGTACATCTCATGGTTTGAATTGAGCGCGAACGATCCGCTGGGCGCCGGCGGCCAGAGATTGACCAGCAGGTGCTGCTCCTCGTCCGCGAGGCCCGAATAGTAGACATCCCCGAGATGAATCGTCACATCCGGATTGAGGTTTGCCATCTGGTTTCGCACACCGGTGCTGGGAGCCGGATTATCCTTGGTGCGCCATTCTCCCGTCCCCCAATCGCCAGCCATGCCTATCTTGACCTGGTTGGGGATTTTGATTGTCTGCGGCATTTTGGAGAATTGTTGCTTCCCGGTGATGAGGCTCCAAAGAAATGCGGCAAAAGACCCAACCCATCCTGGATCGAATTGTTGCCACTTGCCAGTGCCCCAGATGACGCCGTCCAGTCCGACCGCGATCAGCACGCCTGCCTCCAGGCTGCTGATCACGGAGTCGGAATCATCGGTGAACGCGCTATGAGCGAGCAAGGCGGAATGAGGCGCAGCCGGAGCAGCCGGCACGATGCCGGTTCTGGCAACCTGCACAGCCTGCGCGTGCGCGCCCAGCATCGCGGCCTGGATTTGTGCCGCGAGTTCGGGACGCAACTGAGTCAATTGATCCATCGCGGTCTTGATTCGACTGACGTCAACCGGATTAACGCTAATCTTCATCGCCATGGTTTCCCCCTCGATGCAAACTCGCCGTTACGCCACACTACCTAGTCGTCGCCGCCTGTCAACTCAGGCTGATGGCCACGCTCTAACGCAAAGGAACCTACGAGGGCCCTGCCGTAAGAAGTTGCCGGCGACCCCGCCGCCCAATAGAGCGAGACCATTCCCCAGGGCTCAGCGAACCGGATCTTGCTCGTCTTTGCGATTCCCGCAAGCTTGTTCTGAAGTGCTCCGCTCTTTTGCTTGAAAACGTTGTTCTGGGCGAGCGTCGCGGGGTCGGCACTGCCGACAAACTTACGCACATCCTGAACGATGGCCCCCACCTTGCTCATCGCGTCAGCCCAGTCGGTGATCACGAAGACATCGCCCCTGAGAACCCCCACTCGAGGATCGTCACTGCTGAGACCTACCAGCGGGCCAAGGCCTGGACTCGCCCCGATACTCAACGCTTTGGGCCAGAGTGCGTCATCCACGATTTGATAACGCAGTTTGTCGATATCCTGATGCGCCGGATCAAGTAATGCGCGCATTGCCAGGCGGCCGGTTTCAAGGAAGTATGATTCCGGACGCGGATTACCGGAGCCATCGAAGAACATCGAAGTGCTATCGCTGTCGGTAAATGAGGTCCGCAGCACGCAAGTCGAAGGTCCACCAGGAATGAACTTACTCATGAAAGCGGCCTTCTCCGGAGCCGTAAGAATCCGAAGGGCACAGAACCAGTTCAGGTAGTCACTCATGATCTGCTGGTTGGTATTGTGATTCAGAACGAAATGGACCTGCTCGCAGGTTAGCGTCGGAAGAACGATCGCTTTTCCGGCCCGATAAGTGGTGGTCGCAAGGACAGAGTCATACATTGTTTTGCGCAGCGCTTCATTCCGATCCATCGGATCAGTGATTGCGCTGATCCGGGTTCCGCTCACTGTCTCCTTGATGGTTACATCGCCAGTAACTTCATCGATGAGCGTCTCGCTACTGAGTATCAGGTCAGAGACTGTAACAAGGTTTATAATCCCAAGGAGGTTGATCTTGAACGTCGTGTCCCTGCTGCGCACTTTCGAGAACAGGCTCTTCGTCATCTGCAATCCCGGAGCAAGAATGCCTCCCTCCTGCATCGTGCTTTCCATGGCAGTCAGCAGGCTCAAGTCGCCGTCGAGCGCCTTATGAACGGCCAGGCTTGAATCGGAGCTCAGCTTGGCGGGTTGGACATGATACTGAAATGCGGCCTGGTCATCAATGGATGAGGAAAGAGCCAGATCGATAGAGGCCGCGAGGCTATGATCGAGGCCCTTCTTGATTGCATCGGCAATTGTGTCTCGCTCGTCGGATCCCAATGTACTTAGCTTCTTAGTATCCCCCGCCGGATCGGTACTTATGGCTTTCAAAAGCAATCCGAGGAGGTCAGTGCTACCAACAGTGACTGAAACTCCGGCAGAGCCGGAGAAGTCGGTCTCCCAAGCGGTCCCGTGTTCCCGCAGAAAACTCAACTCGATCGTATGGGCATCCAGCCGGCGCGCCCGTATCTGATAAGACCCTGAAAGAGTGAAGCTCACGGTGAGACCGGCCAGCACGCCCGCCTGTACGGCCACTGATCCGGCGCCTAACGGCAGGTCTACGGATGCCAGCGGATTTGGAAAAGCGTTTACTTCAACTCCGCCTGAGATCGTGAGGCTGCCTTGTCCGGAAACAGTAGCAATGTCGTTGATGCCGAGTTTGGTGAGATCGGAAAGGTCCGCGGGAATGACATAGCTTGACATCGTCTGGCCGAGAGCATCCGCCAAGGTCGGTTCGCTAGCGCCAAGCGGGAACGCCTTGAAATACTCGAGACTCACTGCAGTCGTCGCGTCGAATCCAAACGTCAGATCGCCCGCCGAGCCGCTAACCCCCAGGTCGAGCGATCCCACAAAGCCCACCGAAACATATCCTGTCTGGTCCGGTACCTCGGTGCCACCGGTGAAGGGGTCAGCGTCATCGAGTGCCGTTCCCGGAGAGGCGTTTACCCGGATCGCCGCCTGCACTTCGGGAGTAATATCGATTTCCGGCACACTATTCCCCAGCTGAAAATCATTTGCCACGTCGGCCTTGAACTCAATCGGTTTCGTGGCGGCCTTGCTGAGTTTGCTGTCCTTGAGCGCAATGAAATCGGGGAGCACCGCCAGGTGGAGCAATTCCGCCTTGAGGTAATTGCCAATAGACGAGGGATTGGAAAGGTCGACGGGTGAAATCTGCGTGCCAACCTGGTCTGTGATTTTGATAGTTGGAAACACTGAAGCTCCTTTTCGCTCCTCATTTATTCAGCCGCATCTTACCGTAACGAGCGTTGACTCGTGATTTGGTCAATCGAACGAGCTTATGGCTCGCCCCACATGAACGCATGCTGACTCTGTCTCGCGAACTGGTTCGGGTTGTAGTACTTTTCGTAGTATTCAAGTTCGAGATGGGAGAACTGTAGCCATATCCCGGGAGCGTGAAACGCGTCGCAGTGTGCGGGGAAGCGCCCATAGGTATCAAAGATGTAGCCGCAGATCTCTTTGGCATATGCGACGGCCTGGTCTGAATAGTGGCTGGCGTTTTGGAGATAGTCCTGCGCGATAGACTCAGAGAGATACGGCCGTTTGAAAACATTCAGATCGCCATAGAGCCCGCCAGCGTCGTATTTCTCCGCCAGAAGCTGGTCTACTGCATCAGACATCGATGCTACGTACGGCGGGCAGAGGCCCTGGAGTACCCCATCGATGCCCACAGGATTCGGCTGTGATGCCGGCACCGGCGGCCACCCGGTATCGGGCCAGGATTTGCCAGCCTGCATGCGAAAGCCGAGCCCCAAAAACTGCTTGGCAGGATCGCGCTCCAGGATGTACGGCGGAGCCACCGAGGCATGAACCCATCCGCCCAGGCCAATACCCTGCCCGACCAGCATCAGATTTTGCAATAGAAAGAAGGACTCGTAATTGACGCGCATCGTTGACGCCAATCCAAGAGGCAAAACAATATTCGGATTGACAAACTTGTCTTGCGCGCGCGCAAGGCCTCCAATAACCTCATAGGGAATTTTGTTGTTAGAGCCCGCAAGCCCGAGCTCAACCCCGGCCCACTCCACAGCCTCGACAACATCGGCAGGCTTGAAGGTCTTCCAGTCATCGACGAAAAGGGGCCGCTGGCCGTCGGGTTCCGTCAGCAGGTTAAGAATGATGTTGATGTATCCGCGCGTGCAGTCCACCACGGGTAAGAAGATTGTCGTGCCGGGCAGATTCGATATCTGCTTGTTCCAGCCAAGATAGTAAGGAAACTGGCGGGGAAACTCCAGTCGTTGATCGTAGAGTTTGACCTTGACCGCCTGCGCCGCGGCGAGCCAATCAGCGTCGGCCCAATCTGCCTTGTTGGGCGGGAGACCACTCAATAGCTGGAGTGCTTCCTCACCTTCCAGTTTCTTAAGTAGAAAGATGCCCTCGTCATTGATCATGAAGAACGTCGTCGCCTGGGAGTTATCCGGGCTGCTGGCCGAGCGTCCCAGCGCATAGACGAACGGCGTACCAAGTTCACGCCCTCCCGTGGGAATATCCAGTGGTCCATCGTGCTGAACCGAACCGGTCAAGCCGGTCGATACAATGAGCACCGCTTCCTCAAGCGCGGAGAGGGGGGCGGGAGAATTAGTGCTGGTATGGCTCAGACCGTTGGCAAGAACCGAGGTGCCGCGCGCGATCCGTCGCGTCCGCCGGTCAGACAGTGCGGACATCAGCGGATATTGAAGCAACGCATCGAGCCCTGGACTGCGCGCAACCGTCGCATCGGATTTGTTGTCTGCCATGGAAGCTCCTTTTAGTGAACCACTGTCGCTGCGGCGGCCGGCGCAACCAACTTAGTCGCGGGTGGCGCTGGATTGTAACCGTCAAGCTGCGCCAAGATCAGCGGATAGATATCCTGCGCCGCATCCTTGCCGATGAAACAATCCATATGATGATAGTCAGGAACCGCCACGCGGAAGTATCCCTCTGCGCCATTCTTTGCTACTAACAATTCATAACTGCGTTCGGTTCCCTCCGGCAGGAAAAGATGATTTCCCAGAGCCTGGAAGAAGGTGAGGGGAATCTTCAGCCGCTGTATGTTGGGCAGGTAAACATCCTTTCCATCCTTGTCCACAACTTTACCGGCGCGAACGATCGTCAACAGATGCTTGAACGTGGTGATGTCCGCGATGCCGAACATCTCGTGGATGGCTTCGTGAGTGGCTTCGTTCAACTGGGTATGACCGTACACCTCACCATAGATCAGCCAGATTCTGCGGCACACTGCACTGTTGCAGGGAGGGCCAAGGGCGCCCACCAGTTTCAACAGTCCGTCTTCGATAACATCGCCCCACTTAGATGGATCGAAGTCTGTGGTGAGAGTGTCGATGCCGATGTTCTTGAAGAACTCTCCGATATCGAAGGCAGCCTTTACATTGTTCTCCGGCGACGTGATCGGGTAAAGCCCCACTTGCGAGCACACTGCCGACCGGATCCCCTGGAGCTTTCCGGAAAGCATGCTCATCAAAAATGTGAGCGAGCCGATGCAGTGGGCCATGATCTGGATATCGGCAGCACCGGTAATCGCCCGCACCTGCGCAACCGCCGCCGGATAGTCCTTAGTGGCAACGTCGTCCAAGGTGAATTGCGTTCGCGACGAGGGCAACGCCGGGCTGGCGCGATAGTCGAACAACCACACGTCGTAATTATTCGCGAAGAGGAACTCCGGCAGATTGGTATCCACCGTGTCGATTGTGAATGCGAGGGTGGAAGTGCCGTAGCCGGGCGAGAGCATCACCGGCCCCTTGGTACCGCCCTTGTATCGCGTCAATCGCAATTCAACATTGTCTTCGGTAAGAAAGTGGTAGACCTCCGGAGCACACATGCGGAGTGGCCGCTTCTTTCGCGGCACGGGTTGCGGGTTGAACTCATTCGCGGGCGCCAGTGCGCTGCCGTAGATATCGAACAAGACTCCGGCGAAGAACTGCCCGAAGCGGATTACGCTGGTGAGGCGCTCCTGATCATCCTTGGCATTGGTAATTTCGACCGTTGTCATCTGACGGAGAAAATCTGCAGTCTCGATTAACAGGATCCCCTTGCCCAGGACTGCTCCCGAAGGGTCGGAAATGGTGATGTAGAGTGTCGACGTGTCGCGCCATATGTTCAGAATTCCGTCGTTCTTGATGATCTTCGTACCTTCGAAGATGAAGGTCTTGCCTTCTTCCGAGGTCAGGTTCATTCCGTACTTCATCAGGCGAACGTCGACCTGAGTGGGATCGGTGACAAGCAGGTGAAATTGGCCCTCGCTCACCGTCAGCGGCTCGGCCGAAAGCGCAGGAGCGGTGACCGAACCGACCATGCGCGCAGGATGATCCGGATTGGTGAGCAGTTGATCTAGGTCGTCGGCGATCACGGTCAGGATGAATTCAAAGCTCGAGCCGTCTTGCTTACCCTGGATCCTCCCCTTCGCGAAATCATCCGTGACCTTCGTCGAGAAGAATCCCTTCATCGCTTCGGTGAAACGCAGTCCCTTGGTCACTGCGGGTGACGGAGGCGGCTGAACCGGCTTCGAGATGTCGTAGTCGATGGTCCAGCCGTGATCCTGCGCCATCAGCGCACAGCATCGCTCTGCAATTGCCGAGATGGTCAGCAACGGATTGACGCCGAGCGACCTGGGCATTACGGAGCCGTCGCTCACATAGAGACTGTCGTACACGCCGCTTCCACTATTCGAAGAGAACACCTGGCCCTTGTGATTTACGACGCCGCCCGACGCGTCGCGCGACATCGAGCAACCGCCCAGGGGATGCACCGTGATCAGATTGTGATTGGTGAGATCGCTCCACAGCGGATTGTGCATAAATACTCCGCCCAGCGCCTTCGTCGCCTGGTCCAGACGATCGTTGACGCGGGTGAATACGGGTTGGGTCCCGGCACCCGGCCAATGCAGCCTGAGCCGATCATTTTCGAGCGTCATAAAACCGTCGCCGTCATCGTGGGTCATCACGAGATAGGTCT
This sequence comes from Terriglobales bacterium, assembly GCA_963701805.1. Taxonomy (GTDB): domain Bacteria; phylum Acidobacteriota; class Terriglobia; order Terriglobales; family Acidobacteriaceae; genus Telmatobacter. The sequence goes on from CAVPBA010000001.1 coordinate 1,279,180, forward strand.
GGGTATTTTGGATTGCGCCGTGGTAAGGTCCGCAAACCAGGCTCTCGAATTCGCGTTCGCGTTCTTTAGCGAATGCGTCGGCACCCGGAGAAAGGTTGGTGCCGGCCCACGGTGCTACAGCAGCCAATGCAGCCGGAATCGTTGCGCCGAGAGGCCCGGGAATCGAACCTTCTTCAATCACCATGCCGTCGTCAAGTTGCGGCTGAAGCCGGTCGTCGATGATCCCGGTGATGCACGGCCCGACGGGGTCGCGCCCCTGTGGCGAAAGTGAGCCGTAACCGATTCCGTCGATGATGTTGTCGGTGTCGTAGCCGAACGCGAGCACGTCTCCGTTCCCGGTGAAATGCTTGCCCACCTGGTCGGAGAGGCCGAGCCCATTGGCCTTGGAGCGCAGCAGGATTTCGCTCGAACCAAGCATTCCGGCCGCCAGCACCACCATATTCGCAGTGATGAATTGCGTTGGCGTATCGAATCTTTCCCGGCCCGAATCGAGGGTCTGGTAATGAATGTGCCAAAGCCCGCCCTTCTGCTCAAGAGACCGCACGCCAACCTGGGTGTAGATTTCGGCGCCGTGGTTGCGCGCGTCGGGCAGGTAGTTCATCAGCACGGTATTCTTTGCGCCGTAATTGCAGCCGGTAATGCAGTCGCCGCAGAGCGTGCATGCGTGCTGCGCCACGCCGGCGACGTTGACCCCGTCTTTGAACGTAACGTTAATAGGGGGGCGGTAGAACTTTTCCTGGAGGGAAGCAGCGGACTTCTCTAGCGCCTGGAGTTTCGGGAGCGCGGGAAAGTTGTCAGGATAAGGGGTCGCTCCCAGCATCTGCTGTGCGAGCTGAAACCCGGTCTGCAGGCGCGTCGCAACGTCGGCCCGGAACTCGTCGGGCCAGCGCGGATCGTCGAACACGCGCGGCTCGGCGGGAAGTGATACATTCGCATTCACGAGCGACGTTCCACCCAGTCCGCAGCCGCAGAAGACATCGATGTCATCGTTGACGCGCATATCGTAAAGGCCGGTCCGGGAGCCCAGAAACCCGTTGGGCGTGTCCACCTGGGCCTCGGCGAGCACCTCGGGCAGTGTGTTGGGATATTCGCCGGGCTGGAATTCCCGGCCGCGTTCGAGGACACACACCTGCTGGCCGGCGCGCGCCAGTCGCGACGCGGTGATGGCGCCGCCATAACCCGAACCGATAATCACCACTGAGTAATGAGTCTTGAGGTCTTCTATCAACGAAGAAAGACGAGGCATAAACCCTCCCTTAAGATTTCGTGACTGGCCCCGGCATGACGAGGCGGGCACTATCGCTCGACGATCGGCGCCCGGTCTTTCAATGTCCCGACAGATGAGGAGTGAAGCATGGTTGGAGAACGCAGCTTACACGTTGTTTCGCTTGCGTTCCATGCGCCTGACCGGTCATTCGCATTGACCGATCGGTGGCTCCCAGGAAAGAGATATAAACTGCGTGGCACCAATAGAAACACATGTTACGTTTTCGAGGCAAGTGAAAAGCGAGGAACACGAACTCCTACTCGTCCGGCTCAAATAACTCCGGCTGTCCTGAATTTTCGGCGCCGTTGAAATTGCTGAGTCCAACCCCGACCAGCCGGTATCGCTGCCCGGGATCGAGGTTCACTTTGTCTCGCAGCGACAGTGCGATTCGCGTAAGTTCCTCGCATGAAGCGGGAGGCGAGGAGGGCGTATGACTGCGGGTGAGTATCTTGAAGTGGCTGGTCTTCAATTTGAGCACCACGGTGCGCGCCGCCCTGGGTTGCTTGCGTGAAGCGCTCCAGGTTTTCTCCGCGAGCATGCGAATGAGAGGTTCTGTTTCGGACAGCGGAACATCTTCCGGAAACGTATCCTCCGCAGACACCGATTGCGTGGGCCGGTCGGGAACCACAGGGCTTTGATCAATGCCTCTTGCCAATTCATACAGGCGAAGGCCGTATCGTCCAAACGCTCTTTCGAGGTCAGGCAACACAACGCCTTGCAGATCTCCGACTGTTTTGATTCCCAGTCTCTCAAGTTTTGCCTCGGTGACTTTTCCAACTCCGGGAATGCGGCCGACCGGAAGCCGGGGCATAAACGAGTCCACGTCTTTGGGCTGGATGACGAAAAGTCCGTTCGGCTTGCGCCAATCGGAGGCTATCTTTGCCAGGAACTTGTTTGGCGCTACGCCGGCCGAGGCGGTGAGATCAAGCTCGGTTCGAATCTGCTCCCGGATCGTCTGCGCAACCCGGGTTGCCGTCGGTAATCCGGTCTTGTTCTCAGTAACATCAAGGTAAGCTTCATCGAGCGAAAGCGGTTCAATGAGATCTGTGTGCCGTTGAAAGATGTCGCGAACGAGGCGCGACACGGCCCGGTAGCGCGGGAAATCGGGAGCGACGAAAATCGCCTCGGGACACAGGCGCTCGGCGCGGACGGTCGGCATCGCCGAGCGGATTCCAAAACGCCTGGCCTCATAGGAAGCCGCGCAGACAACCGATCGCGTTCCTCGCCATGCCACGACCACGGGCTGGCCGCGCAATTGCGGATTGTCCCGTTGCTCGACGGACGCGTAGAAAGCATCCATGTCGACGTGAACGATCTTGCGGTCTGCCATCCTGCAGCAATTCTAATCGCCGCTCATTTGGCCGGCGTGATCACGATGTTGCGAAAGGCGACGTGCCCTTTCTCGCTGCCCTGGAAATAAATCGGCCCCGGCGATGCTTCGTGGCTGTCGACCGCGCCGCCGGTGATGCCGGGAATCTCCTGGTTGTCGATGACGGTCTTGCCATTCAGAACCACGGTGACTCTTCTACCGATCAGGGTGATGTCGAATGTCTGCCAGATATCGGGAACACGGGGCTGTTCCGGCGTGGGAGCGAGAAAGCCGTAGACGCCGCCTGTGTGATGGCTGGGCGGTTCCGATTCCGATTCGGTTTCAATCTGAACTTCGTAACGGCCGCGCAGGTAGACTCCGCTGTTGGCATCCTTGCCGCAGTTGAATTCGACATGCAATTTGAAATCCTGAAACTTCGCGTCGCTGTAAAGTTCCGGGCCATTTCCAGGGGTCACGAGAGTTCCATTCTGCACTGTCCACACGGGCGGTCCCGGCGCGCCCATCTTCCACCCGGACAGGTCTTTCCCGTTGAAGAGTTGAATCGGCTTGCCCCATTGGGGTGGATTTGCACGTTCGAGAGCCGGCGCTCGCACGCCGGTCCATTGCCACGTTTTTCCATCGGGACCCTTGACGGTCCCCGAGAGGGTTTCACCCTTCAGCTGGCCCTGAAATACAAGGTCGCTCTGACTGCCTTCCTCTTCCTTTGGAGAAACGAAGGTAAGGTGGCCATCGGACAACTCCGCTTTGGGAAGAGGCCGTGCGTTACCCCAGCGGCCCACCATTTGCGCCTTGAGCTGCCCATCCTGCTCGCTTAACTCGAGCCACGAAGGATACTCGTGCTCTGGCGACTTCAGGGTGAGATCCCAGCGTCCGAGGAACGTCTTCACGTCATGCCCTTGTTCAGAGCCTTGTCCGAGCGTCGTCAATGGAGAAGCGGCGAGAAGGCTGGCGCCTAGAATTGCGGCGCTGGCTAGCGAATTCAAGTTCACAGAAACTAACTCCTTTTCACTTGATAGCCGTCAACTATCCCAGGTCTCAAAATCGAGACCTGGGGCACCCGGATTTAGCTCAGTGACTTGATGGACTGCGAAGCCTCATCCCAGCGCACCGGGCTCTTGCGGAAGTACGATTCATTGGCAAGATGACAGGCAAGCGCGGCATGGTGGCCGAAGACAACATCCTGCACCACCGGCTGGCGCGATCCGACGGCCTCGAAGAATTTCCATAAATGCGGCCGGAGATCGTCATAGTCGTTTCCGTTGTAAGTGATGCTTTCCGGCGCGGGTTCCTGTCCTGGAACTGGATCGTGCTCCTCGTGCCATTTCTTCACGTACTCATTTCTCAGACGCGCTGGATAGGAAGCCGTGTAATAGCTGGGGGAGAGGTCGACTCCAGCCTGCGGCGTATAGGAGACACTGAATTCGCGAAGTTCAATCGCACCCTTGGATCCCTGAAAGCGAGTAACCTCGGGCGATTCGCATCCCAGCGACAGGCGCATATACACGGGGATTCCTTCATATTCAAAAAGCACGGGGTGGACGTCGGGCATGTTGCGCCCGTCCTTCCAGCGGTAGATGCCACCGAATGCTGAAACCTTGCTCGGCGCCTGATTGATGCCCAGCACAAACTGCATGCCGCTGATCAGGTGTACCAGCAGATCGCCGGCGACCCCGGTTCCATATTCCTTCCAGCAGCGCCAGCGCGCAAAAGCCAGCGGGTCAAAGGGCTTCTTGGGCGCGGTTCCCAGCCAGGTATCCCAATCCAGAGTTTGAGGCGAAAGATCGGGCGGAGGCGGATATTCCCATGCGCCGGTCGGATCGTTGCGGCCATAAGTCGCTTCAATCAGATTCATTTCGCCGATTGCGCCCTGGGCGATCAGCTCTTTGGCCTTGGCGCACAGAACCGAGCTTGTGCGCTGCGCGCCGATCTGCACGATGCGATCTGTTTTTTGGGCCGCGGCGACCATGGCCAGGCCGTCCGACGGATTGTGCGACATGGGCTTTTCGCAATAGACATCCTTGCCCGCGCCGACCGCGTCCACCACCACCTGCTTGTGCCAGTGGTCAGGAACAGCCACGAGGATGGCGTCGATGTCTTTGGCATCAAGCAATTCCTGGTAGCGGCGTGTTGTCCGGATCGGCTTGCCGACGATTTCCTTTGCCAGTTCATGGCGGCCGTCGTAGAGATCGGCAGCGGCGACACACTCCACACCGCGAAGCTGGATGGCTGTCGAAAGCAAATTTGAGCCCTCCATGCCAACGCCCACAATTCCGAACCGAACCCGGTCGCTGGCCGGCGCGGCTTGTGAGGCCGCGGGTATTAGCTCGGCGTCAAGGAGCCTGGTTCCAGCCAGCAACGAGGCGCCCGCTACGCCTGCCGTGGTCTGCAGGAATTCGCGCCGGGAAACAACAGCTTTGTCTATCACGCGATCTCTCCTTTGGGGCCGCCTCAGGATGCTTGCGCAATTTGCCCGCTACAAACCCCGCGGGCAATCATAATCCTTCATTGCCGTCCGGCACATGAGATGTGGAGCGAGATGCGAACACGAAGACCTCGCACGCCGGCAAACACTCGGCGGCGCGGGATGCTCTTGTATGATTCTGCAAATGAACCGAAACCAACGTCCGGCACACGAGGCACGAAGAGAGCTGGATTTCGACAACGGCTGGACCCGGCGTCGGTTCCTGAGCAGTGCTGCGATCTCGGCGGCCTCGCTCGCGTTGAGTGCGCCTTCGTTCGGCTCCGAGAGCCAGGCTCGGGCGACCGGTCCTGCACCACTTCGCGGCCGCTTCGTGACCCACGTTTCGATCGTACGCGTGAATCAGATCGAAGTGACTCCGACTCGTAACATCGGTGAAGACGAGGTCGCCGACAACCGCCCGGAACTTATTCGCGCGCGGCGGGACGCTTTCGCAAGAGGCTGCCCCGATGGCAAGATGACCTGGGCCATCAGTTGGCTGGCGCTGAACGACAACCGCGATCAGTACAAAGAAGCGCGTCGCCTGTTGGCGTCCTATCACGATCGATATGGGGATGAGGTTACGTTCCTACCCGGCGGCTATTTTGCGCCTATGTACGACACGCGCGAGAACAACCGGAAGACGATTCACGAAGCGCTTGGCAAGGTGTCGGCCCTGGTCGGAGGCGGGTATCGTCCGCAATGCCTCATCGCCGGGTTCATGGATGCGGAGAATCAGCGCCTGCTCGCCGCGGATGAGGGCATTCATGTCTGCCAGGGACAGATCTGGAGCCAGCACGGCAATCGACAACGGAGATGGCGATGGCGGAATCTGCTATCCCTATTACCCCAGCCGCGAGCATTATCTGAAACCCGCGCAAGGGTCGGCCGATTTCGTCGACTGCGTTTGCCTGGACGGCTGGACCTGCGATTTCCTGGCCGCCCGGCGGGATGGTTTCCAGGGCGGTTTCAACAGCCGGATGGGCGTGGGTCCCATCGAGACAGTGGGCAACCTTGGGACTGGTGTCGGCCGCAAGGAGATGATGGATACGACGCGCGATGCACTTCGACACCGGCCATACATTGAATGGATTCGGCTGGGTTACGGGGATCTGGGAGGTCTCCATCGGCCACCATGAAGACCTGGCGTGGTGGCTGCAGGCGATACGGGAACGATGGCCGGACACCCGCGTGATGACCGAAGGAGAATTCGGCCTGGAGTGGCGGAAGCACAATCCAAACAACAATGGCCTGAACTACCGATTCGATGCCAAGGGGACGGGAGCGCCCGGGTCTGAAAAGAATCTGGAGATCCAATGGTTCATGAACCGTGAATTCCGGCTGGCGCTTTTGCACGACTGGACCAAGGACGCTCCACCCATGGCGATTGACTTCACGCGCTACGACCTTCCTGCGGCAGAGCCCAAACAGCCGCAGAGAGAATGGAGCCTGATGAACGTGCTGAACCAGAAGGGCACACGACCTCAGGACAAACCGACACCGCTGCGGCAGTTCAGTCATGACGATCAGAAGAGAATCCTCGCCCGCTATCCGGAACTCGCCAAGTGGATGGGATGATCCCTACGCGCCGTCCGCCCGGTTGCGCCAATTCCTCACCTGCTCATCAACCAACTCGAGAGGCACAATGATGGTCCGAGCGACAACCAAAACCGAAGTCCGCGCACCTGTCGCCGCGGACCGCGGCATTGGCATCCAACTGCGGCGGATCGTTATCCTGACGCTGATGTTCTTCCCTTTCTCCGCAAACACCGTTGCCAACCAGTGGGCCGCAAACGATCCGATCCGATCGTTCCTCCAGCCGCTTGTCGAAAATCACACTTTGGCCGGGACAGTTACCCTCGTGGCGACCAAAGACCGCGTGGTCGATGTGCAGGCCGTGGGATACCGCGATCCCGCCGCCCGCACGCCCATGCGGCCCGACTGTCTCTTCTGGATTGCTTCCACTTCAAAGCCGATGACCGTCACTGCCTTCATGACGCTCGTCGATGAAGGCAAGGTGAATCTCGACGATCCGGTCGAGAAGTACCTTCCCGAATTTCACGGCCAGATGGTGAGTCCGCCGCAATCGAAAGCGAACACTCAGACATCCACAGCGCAGGCTCCGTCCAGTCTTGTCCCCGCGGTTCATCCAATTCGCGTGCGCGAAATCCTGAGCCACACCAGCGGTCTCCCATTTCGTTCAAAAGCACAACCGGCCGTCCTCGACCTGCTGCCGCTCGATCAGGCCGTGCGCAGTTTTGCTGCCGAGCCGCTGATCTTTCAGCCGGGCACGGCTTACGCGTACTCCAATGAGGGCATCAATACCGCGGCGCGCATCATCGAGGTGGTCAGCGGGATGCCCTACGAGCAATTCATGCAGCAGCGTCTCTTCGATCCCCTGGGCATGACGGACACGACATTCTGGCCGAGCACCGAGCAGATCAGCCGCCTGGCTGCGTCGTACAAAGTCGATACCAGCAGTCACGAGCTGGTCGCGTTGCAAATCGATCAGCTGACCTATCCCCTGAACGATAAGACGCGCCGTTTCCCGATGCCCGCCGGAGGACTTTTCTCCACCGCAGGCGACGTAGCCAGGTTCTGTCAGATGATCCTCAACGGCGGTGTCGTCCACGGCAAGCGCATCGTCAGCGGAGCCGCAATTCGCGAGATGACCCGGACTCAAAACAAGATGCTCGACGGAAAGAACTACGGATTGGGATGGGGCATCTCGGAACATGGATTCGGCCACGGCGGAGCCTACAACAACGCGATGGAAATCTCCCCGTCCAACGGGAGAATTCTCATCTTCATGGTGCAGCAGAATGGGCCCTTCGGAACGACTGCCGGCGAATCCATCGTGCCCTCGCTGGAGCGCATCGCCGACGGCCTGGTCAGCACCAAGCCAGGCAGCACAAACCTGGGCAGCACAAATCCAGCCGCGCGACCTGGTCAACACTGATCCCGAGGCACCCGCTTGCATCCCATCCCCGCATCTGACGCTGAGCCAGCCGGCCGTTCGCAATACCGCGATCTGCACAGTGCCATTGCTCGGGCGACTCGGCACCTGGCCCCCTGGCTGATGATGATGTACGTGGTTTCGTTCCTCGACCGCGCGAATATCGGTTTCGCAAAGCAGGCGCTGCAGACGTACGAAGGCATCAACGAACGAGTCTATGCGCTGGCCGCCGGCCTCTTCTTCCTCAGCTACTCGCTGTGCGGATTTCCGAGCAACCTGATCCTGCATCGCATCGGCGCCAAAGTATGGATGACGTTCCTGATGGTGACGTGGGGGCTGTTGTCGATGGCCACCATGTTTGTCACAGGCAGCACTTCGTTTTATGTGTTGCGGCTGCTGCTCGGCGTCATGGAAGCCGGATTCTTCCCCGGCATAATTCTCTATCTGACCTACTGGTTTCCGAACCGGGTTCGCGGCCAGATGATGGGCCTGTTCTACCTTGGTGTTCCACTGGCGCTCATCGTCGGCGGCCCGCTCTCAGGCCTGCTGCTCGAGATGCCTCCCTGGGGCGGGCTGCGAGGCTGGCAATGGATGTTCCTCGTGGAAGGCTTTATGGCCGTCGCGCTGGGATCTGTTGCCTACTGGTTTCTCAACAACAAGCCCGCCACCGCCGCGTGGATGACGGCTGAGGAGAGAAAGGCTCTCGCGAACGAACTGGCGCGGGAGGAACTCGACCGGCGTTCAGTCGGGCCTGCGAAGCTGCTCCCCATGCTGCGCGATCTTCGCGTGTTGCGCTTCCTGCTGATCTATACCCTCATCCAGATGAGCACGTATGGCGCGATCTTTTATCTTCCCGCGGAGATTTCGGCTCTGCTGCACAAGCCGGCGGGACTGGAAGTCGGGCTCGTTTCGGCTATTCCGTGGATATGCACGCTGGCCGCTGTTTATTACTTGCCGAAGCTGGCCGATCAAAGGAGAAACCATCGCCAGGTCGCTGCTTTGATTCTGTTGACTGCTGGTTGCGCGAGTTTCGTGTTTCCCACGGCGGGGCCGCGGCTGGGGCTGGTGGCGCTGTCGATCGCGGTGTCGGGGTTCATCTCGGTGCAACCGCTCTTCTGGACATTTCCAACCGCTTACCTGGCTGACGTCGCGGCGGCTGGCGGCATCGCTCTGATCGGCATGGGCAACCTGGGCGGATTTCTGGCGCCCAATGTGAAGGTCTGGGCGGATGAGTATTTCCGCTCGCCGCGCGCAGGGCTCTATATCCTGGCTGGACTCACGGTCGTCAACGCCGCGTTGATCGCGCTCATGAAAGACAACCCCCGCGCCAAACCCGAGCGGCTACGGAGCGCTTAGTGACTCTTGGTCAGCGGGGCTCCTGCAATGTTGAGGTGAACGCGATAGATGCTGCTGCTGGCTGTGATGTACAACGTCTTGTGATCCGGTCCTGCCCAGGTCACGTTGGCCGCCTTCTCTGAAATCAGGATCGTTCCCAGGGGTTTGCCTTCGGGCGAAAAGATCCACAGGCCACCCGGGCCGGTGCTGTAAATATTGCCCTGCTCGTCCACCTTCATGCCATCGGGCGAGCCAGGACGGGGGTCGGCCGATGCATCATAGAGCACTTTCGGCTCGGTCAATGTGCCATCGGGCTGCACTCGATAACGCATCCAAATTTTCTTGGGCTCGGAGTTATTCACATACAGATACTTTTCATCGGGCGAGAATGCGATGCCGTTGGGCCGGGTAAGGTCGGTCACGAGTAATTGCAGTTCAGCGCGCGCCGGCGCGGCTCCGGGCTTCTGCTCGAGCGCCTTGGGGATACGGTAAACACCATTGACCTTGAGCTGCTTTTCCGGATCGTCGTCGTGCTGCGTGCGCAGTCCATACGGTGGATCAGTGAAGTACAGCGAGCCGTCGGACTTGTAGACGAGATCGTTGGGGCTGTTCAGCTTCTTGCCCTGATAGGAGTCGGCAAGAATTGTGAATGGCCCTTTTGGATCGAGGGATTCGAATCTGTAGACATCGCGCTGCGCGTGCCCTGCAACGGTGAGGCGGCTGCGGGCGTCGAGGGTCATGCCGTTCGATCCCGACTCGGGACCGCCGTAGGATTCGGCGCCCTTGTAGCCGCTGGGCTGGAGAAAGATGCTGACTCCGGCGCCTGGATTCCATTTGCGGATCGAGTTGCTGGGGATCTCGGCAAAGTAGAGGCTATCGTTCACCCAGATGGGACCTTCCACCCACTTGAACCCATCCGCCACGCGCTCGAGCATCGCGCCCTTCGGAATAATCCGATCGATGGAGGGGTCGAGTCGATCGATCTTGACCGGCGCCGAATCCAGAACTCCGGCGTCGCTGGCGCCCGATGCGGCTCGTGCCGCGGGCCGATTAATCACGGCGGCGACCGACAAAGCCAGAACCACAACTGCGACAGGAAGCAACAGCCGAGAATTTCTTCTTTCCTTCATTCAAACCACCTCGCTGCAATTCGCGGGAATCGGTGACTTTCATTTGGCGTATTGGCTTTTGTCTTCGATCGATTTCAGGGAATGATACAGATCGAGGGCTTTCTCCGGCGTCTCGTCTCCATGCACGACCGCACGCACTGCCTGGATCATGGCCTTCGGCGCTTCGCACTGGAAAATGTTTCGTCCCATATCCACGCCGGCGGCACCTTCGTTCACCGCGCGGTAGGCCATTTCGAGCGCTTCGGGTTCGGGCAGTTTCTTTCCTCCGGCGATGACCAGCGGAACGGGACAGCCCGCGGCCACGCGTGCAAAGCCCGATTCGCAGTAGTAGGTCTTCACAAAATGGGCACCGAGTTCGGCGCACATGCGGGTGGCCAGGCCGAGGTACTTCGCGTCCCGCACCAGTTCCTTGCCCACTCCGGTGACCGCCATGGTGGGTATGCCGTGGCGATTGCCCTTATCCACAATCTCCACCAGGTTGCCGATCGATTCGTGCTCATGCACTCCGCCGATGTAGACCTGGACGGCGAGAGCCGAGGCGTTCAGCCGCACGGCATCCTCGATGTCCACGGCGATGCGTTCGTTCGACAGCTCCTTCAGAATGCTCTGGCCGCCGCTGGAGCGGAGCACGACCGGCTTCGCCATTTCGGGCGGAATCGAGCTGCGCAACGCGCCGCGCGTGATCATCAATGCGTCCGCAAAAGGAATGAGCGGACAAATCGTAACGTCGATGCGCTCCAGGCCCGTGGTCGGCCCCTGAAAGTAGCCATGATCCACTGCCAGCATGACTGTGCGGCAATCATCCGGCGAAAAGATCCGGGCCAGCCGGTTCTTCATGCCCCAGTCGAGAGAGTTGCTGCCCTTGAGCGGAAACGCCGCGCACACCTGCGGCACATCGAGATAATAGTTTTTTCCGTCCTGCACGTCATGGTTGTCGGCCACGGTAGCCTCCTATTCCTGCGCTCGGAACGCTCGCGCGCCCGTACCTCGACGATCATATCGTCTGCCGCCTCCGCTCCCTCCCCGCGGCATCGGATGCCGCAAAAAAAAAAAATTGCCTCCGTGCGGGAGGCGAGGCAGGGCTGGATGTTCGCGACAAGGGATTGACCGCTCGATGAGAGCGGGCGCGGCGCCGAAATGACCTGCAGACATGGCTTCGCTTCGCCATCCCAGGGTCAAATCTTTCGGATTTTGAGAACATTGCCCCTTTGGACCAAGGACTGGCCAATTAAAAGAAAGGGCAATATGTCATGGACCAACAGTCCGGCGTCGTCTCGCGCATTCGCCGACGACTCAATCACGGAGACCAGCAGGTCTCAGAACTGCCTGAAGTCCCCTCGCGGGCCCTGTTACGACGCTTTTCCGCGCAGGAGTTGCTCGGCCCGGAACCAGTCGTCGGCGTCCTGTCCATGCTGGCGGCCGCGCTCCAGCCAGAGCTTGTGGGCGAGCGCCGCGATCTCGTCGCGCGAGACGGCCTTCTGTTCCCGGGGTGCGTTGATCTCGGTAACGTTGGACGGCACAGCCGCCTTCTTGGCTGCGGTCTTGCGCGGTTTTGCAGTAGTGGTCGCTGTCTTTGCTTTCTCAGCCATCGGTATGTTCTCCTTCATAATTGCGTGCATTAGGTTGGTGAAACCGCTTGAGGGAGACCGAGCGCAATCCTGCTCGCGCCTCTCTTCCCCGGGATGTTCTCTATGGCCTTCACGACGAAGCGATGTTCTGTTCTACGAAGGCGTCCGTTTGTTTCTTGTTTGACTCACTCATTGGGAGCGAGCCTGCACGGCGCTTGAACCCGATAACCCGGACCCCAGAAGGATCTGCAGCACCGGCACGTTGTCAGGCCGACGACCTGGGAACGTCCGTCCCGGTTTCCCGTTGACGATGCCCCACAAGCTGCCGCCGCCTGTGCCATTCCTTAACAGGATACTAGTTCGTCAACACCTGCCCAAGCTCAAATGAGAGCCCCGAATCTCCGCCATCAACCGCTATCTGAAAAGAAAGGCTTTATAAAACCCGACGGGGTCATTCATCCCGGATTATGAACCGCTGAGACCATCGCACAGGGGGCTGCGGACGTTCCCTCTGGCGGTTTTGCCGGCGTCATGCCAACCGGACGCTTGGTATGCGATGATGGCGTCCGGGCGCCGCGGCAGGTTCCCGACGTCATTTCAAGGAGTCATGGATGGCTTTTGCAGTGGCCCCGCCGAAGGCAGGACAGGACGACAGCACCCCTCTTTTCCCACAACACAATATGGCCGCCTTTCTGCTGGTAACAGGACTCTTTTTCCTCTGGGGCATTCCCAATAACCTGAATGACGTTCTGATTCGCCAGTTTATGAAGTCCTTTGAGCTCAGCCGCTTGCAGGCGGGCCTGGTCCAATCGGCTTTCTATACGGGCTACTTTGTTTTCTCGGTTCCCGCGGCCTTGGTCATGCGGCGTTTCGGATACAAGTCAGGCCTGATCACCGGGCTCCTCCTCTATAGTGTCGGGACGTTCCTCTTCCTGCCGGCGGCGGAAGCACGCAGCTATTCGCTGTTTCTGCTGGCGCTGTTTGTGATTGCCAGCGGTCTGGGCTTTCTCGAAACGGGATCCAATCCGCTGATCGCCCAGATGGGCGAACCGGAGAGTGCGGTCCGGCGCCTCAACTTCTCCCAGGCCTTCAATCCCCTGGGGGCAATTACAGGGGTGCTGATCGGCACCGTGTTCATCTTTTCGGGGGTGGAACTGAAGCCGGCCGATGTTGCCCGTCTGAAACTCGCCGGCACCTACGACGCCTACCTTCAACACGAAACGATGCGCGTGATTGCGCCCTATCTCGTTCTGGGCGTCGTGGTTCTGCTGTGGGCCTTCTTCATCTTTCGCACCCCGTTCCCGGCTATCGCCGTCAGCCGATCCTCCGATTCCGGCGAGATTCACGGCAAATACAGCGATCTGCTCCGCTACCCTCACTTTCTGTTCGCTGTGTTTGCCCAGTTCTGCTATGTGGGCGCGCAGGTCGGTACCTGGAGCTACTTCATTCAATACGTGCAGGATTACACCCACCTGGCGGAGAAAACCGCCGGCTATTTCCTAACCGGGACCCTGGCCGGATTCGGCGTGGGGCGGTTCGGCTCCAGCTATTGGATGAAGCTGGTCCGCCCCAGCACGCTCATGGGGTTGTTTGCCATCGCCAACGTCGCCCTGGTCACGGTCGGCATCCTGTTTCCGGGGTGGCTGGGCCTGTGGGCCATCTTTCTCACCAGCTTCTTCATGTCGATCATGTTCCCGACCATCTTCGCGCTCGGCTTACGCGACCTGGGCCCGAACACCAAGGCCGGAGCTTCCCTGCTGGTAATGGCGATCATCGGGGGCGCGGTATTCACGCCCATGATCGGGCTGGTCTTCCAGGCGACCCGGAGCATGGCGCTGGCCATGACGGTTCCGCTGGTCTGCTACGTGGTGGTCGCCCTGTTCGCCTTCTGGGGCAGCATGCTCCCGGCGCGCGCGACCACTGCTCATGTCTAGCGGTAGCCGCCTCGAAGATGCCCTCGGCAAAATGAAATCCCGGTTTGGATGCCTCCGGCTAGACACGTAACTCCCTCACCGGCAGTTAGAGCCGATGGAAGTTATTTTTGGCAAGAGGGCTACTTAGCTTATTCATGCCGAAGGGCGACCACCGGGTCGACTCGGGAAGCCCGGCGCGCCGGCAAGTAACCTGCGGCCAGCCCTGCGAACAACAGAAACGCGATGGCCGCGGTGAGACTGATTGGATCCGTCCCGCTCAGCCCGTAAAGCATGTTCCGGACCATTCGGAATCCAGACAGGGTCACTGGAACGCCGATGACAATACCGGCAAAGACAAGAATCCCGATTTCGCGCATCACCTGCCAGCTCACTTCCGAGCGGTTGGCGCCAAGGGCCATGCGAATTCCGATTTCGCCGGTTCGACGGCCGACGAGATAGGACATCAGACCGTAGAGGCCGATGCACGACAGGAACACGGCCACGAGTCCGAAGAAAGCGGAGAGCTCGGCGATGATGGCCTGGTTGGTGAAGGATTCAGCCACCTGTTCATCGAGTGTCGTGATGTGGCTGATGGGCAGGCGGCGATCGATAGAATGAATCGCCTGCTGCACTTCGCTCGAGATCGCGCCGAAGTCTCCCGTGTAGCGAACCTGCAGGTTGCCGAAGCCCCACTCCTGCTGGCTGTAAGGAAGGTAGTCGATATAATTCAACGGCTCGGTAAGATCGCCAAACTTGACGTTCTTGACGACGCCAATCACCTGTTTCGACGAGGGAGCGCCTACCTCGTCATCGGTTCCCAGGAAGTAGGTTCGTCCGATGGGCGAGCCGGAGGGGAAGAGGTTTCGCGCCATGGATTCGGAGATGATCGCCACTTTCTGCGAAGTGGCCGTATCCTGCGGGCCGAAGCCGCGTCCCGCCACGAGCGGAATCTGCATGGCCTTGAAATAGCCGTCGCCGATGATGTTGTGGGAAACGTTTATGTTGCGATTCAGCGGCATGCCGGGCACGCGGATGTCGCTGTTCCAGCTTCCCTCGTTAAAGGTGAAGGCGGAAAAGCTGGCAGCCTGGACACCGGGAAGCCCGTTGATGCGATCCTCGATCTGCTTGAAGAGCATCTTGAGGCGCGGATCCTCACCCTTGTAGCCGGTGATGGCGGAGTCAATGTTCAGGCGCAGCACATTCTGTTTGTTAAAGCCGGTATCAACATGGTTCAGATTGACGAGCGTGCGCAGGAAGAGGCACGCGGCCACGATCAACACCAGTGAAAGCGCGACCTGGGAGACGACCAGGATCTTTGCCAGGGACGTCCGGCCGGAGGAAGTGGCGCCGCGGCCGCTTTTGAGATTGTCGATGAGTTGCAGGCGGGTGGCGCGCAGGGCCGGCAAGGTTCCGAACAGCAGCGCGGTGCATACGGTCACCATCAAGGTGAAGCCGAGCAGCCGCAGGTTGAGAGAGACATCGAGAGGCACGGTATCGGACCCCTGCGAAATCATTTTGAGGAGAACCCGGTTGGCCGCCGCGGCGAATCCAATGCCCACCGCACCGCCGGCCAGCGCCAGCAGCAGGCTCTCGGTTAAAAGCTGGCGAATGATGCGCCCTCTGCGGGCGCCCAGCGCCTGCCGCACTGCCAGTTCGCGCGCTCGCGCGGTGGAGCGGGCCAACAGAAGGTTGGCGATGTTGGCGCAGGCGATGAGAAGAACCAGCCCAACGATGGCCATGAGGACATTGAGAGGCTGCGAGTAGGTGCGGCGCAGATTGGAGACGCCGCGCGCCAGCGATTTCAATTCGACGTGTGCGCGGGCCAGGCGGTTTACATTCTCCTGCGTGGTATTGGCATCGGAGAAGCTATGGAGGATCTGGGGGAAAAGGAAGTTGACGTTGCCCGTCGCCTGCTGCATGGTTACGCCGGGTTTCAGGCGGCCGAGGATGTAGAGCGACTCCGAAAAATTCTCCTTGTACTTGCCCCAGCCGGGAGGAATAAGCCCGGCCATCGATAATGGCGCCCATGCATCGGGCAATTCACCGACCCTGGTCCCGAAGAACTCCGCGGGCGCCACGCCTACGATGTCATAAACGATTCCGCCCAGTTTTAGCTTGTGTTCGAGGACTGACGGATCGGCGCCGAGGCCGCGCTTCCAGAAACCATCGCTGATCACGACAACGGGATGATCGCCTTCGCTCGAGTCATCGGCGTCGTTGAGAACACGGCCCATCTGGGCGCCTACGCCCAGGGTTTGAAAGTATGTGCCGGAGACGGTCTGAACGTGGATGAGCTCTGACTCCTGGCGGTTGTCCACAAAACCGTGAACGTCGTTCATCAGGCTCAGGATGGCGGCTGTGTCGGTGAACACGGAGTTCTTCTGCTGGAACTGGCGGTAGAAGGGATAGGAATAGAGCTCGGTGGTTGCATAAGTGTCGGTGATACCGTTCGGATCCCTGACGCCGAGTTTCACCAGTTGCTGCGGGTTCTTGACGGGTAGAGAACGCAGCATCATGGCATCGAGGAAACTGAAAATGGCCGTGTTGGCGCCGATGCCGAGCGCCAGGGATATGAGCGCGACCACCATGATCGCGGGCGTGCGCAACATGGAACGCAGTCCGTAACCGGCGTCCTGCAGAAATGTTTCCAACCAATTCCAGCCCCATGCCATATGGCTCTTCTCCTTGATGCGGGCAACATTGCCGAATCTTCGTTGTGCCGACCAGCGGGCTGCTTCCGGATCGACGCCGGAAGCGATCTGCTGCTGGCGACGCAGTTCGAGGTGAAGACGCATTTCCTCGTCGAGCTCGCGTTGAAACCGGCCGCGGTGGAGCAGCATCGAAAGTCGTCGTCTCAATTCGCCCGCGAGACTCATTTCTTCTCCTCAGGCCGTCTGGATGATTCGGGAAATGGCGCCCATGACCCGCCGGAACTGCGACACTTCGATGCCAAGCTGCGCCTCGCCATCGCGGGTCAGCGTGTAATAGCGGGTGCGCCGATTGCCGGTGGTCACACCCCACTCGGCTGTAACCCAGCCCTTGATCAACATCCGTTGCAGCGCCGGGTAAAGAGAGCCCTCTTCCACCTGAAGCACTTCGTCCGAGCAGCTCTGGATCGATTCGGCGATTTCGTAGCCGTGGAGCCGGCCGCGGACAGCGAGCGTTTTGAGGATGAGCAGGTGGAGCGTGCCCGGCGGGATTTCGTCCCGACCGTGGTCTGAATCGGACTTTCGGCGGATGAGGGCAGCCACGGGACCGTCTCCGACAACTGACATAGTTTAACTATGCCAGTTTGGGACGCCTCGTGCCATCTGTCAAGAAAAAATGTTCGACCACCGCGCAATCGCCTTGAATATCAGCGCACCACGGAGGCTCAGTGGTCGGAACGATCACGGAGGTTGCTCTGATCTGTTGTCCATCCGTCACAGTAGAACGTGATTTCCCTCACATACAGTCGTTATCTGAGATCGCCAGTCTTGACCCCGTTGAATGATCTGGATCACATGAGGCATCCCGGATCGCCTCAGGGAGTCTGACCAGGAATGAACTTCTTTAAAGATGCAGGGCATCTTCTTCGTTTCGCGGGGCTGTTCGTGATCGCGTTTCTGCTGTTCTGGATGATTCGCGGATACGTGGTCCCGAAGACTTTTGGCCAATTCGGCCATTACCGGGGCGCAGCCATCACGGAAATCGCAGCGCATCCTGTGAAGTATGCCGGTCACGCAACGTGCGAGACATGCCACTCCGATGTGGTGGACGTCAAGACCAAGGGGAAACACGCCCACGTGAACTGCGAGGCGTGCCACGGTCCGCAGGCGGCCCAGGCCGACGATCCGGGTTCGGTGACCCCGGCCAAGCTCGATACAGGAATCCTGTGCGTGCGCTGCCATGCCGCCAGCGCAGCCCGGCCCAAAAATTTCCCGCAGGTGGAGGCCGAAGAACACTCCAGCGGAGTGCCGTGCGATACCTGCCATCAGCCGCATAGTCCGGCGATCGACGCATCGGGGCCAGCCGAGCCGGCCAAATCAGCGCCGGCCAAAACCGCAGGAGGTGCAAAGTGAATCTGAATCGGCGTCACTTCCTGATTCTGCTGCCCGCCGCTGCGGTGGCGTGGAAATCGGTGCTTGCGGGGACACCCGAGACCGCCGCGAACTACCAGATGTCGGATCACTGGTGGGGCATGCTGATCGATATCCCCAAGTGCATCGGCTGCGGCAACTGCGTGCGCGCCTGCCAGGCGGAAAACGATGTCCCGGACGGGAACTTTCGCACCTGGGTGGAGCGCTACCACGTGACCGACGAGAACATGACCAGTCCCGAGGTCATCTCGCCTGACGGGGGCAAGGAAGGCTTTCCGGTTGCCAAAGAGGATGCGGGCAAGTATTTCTTTGTCCCCAAGATGTGCAACCACTGCGCTGACTCGCCGTGCACCCAGGTCTGTCCGGTAGGCGCGACATTTGTCGCTCCGGACGGCGTAGTGCTGGTGGACCAGAAGTACTGCCTCGGCTGCGCCTATTGCGTGCAGGCTTGTCCCTATGGCTGCCGGTATATCCATCCCAAAAAGAACGTCGCGGACAAGTGCACGCTCTGCTATCACCGGATTACCAAGGGCCTGACCACCGCTTGCTGCGAAAGCTGTCCCACGGGCGCGCGGCAACTGGTGGATTTGAAGAACCCCAACGATCCCATCCACGCGTTCCTCAAGACCCACAGCGTGCAGGTATTGAAGCCGCAAATGGCGACCGGCGCGAAGGTCTATTACAACGACCTGGATGGATCGGTGCGGTGAGAACAGCTGCTACCTTCTAGCTGCTAGCTTCTAGTTTCATTTTTCAGAACGAAGCTTCATGAATCACGAGCAGAGTTAACGATGATGGGCGATGGATCTCGGGCTGGTGAGAAGTTAGCAGCAGGTAACAAAAGCTAGGAGCTAGAAGCTAGCAGCTAGGAGCTGTACCTATGAATGGTGTTGAAGGCTTCATGTATCCGAACGAGATCGGGCTCCAGTGGAGTGTGCTCATCGTTCTGTACCCGTTTATCACTGGACTGGTGGCAGGGGCATTCATCCTGGCGTCGCTCCAACGCGTCTTTCGAGTCGAGGCAGTCACACCCACCTACAGGCTGGCTCTGCTCACGGCGTTGTCGTTTCTTCTCGTTGCTCCGTTGCCGCTTCAGTTCCACCTTGGCCACCCGGAGCGTTCCCCCGAGATGTACTTCACGCCGCACAGCACTTCTGCCATGGCCATGTTCGGCTATGTGTACCTGTGGTACCTGATGGCTGTGCTGGTGTTCGAAATCTGGCTCGACTACCGCCGCGATATCGTCACTCTGTCGCAGGAGAGCAAAGGTCTCAGCCGCTTCGTATATCGCGTCATGACGCTTGGCTCCAGCAATATCAGCCCGCACGCAATTCATATCGATGAGCGGGTGGGCTGGATGGTTACGCTGATCGGCATTCCATCCGCGTTCATGCTGCACGGCTATGTGGGCTTTATCTTCGGGTCCATCAAGGCCAATCCGTGGTGGTCCTCGCCGCTCATGCCGGTGGTGTTCATATTCTCGGCCATGGTCTCGGGCATCGCCGCGGTGATGCTCATCTACATGGCGACCACAAAGCTGCGCGGGAAGGAACTCGACATGCGCTGCGTGGACACCATCGCCATGTATCTCTTCTATACCTTCATCATCGACTTTACGCTGGAGATGCTGGATCTGATTCACCGGGTTTATGAGGCCGATGAATCGTTCCACAGCCTGAACTTCATGGTGCATACCAAGCTTTACTTCTCACACATCGTCGTCCAGATCTGCCTTGGCACACTGGTGCCCTTGATTCTGCTGGCGATCACGCAGGTACTCAAGCTACCCGAGATCGTCCGCAAGCGCATGTATGCGACCGCCGGCGGCCTCACGCTGATCGGCATCTTCGCCATGCGCTGGAACGTGGTGATCGGCGGGCAATTGTTTTCAAAGAGCCTGCTCGGTTACACAACCTACAAGATGGCGCTGGTGACGAAGGAAGGCTTTCTGGTGGCGGCAGCTCTGACCCTGCTCCCGTTGGGGATTCTGTGGGTACTTGTAAAACTGCTGCCACCGTGGCCTGACAAGCAGGTGGCGCATGGGGCAGCCGGCGACTAGACCCTCGCAGGCGCCAGGCAATCCGTTCGAATCGGGTGGAACTGATGAACGATCTTCCCGAAACTCTCGAGCAACTCTCCTCACGGATAGACGCGCTGGAAAGGCGCGTGCACGAGTTGGAACATTTTCCCGCGGCGTTGGCGCATCCGGCACATCAGTCCGCCGCAGCTATATTGCCGCTGGCCGCCGAAGTTCCTTCCGGCGAACAAGTAAGCAGCGCGTTCCTGCTGCTGGGCAAAACGATGCTCGGCATCGCCGGGGCTTATGTTCTACGTGCCCTGGCGGAAGCCGGCGTTATGCCGCGCCTGCTCATCACGGCGATCGCGATTGGATACGCCATGGCGTGGCTGGTGGCGGCGTCGAGAACGCGGGCCTCGCAGCGATTCGCGGGGGCTCTCTACGCCGCAACATCCGCCCTGATCCTGGCTCCCATGCTGTGGGAACTCACGATGCGCTTTCATGTGCTGGCTCCCGAAGCATCGGCGGCTGTCCTGGGACTGCTGGCCGCCGCCGCAACAGCGCTTAGCTGGAAGAAGGAGAACGCGTCGGATTTCTCGGTCGCCTTTGTCGCCGCCGCCGTTACCGCCCTTGCCCTCTCGGTTGTCACGCACGTGATGATCGCGTTCCTCATATTGTTGCTGCTCATGGTCGCGGTGTGCGAGTACCGGTGCATACGCAGTGGGGTGCAAGGGACGCGGATGGTGATCGCAGCAATTGCCGATTGCGCCGTGTGGTTCCTCGTCGTGATCTATCGAAACCCGGGGAGTACGCGGGGCGATTATCCGGCTCTGGGAACCGCGGCGCTTGTGGCTCCGGCATGTTTTCTGTTTTTGATCACGGCCGCGAGTGTCGCGTACAAGACGGCGGTGTTGCGGCGCGGAATCACAGGGTTTGAAACGGTTCAGTCCATGGTGGCGTTCCTACTATGGATGAGCAGCATGTTGTTTCTTGTTCCTCAGGTCAGCGGCCGCATCGTCGGCATGATCTGTACCTTGTTTGCGGCAGCCTGTTATGCCGCTGCGTTCCGGTTATTCCGGGGCGCGTCGGAGCCGCGCAATTTTCACGTATTCGCGCTCTGGAGCGCTGGACTCCTGCTGGCGGGAATCCTGTTGAGTTTTGCGCCAGCCTGGGCGGTGCCCCTTCTCGCGTTGGCGGCCATGTGCAGCGCAATCCTTGCGGGGCGCATGTGCTGCGTCACTCTCGAATGTCACGGAATCATCTACCTTACGGTCGCCGCTCTCAGCTGCGGATTGCTGGAATTTTCCTTCCGGTCTCTTGTCGGGACGATGCCCACAAAGGTGGCATGGAGCATTCTGCTGGTATCGGGCTGCGCTCTGTTTTGTTATGGCGCCGCACGGGAGCGCGAAGGCGAGGCCTGGCAGGAGCAGACTCTTCACCTTGCCTCGGCCTTGGTGGCCGTGTGTGCCGTCAGCGGTCTAGCGGCGCAGGGCACGTTGCGGCTGCTGGCGCTCCGGATCACTCCAGATGCCTTTCACGTGGCCTTGGTACGCACCCTGGTCCTCTGCGCAGTTGCTTCAGGGCTGGCATTTGCGGGATCGTGGTGGCACCGACCGGAACTGCGGAGGATCGCTTATGCGGCGCTCGGATTACTGGCGATAAAGCTACTCTTCGAAGACCTTCGCCATGGGCGGATGGAGTTCATCGCCGCGTCGATCTTTCTATTTGCCTTAGCTCTCATCGCGGTTCCTCGACTGGCGCGAGTCCGTCGGATAATCTGATCGCTGCTGGTGCGACCCGGAGAAAATCCGATTGGTCTTTACCGGTGTTGGCACCTCCTGTAGACTTCCGATACGGTAGGCCGCCCCACTCCAAGTCTTCTCAACCATGAGGAACGATGACCCGCCTTCTTGTCGTCGAGGATCAACCGAACGACCTGCACATCGCTGCAGAAACTGCCCGTTCCGCCGGAATTAACGAGGTGGAGGCCCGAACCTCTCCACACGCCGCGATCGACTACCTGGAGAAGGGGCTCCGCCGGGAACTGCCATTACCGGACGGCATCGTTCTCGATCTGGATCTGGGATATGAGAGCGGTTATGAGCTCTTGCGGTTCTGGCACAGCACTCCGGAACTGAGGAAAATCACCATGATCGTGTGGACGCTTCTGGGCGAAGAGCAGCGGGAGATCTGCAATCTATTCCGGGTGGACCATTATGTGTCCAAGTGGGAAGGGGTTCCGGCATTCCGCGAGATTTTAGTCAAGTTGAGCGGGAGTGAATCTCGGCACTAGCGCGGATTTTGGACCTTCAGGCCTTCCTGCGAGCCGCCCCCTGACGTAAAACCTGCATCTTATTTCTTTTCGGAGATATCTGTCTCCCTGCCAATACCCAATGCCGTGTTAGGATGACGGCCGGGGCAGGAAGCCCCTTTTTTCCGGAGGAAGTTTGGAATGAGTGAGTTAGCGGACATTATTTCGCGGAACGAAGAACAGATCCGCATCGAGTGGATTCGGGATATGGCGAAATCGCTGCAACGCGGCGACCTGATCAGCAAGACGGAGCTCGAGGAGCAAAGCAAAGCCGTCCTGCTGGAAGTGGTCAAGGGCGTGAAGGCGAGCGATTCCAACGACACTTCGTTGCCTGCGTGGAGCGGCGCGCGGGAACTATTACAGGAAATATCGGCGTCGCGGGCGCGGCAGGGTTTTTCGCCGGTAGAGGTGGCAACCTTTGTTCTGTCGCTGAAGCAGCCGATATTCTCGGCGATCCGGCATGATCTGGCCAAAAGCCAGGACAAACTTTTCGATACGGTCTGGTCGGCGACCGAGTTGCTGGATCGGCTGGCGCTGACCACGACAGAAGCAGTCATGACGACACGTGAAGAGCTGATCTCGCGTCAGCAGCAGGAGTTGCTGGAACTTTCCACGCCGGTGGTGAAACTCTGGGATGGGATTCTGGCGCTGCCGATTATCGGCACCTTGGATAGTGCCCGTACGCAGGTGGTGATGGAGAACCTGCTGCAAACCATCGTGGCCACCAATTCGAAGTACGCGATTATCGACATCACCGGCGTACCTACCGTGGACACGCTGGTAGCGCAGCATCTGCTCAAGACGATTACGGCGGCGCGGCTGATGGGGGCTGAGTGCATCATCAGCGGCGTGCGCCCGCAGATTGCGCAGACCATCGTGCACCTGGGGATCAATCTTGAGGACGTGGTGACCAAGGCCCGGCTTTCCGACGCGCTGGCCCTGGCCTTGCAACGGAGCGGGCGAACCGTGGTCCGAATCTCGGGAGAAACATCCAACTCCGGTCGCGGGATCCTTTCGAATCGGGAGGGCTGAGTGGAACGCATTCCTGTTCTCCGCATGGGTTCACTCCTCCTCATCACGATCCAGGTGGATATGCACGACAAGCTGGCTCTTCAACTCCAGGAAGATGTGACGCAGAAAATCTCGGAGTGGGGCTCGACGGGAGTGCTGATCGATATTTCGTCGCTGGAGATCGTCGATTCATTCATCGGGCGAATGTTGGCGAACATTGCGGCGATGTCACGCGTCCTGGGTGCGGAGACGGTAGTGGTGGGTATGCAGCCGGCGGTTGCCATCACGCTGGTCGAACTTGGGATGTCGTTACCGGGGGTGCGAACCGCATTAAGCGTGGAAGCAGGGATGGAAATGCTCTACGGCGCAGTCGCCGGACTTCAGTCCGGATCCGAGGATGAGTTTGTCCAAGCGTGACGTGTTGCCGCTGAAAAACTCGAACGATGTTGTGATCGCGCGGCAGAGAGTACGTCAGTGGGCGATCGAACTGCGATTCAGCCTGGTTGACCAGACAAAGCTTGTCACGGCAGCGAGCGAGCTTGCCCGCAACACGCTGGACTACGGGCTGGGCGGCGCAATGACAATCGAGGTCATCACTGCCGGGGTGAGGGCGGGGCTGCGGCTGACATTCGAAGATCATGGGCCGGGGATTCCCGATATTGAGCAGGCGCTGAAAGACGGTTACACGTCGGGATCCGGAATGGGACTGGGTCTGGGTGGCAGCAGACGCCTGGTGAATGAATTTGCAATCGAATCAGAGGTAGGGAAAGGAACGCGGGTCACGGTCGTGCGATGGAAGTAGCATTGACTGAATATGTGGCGGTGACCGATGCAAGCTCTGTCGGCGAGGTTCGACGAACCGCGCTTTTGATAGCGCAGCGCCTGAGTTTTGATGAAACCCGGTCGGGCGAATTCGCACTGCTGGCCACTGAGGTGTCTCGCAACGTACTTGTGCATGGGGGCGGGGGCGAGGTGGTGCTTACCGGGATCAGGGAACACGATGCTCCAGTGGCGCGAATCCTGGCGATGGACAAAGGACCCGGTATTCCCAATATGGCGCAGGCCATGATCGACGGTTATTCCACCGCCGGGACCATGGGCGGCGGCATGGGTGCCATGAAACGCATCGCCAGCAAGCTTGACGTCTTCAGCGGCCGAGAAGGAACGATCGTGCTGGTTCAGATCGGGCAGGCAGCGCCGACGGAGCAGCTTCAGGTTGCCGGACTGGCTGTGCCCTATCCGGGAGAACGCGTTTGCGGTGATGCCTGGAGCAGTTACCGCACTCCGGAGCGGACCGTGTCGATTGTCGTGGATGGGCTTGGTCACGGGTTGGAAGCCTCAAAAGCTGCCCGGGAAGCTGTGGCGATTTTCCACAAGCGGGTCGAGTCGCGTCCCAGTGAAATCCTGAGCTATGTGCACGAGGCGCTCAAAAAGACCCGCGGCGCGGTGGCCGCAATCGCCGAAATCCGCCCACGCGAAGGGACCCTGTTGTATGCCGGTGTGGGGAACATCGCTGCTGTCGTGTTGAGCCGAGGCACCTCGCGAAGCCTGGTCTCGCATAACGGAACCCTGGGCATTGCGACCTCGAGGATCCAGGAGTTCAAATCGGAATGGCCCTCGGACGGCGTGCTGGTAGTGCACTCCGACGGGCTGCAGTCAAGGTGGGATCTCTCGCCGTATGCGGGTTTGTTATCCCGCCACCCCGCCGTGATCGGCGGCGCCCTGCTGCGCGGCTTCCGCCGCCAGCGCGACGACGCCAGTGTTCTCATAGTAAAGGCTGCCTGAAATCAATGCCGGCACTCATCCTTCAAGTCGCCCTTCGAACCGAACGCGATGTCGTGCAGGCCCGGCAGCGCGCCCGCGAAGTTGCGGCTGCGCTGGGACTGGATAACCAGGATCAGATCCGGATGGCGACGGCTACATCCGAGATCGCGCGCAACGCGTTTCGCTATGCGCGCAATGGCAAAGTTGCCTTCGCGGTCACGCTCGAATCTCCACAGTGTTTGGAAGTGACAGTGACCGACGCGGGGCCAGGAATCACCAACCTGGAAGAAGTCCTGGAGGGCCGCTACAAGTCCGACACTGGCCTGGGCATGGGGCTGATCGGAACCAGGCGCCTGATGGATGAATTCGACATCCAGACGACCCCCCGGGGCACAACGATCCGGATGGCCAAGCGCACTCCGAAACATCTGGGATGGACGCTGCGCGGCGTGGGCGAGTTGAGCCGGAAGCTGCAAGACCGGGCCCCAGAGAGCCCGTACGATGAGATCGACCTTCAGAACCGGGAATTGCTGAAGACCCTGCAGGAACTACGCGGCCGGCAGGAAGAACTGGAATTGCTGAACCGCGAGCTTGAAGACACTAATCGCGGCGTAGTGGCGCTCTATGCGGAACTCGACGAGCGCGCCGACTATCTGCGCCGCGCCTCGGAACTCAAGACCAAGTTTCTTTCCAATGTTTCCCATGAGTTTCGCACTCCCCTGAATTCGATCGTGTCGCTGGCGCGGCTGCTGCTGAGCAAGATGGATGGGGAATTGACGGCGGAGCAATTGAAACAGGTCCGATTCATCGAGTCGTCCGCGCGCGACCTGCAGGAGATGGTGAACGACCTGCTCGACCTGGCCAAAGTAGAGGCAGGCAAGACGCGTATTCGCGCCAAACGCTTTGAAGTGCAGGAACTGTTCAGCGCGCTGAAGGGCATGTTGAAGCCGTTGCTGGCCGACAACAATTCCGTCGAGCTGATCTTTGAAGATACGCGGGATCTTGCCCCGTTGCACACCGATGAAGGGAAAGTCTCGCAGATCCTGCGCAACCTGATTTCGAACGCGATCAAGTTCACGCCCAGGGGACAGGTGGTGATTTCGGCGCGGAGGATGGAAGACAACCAGGTTCTGTTTACCGTCGCGGACACCGGTATCGGCATCCCCGGCGAGCATCACGAAACGATCTTTCGCGAATTCAGCCAGATCGAAAATCCGCTCCAGGAACGCCATCGCGGCACGGGCCTGGGGCTGCCGCTCTGCCGCAATCTTGCGATGCTGCTAGGAGGACGACTCTGGCTGGAAAGCGAAGAGGGCAACGGTTCGACGTTCTTTGCGCAAATTCCAGCGGTTTACGTGGGAGAAGCGATAAGTTCCGAGCAGGCGACGGAGCTGGCGGCGCCCGAATTTCATCGCTCGCCGGTTCTTTTCCTGGAGGACAACCTGGAGACCGCACACCTGCTCGAGTCGTACGTACGGAATTCCGAGTTCCAACCGATTCTGGCGTCCAACGTGGGCCAGGCGGAGCAATGGGCATTGCGCCACAAGCCCGCAGCCGTGGTCTCGGACATTTATATAGGAGATGACATCGCGTGGGGATTTCTCGCCCGCATCCGGGAGAAATGGCCCGATCTTCCTCTCATCGTGACCAGCATTTACGAGGAATCGCGAGCGGCAATGGACGCCGGCGCCAACCTGTTCCTTGCCAAACCGCTGGAGCCGCAGGTTCTTCTCGGGGAACTGCGGCGGTTGACTGCGCAATCCGGAACCAAGCGGCTGCTTCTCGTGGACGATAACGACGTGGCCCGCTACATTCTTCGTGAACTGCTGGACCAGCCGTGGCTGGAAGTTGAGGAGGCGAGCAACGGGACGACTGCGGCGGCTCGACTGAAAGAGAGCGTTCCGGACGCGATGATCCTTGACCTGCTCATGCCGGACATCAGCGGGTTCGAAATCCTGCGCCAGCTACGGGCAGAGAAGGCAACCGAAAACCTGCCGGTGCTGATCTATACGTCCAAGCCGCTGTCGGAAAATGAGCGCGCCCAGTTGGAGTCGATGCGGGTGAGAATCATTCGCAAGGAAGATGTATCAACCCGGCTTTCGGCCAAACCATTTTTGGATTGGCTGAGAGCCGCGGGGCTTGCCCCTGAAACTATCAGTCGAGAACAGAATGTCTAAGAATCATCCCCGCATATTTGTCGTAGATGACCGAGTAGAGAATCGCTATGTGTTGTGCCGCGTTCTTTGCCAGGCGGGGTTTGACTGCACGGAAATCGGCACTGGGGCTGAAGCCCTGGAAATGGCACAGACGCTTCCGGATCTCCTCATCCTGGACGTGCGCCTGCCCGATATTTCGGGATACGAAGTGTGCCGGAGGATCAAACAGGATCCGCTCACATCGCAAATATCCATTCTGCAGATCTCTGCTTCTTTCGTCTCCAGTGAGGATCGCGCCCGTGCGCTGGAGGCTGGAGCGGACGGCTATCTGACTCACCCGATCGAACCCATGGTCCTGGTCGCTACCGTGCGGGCGCTGCTGCGGCTGCGAGCGGCGGAGAGCGTAGCCAGGAAATCGGCCGAGCAATGGCAGTCGACCTTCGATGCGCTCTCGGAAGGTCTTGCCCTGGTCGACGGAGAAGGCCGCCTGGTGCGCTGGAATGGCGCGTTTGAAGAGATCTGCCGGGCCGGCCTCGATGGAGAATTGAATGCGGTTCTCGGCGACGACGCGGCCGCTCTCCTGGAGCGGGTTCTCGGATCCAGCGAGGCCGTCCGGCATTCAGGGCCGGATCGATTTCGATGTGAGTACTCCATTGAGCAGAGAACGGTGCAATTGACCGTAAACCTGGTCGATCCGAAAAACCCGGAAAGCGGCAAGGTCCTCGTTCTCTCTGACATCACCGACCACAAACTCGCCGAGTATGCCGTCCGCACAGCGGAGAAGATCGCGGCTACCGGCAGGCTGGCGCACGCCATTGCCCACGAAATCAATAATCCGCTGGAGGCGCTCACCAATCTGCTGTACCTGGCCGGCTCCTCCAACTCCGCAGATGCGATGAAGGAGCTTCTCTCCCATGCCAACGCCGAAGTGGAGCGGATCGCGCGGATCACCAGGCAGACGTTGTCGTTCCAGCGCGACACGCGGCATCCTGTGGTGCTCGATGTAGGGGAATTAGTGTCTGAGGTCGTGGCGTTGTATCAAAGGACTGCGGCGGCGCGCCGGGTTCGCGTGGTGTGTGAGTGCCGGCCGACGCTCGCGATCCGCGGATTCCCGGGCCAATTGAGGCAGATTTTCAGCAACCTGATTCGCAACGCCGCCGAGGCCGCTCCGCCGGGAACCGAAGTGGTGGTTCGGGTGCGCTCGATTTGCCGCCATGGACGCGAAGGCACCCGAGTCACAATTCACGATCGGGGACCGGGCATTCCCCGTGACGTGCGCAGGCAAATCTTTGATCCGTTTTTTACCACCAAGGAACTGAAGGGTTCCGGCCTGGGACTATGGGTCTCGAGAAATCTGGTCGTGGACCACCATGGGACGATTCGCTTTCGGACTTCCACGCGCGAAGGGGCAAGCGGAACCACGTTCGAGGTGTTTCTTCCTGTGGGCGGCATGGCAGCGAACAGCTTCCAAAGTGACGCCGCATAAAATGCGCGGACGCGACCAAGCCCTCGCGGGGTGACCTTTGATGCACACCAGCTCACGGAGTTCCCCATCCACCCCCGCCGGGCGACTCAATCCTGAGCCGGCTGCCGGCGCGCAATTCGAGTGTGAATTTGGCAGGTAGGTTTTCCTCCACGCCATTGATGGTGGCGACAGCCCTGCCGGGAGCACCGGTTTCGCCGCCGGCCAAACCCCATGGCTGAATGTTGCGGCGATCGGCCAGCAGCGTCACCTGCGCATCGCCGGACAATTCGATTTCGCGCACCAGGCCATCGCCGCCGGGATGGCGACCGCGCCCGCCTGAAGCATGGAGGATTGCGTAGCGAATCAACCGAAATGGATACGCATACTCAAGCGCCTCGACAGGTGTGTTGAGCGAGTTGGTCATGTGAGCGTGGTGGCCAGTCGCACCCGGGCCGGATGGTGAAGCTCCCAGCCCGCCGGCGATGGTCTCGTAGTAGGTATAGGGCAGCCCGGAGCGCGGATCGATGCCTCCGATGGTCAGGTTGTTCATGGTGCCGGAGCTCGCGGCGGGAATACGGCTGGGCAAAGCTGATGAAAGCGCGCGCAATAACGTGTCGACGATCCGCTGCGAAGTTTCCACGTTGCCGCCCGCCACTGCGGCGGGAGGCACCGCGTTCACAACGCTTCCTTCGGGGGCGATTACCCGCACCGGACGCATGAGGCCGGCCGTGGCAATCGCTCCCTGTGGAAGCAGGCAGCGAAAGACATAAAACACGGCCGCCCAGGTGACCGCGAAGACCGCGTTGAGACTGCTGGGAACCTGTGGGTCGGTACCAGAGAAATCGACAACCGCGCGGCGGCTCGCCGGGTCGTTGCGCACAGTGACGCGAATGGCAACCGGGCCCGGACGCACTCCGTCATCGTCGAGAAAATCTTCGGCGCGCCATTCGCCGGCCGGCAGTTCGGCGAGAACCGACTTCATGAGCCTTTCCGAACCGCTCATCATGGCTTCGATCCCTCGAAGGGTGTGCGCATGGCCGAAACGACCCACGAGCTCGCGGACTCGTTCCACACCGATGCGGCACGCGCCCAACTGGGCGGTAAGGTCACCTTCACGCTCGCGCGGGGTGCGCACATTGGCCAGCAGGATGTCGAGCACCTGGCGGTCTATCGCGCCGCGCTGCATCAGTTTCACCGGAGGGATGCGAATGCCTTCTTGCGCAATTTCGCGGCAAAGGCCCATGGAGCCGGGAAACATGCCGCCGACATCGGCGTGGTGGGCACGGTTGGCAACGTAGAAGACCGGTTTGGCGCTGCGGGAAAGAAATACGGGAGCCACCATGGTGATGTCGGGCAAGTGGGTTCCGCCACGAAAGGGATCGTTGAGCAGGGCGATATCTCCAGGGGCCAATTGGAGCGCGTCGAGGACGGCGCGCACCGACATCGGCATCGATCCGAGGTGAACCGGCATGTCGTCGCCCATGGCGACCAGGTCGCCTGCGCCGGTAAACACGGCAGAAGAGTAATCGCGGCGCTCCTTGATGTTGGGCGAGAACGCGGTGCGGCGAAGGGCTGCGCCCATCTCCACCGCGACCGAATGCAACGCGTGGCCGAGAACTGCGATATCGGCAGGATCGAGTGCGCGCTGTCTCATCGGCGGCCTCCTCGCTTCAACTGCGAACGTGTTGGAGACAGGCGGAGATTGCCGAATCCGTCGACCTCGGCCGTCCATCCGCTCGGCAGGCAGGTTGTAGCGCTCAGTTCGACAATCACAGCGGGCCCCGAAAAACGATCACCAGGACGCAGGCGGGCACGATCGTACAGAGTTCCCCGCCGCCAGCCTCCATCCTCAAACATGCGATGCACGCCGATGCGGGCCTGACCGCCATCGCCGCGTTTCGGCGTTGCGGCAATCTGCTGGTGCTTGCGGGTGCGGGCGGCTGCCAGAACGCGCAGGGTGACGATCTCAACCGAACGCTTCGCATCAGCATATCCATACGATTGCTCGTGAAGGGCGTGGAACTTCGTGACCACATCGCGCCCCCAATCGACCCGCAACTCAAAGCCCTGGCCCTGGTAGCGGAGATCGGCGGCGCGCGTGAGCAACGGTACCACTCCCTCGGGCCGGAACGTATCCCGAGCCTCAGCCTCCAGTTCGGCAAAAACCGTGGCGATCTGAGAAGATCCGGGCAAGGCCATCACCGTTCGCGAAAACTCGCGGCTCAGATCGGCATCGAGAATGCCGAGGGCCGAGAGCGCGCCCGGAATCGCAGGCACGAGGATCTCGCGAATCCCCAATACCGAAGCGAGCGCGCAGGCATGCAGCGGTCCTGCGCCACCGAACGCAAGCAGCGTGAACGAACGCGGGCTGTAGCCTCGCTCCACCGAGACCTGCCGCAGCGCAGCTTCCATGCGAGCGTTGGCCACGCGCACAATGCCTTCGGCTAACGCTTCGGTCGTAGCGAATCCGGTGCCCTCGCATAGGCTTTCGAGAGCAACGCGCGCACGCTCTTGGTCAAGCCGCATCGCTCCGCTGAGGAAGTAATCGGGGTGAAGCCGGCCAAGCAACAGGTTGGCGTCTGTCACCGTCGCCTTTTCTCCGCGACCGTAACACGCAGGGCCGGGATCGCTGCCGGCCGACTGCGGTCCCACCTGCAATGCGCCGGCGGCGTCCATCCAGGCCAGTGAACCGCCTCCAGCCCCGGCAGTGTGGATATCGAGCATGGGCACGCGAACCGGCAACCCGCTTACCTGGCCTTCGATGGTGGTTGGAGGTTCGCGGCCGGTATCGAGCAGCGCAACGTCGGTGGATGTACCGCCCATGTCGAAGCTGAGCAGGCGTTCGATGCCCACGCGTCGAGCGATGCTGAGCGCGCCGGTTACGCCACCTGCCGGCCCGGACAAGATGGTTCGCACTGGTTCGCGGGCTGCCGCTTGCGCGGAAAGAATGCCTCCCGAAGACTGCATGATGCTGAGTTGTGCTCCGCGGCGGCTCAGGCTGTGTTCCAGACCTCCGATATAACTCGCCAGACGCGGAGTGAGATACGCGTTCAGCGTGACCGTTGCGGCTCTCTCATATTCCCGAAACTCGGGCAGGATCTGGTGCGAAAGCGAGATAGGTAGTTTGAGAGTCTTCAATACGGAGGCGATGGCGCGCTCGTGTCCCGGATTGGCAAACGAGAACAGGAGAGAAACGGCAATCGACTCGGCGCCTGATCGAGCGATGCGTTGGCGCAGTTCTCTCAGCGCAGTCCGGTTGAGCGCGCGCACGGTCGTTCCGTCGGGCCCGATCCGCTCTTCTACACCGAAACATAGATCGCGACCGGCAAGCGGCGGGGGGCGATGCACGTTCCAGTCGTAGAGACTTGGCCTCGCCTGGCGCCCGATGGCCAGTGTATCTTCGAATCCCGCAGTGGTCACAAACGCCACCCGCGCGCCCTTGCGCTCCAGCAGCGCGTTGGTTGCCACCGTGGTGCCATGGCGGATTTCCAGTTCCTCCGCTCCGGTCTGCTGAACAATCCGAGCGATGGCCTGCAGTATCGCGCGACCGGGATCGTCGGGCGTGGAACGGGTCTTGAACACTTCGACCCGTCCGCCGTTCCGATACACGCAATCGGTAAACGTGCCGCCGGTATCGATGCCAATCACAAGGCGCTTGCTCATTTCATTGCAAACATATCAGCCGCGGAACCAGTCCATGAAGGGGTATGCTTATCTTGCCGACGCCTTCTGACGGCACAATTCCGGGATGGCGTGGAGTTGCGGCATTCCCATGCGCGATCTCCGGTTTGTGTCGATTTCCACCCTAGTTAAGACAGGGAGATTCCGAGAAGCCGTGAAACTCCAGCCCGATCAAGTTGAAAAGCCGCTTCGGAAGCTACGCAGACAATTGAAGGCATTGTCGTCCAATCCCCGCCCCGCCGATGTGCACTCGCTGCGAACCCAGGCGCGCCGACTGGAAGCGACCGTTGCCGCCGTGGCTCCTGGCCGCAACAAGGCATCGCGCCGTCTTCTCAAGCTCATAACGCCGGTACGCAAAGCGGCGGGCAAGGTCCGGGACATGGACGTTCTCATTGGCGACGTGCTGACGCTGGCTGACTCTTACGGCAGCGAAAGCATGGTTCGCCTGGTCGAACACCTGGCCAGGATGCGCGTGAAACACGCACGAAAGCTCCATCATGTAGTGGAGCAGCAACGAGCGGAGGCGCAGAAGCAGCTAAAAAAGTCGTCGAAAATGCTCAAAAGAGCGGTCAAGAAGGACTGGGGAGACAGAAGCGGAGAAGCTGCTCCCCAAATTCTTATCTCGGAACTCGGCCGTTGGCCCGATCTCAATGCCGCCAACCTGCATATGTTTCGGATTCGGATCAAAGAACTGCGCTACATGCTTCAGCTCAGCGACGAAGCGAACCAAGCGCTGATCGGGAGTTTGGAGGCGGTGAAGGATGCTATTGGCGAATGGCACGACTGGGTTGAATTGCTGAAGATTGCGAGGGACGTGCTCGACGCCGAAGCCGATGGCGGAAATCTGAAGCGATTGGAAAAAATAGTAAACGAGCGCCTCGAATCTGCCGTGGCGGCAGCGAACCAACTGCGCGACCTCTATTTCAACCGGCCGGCAGATGCCAGGGGCAACAAAAAGGTCCTTCGAATGGCTGCCGGCTTCCGAGGGTTGCGCGCTTCTGGCGAATGAATAGACCCCCCATCCAACCGAGAAAACGCGCTCGCCTGGATGGGGGTGATCGGTCTAACAGGTTGTGATCGAAGCCGCCTACGCCGCAGTTGGAAAATTCGTCGGATCCGGATCTTCATCTGCCCGAGGGCCACTATCGGGGCGTGCCATTGTGATGACGTGTTCGGGAACCTGATCGGTAAAATTTGTAAAGCGCAGAATCTTGCTCCGGCGCGGGTAGGCGCCCCCATGACACGAAGCATGATTATCCCGATGGCCTTCGCGGATTGACCGGATGTCGACGACTGCGGGCCGGGTCTCCGTCCAGCTGTGCTCGCGCTCTCTGGCGCCGGAAGTCAATACAACGAAACCGCTTGGGCTTTTCGCCACGGCGCCGACGTCCTGAACCCGCTGGGTTTTGACCGCGAATAAGGGACGGTAATCGGCGATATTAAAAGTATATTCACTCATGTCAACGAATCCTCGCGACCAAATTTCTTGCAGAGATTCGAGCGGGGAGGAGGTGGGTGACGGTGTCGGTCCACCCCTCTTCTAGTTAGGATGCGCAGGTCACGAGCGAGTTGTCTTTTGGGCGGAAGGTTCCGGAAGAAAATAATTCACCGGCAATCAGCACCTGACAATCGCGGCCGAGTCTGGCGGAACAAGAACAACCGAATCGCGGATGGCGATTGCGGAGTGCGACGCGAGTACAAGAGAGGATCCGTCGGCAACTGAAAAGAGATGGTCGTGCTTTCCGAGGTTGCAGTGCAATTGAATCTTGCCGCGCTCGATGGAAAGCCACTGGCCTGATTCGTCGAATGTCACTCGCGTGTTGCCGGGCTCGCCGCAATTCAACGATGGCGTCGATCGCCGAAGTTTTATCAGTTCTCGATACCAGGCCTGCATTTGCGCATGCTTTCCTTCGCCGGCCTCGTCCCACTTCAGTTTGGATCGCAAGTAGGTTTCGGGTTTTTCTGGATCGGGAATGGACTCCGGGGTCCATCCGAAGGCTTCAAATTCCTTCCGCCGACCTTCCGAAACCGCTCGAGCCAGTTCCGGATCTTCGTGATCAGCAAAATATTGAAAAGGCGACGACGCGGCCCACTCCTCGCCCTGGAAGATCATGGGAACGAACGGGCTGAGGAGCACAATCGCCGCCGCAATCTTCGCGCGCTCAATCCCCACGCTTTCGTGTAACCGTTCCCCGACCGCGCGGTTGCCGACCTGGTCATGATTCTGGATGTAGCCCAGAAAGCGGCGTTGCGAAAGATCCCGAGGCGCGCGCCCGTGCACCCGCTTTCGATATCTCGAAAAGATGCCGTCGTAGACAAACGTGTGCTCGATCGCTTTCGCCAGTTGGCGCAGTGAGCCGAAATCGCTGTAATACCCTTCTGCCGGCCCGGGATAAAGACATGCGAAGAGCGCGTGATGGAAATCGTCGCTCCATTGCGCGTCAATGCCAAATCCGCCCGCCTCGCGAGCGGTCACAATGCGCGGGTCGTTCGAATCGCTCTCGGCGACCAGCACCTTGCCTCGACCCATGGTTGCCTCCAGGCGCTTCGTTTCAACGGAGAGCTGCTCCAGGAAATGGATCGCCGACCGATCCACGAAGGCGTGCACGGCATCGAGGCGCAACCCGTCCACGTGAAAGTCGCGCATCCACATCAGGGCGTTGTCGCAGAAGAACCGGCGGACCTGGTGCGCCCACCGGCCTTCGAGGTTCACGGCGCCGCCCCACGGAGTGTGGTGCGTGTCGATAATGTAAGGACCGAACTTTCCCGCGTAATTGCCTGACGGGCCAAAATGGTTGTAGACAACATCGAGAAGGACCGCAAGACCTGCCTGGTGGGCCGCATCCACAAATCGCTTGAGAGCATCGGGTCCGCCATACGGCTGATGTACGGCAAATAGAGCGACGCCATCGTAACCCCAGCCGTGATTCCCCGCGAAGGCCGCCACCGGCATCAATTCGACGTGCGTGATGCCGAGACTTTTGAGATAAGCGAGCTTGTCGATCGCTGCGTCGAGCGTGGCTTCCGGAGTAAACGTTCCCACGTGGAGTTCATAGACCGCTGCACTCGAGAGTGGCGATGGTTGAAACCCTGCATCGGTCCACATGAAAGCGCCCTGGTCGTACACACGTGATAGCCCATGCACGCCGTGGGGCTGATGCAACGATCGCGGGTCAGGGTAGACTGCAACCTCATCATTGACGATGAATCCGTAGTCGGTTCCCGCACCGGCGTCTTCTACGCACAGGCGCCACCAGCCCTCCTCTTCCGGCCCGCGCATGGGCAAAGATAGGTCATTTACCTTCACTGCGATTTTTGAAACTCGGGGAGCCCATATTTCGAACTGGTGCATTTCTAGTCCGACTCCTTGGTTAGCAGAGCGACGGGGAACCGCTGCAGAAGTGCCTGCACGCGCAACTTTCCACCATTCACGACATCACCGGTAAGTACGTTGCGCCATTGCCCGCCGGGCAGGTCAAAGGAAGTTCCACCCCAGCTATTGCCCAGTTTCATCGGCCAGCGCGGTACGATGGCGGCAACATGCACGCCCCGGAGAAAAGCAACCAGGTGTTCACTTCTGGATGGGTTCGCCGGCAAAGGCGTATAGGCCGCGTCGGGGCCAAACCATTCCGGGTGCCTGCCGCGAAGAGCGAGCGCTGCATGAACGACCCACAATTTCGGCAGCCCGCTATCGGCGCGAAGCATGACCTCTTCCGGCGAAAGTCCGATCTTCAATTCATCGAGCATGGCCCGCCTTGTTTCGTAATCGACAGGGGTACGATTATCCGGATCCACCAACCGGAGATCCCATAATTCGCTTCCCTGGTAAGTATCCGGAACGCCCGGGGCAGTGTACTTGAGCAGGGTCTGGGCCAGGCCATTGACGCGGCCCGCCGCCAATAACCGCGCGACCGCTGCCTCCAGATCTTCGACAAATTCAGGCGATTCAAGCACCCGTTCGATGAAGTTCCTCAGGGCGTCTTCGAATTCCTTGTTCTGCTGCGTCCAGGACGTGTGAAGCTTTGCCTCTCGAACCGCCTTTTCCATGTAGGCAAGGAGGCGATCTTTGCTGATGGGCCACGCTCCGATGAGCGTCTGGTAAAGGAAGTACTCCGTGTTACGGTCGGGAAACTGCCCGGTCTTAAATCTCTGCATTCATGCGCGACCAGCGATTCAGAACCGACTTCCATCTGCCCGGATTCTCGGTCAACGCGGCGAG
This sequence comes from Terriglobales bacterium, assembly GCA_963701805.1. Taxonomy (GTDB): domain Bacteria; phylum Acidobacteriota; class Terriglobia; order Terriglobales; family Acidobacteriaceae; genus Telmatobacter. Next base: position 1,315,840 of record CAVPBA010000001.1, read on the forward strand.
GCGGGCGCGCACATCTTCGCATCGTTTCGTGTCGTGGGTCGAAAGTGTCGTCATGGTCAGCGGATGTGTGGACTGCATATGCTCGCAATAGCGATGGAATTCTTCGATCGTCGATCCATCGCGTCCCGGCGCACCTCCCACTTCGTTGAGGCCGATCATGCGGTTGAAGCAGTAGAATGCAGTGTCTTCAACTCCCTTGGCCATCACCGGGGAGGTGAACTGCTGAAATCGCAGAAGGAATTCGCTTTCCCGCGCGCCCCGCTCGCGAAGCATGAGAATGTCGGCGATGAATTCAAATAAGCCGCCATCGATATCCTGCCTCCGATCCCGGGCGCAGGCCACCGCGTGTTCAATTTCCGCTCGGTCTTCATCCGTGATCTCGTTGCGTTCCGCGACAGCATAGGTCCGATAGATCGAGAAGCACGCCGCCACCTCGCGCAGGGCGCGGCGTATTTCGGCGCGCGTATAGTCGCGCCGGTCGCGATTATTTTCGCATATTTCAACAAACAAACTGGCTAGACGATTTACATCGCTTCCAAGAGCTTCGTGCTGCACGGCCAGCTTCTTTTCATGTGCCACGGCGACGAAGTCGTCTGTCTCGAGGGTGAACTCGCCGTAGATCCGGCTGAACTCGCGAAGGCCGTCCCCGCTTACCTGCAGGGCATTGCACACATTCATGAAATCGTAGCCCGTGGTTCCATCGATAGGCCAGGCTTGGCGCAGAAACTCTCCCGGCTCCAGAATCTTTTCGCCAATGATCCAGGCATCAGGCGCCCGGCTTCGCAACCTCGCAAAATACTGTTGGGGATCGCGAAGGCCGTCGGGGTGATCGATGCGAACCCCATCGAGCACGCCGTTCTGAAGCCATGCCAGGATGCGGCTGTGGGTGGCTTCGAATACATGCGGGCGTTCCATTCGAAGCCCGACGAGAGAATTCACGTCGAAAAAACGCCGGTACCCAAGCTCCTGGTCCGCTGTGCGCCAATAGGCCAGCCGGTAATTCTGTTGATTCAGTAATTCATCCAGTTCATCTATATCGCTGTTGATGCCTTCCACGGTCGCACCAATCAGAGCGCATATCTGCGGCTGCTCGTCGCAGAGCCGTTTCAGAAGCGTGTAGATCACGTTCTTATCGCGATGCCGTTCCTGAATCAGGGCGGGATCGGTTGCGTCAGGAGACGGAAGCCGCGACAGGCTATCGGCCAAAAAACCGAGAGTGTCGTTTCCGGCGGTCTGCGCCGTCTTCATCCATACCTTCGCAAGGGAGCTAGGAGACAGCGGAAATGAATGATCCGTGTAGCTAACCCGGAAGGTCTGGTTCTTGTACTCTATTCGGATTTGGCCGGCAGCCAGCACTTTCCCATATTGATCGCCCAGCACGGGAATCAACACCCGGTTTTGCAGCTTGACTTCGGCCGATTGCCAGTCGATGTCAAACCACGTCGCATACTGGCTGGACTGGCCATTCTCAAGCACATCCCACCAATAAAGGTTCCTGGGCCCGATGGCCATGTGATTGGGCACAATGTCAAGCACCTGGCCCATCTCGAGTTCAGCCAGACGGCGGCAAAATTCCTTGTGGCCCTCTTCGCCTCCCAGTTCCTCATTCAGTTTCTGGTGATCAACAACGTCGTAGCCATGCATGCTTCCCGCAGCGGCCTGGAGATAGGGAGAGCAATAGACATGCGAGACGCCGAGAGCCTTCAGATAGGCCGCGACCCGGGCCGCATCATCGAAGGTGAAGGCGGCGTTCAACTGCAATCGATAGGTAGAGGATGGAACCCTTCGCATGCTTCACCTGGGGATGAATGGGTGTCGACTTGGACGATGGCCTTCCATACAATGCGTGGGCCGATTGTCCGGGAACTGACGTTTCAGTCGAATGCGTTTGATGCGAGTGACAAAATCCGCCAAATGCAGGACTGCCTAGAGGTGTAGATGCTGTTGCAGGCTGGGAAGATCTTTCCAGGGGTTGCGTGACAGGCGCTTGCTCCATTGCGAAAGGTCCGATACGTGGAAGTGCGGCGGCTTTTCCGATTTCAATTCGCTCCAGGCGAGCGGCATGGCTACGGGAAGGCCGGCCCTGGCGCGCGGCGAATAGGGAGCGACGGCGGTTGACCCTCGTTCATTGCGGAGATAGTCGAGGTAGATCTTTCCCGCGCGCGCGGCCTTGGTCATCTTGGTCAAAAACAGTGAGGGCGCATCCTTCTCCATCGCAAGTACAAAATCGTGCGCGAATTGTTTTGCCGCCGGCCAGGGATGTTCGGGGTGTATGGGAGCGACGACGTGCAGGCCCTTTCCCCCGGTGGACTTTACGAAACTCTGCAAGCCACGATCCTTGAGCCGCTTGCGGACTTCAAGAGCGCTCGATGCGAGAGTTTCCCAGGGGATCGCCTCATCCGGATCGAGATCGAAGACGATGATGTCGGGCTGCTCAAGAGATTGATTGGAAGACCCCCATGGATGCAACTCAAGCACGCTAATCTGCGCCAGCTCGACAATTGCTTCGCTTGTAGAAAGGGTGATGTAAGGTTCCGGCTTGCCCGACTTCTTGTCGACGATTTCGATGCTGTCCAGACTCCCGCCGAGCATCTGGGTCTTGTGCTTCTGATAGAAGCATTGCTTTGCGCTTCCTTCTGGACAACGCACCAGCGTCAACGGCCGGTTTGCAATGAATGGCAGCATCACCTCGGAAACAGCAAGGTAGTAGAGTGCCAGATCTTTCTTGGTAACTCCGCTGTCGGCATCGAGCACTTTGTCCGGGTGCGTGAGACGAACAGGCAGATCACTGGAGTTGTGTTTCTTTGTTGCGCGCCCGGCTGTGGCGGTCATAGCGGGAGCCGGCGGCGTTGCGTCGTTGTCATCCTGCATGGCCTTGTTCGCATCCGCCCGCGCCTCCTCCCGCTGAACGTCTTTGGCGGGCTTGTCTTCCCGCAGCCCCTTAAAAGCTGCCTGCCTTACCAGATTGTCGACGGTCCAGGTTGAGAACGAAACTTGCGCGACCAGCTCCGGCTTCACCCAGATCACGCCGCGGCTCACACCCTGGGGCACGGATTCGAATGGTGATTTGTCACGGCGAAGCTTGTCCAGCCGGTCGCGCAACAGGCCGTGGGTCTTTTGCGTAAATCCGGTCCCGGTCCGCCCCGCATAAATCAACTTGCCATCGCGGTGATAGCCAAGAATCAGAGCGCCCACGCCATGAGTGAGGTTGGAGAGGAGAGTGAATCCCCCGATAACGAATTCCTGTTCCTGGTAGCACTTCAGCTTGAGCCAACTGCTACCACGGCCCGAGGCATACTTGCCATCGGCGAGCTTGGAGATGATTCCCTCCGCTCCCAGTTTGCAGGCGTTGCGGAAGATCGTACCGGCGTCGCCGATGATATCTTCGCTCAGCCGTATGGCGCCGGAAGCATCCGCGCCGGACAGCAACTTCGTCAGCAGTTTCTTCCGGTCCCGCAATGAAAGGTCGCGCGTATTGTGTCCATCGAGATGCAGGATATCGAACACGAAATAAGTCAGCTTATGCTTTGCGTTGTCCTGGAATGCTGCCTGGAGATTTGCGAAGCTGGTCGTTCCATCAGGTTCGAGCACCACGACTTCACCGTCGAGCAGCGCGGAGTCAACCGGGATTTCACGAACGGCTTCCGCAACGGACTTCATCCGGTACGTCCAGTCAAGTCCGGTCCGCGTTAACAATTGAACCGTCGATTTCTTTCCGTCGATGCGGGCCTGAATGCGATAACCATCCAGCTTCAGCTCGTGCAGCCAGTTTTTGCCGGCGGGCGGGGACGTCGTTTGCGACGCAAGCTGTGGTGAAACAAAGGGAGGGAGAGCCTCTTTGGGAGCGCGTGCCAGGTCGCGCGACCAGTTGCGTTTCTCCTTTGTTGAAGACGATGCGCCCTTAGACGATGGGCGCGCACCGTTCCCCGCGGGCGCCGCTACTCGCGCCGTCTTCGATTCAGCGCGATTTGATTGCCACACACGGTCTTCCGCTCGGGCGATTTCGTCGATCGAACGTCCGGTCGATACGCTGTCGGGAGCCTGTTCGGTGATGGGCTCAGCATCCGGGCTGCGCTCGTACTCGTCGTGCTCCTTGATGAGGAGCCAGTTTGGCTTACTCGCGTTGGCGGCGCGGCCGCCCATGCGGACCAGGGCCCAGTTCCCTTTCAGCTTCTGGCCGTGCAGTGCGAACTTCAGCGAGCCCTTCTGCAAGCCTTCGTCCACGTCGACGTGCGGCTCCCACGTTCCGCGATCCCACAGCATCACGGTGCCGCCGCCGTATTGGCCCTTGGGAATGATGCCTTCGAAGCCCCAGTAGTTCGCGGGATGATCTTCAACCTGCACGGCCAGGCGCTTGTCTGCAGGAACATAGCTTGGTCCCTTGGTGACCGCCCAGCTTTTCAGCACTCCGTTCCAGGCCAGACGAAAGTCGTAGTGCAGGCGCGTGGCGGCGTGCTTTTGAATGACGAAGGGCAGTGCCTCTTTTCCGGGTGTCTTGTCGTCGCCAGACTCAACACCGCTGGGCTCGCTGGTAACGGCAAAATCGCGCATGGCGCGATAGCGCTCCAACTGTTCGTCGGCCGAATTCCGCGGCGCCGGTGACACTTTCTGTCGTGCTTTTGCCATGGCGTCTCGACCTTAGGCGGATTTGCGCCGCTTCTCAGCAGGCTTCGCGCTGGATTTGACGAGGGTCAGGCCGCGGCGCTTCGATTTGGCCTGGCTGGCTCCAGCAGCCTTGTGTGTTCCAGCGTGCGCCGACGGCTTCTTTTCATCGGGTGACTTGACGCTGCGGCGCAAGGCGTCTATAAGGTTGATCACCTTGGCGCGAGGAGCGGGTTTCTCTTCGAGGGGCAGGGGAAGGTGCTTCATTTTGGCCTTGACCAGTTCGCGCAGCGCGGCTTCATAGTCGTCGGTGAACTTCGAAGGGTCAAACTTGCCGACTTTGGGTTGAATCAGTTCTTTGGCGAGCGAAAGCTGCTCCGCGTCGATCTTCGGTGTCTTCACATCGGAGAAGTATTCCGAAGCGCTGCGCAACTCGGCCGCATACCGCAGAGTATAGGCCATCAGGCCGGGCAGTTTCGGATCGGAGGGAGCGCAAACGGCCATCAAGTGCTCGCGGCCACTCATGGCGATCTTGCCCAGGCCCGCGGTATGCGTCTCCTTGAGCGCCTCCCGGACCACGGCGAACGCCTCGGCTTGCGAATCCTTGTCAGGAACCACAAAGTAGGGTTTCTCAAAGAGGGCTGGATCGAGCTGCTCCAGTTCAACGAATTGCTCCATCTGCAGCGTGTGCTTCGAAGGGATGCGGAGGTGCTTGATCTCCTCGGGCTCGATCTGGGCGTATTGCCCTTTGCGGTACTCGTAGCCTTTCACGATGTCGGCTTTTTCGACCGGCTCTTCATCCGACTCGGAGACCTTCTGGTGGCCCACCCGTGTCCCGGTTCTGCGGTCGATCTCGTGAAAGCGAATTTCGCTTTTGGCTTCGGTGCCGGGAAAGAGCCTGACGCCGAAGGAAACCAGCGAAATCTGAATCTGTCCTGACCAGAATGGGCGTGGCACTCGCAAGGCTCCTTGTTTGAGTCAGATTCCACGCTGTCGACGCGAGTTGCCCTTCGGACATTCAGCGACAGCTCGATCCGTTACGCAAGGCCGCAACGGATTAGCGTTGGGAGATCGATGGATCAGGCGATCGAATCATGCACTCGTCATGTGAGCATGCCTTGCCTGAACATTGATCCGTTCGGCGATCGACGTGAGGAGATGATCGGCCTGCCCCTCTTCCTTGATCGTCGTATCCAGAACCTCGGCGGCAGCATTTTCGTTCAGCACCCAGGCAAATTGTCGAACCGCGCCGTAGGCCCCGATTTCATAATGTTCCACGCGCTGGGCGGCGGCAATCAGGGCCGCATCTTTCACGCATGGATCCCGCGCATCCTGGATCAGGTCTTCCACTTCCGCGATCAAACCGTGCATGGCCTTGCTCTTGATCGGACCGATCGACGTAACCGAGGGATCGATGCGCTTTATGTTCGCGAGCAATTCTTCCAGGCGTTTGACGTGCAGTTCTGTCTCCTGCTGATGGGACCAAAACAGTTGCTGCAGTTCCTCGTCGCAGGCCGAATTGGCCATGTCGGGCAGCGCTCGAATGATCTGTTCTTCGGCGGAAAGAAGCGTACGCAGCTGATGGACGTAGAGCGCGTGCAAATCCTTGAAGTTTTCCGATACGACTTTCATCTTTCCTCCTTGCGGGTTGTGCCATTCGCTCTAACGGTTTTCCGGACACACCTCCCGATATGAACCTGAGATGCCGGCGCCCGTCCACGGGAAGCCCGGAACCAGCAATGGCAACCCCGATCTCCAACCGGCAACCAAAAGCAAGGACGGAGATCCCCGACGGCCCGCATGCCGCCAACCCTCACGTACTATACTTTGTCGAGCGCCGAGTTAATCTCTACACGATTGGACGGACAAAGATGACCAAGCCAACTCTCCTCGTCATGGCCGCGGGCATGGGCAGCCGTTACGGCGGCTTGAAGCAGATCGATCCCGTGGGCCCGAGTGGCGAAACCCTGATGGACTACTCGATTTTCGACGCCCTGCGCGCGGGTTTCGGAAAAGTTGTGTTCGTGATCCGCAAGGACATCGAGCAGCCCTTCAAGGACACCATCGGCGCCCGGTTCGAGAAGCGGGTGCCGGTTGATTATGTGTTTCAGGAACTGGACAAGATTCCGCGAGGCTTCAAGGTGCCTGAGGGCCGGACCAAACCGTGGGGAACGACGCAGGCAGTACTGATGGCCGAAGACGCCATCCACGAGCCTTTTGCCGTGATCAATGCTGATGATTTCTATGGGGCCGAGGGTTACGAGGTGCTGGTGAAGCATCTCCAGTCCGGCACATCGGATTACGCGATGGTTGGGTTTGTTTTGCGCAACACCCTCTCCGACTTCGGTTCGGTGGCCCGCGGGGTCAGCAAGGCGGACAGCAACGGCTATCTCCAGACTGTCAGCGAGTTGACCAGCATCGAGCGGGATGGAAGCCATGCCAAAAACACCGATCCCCAGGGCAATGTCACCGAACTTACCGGCGACGAACTGGTCTCGATGAATATGTGGGGGTTTACTCCACAGGTCTTCGGCCAACTTCGCGAGCGATTCCAGGACTTCCTGAAGCGCAGCGGCACGGAATTGAAATCGGAGAACTATGTTCCCGCCACCGTGAACGAACTGGTAGCATCAGGACAAGCCCGCGTAAAAGTGCTGCGCACCAACGACGCATGGTTTGGCGTAACCTACCGCGAAGACCGCCCGCGCGTGGTCGACAGCATTGCGGCGCTCATACGGAAAGGCAAGTACCCAAGCACACTGTGGCAATGAACCGTAAGCAGATCGTGGCCGACGCCCCACCCCAGCGAGCTGGACCTGTCGGGCCAAACCAGGAAGCAAAGGCCGCCCAGGAAACACCCGCGGCTTCCCGAGGATCCCGGCTCGCTGGAGACCCCGCAACCGCCGCCCGCGCGTTTGCCATCAGCGGCGAATTGGCTGGCGCCACGCCCTACGGCAGCGGCCATATCAACGATTCGTATTGCGCGATCTTCGAGCACAGAGGCACCAGGAAGCGGTATTTCCTCCAGCGCATTAATCATCACATTTTCAAGAACCCCGTCGCGCTGATGGAGAACATCGAACGAGTCACGGCGCATCTCGCCAAACAGGTTGCGGATGATCCGGACCACGATAGACGCGCGCTGACGCTCATCCCCACGCGGGCCGGCGGGGTGCTGCATGTGGATGCAGACGGAAACTACTGGCGGGCGTATCAGTTCATCGGCAACGCCACGACGTTTAACTCGGTCGAGTCTCCGGAACAGGCCTTCCAGGCAGCTCGGGCCTTCGGCGAATTCCAGCGCATGCTCGCTGATCTTCCCGCGCCGCGGCTGCACGATACGATTCCGGACTTTCACCACACGCCGAGGCGATTCGCCGCCCTGGAGCAGGCCATCGCCGCCGACGTTGACGGGCGCGCCGCCAGGGCCAGGCATGAGATCGACTTCGCGCAGGCGCGAAAGTCGATTACGACCCGGCTGGTGGACGCCGGGCTGCCGGAGCGCGTTACCCACAACGACACCAAGATCAATAACGTTCTGCTGGACGACGCGACCGGCGAGGGAACCTGCGTTATCGATCTCGATACGGTCATGCCCGGACTGGCGGCGTATGATTTTGGAGACATGGTGCGCACCGCCACGAGCCCGTCTCCCGAGGACGAGCAGGATCTGAGCCGGGTGAACATGGAATTCCCCTTGTTCGAGGCCCTGGCGCGCGGATACCTGAGCACTTCGGGCGGTTTTCTTACGCCGGCGGAAAAAGATTCCCTTGCCTTTGCCGGCAAGCTCATCACGTTTGAGATCGGGATTCGCTTTCTCACGGATTATCTGTCCGGCGATACGTATTTTAAGGTGCACCGCGAGGGGCATAACCTTGACCGATGCCGGGCGCAATTCAAGCTTGTCCAGTCGATCGAATTCCAGGAACAGCAGATGGCGGACCTGATCCGGTCCATCGGCTGACGGTCCTCCCTCCGGCAGGACGGCGTGTGTTACGATGCGCGCACATGCGTATTTCTGTTGATCGCTCATCCGTTATATCTGGCCGCCGATCCATGCGAACCGGGCGAACCGCGGCATTCGTACTCTTCGCCCTTCAGCTTTCGATCGGCATCGTCGCACAGCGTCCCTCGACTGCCGCTTCGACCGAGCCGTTCGACATCGTGATCGTGAACGGGCATGTGATGGATGGCACCGGCTCTCCGTGGTATTCGGCCGACGTTGGCATCCGTGCGGGGCACATCGCGGCGATTGGCAATCTGGAAACTGCCCCGCGCAAACAGACGATCGATGCCCATGGCAAGGTCGTCGCGCCGGGCTTCATCGACATGCTGGGCCAATCGGAATTGACGATGCTGGTCGAGCCAAAGGTGCCGTCGAAGATCTTTCAGGGAATCACCACCGAGGTCACCGGCGAAGGCAACTCCGCCGCGCCGCTGAATGAGGCGATGATCGCGGCCGACCGCGACGGCTACAACCATCTCCATATTCAGCCGGACTGGACCACATTCCGCGAATTCTTTGCTCGGCTGGAACGCCAGGGAATGGGAATCAATCTTGCCAGTTATGTGGGCGCGACCAGCGTGCGGCGCATGGTGCTCGGCGACGCCGACGTGCAGCCCACGCCGGATCAACTGGCCCGGATGCAGGTACTGGTCGATCACGCCATGGAGGATGGGGCCGCGGGTCTCTCCAGCGCGCTCCAGTATTCGCCGGCACCCTACGCAAAGACCGAGGAGTTGATCGCGCTTGCCGGCGAGGCGGCGAAATACGGCGGCATCTATGCCTCGCACATGCGCAGCGAAGGCGACGCCGAGCCCGCCGCCATAGACGAGGCGGTGCGAATCGGACGCGAAGCGCACATCCCGGTCGAAATCTGGCACCTGAAAGTGGCGGGCAAGTCCAACTGGGGCCACATGCCGCAGATCGTGGCCCAGATTGACGCCGCGCGCGCGTCGGGTGTCGACATCAGCGCCAACACCTATGCCTACACCGCCTGGTTCAACACATTCTCCGCTTTCATTCCTCCGTGGGCTCACGACGGAGGCGACGAAAAGCTGATCGAACGCCTCAAGGATCCGGAGACGAGGGCTCGCATCCGCAAAGACATGCTATCCACCGCGGGGACGTGGGACAACGAGTGGCAGGAGATTCCAGGGCCCGAAGCGATCCTCGTCGCAGTGGTGCAGAATCCGGAGTTGCTGCCGCTCCAGGGGAAGCGCCTTTCTGAAGTGGCCGCACTGTGGAAAGAAGACGCGATCGATGCGCTCTGCGACCTGCTCATCAAGGACAAGGCGTTTACCGAGGTAGCTGTATTCGGGATGAGCGAGCCGGACGTCGTGTTGGCGCTCAAACAGCCGTGGGTCTCCGTCGACAACGATTCGCAGGGGACTTCGCCCGAGGGCCTGCTTGGCCAGGAGCATCCGCATCCCCGCGCGTACGGAACCTTTCCGCGCATCCTGCGCAAGTATGTGCGGGAAGAACATGCGCTAACGCTCGAGGACGCCATTCGCAAGTTCACCGCCCTGGCGGCGCAGCGCATGCGGTTTACCGATCGCGGCGTGCTCAAGGAGGGCATGTGGGCCGATGTGGTCATCTTCGATCCCGCGACAATTCGCGATCTGGCGACCTTCGAACAACCCAACCAGCTCTCGAAGGGCATGGAATACGTTCTTGTCAATGGCGTGCCCGTAATTGCGGCGGGCAAGATGACGGGCGCGCTGCCGGGCAAGGTTCTGCGCGGGCCGGGCTACCAGCCCATGCTCGCAGCCTCCGCCGTGCAGCGATAACAAGTAGCGCCACCCTCGCGGAGGCCGGCCCTGAATCGCCGTGGGCCCGTGAACGTCTAAAATAGAGGTAGGCGTGCGGGCGCCTCGACTCGAACTCTAGAAGCGCGCACCCTGCACGATGGAGGATTTGCTCAATGCCCCTGATGAAGACATCGAATCCTGCTCTTGGTGAAAACACGTTCCGTGACGTGTCGGAGAGCCAGTACGGCGGTTCGATCGACGTCACCACCCGCATGACCCTCAGCGGAACCGTGAACAAGACCGGGATCCTGCTGATCTGCGCTTTTGCCACCGCGGCCTGGACCTGGTACCGCTTCCTCGCGTCTCGCGATATGTCAGACGTCGCGCCTCTGCTGCTGGTGGGCGCGGTGGGCGGATTTATCGTCGCCATGGTGACGGTGTTCAAGAAGGAGTGGGCACCGGTCACGTCGCCGATCTATGCCCTGCTGGAGGGGCTGGTGCTGGGCGGGATCTCCGCGATGACTGAACTGCGCTATCCGGGCATTGCGATCCAGGCTGTCGGCATTACGTTCGGAACGTTGTTCGTCCTTCTGCTGCTCTATAGTTCGCGCATCATCAAGGTCACAGAGAAGTTTCGGCTGGGTGTATTCGCCGCGACCGGCGGCATCATGGTTTTCTACCTGCTCCAAATGGTGCTCGGATTCTTTGGCATCCACTTCAACTCGGTGAACGGCTCCGGCATGGTGGGGATCGGCATCAGCCTGTTCATCTGCGCCATCGCAGCGCTCAACCTGGTCCTTGATTTCGACTTTATCGAGCGCGGCGTCAACTATGGCGCTCCCAAGTACATGGAATGGTACGGCGCCTTCGGGATCATGGTGACGCTGATCTGGCTTTACCTTGAGGTCCTGCGGCTGCTGTCCAAAACGCGGAGCAGAAACTAGCCTAAGTCTTCCGTTTGCGGGTGTGACGCGTCCGGGAGGTCCGATGTGTGCCGGAGCTCTTGCCGCTCGACGCAAGCTGCGTTGAAGCCCGACCTGCGCGCCGATGGACGACCGCCGGCCGGAGCGTCGCTCCCACCCGCCGTTCCGCCATGGTGGGATTTTCGTTGTAGCGGGGATCCAGCATGGCGATCACCGAGATCGCGCGGGTGCGATAAAGTCGCGCCCATTGACTCTGTTCGAGCGACTGCTGCACCGACTTCCAGTAGGCCGCATCCGCTGCTGAAACGTTGTGCACAGCGGGAGCTGGAAGCGAGTCGCCGTTGATCAGTCCCAGGAACTGGCTGAACTCTTCGAGATTCACGCCCATCTGGTAGACCAGCTGGCTGAGGGCCATCTGCTGCGAGCCGCTCAACTGATCAAAATTCCGGCAATAGGCTTTGGCATTATTAATGGCCTGGATGGCGGCAACCCGCAACAGGAGCGTCGCGTCTTGGTCGCTAATTTGCGGAGGCAGGATCTTGATCTGGCTGCGATATTTCCTCGTGCTCCAGGCGTCGAGGCGAGCCTGATAATCGGCGAGGATCTGTTGCAGCCGTTGCGAATCCAACCCGGCAGCCGACCACAGTTCGGCAGACGAGGGCTCAAGAAATGGATGCGGGTTCAGAAGATCGTGCTGCGGATGTTCCCGGGCGGGCAGATCGAGACTGAATCCGGCGCCAATCAGAGGCCGGCCCGTTTTGGGGTCGGGATAGGCCGCCAGCACCCAGCCTTCGTGGCGGCGGTCCCGCAGGACCTCGATCAGGTCTTCGATGTCGAACTTGATATCGGACGGCTGAAAGCTTCCCAACGGCTGAACGGCAGGGCTCATGGTCACGGGCACCTGGATCGCCGGGGCATCGGACGAGACTGAAGGCACCGAAGCCGGTGGGATCGATACATCCCCGGCGGCGAAAGAATTGGCGGGAGCCTGGCCAAAGGCTGAAGCGGCCATCGCGAGCCCCATGACTACAAAGCCAAGGCGGGATTGTAAAGCTGACATGCGATCGAACTTTCTACTGAAAAATCCGGATATTCCCACCATGCACGAAAAAAGGTCCACCCGCAATCCCCGTAAAGCGGAATGGGAACTTAAAGGTAATTAGCTTCCGCTCAGATGCGACGGCGTCCGTCTCGGCGCCAGTCCGATATCCTTACGCTTGGACAGTCTCTCGCATGATCGACCGGCCCCGAGCCGGTGGGCCGCCGCGGCGGTGGTTCTTTGCGGCGTGTGCGCTTTCCTCGAACTCTATTGCACCCAGCCGTTGCTTCCTCTGCTTGCGCACGTGTTTCACGCCTCGAAAACCGGGGTCAGCCTGACGGTATCAGCGGCCACGCTCGGGGTCGCCATCTCCGCTCCGATCTTTGGCGCGCTGACAGAGCGCCTGCCCCGCAAGCGGGTGATCGTCGCCTCGCTCGTCGGGGTTTCCCTTCCTACCTTGCTGGCGGCAACCTCGCACTCGCTGGGCGAGCTGATCTTCTGGAGATTCCTGGAGGGCATCACTCTACCCGGCATCTTTGCCGTCGTGGTGACGTACATCGGCGAGGAGTGGCCCCCCGATCGCGTCGCGCTGATCATGAGCTTCTACGTGAGCGGGACGGCGCTGGGCGGCTTTCTGGGCCGCATCACCAGCGGCATTCTGGCCGAGGCATTCAACTGGCGGGTGAGCTTCCTTACCCTGGGCTTGGTTTCACTGGCCGGCGCCGGGGCAGTGGCCGCGTGGCTGCCTCGGGGCAGCCGGCGCGCGCCTGCTCCTTCGGCCCGCGGCGCGCTGCCGGCTTTTCCCTACCAGGTTCAAGAGCTGCTTCGAAACCGCCGCCTGGTTGCAACGTTTGCGGTGGGATTCAACGTGCTGTTCTCCCTGGTGGGCGTCTTCACCTGGATCACGTTTCACCTGAGCGCTCCGCCTTTTTCTCTCTCCACAACGGCTCTGAGTTCCCTGTTTTTCGTTTACCTGATCGGACTGGTTGTGACGCCCGCAGCCGGGTTCCTGATTACGCGCATCGGGCTCCGCGCCGGGGTAGGCGGCGCGATCGCATGCGCCATGGCCGGGGTCCTGCTCACGCTGGCGCCGTCACTCGTAATTGTGATTGCGGGCCTGACCCTGCTTTCCAGCGGCGTGTTCATCGCCCAGACAGCTTCGCAGAGCCACCTTCGGGTGGCGTCGCCGCCGGATGCCCGGGTTACCGCTGCCGGCCTCTACCTCAGCTGCTATTACCTCGGCGGCACCGCTGCGGGTGTGGTACCGGGGCTGTTCTGGGCCTTGGGCAAATGGCCCGCATGCGTGGCCTTTATCGTGGCCATGCAGGCCGTTGCCCTTGCCATTGCACTCGTGGGTTGGCGTACTCCGCAACTTGAGGTGAGAATAAAATCGGCCGGAAGCGGCTCATTCCACAATCCATGAACCTCGCCAGCCGTAAAGCGAATCTAAGGTGTGGTAAAGATGTTTGTGAGCCTTCATGCGGCATGGCTCGGCAACCGCCTCACGCGTCTGCTAACTTGTGGCGCGCAGAATTTCCCCAAGGCGAGTCGTACCGGCGGCGGTTTCCCAGGAGAGGTCGATTGTCAGAGATCAGTACACCTTTACCGGCGGGTGCGGGAAGCGCCGGTACAGTTGCGCGCGCCCCGGCTCCGGCAGTTCCGGCCGTGCAGGCGATGTGGAAGCCGCGCACCAATCCGTGGCTTATCGCAGCCACCGTGGCGCTTGCGGCGTTCATGGAAGTGCTCGACACTTCCATCGCCAACGTGGCCCTGCCGCACATCGCCGGCAGCCTGGGGGCCAGCACCGACCAGGGAACCTGGGTACTGACCAGCTACCTGGTTGCGAACGCCATCGTCCTTCCGCTGGGCGCCTGGGCGTCCAGCGTGATGGGACGCAAGAATTTTTTCCTCTTTTGTATCGTGATCTTTACGGTTGCCAGTTTTCTTTGCGGTGCGGCGCTTTCACTGCCCATGCTGCTGCTGTTCCGCATCCTGCAGGGAGCCGGGGGCGGCGGCCTTCAACCCATGGCCCAGGCCATCATGGCCGACTCGTTCGAGCCCCACAAGCGCGGCCAGGCTTTTGCTCTCTACGGGCTGGTCGCGGTGCTGGCGCCCTCCATCGGGCCCACCCTGGGCGGCTGGATTACCGACAACTTCTCCTGGCGCTGGATCTTTTTCATCAACATTCCGGTTGGGCTGCTGGCGTTTGTTCTGGTGACCCGGCTCGTCGATGATCCGCCATGGATCAAGCCCGACCGTTCCCGCCTGGCCAAGATGGATTATCTCGGCCTGAGTTTCCTCACCATCGCCATGGGCGGCTTGCAGATCATGCTCGATAAGGGCGAGGAAAACGACTGGTTCTCCTCCGGCTTCATCCAGCTGTTTGCTTTCCTGTTCGTCGGCGGAATGGCGGGCCTGGTGATCTGGGAGTTGCGGGCCAAGAATCCGATCATCAATCTCCGCTTGTTCCGCTTCAAGAACTTCGCTATCTGTTGCTTCCTCATGGCGCTGGTGGGCGGAGTTCTGAACGCCAACACCGTCCTGCAGCCGCAATTTATGCAGCAGCTGCTCGGCTACAACGCCACGACCGCGGGTCTGGCCCTGACAGCCGGCGGCATCGCGCTGATCATCGTCATGCCCCTGGCCGGCTTTGCCACCAGCAAGATCTCGGCTCGAACGCTGGCCGTCGGCGGGTTCATTATGTTCACCTTCACGTTCCGCTATGCGGCCGCGGTTACGAGCCTGGACATGACCTTTGCGCAATCTTCGTGGCTGCGCGTGATCCAGATGCTGCCCCTGCCCTTCTGTTTCATCTCCATCACCAACGCGGCCTACGTGGGCATGCCCAAGGAGGAAAGCAACCAGGTGGCAGGCCTGATCAACTTTGCGCGCAATATCGGAGGAAGCATTCTGATCGCCATCACCAATGCGCAGGTGACGAGCCGCGCCATGTGGCATCAACAACACCTGCAATCGGACATGCAGGCAGGATTGCCCGGATACGAGCAGCATTTGCACGCCCTGAAGGGTTTTCTGGGCAACACCTTTGGCGATCCGAATGGCGCCGGGAGGGCCCTGGCCTCGCTCTACAACCAGCTCAATCAGCAGGCCCAGATGCAGGGATACCAGGATGTCTATATCGAGCTGTCATGGATGTCGGTATGCCTGATCCTGCTGGCGTTCATGCTGAGCAGCAATCGGCCGGGTCAGGGGCCGGGCGCTTCGGCGATGCATTAAGCCTGATCGCTAACCCGCGGCGATTGATCCAAAGGCGCGTCGACGTCCCAGGTGGATGTAATGGCCGTCCCAGGCCGGAGCATTGCCAGTACCGGGCAGAGCTGATCTTCAGCCAGGCGAACCGCCTTCTCAACCAATCCCGCATCCAGCCCCTCACCGCGCAAGTGATAACCGAGCTCAATCCGGGTAAGGACCGTAGGGTGGTCTACGCGCCGCTCGGCGCCGACTGATACCTCGAGACCATCGACGCTGGCTCCCATTTTTCTGCACAAAACCAGGTTAAGAGTATTGGCCGCACAAGCCGCCAGACTGGCCATCAGCACTTCGAGAGGCGTGGGGGCTTTCCCCAGCTCGGCGGGGTAGTCCATGGCCAGAACATGATCGCGGACCCGAACGTCCACACGCATCCCGGCCCGGTGGACAGCACGGACGGAACGATCGGCGCGCATAAAAGCCTTCCCGGGGAAGAAACAATCGTACCAGCGCCCTGCGTTGCCGGTCAGTGCGCTGCGCCCTTAGCCGACGAAAAAGGCGACCCAGGATGGCGGGCCAAAATAAAAGTGGCCATAAATCGAAAACGCCAGAAGCCTTGCGGCCTCTGGCGCTTTCCGGGTACCTCATAGCTCATCGGATCGAACATCATCCGGCATAACCCAACGATGAATCTTCAATCTCAATCTTCGATTCCGTCTACCAGCTAAGCCTTCGATCTAACTTCGAATCTCCCTCGGATTCTTCACCTCGGCCAGGCCGCTATGAAAAGTCCGACTTCGATTGTCCATTACATCTGCTGCTAAACCGCAGGCACGCCTTCCGACTTCTTGCGATGACCGCATCTTCGACCGAGGCCGTTGACGCTATCTCCGCTCTCCATCGATCGTTGCACCTGCTGCCAGGCTTTCGGTCCGGCTCCCAATTTCCCCGAAGGTCCCGTTCCCGGTCTAGACCGTGAACAGAGTCTCCGACTTCCATCGAGTGCTTTCACTCCAGCCAAGCCGGCGATGTAACTCCCAGTTTCCTTCAGGTTTCACGCCTTCGACCGAAGCCGTTGGCTCGTCTGCTGAATTCCGCTGATTGTTGCCTCTCCTGCTGAGCCGCGCCTCGCTTCCAACTTCTCTCGGACTTCTATCTTCGGCCTGGCCGAGGATGGATTTCCGACTTGGGTTGAAGGCTGTCGTGCTGCTCAACCGGCGACGAAACTAAAACTGTTACCGAACTTCGCATCGCCCTGCCACGCCGAGGATGAGTTTTCCGACTTCCCTCGAATCTCGCATCCCGCGACTCGCGCCGCGAGGCCCAATCTCCGACTTCCGTCGAACCTTTCATCTTCCTGCTGGGCAGGAAATGTTCTTTCCGATTCGCTACTTGCTACCAACTGATGTGAATGTAGGATTACGCCGCCTGTGGACGCAAGTGCAAAACTTGACAAAACTGTGGATATTGTGCTTATATTTCCGAATTCCTGAAAACTCAATTCCTCGACGCGGCAGATGTGTATGCCGTGTCGAAACTCTGCTGTTGCCTCGCGAAGCGGCTCGGTGGGGCCCTGCAGTCCGCGGTGATTTCGCGGCTGTTACGGCGCGGCTCTGGACGATCCTTGTATACTCTGGTTTCGGTTTCAGGGGGAGAGGATGATGCACGTTAACCGGCGTTGGTACAGGATGATTCTTCAGGTCATGGTGATCGGCATGGGTGCGGCGGTATCCGGGTTCGGGCAAGGTGCGGCGCCGGCCGGGGCGAACGGGGCGGCGCAGCAGGCCGCCGGCAAAGAAGCGGCCCAGGCTGAGCCTTGCCCACCGATCGACGATGCGGATATCCCGGTCTCCACCACGATTCGCGCCAAGGTGACAAACCTGATCGACGCAGCGCATCTGAAACCCGGCAAGAAGATCTGGGTGAATTCGGCTTATGGAATGGTGTATCCGGGATGCACGCTGGAGGCGGATGCGGCGATTTATGGAACTGTGACGGGCGCGGCTTCGTCAAAGAACCCCAACGCGGCGGAGCTGTCGCTCGAATTCGACAGCGCCGATTGCACCGGCCACACCAAGCAGCCCCTGAAGCTGCTGGTCGTCGGGGTGATGGCGCCCGCGGACCAGCTGAAGAACTCGCGCGAGGCGATGCCCACCGAAGTCCAGGGCGGCGGCCGCCAGGTCTCCGACGCCGCGGCAAATACCAATCCCACGCAGAATCCCGGAGGCTCGGCGCATGGCATACGCCCCGGAGTTGTGCTGGGCTATAAGAACGTGAAACTGGAACCGCAGGGCGGCCCGCGATGCAGTGCGAAGCTGACCAGCACTGAGCGCAATATCGAGCTTGCGCCGGGGTCAATCCTCCTGATGGTGGTCCCGGACACGAAGTAATTGCCCTAAGCAGTCGCCTTCGCCGACGCCACGCGGCGTCGAACGTTGCCTGTCCCTACGGGTTCGCGCGCGGAAACTCCTCGATGTGCTGCTCGCCCTTGCGGCCAAAGTAGATGACCCTCTTTCCCGTAAGGAAGGCCCAGTAGCCAACCGTTCCGGCGGCAGTCGAGCGGCTGACGAACTCCGGACAGGGGCGGAAAGCGGGGAGATAGTTGTTGCAACGAATATCTCTCTCGTGAATCCAATAGTTGTAAGGCAAAAACAGGAGGTCAAATGTCTCTCCGCGCTGTAAAGGACATCATCCCAACCACCCCCACCATCGAAGGCGCCGGCGTCAAGCTGCAGCGGGCCTTCGGTTTCGGCAAGACCAAGGAATTCGATCCGTTTCTGCTGCTCGACGACTTCCGCAACGAAAACCCGGCCGATTACCTGGCGGGGTTCCCGTGGCACCCGCACCGCGGCATCGAGACGATCACCTACGTCCTGGCGGGCGAGGTGGCGCATGGCGACAGCCTGGGCAACAAGGGCCGCATGACGGCCGGGGATGTGCAGTGGATGACGGCGGGCAGCGGCATTCTGCACCAGGAGATGCCCAAGGGCGACGCGCAAGGCCGCATGCACGGCTTCCAGCTGTGGGCGAACCTGCCCGCGGCGCTGAAGATGACCGATCCGCGCTACCAGGACATCCCTTCGAGCGCCATTCCCGAGGTGACGGAGGACGACGGCACCCGGGCCCGCATCATCTGTGGCGAATTCTGGGGTAGGCGGGGGCTGGTCGAAGGGGTAGCCACCGAATCCATTTCCGTGGACGCGCGCTATGTCGATATCTCGGTGCCGCCCAACCAACGGAAACGCATCCAGGTAGAAACGACGCGCAATGCCTTCGCCTACGTCTTCGCCGGTTCGGGAACCTTTCGCGATGCGTCCGATCCGCAGGCGGTCCTCACCGAGTCGGCAGTGGATCCCAATGCCGATCCTCGCTACGATGCCAGGAACCATTCATTGATCCTGTTCGATCGCGGCGATGAAATCGTGGTGCAGGCCGGTCCGGAGGGCATACGCTTCCTGCTCGTCTCCGGCAAGCCGCTGGAGGAGCCGGTGGCGTGGTACGGACCGATCGTGATGAACACCCAGGCCGAGTTGCGCCAGGCCATGAGCGAATTGCAGAGCGGGAAATTCATCCGCCACAAATAAGGCGCACGCTAACCAGAAACTACACTCCGTGCCCCATCCTTTCGCCTTTTTCCTGGCGAAAGGGTGGGAGATCGCAAAACTCCGAACACATTCTTATCGTCTTCCGTGGGCCGGAATCGTGGGCGAGCGACAGGTTCACCACCGATCGTCGCCTCACTGTTTGTCGATAACCGTAACCTGGCCCCGAGTCAGTTCAGGGAGCACGAGACGCGGAATGTCGAATGCCGCCTGCGTCCTTCCGGCAGCCTGATAGCTGATGAACGTTGCCGGAGTTCCAGGGCAGATGTGGCGGGGCTCATTGGAGCGATATCCGTCATCCTGGTTGGTAAAGCCAATCTGATCGCTCCAGATGGGCGCGATGGCGAACTCCGCTGGTGGCCGATTGAGTGATCCTACCCAGGCCTCTCCGTCGATGTTGCGGCGCTGTTGGCTGGGGGCATGGCAATCGTCATAGGACCAGTTAACCCGGACGAACGTGAGCGAGGGCTGGCGCAGGGCTGCGCGGCAGACGATTCCACCGATTTCATACGGCTTGTAGAAGAAGCCCGTCTGCGGGGTGCAGATGCCGAACCCGGGGACCTGAAAGTCATCGAGCGGCAACGTGACGGTGGTCGTCTCCCCCTGGCGGGCACGCACGAATGCCAGGGTGATGTGCGCGTGCAGTGGCATGGGCTTGAGCTTTTCATACAGGGACCGCGGCATGGTGAAGGCGGCACGCGCGATTCTCTCCCCGGGCAGGAGCTTCTCCGCTAAAAACCTGTCGTAGGTGGGCTGCCAGAACGACGTCCAGTGCGAGCCGTCGGGCGCCTCGAGCGTAACCCTGAGAGCTTCTGAAATCATCATCGATCCGGGTGCGATTCCTGAGACGCGCATCGGGACGTTGATGACGACATCATGGGGACCGCGCGCGACTGAGACGATGGCCCCGCCGCCGGCTTCGTTGTCGGTGGCCAGCACCACTCCGGGAGCCCGCCCCGCGGGATATCTGCGGCCCATGAGCGCCTGGTCCGGAGCCGCGCATGCCAATGAAGCCACAATCCCAAGGGTTACCGCCAGGACGACCCAGGACGACGCTGGGCTCCGCGCGGCATATTGCAGCACGATGACCGTGATACATCCGCAGATGACTAGAAAGATGGACAGGCCGTCGAGAAAGGGAGTGGCAATTTTGGTGCCGGGAAAAATGGAAGTCAATTCGACGATAGCGAGAATCGAAACGCTCACGCCGAGTATCGCCAGCGTCATGCGCGCGAAATTGCGGGTGACAGTTGCGAGCGCTACCAGGGGCAGAATGACGAGGCTGGTGATCAGGAACAGATCGTAGAGAAGCCCGGGAAGATAGGTGAGCGGATTGAAGCCCGCTCTCGCCACCACCAAACATTGGGCAACGAAGAGGGGCGAATACAGAAATGCGACGATGAAGAGCATCTTCCCCGCGAGCAGTCGTTTCCATTCGTAGGGGCGGGTGATCCAGAACTGGCGATCACCGACGAGCCGCTCTTCATGAATGAGCGGCGAAACGAGAATCCACCAACTGAATGGGACCAGGACGACAAGCATGCCCGGCAGCCAAGTATCACTAACCGAATAGTGACCCCACATCCCCGCAGGACTGTAGCTCGTCGCACCTTGCGACCAGAAATGAGGAGATGTGGCTACCAAGGCCGCTGTCAGCCCGACTGAGATCAGGATTTCAAGCCACAGATGACGCGTGTCCTTCGCGAAGACGTGCAGGATCTGCTTCATGCTTCGATCCTCCTTGGTTCTGGGGCGGGAGCCGCGGTCGGCGGCGCATTGCGCGAGGACTTGGCAATGGCCAGAAAGATAGCCCTCAACGGCATGGGGTCGAAGGAACGTCCCGGGCCGCCGGAAAGGCCTGCGCGAGTTCGCGCTCGGTATCATGCTGCCGATAGCCGCTGTGCACAAAGCGAATGACGCTGTCGGAGGCCTGCGCCTGCAGCCACGAAACGGGAATGCGGCCGGGCAGCGGCGAAGGGCCTTCGAGCGTGACGGTCACATCGCGAAACCGATCGGTGAGCTCGCTCAGTTCTTCCGAGAAGAGGAGCTTTCCCTGCTCCAGGAACCCCACGTGGCTGGAGAAACTTTCGATTTCGGCCAGGTCGTGCGATGAGAGGAAGATTGTGGTCTCCGGCGCTCGTTCGAGCAGCCCTTCAATGAGTTCGTCGCGGACCAGCGGATCGAGACCGGAAAAGGGCTCGTCGAGGACAATCAGCGGCGGCCGGTAGGCCAGAGAACTCGCGAATGCAGCCTTCATGCGCTGCCCGCGCGACAGGTGCTTGAGCTTGCGGTCGAGCGGAAGAGCGAACTGGCGCACCAGTTCCTGTTCCAGGCCGCAGTCCCACTGCGGGTAAAAGGGGCGGTAGTAGTCGAGCAATGCCCCGACGGTCATCCATTCGGGCATTTCCTGGTTTTCTGACACGTATCCGACCTGGGCGAAGGCCTTGCCGGCGAGGTGGAGGGTGTCGATCCCCAGCACCTGCGCGCGCCCCGAGGTGGGGCGATGAATATTCATCAGGAGCTTGATCAGGGTGGTTTTGCCGGCGCCGTTCGCTCCCACCAGCGCGTACACTGCTCCCTGCGGGACATCAAGATCGATGCTGTCGACCGCCGTGGTCCGGCCAAATCGGCGTACCAGCTTTTCGGTGTGGATGGCGGCGTTCATCGTCCTCCTTTTCCTCCATCTTTGCTGCTGCCGTCAGCGGCCTCGCCCGACAGCCGCTGCCAGTGGGTCGATACGGCGTCGAGCATGTCCTCAAGCCCTATTCCCATGCGCTTGGCCTCGACCACGATGGTTTCAATCTCGTGGCCGAGCAGCTGTGTACGCTCGCCGCGGGTCGAATCGGGAAGCCGGGAAACGACCGTGCCCATGCCGGGACGCATTTCGAGCAACCCCTCGTTGACCAGGTGGGCCACCACTTTGGCGGCGGTGTTGGGATTGATTTTGAGTTCCTTGCTGAGCGAGCGGACGGAGGGAAAGCTGTCGCCGGGGCGCAGTTGGCCGGAGACCATCGCCTTCTTCGACGCGTAGACGATCTGGTCGAAGAGGGAGGCGCCGGCTCGAAACTGGACCTTGAACGGAATCACGTGTGTACTATTACGCATAGTACAGTTAATGTCAAGAGACGATGGCCGCCCTTGCATCGGGAGCCGGACCCATCTAAGATGCGCAATTGACTCTTATGGCCCACGGAACACAAGTCGCGCCGGCGGCGGGCCCGGTACGCCCGAGGCTGCAGTTGGGAAAGCTCTGTGTCGCCATCCAGGCCGGCTCGGCGGTGGAGATGATGGAGCGGGCCGGCGCGGCACTCACGGACACGAAGTTTCTGGAGGTCCGGCTCGATTCGCTGCAGCGGCCGGGATCTATGCTGGGCGCGCTCACGGAGTTTCTTGGAGAGCATAAAGACGTAGCCGCCATCGCGACCTGCCGGCGCAAGGACCATGGAGGGCACTTCGCCGGCTCCTTGACTGCGGAGTTGGACGTGCTGGTGAAAGCGGCCCAGGCGGGGTGCCGGATTGTCGACCTGGAAGTGGAATCGGCGGAAGAGGCCCGACCGGCCCAGCTGGAAAAGTTCCGTGAGGGCTTGCGCAGCGCGGGCGCGGCCCTGCTGGTGAGCTTTCACGATTTTGCGCGCACCCGGGGACTGGAACAGGCGGCGGACCGGATCGCGGCGTTCCAGCCGGATTTCGTGAAGGTGGTTTCAACGGCGCGCGCGCTGGCCGACAACCTGGCGGTGCTGCGGCTGATCGAAGACCGCTCGCGGTCGGCCCACGTGGTGGGCATCGCCATGGGTGAAGAGGGACTGGTGAGCCGCGTCCTGGGGCTGCGGGCGGGCGCGGCGTTCACATTTGCCTCGCTCGACGACGACGCGGAGACAGCGCCGGGCCAGGTAACGGCGCGGACTCTGCGCGACCTGTACCGGCTGGAACAACTGGACGCGGCGACGCGCATCTTCGGCGTGGCGGGGAATCCGATTGCCCACTCGCTCTCTCCGCTGATGCAGAACACCGCTTTCCGGCGTGAGCATGTGAATGCGGTGCTGCTGCCGCTCAAGGTACGCACCCTGGCCGATCTTCTGACCCTGGTGCTGGAGTTGCCGGTGAGCGGCGTTGCGGTGACCATGCCCCTAAAACAAGAGGTGCTGCCGCATCTGGCCAACATGGATCCCCTGACCGCCAAGATCGGAGCCTGCAACACGATCCGAACGGGGGCTGATGGGAAGCTTTATGGCTTCAATACGGACGTGGCGGGCGTGGTGCGGCCTCTTGAGAAGCGGCTGCGGCTGAAGGGCGCGCGGGTGGCGGTGCTGGGCGCGGGCGGCGCGGCGCGGGCGGCGGTGTTTGGCCTGGTGGAGCAGGGTGCCGAAGTCCTGATCGTCAACCGCACCCATGAGCACGCGGTCGCGCTGGCCAAGGCAGCGAAGGCCAAGGCGCTGAAGCATGAGCAACTGGCGAAGAGCCGATTTGATGTGCTGATCAATTCCACACCATGCGGGATGGCGGGCAATAAAGCGGCGATGCCCATTCGAGAAGATGAGTTGAACGCCGGACTGGTGTTCGACCTGGTGTATAACCCGCTCGAAACGCCGCTGCTGAAGCTGGCAGCATCCCGAGGGATTCCGGTCATTGGCGGCCTGGAGATGTTTGTACAACAGGGCGCGCGGCAGTTCGAGATCTGGACGGGGAAACCGGCTCCCGAAGCTGAGATGCTGCGCGCCGTCGAGCTTGCCTTGAAGAAGCGCGGTTAGATTCCGGATAGGGTGATTGACTTGAGGGTCGGCACTGGCAGAGGCTAGGTACGCGAGACCGAAACGGAGAATCTGATTGGCGGACACACCTCTCTACATGCTGCAGATCAAGCGAACGATGCGGGAAGTATGGATGGCGGGCGATTTCGGGATGATCGCCAGGAATACGGCCCGCGCTGCTGAGGCGTTCATAGAGCGACTGAACATTGCCTCAGGAGCGCGTGTGCTCGACGTCGCCTGCGGGACCGGGAATACATCGATTCCGCTAGCTCGCGGAGGCGCGCAGGTCACGGGCGTGGACATTGCGACCAATCTTCTGGAACAGGCTCGCGCGCGGGCCGCGTCCGAGGGGCTCGATATCACGTTTGAAGAAGGCGACGCAGAACAACTGCGGTATCCCAATGCGAGCTTCGATGCGGTCGTGACCATGTTCGGGGCCATGTTCGCTCCGCGGCATGAATTGGTGACGGCGGAGTTTGCGCGGGTGCTCAAGCCGGGAGGTTTATTGGCCATGGCGAATTGGACGCCGGGCGGATTCGCGGGCCAAATGTTCCAGGTGACCGCGCGCCATGCCGGCTCGCCCATGGGCCTTGCGCCTCCGGTGCACTGGGGTCACGCCAAATTGGTGCGCGAACGGCTGGCCGGCTCATTTGAGTACGTGGAGTTGGAACAGATTCCCCTGGAGTTTGATATACCGGCAAGCCCGGCCGGAGCGGTGGCGTTTTTTCGAAGGTATTTCGGCCCCACCCAGGCCGCGTTCGACGGATTGGATGAAGCCGGGCAGGCAAGACTGGCGGCCGACCTGGAAGCCCTCTGGAACGACGCAAACACCGCTCCCGACCCGGCCAACCGGACCCTGATTCAGAATGAATACCTGCAGGTGATGGCGCGGCGGAAGTAAAGTCGGTTCCACCGTTATCACGGCAGCCCCAACTTTTCCCTCGCGGAAACGGCGGCAAAGTCTAGCTGTTCTCGAGCGCCATGGGCATGCTGCGGGGACCCTTGCCGGTGGCGACAAAGATCGCATTGCCGACGGCGGGGGCGAGACCCACGAGACCAGTTTCGCCGGCGCCGGCGGAGGGCAGGTCCTTGCGGTCGAGAAGCACCATTTCGATCCTGGGAGTGTCGCTGAATCGGGGCACGCGGTATTGGGCGAAGTGCGGGTTGAGGATGCGGCCGTCGGCGAAGAGGATTTTCTCAAAGAGCGCGCCGCCGATACCCTGGACAATGGCGCCGCTGAGCTGGTTCTTGAGCCCGTCGGGATTGATGACGGCGCCGCACTCCCATGCCTGCACCACGCGGCGGATGCGGACCTTTTTCGTTGCGGGATCGATTTCAACCTCGGCACAAGTGGCGACGTACCCGCCCTTGTCGACTCCGCCGGCAATGCCGTAGCCGAGTGACGGCGTTGATTTCTCCTGGCCCCAATTGAACTTTTCCCCGGCTGCCTGAAAAACCGCGCGAAGCCGTGGGTCGGTGAGATTCTTCAGCCGAAACTCGAGCGGGTCGATCTTCGCAGCGTGAGCCAGCGCGTCCATGTGCGACTCGCGCGCGAAGTGGTTGGCGGTTGAGGCCAGGCCGCGATACGAACCCTGCCGCAACGGCGATTTCGACGGATGAAACTGGATGAGCTGGTTGGGGACGTTGTAGGGCGTGCCGATGGCCGCGGAACCGGAGTTGTAGTTGTGATGTTCCCAGGCCACGAGCGTGCCGTCGCGATTGACGCCGGCGCGGATCTCGATGAGGCCGGCGGGGCGCAGATAGGCCCAGGTGAATTCGTCCTGGCGCGTCCACACAACTTTGACGGGCTTGCCGGCCACTTTTGCCAGGCGCGCCGCTTCAATGGCCGCTTCGCCACTGTGCTTTCCCCCATAGCCGCTACCCATATCGGGCTGGATGACGCGCACCTGTGCCGCCGAAAGATGGAAGGCCTGCATGAGTTCGTCGCGCACGCCAAAGGGGCGCTGCGTGCCGGTCCATACTGTGAGCTTGCCGTCGGTCCATTCGGCCACGGCGGCACGGGGCTCGAGCGGCGCATGGGCGATGTATTCGACCGTGTAGCGATCCTCGAGTTTGATGTCACCGGAGGCAATGGCGTCAGCGACGGAGCCCGAGACGTGCTGCGGTGCACTGTCGCCACCGGGTTCGGGATTGTTTTTCAGATATTCGAAGAGGCCCTCATTGGAGGGCTGCGGTGGGACAGTCCACCGGGCTTCGATGGCCGCAAGAGCACGCTGCGCTGTGAAGGCGTCCGGCGCTACCACGCCGATGAAGTCGCCGTCGTGTATGACTCTCGCCCCGGGAAATTTCTCCGACCCCAGTGGTGTCGATCATTGCGAGAGTAGCGTTGAAGCCTTCGGGACGAAGAGCGGCGCCGAACATCATGCCCGGGCGCACGATGTCGGAAGGATATTTGTGCTTGCCGGTGACAAAGTCGCGGCCCTCGGCCTTGGGGACCGGCGGTGCCGGCGACTTTCCATTCCGCTGCGGGCGTAAGTGGCTGGTCGCTGGAGACGGTCTTGACGAGCTTTTCGCCTCGCGTAAGTTCTCCATAGGAGAGCGATCGCGAAGTGGTCGGGTCAGTGACTTTGCAGTTGTCGCAGGTGAGTGCGGCGCGATCGACGTGCCAGCGCTCGGCGGCCATCTCGATGAGTGTTTGGCGCGCTGCGGCGGCCATGGTGCGGAGTTGCGGGCCCATCGTGGGCGTGGTGCGGCTGCCGAAAGTGCCCATGTCCCACGGAACGAGGTCGGTGTCGCCCATGACCATGGTGATGGAGTCGAAGGGTACGCGCAGTTCTTCTGCAACCTGCTGCGCGAGCGAGGTGCGGATGTTCTGCCCGACTTCAACCTTGCCGGTGAACACCTTCACCTTGCCGTCAGCGTCGATGTGCAGCCACGCGCTGAGGTCCTTGGGGAGCTCGTGTCCTCCCCCGCCGCGGCCCGACTCCTGCGACAAAGCAGAGTGCGGCGCAAGACAGATGAGAAGACCGCCGCCGAGCACTTTAAGAAAGTCGCGGCGGTCGAGTTGCAGAGATCGACGTTCCGCACGGATGGCGCCGGGTTCAAGGAGAGCCTGGTCGAAGGAGCTCATCCTCTACCTCCCTGCGCGGACAGTCGCGCGGCGCGCTGGACCGCGGCAACAATGCGCGGATAAGTGCCGCAGCGGCAAATGTTGCCGTTCATGGCTTCGACGATCTGCTCTTCTGTGGGGTTACGCGCGTCGCGCAGCAGCGATGTGGCGCTCATGATCATGCCCGAGGTGCAGTAGCCGCACTGGAACGCGCCTTCGTCGAGGAACGCCTGCTGGATGGGCGTGAGAACGCCGTGCTGTTCAAGTCCTTCGATGGTGGTGATCTTTGCGCTCGCGGCAGCGCTGACAGGCATCAGGCAGGAGCGCGTCGCGCGGCCATCGAGCAGCACGGTGCAGGCTCCGCACTGGCCTTCGCCGCAGCCGTACTTGGTTCCGGTGAGTTCGAGGCGATTGCGCAGGACTGAGAGGAGCGTCTCCTCAGCGGGAGCGGTCACATGGAGACGCGTGCCGTTGACGTTGAGAACGTAGTCAGGCATGGGAAACTCCGCACGAAACGGGCACGATCAACGCGTACAAAACAGGATAACGCAGTTGGTGTTCCACGGTCCGGGCCGGGCACCGGGAGAGCGCTCGAACCATTTCAAGATGAACGAACTGTCATTTTGCCCGACGAGGAGTCACCGTCTATACTCGCCAGAAAGATATTTATAGGGTGGTATGGTGCGCAACGGATGGCAATGCACGAAAGTAGATCGACGACTTCCCCCGATGTGTGCAGGATCGTAGCAAGGTTCGCATCTCAATATGCGGGCGCTACCTCGTGTTTCAAGCGTATGTCCAGCAGACTCCTCAAGCACGCGTGCCTGGCGGGGATGCTTCTGCTCGCCATCGGGATTGCGCACACTGCGCAGGCACAGATTTCGCCGGGGGCCCTGGCACGTCCTCACCAAAATATTGACGGGCCCACCAACTGCACCAAGTGCCATACGCAGTCATTGCGGGAGCGTTCTTTTCGCTGCGTCGAATGCCATCGCGAGATTGCCGCGGAACTGAACCAGCATCGCGGCCTCCACAGCACCTATCCGACTGCGGGCAACCCTGGCGAGGCTTGCGTCAAGTGCCACTCGGATCACAACGGGGAGAACTTCGCCCTCCTGCACTGGGATCCGACCCCAAAAGGATTCGATCATACCAAGACCGGCTACATGCTGGATGGGAAGCATGTGAGCGTGAATTGCCGCCAGTGCCACCAGGCGAAAAATATTCCGGCGGCTTCGCGGGGCTTCCTGGCACAGTCGCAAAAGGACCTGAGCCAGACCTATCTCGGCTTGTCGACGCAGTGCGCCACATGTCACGAGGATAAGCACCAGGGTCGGCTTCGGCCCCAACTGCGCGCAGTGCCACAGTACATCGGACTGGAAGAACACTCGGATCGATGAGAAGAATTTTGACCACTCAAAAACGCAATATCCGCTAACGGGGCTGCACCACGACGTTGCCTGCGAGAAGTGCCACACAGCCGGGGCAGACGGGCAGCCGCGGTATTTTGGGCTTCCGTTTCGACCTGCGCTACCTGCCACGCCGACCCGCACAAGGGCGAATTCAAGCAGGATTGCGCAGCGTGTCACACGACGTCCACGTGGAAGAGGTCGGGCTTCCAATCGACGTTCGATCACTCGAAAACGAATTTTCCGTTGCTGGGCAAGCACCAGGAAGTGGGCTGCTTGGCCTGCCACAAGAGCGCGGACTTCAAGGTGCCGATCCCCTACAAGCTGTGCTCCGACTGCCACAAGGATCCACACAGCGGCCAGTTTGCCAAGCGCGCTGATGGCGGCAAGTGCGAAAGCTGCCACACGGTGAACGGCTGGAAGCCAACGACTTTCACGGTAGCGGACCACGCCCGGACAAAGTTTCCATTGGTGACGCCGCATGCCAAGGTGGAGTGCGCGAAATGCCACAAACCCGCCGGCGAGAAGACGGTTTACAAGATGGCGTTTGCGAACTGCCTGGATTGCCACGAGGATGAGCACAAAGGCCAGTTCGCTAAGGCGCCGTGGCAGAACAAGTGCGACAAGTGCCACACCGGCGCCACGTGGAAGACCTCGAACTACACCATCGCCACGCACCAGAAGAGCGCGTACCCTTTGAAAGGCGCGCATGAGGCGGTGGCCTGCAACGATTGCCACAAGCCAATGGCGGGATCTCCGGTGGCTCTGTATCACTTCAAGACAACGGAATGCACTACCTGCCATGAAGACATCCACCATGGCGAATTTGCGAGCCGCATGGCGATGCTTGCCCCGGACCATAAGCCTTTGGGTTGCGCGGCGTGCCACCAGACCAAAGACTGGCACGACATGACCCGCTTCGATCATTCCACCACGAAATTTGCTTTGGATGGTTCGCACCGCGCGGTGCAATGCATCGACTGCCACAAGCCGCCAAATCTTGAACGGACGATGCTGCATGTGAACTTCGCTGAGGCTCCAGTGGCCTGCAATGAGTGCCATGAGAATCCGCACTCTGACCAGTTCGGAGACCGGCAGCTGAAATGCGCCGAGTGCCATAACACCAACAAGTGGAAACCATCTCTGTTCGATCACGAGAAGACCGGGTTTTCACTGAAGGGTGGGCATGAGAACGTGGCATGCTCCGCGTGCCACCAGCTCAAGCGCGAGGTGAATGGAGACCAGGTGCTCTTCTATAAGCCAACCCCCAAGGCCTGCGAAGCCTGCCACTCAAACGGCGTGCCCAAGCCCACGACGCCCGGGTTCTGATCGGCCTCCGCAGGAAGCGCAACATGACGGGAAAATGACATAGTTGTCTGCTTCTCTTCATCACGAGATAACTTGCGGGGTAAGGCTAACAATTACTCAAGTTAGTTTGTCTAAGATCAGGGTATCTACCGGTGGTAGATTTATGGTCCTTGGTGAAGGACCACCAAAGAAACGGCCTCTCGAGAAGGCCGTACACGTTGAATCGTTCGGCACGCCTGGCCAGATTGATGGCTTGCTTCGAGGATTCCACAACAATCACCGTCGGCGCACTCTCGCACCCATTCAAGCGCCGAATCTCTGTAATGTTTTTGCACACTTGATTCGTCTCATGGGGATGGATCTTGAGGTTTCCGGATGCACTGGTGACTAAGCCCAGCACCAGGCGACGGATTCTTATTGCCTAAATGCTTGCTTATCACAGTGCAGTCGAGAGGTTTCGGCGTTTGAAAGAAATTACGACGATGATTCTCGCCCGCTGTTTTTTTAAAACAGGTGCACGGCGATTCCCCAGATCGCCCGGACAATTTGAAAGGCAGAAGGGGCGCCCTTCCCCGACGGCGCAGCGTCAACGCTTGAGTCTTCTCTGGATGAGAGGGAAGATGCATGCCGGCGTTGGGCTGTCGTTGGCAGTGGCCATGTTTCTGTGCGCCGGCCTGCAGAGGAGCGCGCATGCGCAGGCCCCTGACCCGGCATCGCAGGCAGGCCAGGGTCCGCGCGCCAAGGTGACCAATCCGCACGGACCTGCGATCGGTACATGCCAGAACTGCCATACCTATACGAGTTGGAAGCCAATCCGCTCCACGCCGGAGTTTAACCACGATCAGACGGGCTATCCATTGCGCGGCATGCACCAGGCTGTAGGTTGCACCAGGTGTCACCTGTCGCCGGTGTTCAAGAATGTGAGCACGCAATGCGGAGACTGCCACGCGGATTTGCATCGCGGCCAGTTTGGCAACAACTGCGCAAGCTGCCACGCGGTCAAGGGCTGGCAGGTTTCGTCGCGCGACATTCAGAATCACCAGAATCGTTTTCCGCTGGTGGGCGCGCACGCCATGCTGGAATGCGAGGCATGCCACAAGGGCGCGGCGACGGGCAGGTTTATGGGTCTGTCGACAGAATGCTATTCATGCCATCGGCAGGATTTCAAGACCGCAGTCCCCGACCACTCGGCGTTTCCGACCGCGTGCCAATCGTGCCACTCGATGGATACCTGGTTTGGAGCGAAGTTCGATCACTTCGCCGTAACGGGCTACGCCTTGACAGGAATGCACGCCACGCTGGAGTGCACCGCATGCCATATGAACAATCAGTTCAAAGGCACGCCGGCGGCCTGCTTCGCCTGCCATCAGTCCGATTTCACGGGAACCAATAACCCGCCCCACGTACCAACGGGGATGCCGCACGACTGCGGCATTTGCCATTCCACGACGGACTGGCTCAATGCGAAGTTCAACCACAACACTTACACGAATTATCCGCTTACCGGCATGCACGTAACGGTGCCGTGTGCGTCGTGCCACGTGAACAACCAGTATGTAACCACGCCGACCGATTGCTATTCCTGCCATAAAGCAGACTTCGGCTCAACGACCAACCCAAACCACGTCGCGTCAGGGTTCCCGACTAACTGCGCCTTGTGCCACACGACAAATGGGTGGAGTCCGGCGTCGTTCGATCACTCCAAAACGGCATTTCCGCTGACCGGCGCGCACATCACAACATCCTGTGCCCAATGCCACATCAACAACAACTACACGACGCTGCCGACGGATTGCTACGGATGCCACAAGGTCGACTTCACCGGCACAACCAATCCAAACCATCCCGCGGCCGGATTCCCCACCAACTGCCTGCTCTGCCACACCACCACGTCCTGGTCGGCTACCACCTTCGACCATTCCACAGTGTTTCCGCTCACGGGCGCGCACGCCACTGTTCCATGCGCCCAATGCCATGTGAACAACAACTACACCAGCTTGCCAACTACCTGTTACGGATGCCATCAAGCCGACTTCACCGCAACCAACAATCCGCCCCACGTGTCGTCCAGCCTTCCCCATGACTGCTCGCTGTGCCACACCACGACCAACTGGCTGAACGCGAGCTTCAACCACGCGCTCTACGCAAACTACGCCCTGACCGGGATGCACGCAACGCTGACCTGCGCGCAGTGCCACACCAACAACAACTACGTGAACACGCCGGTGGATTGTTACTCGTGCCACAAGGCAGACTTCACGGGAACCACGAGTCCCAATCACGTCACATCCGGGTTCCCGACCGACTGCTCGATCTGCCATTCAACCAACGGGTGGAACCCGTCGACGTTCAATCACGCCAACACGGCGTTCCCATTGACCGGCGCGCATACCACGGTGGCCTGTGCTCTATGCCACGTGAACAACAACTACACGACGCTTCCCACGGCTTGCTATGGCTGCCACGCGACGGATTACAACAACACCAATAATCCCGCCCACGCGACGGCTGGATTCCCAACCGACTGCACCGTCTGCCACACAACCACGTCGTGGGCGGGCGCGGTGTTCGATCATTCCAAGACGCCGTTCCCGCTGACAGGCGCGCACTTGAACGTGGCCTGCACTCTCTGCCACATCAACAACGTGTTTGCGGGTACTCCGACCGATTGCTACTCCTGCCACAAATCGGACTACAACGGCACGACCAACCCCAACCATACGACGGCCGGTTTCCCAACCACTTGCGCGACATGCCACACCACCACAGCGTGGACCGGTGCAACATTCAATCACACCTGGTTCCCGACCAACCACGGCGGGGCGAACGGGGTATGCGCAACCTGCCACACCAACTCGGCGGATTACTCCGTATTTACGTGCACGAACTGCCATGCCAAGGCAACCACGGACCAGCGCCACAACGGTATTCGAAGCTACGTCTACAACAGCGTCAATTGCTACGCATGTCACAAGAGCGGTGGCGGAGTATAGATCTGAATGCGTCCCTTGTGGTTTTTCTTGCTGCTGTTGGCGACGCTTTCGAGCGCGGCGCAACAGCCCGGAGCGGACGCGGCAGCACCATCCCAGGCCGCTCCGATGCGCACAGAATTTCAGGTGCGCTATGTAAACGGAACCGATGTATACATCGATGCCGGCCGCGATGCGGGTCTAGCTCCGGGCACGAAAGTACTGCTCAAGCAATCGCCCGGAAAAGTGAGCGACGGATCCGATGCCTCGGTGGAACCCGGTGTCGTGGCCATGCTGACCGTGGTCTCGGTAGCCACGACCTCGGCGGTGTGCGAAGTCAACGAGTCCACGCGCACCCTGGCTGTCGGCGATGTTTTGAGCCTGCCGGATTCGGAAGTGCAAAAGATGGTCACGAAAAATACGCTGGGAAATTCGCGCAAGTATCCCATGATCGTGAGCTTCAGCGAAGGCGATCCTCTGGACGAGGAGGTGCGGGAGGCGATTCCGCATCCGCCGCTGCCAGAAATCAATCAGGCACGACTGCGTTTCGGCTTTGACTTCAGCACCATTCAGGGTCTGGGTGGAAACGGCTTTACATCGACAGTTGTGGGGACCGTGGTGCGCGCCAACATCAGCCGCATGTGGGGTACGCACTGGAACCTCAATGGGTACTGGCGCGGCCGGGTGCAATCGAGTTCCCAACCGGCACAGTCATCGATTCAGGACCTGATCAATCGCACCTACGAGATGAGTCTCACCTACGTGAATCCGGGGTCGCCGTGGACTGCCGGCATTGGGCGGCTGTATTTGCCCTGGGCCAGCAGCCTTGAGGTGATTGACGGCGGGTACATCGCCCGCTCGATGTCAAAGGACAGCGTGGTCGGGGTTTTCGCTGGATCTACTCCTGATCCCACGGCGTGGAATTACAATCCGGCGCGCAAATTGGCCGGCGGGTTGGTGAATTTTCACGGCGGTGACTGGGACCGGTTCCGCTTCTCAACCACGGTAGGAGCCGGGGTAGAATTGCTGAACTGGGCGGTGGACAAGCCATTCCTGTTTTCCGAGAACGATTTCTCCTTCAGGCGGGTGGTTTCCTTGTATTATTCTACTCAGATAGATCGTCCGACCGCGAATCCCGGTTCGCCGCCGGTAGGTTTCGGCGTGGGGCAGAGTTTGCTTACATTGCGCGTTCAAGCGCACCCACGAATAGAGTTCGACCTGACTGATACCTATTTCCGCGATGTTCCCACGTTTGATGCGGCACTTGTGGGCACCGGATTGCTGGATAAATATCTCTTTCAGGGAATTAGCGGTGGTTCTCGCTTCCAGTTGCCTCATCGTGTTACGGGATACTTTTCGGTAGGACAGAGCAGCGTCTCGACCGATAAGACGAACTCGTGGAACACCATGTATGGAGCGACGATGGCCCGCATCTGGAAGACAGAACTGACGATAGATGCCCGCTATTCAAAATTCGACAGCTCATTTGCGTCGGGTATTTACCGCACTGTAACCATTTCGCGCGATCTTGGAGACCGGTTCCGGTTTAATTTGCAGGGTGGAACCCAATCCTTCGCGTCCTCGCTTTCGAGCGACCGCGGAGAATACTTCGCGAACCTTTTGTTTGATACCAATCTCGGAGCGCGTTACTTCCTGGAAGCAAGCTTCACAACAC
Organism: Terriglobales bacterium; assembly: GCA_963701805.1. Classification (GTDB taxonomy): domain Bacteria; phylum Acidobacteriota; class Terriglobia; order Terriglobales; family Acidobacteriaceae; genus Telmatobacter. Next base: position 1,350,146 of record CAVPBA010000001.1, read on the forward strand.
AGCGCGGTGGAGCCCAGGAGTACAACCAGTACACCGCCACCTTTGGTTACCGTTTCGACAACCGCTCCCGTGAAAGGATGGCCTCCCATGCGCAAATTCCCTAGCGCCTGGTTGAACCTGGGTCTCTTATTGGTTTCCGTGTCCTGTTGGGGTGCGGCGAATTCTCCTGTTCCGGCGAATCTGATTGACCAGGCCCAGAAACAGGTCGTCGACTACATTGGAAAGCTCGCCGATCTGCACTGCACCGAAGATGTCATGCAGCAAAAGCTGAAGCCAAACGGTAACGTTGATGTCTCCCGGCATAGCCAATACGACTACTTCCTGTACATGCAGGGCAGCAGCTACGACTTTCAGCTTTCGGAGTCGCGGCTGGAGGTCGGATCGTCGAAACCGGCGCATGCGCCCATGCTGTTGAGCAACGGGTTCTCGACCCTCCTTCTGGTGTTTCATCCCTACTACCGGAATGCCTTCGAATTCTCAGCGAAGCCGGTTGTCGTTCTTGAGGGGAAGTTGGTGGTGCCGGTGCATTTTGCCCATATCCAGGGCGCCCGTACACCGGCTGCGCTGGCGTTACGCGGCCGTGAGTTTCCCCTGGAACTGGAAGGGACGGCGTGGCTCGACGCCTCTTCGGGGCAGGTGGTCCGCATGGACGCAGGCCTGGAGCAGGAGATGACCGATGTCGGCTTGAAAGCGCTGAATATCCAGGTCGACTACATGCCTGCACCCAGGACCTCCGACAACTTCATGGTGCCCGCCAAAGCGGTCGTGGAGTTGGAAACGCCGAAACAACATTGGAAGAACACACACACGTTCCACAACTACAAGCTTTTCTCGATCGAGGCGACACAGGATCCGGCCGTAAAGGTCAAGCCCGAACAGGCCGATCCGAATGCAGCACCTTCCTCGACACCCCAATAGCAAGGAGAAGTCCTGAATTATGGCGCATAGTACTGTTGTAATTTCTGCTGCAGCGCGCACCCGCCAAGCCGCAGAACGGGCGCATAGAGTTCGTGTCTGGATTGCCGGACTCGCGGCGATCGTTTTTTGCGTCGCCGTGGGAGCCTACGGGTACAGTTACTACACACTACCCCGGGAGTTGCGTCCCTTTTCGGACAAGCATGAATTATTGCGGCCTAGCGGCCTGATCGGTATCAACCTGGGTGTTCTTGGTACGGTTCTCTTCTGCATCATCTTTCTTTATGCACTCCGGAAAGTAGTTCCCTGGCTGGGCAGGTTGGGCACCGCGAAGCACTGGATGGATTTTCATATCATCGCCGGGGTAACCGCGCCCGTCATCATTGCGTTTCACGCGTCGTTCAAGTTCAACAACATTGCCGGGGTGGCGTTCTGGATCATGCTGGCGGTCGCGCTGAGCGGACTCGGGGGCAGGTACCTCTATGCGCAGATTCCACAATCTCTGAATGCAGCAAAGACGTCGCTGCAGGAGCTGGAATCCAACGAAGACGCACTGGCCGAGGTGCTGCGGCGTCAATCACTCTTTTCTGCCGAGAAAATTGCCCGGATATTTGCCATGCCGACTACCGAGCAGGTTCGCAAGAGTTCCACGCTCATGGCACTCGGGCAGATGATCTTTCTTGATATCCGGCGCCCGTTTCAGGTCGCCGCATTGCGCCGTCAGGCATTGAGTTTCGGAGGAGCCGTATTCTCGTTCGGAGGCCTCTTGCCGACCAACAAGCCGGAAGTGGAACGCATTGTTGCCCTGGTGCGGAGGAAAGCGTCCCTTTCCAAGCGGATCCTGTTTCTGGATCGCGCCGAACGCGTCTTTCACTTGTGGCACGTGATTCATCGGCCATTCAGCTATGCGTTTGCGGTCCTCGCGATCTTTCACATCGTCAACTCAGTTCGATTGGGGTACTTCTGACGCATGGAGAATCTCTACAGCTGGCTGCTTGCAGCCGTCGTCGTCTTGTTCTTCGTAGTCCGGTACTTGATCGGGCATCGAAAGCGCGAGGCGGCTGCGATTGCAGCGTCCGAACACGGAAAGCTGTTTTCCGACGGACCCAAGGCGCAACATCCGCATATCAACCTTGAAGGATGCATCGGCTGCGGCACCTGCGTGGACGCATGCCCTGAAGGCGACGTGCTGGGGATTTTGAACGGCAAGGCCACGATCGTCAAAGGCCACAAATGCATCGGGCACGGCATATGCGCCGATGTGTGCCCGGTGGGCGCGATCACCATGGTGATGGCCAAGGCATCGGCGAGCGCCGATATGCCGGCCCTGACGCCGCAGTATGAAACCACCGTTCCCAATCTGTTCATCGCCGGCGAACTGGGCGGGCTTGCGCTCATCAAGAACGCGGTGAACCAGGGCCGCGAGTGCGTGGACCTGATTACTTCGAGGCTGCCGGACTTGCGCGGAGCAAACCCGTCTGTCAACGGGCATTCCGATGTGCTGGACGTGATCATCGTGGGAGCGGGACCGGCGGGCATCAGCGCCTCGCTGCGGGCCACCGAGAACGGCATCTCCCACCTCACGCTGGAGCGCGAATCGGTCGGTGGAACGGTATCGAAGTATCCGCGCCAAAAGCTGGTCATGACCAGCCCCGTCGAATTCCCGCTCTATGGAAAATTCAATAAGACCGCGCTAAGCAAGGAAGAGCTACTGGGGCTCTGGGAAAAAGTGATGGGGCGCGCCGACCTCAACATCAAAACCGGTGTATGCGTCGAAACGATTCGCCGCCAGGACGACGGAATATTCACTGTGAAAACCGGCACCGGCAACTTCCAATCAAGGTCGGTGGTCATGGCGCTGGGCCGGGCCGGCACCCCGCGCAAACTCGGCGTGCCCGGCGAGGACCTGCCCCACGTGCTCTACCGGCTGATTGAAGCCGACCACTATACGAACAACAAAATCCTGATCGTGGGCGGTGGGGACAGCGCTGTGGAAGCCGCCATGGGCCTGGCGCATCAGCCCGGAAACACGGTGACGCTCTCCTATCGGAAGGGTGAATTCAGCCGCCTGAAAGACCGCAATACCAAGCGCATCGAGGATCACATCAAATCGAAACAAGTGGAAGTGCTGTTCAACTCGATGCCCACGGAATTCCGAAAAGGCTGTGTACTGATCGATGCGGGCGGTGGAACCATCAAGGAACTTCCCAACGACTACGTCTGGGTGTTTGCCGGCGGCATCCCGCCGACCGAGTTCCTGAAGAATACCGGCATCGCCTTCGGCGCCGTTGACGTCTCGGCGCGAGTGGAGTAACTCCCGGTTCCATTCTTTCACTTGCGAAGAGAAGCGGCCGCGAGAGGCTCGACCGCCGGGCTCCTCTACTCGCCTTCAAAAGATCATGATTCATTCGTGACGAGCCGCAGTGTCGAAGATTGGTTTGTCCGTGCTTTTGATCGTCTCCCCGGATACGCTCATTGAGTCGAAGAAAACGATCTCGTTCGGCCCGCGATGGAGCCACGGAGCGGGTAAAAACAATGCGTGTTGCGGACCGATGGACCAGAAACGTCCCAAGGGATGTTGGTTGACCCACACCATTCCCTTGTGCAGTGCGGTAGTGTCCAGGTAGGTGTCGGCAGCAACGGCCATCAAGGTCAAGCGATGGAAACAAGGGCCGTCGCAAAGTTCGAAGTTATATTGCAGCTTGTCCAGATGATCCATCGGAAGCGAAAAAATCTGCCAGTGTTTCGGCTCCTTGCCGCCGAGAGTAACTTTGCCGGTGATTCCCTTGCGTTCGTCGCGAATGACTTTTGTGAAATTGACGCGGCCCGAGTTCTCGACCAGGATGTCGAGCGTAGCTGCCTTGGTGACGACCGGCAACGTCAGGCGATCGGTCGCGAGGCGCCGATCCAGCGTACCCACCAGTTTCTGATCGACATACACCTGCGCGTAATCATGCAGGCCATCGAGGACCAGTTCGCCCCCATCGCCGGCATCGAGATGGGTGCGGTAAAGCACGTACCCGTAGGCCTGATCCATGTCCTCCATGGTGAGCAGGGTGTCGGACTCGATGGGCTTGGGCAGATTGCTCCACAGGGATGCCGATTCCGTAACCGGCGCAAGCGGGAAAGGCTCGACCGGCGTGGGCGGCGGCAGTGGCGGGGCTGGATGGCCCGTGACCCGCGCGATGACATCGCGGAAGAGGTAATACTTCGGCCGCGGAACTCCGCGCTCGTCGAGCGGCGCGTCGTAGTCGTAGCTGGTGGTATCTGGTTCGTAGTTCGTGCCGTTGCTGTTGGCCCCGTTCATCCAGCCAAAGCTGGTGCCGCCGTGAAACATGTACATGCTGACCGAATAACTCTGGCCGAGCATCCATTCCAGTTCGGCAGCCTCTTTCGCGCCGTCGGTCTCGTGGTGCTTCTCGCCCCAGTGATCGAACCAGCCCGCCCAGTATTCACCGCTCATGTGGGGACCGTCGGGACGGAGTGTATCGAGGATGCCGAAACTCTGCTTGGCGTTGCCGGTTCCGAAATTGATGACGGCCGGCAATTCAGGAAGCGAGCCGTTGGGGATCTGCTCCGGGCCGTCGGCGGTATAGAGTACGTCGGCAGCCAGGCCGCTCTTTTCGAGAGACTTCTTCAGCGCCGCCATATACGCGTGGTCGTCGCCAAAGGAGCCGTATTCGTTCTCTACCTGGACGGCAATGATGGGGCCGCCGTTGCGCATCAACAGCGGAGTGATTTCCTTGCCTAGCCGCGCCAACCAGCGATCGACGGCCGCGGTGTATTTCGGATCGTCGCTGCGCAGAACGAGTTTGCGGTCCTTGAGAAGCCACGATGGGTAGCCTCCCAGTTCCCATTCTGCGCAGACATAGGGACCGGGGCGAAGGATGACGTTGAGGCCTTCCTGCTGAGCTTCGCGAATGTACTCCGCTATGTCATTCTGGCCGCTGAAGTCATAGACGCCCGGACGCGGCTCGTGCAGGTTCCAGAAGACGTACGTCGTGATGGTGTTGAGCCCCATGGCGCGGGCCTTGCGGAATCGGTCCCGCCAATAGACGCGGGGCACGCGGGGATAATGCATTTCCCCGGAAATGATCTGGTAGGGCTTGCCGTCGAGTAGGAATCGATGCCCCGCGACTGCAAACGTATGCGCGGCTGGAGCCGGCTGGCTAAAGGCAACGATGGTGGTAGAAAGAAGCAGTCCCGCGCAAAGAGCCAGCGAGACATAATGGTTCCTGATCGGATTTTCCGGCATTTCTTCTCCAGAGACCGCCCGGGAAGTCTTTGCTTCGATGGGCAGAGTGGCATGATCTTGCTTGCACGCACATTTTAAGTCCGGAATGCAGGCTGGGCCAATGCGCAGGATCAAGGTCGTGTCAGTTGGAGAATTGTATAGGACGTCCTATACTCCTAGGGAACCATCCGGGTGCGAGGTCCAATGAAGCGTTGCGCCGCAGTGGGTCTGTTGGTTGGTCTTCTATGCTGCTCGAATCTCCAGCTCGCCGGCCAAGGCACCGATCTTGAAGCCCGGCGGGGGCGGTTTCGCGAGGCGATTGAGGCCCACTGGCAATACGAACTGAAAGCGCATCCGGAGTTGGCCACGTATGTCGGCGACGCGCGCTATAACGACCGTCTCAGCGATCTCTCTGCGCAGGCCGTCGCCGTCGAAGACGCAGAAGACAAGCGGCAACTGGCGCTGTTCTCGGCCATCGATTCGACTGGCTTTTCCCCCGAAGAACAGCTCAACAAAGAGTTGATGATCCGGAGCCTGCGGCTGTCCATCGAAGATACCCGGCTGAAGGGTTGGGAAATGCCCGTCGATCAGATGAACGGCATCCATCTGGGTCTCGCCGCGCTCCCCTCGGCGATGCCGTTCACCACCGTGAAAGATTATGAGAACTATATCGCCCGTCTGCATGCCATTCCCCGCGCCCTGGAGCAGACCACAGAGGTCATGAAGCTCGGGCTCCGCGACCGGCTGATGCCGCCCAAATATCTTCTCGAGAAAGTCGGTGAGCAGGCGCAAGGCATTGCCGATAACAAGCCGGAGAGCAGTCCGTATGCCCAGCCTGCGGAGAAGCTCGCCGCGGCGGTTCCGGCGGCCGAACAGGAGCGGCTGCGCAAGCAGATTCTGGCCATCATCGAGAAGGAAGTGAATCCGGCCTACGCCGCGTTCGCGCGCTTTGTCAAACAGGACTACACACCGCATGGGCGCACCGAATACGGCATCTGGGCACTGCCCAATGGCGACGCGCTCTATGCGGCCGCGGTGAAGGAACAGACCACCACGAGCCTTAGTCCCGCCGAGATTCACGAGATGGGTTTGCGCCAGGTGGCGGATATCGAAGCGGAAATGCTGAAGCTGGCAAACTCGCTTGGGTACAAGGATCTGAAGAGTTTCAACGAGCACATTCGCGGCGATCGCAAGCTCTACGGAACATCAGGCCAGCAAATCTTCGATCTGTACAAGCACTATGCGGAACAGATGCAGCAGAAGCTCCCCGCATGGTTTGGCAAGCAGCCGCCAACGCGCCTCGAAGTGGTGGTGATGGATTCGTTCCGCGCGCCCGACGCGGTGCCGGCCGACTATTCGCCAGGCACGGGCGATGGTTCGCGGCCGGGCCGGATCAACGTAAATGAATATGCGCCGGAAAAGCGGCTGCTGCTCAATGTGGAGGCAATCGCGTATCACGAGGGGATACCGGGTCATCATCTTCAGTTCTCGATCGCCGAGAGCCTGCCCGACCTTCCCGAGTTTCGCCGCAATGGCTCCTACAATGCTTACTCCGAAGGCTGGGCCTTCTATTCGGAACGCCTGGGCAAGGAGATGGGCTTCTATCAGGATCCATACAGCGAATACGGGCGCCTCGAAAACGAGATGTGGCGCTCGGTCCGGCTGGTGGTGGACACGGGCGTGCATTACAAGCACTGGTCGCGGCAGCAGATGATCGACTTTTTCACTGCCCACACGGCCATGGACGGGCAGAACATTGCCACCGAAGTGGACCGCTACATTGCGTGGCCAGGGCAGGCGCTCGGATACAAACTAGGGCAGATGACGATTCTCAAGTTGCGCGAGGAAGCGCGGCGGGAATTGGGTGACCGCTTCGATATTCGAAAATTCCACGATGCCGTGCTCGAAGAGGGGCCGCTGCCGCTCGATGTATTAGAGGAGCATGTGCACAAGTGGGTGGCGCAGCAAAAAGCGGTCGCGTCGGCCCCGTAGAACAGAAGCGGGATTCTCACCCTATGAAGATGAACCTCGATCTCCCGCGCCGCATCGAAGTGATCGACTCGCACACTGCGGGTGAACCCACGCGCTGTGTGATCTCGGGCGGACCGGATCTGGGCTCGGGTTCGGTTGCGCAGCGGCTGGAACGGATGCGCACTGAGCACGATGTGTACCGCCGGGCGATTCTTCTCGAGCCGCGCGGATCGGATGTCCTCGTCGGTGCATTGCTCGTCGAGCCCTTCAATCGCGACGCGGCTACCGGTGTGATCTTCTTCAACAATACCGGATACCTGGGCATGTGCGGGCATGGCACCATCGGCGTAGCCGCGACGCTCGCTAACCTGGAACGCATCGGTGTGGGACAGCACATCTTTGAGACGCCGGTCGGAGACGTGCAGGTCTCGCTCGCTGCCAACGGCGAAGTCACTATTGCCAACGTGGAGGCATATCGCTATCGCGCCCATGTGCCCGTCGAAGTGCCCGGTTTCGGCGTGTTGCACGGCGATATTGCGTGGGGCGGCAACTGGTTTTTCCTGGTGGAAAACCATAACTACGCGCTCTTGCTCGAGAACGTGGACGAGTTGACGGATTTCACGTGGCGGGTGCGGAAGGCACTGGGCGCGAGCGGCATCACCGGAGCCAATGGAGCGGAGATCGATCACATTGAACTCTGCGGGCCGCCGCACGACCCTCACAATCACGGGCGTAATTTCGTCCTGTGCCCGGGAAAGGCCTATGACCGCTCTCCGTGCGGCACCGGCACCAGCGCGAAGATGGCTTGCCTGGCCGCTGCGGGAAAGCTTGAGCCAGGGCAGCCCTGGCGACAAGAAGGAATTCTGGACACCGTGTTTACGGGGAGCATCTGGCGCGAAGGAGGGAGGGTCACTCCATTCATTACCGGGTCGGCCTACGTGACCGCGGAGTCCACGCTGATCTTCGATCCTGGCGACCCATTTCGCGGCGGGATTGTCACCGCCGGAGAGCCATGACTGCGGAGCCAGAATTCGATGTGGCCATTGCCGGGGGGGGCATCGTTGGCGCGGCCTGCTTCCTGGCTTGCGCCACGCGCGGACTGAGCGTGGCGTTGGTGGAACGCGATGTCCTCGGCAGCGGGGCCACAGCCGCGGGCATGGGGCACATCGTCGTCATGGATGACTCCGAAGCGCAGTTTGCGCTCACGCGCTACTCGCAACAGCTCTGGCAGCGCATGGTCCCGCAGTTTCCCGCCTCTGCCGAATACGAACAGCGCGGAACGTTATGGATCGCCGCTGACAGCGAGGAGATGGAAGCAGCCGAACGGAAACATGCGTGGTACACGGCCCATTCTGTTCCATGCGCCTTGCTGACCGAAGAGCAATTGCACGAGGCCGAGCCGAATCTCGCCAATGGATTGGCGGGTGCGCTCCTCATCTCAGAGGACGCGGTTGTCTATCCTCCGACGGTTGCTCTGCACCTTGCACAGCGTGCGCAGGCGCTGGGCGCTCGGCTGGTGCTCGGCAAGACCGCGCGCGCGATCGGCAACGGCACCCTGGCCCTGGATGATGGCACGGAGATTCGCGCGCAGCGAGTAATTCTTGCCCTGGGCGCCGAATCTGTTTCGCTCCGGCCTGCGTTGCCGATTCGCAAACGCAAAGGCCACCTCGTCATTACCGATCGCTATCCGGGCTTCGTCCATCACCAGCTGGTCGAGTTGGGCTATCTAAAGAGCGCCCACAGCGTGAGCAGCGACTCGGTCGCATTCAATGTGCAGCCGCGCCAGACGGGGCAATTGTTGATCGGTTCGTCGCGGCAGTTTGGAGCGAACTCCGCTGACGTAGACCAGCACATTCTCGCAGCGATGCTGGCGCGCGCCCGTGTTTATCTTCCCGCGGTCGGCACGCTGAGCGCGATCCGGGTGTGGACGGGATTTCGCGCCGCAACGCCGGACAAGCTGCCCCTGATCGGCCCCGATCCTGACGACCCTAGCCTGTGGCTGGCAACCGGCCACGAGGGGCTGGGCATTACAACCTCTCTGGGAACAGCGGAACTGCTTGCAGACTTGATCACCAACCGCCAACCCGCAATCGCGCCGAAACCATATCTCCCCTCACGCTATGCGCGAACGACGGCAACCGAACAACTTTCCGACAACGAGGAAAAACATGAAGTGGACTGGAGTCATGCCGGCACTGACCACGGCATTCGATGAGAACCTGCAAGTCGATCACGAGTTCGTCGCGCGCCATGCGCGATGGCAAATCGAAAACGGAGTCAGCGGACTGGTGGCGCTCGGTTCGCTCGGCGAGGCGGCAACGCTGCGCGTGGACGAAAAACTCGCCATCATTGAAACCCTTGTGAGCACGGTCGAGGGCCGGGTGCCCGTGGTCGCAGCCATTTCGGCACTGTCGACCGAGGAAGCAGTAGCGCTGGCGCAGCGAGCCGAAGAGCGCGGCGCCAAGGGACTCATGATTCTGCCTCCGTATGTGTACCAGGGCGATTGGGCGGAGATGAAGGCGCATGTGGCCGCTGTGCTCGAAGCCACGGTGCTGCCGGCGATGCTCTACAACAATCCGGTCGCGTATGGCACGGACTTCACGCCGGAGCAGATCCAGGAACTCGCCGGCGAATTCCACAACCTGCAGGCGGTTAAAGAGTCGTCAACCGACGTGCGCCGCGTGACCGCCATCCGTGCGCTACTCGGCGACAGGCTGGCACTCTTTGTCGGGGTCGACGATGCCATTGTCGAGGGCATCGCGGCAGGAGCAGTGGGTTGGATTGCGGGTCTCGTAAACGCACTTCCGCGCGAAAGCGTGGACCTCTTCGAATGGGCGAGTGCGCGCAAGATGCAGGACGCATTCGAGCTTTACCGCTGGTTTCTACCCTTGCTGCGCATGGACACGGTGCCGAAATTCGTTCAGTTGATCAAGCTGGTGCAGCAGGAACTCGGGGTGGGCCGGGCGCGCGTGCGGGCTCCGCGCGGTGAGCTGACGGGAGCAGAGCTGGCCGCGGCGCGTGAGGCTGTGCGAGCAGCGATGGCGACGCGGCCGGGCGTGGCACGCGCCAGCACGCAGTTCGAAGTCCGTTGAGGGGCGTCAGTCCCGGCGCATGGGCGCGCTTTCCGCGGCGCCGGCCAGCGTTGCCACTTCCACCGGAAACAGCGGCGGACGCGGGGCCGGTGCCTTCCACCCAAACAGAAATTCGGTGGCCGGGCCGCAGGTCCGGCCCTGGCAGGGGCCCATTCCGCATCGCGTGTGGAGCTTGGCCTGGCGCCACGAATCGCATTCCGCCAGGTCCCGGTAAGGAACGTCTTCGCAGCGGCAGACCAGGGTATCGACCTCCGGCAAATGGCGCAGTTCGTTGCGCAAGGCGAATGCATTGGCGAGACCGCGCACAAAGCGCATCTGGCGGTCGCGGGCTGGGGTGAGCCTCCTGGACGCATCCGGCTTCCCCGCTACCGCCAATCCGGCGATGCGGCCCTCAATCTGCGCCTTGTCGACGCCTCCGATGCCGGTTGATTCCCCCACACAGTAGATTCCCTTCACCGAGGTCTGCTGCAGTTCGTTGACACGCACATAGCCGCGGTCGATTTCGCAATGCAGCAGCTGGGCAAGTTCTATATTGGGGACGAGGTGGTACCCGAAGGCCAGCATGTCGGCTTCAAGTTCGAGCACGTCCAAACCGGACAGAATCGTAACCTTCTCCAGCCGCTCGTCGCCATGGGCGCGCGTGACCCAGGCTCCAGTCCGGTACGGAATGCCAGCAAGACGAAGCGCATACCCCGCGCCTTCGAAGAGCTTGCCGGCCTGTCCGCCAAGCAGACCCGCGGAGAACCGCAAAAGCCGGCGTATCGGCGCCTGCTCCACGACTGAAACAATGTGGGCGCCCCGAGCGCGGAGGTGGGCAGCGACAGCGGGCAGCAGGGGACCTGTTCCGGCAATCACTACCCTCTTTCCCCGCACGCTGAAACCGGATTTAGTAAAAGCCTGCAAGCCGCCCGCTCCGTAAACACCGGGAAGAGTCCATCCCGGAAAGGGCAGAAACAGCTCACGCGCCCCGGCGGCAAGAACAAGGGCACCATGTTCCAAATCGGCAAATTGCGAAGATTTTTCGATGCGCAGAACTCCCGGCGCAGGTGAGAACGAAGCGCGCCATCCGAAGCGCACCTCGACGTGGGCGTTCTCTACGCGTCGAAGCCACTGCCGAGCGGCCTTTGCCGGGCCGGCCCCGATACTGGTACGCCAGATTTGCCCACCGGCTGCAGGATTGTCGTCGACCAGGCAGACACGCAGACCGGATTCTGCAGCGGTCGCCGCCGCGGCCAACCCGCCGGGCCCGGCACCGACAACGACCACATCGAAGGCCTCGCTCACTCGACGTCCACCGTCATGCCTGGCCGGCACAGTATCTGACAGGTTCGCTGATGGGCCTGGCCATCAACCCAGGCACGGCATTCGTAACAGATGCCCATGCCGCACAGGGGCTGGCGGCGCGCGCCCCGCACCGAGAGACGGCTAGCCGCACCAGCCTCAAGAAGGACGGCGGCCACCGTCATTCCAGCATCGACGCGCAAAGGCCGGCCATTCAGATGGATGACGAAAGACTCGGTCAAACCCGGTTCCATTTTTGCCGTAACGTCCTGATCACCTTTAATTCACGCCATTGAAACGTCGGCATGAACCTCCAAGGCGCTTCCAGGCAATGGTAGCGCTCGCCAGTCGACAGAGGTCAATACTGGGGGTGACACAAGCCCGGCGCGTCATCACAGGCTTACGGATGCCAGGCTATCAGTCAATCCTGGTGTCCGTTGAATCGAGAGCTGCCTCGAGAAATTTCCGGGTTGTTCGCGGGGTACCGTCTATCTTCGTATAAAGGTAATTGAACAACCCGGATAAAACATCCGCCCGACCTCATGGGGATAGTCTCGTTTGGGCGGATGCGACTACAGCAAAACTGGTGATTGACTCAACGCGCGGCCTCGAAGTAAAGGGCGACCTTCCACAGCAGATACCACATTCCGGCGCCGAGAACGGTTACGGCCAACACTGCGCGAGTTGTGAGGCCGATTTCTGCTCCGGGTTCAACAGGCTTGCCGGAGCGGGTTTGAGATTTGGTTTCCGAAACCGGGTCCACCACAAAAGCAATTTGATTTAAAGTGGGCGAACTCATTTCTAATTCAAAGTCTCCTCCCGTGAAGTTTGCTTACTTGTGCTGCGATTCTCGGCACACGTGTGCGTTCACCCTTGTGGAGTGCGCCGCCAAATGCACAAATATCGGCTCAATTTGGGGATACGTTCCCATCTGATGTGGGCTATTGATTACGAATATAGCAAAGCAAGTACTCAGGCGTGATCACCATCACACGAAAAAGAGCACGATGGTAACGTATTCAGTAACCTATTTTGTCGCGTAAACGACATTGAAAGAGTCACTTCGAACTTGAACTCACGCTTGAAGGCCCAGCCGCTGCCTTGTCCGGCGCTCGAGATGGGCCAGGACCGCCTTCACGGCATCTTGAATCACGGCCGCGGGCTCCTGCGCAGCGTTCACCACGGCCGGCGAAGGAAAACTGCCGGCCAAATCCAGGTAGGCGGACCGGTGCCGGGCCATTTCGCTGACCGGAATGCCCGACCGGTCTGACTTCAGCGCTTCAGGTGGCATATCGAGAAGGATCAAAACGCCGGGACGCGGGGATAGTCGAGCAGCCGTGCGAAGAACCCAGGGCGGCCCTCCGTACCCGATAGGCTTGCTGTCCACGGGAACATCCTGCAGGCAATGATCGAAGAGGACCAGTTCGGCACCGATCACTCCTGGCAGAACCCGAGCCACGCATGTCAGCAGGTTCTCGATCCACAGGCCGGCGAGGGCGGCGATGGAGGCCGCCGTGCCGTGCCGCGCGTTCGCATGCGAGAAGGATTGGACGGCCTGATTCGCAGGCTTAAGCATCCGGTGGTAGCTGACGGTGCGGAACGAAGGGGCAAACTCGCGGCTCACAGCATTGAGGACGAGGGCGATTGCATAATCATCCGATCCCGTGAACGCGATCCAGCAACCCGCCGGGTGCACCATCCGCCGGACCCAGTGAAGCGCTTGCTGTGGGATCGACTGGAACGTTTGTGCAAGCGTTTCCTTCTGGCTCCGCATCATCGCAGATCGATAGGAGTTCAGCGAGGCATACATCTGAGTCCAGTCATTGGCTGAAGCCATGCGGACGATCGAGGAGCCTTCCGGGCCGCGGCAAAAACGCGCGATCATCCGGCCGCACTCAATGCGGTCTTCCACGTACAGGCGATGCAGTCTGTAGCCGTGTTCTCGGTTGAAGTTCCGCAGATTGAGACGCTTGATCAAGAGGTAAGCAAACTCATGCGCGGTCGAAGGGATGTAGAACCCGTCGGGATGAAGGCGACGGGCCGCCAGTACCTCTTTTGCCGTGAGCCAGCGGCGGCCGGAATGGCGGTAGTCGGCGGCGCAATCGGGCTGAACGATGGTCAGTGAAGGTCCATCAAGCGAGCCCAGAAAGTAGGCGCGCCCGGTGAGTTCATGGTCGATGGCTTGAAATAGTCGGGCACCGGTCTGGCGAGCCACATCGTCGATGATGCGCGGCATGCGCCCGAAATCCTCCGGGTCCACCATGAAATCGAAATCGGAATCGAAATGGTCGGGCAGGCGATCGTAGCCGGAGAGGATGCAGTACGACTTGCAACGCGTCGAAAGGGCTTCGAGGAGAGTTCGTGCGACGCTCACGCGCGCAGTGACGAGCGCCTTGCCGCGGGATTCCACTACATTCTGGGCGGTCAATGAATTGTTCCTTCACCTTGGTTTTGCTCTTGAACCGCCTTGCGATCCGGCAGTCGCGATGCAGAAATCTAAAAGACACGATAAGAGAAGCCGAGGCTTACGCCGTTGGGGTTCATGGTTCCGCTCGGAAAACCGGGAATCCCCGGGGCATCCGGCCAGATCTGGTACTCATAATCCACTCTAATCCTCCATCGCCCCGTGAGCGAGAGATCGACCCCGCCGCCCGGCGCGATCGCGAAATACCTGCCATAGGCGAGGTGGTGGGGAAAATCGATGTCGCCCTGGCCGACCAGCGCTTTTACATATGGATGCACCGTTTTGTGATTCGTCAATGAAAATCGGTACACCGGGCCGATGAGGTAGTTATATTCTCTGAATCCGTCGGACGCGTTGAGCGTGAGCCATCGGCCTTCCGCCTGCGCACCCAGATGATCCAGGAGCAGAGGAGCGACGTCGGCGTATGCCGTGAGGCCCATGGGGTGATACCCCCCGTACCCGCCATCGAAGTAGCTGAACGAGGCGCCGGTACTTAACGAAACGGGCGATCGCTGAGCGTCGTAAACTGTCTGGCCGCCGGCGAGGATTGGCGCCGCGAACAACGCGGCCAGAATTAGAAATCGCAGCACAAAATCTGCTCCCGGGCAGTTCATTACCGTCAGAACGGCAAGTCAATGACATAGAGTCGGCCATCGCCCACGTTGCACGGCGAGTAGACACAATTGAATTTCTGGGTTGTGAAGGCCAGACCGCTGGTTCCGTCGCCGAAGTTGTTCCAGCGGATCACGTGCTGGGGAATTCCCTGTAGCGTATAGAGATCGAGCGTCGGACCGGGGGTCACGGGATAAAGGCTGAATTGATACACGAAATACTCCAGTACGTTGGAATCGAGCGGAGGGTGGGCAACGAAATAGGCGGTGTTGGTGGAGACGTCGGGAGTCATGATCCCATTCACGAAAAAAGACTGCAGGGGTTGAGCGGTGCCCGCGGCCGGGTCGACAATCATCCCGTCGTCCCCATAAATAAGACCAACCTGCGGATCCAGATGAATATACGGATTGGGAATGGTGAACAGCCCGGGGTGATCGTCAGCGCTGGCCAGCGTCACGCCATCGGGAGAAACGGCGAGTTCGTAGAGATTGCCCGACGCGTTCTCGTTGTTGACCGCATAAACCGTGTCGCCGTCCGCGCTCCATTGAATGGTGTCGAGCAATGGGGGAACGGGCAGGCTGGCGGGAGTGACGATGTTGGGCCGCTGTATCGTCCCATCGTAGATGGCCACGCCTCCCTGGGCCGCGGTAGCCGCTTTGCTCACCAGCGGAATCCCGCGCGCCACTGCAATCGTATTGAAGTCGAGTGGAGAAATCTGGAGATCCATGGCGTAATACGGACCGCTGGCGGGGTCCGACCCGATGGAAACTGTATTGCCCGCGGTCGGGGGTGCGATGCCGGACAGAAGCAGTTGCTGCACCGCACCCGCGCCATCGAGGCCAACATACAGGTATTTGCCGTCGGGAGAGATGGCCAGGCGGTCAGGATTGCTATTGGTCGGAAACTGGTAGATCCAAACCGCCGCGCCGTCGGTAAGTTGCTGCCGAGTGAAGGCCATCACCGTACCGGGATAACCGCTCGAGGTGCTGGGTTTCGAGATATACAGGAGATTCTGTTGCGGATCCCAAACTACGTCGGCCGCCTCGTCGCCGTAGATTCTGATCCCCACAAAGTAGGGAAGAGGGTTCGAAGGCATGGACTGCGCGTTGCGAATCATGACCGGGATTTCAGCGACCCCGGCCAGCGCGGAAGCAGGAAACTGCGCGACTGCCGTGGTGCTATTGATGAACGTGGTGGGGAGATCCTGTGTGCACGTTGTTGGCATACCCGGCGAGCCAAGGCAGGCCACCGCGCCCGGCTCGAAGAGCCTTCCCGTCAAGGTGAGAGTGAAAGCGGCATCGCCCACCTGCGAACTGTTGTTTCCGTCGGGATTGGCAATGGCGGTCAGTACAGGTACAGTCCCCGGCGAAGCCGTGATGGTGAAGGGCAGCACATTCGACACAGTACTGTCTGGGTTGACCACAAATACATTGGCCGTGCCGAGGTGGGCGTTGGTGAAATAGCCGGGCGGAATGGAGGCCGT
Source organism: Terriglobales bacterium (assembly GCA_963701805.1). Taxonomy (GTDB): domain Bacteria; phylum Acidobacteriota; class Terriglobia; order Terriglobales; family Acidobacteriaceae; genus Telmatobacter. Next base: position 1,366,198 of record CAVPBA010000001.1, read on the forward strand.
GAGCTGGGTGGCGGAGAGAAAGGTTGTTGCCACGGCTACGCCACTCCACATCACCCAGCTGCCGCTCACGAAATTGGTTCCCGTCGCGGTGAGGGCAAGCGGCGTAGCGATTCCAGCGGGCGAAGTGTTGGGATCGATCGAAACAAGAGTCGGAACCGGGCCCAGGGGGGCGGGCGTGACCGCAAGCAGGAGCGTATTGCTCGTCGTCTTGTCGGGATTGGTGACTCCGACGGTGATGGTCCCGGCGGTGGCAACGGCGGAAGCTGCGATCGAAGCGTGGAGTTGGGTCGCGGAGTCGAATGAGGTTGCCAGAGCAACGTCATTCAGCGTGATCGCCGCCCCGGAGACGAATCCCATCCCGGTAGCGGTTACCGTAAAGGACGCGCTGCCCGCCGTGACCGCCGGAGGAGAGATGGAAGTGAGCTTGAGAGAGCTTCCGGTAATGGTCAGAGTCAGCGTGCTGGAAGTGGTGCTGTCGGGCTTCATCACGCGGATGCTGACGTTCCCGGGGGCGGCGATCTGCGCCGCAGTGACTTTTCCCGTGAGCTCGGTCGTAGACGAGACGGCGGTGGAAAGCGAAGCGCCATTCCAAAGGATCGTCGTGCCGCTGACGAAGTTTGTTCCGGTCGCGGTCAGGACGAAGTCCGCACTTCCCGCGGCAACCGAGGCAGGAGAAAGAGAAACCAGCGTCGGAGGCAGAACTCCGTTGAATCCGCCACATCCGCACAGAAACCGGGACAAAACGGCAAAAAGCAGGGGAAGACGAATCCGAGACCAGCTCATCGAGTAGATCTACTGCATTTCAGGAGGCTGGAGCGCAGCCCGCTTGCGTTAAGCGAGGATAGCCACAGGTCGGCCGCGCCACCTTGAAATCATGGCGTCGTACGACGATTTCCTGAAGCGCAATAGCCTTTCTTTTAAATCAGTTCTTGGCTTTGGAACGATGAGAGAACCAACACGATTGGAGACAAGTATTCTTTTAATCTACCCGAATCGCCCGAGCATCGGCGTTGTTGTTTTGAGTGTTAGACGAGCGAGACAGGGGGAGTTGGCTGGAGCAGAATGACCGCGAGATGACAACTGCGCCGGTCGGCCGCACCGGAGCGAGCGTAACGACATCAAATCCGGCGGGAACGATTCGGGGATAATCCTCCGACCCTTGAAACCGGTGTTAATCGAGGCCATAGAGGCGGGCGCAGTTCTCGCCCAGGATTCCGGCCTGCGCCTCGGGTGGAACTTGCCGAATATAGTCCAGGACAATGCCCATCGCGTCGGCATACTCGGCCGAGAGGGTGCAGACCGGCCAGTCCGAACCGATCATCAGGCGATCGGAACCGAATGCCTCGAACACGACGTCGAGGTAGAGATGAAAGTCGCCCGGCTGCCATGCATTCCAGCGCGCCTCAGTCACCATGCCCGAAAGCTTGCAGCAGATATTTGGAAGCCTGGCCAATCGGCGCAGGTCCGATTCCCACGGCTCGAGCCTGCCTTCCCCGATCGGCGGCTTGGCGATGTGGTCGAGCACGAATGGCTGGCCGGGAAATTCTTCAACCAGCGTGATCGCGGCCGGAAGCTGCCGGGGGTAGACCAGCACGTCGTACGTCAGTCCGAAGGCGGCCAGTTGCGCAATCCCGCGCCGGAAATCGTCGCGCAGCATAAAGCGGTCATCGGGCTCGTCCTGAACAATATGGCGGACGCCCACGAGCTTCGGATGCCCGGCAAAGTGATCCAGCTGCGAACGAAGCTGTGGCGAGCGCAAATCGAGCCACCCCACCACCCCCCGAATGAAGTCGTGCCGCTCGGCCAGTTCCAGCAGCCAGCGCGTCTCGTCGAGGTTCTGGCGCACCTGCACGGTCACGCAGCCTTCAAACTCCAGATTTTCCAGCAGCGGCTTCAGGTCCTGGGGCATGAAGTCGCGCCTCAGCGCGGCCAGCTTGTCGGTCATCCAGCCGTGTTCGGCGGGATCGTATTGCCAGAAATGCTGGTGCGCGTCGATTTTTATCTTGCCTTCGGAGGAGTGTATCGGAGATGCCATTCGCCGCAATTATAGTGCTTATATGGGTTTACAACCTCTGTGGAAGATCATTGGACTCTCGGCCTGCCTGGCTTGCACCACCTCTCATGCGCAACCGGCAAAGCCACGAATCACGCTGGATGAGTACCTGAACACGACGTACATCAAGGATGCGCGTCTTTCGCCGGACGGGAAGGCCGCCGTGATCGCCACCGAAGTTTCCGACTGGAAACACAGCGGGTACCGGCAGGATCTGTGGTATTGGGCCGCCGGGACCGGCCTTCGTCCGCTGACTCATGGAGGAAGCGAGGAGAGTCCGCAGTGGAGCCCCGACGGCAAATGGATCGCTTTTGAGAGCGACCGGCCGCTGCCGGGCGACGACACCGATGAAGACGGAGAGCCGGCAAGCACCTCTGACAAGACCAGCCGGATTTGGGTCATTCCGGTGTCCGGCGGCGAGGCCCTGCCGTTATATACAGAAAAGCTCGAAGTGCATGGGTTCGCATGGGCGCCCGATGGAGCCAGCCTTTATTTCTCCGTGACCACTCCGCTGACGCCCGACCAGGAAGAGGACAAGAAAGCACAGTGGAAGGACGTGATCCGCTGGCGCGAGCAGGATCGGGGCGACGTACTGCTGAAGTTAAATCTGGCGCAAGCGATTGAACGTGCCCTCGCCATTCCGCCGCCGGAAAAGGCGAAGGAGGAGAAAGGCCGCAAATCGAAACAGAAGGACAAGGAACCTCCCGTGCTGCCGCCCGGCGCCGGGACGATCGCCCAAAGCCCGCTCTGGATCGGCGAAGTGGCACCCTCGCCGGATGGCAAAACCGTGGCCTTCACCACCGAGCCGGTGCACAAGAGAATGGAGAGCCCGCAACCGTACGAGGTGTACCTGGTTGGCTCTGGTGGCGGCGAGGTTCGCCAGATTACGCATAACAACGCCGTCGAGTCGAAGCTGCAGTGGGCGCCCGATGGACATTGGCTTTACTGCATGGTGCAGGCCGGCTTTGGCTCCCTCGACGCCAAATATCGGGATGTACAGGGACGGCTATATCGTCTCGACCCGGCAACCGGAAAGGTGGAGCGCCTGGGCGAAAGCTTTGAGGGCTCGTTTGACGATTTTCTTCTCCTGCCCGACGGACGGGAATTGGCTCTGGGGTTGAAAGGCACGGAGAATCAGGTATACAGCGTCGAGGGCGGTAACGCTACCAAACTGCCGGGCCTGGCCGGCCACTACACGGGATTCAGCGCTGCAAGAAATGCTAACGCTCTGCTGGTTCGGCATTCAACAATCCATGACCCGGAGCAGGTTTTCCTTGCCGCCGATCCGCTTCATCCGAGCGAACTCAAGCCGATCACGGATTTCAATCCGATCTTCGCCCAGCGCGCCCAGCCGGAGTGGCAAACCTATTCCTGGAAGTCCGACGACGGCCACACCGTCGAGGGAGTCCTGATCTTTCCGCCGGGGAAGAAGGACGCCCGTCATCTGCGCATGCTGACGCTCATCCATGGCGGTCCCGCCGATGCTGACGGCGACTACTTCGGTGCCGACTGGTATGACTGGGCGACGCTGGCCGCCGCCAATGACTGGCTGGTCTTCCGCCCCAATTACACCGGTTCGGCGGGCTATGGGGATGACTTCATGCTGGGAATCTCGCCCCACCTGGTTTCCCGGCCGGGCCGGGACATCCTGGCCGGCGTCGATGCCCTGGTGAAGGATGGCCATGCGGATCCCGACCACCTGGCCATCGGCGGCTACAGCTATGGAGGGTACATGACCAATTGGCTGATCACCCAGACCACCCGCTTCCGGTCGGCCGTAACCGGCGCGGGTGCCGTGGAGCACGCAGCCAACTGGGGCAACGACGACGGCACATGGGACGACGCCTGGTACCTCGGCGGTCAGCCCTGGGAAAATCCCGGTCTATACCAGAGCGAGGCTGCGCTTTTCCGCTTCGACAAGGTCAAAACGCCCACCCACCTGGTGCAGGGAGACGCCGACGTGCGCGTAAGCTATCTGGAGGGCGTGACGATGGAGCGGGCTCTTGATCAGTTGGGCGTTCCCCATACGTTTCTCGTCTTCCCCGGGGAGGACCACAGCCTTTCCAAGAATCCCTGGCATGGCTATATCAAGCTGCGCGAGGAACTGAAGTGGCTGGAGAAATACGACGGCCATTAGCCTCGCAAATGGGTTGGGGCTTCATCTCAACCTTGTGGAAGCCGGCGGGGGCTCCGCCGCATCCCTTTAATCAGTAGGCATTTCAGATCCATGACACCGACGACGACCGAAAACCGGCAAGCCTCATTCCAGCAGACGCTGCTGAGTGCGCGCCGCACCATGATGCTGAGCGAGATTCTGAAGCTCGCACTGGACAGCTTTCGCGCCAGCAAGCTGCGCTTCGCGCTTACGGCGCTGGGCATGGTCATCGGCACGGCCTCGGTGATCCTGGTAGTCACCATCGGTCTCACCGGCAAGCAGTTCATCCTGAACGAAATCCAGAAAATCGGGACCAATGAGGTGGAGGTGGAATACGCGGGCGGCGGATCCACCAGTTCCGGCCGCGTGCTCTATAACGATCCCCTCACCCGCGACGACGAAAAGGCCGTTCTGACCCAGGTTCCGAGCGTCATCGCATCGTCGCCGGTACTCGAAACCCACGACCGCATCAGCTTCGGCGGAGGCGTGGTGAAAGACACGCTGGTCCTGGGCGTGAGCCCGCAATACAAGGATGTGCGCAATCTCATCGTGCTGGCCGGCCGTTTCATGGACGATCAGGACGAAAACGCCCATATCAAGTGCGCCGTCGTGACCGAACCGTTTGCCCAGCAGATGTTCGGCAGCGCCGATGCCGCCACGGGCCAGACATTCCAGATCCTTGGCATTCCGTTCACAATCGTTGGCACGTTCAAGGAGAGCGTGGACACGTTCGGCCAGACCGAAATCTCCGACGAAACCATCCTCATTCCCTATTCCGTCGCCCGCCTGTTTAACGGAACTGACAACGTGAAGCAGCTCTACTTCACTGTGCGCAGCATGGAAGAAGTCCCGGACGCTACCAAGGAAATCAAGCGCGTGATCAGCTCCCGCCATAAGCCGAATTCGGTCTACAAGGCCCAAAACCTCAAGGAGCTGCTGACCACGGCTGCAACCATCGCCAACGCCCTGACTGCGGTACTGGTGCTGGTGGCCGCGGTGACGCTGGCGGTGGGCGGCGTGGGCATCATGAACATCATGCTGGCCACGGTGCGCTCGCGCATCCGCGAGATTGGTATCCGCAAGGCCCTGGGTGCCACGTATCGGGAGATCCAGCTCCAGTTTCTGGCTGAAGCGGTTCTCATTTCCCTTGCCGGTGGCGTGGTGGGCGTGATCGTTGGTCTCACACTGCCGCTTTCGATTCGGTTTTTCACCAACTACGCGTTGCCGATCTCCGGTTTATCCATCCTCATTGCCCTGGCGGCGGCCACGATCGTGGGCGTGGTCTTTGGCACGGTACCGGCTACCCGCGCCGCTCAGATGGATCCCGTCGAGTCGCTCAAATATGAATGACGAGACGAGACCCGATCCGGAGGAAGGCGAGCCGGAAGAGCGCAGCAGTGGACCGAATCTCGTCGTCATTTATGGCTTGATCGCGCTGGCCATGCTGGCCGCCATCGCGGTCGCGGCGCTGGTGGTGCTTCCCTTCTACCATCGGCGCTAAAACGCAGTGAACACGATCCGCACAAGGAGAATGGCGTGCCGACACAAGCTGAAAAGGCGGCCCGGTTCCTGGCTCTTCATCAGCGCCCCGAACCATTCGTTGTGGCAAACCCATGGGATGCCGGGACGGCGCGCATTCTCACCGGCCTCGGATTCGAGGCGCTCTCGACAACCAGCGCCGGGCTGGCCTTTACCCTGGGCCGAAAGGATGGCACCGCAAGCGTGAGCCGCGCCGAGGCCCTGGCCAATGCGAAGGACATTGCCGAGGCCACAGCGCTGCCCGTGGCCGCCGATCTCGAAAACGGCTATGGGCACCGGCCAGAGGACGCAGCGGACACCATCCGCCTCGCCGCCGAAACCGCCGGACTGGTGGGCGGCTCGATCGAGGACGCCACCGGCGACCCGGCTCATCCGATCTACGAATTCAACCATGCCGTGGAGCGGGTTGCGGCCGCGGCCGCCGCGGCTCGTGCTCTTCCCTTTCCGTTCATGTTCGTGGCGCGCGCGGAGAACTATCTGCACGGCCGTCCCGACCTCGACGACACGATCCGCAGGTTGCAGGCTTTTGAAGCCGCCGGAGCCGAGGTGCTCTTTGCGCCCGGGATTACGAGTCCCGACGATATTCGCACTGTATGTGCCTCGGTCGGCAAGCCGGTCAACCTGCTGATGGGCCTCAAGGGAGTCCCGATGCTTTCGCTCCAGGAATTAGGCGCCCTCGGAGTGCGCCGCGTCAGTCTTGGCTCAGGGTTTGCGCGCGCCGCCATGACGGCGTTCCTGCGCGCGGCGCGCGAAGTGCGCGAACACGGCACCTTCGCATTCACCGAGGAAACCTTGTACATGTCGGAAATTGCGGCGCTGTTTGGGTGAGAGGGTTTTCTGATGCAGCCTGGGCTCAGAACTCTTTTGCAGGCGGCTCGATTGGCTCCACGATCAGCACCGGAATGCCATCGACGATGGGATAAATCCGTCCGCATCCCTTGCAAAGTAGCCGCGGCCCGTCCAGACGCAAGTCGCCGAAACAGGCGGGGCAAGCGAGCTGATCGAGAGCCGAAGCCAGGAGCGGGGTGACCCCACGCTCAGGCGAGGAACCGGATTGCCTGGACATGTCAGACATGGGAAGGATCAGTGAATGGTGGCGTCATCGACTGGTTCGGCATTGCGAGCTTCCCGGTGGGAATTGCGGGCGAACTCCTGCTCGATCCGTTCGTTGGTGCCCGCCTTGGCAAACTCGTAAGCCACACGGATGCCGTTATAGATCGCATTGTCGTTGGATGAGCCGTGGCCAATGATGCAGACGCCGCGCACGCCCAGCAGGGGCGCGCCGCCATATTCGGTATAGTCCAGCCGGCGGCGAAACGCGTTGAAAGCCTGACGCGACAGCAGCGCTCCCACCTTCGCGGTCACGGTGCGGGTCAGCGACTCGCGCAGCACATCGCGCACAAAGCGGCCGACGCCTTCGCTGGTCTTCAGAGCCACATTGCCCACAAAGCCATCGCACACGATCACGTCGGCCTGGCCGCTGAAAATGTCGCGGCCCTCGACGTTGCCGATGAATTTGATCGGCAGCGCCTTGAGCAGCGGAAACGCTTCGCGGGTAAGCTCGTTACCCTTGGTCTCTTCCTCGCCAATGGAGAGCAGTCCCACGCGCGGCGATTCAATCTTGAGCACGCTGCGCGCGTACATCTCGCCCATGACGGCGAATTGCTCCAGGTTGTGGGGCTTGCAGTCCACGTTGGCGCCCACGTCGAGCAGCACGCAGGGATTCCCTGATGCGCTGGGCATCGGGGTTGCCAGGGCCGGCCGGTCGACGCCAGGCAACGCGCCCAGGACCATCTTGGCCGTGGCCATCGCGGCGCCGGTATTGCCGGCGGTCACAAATCCCGCCGCCTTGCGCTCGCGCACCATCTTCAGGCCGACGCGCATGGAGCTGTCCCGCTTGGTTCGGACCGCCTGCGCCGCCTTCTCGTCCATGCCGATACGTTCCGAGGCATGGTGGATCGACGATGGGCAGGTCTTCGTCTTCGAGGTGCTCGTCGAGCAGGTCGCGCAGCTCCGGCTCGGGCCCGACGAGATGCACACGCACGGGCAAAGCCCGGCAGGCGAGGATGGCCCCGCGAATCTCGGGCTCGGGTGCCTTGTCGGAACCAACCGCATCCAGCGCGATGTCGATGAGCATCGGTTGACCAGCTTACTTGGCGGCTTCCTTGATGTCCAGAACCGCGCGGCCCTTGTAGGCCCCGCACTTGGGGCAGGCGCGATGGGGCAGCTTCTTTTCGTGGCAATTGGGGCACTCGGAGAGGCCTGTGGCGGTCAGAAAATCGTGCGCCCGGCGATTGGCGGTGCGGCGCGTGGAGTGGCGCCTTTTTGGATTCGGCATGGTGCAATTCCTTTCGTGTCTCTGTCCCCATCGGCTTCGGTCTCAGACCGCAAGTCCGCTTGTCAGCCTCGCGGCACGGACAAGAGCAGCGGAGCTCTCAAGGGGCTCATTCTTCAGGACTTGATCCGGCCGCGGAGTCCGGCCAGCGCCTCCCAGCGGGGATCGCTCGGACCCTCGTCGCAGGAGCAGGCCTGGCTGTTGCGGTTCTGGCCGCAGCGCGGGCAAAGTCCCTTGCAGTCGGGCTTGCACAGCGTCCTGACCGGCAGAGACAAAAGCACCTGCTCGCGCAGCACATCTTCAAGCAACAGACTGTCCTTTTGATAATACCCGATTTCGGTTTCCGGCGCAGTAATGGACCGTTCCGGCGCATCGGCATCGGCTCCCACCGGCCGGAAAATCAGGTCGAAGTCCGCCGCCAGCGGAATCGTCGACCGGCTCCACGCAGCGCGCGCAGGGAACCTCAAAGTTTCCATCGAAATGGCCCCTGAAGCCGGATATCGGCCACAATATCCTTCGGGCCGCGATGTTCGTGCAGCACCTCGGCCCGGCCGATGGTGGCCAGCGGCCCGCTCTGCTCCGCCTCTTCCCCGAAATCGATCACCCCAGGCTTGAACCGGAGATCGAAATCGATCGGCTCCCGCTCCAGTTCGCTAATCTTGAATTCCATAGGTATGAGCGTAAGGCGGCGACCCCGGCGCGTCAATCCATAGACCGCTTCGGTCTTTGAACAAAAATGGCATCCCACCCCGCGCTGCGTCATCAGGAGACCAGCCTCTGCTGTCGATTCCCCGATAAGGAGTGTTCCCCCAATGCCTCTCCCCAAGGACGAACGCGTCGTTGCCCTCGCGGGCGAACTGCTGCAGCAATTCGACCAGCTCTTCGGACTTCACCCCGGCTACCGCGCTGCGCACGCAAAAGGTGTCATGCTTACCGGCACATTCAAGCCGGCCGCCGGCGCCCAGGCCCTGACCAAAGCTCCGCATGTGGTGCGCGAGTCCACCCCGGTAACCGCCCGCTTCTCCAACTCCACCGGGATTCCCGATATGCCCGATCACGCCCCCGATGCCAATCCGCGCGGACTCGCCATTCGTTTCAACCTCGCCGAGCATGTACACACAGACATCGTGAGTCACTCTACGGACGGCTTTCCCACCCGCGACGGCTACGAATTCCTGGAGTTACTGCGTGCGATTGCCGCCAGCGGGCCAGACGTTCCTTCTCCAAAACCGGTAGAAAAATTTCTGGGCTCGCATCCCGCGGCCCTTGCCTTTGTGCAGGCCCCCAAGCCGTTCCCTTCGAGCCTGGCGCGCGAGTCGTATTTCGGCGTAACGGCATTTGCATTCACCAATGATGCCGGGCAGACAAGGTTCGGCCGCTATCGCATCATTCCCGAACTCGGCAACGATTACCTCACCGATGCACAGGTTGCTGCCCTTTCGCCCAACTATCATTTCGACGAAATTGCCCAGCGGGTGGAAAAGGAGCCGGCCCGGTTCAAGATCCTGGTGCAAGTTGCCGCGGACGGAGACACGGTGGACGACGCGAGCCAGCACTGGCCAGAGACCCGTGAGGTCGTTGACCTGGGAACCGTCGAACTGGACAACGCCGTGCCCGACACCCAACCGCAGCAGAAGCACATCATCTTCGATCCAATTCCGCGCGTAGAGGGCATCGAGGCTTCGGCCGACCCGCTGCTCGAACTCCGCGCGGCCATTTACCTGCTGAGCGGGAGGCGCCGCCGGGCCGCATAGGATCAAGACTCACCGCGGGATCAACTCAAACTCTCGAATCGCGATCTTCGGCCCAACCAGCGCATGGTTCACATTGGGAAGAAGCATCACGGTAATCTCGTCGAATCGGCGGAGGCTCGCGTGCGCTGGAACCTCGAACCGCAGGGTTTCAAAAATCGGTACGGTCTTGAACGTGAATTGCATCGGCTGCGTCGACTCGATCGACTGCTGCCCCAGGTAGACTGCCGGCTGGCGCGGTTTGGTCGAATCGCGAAGCAGCACTGCCATCGCAATGGCGCCCGGCTGGTTATCGCGATTTTCGATGTTCACCTCCATTGCGCGGCAGCGCGCAATTGGAATGGCGGTCGAGAGAGTCTGGCGCGCCTCGATCGACAATGGAATGGAATTGGTGGCCTCGATGTGCGCAACCAGGGGCGTGCCCTGCGCCTGGTGAGACGACGAATCCGGACGCCGCCCCGCCTGGAAATAAAAATACGGTCCGTCGAACCGAATGATGAGCGGCTTGAACGTACCTGGAGCGAGAAGATCGGGGCGCGCCGGCAGAGGAGGATTGATCTGCTTTTTCTCCGGGGCCGGCCACAAAATGATGCTCTCGTAACCGTCCCGGCCGCCCGGCGCAGCCTCTTTCACCAGGCGCTTCTCGGCATCGCGTCCGTCGGCAAAGGCAGCGCCCGCCGCCGCAACCTGCTCACGATGCGTAATTCCATCCAGCAACGCCCACAGCGTGATGAGAATCGCCGGCACCGTAAGCCGAATCAACCTCAGCCCGGCGGAACGGCTGTCCCAGTAACCGAACCGGCTTCCCGGCGCCAGCGTCGCTTCCCAGGCAAACAGAAACGCCCCCAGCGCGAGCAACCCGCTCGCCGTCAGCGTGGAACCATCATGCAGCGCGTAGCCAGCTGCGTAGATGGCGATCACAATAATGTAGCCGCGCACAGAGCGGGCCGGCGTGGCGAGCGTCGCAGCAAACAACTCACGCTCCCGAGTCGGATCGATCGCAAGCGAACCCGGCGATTCTCCCAGGGGAATGGTCTTGCGCACGCCGATCGCCAGGATAACGCGGCCCACGACCGAAATGGCCGCGCCTGCGGGCGAGTCCCGCCGCGAGAGCAGAACCGCCGACGGAACCCAGATCCAGGCGGCCGCTCCTGTCAGGGCGAAAAGCCGGAACGGCGACAAGGCCCTGAGGTGAAATGCGGTCGACGATCGTTTCCAGTAAAACCACGCGCCCGCAACCCCGCCCAGAGCGTCGATGGCAACATAGATCGCGGCCCGCGCCAACAGCGCGCCTAACCGGGGCGCACCTGATTCCGGCAGGCGGCACAGCAGGAATGCGGCAATAACGGAGTTCAACAGTCCCGCCAGCACCAGAAAGCGCACCGCGCTCAACATGCTGTCGCGATCCGGATCGAAACGGTCAAGAACATTGCCCATGGCCCTACCCCGGGGTTCGCATGTTGCGGATGCGCACCGAAGGGCTGACTCGCCACAGAGCGCACAGCAGGACAAGGAAGAAAGGCAGGCGCACGATCACCGTAGCCTGCTTCATGTCCGTGATGAGCGAGCAGGCGCTCGGTTCCATGACCATGACAGGATGGCCGTAGCGCGCAGTCCACTCGTCCTGCGGGGCCACGCGCGCCACCTCCAGCGGGCTGAAGCGATCCACCTTGTACATGCGATAGGTCGGGACAGGACCCAGCACCGGTCCGCTGGTCTGCTCGACAGCGAGGAAGTATTTCGGCAGCGCGATCAGCACCACCCAGACCAGCATGAGAATGCGCAGGCTGGCCGCGAAACCGCGTGCGATGGACCGAAGCCGTCGGCCCGCGTGCATCAGGTCGGGGAGCAGATAAACCACAATACCCGCCCAGATGAAAACAAGATTGACCATCATGAGCAGGCCCAAATCGCACACCATCGACCACGGCCAATCCATGCGGTAGAAGCGCTCGGTCACATGAAGGCGCTCTTCTGCCCGCGTCACGATCAGGAGCCACGCGGGCGCAAGCATCGACCAGAGCGCGGAGAAAAGCAGCAACGAGGCATTGTCCGAAACCGCGCGCGCAAAAGCGATCGCGATCGCCGAAACGACCTGCCGCCAGTACCAGCCCTCCGTGCGCCCCGCGCGGAATTCCTCCAGCAGATCGCCGGCCAGTCCTTCATCGCGCCCGCCCGGAACGGCGTGATCCAGCATCCAGGTAGCCAGGGATGGAGGTTCAGACCGCCTCATGTGCCCTCCCCTTTCAACTCCGGAAGAATGCGCCACATTTTTTTGAGAACCCGGCGCGTGTCGTGGACCTGCCGCAGTCCTTCCCGGGTTACCCGGAAATAACGCTTGGCCTTGCCCCCGCGTTCGGGAGTGGGATCGCCCAGGCTGGAAGCGACAAGCCCCTTGCCTTCCAACCGTTCCAGGGCCGCATACACGCTGCCCACCGACACATCCCGGCCCCGATGCGTCTCCAGTTCGCGCGAGATCGGAACCCCGTATGCCTCATCGCCAAGATGGATCACGGCGAGGAGAATCATCAGTTCGAATTCTCCCAGGTAGCTTCGTTCCGTCATTAATTCGACAATAGCGAAGAAATTAGCCCGCCGCAATCGCAAATTTCCAATTATTCTCTATTCCGGTCGTGCGTAACGGCGGCCGGTTTCCCTGGCTTCTGCAATCTGCAGCGCATGGCGCCGGGGATGCATCGCCATCAGCAGCAACATCTCATAGCAGTTCACAGGACGCGTGATCAGGGGATGGATAGTGAGCCAGGAACGCAGGTCGCCGGGAAACTGGTCTACGAACCGCACCGTTTCTCTTCTCGCTGCATGAAAGCCCTTGACCGCCTGGGCGAGGTCTGTGGTTGCACTCTTCGGGATTACGACTTCGGGAGCCTCAATGCGGCGCGCGCGATTCATGGCTAGATCCAGGAACTTCGCTTCGCGGGCGCGATCTTCGTGCGATGAATCGCTTGGCGTGGCGTCCCTTAGCCTCGAGAGCAGAGCCGTTTCGGTCAGGGCCAGGTGCTCAACGCATTCGACCACTGACCAACTCTCGGGCCGCGGACGCAGAGCGGCCGTGGACTCCTCGATACCTTCGAGAGCTTTCTCCAGGGCGTCCGCTCCATCCTGCAACAGGCGGAGAATCTCCTGCCGGTCCGCATCGCTCATGGCCAATCCCTCCAACTTCAGGCCGCCTGCACGATTATCCTGCAACTGGCGAGAGGTGATAACGGTTTGCCCGGGAGGTGTGCATGCAAATCCGCGATGCTGTCCAGGAGGACTTCGAGCAGATCACGGCCATCTACAACGAAGTCCTGACCCACTCGACGGCAATTTACAGCGACCGCCGGCAACGGTCGAAGAACGGATCTCATGGTGGCGCAGCCGGATTGCGCAACGGTTCCCGGTGCTGGTCGCGGCGGACGGCGCGCGGATCGCCGGATTTGCGACGTTTGGCGATTTTCGCGCCTGGCCTGGTTATCGGCTTACGGTTGAGGGCACGGTTCACATCCACTCCGATTCGCGCGGCAAAGGCGTGGGCATGGACCTGCTGAAGGCTATACTGGCGCACGCCCGGAGATTGGAGAAACACGTGATGATCGCCGGCGTCGACTCAGAGAACATAGCGTCGCTGCGGTTTCTGGAGCGATTCGGATTCGAACGCGCCGGCCACCTGCGCGAGGTGGGATATAAGTTCGGCCGCTTTCTCGATCTGGTGTTCCTGCAATACTGGATCACGCCGTCGAAGAAGGGGCCGGCATGACCATATCCGTCAAACCCGTGGCAGTCGAAGACATCTTGCGATGGCGCGATCTCTACCGCCAGGAGATGCACTGCCAGATCGTTCACGACAATATGCATGCGCGGCCGGGCTGGACACAGCCTTACCTGGTCGAAATAGAAAGAGCCGCGGCCGGTTACGGATCCATTTTGATCGGGGGGCCATGGACCGGGACGCGAACCGTGTTCGAGTTCTATCTCGCCCTGCAACATCGTGCGCGCGTATTCGATGCCTTCAGCAGCCTGCTGACGGTGAGCGAAGCGACAGCCATCAAGGCGCAGACCAACGACTCCCTTCTCACCGTCATGCTGCACGCCTGGGCGAAGGACATCGTCGGCGAAGCGATAGTTTTCGAAGACAAGCTGACCACCGCGCTTACGCTGGACGGTGCGGCCCTCCGCCGGCGCGGAGAGCCGGAGCCTGACTGGTGTCTTGAGGTCGATGGCGCGATCGCGGCGACCGGTGGAATCCTGTATCACTACAACCGCCCCTATGGCGATATCTACATGGAAGTGGCGGAGACCTACCGGCGACGCGGCCTCGGCTCCTATCTCGTGCAGGAGTTGAAGCGTGTATGTTATGAGCTGGGGAGCATTCCCTGTGCGCGCTGCAACCCTGACAACATCGCCTCGCGAAAGACCCTGCAGAAGGCCGGCTTTGTTCCCTGCGCCCACATTCTGAGCGGAACGCTCCTGATCAGCTGATCAGCGGTGGCCATACTTCGCTCGCGACCGCGGGATTTCCATTGACTTTGTGGTTAATAACTGATATAATACTAAAGGTGCGGCTAGCTCTGAAGTCCACTAAGCAATGCCGCCAGGAGGATCCATGCAGCAATCGAACGACGCCATCGAAACCTTCTTTCGCGAATTCGAACAACGCAGCGACAGCGGCGACATTCCCGCTCTCCTTTCCCAGTTTGCCGACACTTTCATGGCTGCCGGACCGCAGGGCGCACAGTGCATTCGCGCCGCCGATTTTGCCGTGGCCTTGCCCAAACGCAAGCAGTTCTTCGACAGTCTCGGTTGCCAGTCCACTTCGCTGGTGTCGCTCGATCACAACCGGCTCGATGCGCGCTACGTCGTGGCCAAAACCTGCTGGCGCATGACATTCCTGCAGGAAGGCGCGACCAGGGAGGCCCTGGCCGACTCCACCTATATCGTCGATACGTCCGGAGAGAGATTCAAGATCGTGTTCTATCTCGCCCACCAGGACCACATGACCATGCTTCGGGAACATGGAATCCTGGCCAACTGATCCCGGCTCGACCGGACTCCCGTTATTCTGAAGAGGGAAAGAACCGCATGCCCTCTGATACTGAATCGCTCCTTTCATTTCGCATCCGTGCCGCGGTGCCCGAAGACGGCCCGCGGCTGATCCCGCTGATCAACTCCGCGTTCTCTGTGGAGACGTTTCTTGAGGGCCCGCGCACCGATGAACAGCGCCTGATCGCGGCGATGGGGAAAGGCACGATCCTGGTGGGAGAGGACACCGAGGGCCGCCTGCTGGCTTCGATCTACACCGAGTGGGCGGAACGCATGGCTACGCCGGCATGCTCGCCGTCGACCCAGAACATCAGAAGTCAGGCCTTGGCCGCCGCATGATGGAAGCGGCCGAGGATCATTTCCGTGCGCACCGCTGCGACACGCTCGAGATCACCGTCCTCAGCCTGCGCCCCGAACTCCTGCCCATCTACCGCCGGTTCGGCTTTGTTGAAACAGGCACTGAAGAATTTCACTATCCGCATCCGCTGGCGCCCGGCCTCGAGTGCTACTGCATCGTGATGGAAAAGCCAATCCGGTAGAACGGATTATCGCCCATGGGATGTCTGTGCCAGCACCGGCGCGGATTGCGGCGCATGCAGATAGTGGCTGGCGAAGCCGAGGAAGGCGGGCCAGTTGGGCGCGGGTGTGTGGCCATACCGATGCTGGCGGAAGGCAAGATCTCCGTCGATCAGCGCGGTCTCGATAGGCGGGAACTGGCTGGTCCCAAGATCGTTCTTGCCCAGCAGCCGGTACACCGGTCCGGCCGCCACTTCAGCCAGAAACATGCCCCGCGGATCGGCCCACGCATCGCCGCTCGGATTGGCGTAGCCATCTCCGACGCTGGCCCCACCCCCGATGAAGACCGGTCGCGGCGCGCTCAGCGCGATGAGTTCATGGTTGTCGACTGGCAGGTCCGCGGGCGTGAGCGGGCCACCGTAGCGCAAGAAGTTTCCATCGAACCAGTGATAGAGCGGCGCGCTGGCGAGGTTGGGCATCTGCTCGCCGAAGATGTGGCGATACAGCTTGGCCCCGCCCTCGCCCGAGGAACTTGAATAGGCGATCGCGAAACGCGGGTCGAAAGCCATTGCCACCAGAACTGTTTTGCCGAAGCGGGAGTGGCCTTCGAGCCCGACCTGGCGCGCGTCCACAGCCGGGTCGGTTTCAAGGTAGTCCATCGCCCGGCTGGCGCCCCAGGCCCAGGCCCGCAAACTTCCCCAGTCCTCGAGGCCGCGCGGCTGTCCCTTGTTCATGAGCCCGATGATGCCTTGTGTGAGGCCCGATCCGTCGTCGGCCTGGAAGCTGGTGGGCTTGAGGACAGCGAATCCCCAGCCCTTATCGAGAACCGGCTGCCACGCGACTCCCCACTCCCCGGTCGCGCCGTTGCCTCCCGGCGGATCGGTGGGCGGGCGCCCCGCGGCGCGCGCGAAGTCCTTATCGAAGGCAAGTTCCATGATCACGGGAACGGGACCCGGGGCTTTGGCGGGAATGGTGAGGATGAGGTCGATGCTGACGGAGATTTGGGGATCGATGGAGTTGTCGACGTGGCCCGAAAGACGCTTCGTCACCACATCCACTCCGCCGTATTTTTCGCGCATGCTGCTGACGACTTGCCACGCGACGGCCGGCAAGTTGGCCGGCGCGCGGCCCAGAATTTCGTGTTCGTAGTCGGCGATGATTTCAGGACGGCGCTGGTCAAACCACATCTCCGGGGAAGTTACTCTCTGCCCATTCTTAAGCAGCAACGGGTCCGGTACGTTGGGGTAGATGTTGGCTTTCGCTTCATCATAATTAGTAGCGTTGGGAGCCCGGGCGTCGCCGGCCGACGGCCGGCGCATGTCGGCATCCTTCAAGCCGAGAAGGGCGAGCATGCGCTCCCGATCCTGCGCCGCATTGAGCTGAACCGGCGCTCGATCGACCGATGCAGCCTGACCTGATCCGTGCAGATAACGCCCGGCAAAAGTCAGAAACGTGGGCCAGTTGGGGCCGGGCGTGTGCCCCCCGGAGTGCTGCCGCCACGCGATGTCCCCATCGATCAGCGCTGTCTCCATGGGCGGAAATTCGCGTGTGCCCAGGTCCTTCTTGCCGAGCAACTGGTAGACCGGCCCGGCCGCAACTGCGGCAAGGAACATGCCCTTGGGGTCGATCCAGCGATCATCGCCATCGGTGGCGCCTCCGGAGATGAACACCGGCCGCGGCGCGCACAGTGCGATGAGCTCATGATTGTCAACCGGCAGATCGCCCGGATTGAGTGGGCCGGCATACTTGAGGAAATTGCCCGCCATCCAGTGATATTCATTGGTCGCGGCTACGTTGCCCACCTGCTCGCCGACGATGTGGCGGTAGAGCTTGGCGCCACCCTCGCCCGACGAGCTGACATAGGCAACCGCAAAACGCGGGTCGTAGGCCATCGTCACCAGCGTGGCCTTGCCATAGCGGGAATGCCCTTCGATCCCCACCTGCTTTGCCTCAACAGCCTTGTCCGTTTCGAAGTAATCGAGGCAGCGGCTCGCGCCCCAGCCCCATGCCTTAAGCGCCCCCCAGTCGTCGAGTTTGCGCGGCTGCCCCTTGTTCACCAGCCCGATTATTCCTTTGGTGAGGCCCGCGCCGTTGTCTTCCTGCGCGCTGGTGGGAACATACTCCGCGTATCCCCAGCCTTTGGCGAGCACCTGCTGCTGCCAGGTTGGGCCTTTCTGGTTCTCCGGCGCGAACTGCGGAAAGCGCTTGATGAGCATGGCCATGAATTCCTTGCTGAACCCGAGTTCCATGATCACCGGCACCGGCCCTTTGGCATCGGCCGGCGTGGTCAGCGTAAGGTCGATGTTGACCGTGATGGTGGGATCGGCCGCATTGTCGACGTAGCCCACCAGTGTCTTCGTCACCACGGGCACGTCGCCGTTCTTTTCCTGGACCGTGCTCTTCACCTCCCATGTGACCTTGGGCAGATGGGCCGGCGTGCGCCCCAGAATCTCGCGATCATACAGCTCGACGATTTCCGGGCGTCGATCGTCCCACCACATCTTCGCCGTGGTAACAGGCTTTCCATTATTGAGCCGCAGCGCGTCGGGCAGATTGGGATAAACGTTGGCCTTCGACTCGTCATAGTTGGCCGCATGCGGAGACTTCGGATCGCTATCCACGCCCGGCCGCAGCTCCTTGATGCCAAGCTCGTCCATGACATGCTGGTGGTCTTTCTCTGAAGCGGCCTGGATAGCCAGCATCTCCGGCGTGGGCGTGAACGCTGGCCGGGCCGGGGCAGGCGGAGTCGCGGACGTTGCTGCGGCGGGCGGCGTAGGTGCGGCGGGCGCCTGCGCGGCCACGGGCAGCACGACAATCCCCGCCAGCGCAGACAACATGACCAGAACGATGCGGCCCGAGGCGGAAAACAATGTGCGCATGGACAGGAGCCTCCGCGGCTTCCGAATGGAATCGCGGGAGGAAGAATATCGATTTAGTCAAGTCTCTGGCAAGCTTGCCGGACTGGGCAAGCTTGTCCGTTCAGTCACGCCTTTCAAGCTTCGCCGCAAGTTGCCGATGACCCTGATGTCCGCTCTGCTCGCCGAACCGCTCCACTGCGACGTTGCCGGCCAGTTCCACCGGCGCACCGCGTCCGGTTCGGGGCAGGAAAGGAATCTCATCATGTCGTTTGCTCGCAATCTTCCCATCGCCCGCAAATTCACCCTGGCCTTCGGCCTGGTCTGCATTCTGTGCCTGGGGCTGGGGACCTATTCGTTTTTTACATTTCGCAGCATTGTGTCGAAATGCCTCGCGGTGAGTGACGATTCCTTCCCATCTGTAGTGCACCTGGCAAGGATCCAGCTTTCGATCGACCTTGTCCGCCGGTCTGACCTGGCGCTGCTGCTGTGCCAGACCCCGGAGTGCACTGCGCTCAATACGGCGCAGCGCCAGCGGGCCCTGGACGAATATCGCGCGGCCCTGAAAGGCTACGAGCCATTGATCGGTCATCCCGGCGAACGCGAGTTCTATCAGAAATTCGTCGACTCCTTCGATCAGTACCTGGAACTCAGCCGGCTGGGCGGCGCGCAGCGGGCGGCGGGCAAAATCGGTGACGCGCTCGACACCATCGCCTCGGACGGGGCAGTGAACTCGGTGAGCCAGGCCGGCACCGCGGTCGCCGGGGACCTCGACCTCAATATCCGGTTAGGCTCCGACGCGTCGCGCAGCGCAACCGCCGTGAGCCGCGGCGCGATCTGGATCAACGTCGCAGTGACGTTGCTCATTGTGGCCCTTTCCGCGCTGGTCGGCGCCAGCCTCACCCGGCTGATTGCGCCCCGCATTGTGCGGGTAATGGGCATGCTTCAACAACTCGCCGCCAAGGACCTGACCGCGCACGTAAAGGTCTCCGGCGACGATGAGATCGGGCAGATGGGCCTGGCCCTCAACAACTCGGTGGCCGCGATCCGCGAAGTGGTCGAGTCGGTTGCCAGGGGTGCCGAGACGCTGTCGGCGGCCACTACCGAGATGAGCGCGCGCTCAGTGCAAAGCGCGGGCAATGCCAGCACGCAATCGAAGCGGACCAACCAGATTGCCGCAGCGGCCCAGGAAATGACCGCCACCATCGGCGAAATCAGCCACAGCGCGGAGAGCGCCGCGGGCGCCAGCCGCAGTTCGGCGGACACCGCGGTCAACGGCGGCGTCGTTATGCAAACGGCGGCGGCCACCATGGAAAAAATCGCTGCTGCCACAACCCTGGTGTCGCAAAAGATGGCTTCGCTGGCCGCTCGATCTGAAGAAATCGGCAAAGTGGTGAACGTCATCCAGGAGATCAGCGAGCAGACCAACCTGCTGGCCCTGAACGCCGCTATCGAAGCGGCACGCGCCGGCGAGCATGGACGCGGCTTTGCGGTGGTTGCCGGCGAGGTACGGCGACTGGCGGAGCGCACCAAGGGCGCGACAGAAGAGATCGCCGCCACCATCCGCAGCATCCAGGAGGAGACGCGTTCCACGCTGCAGGTCATGGCGGAGAGCCGCTCGGCGGTGGAGACGGGGATGAGCGAAACCGCGCGCGCCCGTACCAGCCTCGAGGCCATTATCGAGTCCTCCCGGCAGGTCGAGAACCAGATCCAGTTCATCGCGACAGCCGCAACCCAGCAGACGTCGGCGGCGAGCGAAATCTCCGAGTCCGCCGGGCAGATTTCGCAACTCGCGGTCGAGAATTCGCAGGGTGCCCAGGAGGCCGTCGAAGCGTTGAAAAATCTCGCTTCATTGGCCACCGAACTGGATGGCATGATGCGCCAGTTCCACCTGGAAGAAGAAAATCAGCCGGCGGGCGGCATAGCCGCCAAGCCCAGGCCGGCATTTACTCTGGCGCCGCGGGCGGCGCGCACTTGAGAAGAAACAAATACTCCGTGCCCCATCCTTGCGACTTTTTTGTCGCAAGGGTGGGAGACCACGAACCCAAACCATTTTTTCGGGCATTGGCCGCCCGGAATATGCCATTCGTCAAACCGTCCGGTTCATTCATCCCAAAGTCTTGACGAATTCTGGATACGGAATTAACGACATCCCTTTCGCGATTCACTACTGTGATCACGTGCTGGCGAGGGCCGAAAAACGGGAGCCCAAGCCGCTGGGGAGGTCAACATGAAATCCAGTTTCATCGCTGTTTGCGCTACCGCGGTTATGGTCCTGGCTTCCGCACTGGCCGAGACCCGGACGGCACCCAGGCTGAACGCTGCATCGCTCGCCCGCGTCGAAGCCGTCACCTCCTATTGCGAGAACGTTGATCCGGCGTCCGATTCCGAATACGTGTCGAGAGTGGCCGGCGCCATGCGCGGACATTCCGACACCGAAGTCCATCAGGCCCGCATCAGCGGCGAATACCAGCAGGCGCTGGCGCAGGCGAACCAGACGCTGGCCAAGGTTCCGGCGAATTCCGCCGTCCGTGCCTGCACCGAGTACCTGGCCGAAGTAGGACGCTAACGAACCATTGCCTTGGTTCTCTCTTTTCAACGCACCCATAAAATCCGATAGTTGATCTTCCAAGAGAGCGTCGCGCGGGGCCAGCTACCGGTCGGAACGGCGTCCCGAATCCATCCAGTTCACCTCGATCATGCCGTCGGGGTCCTGCCTCATCACCCGCAAACACTCAGCGTCGCCCGTGATCTCGGTCCCCGGCCGACTGAACTCGTCCGGGCTGGACCACATCGATTCCCCGCTCACGTGGCTGGATTCTCACACACTCTTTTATCCTCCCCGTCAAGGTGCTATGGTAGCCTCCGGTTGTAGTCATCGCGGGGCGGCGGTACCGTTCGCCGCGGAGTGATCACTCATTTTCGAAGAGGGAGACTCGCATGAGCGCCACCAAATACGACCTGGTCGTCATCGGCTCCGGGCCATCCGGACAGCGCGCCGCGGTTGCCGCTTCCAAGATGAAGAAGCGCGTTTGCGTGGTGGAGTCGCGGGCCGTGGTGGGAGGCGTCTGCGTCAATACCGGCACCATTCCTTCCAAGACCATGCGCGAAGCGGTGCTGCACCTCTCCGGATACAATTACCGTTCCGTCTACGGCATGAATTACCGCGTCAAGGAAAAGATCACCATGGCCGATCTCGCCTTTCGGGTCCAGGCGGTGATCAAGACAGAAGTGGACGTGACCGAGGCGCAGATTTCGCGCAACGGCATCGACATCGTTCACGGCATGGCTCATTTTGTCGATCCCACCCACGTGCGTGTCGAAGGTTTCCAGGGCGAAACCACGCTCGAGGCTGACCGCATCATTATCGCGGTGGGGACCCGCCCGGCCTCATCGCCCAAGGTGCCCATCAATGGCCGCACCATCATCAACAGCGACCAGGTACTCGACCTGCCCACCCTGCCGCGGTCTTTGATTGTGGTAGGCGGCGGCGTCATCGGGGTGGAATACGCTTGCATGTTCGCCATCCTGGGAGTGCGCGTCACCATTATTGAGAAGCGTAACAAGCTGCTCGAATTCGCCGACCAGGAAATCATCGAAGCGCTCAGCTATCACCTGCGCGACAGCCGCGTGACCATGCGCCTGGGGGAAGAAGTCCAGAGCGTCGAAGAGTTGCCGGACGGTACGGTTGTGGCCAACCTCGAGAGCAAGAAACGGATTTCCGGGGACGCGCTGCTCTTCGCCGTGGGCCGGCAGGGTGCGATTGACGATCTCAACCTGGCTGCGGCCGGAATCCAGGCCGACAATCGCGGCCGCATCGTTGTCGACGAGCACTACCAGACCAGCGTCCCGAACATCTATGCCGTGGGAGACGTAGTCGGCTTCCCTGCCCTGGCGTCCGTGTCGATGGAACAGGGGCGGATCGCGGCCGCCCGCGCTTTCAATGACAAGATCACGGCCTCGAACCCGAGCCTTTATCCCTACGGCATTTACACCATTCCCGAAATCAGCTTCATCGGCAAAACCGAGGAACAGCTCACCGACGAAGACGTGCCGTACGAGGTAGGGATGGCGTACTATCGCGAGGTCGCGCGCGGACAGATTCGCGGCGACACCACCGGCCGGCTGAAGCTGATTTTCCACCGCGACACGCGCAAGATACTGGGAGTCCACATCATCGGCGAGGGAGCCAGTGAACTGGTGCACATCGGCCAGGCCGTGATGACGC
The DNA here is from genome assembly GCA_963701805.1 of Terriglobales bacterium. Taxonomy (GTDB): domain Bacteria; phylum Acidobacteriota; class Terriglobia; order Terriglobales; family Acidobacteriaceae; genus Telmatobacter. Next base: position 1,388,670 of record CAVPBA010000001.1, read on the forward strand.
TGGAAGGCACCGTGGATTACTTCGTGCAGACGGTTTTCAATTACCCGACCCTGGCGGAGTGCTACAAGACTGCAGCCTTCAACGGCCTCGGCAGGCTGTCCCGTTACCAGGGCTGAAGAGGGATCGAAGCGGGAGGACGGAAGCCGCGTCCCCCGGGAGGGAAAAATGACAACTGCCATCGGCGTCGTGATGACCGAACACATCGTGGCCGGGCGAATGGAGAATCACCGCCTGGTAGGGGAGCCGGTGCGTTACCCCGGTGACGCGACGGAAGTGGACGCGCTGACGGTCCTCCCGGGCGGGGATCTGCTGGAGATTCTGGCCAATCATGTAACCGAACTTGCCGGCAGTGGCGGTCCGCCTGTGGAAGCCATCGGGGTCGCGGTGCCGGGCGTGGTTCGTCATGGGATCGTCGAGGATGCGCCGAATCTTAATCAGATCAAAGGAATGCGAATGGCGGAGGAACTCGGGCGAGTCCTGGCGGGCCGTGGCATTCACGCACCGGTGCACATTGCCAACGACGCTGACGCCATTGCCGCCGGAGTAGCTGCAAAGCATGGGCAACTCGATCGGCTGACACGCGTGTGGACCATCGGCAACGGCATCGGCTACGGACGCTGGCCCTACGTCGAAGGAGTATGGGAGGGCGGCCACATCACCGTCAGCCTTGACCCCAAGGAGCGTTACTGTGGCTGCGGCGGCATCGGGCACCTCGAAGGGATCATGGGATACCGCGCCATGCGCCTGCGCTTTCTCGACCGCGAACCGGAAGAGATCTTCGCTCATGCCAAGGAGGGCGACACGAAGTGTCGTGAGTTTGTGGATCTGTGGCACCGCGCGCTGGCGGCAGGGACGTCTTCGTTCATCCACCTGGCCGGGCCGGGACGCTTCTACTTCACGGGGCACAATGTGGGCTTCGTCGATTTGCAGTTGCTGAGGGCGCACCTCGAAACCATGGTGAAAATGAGCCCGCTGCAAAGCTTCTCGCTTGAAGTGCTGCCCAACGACGATGAAACGGCGTTGCTGGGTGCGGGGGTCAGTGCGCTGCGCGCCTTGACTTGGTAAACGCCAAAACAGGCAGGTATTCCCATGCCCATTCAGCCGTTTTCTCCGCGCTGGTCTGCCGCGGCGGACGAAGATTTGCGCCAGCGTCTCGATCGCACGCGCTGGCCTGCAGAGGTTCCCGGTTCGGGCTGGACGTACGGAACCGATCCCGGTTTTCTCCGTAACATTTGCCGGTACTGGCGTGAACGGTTCGACTGAAAGGCCCAGGTCGAGCGGATCTCCGCCCTCCGGCATTTCACATTTGCAGCGGACGGGCTCGACAGTCATTTCGTTCACGAGCCTGGCAAGGGGCCGGCCCCGATTCCGCTGATTCTCACCCACGGCTGGCCGGGTTCGTTCTTGGAGTTTGTGAAGCTCATTCCCCTGCTGACAGATCCCGGCAGCCATGGGGCCGATCCAGCCGACTCGTTCAGCGTGGTCGTGCCTTCGCTGCCGGGATTCGGATTTTCGGGCCAGCCTGGGGGCGGAGTGAATGCGTTCACCACTGCTGATTTTTGGGCAGCCTTGATGGGCGAGTTGGGGTACGAGCGCTTCGCAGCCCAGGGCGGGGATATCGGAGCAAGCGTGACGATGGCGCTCGCGTTGCGGCACCCCGGCCGTCTCTTCGGGATTCACCTGAACTTCATTCCGGGCTCGTACCGGCCTCACCTGCACCCGGGCACGCAACTTTCCGCCGCGGAGGAGAAGTTCGTTGCGGACGTGGCCAGATGGCGCGAAGAACACGGCGCCTACGCCCACGTTCAACGCACGACGCCGCTGACAGCCGCCTACGGGTTGAACGATTCTCCGGCCGGGCTCGCGGCGTGGATTCTGGAGAAATCTCACCACTGGGCGGATGGCGACGGCGCGCTGACAGTCGATGAATTGCTCACGAACGTCACCCTCTACTGGATGACGGAGACGATTTATTCCTCATTCCGGATGTATTACGAAGGCGGAAAGGCGCCGATGTTTTTTGGCGAGAATGAGCGCGTGCGGATTCCCTGCGCGGTGGCGCATTTTCCCCGCGAAGTCCTGTTTCCCCCCAGCCTCTGGGTAGAGCGCGGACTTAACGTCGAGCAATGGACCGAGATGCCGCGGGGAGGCCACTTCGCCGCATGAGAACAACCGGAAATGCTCGCCGACGACCTGCGCCGCTTCTTCCGCCAGTTCCGGTGATTTGACTATCTCTGAAAAGAGACAAATACTCCGTGCCCCATCCTTGCAACTTTTTTGTCGCAAGGGTGGGAGACCACGAACCCAAACGATTCTTCTTCATCCACTGCGAGTCGGCAACACCGGCGTGAAGACAGGGCACGCATCAAATCCTGCTCCAAAAAAAAAGCGGCACATACGTAATATGTGCCGCTTCAAAAGTCGTGCAAGTGAAGGCTTCCTGCGAATTAAGCCCCGGTTTACAGCTTTCGCAAATAGGTCTGCGAATAACGGTCGTGCCAGCTCATGTGATCGTCGTCGAAGATGGACCACGCGATGCCCAGGCCCACCGGCAGCAAAGACAGGGCCATCGCGCCGAGCCGGCGCCGCAACTGCGCGCGCGTGGGGCTCTGGTCGCCAAACGTGCAGAGACCGATCCCTGCGTACCGCATACCCGGCGTGCAAACCGGAAATGCGAAAAAGAATGCGTAATAAAGAAGCCCGATCAGGGCCAGCAGGCAAACTCCTAGAACCTCCCCGGCCTTGCCTTCCGGCGGATGGCTGAACTGGTGCGCGACCAGGAATCCCGCAAAGACGAAACTGGCAAGGATCATGGCGCCGTCGACTGCGGCCGCCATGAGACGCAGGCTCATGGGCGCCACAGGAAACCGCACCACCGCCTGGTCGACCGCGGACGCTGAGGCCGGCAATTCGACCGGCTGGCTATCCAGCCGAATGGAAGACCAGTCAGGCCGGTTCCAGATAGAGGAAGTCGCGTCCTGCCCCGCAGAGTGCGCTTCAACAGTGGTTGAAATCGCGCTGGGATCGACTTCGAAGATGCTGAGCTGCCCTTCGGCCTCGGTTACAGTGCCCTCGGCCAGCCGCGGCCGCATCTTCCGCGTCGCGACCAGTTCGCGCGGGAACTGGATAAGGTTGGCATGCTCGGGCTCGGTTTCCGCGACTTCGATCGGGTTGTGACGCAGGTTCTCGGTCGCCTCGGCCGGACTCCACCAGTCTTCAACCGACAGCTCAAATTCTTCCTGGGCCCGCCTGGGGGCTGGCGCCGGCTTGCGCTCGACCGGGCGCACGGGCAGGTCGGGATCCCAGCGGATGCCGAACGACTGGCGCTCCGGTTCACGATGCACCGGGAGTACGGGCGGCGCAACGGCAGCCTGTTGTTTTGTGCTCAGTTCCCCGAGCAGTTGAACCTGCGGTTGCACCTGGGGAGGAGCCAGTTCCGGATTTGGCACCGGAACCACCGGAGGAGCGATCGGCTGAACCACGGCAGGGCCGCGGGAAGGCTGTTCCTGGGCGGCGGCATGCAATCCGGCCAGCGCCGACTCCGCGTGAGCCTGCGCCTCGAGCGCAACCTTGGTGGCGATCTCCGCATGGCGCACCGCAACCCGCGCCTCTTCAGCCTGAAGCTGGCTGTAGCTCGGCGCCTTGGCGTAGCGCGCAGCCACACGGGCCGCGGCCTCGGCGGCGCGGCTTGTGCCGGGCGCGGAACCCTGAGAAGAAGTCTCCGAGTCCGTGGTCGAGGTCTTGCGGTTCTTGTGGGCGGCTAGCCGCCGGTTCACTTCTTCTTTCCACTGGGGCGTAAAGTTCGGCTGTGTGCTCAAAGCTCCAAGAATCCCTTCAGGTGCGGCTCTTGTTTGGGGCCGCCATTTGGTCCGCTGCGGGCGGACGTTTGTCTCGCTGGAGGTCGGAGATCGGTGGATGAAATAGCAGGGTTCGCCTGGATTGCTGCCATCCGTGCGCTGTGATGAGAAGCCGGGTTGTCCTGCTGCCAGAGTTGCTCGGTGTGCACCCTCAAGCGTAGAGCCCACATTTGCTATGCTGAGCCTTGGCTTTGCGGATGCGTCCTCGCACTTTTGTGTTTATCACGATGATGGCCCTCTGTCACTGGATGGTTAGGGGCCAGGTGTTGACCAATGCGTTACCTCCCGCGCAGAATGCGCCCCGGCTGTACAGCTCATCCGAGACTTCCCCGGCCGCAGAACCAGCGCTTCCCGACGATCCGGGACGGGAAGCCTTGCCCATCGCGCAGCCGGAACCGGTTCCCCGCGGTGGCCTGCCCGTGCAATGGAAGGCCGATCGCCAGACGTGGGCCGGTCATACGGCAACTCTTTACGGGGTAGAGGAGTTTCACTACCGCGATTACGTCCTGCGCGCCGACAAGGTTGTCTATAACCAGGAGACTTCGGAATTGGAAGCCGAAGGCCATCTCCAGATGTCGGGCGGCCCCGACGACATTGCGCTCACGGCATCGCGGGGCGACATGCGCCTGAACATGCACACCGCCCGCTTCTATGATGTGACCGGGACACTCGGGGTGCGCCGCGCCGGACGTGCCATCGTATACTCCACGCCCAATCCATTTCTCTTTTCGGCGCGGGTGCTGCTTCAGACTGGCGAAGGCACATACAAGATCGTCGACGGCACCATGACCAACTGCCGGCTGCCCAAGCCTGACTGGCAGTTACTCTCGCGTCACATCGACATTGCTGACGGCAAAGCCTCGACGACGAACACGATATTCAAATTGCTCGGGGTCCCCATTTTCGACCTGCCCTACCTGAGCCGCCCGGTGAACGAGACCGGCCGCGTCAGCGGCCTGCTCACCCCGGTGTTCAGCGTTGGGTCTTCGATTCGAGGTTTCACCGCCGGCGAACAAGCGTACATCGTGCTCAACCGCAGTATGGACATGATTCTCGGTACCGAGTACTACAGCAAGCGCGGGTGGGCGCCGAACGGCGACTTTCGTTACAAGGGACCCGGCCTCGACCACCTCACTGCGCGCTGGAATGCCTTGATCGATCGCGGTTTCGAGCAGTTGCAGACCTCGGGGCCACAGGCCGGACAAACGATCTACGTCAACCAGGGCGGCGTGGACATCGTGGCGCTGGGGCGCAAGGATTTCTCCCCCGACACGCGGGCCGCGGGAGACGTCGAGTACCTCTCGAGCTACGTGTATCGCCTGGTGTTCAACGACAACTACTGGCAGGCCATCAGCTCCGAAGTAAGCAGTGAAGCCTACCTGGCGCACGTTCACAACGGGCTTGTGCCTTCGCTGTGGATAGGACGACTCCAGAACTTCGCCGGGTCAACGGAAGGGGACGAGGTCAGGATTCTTCACCTCCCCAGCGTCCGGTTCGACGTCCTGGACGAGCCGCTGAGGGCATCCCCCCTTTACTGGGGAATGGGATCGTCGATCGCGCACCTGGGGCGCTCCGAGCCGGACTTTCACGCCCACAACGTTGGCCGGTTCGATCTTTATCCCCATATCTCGCTGCCCATTGTGGGCGGAGGATGGAGCATCGTACCCGAAGCCGGGGCGCGTCTGACCTTCTACACAGGAAGCCAGACACCGGAGCTGACCTCGCGGAACAGTGGCACTCCCACCGTAAGTCACGAGGCCCTCCTGCGCACCGACGCGGAGGCATCGGTTGACGTCCGGCCCCCGGCTCTGGAACGCGACTTCACCCTGGGCCGTTCGAATCGGGTGTTGCGCCATGTCATCGAGCCGGAGCTGAGCTACCACTTTGTAGGCGGTATCGGCAGCCAGGAGCGGAATGTGCTCACCATCGACACCACCGACATCGTGACCGACACCAACGAGGTGGGCTACTCACTGACACAGCGCTTCTACCTCCGTCCCACGCATCCGGAACCATGCGCCCCCGCCGCAGGGCCAGAGGAAAAGGGCTGCTCCGCTCCTCGCGAGTGGGCCAGTTGGCAAATCGCGCAGAAATATTTCTTCAACTCCGATTTTGGAGGCGCGCTCATCCCTTACCGGCGCAACGTGTTCGACACCACACTGGATCTGAGCGGAATTGCCTTTCTCACTCAGCCGCGCAACCTGTCGCCTGCCATCTCCCGCATGCGGTTCGAAGCGATTGACAACCTCCGTATCCAGTGGGACCTGGACTACGATCCGCAAGCCGGCAGGCTGGGCGGCAACAACCTCTTCGCCGGTTACAGCTGGGGCGACACGACCATCGGGATCGGCCACTCGCTGCTCAACGGGGTCGACGAAATGGGCAGCACCGCTTCGATTATCCAGAGCAACCAGGTTGAGCCGTTCCTGCAAATCGGCAAACAACAGAAAGTCGGCTTCAACCTGGCCGCCAATGGCGGCTATGACTTTGTGCACGGCGCACTTCAATATGCCGGCATCCAGGCGGTCTACAACTGGAATTGCTGCGGCCTGACAGTTGGGTACAGGCGCTTTGCGCTCGGCTCCCCCCGCGACGAAACCCAGTATCTCTACAGCTTTACCCTGGCCAACTTTGGATCAGTTGGAGACATTCGCCGCTCCAACACCGTCTTCCACGACCCGACCGTCCCCCCGCCGTACTAAGGTCCGCTTCAGCTGGCGAACGCGCACTTCCCCCTACTTTTCGCTCGGCGTAAACCCCGTCAGCATACGCGACTCCGATCGAAACATGTGGTAGCCATCGAAGCTGACGTCGTTCAGCATGGTTCCATACGGTCCCCAACTCCTGAAAGATTCATCCCATTCCCGGTGAACCACCACGTTTCGCCCCCGCACGATGGATACGCTTCGGCTCGGACAGAAGTAGGTCTTGCCGCCGATCCCGACCGGACCGTATTCAATCATGATGTCCGACCGGGTCTCGGGCGTAGTGGATTGGAGATCGTCCCGGAATTGGAGGCGCAGGATCACTCCGCTTGCCGGATCGATGGCGATGTCGACATGGTATGCCGCGTAGCGCTGAAATGACTGGCTGCCATCCCCGTCGGGAAGACAACACAGCTGTACTTCATAACGCGAAGTGTCCAGGGAAACGGTGTAGAGGAACACAGCCATGCGCCCGTGCGATCCCAGTTCCGGTCCTTGTTCCCACCGCTTCCAAGTCAGAACGCCATTCTTGTCGATCTCAGCGAGCACACCTTTGAGAACCGGACCGAAAATCCCGTACGTGATGAGTTCGGGCTCATTGGCCTTGTGCCTCGGAGGATTGGCCTCGGTCATCTCAAAGCCGCTGCGATAGCGAACAGTGGTCGTCCAGCTGTCGGTGACATGCAGCGGCTTATAGTTGACGTCGGTTTCGCCTTCTAAGTACATCGGCGTTTCCTGGTAGCGCATGGTGATCTGTTTCGCAAACAGGTCTGGCAGCTTGTGAATCGTGTTTTCCAGGTACTCCGCCGTCTTCGAAAGCATTGCCTTCTGGGCGTCCTGGTCCGGGGGCGGTTCAGCCAGTATCTCGTTGGCCGGCGGATCGAGAAACGACGACATATCCGCCAGAATGCGCAGTTCCTGCCGGGTTCGTTTGCCGTGCGCGATGGCGTACAGCGACGAAAGCCGGCGCTCGCTCAGCCGCTCGGTCAGCTCCAGCCCGGTAAGCTGTTTTGCCTTCTCGGCGTCCCCTTCATCCAGTTCCAGTATTTTTTGCACTTCTTCGATCGACACGCGTTTCGGCGCAGGAGTCTGATCCGTCGAGTAATACGGCTGATCGTAGTAGCCGGTAGTCGTGCGTGCAGTCAGTCCCGGCCGGTTCACAACCACTTTCAGATCGTGGTACTCATCGGCATGATCGGCACGAAATGGGTCGAACGAAATCCGGTAGAAGTAGCCGACGTCCCGAGTGCAGCTCTGAATCTCCTTGACCAGGTCGAGGCTGCCTTCCACGACGCGCCCACCGCTCTGGACCGCCAGCACCTTTCGATATAGATTCATGAAGCTTGCCTTGTGCGGCGACCGCACCCCACCCAGATAATCCTTGTAGAGCTCACCTTCCCCTTTGCTGGGAAACCCGTGAAGACTACCAGCTTCCGCTTCCATTTCTCCCACCGCAAAGCTGTAGAGAACCAGGTGCGCTTCCCGAAGCAAGGCCGAAAACCAGCAGGCCGTGTCGAAGACAGACGGCGATCCCGGTTTTGCATCGGCGTACGCTCCGGTCCCGATGCCCCACCCCGGCCCAATCCACAACAGCAGCTTTCTGCCCGGCCTGGTCCTTTCGTCAGCTGCGATATGAGCCAGCGCTTTCAACGCCGACTCGGATGCTGGTTCCGTCATTCCCATGCCGGCGCCCAAAACACCTCTCCTCCAACCCGCGTTGTTGCGAGCCCTCGCCCACTCGTTGTGCTCGATCTCGCGGGCTAACATCTGCCCATCCCCGGAGGGATGCGCAACCGTCCACAATCCCGTGTCCGCAAGCAGGAACACCGTGGTGGGACGAGTGAGGTGACCGTTATCTTTTCGCAGGTAACTCTCGACGGCATTGTGTTCGTCGCGCACCAGGTTCGGGGGCAGCTGGCTCGTGTCAATCAGGAGAATGACCTTAACGGCAGGCTCCAGGCCCGCTCCTCGCCCATGAAATTGCTGAAAGGAGAGGATCTTCTGGGGTTGACCCTCCTCCAGGAGCCTGAAATCGGCGCGACCAAGACCGGAGACCGGATTTCCGCCCTCGTCCGTGACCACGACATCGAGCTTGATCAGTCCCTCTGCCCTGTCCCTCTCCACATCCACAGGAGAGCCGAAGGGGATTTGGAAGTCGATGGGCGCATGCGATACCTCCGGCTGCGCACATGCCAGGCCCGGCATGGCAAAAAACACGGCAACGCAGCTGCAAAGGCGCTTGTTCATCCCCGGGAAAACTCGAATCGCGCCGAGTTCTCGTGAGGCGAGTATACGATTACGCGCTACCCCTCGCCGTACCAAAAACTGATTCCAAAATGCGGTCAGGCTATTCAGAATGACGATCAACGATGACCCGCTCATCCCTGAGATCGACACATCACGGCAACGAAATCAAAAAAGCAGAGGCGCATTTGTTGAATGCGCCTCTTCGCTTTGCTCGATTTATGCTCTCCGGCCGCGCTCAGCTGGTTAGACAGCTTCTGATTATCTGGTTGCTTCAGCAAACCCCAACAGATAGTGTAGAGGAGTGCCCCGGCCATCGTTCCCGAAGACGCTGCGCCAATTTCAGGCCGAGTTTGCTACTGAGGAGGCCTGCCAGAGGTATCTGGCAGCCTGCCGTTGGCCGGAAGGGTTCAATTGCCCCCGATGCGGCCATGGAAATGCCTATGAGTTGTTAAAGCAGCGTCGGTACCAATGCGGCAAATGTCGCTACCAGGTTTCGCTCACCTCCGGGACGATCCTCCACCGGACGAAGATCCCGTTGAGCGATTGGTTCTGGGCGGTGTATCTGATGACCACAGACAAGCGCGGCGTCTCTGCCCTCCTTCTGCAGCGTCAACTGGGCCTGACCTGCTACGAAACTGCATGGATGATGCTGCACAAACTCCGCCGGGCGATGGTGAACGCGGCCAGGGAGCCTCTGCGCGGCGAGGTAGAGGTGGATGATACGTGGATCGGCGGAGAGCAAGCGGGGCTCCGGGGGAGCCGACAACTGAAGGACCGGCGGGCGGCTTTGGTCTTAGTCGCCGTAGAAAAGCGGGGCCGAGCTTCCGGTCGCATCCGCATGAGTGTCATTCGGGATTTCAAGGCGGCCACAATCAGGTCGTTCCTTATCCATAACGTCGCTTCTGGTTCCACGATCTATACGGATGGTCTTAAGAGTTTCTCTGGTTTGTTGGAGGCCGGCTTTAAACATGTCGTTCGCAACCAACCTCTCCGGTCGGAATTGCGAAAGGGCGCGAAGTCGGCTGTTCCACTCGCAGATCGGGCTATTGGAAATCTCCAGCAATGGCTCATTGGCACCTATCACGGAGTAAGTAAACCCCAACTCCAGGTCTATCTCGACGAATTCGTCTTCCGGCACAACCGCCGCAAAACACCCGCGGCGGCATTCCAGACCCTGCTCGGTCTCGGAACCGCTCGCAGGTCAACAGCGTACGAACAAATTCGCGGAGCGAAGGACATAATCCCCAACCCATTGGGGTTTGCTGAAGCAACCAGATAATCAGAAGACAGCTACTCGTCGACCTTCGTGAATTGGGTGGCCACCGCATCTGAATCCAGAACGCTATTCAGTTCCTTTCCATCCCGCACGATGACGAACGAGAGATGCAGAGGGACAGGACTGTTTGGAGTAATAACGACCGCCCTTCCAGTGCAATTCGAATTCACGGTGTAAGTGCCCTTGGCAGAAGTCCAACCAGCAGCCAGGGGGATCCCGCCGACTACAGTGTGCTCTACCCACGTAAGATGACCGTCGCCCGAGAAGCGAGTCATCCCGACCGAGCGGAACTCGAGGGAAATGTTCGGTGCCGGCAATAACGCTCCGTGGGCGTGATATCCATAAGCGCCTTGAAGGGTTCCGTTGTTGCAATACTGCGCCCTGGCTGGGGTAGCCACAAGCAGTGAACAGCACGCCATCAATGCCGATGCCGCGAGCATCGGAAGCTTCAAAATCCTTTTCTCTTCCATGGGCGACCTCCTGGGTCAATCGTGACTATAGGTTTCGCCTCCCCCGTCCTCAATGCCCGCCGCGTTCCTTCTATGTCCCCTTTCTGTTCTCTGCTATCTGCCCCACAGTCAGGGGATTGCAGGCTGCAGGCCGCCGTCTGAGGCAGATCAAAATGCGTTGATATACCATTGTCGTCAAAGTGACACATACTGTGCCGTCGCGAATCCGTTTCGGTCCGTTCGAGGTGGATGCTCGAACTGGCGAACTGCGCAGGAATGGCTATAAGGTCGACCTGCAGGATCAGCCGTTCCAGGCGCTGGTGCTGCTCCTCGAACGCCCGGGCGAGATGGTAACAAGGGAAGAATTCTGCAAAAAACTCTGGCCCGCGGATACGTTTGTCGATTTCGAACGAGGCCTGAACAAGGCAATCAATAAGCTGCGCGGAGCTTTGCGGGACGACGCCGAGAAGCCGCGCTACATTGAGACTCTTCCTCAACGGGGATATCGCTTCATCGGGCTCGTGGAGAGCGTGCGGCCTCTTTCGCCGCATTCCCGGCCGCCCATTGACTCCCTGGTCGTGCTCCCCCTCGACAATCTTTCCGGTGATGCTGCGCAGGAGTATTTCTCCGACGGCATGACCGAGGAGTTGATTTGCGCCCTCGCCCGGATGTCTTCCCTGCGCGTGATCTCGCGAACCTCGGCTGCGGCCTACAAGGGGTCACGGAAGTCGTTGCCGCAGATCGCGAAGGAACTGGGCGTCGAAGCGGTTGTGGAAGGTTCCGTTGCGCGGTCGGGGCAATCGGTACGGATCACCGCACAACTCATTCTCGCAGCCGATGACATGCACCTATGGGCGGGGAGATACGAGCGCAACCTGTGCGACATTCTCGAATTGCAGGCGGAGGTGGCGCAGACCATTGCCGGCGCGATTCACAAGCTTGTGAAGCCGGCGCCGCTGCCGCCCGAACGGACGACCCGCGTGCACCCGCAAGCCTATGAAGCTTGCCTGATGGGAGTTTTCCTTCGCGACAAAATGACTCCCTTTGACCTGGAGAAGAGCCTCGAGTTCTTCGACCAGGCGATCCAACTCGACCAACAGTACGCAAGAGCGCATGGAGAATTATCGAGAGCCTTATTTTATGTCGCGGTTTTCGGGGTACGCCCCTCCGAAGACGTATTCCCGAAGGCAAAAGCAAGCGCAATCAAGGCCCTTGAGTTGGATGAAGAGGTGGCCTGCGCTCACCTTGCCCTTTCGGCCGTCCATGTCTTCTACGATTGGGACTGGAACGCTGCGGATGCGCATATCAAACGGGCCATAGAGCTAAGACCGGGTGAGTCGGTAACCCACTGCCACTACGCGGACTTTTTATCGATCAGAGGGCGCCACGCTGAGGCGATTGCGGCCTACGAGCGTGTTCTCGAGCTGGATCCTATATCGCGGGTGTATTTAGGCCTCTACGGATTAATGCTCTACCGGGCGCGCCGCTACGACGAATCGATCGCTGAATGCCAGAAGGCTCTCGAGATCGACCCGCACTACGCCAATGCGATGTCGTTCATGGCGCTGGCGCTGGAGCAGAAGGGCGACCTTCCGCAGGCCATCGCGAAACTGGAGATGGCGGTGAGCCTCACCCGGGGATCGCATTTCAGTGCCCTCCTGGGCCGCGCCTACGCGTTGATTGGCGAAACGACAAGGGCGGCCGAAATTCTCGAGGATCTGAAGGCGTTGGCCCGTCAAAGGTACGTTTCTCCCTTCGATATCGCGGTGATTCATGCCGGACTCGGCAACCGGACCGAAGCCTTTGAATACCTCTCGGAAGGCGAGCAGCGGGTTTTTCGAATCATCGAGCTGACGATGCCCATGTTTGACGGTCTCCGTTCGGATCCTCGTTGGCAGGATCTCGTGCGCCGGGTGGGACTTCCGCAATAGTGCAAGACCACCACGCATGCAATCCTCGGCTGCCCTGGCTTCTCCAGAGCTGCCAGACTTCTTGCAAATGAGCGTCCGAAACAAACAGCGAAGGTAAGAGATTGCGCCTCAGTCAGTGACATTCCGGTAGTACCTTTCGCCCCCATCCCCGTCAACCCATTAGGTCAAGTTCGAAAGAGCTCAACTGGAGTATCCTTGCAGGAGAGGATTTTTAATTGTCACGTTTTCATTTACTGGCCGGCTTGCTGATCGTTGCCCTGGCCGCCGGCTGCCGAGCCCAAACGACTCCGCTGACGCCGGCCGACGCGGCGCTCACCCGGCGCATCGAAGTTTTGGTGCGCTCAAAGTTCAGCGTGCCGCCGGATTACGCCGTTCTTCTCGGTCCCCGCAAGCCGAGCCAGATTCCCGGGTACGACAATCTGACCGTCATTTTCTCCCACGGCGCCAAGACCTCCAATGTCGATTTCCTTATCTCCACCGACAACACCAAGCTGGGTCGCCTGGAGACGTTCGACTTGCAAAAGGACCCCTCCTTCAACATCGATATCAAAGATCGCCCGGTGCGCGGCAATCCCGAGGCCAAAGTCACGATCATCAACTTCGACGACCTGGAGTGCGGCTACTGTGCCCGCATGCACCAGACCTTCTTTCCCTCCACGGTCGATCACTACAAGGGCCTTATCAAGTTCATTTATAAGGACTTCCCTCTCGAAGAGATTCACCCCTGGGCGGTTCACGCGGCGGTGGACGCCAACTGCCTGGCAGCGCAGAACGGAAGCGTCTACTGGACCTACGTGGATTACCTGCACTCGCACGGAGACGAGGTCAACGGGGAGAACCGCGACATCAAAAAGAGTTTCGAGACTCTCGACCGTATTGCCCGGCAGGAGGCCACCCTGGCCAAGCTTGACTCCGGAAAGCTGGACGCATGCCTGGCCAAACAGGATGAAAAGCAGGTGCGCGCGTCAGCCGAGGAGGCTCAATCCCTGGGACTAGAGGGCACGCCGGCCATGTTTATCGATGGAGAGAGAATCCCCGGCGCTCTGCCCGAAGCACAGCTTTGGGTTGTGATCGATCGGGCACTGCGCGCCGCCGGTGTTCAGCCGCCCCCTGCGCAGCCAGGGACTCCTGCTCCTTCTCAAGCGCCCGCCGGCTCAGGCAATTAGCCTCTCGGGCGCGAAACATCTGTCTTTGCGCACGGTTCTGCGTCGCACATCCTATCGCCGCCGCACGCTGGGGATTTATTCTGGAGTGCCGGGAATCCTTTTACTTCCCGAGGAGAGAACAGGTTTGCAAGTCGAAGGTTTTTCCCGTACGTGCCGGGGCTTTGCCGTTTTCCTTTTGGGGAGTGGAATCCTACTCATGGCGCCCACCGGCTGCCAGCGTCCTCCCTCGCCGGACGTGATGGCTACCGTCAACGGCAAAGACATCATGCGGTCGGAGTTGGAGAAGTACTACAAGAGCAGCCTGGGAGATACCCCCCAGGAACCAGCGCCCGAGCAGGCCGACATCGTACGGCTGAATATTCTGCACCAGATGATCGAAGACGAAATCCTGCAGCAGCGGGCCGCCAAACTGAACCTTGCGGCCACCGACGAGGACGTCAACAGCAAGCTGACAGAGATGAAGGCGCTCTCCACCCAGGAGGAGTTCGACAAGCGGCTCAAGGACCGCAACCTGACTCTCGACGATGTCAAGCGTGATCTGCGGCGCCAGCTGACCCGGACCAAGCTGGTCAACAAGGAAATCGAGTCGAAGATCAACATCACCGACGCGGAAATCACGGATTATTACAAGACCAACAAATCGGAGTTTAACTTCATTGAGCCGCGCTACCACCTGGCACAGATCGTCGTAACCGGCACGCCGCCGCAACAGGGCAATCTGCAGCCGCGCAAAGCCCCCAACGAGGCTGAGGCCCGCAAAGAGATTCAGACCCTGCATGATCGTCTGGAAGGCGGCGACGACTTCGGTGCACTCGCCTCCCAATTCTCCGAGAACGGCAATTCAGCTCCCAACGGCGGTGACATGGGGTTCTGGACAGAGACCCAACTGCGCGCTGATTCCGATGTCTACACTGCCATCACCAGGCTCAGACCGGGGCAGATTACCGAGAGCCTTCCCCTGTACGACGTTCAACACAAAATCGTCGGTTTCGCCATTTACAAGCTCCTCAGCCGCGAAGCTGCCGGACAGCGCGATCTCAACGACCCGCGCGTCCAGCAGTCGATCCGCCAGAGCCTGCGCGACCGCAAGGCCCAGCTTCTGCAAAACGCCTATTTCGAGATGCTGCACGACCAGGCCAATGTGCGGAACTACTTTGCGGAGCAGATCCTGAAGAGGGGTGCGCAATAACGAGTTGCTATTTGCTCCCGTGAGGGAGCGGGCCATCCTCAATCCTGCGCTATGACCGTTGCGGTCATCTCAAGTCTGCAGCCAACCAGTAATTCTCCAGCTCGCCTGAAGCCTCAGCATAGCGACCGAGATGCTCGCCTTCAGTAGACTCCAGCACAGATCCTCGCCGCAGCGCGGGCCGAGCCTCGACGGCGCCTTGCGGCAACATACCGCTCAAGCCGAAGCCCGAGGCTGAACAGGCAGGATCGCCGTTTCTGCTCAAATGCATCCATGACAATCTCCTGTGAAGGCGGCCCGGTGAGCCTGCAAAAACGGCCTCCGCAAGCGGAGGCCGTTTCTTTGGAACAAACAAATGACGGCAAAGCTACTTCAGGTTGCCGCTCGAATCCATGGTGATACCGCCGGGGCCCTTTTCCTTCTTGGCTTCGTTCTCCTTGCGGGTGCCCATAGCCTTGGTGCTCCACTCCTTGGCGGACGCGACATCTTTCGCGACCTCTTCGGCGTTGCCGTAGTCCACGTCGGCCTTGCGGCGGTAGATGAGGTTCAGATAAGCCATGGCGTCGTCATAGTTGGGCCGGTTCTGAACGGCCTGATTAAGATACTGCAGGCCTTCCTCAACCAGCGCCCCGTTTTCCATCTGAATCTGCTGCATCACAGCCTTCGGCGCCTTGACATTGCCTTCACCGTCGTCGTTCACACCCGCCGGCACCAAGGCTTTCAACGCGTTCTCGTGGGCCAAGGTCCAGTTGATGACGCCAATCGTATACGCGGCCTCAGGATCTTTGGGATCAACGGCAAGGACTTTCTTCTGCCACTCCTTGGCATCCTGGAATTTCTTGATGCTGAAATAAATGCCCGCAATCTGCTTCAGGCTGTTCACATCGCTGGGGTCCTTGGCCAGTACTTCCTGGAACATACTGATGGCCTGCTGAGCGGTCTTCAGGTTGTCGGGTGTATCGAGACCGGGCACTACGTTCTGCGCCAAGGCGGTGGCCAGATAGCTCTTGGCCATCGGGAGGCTGGGATCAAGCTCGGTTGCTTTCTGGAAGTGCCCGATCGCCTCTTCGTAGCGGGCGCTCTTGTAGGCATCCACTCCCTTGTTCAACTGGTCGCGGGCGGCAAGGCGATTGCACCCGCTCAAAGAAAGCACCAAGCCGGTCAAGCCAATCGCGAGCGCCGTAATACGTGCGGGTCCATTCATGTCCGTGTTCTTCTCCTTGAGGTCGCGCTCTAGTCCGCGCGCCTCGAATCTTCACTCCTTGATTCGGGCGGGAGTAACCGAAATCCAAGGCGAAAAAGAATTGTACTCCAGTCAGAGCAAAACCAAGGAACGTATCCCTGGTTTTGCTTAAATCCCCAAACCAACTCCATCAGGGGAAATTCCTGCGCCGAGTTCAAGCGTAGGGCAGGCAGTCACATCGACAGCATCGCTTCAGGTCATTGCCGGGTGGACACCCGCTCAACACGGCATCATGAAGACGCTCCCATCGAAGATCGCCTTACTGCCCAGCCATGATCTTGGGAGTCATCAGGCCGATGTGATCGACGTTCGCCGCCTTGCCGATATCGATGACCTCGGCCACATAAGCGAAGTTCACATCGTCGTCGCCCTTGACGAACATGATGCGTTCGGCGCGGTTGGAGTAAATGTCGGTCAGCTTCCCAAGCAGGTCGCCCTTGTTGACCTCGGTCTCGTTGATCTTGTAGGTCGGCGTGTGCCCGGGGTTGTTGATCACCTGGACCACAATGGTGCGGTCATTCTGCGGCGGCTGCTTCTGCGGGTCCTTCGGCGGTTGCGGCACCAGGGCATCCAGGCCCTTGGGCGTTACAGGCACGATGACCATGAAGATGATCAGCAGGACCAGAAGAATGTCGATCATCGGCGTCATGTTGATGTCGGACGAGTAGCCACCCCCGCCCCCCGTTGAGAATGCCATGTTTTCAAACTCCTCAATTCATCGAATTCGTTAGAGGGGACAACCGAATTACTGGCCGCCCGCCCCGCCAGCCGCTTCACGCTTCTGGGTCAGCAAGCCCACTTCATCCACCCCGGCGGTACGCACGGCGTCGATGGCGTCTTCCACGGCACGAAACTGCGCACGCGCATCGGCCCGGACAAAGATCGTCTTGCCGGGCTTGTCAGCAAGCTTGTCGCGCACCTTTGGGCCAAGCTCGCTGGTGGCGATCTTGTCCTGCCCCAGGTAGACTCCTCCGTCCCGGGTGATGGCGACGACGATGGCATCTTCCTTGTCGGCGTCCGGCATGGAGGTCGGGTTATCCACCTTGGCCATGTCGATCGACACCTTGTTCTGGAGCATGGGCGTAATCACCATGAAAATGATCAGCAGCACCAGCATCACGTCCACCATCGGTGTCACATTGATGTTGGCGTTGACCTTACTGCCTTCGTTTCGAACCGCAACTCCCATTGTGGAGCTCCATGCCTAGAGAATTTGTATTCCGGAAGGCATCCGGTATTTGTTGTTGACCTGCCAGCCGGGAACGAATCGGGCAGGCGAGAGAGCCCTCTCCCGCCTGCGTAAAATCTCGCTCCAGCTGAATCGCGCCCGCTTACCGCTGCGACTTGTGGCTCTGCTTGATGAAGTAATCGATCAATTCGCTGGATGAGTTGTCCATTTCGACATCGAAGGCCTCAACGCGTCCCGTGAAATAGTTGAATGCCATCACGGCGGGGATTGCGACGAGCAGCCCGAATGCCGTGGTCACGAGGGCTTCGGAAATACCACCGGCAACGGCGCCGATGCCCGAAGTCTTCTGGGTGGCGATCTGTTGGAAGGCGTTCAGAATGCCGACGACGGTGCCGAACAGGCCGACGAAGGGAGCAGTCGCTCCGATGGTCGCCAGAACGCTGAGGCCTCTCTTCAGCTTGGCGTGGACGATCGCTTCTGCACGTTCCAGGGCGCGCTGCGAGCTCTCGATGGTCTCGTCGGTAGCCAATCCACCCGAGACACGAAACTCCTGCAGGCCCGCGGTCACCACTTCCGCCAGATGCGACTTCTTATTGCGATCGGCGATCTTGATTGCCTCTTCGAGCTTGCTGTCCTTCAAGGCACCGGCAACCTTGGGGGCGAACTCGCGCGACTGCTTGCGGGCCGCGGAGAAGTACAGGTAACGATCGATCATGACGGCCAGTGACCAGATCGACTCGATGAAGAGAAGGATAGCCACGCAGCGGGCCAGCCATCCCATGTGGTTCCACAGCCCCATCGGGCTGAAACTGACCGTCTCCTCCTGGAATAGCGCCAGGCTGTTGACCGTGTGCGAAGCGAAATGTGCGAGCTGAGCGAGAATCACTGAATCGTTCCTCCTGCGGAGTTTTCTTGTGGTGTGTAAGTGCCCACCGTTGCGGGCAAGGTCCGGGCAAAATCAGGAAACCAGTTCTGTTTCAGCTTTTTCAAAACCGTCCTGCACGGCGGCGGCCAGATGTGGGCTGTTTTCGAGAGACTCGATCCCGGTCTTGCGCTAAGAATGCGGCTCTTTCCGGATTCGCATTCAGGTCAATAAAAAACCAAGCCCTTTTCCTCGCGGAAAAGGGCCAAATAAATTCTCATCCACCCAGGCTGAAAATCACATTCACAGTGGTTTCAACTTCGACCGGCTCGTTGTTGAGCAGGTAGGGTTTGTAACGCCACGTCTTGACTGCATCCAGCGCGGCCTGCTGCAACATCGCCGGACCACTGACGACGCGCAGATTTTGGATTGATCCGGTCTTGGAGATGGTAGCCTGCAACACCACCGTCCCGGAGACGCGTGCCGCTTTCGCGATGGGCGGGTACACGGGCTGCGTCTTCTGCAGAAGCATGCCCACTGCGACGCCGGCCGAAATATTTACCTTTTTAGGAGCCTCGGCCTTGACCTTCGGCGCGTTACCGCTGCCGAACACGCTTCCCAGAACTCCGGTATTGCTGCCACCGAGACCCTCCATGCCGGCGACACCAAAACTTGACGGCGGAGCTTCCTTCTCGGCCACCATCTTGATGTCGTGCGGAATCCGGGTCGGAGCGGTGAGCTGGTTGTTCATCATTTCCGATTGCACGTGGACCACCTTGATCACCTCAGGCGGAGGCGGTGGAGGTGGAGGTGGAGGTGGAGGAGGAGGCGCGACCAGCAGCGTCTGCATGGCGGCTTTGGGTAGGGCTTCTGGGTAAATCAACGGAATGAGGATGAGAAGAAGCAGTATGGAACCGTTGATGATGAAAGTCACCATCATCCAGTACTTGCTCTTGCTCGCCTTGCCTATCCTGCCCGCGGACTCAAATGTGGAATCTTCAAACATGGCCAGCCTCGAAATCGGGTGTTGGTTACTCTCTCTTAGACACCGCGGAAACGTTGAATGTTCCCAGAGCATCAAAACTGCGCCAAACAACGTGACTCAAACCTATACCAGAACGCGCCTAGACATGCAAAGGATGCTTCTAAAACCGGATCCGGTTTTCTTTACCCCTGGAATGGCGCGAACTCGCGCCCTACATGCGCGCGCGCTTCGCTGCCGGAAGAACGACGGTCTTGCCCTTGCTCGTGCGCCACTCCTGCCACGCCACCAACATCGGCGCCGCAATAGCAATGGACGAATAAGTTCCTATCAGAATTCCCACTACTAGCGCAAACGAAAAACCGCGCAACACCTGCCCGCCGAAAATATACAGCGAGAGAACGGTGAGAAAAGTAAGGCCTGAAGTCAGTACCGTCCGGCTCAACGTCTGATTGATGCTGCGATTGACCACGTCGGGCAGCGACTCGCGCCGGCTCAGGCGCAGGTTCTCGCGAATGCGGTCGAAGACCACGATGGTGTCGTTCATGGAGTAGCCGACCAGGGTCAAAATCGCGGCGATCACCGTCAGGCTGATCTCCTGCCCGGTGAGCGAAAAGAAGCCGATCGTAATCAGCGTGTCGTGGAAACACGCCACCACGGCGGCCACGCCGTAGATGAGCTGAAAGCGGAACCAGAGGTAAACCAGCATGCCCAGCAGCGAGTACAGGGTAGCCAGGCCAGCCTGCTTTTCCAGCTGGCGCCCCACCGTGGGGCCAACCACGTCTACCTTTACCCCGGAGTCGTCGAAAGGATTGCTGGCGTAATACGTGTGCAGGGCGGTGACGATCTGCTGCCGGCCGGTATCGAGGGAATTCTCGTTATGCTCCTCGGGAAGGCTGATCAGCACTTCGTTGCGCGCCGCGCTGCCGCCATAGTTCTGGATCTTGGCATCCTTGAACCCGGCGGTATCGACAGCGTTGCGAATGGCGCCGATGTCCGGCCGCTGCTTGAACTGGACCTGCACCTCGGTACCGCCGCGAAAGTCGACGCCCAGGGGCACCGGGCTGCCGATCGTCTTCCAATGCCAGCCCATGGAAATGATGCCGGCCACGCTGAAAATGAGGGAAAAGGCCAGGAAATACCACTTCTTTCCCAGCCAGTCGATGTTTACTCCCCGAAAGAATTCCACTTGTCTCTGCCTTCCTGCGCCCGGAACGCGTCTGTTCCGGAGTTGTTCTATTTTGGGTACCCCAGGTCTCGATTCTGAGACTTGGGGTACCGCGAATGTCTGCCCATCCAGCGGTCTAGATCGACACCATTTCGCCGGGCTTCATCTTGTTCAGGTGCGCGTCGAAGATGACGCGCGAGACGAACACCGCGGTGAAGAGGTTGGCCAGAAGACCGAATGTCAGCGTCGTCGCGAAGCCCTTCACCGGCCCGCTGCCAAAGATAAACAGAATGGCCGCCGAAACGATAGTCGTGACGTGGGTATCGACGATCGTAACCCAGGCATGCGCGAAGCCCTGGTCGACCGCAGCCGAGGGGGCTTTGCCCGCCCGTACCTCTTCGCGAATGCGCTCAAAGATCAGCACATTGGAGTCCACGCCCATACCAATCGTAAGGATCACGCCCGCGATGCCCGGCAACGTCAGCGTTGCCGTCGAGTAGCCCATGAAGCCCAGCAGAATGATCAGGTTCAGCAGCAGGGCCAGGTCGGCGTTGATACCCGACCCGCGGTAGTAGACGAGCATGAAGATCATCACCACCGTCACGCCGACAATCGCCGCCGTGACTCCCTCTTTGATGGAATCGGCGCCCAGCGATGCACCCACTGTCCGGTCTTCAAGGTAGTTCAGCGAGGCCGGCAAAGCGCCGGTGCGCAGCAGCTTGGAAAGGGTCGTGACTTCATCCTCGGTAAACGTGCCTTCGATTTCGCCCCGGTCCCGGATCGCGCTCTTGATGCTCGCCACCTCGCGAACCCGGCCGCCCAGCACCACCGCCATGCTGCGTCCGACATTGGCGCTGGTGTAGTCATAGAACCGATCGCCGGCTTCGTTGGTCAGGGTGAAGATCACGATCCGCTGCCCGGTGTTCTGGTTGGTGCTCGGATCCGCGGAACGGAAGTCGTTGCCCGCTACCTGCGAGGTGCGCTGCAGGATGTAGACGCTATCCGAATCAGAGCCCGTGGCCATCGCGCCCGAGCCGTGGGCCAGCATCTGGTCGGCGGGCAGATTGCCGCTCACGCTCGCCAGAGCCGCCTGCTCATCCGGGAATGGCCCCCCGACGACAGCATGAATCGACAGCCGCGCCGTGGACTGGATAATGCTCTTGACCCGATCCAGGTCGTCGATGCCGGGCAGTTCGACCAGGATCTGGTTGGCGCCCAGGCCGTATTCCTGGATGACCGGCTCGCTCACGCCCAGCGAGTCCACGCGGTCGCGGATGGTCTCGATTGCCTGTTCAACAGTCTTCTTCTCGAGCGCCGACTGCACGTTTGCCTTCATGGCCAGCGTGAACGTGTTGTCCGAGCCGCCTGAGATGTCGTACTCGTTGGAATACTTGGCGTCCAGCGTCGAGCGCACGGACGAGACACTGGCCGGCGCCACGCCTTCAATGCGGATCACCTGGGGTTTGGCTGGATCGGGCTTGTAGACCCGGGTAAAGGTCAGGTGCGCCTTGCGCAGCTCCTGCTGGATCAGTCCCACCAGGTTGTCGGTCTCCGCGCTGACCGCCTCGGAGACCACCACCTCAAGAATCAGGTGTGCCCCGCCTCGCAGATCGAGTCCAAGGTGAATGCGCCTGGTCAAGGAATCTTTCAGGGCCTGGCCCGAAAACCCCGAAGGGATTCCGATAATGCCATAGGCGCAAACGAGAAGCACCGCAACGATGAGCGCAATTTTGCTGTTGAGATTTTTCTTCATGGTTCCAATTCTCTATTCCAAAAAGTAAAGACCGAAGCGCGTCAGGAAGCCGCCGAGCCTTCCTGGGTGGTTACGGAGGCGATGGCGTTCTTCGCAATCTCCATCTTGATCCCGTCGGGGGCGACTTTGATGATGATCACATCGTCCTTGATCGAAATAATGGTGCCG
Source organism: Terriglobales bacterium (assembly GCA_963701805.1). Lineage (GTDB taxonomy): Bacteria > Acidobacteriota > Terriglobia > Terriglobales > Acidobacteriaceae > Telmatobacter. The sequence goes on from CAVPBA010000001.1 coordinate 1,410,852, forward strand.
CGAACGCCCCCCGCGGTGGTCACCTTGTCTCCGGCCTTGATGCTGCTCAGCATTTCCTGCCACTGCTTTTGCTTCTTCTGCTGAGGGCGAATCATCACCAGGTACAAAACCGGGATCAACAACAACGGCAGAAGCATCGGTATGCTGCTTCCACCCCCGCCCGGAGCCGCCAAAATTGCCAAACTCAACGTCACACTCGTCCTTTGCTGCCTGTCCAGCATGAATCTCGGGTGGTTCAGGCATAGGCACACCCGGCTCCTGCCGGACGCCCGATAAATTTGTCTCCGGGAATGGTCCTCATCCGCTGGGGGACGCGGACTCCGCCTCAGATTCTGGAAGAAAGGCCGGCTGCCGCGCGCATTGGATGGAACTTACCTCCCGCGCGCTCCCACGCTGGCGGCCCCACTGCCATCTGTTTCCTGTTCGACACGACTTTCCCAGGGAAATCCGCATCCGGCGAGACTGCGGCTTTCAGTGCATTCAAAACCGGACGAATCCCAGAAGAAGGCCTGTCAAAATAAGATACGCGCAGCCGCTTGCGTGTCAAGGTGCCGGAACGGTTGCGGGGCTCTTATTCCACCCCACAAATGTGGGAGTGACAGCCCCCGCAAACCCAACCCGCCCGGCGCCGGCCCCGAATCCCTCTTCCATCCAGCCGTTGGCCGGCCCCCTTTTCTAATGAGCTGTCCTGTTGAGCGGAAGTCGCAACAGCGACTGGAGTCGAAACATCTGCAGTTATTCTCCGGTTCAACTGCGATTCGCAGCGAAAAGTTCTGTCCGGTCAGGCGATGACGAGCCAATCTCGAAGAGTCTTGTGAAAGGGCACGACTTTAGTCGTGCCGCAAAACGCCCCAAGGAGTGTGGGCTTTAGCCCCTGAGGGATGTCTTCGAGGTAATGTCCGAGTCGGCGGTGATACGTCCGCAATCAGGAAAATGGGGCATCAGACTGTGCTGTGCCAAGCCCTCCGACTAGTAGATACGCTTAAGGTACCGAGGGCGTTCGCCTTCCTTGGGTTCTCGCAAGGTCGATCCCATTCGCTCTTGCCTGAGCTGGTCAAACCAATCGCAAGCCGTGGTGGAAACCTCTGAAACGAGACCCAATGGAAACTCGACTTCTTGGGACGATGAGAGACATGCTTGCTCTTGTCTCCAAACCAGCGTTTCAATCATTTCTCGTTAGAGGAATATAGCTTCCCAGCCATCGAAGAAGGGAGATTCCCCCGGAGGTATCAGCCAGTAGGGGCGTACGTCTTCAGCCCTCGCTTGGTCGAGGCTTGAGCCACCCCATAGCTCAGGACGGAATTCGTCGTCATCTCCCCATTCGACCCACCGCACAGCGTCTAGCCTTTCAAGATTGGTCATACCCGGAAATCGGTCGTCGACCCGTCGGCCCGAGCAGCGGGCAGAAGCTCGTAACCTAGAAAAACCCGCAACTAGCTGCTCTGAGACGTCGGTGTTGCCGATGGCGCGACCCTCAACCCACAGCCAAAATGAACCAAACGGTTCCAGCGTTCCCCAAGGGTCCACGTCACAATTCTGCATCTCACACTCAACCCCAAACCTCCAGCGATCACCGAATGCGTAACGGCTGAGACCGTTGAGGCAGAACGAGACAGGCTCGGCTTTCACGTCGGACACATCAACCTCTCAGATTGCGCACTTAAGTTCCCGGTAATTCTTCGCGTCTCATAACTTACCATTATTGAAACAGGTCTTGGCGTTCCCTTTGCGCTCAAAGAGCCGCGAACAAGTGGTCACGACTTGCTTGACCGCGTCCTGCCCCACTATCAGCGGTCGTATCGTAGGGCTACTCGTCCCTTTGCCACCCTTTCGCCCGATCAGGCTCGGAATCGCGTGGCAAGCGTTTAGCGTTGATACGGCGCTTCACCGATGTCGATGCTTTCCCCAGGACGCTAACCACAAGAGGATCGCTGATTATTCAGTCGATGGGGGGCGCCAGATCGGTCCGCGTGAGGCGAATGTAGTGGACCACCGAGCCTTCCCCGGGCCAAGCGGAAGCATCGTGAGTGCGATGGCATCGCCGGATTTGATCACCACAGGAGTCAGATCGGCCGAAAGGGCGACGACGGGAATGTACTTGCTGCGGCGCCAGGCTGTCTCGGGTAGTTCGTCGGGATCGGTGAGGGCGCCGAAGGTGCACCGGATCTCATCCGTTCCCTCCACTGGTTCGACCAGCAGATCGTACCCGAAGACCACATTCAACTGGTTGTATTGCCGGTAGTAGTGGAACACATGGCCGGGTTCGTTCTTGTCAACCCACGAGTGGATCGACCCGCCGTGAAGTTCGTCCGAATCCTGTGACGGCGAAGGCTCCGATACCGAAAGATCGATCACGACGCCGTTTGCCTTGGTCGTCCCGTGTTCCCATCCCTCGACATGCGCCGTCTTTGGAATGGCAGCGATTGCCCTGTAGAAGGGTGAGCCTGCGTAGCTCTGGCAGTAGCCGCTCACCGGAATAGCAAGCGAAAACATCAGGAGAAAGCGCCTGAGCATACCAACCCCCGAGCACTGAATCAGACGCAAGACAACGTCGATTCGTTGACCCGGCGAGCATAGCAGGCCAGGAGAACGGCGTTTATAAATCCCTTACTTTCTGATTGCTCCCCATTTACGCCGTCCGGTTTCTCCTGAAGATGTCCGATCTCGATGCTTTTCCGCGTGATGCAACTCCGGGCCAAGGATCAGCGATGACACGGACAGACGGGGGGGCTGACGTGTCGATCTATTTTGATTTGAGGTTGCTGTTGCTGATTCCGGCCGTGGCGGCCATTGGCTTCATGGTCTGGGTGTTTCTCAACCTCGCTCGGGACATCAGCCGGCATCGCCGGCAATATGCCGGATTCAACTCGCGCCGCCGCTACAAATCCCAGTTCTGGGAGTAACGGCTGCTAAAAATGTGCGGGCCGCTAAAAAATTTCAGGCTGGAATGACGTTTCGTATCAGGGCACGACTTCAGTCGTGCCGCAAACGCACCCCCTAAACCCTTGGGCTTTTTACCCCTGAGGGATGCCGCATTTACCTGTTTGTCGATTCCTCACTCGCTGCCCGGCACCGTCAAGCGCCTGTGGACAGAGGGTCCGCGCGCGGCATAGGATTGGCGTTTCATCCATCAGAAAAGGATTTCGCCATGTTCTCATTGCTTCGCTCGCCCCTGCCCGCTATCCTCCTTTGCGGCGCTCTGGCGGTTTCTGTTTTCGGTCAGCTCTCGAACTCCATCACCACAATTCGAATGCCGGCCTACTCTGTCGAAATCAAGGCCGGCGAGCCTCCCCGGCTCGCCATCGCACGCGACGGGGAAGCCGTATTTGAGGTCCCGATAGTCTCCGGTTTGGCCTCCGATTCAAGGCAGGAACAGCTTTCCGGGGTCGAATCCTCCCTCCGCCAGGGCGACGATGGCGCCTGGGAGTTGACCGCCACCGCCAAAAGCATGCTCTGGTCCGACCGGCGCTTTCAGTGGCGCTTCTTTCCCGACCGCATCGAGTTCCGGCAGTTCGCCCGAGGCCATGGCAAGCTGGGCCGCAGCTATTTCCTTTCCAACGGAGTATCCAACCGCTGGGACAACGGCACCACGGGTGGACGCGCCTGGGACAGCACCATCTACGCGGATCGCTATTTCTCGCCCAACCCCAATCACGCCAACCAATTCGAATTCAACATCGCCACGCCCCAGACCGTAGGCTTCAGCGACGGCAGCAAGGGCGGTTCGGACACTGACTTCCGCCCCGAGCGGATTATCGGTATCTTTGCCCCGCCGCCGCTCTTCCTTGCCTTCCACCTGGACAAGACCTGGACCGGCATCGGCATCGGCGCCAAACCGGGCGACTACCTGTTTCCCGCCCTCGAGTTCACCGGCTCGCGCTACGCCGGAGCCTCCTTCTACGTCGACTACCTGGGATACAAGCCGATAGACGGCGATTTCGCTTCCCCGGTGCTCTCCTTCACCTTCGCCTACGATCCGCTCGACGCGCTCGCGGCATACACCGCCTGGCTGGACAAGAACGGCTTCTCCACTCCTGCCACGGCCCACGATGCCGCCTGGCACCACCTGCCCGTTTTCTGCGGCTGGGCGGAACAGACTGTGGAATCGGTCCCCTCCGGCGGCGCGCCCAACAAGCTCGCTACCCAGGCCAATTACGAGAAGTGGATTGCGATCCTCGAGCAACGCGGCCTTCCCGTCGGAACCGTAGTGATCGACGACAAATGGCAGCAGGGCTACGGATCGTTCGAACCCGACCCGCAAAAATGGCCCGACATGAAGGGTTTCGTCGCCGCCCAGCACGCCAAGGGACGCCACGTGCTGCTCTGGGTTCCCCTGGCTCACGCGGATGGCTTGCCCGAATCGCTCTGCATCATAATTCAGGGAAAGTGCATGGGGGCCGACGTAGGCAAGCCCGAGTACGAGGCCTGGCTGCGTCCGCGTATCCGCCATCTCGTCGAGGACATCGGCGTGGACGGCTTCAAGGAAGACTGGGTCGACGCGCCCACGGTTCCCGGCGTGCCCCTCAGCGGCGGCCTCGCCGGCATCGAGTTCGTGCGCCGTTTCCAGTGGATCCTTTACGATGAAGCCCATAAGGCCAAGCCCGACGCGCTGGTGGAGACACAGACGGTAAACGCGCTATTCCGCGAGTCGTCCGACGTGACCCGGCTGAACGACATCTGGTACGCCACCCGCAACGTGCCCGACATGATGCGCCTGCGCGCGCGCATTGCTCACGTCAGCGGATGGCCGGTGCTCGACACCGACAATGCCTCCTCGACCACCCTGAAGGACTGGTGGGATTACATGCGGGCCCAGCCCGCCATCGGCATTCCGGCGCTCTATTTCGTGTCGAAGACCGAAGCTACCCAGGAAGCCCCGTCCGACGCCAAGTGGTCCGCCCTGGCCGGCCTCTGGAGAAGCTATATCGCATCCCTTCCCGGCAAAAATTGACGGGGTCCCCGTCCAGCGCGGCCGAACAACGTCGACCGTCTGCCTTGCAGGAAATTTGCCGGCCGGGTGGGACAATGAAGCAGTCAGTAACCCGCATTTCTCTCAGCCCGCAGCCCTCGTCTTGTCCTTGCGCAAGCGCGCTTTTGCATTTTCTTTCGAACGGTTTTGCCACAATAGGTGAAAGAGAGGATCGAAGTGCAGCCTCATTCAGAACCCAGGGGCACCGAAATCAGTTTCGTTCTGAACCCTTTTGGAGCCCTAAACCGGCCTTTCTGGGCCGTTTACATCGGGACCATATCAGGATTGTTTTCAGCAGCTTGCAGGGAAATATCGATCCGGAATGGGTACCCCTCCCCCCGTAGCCCTGTAAAACTGTAGAATCCATCCCTTCGATCAAGCCACGACTCAAGCCTTCAATGCTTGTGAAAAATCCCGCCTAGAAGCAAAGTCGGGGCTTTTAATTACTCGGCTTGGGGGGCGGCGAAGACGATTCCGCATCCGCATCGTCGGCTGAATCCTCCACCAGCACCGCCGAGCCGGGAACGATGTCGAAACTGAGTTCGCTTTTGCCGGTGGGATGGAAGGTGACCCGCAGCGGCTCCCGCTGCCAGTCGGGTTGGGCGCAAACAGGGTCGGGCCGGGTTTTCGGATCCGGATCGAAGGCGTCCACCTTCTTCGCCAGCACCGGCTTGCGCGCCGTCAGCTGTGCCACAACCGCGTACAGGCTTTTTCCCGACGCGGTGATGCCGCAGTAAGCCCCATAGTCGCGGAACCAGCTCACCTGGCTCACGCCAGGGTCATAATCGGGTAGCTTGAGCGCCGTGACGTGACCGGTCGTGCGATCGACCAGCAACCACGGCCCGCGCTGCCACACCCAGTGCCCTGCCTTGTCGCCCGGAAGCGCGTCGTTGAGCCGCAGAACGCGCCGAACCACAAAGCTGCGGTCAGTCACGTCGTGGGCGTCACTGGTCGTCCACTCCTTGACCAGCCCGTCGACAACAAGCGGCCTGATCTTGAGGGAATCTTCGCTCGAGGCGGCCCCCGCCGGATCGCCGGCCCGCGAATAGGGCACATGCTTCACCGCCCCCAGGGCCACAACATGCTCTTTGTGGGTTGCAGCGTTGCCGTGCAATGAAACCAGGAAGGATAGCCCGAAAGCCCCCAATAAAAGTCCAAATTGCCGTCCACCAACCATGGCGGTACTGCTCCTGACCCGACCCCCGAAACTACGACTCTATTACCTCTAAAGCTGCGCTGCTTCCACCGCCCCCGCGACCCGAAATGCCGTGCCTTCATTCAAGTGCCTCGCCAGCACTTGCATCCCGACGGGAAGACCGGCTGGCGTGGTTCCGCAGGGTACGGTCACGCCGCAGATCCCCACCAGGCTGGCGGTCACGGTGTAAATATCAGCCAGGTACATCGACAGTGGATCGTCGGCTTTCTCGCCCAGCTTGAACGCCGGCACCGGGGAAGTCGGTGTCACAATCGCGTCCACTTCGCCAAACGCGCGCAGGAACTCGTCGGCCAGCAGGCGACGCACCTTTTGCGCCTTCAGGTAGTAGGCGTCGTAGTAGCCCGCTGATAACGCGTAGGTCCCGAGGAGAATCCGCCGCTTGACCTCGGCGCCGAAACCCTCGTCGCGGGAATGACTGTACATGGCGCTCAGGTTCTCGGAGGCCGGCGACCGGTACCCGTATCGCACGCCGTCGAACCGTGCCAGGTTGGCGCTGGCTTCGGCCGTCGCGATCAGGTAGTAGGTGGGAATGGCATAACGCGTGGTCGGCAGCGAGACTGGCCTGACCTCGCACCCGGCGGCCTTCAAGGCGTCGATTCCCTTCTCGATCGCGGCTCGGACGTCGGGATCGAGGCCCTCGCCGAAGTATTCCGCCGGCACGCCCAGCCGCAGCCCGCCCACGGGCTTGTCGCTCTCAGCCGCATAGTCCGGTACGGGGGCCGGTGAGCTGGTGGCGTCCATGGGATCGTGCCCGGCAATGATACCCAGCAGCGTGGCCGCGTCCCGTACGTTGCCCGCAAACGGACCGACCCGGTCGAGCGAGGAAGCAAAGGCGATGAGCCCGTTGCGCGAAACCCGTCCATAAGTCGGCAGCACACCCACCACGCCGCAGAAGCTGGCCGGCTGCCGGATGGAGCCACCTGTATCGCTGCCCAGGGTAGCAACGGCCAGGTTTGCTGCCACCGCCGCCGCGGAGCCTCCGCTCGACCCACCCGGGACCCTCTCCGGGTCCACCGGATTGCGCACCGGCCCGTAAGCCGAGTTCTCGTTGGAGGAGCCCATGGCAAATTCATCGCAGTTCAGCTTGCCCAGCAATACGGCCCCGGCAGCGTCAAGCCTGGCCACTACGGTTGCATCATAGGGAGGATGGTAGCCTTTCAGGATTCGGGAGCCGGCCGTGGACGCCGCGCCGCGCATCACCAGTACGTCCTTGATACCGACTGGTATGCCCGCCAGTGGAGGCAGCCGATCGCCCTTGGCCGCAAGCGCATCAATCCTAGAGGCCTGCTCCATGGCCCGCTCTTTGGTGAGGCTGAGGTAGATATTCAACTGTCCGTTGATTGCGGCGATGCGGTCGTAATAAGCCGCGGCGAGGTCGGCCGCCTTCACGCTGCCGGAGGAGATGTCCTGGCGTAGCCGGGCCAGAGTAGCCGGCTTCTCAACCAACGTTTCAGTTATTCCTGTCTCGCTCGCCAAATCCGAATCCTCTCCGGTGGGTTCGTCCTTTTCCATTTTCCCTGGTCCCGAGTCCCTATCTCTCAATCACCTTCGGCACCTTGAAGAACACGCTGTCTGTATCGGGCGCCTGGGGCATCACCACCCTGCGTTCGAGCGAACGCACGGGCACATCCTTCCGAAGCGAGCTTCGATCACTTGCGCCGTCGAGTTCGCTGACCTGCGCCAGGGGAGCCACACCGGCGGTGTCTAGTTCATTCAACTCGGCAACGTAGTTCAGAATGGCATTCAGGTCTTGGACCATGCGCGGCACCTCGTCCGGCGCCAGTTCAAGGTGCGCCAGCTCGGCCACGCGCTCCACGTCTTCAACCGTTACGTTGGCAGTCATTCTGTACTCTTTTCGGGCGCGCCGGGACGAGCGTCCGATCCCTATTCGATGATTGAAGTATAGCTTGTTCCCGAAAGTGGACTCCGGAGACTCCGACCTGGCCATTCCGGCTTCGAACCCTCGTCCAATCCGCATCTCAGTCCACTACCAGGGTAAGGGTGACGGCATGCTGAATGCCGTTTGACGTCACAGTCACTGGGATTGTGTAAGTTCCGGCCGGGGTCGTGTTTGTGCCCGGCGACGACGGCGAGGTTCCGCCCGACCCTCCGCCCGATGAGGAACAACCGGCGAACCCGAGCAGCAGGATGGCGAGGACCGCCATCGGGAATCGCAGCTTCCGCTGGCGCCATGCTAGGGGAAGGATCAAAAGGGCGAAAGCCAGGGTCATTCCACGGCCTCCGGCCCAGGACGGCGCCACCGCTCGAGCCGAAGCAGATTGGCCCGTGGTTATCTGTACAGCCTCGGTGCCGGTTGCGCCCGCGGCAACATTCTCGGTAGACGGATTGAAAGTGCAGGCCGCATACGACGGCAGCTTTCCGCATTGGAACGCAAACGTGCCTGGCAAGCCCACGGAGGGCGCGAGGCCGAGAGTGTAGTTGGCTGTCTGGCCGCCGCTAACGGTCACGGTGGATGCGCCCGCCATGGTGACCTGGAAGTCAAATCCCATCCCCGAGAGATGAGCCGTAAGACTGGACGCCAACGCGCTGCTCGAGACCGCAAATGTCCCGTTCTGGGGCCCCAAGCTTGTCGGAGTGAACAAGACACCGGTGGTGCATGTCCCGCCCACTGGAAGAGACGGTCCACAGGTGTTATTTACGAGCTTGAATCCGGAGGAGACCGAGAGGCTCAAGTCGGTAAGCGCCGCCCCGTCGTTTGAATTCATCACCGTCAGCATGACCGCACCGCTGGCGGTGCCGACACCGGTGGTCGGGAAATTCACTTGGGCCGGCACGATCTGGACCTTTCCACCCACGGGAGGAAGCACCCCGTTCCCGCTCAAGCTCACAGTCTGCCCTGCATTGGTAATGTCGGAAATAGTCAGGGTGCCGCTTTGAGCGCCGGCCTGGGTGGGTCTGAAAACCACGCCGATGGAACAACTCGAGTTGGCAGCCAGCTTCGTTGTGCAGTTGCTGGATACCTGAAAGGCCCCGGTCGCGGAAGCCGCAATGGACGTTAAGGGCAGGTCGCCGGTGTTCGATATTCCGACCGTCAGTGGAGCCGATGACTGGCCGATCATGGTGGAAGGAAAGCTAAGCGATGTGGTGGAGAGGGTATCGGTGGGCGGCGACGCGCCGGTGCCCGTCAGGACCACGGTCTGCGTGCCGGCTCCGTCAATTAAGGTCAGTGCTCCGATCGCCGGACCGGGTGTTGTCGGTTGGAACGCCACCGTCAACTGGCAATCGGAGTTCGCGGCAAGCGACTTCGTAGCGCACACATTGCTCGACATTACGAACGGTCCGGAGACGGTTGCGCTCGTAACCGGTACCGCGGTTCCTCCGCTGTTTTCCACCGTGATGGAGAGTGGCTTGGAGATCGTCCCCACTGCCGTCGGACCCGACAAGGCACTGTCGAAGTTCAGTACCGTCGGCTTTAGCTTGATATCGCCGGGCGCGAGTCCTGTGCCACCGAGTGCCGCGCTTAACTGGCCGCCCTGCACGTTTGCGCTCACGGTCAGGGTCGCTGAGCGGTCCCCCAGGCTGTCTGGTGAGAACACCAGACCGATAGTACATTTGGCCTCGTAGCCGATTTGCGCCCCGGTGCAGCCATCGGTGGTAATGGCGAAGTCTCCGCTATTGACGCCGACGATCGTGGCTGCAGTTGGAACGAGCGTGATTCCGCTGGTGTTGGTGAGAGTGAAGCTTTGAATCGAGCTTGCCGACCCCTCAGGCTGGGGGCCAAAATCGATCGAGGCCGGGTCGAGCCTTGCGGTGGTTAGCTGGATACCCGCGGTTGCGAGTTGGATCTGCCATACCCCGCGGCCGTAGGTAGCCGCCGCCAGCACGCTGGGCGTTGCCGTGGCCGGAGCGGCACTCAGCGCGACCACCGGCGCCGCCGGCAGCCCACTGCCAAACTGCGTCCAGCAGCTTGAAGAGGAGTTGCCGCACGATGCCACATTACGGGTAAGGTACACGCCCGCATCGGTGGCAAGGTAAGCCGTGGTTGTGTCTTGCGGGTCAACGACCAGGCCATTGGCCGCGGAACTGGTAAGGTTGGAGCGAATGTTCGACCAGTGTCTGCCGCCGTCGATCGATCGATAGACAACACAAACGTTCTGGTGCGCATTCGGGATGCCCTCCACCGTCGCATAGACGGTGTTTCCCGTGGAATCGTGCGAATCGATGAATAGGCTGGAAATGTCGAACCCGAAGTAATTCATCCTCAGTTGATCGTTGGTCACGGCATTCAACGTGGTCAGGTCTACCCACGGAGACCAGGAGCCGCTGGCACTCATGGTCGTGCTCAGCACATGGCCGGGCGCTGTCCCTCCGCCGTCGAGGGTGCCGTAGGTGCCGGCGTAGACAACCTCGCCGCCCCCGGGAAGAGCGATGGCAGCCATCGATCGGATCAGCGCGTTGCCGTTGCAATAGGCGCTGTTCTGGTTCCCGTCGAACATCGGGGCAACCGCGTTGGCCAGGTTCCAGCCGCTTCCGTTGGCCGGGCCCCGCCACAGGCGGCAGGTGCCGACGAGCAGTTGCGTGGGATCGACCGGGTCAACCAAGAAAGGCGCCGGGGACGTCATGGTCAGTCCATCCTCGCCCACATTGGTGCTGGACACAACCGGGCTTAAGCCGAAATCGGTCGGAAAACAGGGCCCGGCCTGCGAACACAGGTGAATGGAAACCCCCGCGCCATTGTTGACATACCAGTTCGACGGGTTGGTCGGATCGATAGCCACCGGGCCGCCTTCGCCGCTCAGGATTTCGGGCCAGACGGCGGTGGGGCCTCTGGTGCCCTTGACCCCGGCCGTGCCGTTGGCGCCAAGTCCCAGCATCATCGTGTAGGGCGAGACACCGATCGGCGACATGCTCTCCACCTCGGCCAGCGAACCCAGCCCTCCATTGAGGTTTTGGAAATGGCTCGCATCGCCGGAAGAACACGCCGTACCCGACTCTGCGATGCCGTCGCTGGAACGCCAAAGACCACTGTCGTTACCCACAAACAGTTGCAGCGGATTGTTGGCATTCCACTCCAGCGCATGCTGGTATTCGGCTACCTCGGCGCTCATACACGTCGTCGCGTTGGTCGTGTTGCGCCAACCGCAGCCCATCGCCAGGCTGCACTTCCACAGATCGTTGGCTCCGGCCAGCAGGATGGTGTCCTGGCCGGAGGGAATCGCGGCCAGGGCCAGGTTGTAGTTGCCGTTCTGGATGGTGGCCGAACCCGGCGGATTATGGATCTCGAGCGCCGACGTGTTCCACTGTTTCGCGAACGCGATGGCGGAGTTGGTGCAGGTGTTCCCGCTGGCGGCGCACGTGTCCTGCCACAGCCCCTGGTCCTGGTCGTCCAGGTCTACGGTCCAGGCAAATGTGTCTCCAGTGAGCGGATTCACGGCCAGGGTACCGCGATACATGGGACAGGCCGGGGACCCGGTCGTCGTTGGCCGGGTAGGACAGTAGGCGGTTGTCAAATTGAGACCGGGTTGCGCGGAGAGACGCGTCCATTGGACGCCATCGGCAGACTGGTAGTAGCCGTGAAAGCGCACCGCCGCAATAAACACGCCGCGAAGCGCGTTCCACACCACAGAAGTGGCTGCATTGCCGTCGGGCTGCGTAAATGCGTCCAGGGGTCCCTGCACGTCCTGCCCGTTCATGTCTGTGATGCGTGCCAGGGACCACGTGGCTCCACTGTCGGCCGAGTAGTAAAGCCCCTCATAGCTGCGGTTGGGAAAATCAGCGCCAACCAGCACCCCTTCCCACGCCTGGGAAACCGCCGCCACCACCACCTGGGGATTCGTGGTGCTCCAGGCAAATCCGGCGAAACCCTCTCCGACAAACGCGTATCGCAGGTCGGCCGTGGTCTCGATCAGGTTCCAAGTGTTGCCGCGGTCGGTAGATCGTAGAATGCCCGCTCCATAGTACGAGTCGAGGACATCGTTGGGGTCCCCGGTACCCGCCAGGACCACGCCGGTGCCCCCGGGCTGCACCGTGATGGCCCCGATACTGACGGAGGCACCAATCGCAGTACTCAATGCGCCCAGGTTGTCGGTCAAGGGCGTAAACACGATGTTCGCAGGGTCGGCAGTTCCCGCATTCTGCGAAAGCCAGACCCCTCCGCCGGTGGTTCCGACAAAGAGTCGGTTGCCTGTTTCGTCGGAAGGATCGAGGGCCAGAGAGGAGACGCGCCCCGTCACCAGGCCGTAATTCGAAGAGAGTACGCCCGTCGGACCAAGCGGCTGCCACGCCGCCGGCGCACCCGTTGCCTGCGGGTGCGGACTCAAGCCATTCGCATGCGTCGGGACACGTGCTCCCGCGGGGTCGCCGGAGGCAAGCCCCCGACGGGCCAGAAAGCGTCGCGCCTGCGCGACACGGGGCGGCAGGTTCGATTGAGACCGATTTGTGGTTACGAAAGAGGGATCAACGGACTGGCTCACGACGGGTGGCGAACACCAGCCAAGCGAACTCCAGCAAACAGAGATCAGGCCGAACAACACCAACCGGGCCGAGAGCGATCGCAGGCATACTCCGAAACGCCACGCGGGGACGGGCTCGTCCGCGCCGCTAAAGGCTGCAGGATCTTTGGAAGTTCGTGCACAGAGCCCAAGGGTCACAAGCGATCCCGCCTCCCCTCACTGCCATCATCCGAGCGAGATGAGGGCGGATGCACATGAATGCGCCATCCGGGGCAAGAGAGGTTCCAAAATGAAAATTGTGGCCCATTTTAGGACATTGAGAGCCGGTGCACTGTGACCGCCAGTACCGAGGTGCGAAGGCCCTTTAGGCGTAGTGAAACTTTAGCTCGGAAAGGACGGCCCCGGGGCAAGAGGCTTCACATTCAGCGATTTTCACGAACCTCTAAAAAGCACGATAATGACTAAAGAATTCAGGAACCTGTCTTGCGCTCTTCTTCCAGCACTTCGTCGAGGAGAACGCGCAGACTTGCAGCGCGGGCATGGCCGACGCGTGCTGCAAGTCCGCTCGCGCCCTCCTGGGTCTGCGACAATTCGTCGGCGAGGTTGAGTGCGGCCAGCACAGCTACGCGCAGCGAATCGACAGTGCGGCCCTGGGCGGCCACGGCGCGCATCTTGGCGTCTACTTGCGCGGCCAGCTTGCGGATGTGGTCCGCGTCCTGTCCGGAGAGATGATAGGTCTGGTTGTAGATCTCAACCGTGATGTAGTTGGCGGGATTCTGCTCCATCACCCTCTCACAATTCAAGCGTATCGAGTTGAGCCAGGAGCTTCTCGACGCGCTGGCGGACATGGTCCCGCTCTGCGTGCAGCGTGACTATTTCCTTTTGCAACTGCTCGATCACGGGGACCTGCTCGTGCAACCGGGCCTCGGCGTGGGAAGCCCGGTCCTCGGCGGCGGCGCGGGCGAGCCGCTCGCGCTTGACCAGGTTGACGGCGCGCAGGATGCGGTCTTCCAGTGAAGAAAAGTCATCCAGACTCAGGGCCAGGGTGCCCGATTCTCCGGCGGGATGATGAAGTTGACTCCCAGCCTCGTTCTGTTCAGCCTGATTCGGGTCCTGATTATGTTCCATGACCTGGGGTCCCCAGGGTAATTCCGACATGAATGAAAACCTCCGTCGTCCGTGCCAGTATAGCGCCTGCGTGTTGTACGCCGCGTTAAGCGCGGAGCCGGGCACCAGCTTTGCCAACTGCCTCAATCACGCGCCCATGAAAGCCTTGCAATTCCTCTTCCCGCAACGTGCGATCCGGCGCCTGGAACGTGACTCCCAGCAGCAGGGCATACTCGCGGCCACCCAGCTTTGCGTCGCGAAACACTTCCCGCGCCCGCCACTCCACAAGCTCCGGAATGTTCAGGCTCGCAATGGCCTCGTCAATTCTCTCCCAGCCGACGCTCTCGTCCAAAACCAGTGAAAAATCGCGCCGGACCGACTGGAAACGCGAAATGTCGCGCGCCACCGGTTCTCGCAAAGGGAGCTTGTAGAGGCGATCGAGATAGAGTTCGCCAAGGAACACAGTGTCTTTGAGTTTGCGGGCCGCGGCCTCGCGGGGATGAAGCTGGCCAAACCAGCCTGCGCCCAAGCCCTCAACGACGATGCGCGCGGCAGAATACGGATGCAGCCACGGCGGTGTGAGGCCGGCTTCCGCCGGAAAGCGATCGAAGTACAGCGATCTCGCCTGGAAACGTGTCAGCACCTGCTCGACTATGCCCTTCAGATCGTGGAACTCGATGAGACGCGATTGATGGATCGCGCTCTGTTCTGGCACGGTGCCGACAGCGCCGAATGCGAGCGCGGGGCGTTCTTCCACTCTGTCGGTGGTGCCGCTGAAAACCGTACCCATTTCGAACAGCCGCACATCGTTCACATCGCGATTGAGATTGCCCGCGATCATGGCCAGCATGCCGGGCACGAGCGAGGGGCGCAGGACGCCGGCTTCTTCGCTGAGCGGGTTCCCAACGGGCACCGCGAGGCCCGGCTGGGGCGCGGTGAGAGCCGCTTCGGCGGCAGAACAGAAGGTGCTTCCGATGGCTTCATGGAATCCAGCCGCCAGCAGCGTACAGTGCACGGCGGACTCGCTCCCCGCCCATGGCAGCGATTGAACGCCTTCGCCGAACGCAGGCAGGGTGTTGGCAAAGCGGTTGTAGCCGTAGACGCGGGCAATCTCCTCGATGAGATCGATTTCGCGCTCAATGTCGAGGCGCCAGCTGGGCAGCGTGACCTGGCATTGCGCATGGCCGAATGGATTCAGGCCGCATCCGAGCGCCGTAAGCACCGATTCGACGTTTGATGCAGTGATGCCCTCTTTATCTTCGGTCCTGCCCAGAATGCGGTGCACTTCACCCAGCGCAAGGACGATCGGTCTGCGATGCGCCGTGCGGGCTTCCAGCGCGGGCACGCGCACGTCGACTAGGTCGCCTTCAAGATGGCCGCCACTGGCCAGAAGAATGCGGCTGACCAGCGCCGAGGCGACGGGGCCGGCGTTGAAATCGGCGCCGCGCTCGAAGCGGTGGCTGGCATCGGTGTGCAGCCCGTGGCGGCGTGCCGTGCGACGCACAGCGATGGGATCAAACCATGCCGCTTCGACCAGAACATTCTTCGTCTCCGCCGTGATCATTGAGTCCCAGCCGCCCATTACGCCCGCCAGACCCAGCGGCCTGACATCATCTGCGACCACCAGGTCTTCGGGATCGAGGGTACGCTCGATGCCGTCGAGGGTCTTCAGTCGCTCGCCCTTGCGCGCGCGGCGCACCAGGATGCCACCCTCGATCTTGTCGAGGTCGAACACGTGGGTCGGCTGCCCCATGGCAAGCCAGACGAAATTTGTCGCATCCACGGCGTTGGAAATTTTCTTCTGCTCCAGCAGCGCAAAATAGGCTGACACCGGAGCGTCGTCAAACCAGTCGCGCGACTCGCCGATGCACGCCTCGCGGATGACGCGCGCGGTAAAGCGTCCGCAGCCGTCTTCAGCCTCGATGCGCACAGAAAAGTCCTGGGCGGCCGGCCGGGGTTTTGGAAGTTCTAGATCAAGCGGCTTGAGTTCCAGCCCATACATCGCTGCTGCCTCGCGCGCAATGCCGTAATGATTCATCGCATCGACGCGATTGGTAGTGATGTCCATCTCATACAGAGACCCGTTGCAGGGGCTCAGGTCGTAGGTACCTTCCACGGCAATGCCGCGCAGCGTCAAATCCTCAGCAAGTTGCGCGTCGGAAACAGTCAAGGCCGGCAAGTACCCTCGCAGCCATTTCGTCAGAATCTTCATTGATCGGATTTCTCTCTTCGCAAGTTCACGCTATTCGCGTCGCAGGTTAGCGGGTTCGCGCGAAGCGCGCCAACTTGCTAAACGAATTGATTCATAAACCGCATATCCCCCGCATACAACTGCCCGATTTCGCTGATGCCGTACTTCATCATCGCGATGCGCTCCACTCCCATCCCGAATGCGAAACCTGAAATCTTTTTCGGATCATATGCCGGCTGCTTCTCCGCCGCGAAGGCGAACACCGCGGGATCGACCATGCCGCACCCGAGCAGCTCGATCCATCCCGACTGCTTGCACTTGCGGCAGCCTTTGCCTCCGCAAAAGATGCAGCTGATCTGCACATCCGCACTCGGTTCGGTGAACGGGAAGAACGACGGAAAGAACCGCGTCTTCACGGAGGAACCGAACAGCGCCTTCATGGCGTGGTCTAGGGTGCCCTTCAGGTCGCTGAAGGTGATGTCGCGGTCGACGCACAGCCCTTCGACTTGATGGAAGATCGGAGAATGCGTAGCGTCAGCGGCGTCATTGCGATGGACCTTCCCGGGAATCACAATCCGCACCGGCGGCGGCTGCTGCTCCATGGTGCGCATCTGCACCGGCGAGGTGTGCGTACGCAGCAAGAGTCGATCGCGAAGCGGGCGGCGCTCCTGATTCGCAATGACAAGCGTATCTTGCGTATCGCGGGCCGGATGGCCGGGCGGAAAATTCATGCTTTCGAAGTTGTAAAAGTCCGTTTCAACTTCGGGCCCAACCCCAACCGAGTAACCCAGCGCCGCGAACACCGAGACGATTTCATTCAGCGTGCGCGTGATCGGATGTTCGGCGCCCGTTAGCCGCCGCGTGCCGGGCAGCGTGATGTCGATCGCCTCCGCAGCAAGCGCGGCGTCACTCGGTCCGGCGCCCGCGGCCCGCTCGAGTTGTTCCTCCACTTGTTTCTTCAGTTCATTGAAGCGCTGCCCGATCGATTTTTTGGCTTCAGGCGGCGCGGACTTCAGCCAGCGACCGGAGACTTCGTTGAGCCGACCTTGCTTGCGCCCCAACCACTCCAGCCGGAACGCCTCCACCGCTTCTGGAGTGCCAAGCAGCGAGGCATCGCGACTGGCCTGATCTGCGAGTCGAGCAAAGGCGTGATCAAGCGCGGCATCGTCATACGCCGTCAGATTGGGAATCGATTCTGTCGTCATGGGTAAAAACTCAGGATAGCGCTTTCGCGCCCTCAGGTTATGGAGCCGCGTTGTGCCGCAAAAGAAGACGGCCCGAAGCCAAGCTCCGGGCCGTCAAAACGACTTGCTGCGCCGGGCTTAAGCGGCTGCGCTGGAAAGAGCGGCTTTCGCCTGCTCCACCAGCTTCGAAAAGCCCGCGGCGTCGTGCACCGCGATGTCGGCAAGGATCTTGCGATCCAGCTCGATTCCCGCTTTCTTCAGGCCGCTGATCAACTGCGAATAGCTCGTCCCGTTCAGCTTGGCAGCAGCCGAGATGCGCACGATCCACAAGGAGCGGAACTGGCGCTTCTTCTGGCGGCGGCCAACATACGCGAACTTGAGGCCGCGCTCGACGGCTTCCTGGGCCGCCTGGTAGAGCTTTGATTTCGTCAGGAAATAGCCGCTTGCGCGCTCGAGAATCTTCTTGCGGCGGTCACTCCGCTTGGTACTGCGCTTTACGCGGGGCATATCTGGTTCTCCATTTGTGTTGCGTCGGTATGGCGGCTGGAGGCAGGAGACGAACCCGGGAGGGCACGCTGTAACCTCTTCACTCGCTCTGCAATCCTTGATCTCTCGGCAGCCTCAATCCGGCTCGCCGGGGGCCCTTTGACTCGGGACCCGGAAGCACCGCCCCTTCCGGAGCGGCGCAGCGATCAGGCGTAAGGAATCATGCGCGCTACCTTCTTGTAGTCGCCGTCGGAAACCAGCAGGGTTCGGCCCAGCTTCCGCTTGGTCTTTGGCGACTTCGAAGTAAGGATGTGCCGTGTCTTCGTCTGGCCCCGCTTGATTTTGCCGGTGCCGGTCTTACTGAAGCGCTTGGCCGCGCCCGAATGGGTCTTCAACTTGGGCATTTTTCTTCTCGTCTCGGACTAACTTGGTGGCCGGACAGGTACTTCCCTGCCCGACTGAGCCTAAACCAGTATATCTGAGGACGGGTTGAAACGCCATGCGTGAGCCACTAGCGCCGAACGCAAAAGCCCCGGCGATGCGTGCAGTATTGCAAACGGGTGAGACAAGGACGTGGGGAACTCAATCCGTGTCCCCAGCTTAGATCAAATTCGAGTCCCCTGCAGTCTGACCTTAACCGGTAGCTGCCGGTTCTTGAAAAAGCCGGACTCCGTTCTCTTTCCCTTCGCCTCGGAGATCTTCTCCCCTTCAGATACTACTGCCAGGAGGTGAAACTGTTGCATGGGAACGGTTCCGGAGGATTCCATCGCGTGGTAAGGAATCCAGCTGAGGCGTTTATGGCCCTACCGCTTGATGGAGTGCCTCCTCAATCGACGGCCGCGCAAAGCGAAAGCCGGCATCGAGGAGCTTGCGCGGCAGGACGCGCGTGCTCGACAACAGCGCCTCATCGGCCATTGAACCTAGCGCCAGCCGCAAGGCAAAGGCCGGCGCGGGCAGCACTGCCGGCCGATGCAGCAATCGAGCGAGCGTCCGCGTGAATACGGAATTCGTGACCGGGTGAGGCGCGGTCAGGTTCACGGCGCCGTGGAGCGATGGTGATTCAAGCAGAAAAAGCACCGCCGAGCCAAGATCGCCGAGCGAGATCCAGCTCATCCACTGTTTTCCGGAGCCTAGGCGGCCGCCGAGTCCAAGACGGAAAATCGGCAACATCATTGCCAAGGCTCCGGCGCCGGGCGCCAGCACCACGCCGAAGCGCATGTGCACAACGCGCACGCCCGCCTGGGCAGCAGGCACGGCCGCGGCCTCCCACTCGCGACACATATCGGCGAGAAAACCCCGACCCGGAGCCGAGCTCTCGTCGAGGACCTCCTCGCCGCGATCCCCATAGATGCCAATCGCCGAGGCGACCAGAAATGCGCGCGGAGGCCGCCGCAGGTCGGCCAATAACGCGGCAAGAGCACGGGTGGAGTCGAGACGGCTGGCGGCCATTTCGCGTCGGTACTCGGGAGTCCAGCGGCGGGCGGAGAGGTTGGCCCCAGACAGGTGAATGACGGCATCGAGGCCCTCGAGCGGTCGGGCGTCGGCGATCGGGATCGCGGCGGCTGGGTTCCAGTGCAGCTCGGCCGCGGTTTGAGGAATGCGGCGAACCAATTGGGTGACTCTGGCATGTCGCGCACCCAGTTCCGCACGCAACGCCGATCCGACCATGCCGGAGGCTCCGCTGAGCAGGAACCTGCCCACGGCTTCTCCGTTAACAGAACCTTTTGTCATTCTTGAGTGAACCCAACCGGGATTGCCGCATTCGTGCGCCTTTAGTAGCATGAGAACAGATTTTGATTCGGGCAACAATTGCCCGACTCGTAGTCCTGGGAGTAGCCGATGACGGACCCGGCAACGGTTCGAAGTGAGGAAACGCAAAAGTCGCAGGTCGACGATGAGACCACGGAACGCTTTATCGCCGAGAAACACCTCGGGGAACGGATCAAGCGGCTGCGGTTGAAGAAGTCGATGGGCCTGGTCGAACTGGGCCGCCATACCGGGCTGTCGGCGAGCTTCCTTTCCCAGCTGGAGACCGGCCGAGTGGTACCGACCCTCCGCAATTTGGCGCGCATCGCCATGGTGTTCTCGAAGGACCTTTCGTATTTCTTCGAAACGGAACCGCATTCGATCTTTCGGATCCACCGGCGGAAGGACCGCGTGCGCCTGCCGCAGACGGGTGTGGAGTCACCCAGCTACTTCTTTGAGAGCCTGGGCTACATGGTGCCCGACCGGCACATGGATCCGTACTTCGCCGAGTTCATACCTCTGGCCCAGCATCAGGAACTGAAGCCGCACCTGCATCCGGGATTCGAGTTCCTCTACGTGCTCGAAGGCGAACTCGGACTGCAGCATGGGGAGCATCAGTCGACGCTAGGCCCGGGGGATGCGGTCTACTTCGATTCGAGCACCGCTCACTCCTACTTTTGCGCGGGCCCCAAGCCTGCCAGCGCGCTGATCGTGACGATGCATCAGCCGCCCGCAATCTCCGCGGCTCCTCCGCGGCATCTCCCGGGCGCCCCCATGGCGCGCCCTGTTGCCATCACCACTACTCCTTCCGGGGAGAAGCGTTGAGACAGCTCGAGAGCAATTCGAAGACTAATCGCGAATTCGGGCAAAGTACGCGGCGACTTCCGGCCAGTTGTTTACCCGGGTAAAGCCGGTGGCGGCCAGGTTGTGGGGCGCGGTATAAAGCAAGCCCCGGCCCTCGAAACGTTCCAGGTTGCGCGGCAGATCGTCGATAAGGTAGTCGGCCTTCAGAATGGATTTGTTACCGCAGAAAACATAGTGCGTGGGCGGGATGAAGGGAAAGTGGCGTTGAAGCCAACGGTACTTCGGGCCCAGAGAGTTGGGAACGGTCATGGCCTGGGTAGCAATAAAGACCTCGAAACGTTCGCCCAGGTCCTTGAGTACATCCTGTGAATCCGGCATCAGCGGCAAGTCTTCGAAAAAATCTTCGGCATCGAGAAAGGCACGCACCTGTTTCTGGCGATCGAGCGGCGCGGCCTCCCAGATCCCTTTGCCGGCCAGGTCATGGACCGTCAATGCCTCGTCGAATTCCTGATTGTAGCGGCGCAGGTGCTCCGAGAGCGTGTCCGCCATAACCTCATCCATGTCTACACAAACGCGCTGCACAGCTGCTCCGGGAGGAAAAGCTTAATCTTGTCGGTCGTTGTCTTGAGGATACAAGCGATGCTTGTTCCAGGTGAAGATGCCGGATTGCGCGATAGCCTGGATTTCTCCCAAGCTTCAACGGCTTGATTCGTGGCGTGATCGAAGTGACGGATTTACAGTTTTACAGGGATACAGGACTACTGGGGGGAGGGGTGCTCATTATGGCTCGACTTATCGTCTGTAAGCTACTGAAGGTAATGCGGATATCGGCGTAAATCCCGCAAACGTAAACGGTCCAAAAGGGCCGGATTGGGTTCCTGAATGGTTCAGAACGAAACCGAATTGCCTGCGCTGCTTTGGGTTCTGCCTGAGGCCGCACTTCGATCCTCTCTTTCACCTCCATTGTTGCAAAGCCGGCAGAAAGAAACTGCAAAATCGCGCGGACTTTTTCATAGCAAACACGAATCGTACGGGATGAGAGAAATGGCTAGCCGCCGACGCGGCGCGGTTTCGGGACCGCGGGAGGAGCGCCGTTGATGGATTCCGTTTGCGGAGCCTTGGGCGGCGCCGCCATGGCCGGATCCCAGTAAAGCAGCCGGGAGCAGCTGTCGCAGGTAAGAAGCTCGCCCTCGCGCAACTGGTTCCACGTCTGGGGGCGGATACCCATGCGGCAACCTGTGCACTGCTGGTTTTCTGCTCGGGCGAGTCCCGTGCCGCGGCTGCCCGAGAGGCGATCAAAACGCACCAGAAGATCGGCTTCGATGACCTTGCGCAGGGCTTCCCGTTCCGCCTGCAGTCCGGCCAGTTCACTGTTCATCTCCTGCTGGCGCCGGGCAACGTTCTCGCGCGTCTTGTCGAGAGTTCCGGCTCGGTCTTCAACCAGGGCGCGGGCGGCGGCTAGCGCAGTTTCCTGAACTTCGGTCCGCTCCAGGCTGGCAAACTCCTCATTTTCGAGCCGCTCAATCTCGCCTGCGGCGAACCCGATCTCGTGCTCGATGGCCTCCGCCTGGGCCGTGGTGTTTACGGTGTCTCGCTGGGCCTCCAGACGTGCCGATTTCTGCCTGTGGGCGGCGATCTCCCGCTCCAGGCGGACCCGCAGCGCTTCTTCGCGGCTAAGCGCATCCGAGGCGCCAGACGCATCTTTCTGTGCAGCTTTCATGGCAGCGTCGGCCTGGGCCACTTCGGCCGGTAAGGCGCGTATCACCTGGCTGAGGCGGGCGCGCTCCAAGTCCATGTTCTGCAGCTTTACGAGGTGTTCAATCTGAGCCTGCATCCGTGGAATGAAGTCTAACATCCACAACGGGTGCCTTGGCCGGGTTGCGCACAGGCGACCCGTGGCCGCCTCACCCCCAGGCGTGGGGCACGCGTTTTATCGTGGGCATCCTAAGCGTAATCACAAACAGCCGCGAAGGATGGCGCGCGGCGCATCCAACTGGGTAGGATGTCAAATCCGTCGATTGATCCTTGTCTCACACCGGCGTTGCCGACTCGCGGTGGATGATAGGAATGGTTTGGTTTCGCGGTTTCCCACCCTTGCGGCCGACCACCCCAGCGACGAAGACCTGTCGCTGGGGACCCCGGTAAGTCACAAGGATGGGGCACGGAGCATTCTTTTCGGTTGAAGAGCCAGGGATTGGGGGCGAACGGCAATCAAACGGACGCATTCCGGTCCGGACGATCAATGAAGGGGAACCATGGCAGACAGCCGGCCATCATTCTGGCGCAGGCACAGGTGGCTCACGATTCTTGGGACAGCGGCCCTGGCCGGGGTTGTTGTCATCGGCATCGCACTGGCCATCCTCGCGCGCCGATTTGAGCCCCTGCTGCATGCGGGACTGGTGGAGGGACTGCAGGAACGGTTTCACACCCGAGTGGAGCTTGACCGTTTTCACGTGGCTCTGGGGAACGGCCTGAACGGGGAGTGGGGCATCTGGGCAAACGGCGGCGGCTTGCGCATCTGGCCGCCCCATCGCACCGGGGGCGACCAGCCCCTGGAGACCGCCGTGCAATCCGTCCCGCTGATTACGCTCGACGACTTCCGGTTTCATATTCCACTGCGCTATCGGCCCGACCAGGCCATCAATATCACGCGAGTGCGCCTGACCGGATTGAGAATCGTGGTGCCTCCGCGGTCGCAGCGGGACAAGTTCAAGAGCACCGAATCCGCGGCCACCCGGCAGGCCCCTTCGTCTGCGAGTTCCGGGGGCGACCGCGGCAACCCGCAGAAGCCCGCGACAAACGTTCCCGCGCCGGGCAGCGCGAACGGCAGTGAGCCGCAGCAATCCAAGTCCTCCGCGATGCTGCGCAGAGTGATGGTGGAACGCATTGACTGCGCGAACGCGCAACTGATCCTTGAAACCGACAAACCGGACAAACTGCCGCTGGAATTTGCAATCGCGAATATGCAATTGACCCACGTGGTACCGGGTGAACCAATGGCCTTCAAGGCAGAATTGACGAATCCCAAGCCTCGGGGCGTGATTCACAGCACCGGCAGGGTGGGCCCCTGGCAGACCATTGATCCGGGAGAAACACCCGTTAGCGGAACGTACACCTTCGACCATGCCGACCTGTCCACGTTTAAAGGAATTGCCGGCATCCTCGCTTCGAGCGGCAGTTATACGGGCACGCTGCGGGACATCCAGGCGGATGGCAAAGCGGACGTGCCCGACTTTCGGCTTAGCCACTTCGGAAATCCCGTAGCGCTGCACACCGAGTTTCACGCCAAGATCGATGGGACGAACGGGAACACGTGGCTCGACCCGGTAGATGCAACGCTGGGACATTCACATTTCACGACCCGAGGGCAGGTGGTCCGGGTCAAGCGGCCGGGCGCACAAGGGGACTTCCAGGCAGCGAGCAACGCGAATCTGCCGCCGCTGGCGGACACGGGACACGATATCCAGCTGACAGTGGATGTAGACCGCGGCCGCATCGAGGACTTTCTTCACCTCGCCAGTCGCTCTCCCAACCCCATTCTCACGGGCAGTCTTTCGGTCAAGGCTTCCCTGCACATTCCGCCTGGGAAGGTGCCGGTGTATCAGCGCATCACGGTCGATGGAAAATTCAAGCTCGATGATGCGAAATTCACTAGCGACAAGATCCAGGGCCGCATTGAAGAGCTGAGTCTGCGGGGACAAGGACACCCGGGAGATATCAAGAAGACCGATCCAGACCAGGTCAGCTCGCAGATGGACGGAGAGTTTCACATGGCCGGCGGAGTGATTAATCTGCCGGAAATTCACTACGATGTGCCGGGCGCTGCAATTCAGCTGAATGGTTATTATGCGCTGGAGGGCCTCATGCATTTTGAGGGAACCGCCCGCATGCAGGCCACGGTATCGCAAATGGTCGGAGGCTGGAAGGGAGTGCTGCTTAAGCCCGCTGATCACTTTTTCAAGAAAGAAGGAGCCGGAACCCTGGTTCCGATCCAGATCCGGGGGCCGCACGATTCGCCCGAGTTTTCGGTCGATCTTGGCCGCTTGAAGAAGAGCGCCCCGGAAACGCCCGGGCAAAAGCAGCCATGAAGAGGCCGGCAGAGCTGATTGCATGAATGCCGCCCCAGCCCGAGCGAATACATCCCTCAGGGGCTAACGCCCTCGATTCCCGGAGATTTTTCCGGCACGGATAAATCCGTGCCCTTTCAAAACACGATGATGCCACTAGTTCTATCTCTCTCAACCGGCGGTTGGGGTGAAACCCATTGTGTTAATGGGTCTCCAGAATTAAGGCGAATGTGTTAGGTTTTCATGCGTCGCACCGCTGCCGAATCCACGAGCAGTGGGCGCATCCGAAGGAGACCGCAATGTACTGGACCAAATATATCGCAGCCTGCGCGCTGGCCCTGATCCTGGGAAGTTCGGCGCTGAGCACCCGCGGGCAATCCGCCCAAACCAATTCGAACGATCTGGAAAACTGGTGGAAGAACGCGGTCCTCTATGAGATCTATCCACGCAGCTTTCAGGACTCGAACGGCGATGGCATCGGTGACCTGAACGGCATCACCCAGCGGCTCGATTACCTGAAGACCCTGGGCGTGGATGCTATCTGGCTTTCACCGATCTATCCTTCTCCGCAGGTTGATTTCGGCTACGACATCTCCGACTACGAGAACATCGATCCCCAGTACGGCACATTGGCCGATTTCGACCGGCTTGTGGCCGAAGCGAAACAGCGAAATATCCGCATCATCATGGACATGGTGATGAACCACACGTCCGACAAGCACAAGTGGTTCATCGAGTCGCGCTCTTCGAAAGACAATCCGTATCGCGACTGGTACGTGTGGCACGACGGCAAAGGGCAAACGGGTAAAAGCCAAGGCGAGCCGCCCAACAACTGGCAATCGGATTTTGGCCACTCGGCGTGGGAGTGGGATCCGAAGACGCGCCAGTACTGGTATCACAAGTTCTACATCCAGCAACCCGATCTGAACTGGAACAATCCCAAGGTGCACGAGGCGTTCAAGGACATCCTCAAGTTCTGGCTCGACCGTGGCGTAGCAGGGTTCCGATTCGACGCCATCACCACGTTGTTTGAAGATCCGCAGATGCGAGACGACGAGGTTCTAAAGGACAAGAGCGGGAATTCATACAAGAATGCCTACGGCGATGTCGCGCTGAACGATACGATGACGAACAATCTTCCCGGCGTGCATCCAGTCATGCAGGAGATGCGCGCCTTGGCTGATCAGTATAAGCCCGACATGTTTCCGGGCACACGAATCTTTATTGGCGAGACATACCTGCCCAACATCGCCGAGTTGGCCAAGCAATACGGGACTTCGGATCATCCCGAGTTCCATTTGCCGATGGATACGCAGGTCGGATTCATCAACAGGCTGGACGCGGCGGCGTTTCGCGAGAAACTGAACGACGTGGAGACGAAGATTAACGACAACATCCCGCTTCTGGTGTTTGACAATCACGATAATCCCCGCATGGATGCGCGCTACGGCGATGTCTCTCCGCAATGACGCCATTCAGCGCGTTCTCTCCACGATTCTCTTCACCAGCCGTGCAGCATCGCTGTTCTACTACGGCGACGAGATCGGGATGAAAACCACGCCACCCGTGCGCAAGGAAGATGTGAAGGATCCGGTGGGACTGACGGGATGGCCAACGGACAAGGGGCGCGACGGCGAGCGAACACCGATGCAGTGGGATGCAACGACCAACTCGGGATTTGGCACCGGTACGCCGTGGCTGCCGGTTCCGCCGACCTACATCACGGTCAATGTGCGGGCCGAAGACTCCGATCCACACTCGCTGCTTGCCTGGTACGAAAGCCTGATCCAGTTGAAAAAGAACAATCCCGTACTTGCCCGTGGCGCCCAGGTGATGCTGGATAACGAGAATCCGAAGGTCCTGAGTTGGATGCGGCAGGCGCCGGGCGCTGCCCCCATCGTGGTGTCGGTCAACTTCACGGCCGAGGCGCAGACCGTGAACCTGACCGGCGGCAGCGCGGGGTTGAAGGCGGGACCGGTACGGACTCTGTTCAAATCCCCGGGCGGCAGCGATCCAGCGTCACTGGACCATATCGATCTGGGGGCATTCGGTGTGTACATCGGACAGGTGCAATAGGTCTGTTCGCATTGATTCGGGCCGTGCTGAGGCGGTTCTCGCTTATGGCGGGAACCGCCGATTCTTTTTCGGACCGGACCGGTTGCCGGGAGCCCTTCAGCATCTTTGCCCGGAACGCAGTTCGCCTTGCGGCACCCTGCCTCTCCGTGTTTGACTGGTTCCCGAAGGCGGGCACCACGGATGAGCTACATCCTGTCCCTCGACCAGGGAACTACGAGTTCTCGCGCTATCCTGTTCGATGCAGCGGGTGCGATTGCGGCGGTGGCGCAGCACGAGTTCCAACAGTTCTATCCGCAGCCGGGCTGGGTTGAACACGACCCCATGGAGATCCTGACCAGCCAGTTGTCCTGCGCGGTGGAGGCCCTGGCCAAGGCTGGCGCACGCCCCCGCGACGTGGCGGCCATCGGCATCACGAACCAGCGCGAAACTGTGATTGTCTGGGACCGGGAGACGGGGCGGCCGATTCACCCGGCGATTGTCTGGCAGGACCGCCGCACGGCTGCGCAATGCGAGGCCCTGGACAAGAGCGGCGCCGGCGACGATATCAGCAACCGCACCGGCCTGGTTATTGATCCTTATTTCTCCGCAACCAAGCTCAAATGGATTCTGGACCACGTGGCCGGTGCACGCGCAGCCGCTGAGCGCGGCGAACTGGCATTCGGCACTGTGGACACCTGGCTCGTCTGGAACCTGACCAGCGGAAAGCGGCACGTCACGGATATGACCAACGCGTCGCGCACGCTGCTCTTCAACATCGTCAAGGGTGAGTGGGATCCGGAACTGCTGAGGATCTTCGACATCCCCGAGAGCGTGTTGCCGCAGGTGGTGTGGTCCAGCGAGAAGGTGGGGGACGTGACAACCACGCTGGGACTGGCTGGAACGGCGATTGCGGGCATTGCCGGGGACCAGCAGGCCGCGCTCTTCGGCCAGATGTGCTGGAAACCGGGCGAAGCCAAGAACACATACGGCACCGGCTGCTTTTTGCTGCAAAGCATCGGCACGCAATTCATGCGATCGAAGCACAGGCTGATTACCACGCTCGCCGCCAGCGCGACACGGCGCCTCGAGTATGCGCTTGAAGGGAGCATCTTTATCGGGGGAGCCGTGGTGCAGTGGCTGCGGGATAACCTTTGCCTGATCGGGTCGTCGGCCGATGTGGAAGCATTGGCTTCGGGCGTTTCCGACTCGGGCGGCGTGGTCTTTGTGCCGGCCTTCGTAGGCCTGGGTGCGCCGCACTGGGATCCGCATGCCGGCGGGCTTCTGATCGGCTTGCGCCGCGACACAAGGCCGGGCCACATTGCGCGCGCGGCCCTCGAGAGCATCGCGTTCCAGGTAGCCGACGTTCTCGAGGCGGTGCACAGCGAGACCAATGCGCCACTGAACGCCTTGCGCGTGGACGGCGGGGCTTCGGTCAATCACCTGCTGATGCAATTCCAGGCGGATGTGCTGGGGGTGCCGGTGGTGCGTCCCCGGGTAACCGAGACCACCGCGCTGGGTGCGGCCTACCTTGCCGGCCTGGCCGTGGGCTTCTGGGCCGGACTTGATGAATTGCGATCCAGCCGGAAGAACGACGTCCGTTTTGAGCCAACCATGGCCGGCATGAAGACGCCGCCGAGCGCCGCCAACTCTGGCATCGTGCGGTGGAGCGCTCCAAGGGCTGGGTTGAATAAGAAAGGAAGCCAGTAATGCGGCGCGATGAGATGCTGCGCAAGATCCGCGAACGCGGCGAGCCCTGGGACATTGCCGTGATCGGTGGCGGAGCCACGGGGGTGGGCGTGGCGGTCGATGCTGCTTCCCGCGGTCTGGACGTAGTGCTGGTGGAGGCGCACGACTTTGGGAAGGGCACCAGCAGCCGCAGCACCAAGCTGGTGCATGGCGGAGTGAGGTACCTCGAGCAAGGCAACGTGCCGCTGGTGATGTCGGCCCTGAAGGAGCGGGGTCTGCTCCGCCAGAACGCGCCTCACCTGGTCCATGACCTTGCCTTTGTCGTGCCCAATTATTCGTGGTGGGAGGCGCCGTTCTATGGCATCGGCTTGAAGCTCTATGACCTGCTCGCGGGCAAGTATGGATTCGGCGCGTCGAAAGTGCTCAGCAAGGAGGAAACGCTGGCTCGCCTACCCGCGCTGGAGCCGGAGGAATTGCGCGGCGGGGTCGTGTATTACGATGGCCAATTCGATGATGCGCGCCTGCTGATCCACCTCGCCATGACGGCGGCCGATCACGGCGGAACGCTGGTGAATTATTGCCCCGCGACCGGCCTGCTGCGCGATGCGGAGGGCTATGTGAACGGCCTGACCGCGCGGGACGCCGAGAGCGGTGAGGAGTTCCGGCTTCCGGCGCGTATCGTCGTGAACGCCACCGGAGTCTTCAGTGACACCATCCGCCGCATGGCGGATCCATCGACCGAGCCGCTGGTCGTGACGAGCCAGGGAATTCACCTGGTCTTCGATCGATCGTTTCTGAAGGGCGATACGGCGTTGATGGTTCCCCGCACCAGCGACGGGCGCGTGTTGTTCGTGATTCCCTGGCATGGGCACGCCGTGGCCGGCACCACCGATACGCCCGTCGACGCTCCCAGCCTGGAGCCCAGGCCGCTCGAGGAAGAGATTGAATTCATCCTGGAAACGGCGGGCCGTTATCTGACCCGGCCGCCGACCCGCGCCGATGTGCTCAGCGTGTATGTGGGTTTGCGGCCTCTTGTGAAGGGCGATGGGAAGACCTCGGCGCTTTCGCGCGATCACATCATTCACGTGGATCCATCGGGACTGCTGACCATCACTGGCGGTAAATGGACGACCTATCGCCACATGGCCGAGGACTGCGTGGACCATTGCATCACGCTGGGCCGGCTGCGCGACGAACCGTGCCGGACGCGCAATCTGCACATCCATGGCTATACGGAGGCGGGCGCCGACCACGATGGGAGAGAGGTCGATGGCTTCGAAGCGCTGGGCGTCTACGGCACGGATGCCGAGGCCATACGATCCCTGGCGGCGGCAGATTCAACGCTTGGCATGCAACTCGATCCCGAACTGCCCTACCTGGCGGCGGAAGTGGCGTGGGCTGCGCGGGCCGAGATGGCGCGGACCGTCGAGGATGCGCTGGCGCGCCGGACCCGCGCTCTCTTTCTTAACGCCGGGTCGGCAATCGCCATGGCGCCCGCTGTTGCCAGGCTGCTTGCGAACGAACTGGGGCGCGATCGGGCCTGGGTTGATGCGCAGGTGATGGAGTTCCGGCAGCTTGCCAAGCAGTATCGGGTGGTTTAGAACGCAGGCGCAGATGGTTGCATTCCCACCCTTGCGACAAATACAAAGACTTCGCAAGGATGGGGCACCCAGCAGTATCGGGTAATGTAGAAAGTATTCCCGCGGAGGTTTCTCATGCCAGCCACGTGCACACACATCAAGGATCACATCAAGAAAGTGAAAGCGCACACCAAGGGCTGCGAAGAATGCGTGAAGCTCGGGGAAACATGGGTCCACTTGCGCATGTGCCTGGAGTGCGGTCACGTGGGCTGTTGCGACTCGTCGAAGAATCGCCACGCCCGGGGGCACTTCCATTCCACCCAGCATCCGATCATTCAATCAGCAGAGCGCGGCGAAGACTGGAAATGGTGTTACGTGGACGACACGTATTTATAGCGCAACTCAGGCTAGTTCGACTTCGATCTTCTTTGAGGCGGGTTCAAGCTTCACGATCCTGAAGCTGCGGATCTGGCCCACCTGCAGGGGTTCGGGCTTTGCGGCGGGAGCGGGGGCGTTGCCCTTCCAGCGCTCTTTGAGCATAGAAGACAGCGAAGAAAGATCGACGCTGCCCTCTGCCTTTGCCGGGGTCGCAGCGGCGGGTCCGGCAGCAGTGCGGCAGGCGGCGCGAATGCCTTCGCCCAGTTCCACCAGCGCAGGCGTTTCTTCGACAACTCGACCGGAAACCTGATCGCCCACTTTGTGC
The DNA here is from genome assembly GCA_963701805.1 of Terriglobales bacterium. GTDB lineage: Bacteria > Acidobacteriota > Terriglobia > Terriglobales > Acidobacteriaceae > Telmatobacter. Next base: position 1,441,059 of record CAVPBA010000001.1, read on the forward strand.
TCGGCGATATATTCGTCGATGCTGGTGGGCAGAAGCTGCTTCATGCTGAGTTTCATCTGGCGCTTTTCAGTATCGATGCCGAGTACCTGCGCCTTGACCACCTGGCCCGTGCGCAGCACGTCAGAGGGGTGATGAATGCGGCGATCGGCGACGATCTCGCTGATATGCACCAGGCCCTCGATGCCCTCGGCAACCTGCACGAATGCGCCAAAGTTCATGAGCTTCGAGACCGGGCCCTCGACCTGCGAGCCGACGGGGAAGTTGCGTGTGACTTCAGACCACGGGTCGGTCAGGGTTTGTTTCAGGCCAAGTGAAATGCGACGCTCCTCGGGCTTGATGGAGAGAATGACGGCATCGACGATCTCGCCTTGCTTGACGACATCGCTGGCGATACGAATCTTTTTACCCCATGACATCTCCGAGATGTGGATGAGGCCCTCGACTCCTGGCTCGAGTTCGACAAATGCGCCGAACTCCGCCACACGCGTGACCTTTCCACTCACGCGCTGACCAACCTGAAAGCGCCCCGGCGCCGTCTCCCACGGTTCCGGTTGCAATTGTTTGAGGCCGAGGGAAATCTTCTTTGTCTCGGGGTCGATTTTGAGAATTTTCACTTGCAATTGCTGTCCGACCGCCACGACGTCTTCGGGCTTATTGACACGATTCCAGGCCATGTCGCTCACGTGCAACAGGCCGTCCACTCCGCCGACGTCAACAAAGGCGCCGTAGCTCATCAGGCTGCGCACGGTGCCTGTGTGGGTGTCACCTTCTTTCATTGCTCCAAAACGGCCCTCGGCGGCGGCGCGCGCCTGCTCCTCGAGAACCACGCGGCGATCGACGACTACATCCTCGTCGGTCACGTCAAGTTTTGTGATGCGGCAATTGATCTGCTGGCCGACCAGTGCCTCGATCTCGGCGGCATCGCGGGCGCCGCTGCGGCTGGCGGGCATAAACGCGCGCACGCCGACATCTACGTTCAGGCCGCCCTTGACGACGCCGGTGACCGTGCCCACCACCGCGACTTTCTGGGCAAAGGCTTCTTCGAGCGCCGACCAGTCTTTCGGTTGAGCCACTTTGAAGCGCGTGAGGGTGTAATACCCTTCTTCGTTGCGGCCGGTCACGGAGACTGGAACCGCATCGCCGGGTTTCACAGAGCCAGCGTTGTTTTCGAATTCCGAGCGCGGGAGAACGCCCTCGGTCTTGTATCCAATGTCGAGAAAAACCTCGTCGGCCGACACGGAAATGACGGTGCCCTGCAATTGTTTCTGCCCACTCTCGCCGGTGTGTTTGTGGCTCTTCTCGAACTGGGCAAGCAACTCGCCGAAGTCTTCAGATGGTTCCGCGGCAGGCGTGATTTCGGGCTCGCTGGAGGTGGTGGGAACTTCAGGCATGGGCTGGGTTTCGGGAGTGGTCTCGTTGGTCATGGCTGTTACGCATCTATTGTTTCACGGTCGCGAGGGAGGTGGAGTGTCGCCGGCGATTGCGGTCTCCCACCCTTTCGCTAGTAAAAAGCGAAAGGATGGGGCACGGAGGAGTCTTTCTAGGGAAAGCTGGTGAGCTTCGGCGTCACGCGCGGTTTGATCGATGTTGCGCCGCCCGCGTCGTCGACGATGTTTGAGATCTCGCCTTTATCGTCGAGCGCAACCGTGATCATGCTATGAAACCGCACACCCGGGTTCTTCGGCACCTCGATCGCTCGCGTGAGCACTACATTGGGGTGGCGAAAGACGCTATAGACGCCCAGGCCCCAGGCCTCGTGATGAGCAACTTGATCGGCAACTTTGTACGAGGCCCAGCCGTTGATGCCTGGGGCGCTGGTATAGCTCGCCTGGTCGGGAGGGTCGTAGGGGATCTCCGATTGATAGAAGTAGGTCCGCCCGTTCTCGCCGTTCCACACCACCTGAAACTCCTGATGATGCTCGACGAACAACCCGTAGGCGGTGACGTTATTGCCGTTTACAACCAGGCCGTTGGAGCTGAGGTTGGCGGCCCAGCCGACTCCGGCGCCATGGTCGGCGCGCCAGATCCAGGTGTGATCGATGATGGTGTCATTGCTGTTGATGCGCAGATTGACCGCGGTCCGCCCGATGCCGGCCCCGCCCACGCGGAAGAATACGTCGTGGAGCGAAATGGGGTCCTGCGCGTGACTCGCCTTGCTACCCGCAGGACCGACCTCAAGCAACACAGGAGATTTTTTCTCGCCGGCGTCGAATAACAGCCCGGCGACGATGATGCCGTCGGCATCCGCAGTCGTCATCGCGGCGGTGCCGTTAACGGGCTTGAGCGTGGCGAAGCCCAGGCCCAGGACAATCGTATCGGGTTGCGTCACGCGGATCGGGTCGGTGAGCTCATAAAGGCCAGGGGTGAACAACAGGTGCTTGCCCAGGGCGAGTTGAGCGTTGATGGATGCTGCTGTGTCCGAACCGGGATGTGCAATGTAGAACTTCGAGAGAGGGATGGAGCGTCCCGGTGTGGTGCCCCCGCGCCATGTGATGCCAACGCTGTCGGTGCGCAGCGAGGGAACGCGCACAAACCAGTTTCCGTGCGAGTCGACCAGGAGGAAAGGCTTTTCGCGAACGATCGGGGTCTCCGCGATTTTGGTGTAGGGTGGAGCGGGCCAATCGCCTTCTGGCGCGTGCACCATGCCAACGAAGACCATGTTCCAGTTGGAGCCGGTCCAACTGCGCCATTCGCTGTTGCGCGAGATCCACTGCTGCTGCGAGCCTGAGTCGGTGTTGCCATCGATCAGCGAATCGGACATCCAGCCGCCACTGGCCCACCCATGATTCTGGTGCAGAACAAGATCGCCGAGCACGTGCATGCGCCGGAACGCCACGGCCTGTGACACCGCCCATTGCATTGAGCCGCCCGTGGGCGTCACAGCGAGGCCCTCCGCGGCACGCCAGAAAGTGCAGGTGGCGTTGTTATGGGGAAGGCTGGCGTCGGCATGCATATTGCCGACGATGTGAACGGCTTCAGGCACATGGCCCAGGCCGGCAACTTCCGTATAAAAGCCGACCGGTATGTCGACGTGATACTCGCCGGGCAGGAAGAGGATCGCATTGCGCTCGGAACCAAATTCATTGTGCTGCTGAACGGTGTAGATCCTGTCGATCTGGGCTTGCACCACAGACGCGGACATCGACGGCTTGACGAGGAGCACGTTGGGACCGAAGTCGGGAGTCCGAGTATGCTTCAACGGCAAGCCGGCTTGTGAGAATGCGCAGATTGCCCAGGCGGGTACGGTCAAGGCCATTCCTGTGCGAAAGAACAGGGAATTCCATATTCTGCGCGCATGCTGGAGTACATTCATGCTGATCTCTCCGAATTCGCAACGCTATCATGGCTGCTCGAATGATTGCTGGCAATGGTAAAGGGCGAGAAGACACTTCGCAAACCGGGATCGAGTGACGTTCCGATGAGGATTCGCCCGAGACACAGTTTCTTTACATCGCGCGGCTTCAGGAGAGAGAATTGCGCTGCATGCGGAGAGGCGAGGAATGAACACATCGATCACACGCCGAAATTTCGTGCGGCTCGGCGCAGGGGCCGTGGCAGCGGGCGCGGCTGTCAAAACGACCTTGCTGGAGCCTCCGACGCTCTGGGCGCAAGGCAACAGCAACGCGACCGGCCGCAAGATTCGCTTTGTCTCCATCGGGACCGGCATCCGCGGGTGCGATCTGCTGCGGTCGGCGCGCAAGGTTGCGACCGGGGAATGCGTGGGCACCGCGGATCTCTACACCATGCATCAGAAGGCAGGCCAAGAGGCCTACGGAGCTGACATACCCACCACGCGCGATTATCGTTCCCTTCTGGATCGCAAGGACGTCGATGCCGTGATCGTGGCCGTTGCCGATTTCCAGCATCGCCGCGTGGTGCTGGACTGCATCGCGGCAGGCAAAGATGTGTACTGCGAGAAGCCGATGTCGCACAACGTGGCCGATGGGCTGGCAATGGTCGACGCCGTGCATAAGGGCAAGCGCATTTTCCAGGCGGGCAGCCAGCGCGTAAGCAACATTGTCTATAAGAAGGCAGCAGATATCTATAAATCCGGCCGGCTGGGCGAGGTGACTTACATCGAATCCCACACCGATCGAAATTCGCCCTCCGGCGCCTGGGTCTATCCCATCGCTCCAGACGCGAGTCCGCAGACCATCGACTGGGAAACCTGGATTCGCGATGCGCCGCAGCGACCTTTTGATGCGGAACGGTTTTTCCAGTGGCGCCGTTTCGCCGATTACGGAGAAGGCGTGGGGGGCGATCTTTATGTACACCTGATTTCCGGAATTCAATGCGTCAGCGGCATCAATGCCATTCCTGGCCGCGCCTATTCTTCGGGGAGCCTGACCCACTTCAAGGATGGACGCGATTACCCCGATCTGCTGGCGACGCTCTACGATTATCCAGGCGTCGTCGTGAACATGCACTGCAACCAGAACAATGGCTCTACCGAATGGACCGTTTTCTACGGCAAAGAAGGTACCATGACCATTGCCGGCGATACAGTGACCGTTAGTCCGCAGGACACCAGTCCGCAACCTGAGGGCTATTCGCTGAACGGATGGACCGCCGCGGCAAAGAAGCAGTACCTGGAGGAGTGGCGGGCAGCGCATCCCGAGCCTGCGGCGAAGCTCGGCGAGGGAGAAACCTACTCCGCTCCTCATGGCTACGACGATACGGCCGATCATATCGCGAACTTCTTCAAAGCCATCGAGACTCGCGAGCACGTTGTCGAAGATGAGATATTCGGAAACAACGCTGCGATCGCCTGTCACATGGCGAATCATTCCTATTTTCACCGCAACGTGGCCACGTGGGATGCATCGGCACAAAGCATTAAGGGTGTCTAGAACCTGAGGAGAACATGTTGATGAAACATTCTTCGCGCCGAACTTTTTTGAAGGCTGCGGGGGCTTTCGCCGCCGCTGTGTACGCAGGTAAACCCGGGATCGCGGAAACCCCTCACCTGAACCCAGGGCTCCAACTCTATTCGGTGCGCGAGCAATTGCCGAAGGACTTCGACGGAACACTGCACCAGTTGAGCAAGATCGGTATCAAGGAAGTTGAAGCGGCGGGATACTTCAATAAATCAGCGACCGAGTTCAAGCATTCCCTGGACCAGGCCGGGCTCCGCTGCGTAAGCACGCATCACGCCTTCGCGCAGTTGAAACCGCAGCTGGACCAGTGGATTGAGTACGCGCATACCCTGGGCCTTGAATACATGATCTGCTCCTGGGCGGGGATACATCGAGACCCTGCGCTCAAGGGCGACATGACCCTGGACGACTGGCGCTATGCGGCCGATGAATTCAACAAGGTTGGCGAAAAGATCAGGGGCGCGGGGATGAGCTTCGGCTACCACAACCACACGGTTGAGTTCGGAACCGAGAACGGCGTGATTTTCTTTGACGAGTTGCTCAAGCGTACCGATCCCAGATATGTTGTCTTCGAAATGGATTGCGGATGGGTGTTTGCCGGCGGCCACAACCCTGTGGATTACCTGAGCAAGACGCCGGGACGTTTTCCGATGCTGCATGTGAAGGACATGGTCAAGCAACCGGACGGAAAGTATCGCAACGTGGTGCTGGGACATGGATCCATCGACTACAAGCCAATTCTGGAGGCGGCGACGGGGCTGAAACACTACTTCATCGAGCAGGAAGAATTCCAGGGCGACCCGATGACGGAACTCAAAGAAGACGTGGACTACATGCGCAAGCTGACAACATGAAGCGGTCGCATGGCCAGGCACGCGACGTGTTGCGTTAGGCTGGGCATATGAATGTTTTCGACGAGAAACGGACGGAATTGGAGCGGCATGAATTCATGATGGGGCCGGAGCGGGGTCGCCTCGCGGTGGCCCTGGACCTGCTGACGGATTCCCTGATCCTGGTCGGCCAACATGGGATTTATTGCGCGTCGAGCCGCAATCCCTCCAAGCCCGCGCTCGATTTGCAGGCGGTCCTGAGCGGGATGGAAGGCGCCAAGGCGCTGATTCAATCGGTGATGGAAGAGTTGAGGGCCGAGCGGGAGTCCGTAAGAAACTCGAACCCAGCGGCAGGCTGAAAAAACACTTCAGGACAGTGGGAGACGACGGGAATGGTGCGCCCGGAGAGATTCGAACTCCCGACCTAACGCTCCGGAGGCGTTCGCTCTATCCAGCTGAGCTACGGGCGCGCTCTATCAGGATACCGCATCTGGCGAATTTGGCTCGTCAGACCATCCGACATTCGCGGAATTATTCGGACTGCGGAAGGGAAAGAAAATGGCCGAGTGGATTAGCGCTTACAACTGGATGATGGATAACGAAGACACCAACCGCGCATGCAGCCAGGTTCCGGATGCGGCGCCCTCCGGAGTTTCGGGGCCCTGCTATGCGATCAGCGGCATCAACTCGGGTTCACACCCCGCCCAGTTTGACGCCATCGCCGCGGCGGCGCAAAGTGAGCGAGAACCGCTGGTCCAGCAGTTCTATCACGATAATTTCTGGAACACCTGGTTCGACCAGATTACATCGGATGAAATCGGGAAGCGGGTATTTGACTTCGCGGTCAATGGCGGTCCGGGGACCGCGGTGAAGTGCCTGCAAGAGGCAGTCAACGGCCTGGCGACCAATAGCTCTTCGATTGACCAAGACGGCCATTGGGGGCCCAAAACGGTCGCGGCGGTCAACGCGGCAGATCCGGAATCGGTAGTGACTGCCTTCAAGGCAAAGCGACTCGCATACTACCAGGATGTCGCCGCCACAAAGCCCGGAGCCGCGCAGTCCCTCGTTGGCTGGACCAGGCGGGCGAAGCAATAGGGCGAGCGATTCAACCGGAATGGGGCCAGGCGGAAGCGCGCCATTTAGACTGGTGACAGGCGCGGGCGAGAGTTGACGCGCCAGGATACAAGCCAGAATGCATTTTCATTTTTCCGCGCAAGATATTTTGTGGACGCTCGCGTTCGCGTCAGAACTGGTTCTGCTCGTGGTCCTCATGGGCCGCGACCGCATTGCCCGCTTTCCCTGGTTTACCGCCGCCGCCGTGATGATGGCCCTGCGGCTTCTGACGGCCAAGCTTCTCAACGGCCGGTTGCCCCAGATGACAATGGCAGCCCTCTTCATCGTGATGGCGGAAGTCGCCGCGCTGCTTGGGCTGCTGGTGGTGCTGGAAGTCGCCCGCCGGGCCTTCGGGTCTGTACGGCGGTCAACGTGGTTGATCGGGGCGGTCGCGCTGCTCGCGCTGGGAGCTGTGATTCTCACGTATTGGGGTCCCTGGCCCGCGTGGAAGACGCTTACAGCCCGATCCGGAACATCAGCGCTGCAACTGGTGCAATTGCTGGCGCAGAAAACCAGCCTTTTCGTCGATATCGAGAACATCGCTGTTGGTTTGCTGATCGTGCTGTTCGGCAGCCGGTACAAGGCTGGATGGCACAGCCATATCCAGCAGATCGCCATCGGGCTCTCCACCGCTTCCCTCACCCAGCTTGCGATCGGGATCATATGGGAGCGCATCGCCCACACTGCATCGCCGAAATCAATGGCCGACTACCAGCACCTCACGGGCCTTCGCGACAAGCTCTTCAACGCCAACAGCGCCATGTTCGTCGTGGTCGCGGTGTGGTGGATCGTGTGCCTGTGGAGAGACGAGCCCGGGACTTCCAGTGCAGGCACCGCCGCCGAACCTTCCCTTGGAAAAGGTGCGGAGCCGGATGCCAGCGAGGCCGCACCGGCTGCGGGGTCGTAAACGCGGAGCGGTCCTGGCGCGGGTTATTTCATTGCGGCAAGGACCGGCTTCTTCTGGTCCGGCGCGGGCGGATTGACCTGCGCATTCAGGTACATGGTGAGATCGTCGATATCCTGCGCGGTACCTACCACGGGCGGCATGAACTTGTGGTAGGGCGAGTCCGGCTTGTAGTCGTGAAGCATCGCGATAAAGCTGTGAATGTTGGCGTGGTCCCGGCCTTCGAGGAGTTGATTGAGCGGCCGGTAGCCGGAGAGGGTGTGGCATGAGCCGCACTCGCCGCGAAAGATGGCTTCGCCGCGCGAGTAGCTTGATGGAGTGGCGGCGCCATCCCCATTCCAGGTCCACTGCGAATGGGCCAGATACCCCTCTGAATTGATCCGGTTTACGTACGTCACCCGGGTTCCATTGGAGTACATCCATCGTCCGATGACATACGGCTTGCGCAGCATCTCGCGGGCATATTCGCCGGACCCGGTTGCGATCAGCGCGAGCAGAAGAACACTGACAGCGTGGGAGAGATTGAAATCGACGGGGTTGCGAAAGGCGAGAAAGTAGGCCACGCCAATGATGGTGGCCGACGTCACGATGATGATGAGCGCGATGCGGGTGACCGTCGAGAACGTGCCGGTCCCGATGGTGTCGATTCCCAGCGTGAGCAAAGCACGCTGCGATTGCGGGACCATGAAGAGATACCACACCAGCAGGAACGGCGTGGCGACGAACGACGGAACCAGCCACTTGACGCTCCATTTCACCAGGCTCGTCTTGAGCGCGGGCTGCTTGTCGCCATTGATGCGGCCGGAGGTGATCAACGCCCAAATGCCGGCCAGCGACGTACACACGCCGGTTCGCAGCAGGAGGCTTGGCCAGTAGGTGGGATTGAAGAAGGCGTTCCAGAATTTGCTGGCTTCGTGGCCCGTGCCGGCGACGGAGATCCAGGTATCACCCGGAGTCAGCATGAATGTGAGAATGCCGTTGATGATGATGAGCGTGCAGACCGAAGCGATCGAGTAAACCCAGCCAACAGTCAGGTGCAGCTTGGAGTCGATGCGGTTCCAGGTGTAGTAATAGACCGCGATCGTGGTGAGTTCGACCATGAAGAAGACCCACTCGATGGCCCAGCCGAAGACGAAATTATGGATGAGCGTGCTGGTGGCCTCGGGATGGGTGAGACCGATGGCAAACCAGATGCCGACGCCGGACACGGTGCCGAAGACGCCGGTGAGAATGAGAAAGAATTTCGCATGGCTGGCCAGTTGCTTGAGCCAAGCGGCGCCGGTTTCCTTATCGGCCATGCGCATGGCCTTGCGCTCGGCGAGCGGGAGATAGAGTCCGCCTCCCACAGCGAATTGCGAGATCATGACGTGGAAGATGGCGATCATGCCGATCACCCAGCCCGAGCCAATATGCGGAATGTCCCAGAATGGATAATTCATTATTTGAGCTCCTAGCTCCTAGCTCCTAGCTTCTAGCTGCTAGCTATTGCTCGCTCGGTGCTGAAGGTCTCGACATCAGCAGGAAGAGCTAGAAGCTAGTGGCTAGAAGCTAGAGGGCTGTTTTCACCGAATCGTCCAATAACCAATTGCTGTCGTGGCCAGGAGCAGGATGACGGCTACCAGACCGAAATAGTGGGCGGCCCGGGCGCGGCGGCCGCCGTCGTCCTTGACGTCATAAAACGGAATCAGGATCCAGAGCACGATGCCGATTGTGAATAAGAGCAGGCCGGCGATTTCGCCGGCTTCGCCGGGCAGCCAGTTGCCGAGGATCTTCAACATCTCGAAGGGGCTCATGAAGTACCACTCGGGATGAATGCCCACAGGGGCCGGCGTGAGGGAGTCGGCCTGTCTTGCCCAGTGTCCAGGGAAACACTGAGGCCAACAGGGCAAGAATGTTGAGGGAAATGAGCCACATGGCGAGGTCCTTGCGCAGGAATCCCGGCATGAAGGGGATGCTCTTGCGCTCGGTCGCGGGCCTGGCTTCTTCGCTGGGCGGAACCGCGTTGCCGTGGCGTTGGACAAGCCACAGGTGGAATCCAAGGAGCGGCAAGAAAATGGCAGGGAGAACCACGACATGCAGCGCGAAGAAACGCTGCACCGTGAATTCGCTGACATCGGGGCCGCCGCGCAGCATGCTGGCAATCGCGGGGCCGATCAATGGAACTGCCGCAGGAATCTGAAGGCCCACCTTGGTGGCGAAGTAGCTCAACTCATCCATTGGCAGGAGGTAGCCGGAGAAGCCGAAGACTGTCGCCAGCGCCAGAAGTGCCATGCCGCTCAGCCAGCCGAACTCGCGCGGCTTGCGATAGGCCTTCATGAAGAAGACCGAGAACATGTGCACAAAGATGGCGAACAACATCAGGTTGGCCGACCACGAGTGCGCCGAACGGATGAGCCAGCCGAAGTGCATTACGAACGTGATCTGGCGGACAGACTCATATGCATCCGCGCCGGGACGGTAGTAGACCAGGAGAAGGATGCCCGTGAAGCACTGGACGATGAAAAGGAACAGCGAGATGCCGCCCCAGTAGTACCAGAAAGACTGAGCGTGGGCAGGCACCGTCTTGTGCCGCGCGAAGGCGGCCAAGTCTGAAAGGCCCAGGCGTTCATCGACCCAACCGTAAACCGAGTTCGTGAGGGATTTAGTCGTCATGAAGCGATCCTTCAATTTGAACGAGTGAAAAAGTGAACGAGTGAACGTTGTCAGGCGCGCGAAACTTCAACACCGGTGTCGCCGACAGCAACTCTGAAAAGCTTGAGCGGTTTTGGCGGCGGGCCGCTGACATTGGCTCCGGTGCGGGGATCGTAGACACCGCCGTGGCAGGCGCAGTGAATGCGGTTGGCCTGCGGCTCAAATTGCACCGTGCAGCCGAGGTGGGTGCATACGGCGCTCAGCGCCACCCATGCGCCGTCCTGGTGATGAATCAGCATCGCCGGAGCCGTGCCGAACTTGAACATGAGCACCGAGCCGACAGGAAGTTTCTGCGCATCTTTCAGTGTGACTTCAGTGATGGCCGTGGCGTTCGAGGCCATCTCCGCCGGTGAAGCGAGATAGCGATAGATGGGATAACCAAGCGCGGCCGTGTAGCACAGGCCCGCCGCTCCGGCAGCCACCAGGAAAGCGCGGCGCGTCCTGGTTTCGCCGGGCTCTTCGAGGCCAGCCTTCGCTTCTTCGAGGACGATGTTGGTTGTCATTGAGCGGCTCCCTCCATGGGTTTCTGCGCACGAGCGACGACCGATACGAGCCAGCCAACGACTCCCAGGCTGGCAACAAAGAGGACCAGGAAGAGACCGACCACGCTCCAGTTGGTGACCACGGTCCGATCCCATACATCGAACCCTTTGCTGAGGAGCGTCAGGTCGCGAACGCCGTCGCGATAAACGGTGAGGGTGATTTCTACCAGTAGCGCAACCAGGGCGCCCGACCATCCCAGCCAGCCGGCCGTAATCCTGCCGAAGCCAGCGATCGCGCCGAGGAGCACGGCGACCACGACCAGCGCCAGCCAGCCGTAGCCGGCGATCCCGGCGAATTTATAGAGGGGGTGCGAAAGCAGTCCGGCCTTGACGGCGGCAGGCTGCAGATTGGCGGCCCAGACGCCGGTAAGAAGATAAGCCGCTCCGAAGATCGCGGCAATGATTCCGCCCACGCGGCCGGCGAATCTCTTTTCCTCAGTGGTAAAAGTGCTGCGGCCAGCGAGGTAGACCAGCCACAAGCCGGCGATGAACAGACCGCCCGTCATCATCAGCAACCAGCGCGGTGTGAGCGTGGGGTCGCCCGTGGGCAGATACACACCGGCACCTGAGGCTGAATACATCTGCCGCCAGATTTCCGGTCGAAGCATCAGCGTCATGTTGGTGGAGAGCAGTCGGGCGATGAAACCGGCCAGCACCCAGGCGCTCAAGCCCACCCACCATGCCGAACGGCCTGCCTCAAGACGGCCGCTGAACTGGTAAAGCAGCCAGTAGGTGACCGTGAGGAGAAGAATGATCGATATCCAGTACGCTCCGATCAACACGCTGCTGGTGTACAGCGCGCGTCCGTAGAGCACCTGCGCGAACAGGAGCGGCGGAACGCCCAGGTTGATCACGTAGGTCATGACTACGGTCAACCGCCGGGCCAGTGCGCGCGCGACCACGAGCGACGCTGACGAGCCGCGGAAGAGACTGAGCAGGACCGCCAGCAACAGCCCGCCCAGCAGCATCTCAACGGCGACGAAGTGGAGCGCCAGTGTGACGATATGGAGGAGCTTGAACAGCCATATCGGGGCCGGCAACGGAATGGGATCGACAGCGGGAAATACTTGCATAACGATGGACAGATTTCCTTTCGCTCTGCGGCTGAGGAGTTCGAGGGGCCGTGCGGTGGTGCGCTGTCAGAGGCACATCCGGTGCGATCCGGCTAGGCCGGGACGCACCGGGGATGGCCATGGGAAGCGCAGCAATCGCGGATTAATTTGGACTGTTTATCTCCAATACTCATTCGGAAAGCGAAGATTATCCCCGGAGGTGACAGAGGGTCTGTGACAGCCGACACGTAAACCGGTGATGCTCTCCCGCTACACTCGGCATTTCGATCCTCCTGTGCACGCCGACCGCGTGCACCGGCAGGGCCTTCGATGTCACGGGGCGTGCGATGGAAAGATGCCATTCGTCGATGCAACTCACGCGCGCGGCCGATTACGCCGTCCGGGTTATGATTCATCTGGCAAAGACGGCGCGTGGAACGCGCGTGTCGCTACCGGTGCTGGCTACGGCAACCGGAGTTCCGGACAGCTTTCTCTCCAAGGTCCTGCAGAATTTGGCGCGGGCTCACCTCGTTACATCCCGGCGAGGACCAGCCGGGGGCTTTCAAATATCTGCGCCCGGCCGCCAGGCATCGATGCGCGAAGTGATTGAGACTATCGACGGACCGATACACCTCAACGTGTGCCTTGCGAACAACCAGGCGTGCTCACGAAAACCGTGGTGTCCCGCGCACCCGGTTTGGGTCAAAGCCCAGAATGCCGTGCTCGATGTTTTGAATGAGACGCGGATTATGGATGTTGCCAATGGCAACCATGTCCTGTTTTCCGTCAATGGCGCAAAAAGAGCGACGCAAGCAACCCATGACGATTCCCCTTCATCAAGGGCAGAGCTTCAACCATCATTCGGTTCAAAGTGAGCGGCGGGTGCAAAGTTTGGCTCTGCGCCGCGCTCCGTCTTGCATCCAAATGCAGAAGGAGACTTGGAATGCGCACAACCTGGAACCTGGCGCTGGTCATGGCGTGGATGTTCCTCCTTACGATCGGGTGCAAGAAGAATACGGTCGACAAGATGGCCTTCAAATCGGCATTGGACAACTATTACAGCGGCCGTCAGGACTGCCTATGGCCCACGCCGGTGAAGTTCCCGGCGCAGGCCGATACGTCAAACGACGAGCAAACCAAATCCTTCGATGCCTTGACCGATGCCGGTCTATTGACTCGCAAAGCGGAAGAGAAGAAGCGCTTCCTCATCGGGTCCAAGCAGGTAAATGATTATGACTTGTCCGACCAGGGGCGCCCGGTGTGGACCGCCGACCCTTCACAGCCCGGTTATGGCAACTTCTGCTATGGACATCCTGAGGTGATCTCGATCGACGGCTACGCACCCACCGACGACAGCGAGACGCGCTACAACGTGACGTATCACCTGGGGGCGAGTACGCCACAGCCGTGGGCCAATTCCGCGGAGATGAAGACCGCCTTCCCGAAACTGGCGCAACAGACGTCGGGCCAGCAGATAGCAACAGCCACCCTGGTGAAGACCGGCAACGGATGGCAGGTGCAGAGCACACAGCCGGGATCGGCGCCTGCGAATTCCATGCCCTAGAACCTGCGTCTTCTCCTCAATCCTTCGGTCGAGACTTGGCTGCGGGCCGCCCCGTATACTGGCAGCCATGTTTAACGCCATCCGAACAGCCGCCACATGGGGTTTTCTAGCGGCAGGAATACCCATAATTTGCAATACACAGGTCGGAGTCGCCGAAGCGGGCCCCTCCGGAAATGCGGCGGTGAAGCCGAGTGACGGTGCGCAGGCCGCCGCTGCGGCGGGCAAGGAAACCGGCTCACCTCATCCCCTGCAAATGGACGAGCAACACCGGCCAATCACCGCGGGGGGATTCGTGAAGAGCGGCCCCATCGTCTTTGAAGACGCTTCAGAGAAAGCCGGACTGACCAAGTGGACCCACAAAATGGGCACGCCCGCGAAAACCTACATTGTGGAAACAAAGGGCTCGGGCGTGGGGCTGATCGACTATGACAATGATGGATGGCTCGATATTTATATCGTGAACGGCTCGACCTTCAACGCCCTCGACGGCAAGGAAATCCCGCCCCATGCCGCGCTGTTTCATAACAACCATGACGGAACATTTACCGACGTGGCGGCCAAGGCCGGCGTAACCAACGATCGCTGGGGCTTCGGCGTGGCCATTGCCGATTATGACAATGACGGCTGGCCGGATATCTTCGTTTCGAATTGGGGAAAGAACCGCCTCTACCACAACAATCACAATGGGACATTTACCGATGTGGCCGACAAGGCACGCGTGGCGCTGGACGATCCCGCGGCATGGCACACCGGCGCGACCTGGGGCGACTATGACGGCGATGGGCATCTCGATTTGTTCGTCGCCGGATATCTGCACTACGACCGGAACCACCTGCCCACCGCAGGAGAAAGCGGCGTTCCCAATGCTTTCTGTACGTTTCGCGGCGAAAAAGTGAGTTGCGGTCCGCGCGGCCTGAAGGGCGAAGGCGATCACCTGTTTCACAATAACGGCGATGGCACGTTCACCGACGTCAGCGAGAAAGCCGGCGTGGCCGACAGGCCTGGATACTATGGCCTGGGGGCGGTGTTCGCGGACATCAACAACGACGGCAAGCCCGACCTGCTGGTGGGCAACGACTCAACGCCTAATTATCTCTATCTCAACAAGGGCGATGGGACGTTTGAAGATGTGAGCTATGCGTCGGGCTTTGCGCTCAACGAGGCAGGCCGTGAAACGGCTTCGATGGGCATTGCGGTCGGCGACTACGAGAACAATGGCATGCTGGATGTTTTCGACACCACCTTCTCCGATGATTACAAACCGCTCTATCACAACGAGGGCGACGCCAATCTCACCGACATCAGCTACCACATGGGGATTGCGGAGATCTCGGTTCCTTTCCTCAGCTGGGGCGACGCTTTTATCGACTACGACAATGATGGCTGGAAAGACTTGCTAATGTCGGATGGGCACGTGTATCCGGAGGCCGACAAATACCCGTGGGGTACGAGCTGGAAGCAGAGGCCTATGCTGTTCCGCAACATCGAAGGCAAACGGTTCGAACCCGTTCCCGCGGTCGAGGGAACCGGGCTGGCCGTGGTGATTGCGGGACGGGGCATGGCCGTCGGTGACCTGTTCAATGACGGCAAGCTGGATGCGGTGATCAACGTGATGGATGGGCATCCGGTTCTGCTTCGCAATGTGAACCCGGACAAAAATCACTGGTTGGAACTGAAGCTGGTGGGATCGAGTGGACCCCCCGGCGTACACGATGAGAAAGGGCCGCGTGACGCGGTGGGCGCCACAGTGTACGTCACGGCGAATGGCATGCAGCAGCGCGCGGATGTTATCAGCGGCGGGAGTTACCTGTCCTCGAACGACCCCCGGCCGCACTTCGGCCTCGGCCAAGCGACAACCGTGGACGCGATCGAGGTGCACTGGCCCGACGGCCAGTTGGAAAAGTTCACCGTGCCCGGCGTAGACCGGATTGTGATCCTGACTAAGGGAACGGGAAAGTGATGGGCAGGCATCCGAGGCTAAGCCCGGCCGTGGCGCAGGCGCCTTTTGGAGTATAGTGATCAACGTTGCGCGGAGGACCTGGTTCTTCTCCGCTGATGTCGCATGGGGCTTGGATCTGCTCGATTGCGGTTCCGGCAAGAGGAATCCTTCGCGGAAATGTATCTTCCTGCAGCAGAACGAGTGCCGGGAAGACAAGGGCCTCTCTTTCGTCTTCGGAATCTGACCTGTTTCGTAATTAATTCGTCGAAGCGTCTTGATGCGGCCGACTCAGAGAGACGGGCGTGGCTTTCTCAGATCGTGAAACGCCAGGGCTCTTCGCCCAACCATAGGTTTGCAGGGATACTGGGCAATTCCACCCCTTCAAAGGAGAGCGTGTCATGTCCGATTCCAAACGGGTTCCCCTTGCCGGTACGGAACATCTTGCTCTTGCCGGAGTTCGTACCATCGGTCCAACCGATCCTCATCAACTCATCGAAGTTTCCGTTGTCCTGAAGCATCGCCAACCATTGCCGGCTGCGAACGAGATCCGCCAGCAGATCTCCCACTCGGACTTTGCGCAGACCTACGGCGCGGATCCCGCAGCCGTGGACAAGATTCGTCAGTTTGCCAAAGAAAACAATCTTCAGGTACTGGAGCGTGGCGACGAAGTGCTGCGCCGCACCGTGACCCTGGCGGGAACCGCGGCGGCGATGGAAAAGGCCTTCGGCGTCGAATTGAATGAATTCGAACACCCGGAGGGCACCTATCGCGGACATACAGGGCCTCTGCAGATGCCAGAGGAATATGCCTCGCTGGTCTCCGGAGTCTTCGGGCTTGATGACCGGCCGGTTGCACGTCCGCATTTCCGGTATTACGACCCGAACGGGATTTTAGGCGCCCGTGCCTCAAGCCTGTCGTTCGATCCGCCCCAGGTTGGCAAGCTCTATGGCTTTCCCGAGGGCGGGAATCTTTCCGGACAGACAATCGGTCTGATTGAACTAGGTGGCGGCTACCGTCCGGCCGACATCACCAAGTACTTCAAGGGCCTGGGGCTTCCGGCGCCCGCCATGAAGTCCATCTCCGTCGATCACGGCCGCAACCACCCCACCACCGCGCAAAGCGCCGATGGCGAGGTGATGCTTGACATCGAGGTGGCGGCATCCGTGGCTCCCGGCGTAACCATCGCGGTTTATTTCACTCCAAACACCTCGCAGGGATTCCAGGACGCGCTCAGCACGGCGATCCACGATCAGCTCCGGAAGCCAAGTGCAATCTCCATCAGCTGGGGCGGACCGGAGAATGGCTGGACCCAGCAGTCGATGCAGAACTTTGACCAGGTAGCCCAGGAGGCGGCGCTCCTCGGCATTACGATTACGGTTGCCTCGGGCGACAGCGGTTCAAGCGATGGGGTCACCGATGGCCAGAGCCACGTCGACTTTCCGGCTTCGTCGCCACATGTCCTGGCTGCGGGTGGAACCCGCCTCACTGCAGCGGGTGGCGCGATTTCCGCTGAAGTGGTGTGGAATGACGGGGCCCAGGGGGGAGCCGGCGGCGGCGGGTACAGCACTGTCTTCGCCCGCCCAACATGGCAGTCGGGGGCTGTCACGCAGACGATGCGCGGCGTTCCCGATATCGCTGGCGATGCGGATCCCGAGACGGGTTACAACGTCCTGGTCGATGGAAAAAGCTTTGTAGTGGGCGGAACAAGCGCGGTCGCGCCTTTGTGGGCCGGGCTGGTGGTGCTGCTGAATCAGAAACTGAGCCGCCCGCTGGGGTTCGTCAACGCGGCGCTGTATGCGATAACGCCGCCCAACGGACTGCGCGACATTACCCAGGGCAACAATGGCGCGTTTTCCGCCGGCCCCGGATGGGATGCGTGCACGGGCAAAGGCACTCCGGTAGCTGGGCACCTTCTGCAGGCGCTGGACAGCAGCGGGTTTCTCGCCGCCAGCTCGGTCGATCCGCGGCCAGCTCCGGCGGTAGCGGACTAACGAAGGTCAGCCAAATGCAAAAAGGCCATGCCCGGAGGGCATGGCCTTTTGCTTCAATAATATTGCCGGCGATCACCTAATCTCCCACACAGTTGCCCGTGCAGTACCATCGGCCCAGCGAGGCTTAACTTCCGTGTTCGGGATGGGAACGGGTGATCCCTCGCGGTATGGTCACCGGCAAACCTGAATGGCGCTTGGCGGGTGGTTGCCCGCAGCCTGCCGCGGCGTCTGCTTGTCCCGGATGGTTTCTCCCGGGCCCGGCAGGAACGCGGACTGCAATCTGGCGCCAAAACTTTTGCTCAGCTCAGAGCTGAATGACACGAAATTGATTGGGTTGGTACAAGGCTTGTAAGAAGAAAGTCCGTAATACTGCGCGGAGTTAATTCTATGGACAAGCCGAACGGGCGATTAGTACTGGTAAGCTACACGCATCACTGCGCTTCTACCTCCAGCCTATCAACCAGGTCGTCTTCCTGGGCCCTTCAGGGAGATCTCATCTTGGGGCGTGCTTCCCGCTTATATGCATTCAGCGGTTATCACAACCGAACTTCGCTACCCAGCCGTGCCCTTGGCAGGACAACTGGAACACAAGAGGTTCGTCCATCCCGGTCCTCTCGTACTAAGGACAGCCCCCCGCAAATCTCCTACGCCCACAGCAGATAGGGACCGAACTGTCTCGCGACGTTCTGAACCCAGCTCACGTACCGCTTTAATAGGCGAACAGCCTAACCCTTGGAACCTTCTACAGCTCCAGGATGCGATGAGCCGACATCGAGGTGCCAAACCAATGCGTCGATATGAACTCTTGGCATTGATCAGCCTGTTATCCCCGGCGTACCTTTTATCCGTTGAGCGATGGCCCTTCCATACAGAACCACCGGATCACTAAGGCCTGCTTTCGCACCTGCTCGACTTGTAGGTCTCACAGTTAACCACTCTTATGCCTTTGCACTCGACGACTGATTTCCAAACAGTCTGAGAGTAGCTTCGCGCGCCTCCGTTACAATTTAGGAGGCGACCGCCCCAGTCAAACTACCCGCCTAACTATGTCCCTCTCCCGGATCACGGGAGGAGGTTAGAATCACAGCACTCGCAGGGTGGTATCTCACCATTGGCTCCACCAAGTCCGAGAACCTGGTATCAAAGCCTCCCACCTATCCTGCGCAGCAAGTACCATAACTCATAGTTAAGGTGTAGTAAAGGTGCACGGGGTCTTTCCGTCTAGCTGCGGGTAACCGGCATCTTCACCGGTACTACAAGTTCGCCGAGCAACTCGTTAAGACAGTCGTACGATCGTTACGCCATTCGTGCAGGTCGGAACTTACCCGACAAGGAATTTCGCTACCTTAGGACCGTTATAGTTACGGCCGCCGTTCACCGGGGCTTCAATTCAAAGCTTCGCTTGCGCTAACCTCTCCTTTTAACCTTCCGGCACCGGGCAGGCGTCAGCCCCTATACGTCGTTTTCGACTTAGCAGAGACCTGTGTTTTTGTTAAACAGTCGCCGTACGCGCTTCACTGCGGCCCACTTGCGTGGGCGCTCCTTCTCCCGAAGTTACGGAGCCAATTTGCCGAGTTCCTTAACGAGCTTTCACTCGAGCGCCTTTGGATATTCTCCTCGTCTACCTGTGTCGGTTTGGGGTACGGTTCCCGCAGTTCTCCTTAGAGGATTTTCTTGGCAGCGTGGAATCGGCAACTTATGCCCCATACGGGACTCCGCTGCACCTCACTGTTAAGACCCGACGGATTTGCCTATCGGATCCAGCTTACGTGCAGCAACCGCCTAGCCATAGTGCGGCATGCTTATCCTTCTGCGTCACCCCATCGTCAAACGAACCTTGGGAGGAACGGAATATTAACCGTCTGTCCATCGTCTACGCCTCTCGGCCTCGACTTAGGGACCGCCTAACCCTGAGCGGATTAACCTTCCTCAGGAAACCTTAGACTTTCGGCGCGGAGGGTTCTCACCTCCGTTATCGCTACTTATGCCGGCAGGGTCTCTTCGCAACGCTCCACCAGTCTTCTCAGTCTGGCTTCAATGCTGTTGAGAATGCTCTCCTACCACGCACACCTAAAAGGTGTGCATCCGCTGCTTCGGTGTACAGTTTTAGCCCCGTTGTATTGTCGGCACCGGACCGCTTGACCAGTGAGCTATTACGCTTTCTTTAAAGGATGGCTGCTTCTAAGCCAACCTCCTGGCTGTCTGAGCGTTCCGACTTCCTTTCCCACTTAACTGTAACTTGGGGACCTTAGCAGGCGGTCTGGGCTGTTTCCCTCTCGACGATGAGGCTTAGCCCCCACCGTCTGACTCCCGGATATGTTGTCACTGGCATTCGCAGTTTGGTTGGATTCAGTAAGCCGGAAAGCCCCCTAGTCCATCCATCTCTCTACCACCAGTGCAATTCGTCCGAGGCTAGCCCTAAAGCTATTTCGGAGAGAACGAGCTATCACGGAATTTGATTAGCCTTTCACCCCTACCCACAGCTCATCCGAGCTTTTTTCAACAAACACCGGTTCGGTCCTCCAGTGGGTGTTACCCCACCTTCAACCTGGCCATGGGTAGATCATCCCGCTTCGCGTCTATTCCTGCCAACTGAACGCCCTGTTCAGACTCGCTTTCGCTTCGGCTCGCTTACGCTTAACCTTGCTGACAAGAATAACTAGCCGGCTCATTATGCAATAGGCACGCGGTCAGGCATTCTCCTTGCGGAGCATAGCCCTCCCACTGCTTGTAGGCACACGGTTTCAGGTACTTTGCACTCCCCTCGACGGGGTTCTTTTCGCCTTTCCCTCACGGTACTGGTTCACTATCGGTCAGAGACTAGTATTTAGCCTTACGGGATGGTCCCCGTGGATTCAAGCAGGGTTTCACGTGCCCCGCCTTACTCAGGTATCCGCTTCGAGTCTGGACTATTTTCGCCTACGCGTCTGTCACGCTCTATGGATCTCCCTTCCAGAAGATTCGGCTAGCAGCCAGATTGGTAACTCTACTGTTGCGGACCCTACAACCCCCGAAACACCGAAATGCTACGGGTTTGGGCTCTTCCGAGTTCGCTCGCCACTACTATCGGAATCGAGGTTTCTTTCTTTTCCTTCAGGTACTGAGATGGTTCACTTCCCTGAGTTCGCTCTATCCCGCCTATGTATTCAGCGGGTAGTTCCCGAGGTTTGCCCGGGAGGGTTGCCCCATTCGGAGATCTC
The DNA here is from genome assembly GCA_963701805.1 of Terriglobales bacterium. Taxonomy (GTDB): domain Bacteria; phylum Acidobacteriota; class Terriglobia; order Terriglobales; family Acidobacteriaceae; genus Telmatobacter. The sequence continues at coordinate 1,461,762 of CAVPBA010000001.1, forward strand.
CGGTTATAACGCCTGTGTGCGGCTTACCGAAGCTTATCGCAGCTTGCCACGTCCTTCATCGCCTGTCTCTGCCAAGGCATCCACCGTGCGCCCTTAGTAGCTTGACCATAGAATTAACTCCAGCGCAGGGAGCCGCATCACTGCGGTCCTGATCAGAGATAACCTAAATTATCCGCCTTGAGAGTAACTCGTTCGCGCTCACGCGCTGCCCGAGTTACAACTCCTAAAGACACTCTTCTTACTTGAACACTTGCCTGAGTCAGTAACTTGCACTTAACTCGATTGCATGTGCTCGGCCTTGTATGTAAACGTGTTTAGATTTCGCTGGCACCGCCTCCATCCGCCTCACGGCGGTTCAAAGCAGCAGCAACGCCTCCAAACGCGTTACCCAATCAATTTCGTTGTCAAACATCAAATCCCCTTCTTTCTCCGAAGAGGACCAGCCCTGAGGCTGTTGAAACCTGCCAAAATCCGTCTCGAAAGACGGAAACGGCCTGCTTCCAGATTGAAGCCTCGTCCTAAACGAAGGAGACGCCAATCTGGAAGCAGTGAATGAGTTCTGGTGGAGCTGACCGGGATCGAACCGGTGACCCCCTGCTTGCAAAGCAGGTGCTCTCCCAGCTGAGCTACAGCCCCACGTTTTGGGTGCCTGTGGCTGAGATGGTGGGCCTGGGTAGAGTCGAACTACCGACCTCACCCTTATCAGGGGTGCGCTCTAACCAACTGAGCTACAGGCCCGAGGCTTGAAACTAAGCTGCTGGCCGGCTCCCCCGCCGAGGATAAAGCCCGGCGGCTCTCAGATACTCTCATTCATTGCTAAAGGGTTTCGAGGACAAGGTTGAACATGCTGGGCAGCTACGCCGCCCGTGACCATTATCAGATCCAAATCAAGCAAAGAAGGCTTGTATCAGGACTCCCGCGCCTGCCGTCAGGGACGGCACTTGCGGGGTAGATGGACATCGCACTCGCTACGGCCTGACTCGCGATTTGACTCGCACATCAGGGGTATAGTCCGCTATCGCGGAAGGACTGCTATGCCATCAGGTTCTCTTTTAGAAAGGAGGTGATCCAGCCGCAGGTTCTCCTACGGCTACCTTGTTACGACTTCACCCCAATCATGAATTACACCTTGGGCGGCTGCCCCCTTGCGGTTGGCCCACCGACTTCTAGTGCAACCCACTTTCGTGATGTGACGGGCGGTGTGTACAAGGCCCGGGAACGTATTCACCGCGGCGTTCTGATCCGCGATTACTAGCGATTCCAGCTTCACGTAGTCGAGTTGCAGACTACGATCCGAACTGAGGCCGGCTTTTTCCGATTAGCTCCCCCTCACGGGTTTGCGACGGTTTGTACCGGCCATTGTAGCACGTGTGTAGCCCTGGACATAAAGGCCATGAGGACTTGACGTCATCCCCACCTTCCTCCCCGTTATCCGAGGCGGTTCCACCAGAGTGCCCAACTAAATGATGGCAACTGGGGGTAAGGGTTGCGCTCGTTGCGGGACTTAACCCAACATCTCACGACACGAGCTGACGACAGCCATGCAGCACCTATATTACGGCCCCTTGCGGGGAAGGAATATTTCTACTCCGGTCCATAACATTTCGAGCCCAGGTAAGGTTCTTCGCGTTGCGTCGAATTAAACCACATGCTCCACCGCTTGTGCGGGCCCCCGTCAATTCCTTTGAGTTTCAGCCTTGCGACCGTACTCCCCAGGCGGACTGCTTAACGCGTTAGCTACGGCACGGCGGGATTGGGTACCCGTCACACCAAGCAGTCATCGTTTAGGGCTAGGACTACCAGGGTATCTAATCCTGTTTGCTCCCCTAGCTTTCGTGCATCAGCGTCAGTTGTGGTCCAGTGAGCCGCTTTCGCCACAGGTGTTCCTTCCGATATCTACGCATTTCACCGCTACACCGGAAATTCCACTCACCTCTCCCACACTCAAGCCCGGCAGTTTCCGATGCAGACTATGAGTTGAGCCCATAGATTTCACATCAGACTTACCAAACCGCCTACGCACCCTTTACGCCCAATAATTCCGAACAACGCTCGCCCCCCTCGTATTACCGCGGCTGCTGGCACGAAGTTAGCCGGGGCTTCTTCTTCCGGTACCGTCATAATCGTCCCGATCGAAAGGAGTTTACGTCCCGAAGGACTTCATCCTCCACGCGGCGTTGCTGCGTCAGGGTTTCCCCCATTGCGCAAAATTCCCCACTGCTGCCTCCCGTAGGAGTCTGGACCGTGTTTCAGTTCCAGTGTGTCCGTGCGCCCTCTCAGGCCGGATACCGATCATCGTCTTGGTGGGCCATTACCCCGCCAACTAACTAATCGGCCGCGACCCCCTCCTCGAGCGAATTGCTCCTTTGACCCGTGGGTATTATGCGGTATTAGCTAAGGTTTCCCTCAGTTATCCCCCACTCAAGGGTAGGTTAGTCACGTGTTACTCACCCGTGCGCCACTTTACTCATGGTATTGCTACCACTTTCTCGTTCGACTTGCATGTGTTAGGCACGCCGCCAGCGTTGATTCTGAGCCAGGATCAAACTCTCGTTTGAAACCTGATGTCGACTCGTCTCTGACGGAGGTCAGATCGGAGTCAACTGTTCCCGCGCATCACTGCGCAGGGAACCTTACTTGTGAGAATGATCAAGCCAAACCTGATCTGTTCTCATAACTGGCATGTTCAACCTAATTGTCAAAGATCCGTGAGAGCCTCCGCCTGAGCGGCGCCCTTTTGGATCGAGGCCCGGGCTGTTACGCCAAGGTGTCCTCGAACTTGTTGCGCTCACCGTAAACCGCATCTGATTGCGACTGCCGGCGTTTTTGCGCGAACTTTCTAAACCTATCGAACTTCTTGCTCTATGTCAACCAGATTTTCATACTCATCGTGTACATTCATGGGCCGTCCAAACTCGTTGTTGGCGGTCGTTCCCCGAATGCGGTGAGTCTGAGATGGTTAACTCGCAAGTCCGCCCCATCAGCTACTTCGCGCAGCGCAAAATATCAAACAGCGACCAGTGTTTACCCGAGCCACTAGGGCTCGCGAGAGATCAACTCTCGGGTCATGCAATGGCTTGTTCTCTGCGGGATTCCCTACAGGGGCTCAGGGATTGTGCTTTCCTTCACCCGACCCTACGAACCAGCTTCCCACTTCCCTCAACGGGCAGGCCACACGGCCACCGGGAGGCTCCATCGCTCATCTGCAACTTTTTAAGAGTAGCACAAGCTACCCTCGCTTGCAACTTGCGGCCGGCCTTACGTCTACCGCCTGACCGCAACTTCCCGAGAATAGCAATCACCCAGCTTTAACGCAAGCCATATCCTTGTGGGAAAGCCCGTCCTTCTGTGGGAATCGTCCCTTCGCACGCACGAGGCTGTACTCCGGATTGTGCCTGCCCTCACGGGTCTTTGCTTCTCGCGAAAGGGTGTCAGGCACGAGCTCACCCCTGCTTCGCAATGACCCCCAGGTCGGTCAGTCCGTTCACAAAGAACTGCATCGCAAGCGCCACCAGCAGCAGCCCCATGATCCGCACCAGGATGCGTATGCCGGTTTCCCCCATCACCCTGCGCACCCGGTCCGCACCGGCCAGCACCCAGTAGCTGGCCAGTGCGGTCACGGCAATCGAGCCCAGGATCGCGAACATTTGCCATTGCCAGATGTGGACGACCTGGCCTACCAATACCATCACCGACGAGATCGCGCCCGGGCCGGCCAGCATGGGAATGCCCAGCGGCACAATACCGGCATCTTCCTTTTCCGCAGCCTCTTCCTTGTCGCCGGAAGCCTCCTGCGTTGGCGAACGTTTGGCCTGCAGCATGTCGATTCCGATCAACAGCAAGATGAGCCCGCCCGCAATCTCAAACGCAGGCAGCGTGATGCCGAACATGCGAAAGATGAATTGGCCCGCAAGCGCAAAGGACGTCAGCACGATGAAGCACGTCAACGCAGCTTTGCGCGCCATGCGCTTGCGCCGCGTGGCATCCGATCCCGCCGTGATGGCCAGGAACGATCCGATCGCGGCGAACGGGTCGACCAGAAAAAAAATAGAACTGAGGGCCAGCAGCGAGAAGCGCACCAGCGGCGCGCGGGTCAACTCAGTCAACGCCTGTTCAGCTGGATTGGTCCAGATCACGATCATTAGAGCCTACAGACCAACGAATGATTCAACAACGGCGTGCCCATGTGCATCATCCAGTGGCTGATTGCCGGGCCGCACCACCAGTCCCGTCTGGCATCCGGCTTCGCGCGCCGCGTCCAGTTCGCGAACAACGTCGGAAAGAAACAGCGCTTCATCGGGCCGGACGTTCATTGCCGCCGCAATGGCCGCGTAGCTCGCGCTGGCCGATTTCACGCCTGTTCTGGTATCAAAATATCTCGCAATATACGGCGTCAAATCGCCGAAAATCGAGTGGCGAAACAGCAGTTGCTGGGCCTCGACCGAGCCCGACGAGTAGATCGCAACCCTGGCATCGGTCGACCATCGTTTGAGGGCTTCCGGCACGTCGTCGAACAGCGTGCCCTTCAATTCGCCGTTTTCGAATCCCGCCTTCCAGATTTTGCCCTGCAGGCTCTTCAGGGCTGTCGATTTGCGATCGCGATCCATGAGCCAGTAAATGTACTTCAGAATGCGCGGAATCCCATATGCCGGACTCATCGAAGTGGAATCACGATCGCCCTTGCACCCGAGTTCCGACACCAAATCAGGCCGAATCCGGGGAGCCTGAGGATCCGGCTCAGCGCGATTCTCGCGTCTCAACATCGCCAGATCCCAGAGCACGCTGCCTTCGCCGAATTCGCGTGGCTCGATAGCATCCCCCATTTGCTCGACCTCGGCAATGCTCTGCCTCAGGAATGCCTCAAAATGAGCCCTTGCATAGGGAAATAGCTGTTCGCTCACCAGCGAAATCGGCGCAACCGTGCCTTCGACGTCGAGCAGGTAGAGGCGCTTCGCGCTCATGCGTTTTGGTCGAGTGTCAGCCGCGTCTCAGCGCGCGCGCCGAGATAGACCGGCCCGAAGCACAGCGGTTGATAATCTTTGTCCACACCCGTATCGGTATAGTGCGGCGTCCAGCCGGATGTTTGTTGAAACCAGCGAATGGCGCGGATGCGGCGGTCTTCGCAGAGCGTGAACCAGTGTGTGGTACCGCGCGGAACGCGCAGCATGTCGCCGGGACCCACTTCAACCGAGACGACCCGCTCGCCCAAATGCAGAAAGAAAATTCCGCGCCCGTCAAGGATGAACCGAACTTCATCCTCGTCGTGGGTGTGTTCCTTGTCGAAGCGCGCCAGCATGGCTTCGAGATTCGGCGTAGATGGATTCACATCGATCACATCAGCGGTCACATAGCCGCCGCGACGTTTCATATCCTCGACTTCGCAGGCATACGCCGTCAGCACCGCATCAGCCGAGCTGTCGGGCGGCACGCGATCGAGGCTCCAGCGCTCGTAGTCTATGCCCATTCCAGCCAGGGCAGACCGAATGTCGGATTCGCCCTCAATCATTTCGTCGTTATCAGGGAAGCGAAGAACAGCCATGGCGTGCTCCTCAATCGTGTGGCCAACTCGTCAACCGGCGCCCCTCGACCTCGAACAGAAACTCCAGCGCCTCGAGGTGGCGGCGCGCCTCGGCCACCGATTTGCCCCAAGTATATAGCCCATGCCGGCTCAACAACACGCCGTGTGTGTCGGCATAAGTTCGCAATGCCTCAACCAACTCGGCCGCCAGTTCTTCGTAATCCTGCGAGTTGCGGAGAATGGGCACCCGCTCCTCGTACTCAGGCGTGCTCACGCCGCTGAGCCCCTTCAACAGTTCGTATCCCTTGAGAGGCACATGGCCTGACTCGGCAAACCGACCCGATAGCAGCGTGTTCCAGATCGAATGCACGTGCAGAATCGCCCCAGCTTCCGACCGCACGCGATAAATCACTACATGGAGTGCGGTCTCCGCCGAGGGCTTCTTCGTACTGTCCACAACGCGCCCTTCCATGTCGGTTGTGAGCAGATCGGCCATGCTCATCAGGCCTTTGTCGAGCCCGCTGGGCGAAATCAGAATCCGACCCGCCACCCGATCTCGCACGCTGAAGTTGCCGCTCGTTGCCGGAACCCATCCGCGGCCATAACACCAGCGCGCCGTTGCGCAGAGCGCCTCGGCCTCAAAATGGATCGCGGCCGTATCGGTCACCATAATCTCTGCAGTTTAACAAGTCTGAAGCTTCGTCATCGATCCACAATACAATCATTTCTTGCTCACTCGCTCCCAATGCGACTGCATCGACGTCGTTCTCGTCTCGCCCCGCAATCCGCTCAACATCGGTGCCGTGGCGCGCGCCATGGCCAACTTTGGCTTCTCGCGGCTCGCTGTCGTTGCTCCCTATGCGCCGCACTGGCGCGAAGCCCGCTCGGCCATCGGCGCTCCGGGGCTACTCCAAAACGCAACAGAAACTGAATCCCTCGCGGAAGCGGTCGCAAGCTCCACTTTCGTCGCCGGCACCGGCACGCTTGCGAACCGCAAGCCCGAACAGTTGGTTGTCTCATTACCTGATGCAGGCCCGATCCTGGCCCAACACCTTGATCGCCCCGGACGCATCGCGCTTGTCTTCGGTCCAGAAAAACACGGACTTACCCGCGACGATCTCTCGTTTTGCAACGTAATGATCGAAATCCCGACCGATCCGCACCAGCCTTCGATGAACCTTGGCCAGGCGGTGGCGGTTTGCCTGTATGAACTGGCGTGCCGCCCTCAACCCATCTCAAGCGCACCGGGAACAGTCGGGAGTTTTAGCCCCCCACCCATTCGCCAGGAAAAAAGCGAAAGGATGGGGTGCGGGACATCGGAGATTGGACCGGCTTCGAGTTCCGGCACGCTCGATCGCCTTGCTGGCCTCATTGAGGAGACTATGACTGCCGCCGGCTACTCGCCTCGAGTAATGCAGCCCGCCAACCGCCATGACCTTCGCCTGCTTCTCCGCCGCCTTGCGCCCTCTGCGCTCGACACCCGGCGCATGCTGGGGCTCTTTCGCCGCATCCTCTACCGCCTGAAGCGTTCCGCCGATCCACGCAGCGGCTGACTCCGGAAACCAAAATCTTCGCGTACCTTACGTTGCGCGAGAAATTTTCAACCCGTCACCCGTCTCCTGTTACAGTGCGGTCGAGGGAGCTTCCCCATGCATTCACCTCGCTTTCATCTTCGCTGTCATCCATTCACCGCGTTAATGACGCTGGCCGGCATTGCGACTCTTGGTCTGGCGCTTAGTCCCGTCCCAGCGCAACAGCCCGCAGGCCAGCAAGCGGCAGAGCAGGCAGCCGGCCAAAAGCCGCCCGAGGTTCACACCATCACCGTAGAGGAACTCGAACAGCAATTCGCCGGTAAGATGTTCTTCTTGCGCGGCGGATATTTCGATAACGATCTCCACTTCGATGTGCGGGGCCAATACGCGGGCAGTTCGCCCAAGGCCTCTTATACGCTGAGCCTGATCGAGATCGGCAAGGTTCACCTGACCAAGCGCAAACTCGAGTTCGAAGGCGTCCGTTATGGTCTGCACTTCCTGGGCGCGGCACCCACCGAAGATCCGATTCAGGCCTCGGACAAGATCCGGATCACTCCCAAAAAGAAGTCGGTCAAAATCTCTATCGATCGCGGGATCGTGACCGCGCCGAAAAAAAAGAAGTCCAAATCCGATGCCAAGGACGGAGCGCCGCCGCCATCAGATTCTGCTTCCGCCGCCCACCCCGAAGCAATGACTTCGCTGACCAAGGCTCAGGCAAATGAGTTACTCGAACAAGCCCTCGGTCGTGTCTTCTCAAAGGGAATGGACGAGCGCATGATTGCTTCTCTTCCTGACTTCTGGCAGCTCTACTACCAGGCTGCAGCCAAAAAATCCAGCTACCGGCCGAGCGACCCATCGATTCTGCGCCAGAGCGACGTCGATCGGAAGGCGGGGCTCCTGACCCCGTTCGCGCCGCCATCAAATGATTTCGCGCAGCAGGCCGGGGTGGCGGGCGTGGCTCAGTATCGAGTTGTGGTCGCGCCCGACGGCAAACCGGCAGAAATCGCTGTCGGACGACCCATCGGGCTTGGCCTGGACGAGAATGCGGTGGCTTCCATTCGCAAGGCATTGTTTCAGCCGGCGATGAAGGATGGCAAACCGGTTGCGGTCATGGTCGACCTGGTCGTGCAGTTCCGTATTTATTCCAAGAAAACCGGCAACCCGGAGTCAGCGACCGCGAGCCTGGCCGAACCCGATGCTGCCCCGCTTCCGGGTCCATACTCGGTAAACCAGCCCGTCGCCAAGCAACCATAGGATTCTTCGGAGCAGCATGAGCCAGCATTTCGTGAAACTGATCCAGACTGGCGAAACCACCGATATCGCTTCCGCAGTCGAAGCCGACCCGGCACTTGTCGAGGTCCGCGACCCGGAGGGCGTCTCCGCGTTGCTGTGGTCGGTCTACGCCGGCCGGCCCAAGGTGCGCGATTACCTGCTGGCGCATTTGGCCGCGCGGGGAATCCTTCTCGACCTATTCGAGGCTGCGGCCGTCGGGGATATTCTCCGTATCGAGGACATTCTGAGCGCCGATCCGGGCGCCGGCCATGCCTTCACCGGAGACGGCTGGACTGCCCTCCATCTTGGCGCGGCCTTTGGCACCCCCGAGGCCGTTGATATGCTTCTCCAGCATGGCGCGCCGGTCGACGCGATCTCCCGGAACGCGCAGCGCAACCAGCCCTTGCACGCTGCCGTCGCACTCTCGAGGAATGCGGAAACGGTTCGGCTGCTGCTCGCCCACGGCGCGGATCCCAACGCCAGCCAGGTGGGCGGTTTTACGCCGCTGTTCTCGCCTGCTACCGCCAACCGCCGTGACCTGGCCGCAATGCTGATCGAGAGCGGGGCGCAGGCCCACCATCGCAGCGATCTCGAGAAAACCGCAGCGGATTTTGCCCGCGAGCGCGGCCACGCCGAGTTAGCGGATTGGCTCGACGCGCAGCCGGCTTAGACTTCGGCATCTTTTCATCGTGTGACCGTCGACAAACGTCGTGATACACCTGCAGGACCACGTCTCACGCCGTCTGACACAGCAGTGAAAGCGCCGGACAGCGGTAAGACGAAGCGGGTCCACACATCTTCCGGCCTGACTACCCGCACCAGCAGCGCGGCGTAGCCTGGATTTCTCACAGGTTTGAAGGCTTGAGTCGAGGCTTGCTCGACGTGACGGATTTACAGTTTTACAGGGCTACCCCGGGGGAGGGTACCCATTCCGGCTTGAGTGTCTCCTGCAAGCTACTGAAAATAATGCGGATATTTGCTCTAATCCGCAAATGTAAACGGTCCAGAAGGGCCGGTTTTGGGCCCCAGAAGCGTTCAGAACGAAACCGAATTGCGGTTCGATGCCCTGGGTTTTGCCTGAGGCTGCGCTTCGATCCTCTCTGCTCCCTTCTTTATTGTGGCAAAAGAGGTAGAAAGAAAATGCAAAAGCGCGCGCATTCTTTGCGGAATCCCGAGGACGAGGGCCGCGGGCTACGAGACAGGCCGGGGGCCAGCCGGAGATGGTAGGGCTTCATGTGAGTTTCGTGTGACAATGGCGTGCGGGGGTGCCTGGATGCGTGCTCTGTTTGATCTGCTTCAGCCGTGGCATTTGGTGGTGTTCGCCGTGGCGGCGTTTTTGTTCTTCGGCGCCATCGGAGTCTTTTGGGGGTCGGGACGAGTCTGGCCATGGGGCGACAGGTAACTCTGGTGCTTGCCAGGCTGCGGAGCGGCCTGACACGCTGCGGAAGAAGGCAATTCGATAGACGGAACTTCCCTCAGGGGCTAAAGCCCCATTAATTTTAGTGCTCTTATGGCACGGCTTAAAGCCGTGCCCCTTCAAAACCAAGCGTTTTCCGCAGTCTGTTAAGGGTCGTACCCTGATGCCAAGACATGGCATTGAAAACAGGGCATTTGCGGCTCGACGGAAGTCATGCCCTGATAAGAAAGGGGCTTCGGAAGAGTTCTCACGTAGCCTTGCACAAAACGTGGCTTTTGGGAGAGTACTTTCGCAGCCTTCAGGGTTCCGCCGGCTGCCATAATTCGACCCGATTTCCTTCCGGGTCCCAGATCCAGGCAAACCGCCCGTAGGAATAGTCCTCTCGCCGGGGATCGATGCGCACCCCCGCGGCTCCCAGCTGGATCAGCAACCCATCCAGATCGTCAACGCGGAAGTTCAGCATCGCCTGCTGTGGCCGTTCTCCAAAATACGAAGAATTGCCTGGAAAATGGGCAAAGACAGTCGTCCCCGTCGATTCTGGACCCTCGAAGCTCAGGGCCTGGTCGTGGACGCGCCCGATGCCGAGGTGGGTCTCATACCAGGCGCTCAGAGCTTTGGGGTCACTCGCTTTCAGGAACACTCCACCTACTCCGACAGCTTTAGCCACGATTGTCCCTCCGGGCTCATTCTACCTGCCGAATCAGATCGTCCATCTTGGGCTTGTGCTTGGCGTCCCGACCCGTGCGCGGCGCATCTTCGACCACGCGCGCGGGCTTGGGTTGGCCCACGCGCTCGCGCGCGTTGGCCTTCACGGCCTTGGTTGCGGAAAACCGCCCTGGCTTGCGTTTTGGCACCCCGCCTCCCGCACCGGTTCCGCGTCTTCGGCCTCTTGCGTTTCCCGGTGGCAAAGATGAGTATGGAATAGATTCTGCCCAAGGGGAAGAGCGGGCAGGAGTCGAGCCTCTTCGGCGTTTCAGGAAAAGAGGTAAGCCGATGAGAGAACGGGGTCACCGCTCCCGGTTGTTGGCATTGACCTTGGACCAAAGCCCGGGGATACGGAATTCCTGAAACGTTAAAAGGTGGAGACCGGGAAAATGGAAGAACGGGAGTTTTTTACAGAAACTACGGAACAGCGCACACACACACTTAGCTGCCCGAAATGCGGCCAGGCCAACGAATACAAAGTCAGCTGGGTGGTTCGCCGCAAACGTCCCCAACTGCCCCGCCATGCTGACGAACGCGACCGCGCCCGTTTCGCCAAGGCGCAGTCCTACATGGTGCGCCGCGACGACAAGCTGGCCTGCTCCAACGTCCGCTGCCGCAAGCCGTTTGAAATCGTCGGGCTTCAGTCGCTGGCGTTTCTCAACGATTAGCCCGGAACAAAAGCCAGATCCGCGAGGCGAAAATAACCATGCTGCGAAGCTTTGCACTTGCATTGTCCTGCCTGATTCCTGCCTGCGCGCTCTCTGTGGCTCAAGCACCCCCGGGGTCGCTCAAACTCGAACGTGAGATTCCCCTTCCCGGCGTGGAGGGCCGCATCGACCATCTAGCCGCCGACGTCAAGGGGCAGCGCGTTTTTGTCTCCGCACTGGGTAACGGAACCGTCGAAGTCGTCGATGTCACCCAGGGACGCCGCACTGCGCAGATCAAAGGTCTCAAGAGCCCGCAGGGCGTGGCCTATGTGGCTTCGAACGGGACCATCTACGTGGCCAGCGGCGGGGACGGGACCGTGCGCAGCTTCGACGGCGGCACACTCAAGCCGCTCCACGACGTGAGCCTCGGCGAAGACGCCGACAATGTACGCTACGACAAAGTCCACGACCAGTTGCTGGTCGGATATGGGACGGGAGCCATCGCCGCGCTGGGCCTGGACCTTTCGCGGCGGGCCAACTTCGCCCTTCCCGTCCACCCCGAATCATTTCAGCTCACAGAGGATGGAAAGCAGCTGTTCGTTAATCTGCCCGACAACCGCAGCATCGCCTCCATCGACCTCGACACTCAATCGGTCAACCCGACCTGGGGTCATCCCAGTGCATCCGGCAACTTTTCGATGGCGCTGGACAATACCATCCACCGCCTGTTTATCCCCTGCCGCCAGCCAGCTCGACTGCAGGTCATAAATTCCGACATAGGCCGCATCACTGCGTGGATCGCAAGTGTTGGCGATGCCGACGACATCTTCATCGATGAGGCTCTCCGGTTGTTGTACGTCATTGGCGGAGACGGATTCGTCGATGTGCTGTATGTCAGGGAACATGACGCGATGGTATCGCGCGCCCGGGTCCCGACCGGTCCGGGAGCGCGAACCGGCCTTTACGTTCCGGAGTGGAACAAGCTTCTTGTCGCCGCTCCGCGCCAGGGGGCAAACGATGCACGCCTGCTGGTGTTCGCCGTTCAGCAATGATTCGTCGCGTATAGTGAATTGGTCCTCGGTCGGGATCTGCCGGTGTAGCCGCTTCCGACCCGGATGTGATTGAATCGAAACTGTAACGTTGCCTGCCTGGAGGTCACGGCAGGTACTCACAAGGAGACTCGCATGGCAAATCCCCTCCTCCCCCCGGAAGAACGCAACCTGACCCCCGACCAGGTGGAGGCGCTGGACAAAAGACGCGACCTGGGACACACGTTCCTGGTCATCGCTGGCCAGTTTGCGGTTATCGCCACCGTGCTTCTGCTCTGGGTGGGCCAGGACCTGACCTATTCTCCCGGATGGGCGCACCCTATGGCGTATTACTTCCTCCTGGCATGCGGGATCATCGCGGTCTTCGGGATTACCGGGCTCATCCTGCGCCGGGGGACTCCGCGACTCGATTAGCTGCAACTTTCAACCGGTTCAAGTGCTCGAATGAGTGTTTCCCTGCTGCGCAACGCGCAGCGGCCGCTGGCTTGGTGCGGCGCATGGCAAAAGGGTATAGCCTGAGTATGGCGATGGCTGCTTCCCTCACCTCTTCGCATTCGGAAATGCGCACAGTCCGGCTCACCGACAGCCATGGGCGGGTTATCCATGACCTGCGCGTCTCGGTGACCGACCGGTGCAACTACAAGTGCATCTATTGCCGCACCGGCGAGGCCGGTCCCCAATACCCGGAACTTGCGATCTCAGAATATCTGCGCATGATCCGGTTGTTCGTCGACCTGGGGATCACCAAGGTGCGTCTTACGGGCGGCGAACCGCTGCTGCGCCGCGGGCTGGTTGACCTCATCCGCGAACTTGCCGCTCTGCGCACGCCTGGCGGTGAACCGCTCGACCTGGCACTGACGACCAACGGCCATCTGCTGGACTCGCTCGCCGCGCCGCTCAAGGCCGCCGGTCTGGATCGCGTGACGGTCAGCATGGACGCGGTCGACGAGGCGATATTCGAACGCATCACCCGCGTGCCGGGAAGCTTCAAGACGGTGCTCGGTGGAATTCGCGCCGCACGCGCGGCGGGCCTGACCCCCATCAAGATCAATTGCGTTCTGCTGCGCGGATTCAATGATGACCAGGTGGAGGGGTTCGCGCATTTTGCCCGCAACGAAGACGTGATCGTTCGCTTCATCGAGTTCATGCCCCTCGAAGAGGGACGCTTGTGGACCCCGGAGATCATCGTGCCGCTGCGCGAGATCGTTGCCCGCATCAGCCGCGAGCTCCCACTGGTCGAGTTGCCGCCTAACGAGGTCAGCGAGACTGCTCGCCGTTACACCTTTGCCGACGGCAGAGGCGAAATCGGCATCATCGCGCCCGTGACCCAGGCTTTCTGCGGGGCCTGCAGCCGCGTGCGGATGACCTCGGACGGCAAGATACGCACCTGCCTGTTCTCGCAAGTGGAGCACGATCTTTATGGACGCATGCGCGCCGGAGCCGATGATGAGGAACTCCGCCAGTACATCTTCCGTACTATAGAGCAGAAGGAAGCGCGCCACCATATCGGTGAGCCCGATTTCCTCAAGCCATCCCGCTCGATGGTGCACATCGGGGGCTGAAGCCGGATTTTCGGAATTCTCCTTCCCTCGTATGCGTTGCGAATCGCTCTCGCTATTCGCAGTCGGTCACAAACCATTTTTTCTGTTACGCGGACTGAACCCGCGTGTGACAGAATTGCTAGGAATCAGCTGACTCATGGTTGCACGGATGACGAACGAGACGGAAAACCGCATCCCGCTCGATGACCTGCTTGTCTTCCACCGCTTGGCGCGGTCGCTGACCGAGAGCTTCGACCTCGACACGATCCTGCGCACCATCCTGGAGCACATGGAGCGCTTCATCGATGCCGAGTTGTGGACGCTTCTGATGCTCGACCAGGGGACCCAGGAACTCTATTACGCTCTCGCCGCGGGAGGCGAGGAAGCCGCTCTTAAGGAACTTCGCGTGAAGGTTGGCGAAGGAGTGGCCGGCTGGGTGGCCGAGCACGGCGAGACGCTCATCGTGCCCGAAGCCCTCGACGACCCCCGCCTTCACACCCCGCATTCAGACCGGCTGCGCAAGGTCCGGTCGGTGATTGCACTTCCCCTGCGCGGCCGCAAAGGCACCCACGGGGTGATCGAAATCCTCAATCCGCGTGCCGGCCAGCTCACCGACTACACCATCGCATTCCTGCACATCCTCGCCGACCATGCCGCCATCGCCATCGAGAACGCTCACGACGTGGCACGCATTCAACAGCTTACGATCACCGATGACACAACCGGCCTTTTCAATGTGCGCCACCTCTACGACGTGCTTGGCCGCGAATTGGAGCGCAGGCACCGGTCCGGTTCTTCGGTGAGCCTGGCCTTCATCGATCTCGACCAGTTCAAGCTGGTGAACGATGTACATGGCCACCTCGTGGGCAGCGAACTGCTCGCGCGGGCCGGCCAGCGCCTCCAGGAACTGAGCCGCAAAGAGGACTTCTGTTTCCGCTATGGCGGCGACGAATTCGTGATCATGATGCCGGAAACCGGAGCCAACGCGGCCCTGACGCAGGCGACCCAGCTCCATCGCACCTTGATGACGACTCGATTCCGCATGAAGAACGGCCTTGAATTGGGGGTCAGCGCCAGCATTGGCCTCTCGACGGCTCCCCAGGACGGCTCCACGGTCCATGCCATCATCGGCGCCGCCGACACCCGCATGTACGCTGTGAAAACCAATGGCCGAGGCCACGTCCGGGGAATCTGATCCCGGTTCGGGCCGCATGTCTCGATTCTGAGACCTGTGATGCACCAGCTCTATTCGTTGTCGTCCCCGCCGGGATTCTCCGCGAGCTTTTCCAACTGATGGCGCCAGTCGAGCGACTGAATAAAGCTGTTCGAATCTCGCCAGCCGGGCTCGACGATCACATGCAGTTCCAGATACACGCGGGTTCCCAGCAGCGACTCGATCTGCTTGCGGGCGCCGGTCCCGATTTCCTTCAGCTTGGCTCCGCCCTTGCCGATCAGGATGGCTTTTTGCCCGTCGCGCTCGCAATAGATTGCCGCGGATATCCGCGTCAATGGCGATCGCACCGGCTGCCCTTTCTTGTTCAATGGCGAAGGCTCGGGCTCTTCAAAGCGTTCAATCACGACCGCCGACGCGTAGGGCACTTCTTCGCCGGTGTCCACAAGAATGCGCTCACGTATCAATTCCGCCACCATGAAACGCTGCGGCTGATCGGTGTACTGGTCCGGAGGATAATAACGCTCCCCGGCAGGAAGCTTGTCCACGATCTTGCTCAGCAGCAGATCTAGCCCGTCGCGCTTGCGCGCGCTCACTGGAATCACTTCGGCGAAGTTGTATTGCTTAGTCAAGGAATCGATCAGCGGCAACAACTGGTCTTTGGCCACAAGATCGATCTTTGTCAGCACGAGGAATACCGGGCAATCAAGCTTGCGTACCAGGCTGAACAGAAACTCGTCTTCGCTGGCCCAGGTTGGCCTGGGTCGCGCCTTGGTTTTTGAGATTGCGGGGGCGCTGTCCTGCGCAGAAGTGGAGGGCTCAGGGCCTGCTTCTGATGCCTGGGAGTTCTCTGGCGTGGGCTTTTCCAAACCTATGCGCCGGGTCGCGTCCGCCAGCACCAGAACCACATCGCGCGTCTCCAGCGCCTCGTACACTTCCTGAAGCATGCGCCGATCCAGTTGCGATCCCGGCTTGTGGACGCCGGGCGTGTCGACGAAAACGATCTGGGCCGCCGGATGCTTTCCTTTGCGCGCAGGAACTTCAACCACTCCGGCGATGCGGTTGCGCGTGGTTTGCGGCTTGGCGGTGACGATGGCGACCTTCTCGCCGGTCAGCGCGTTGAGCAACGTGCTCTTGCCCACATTGGGCCGCCCCAAGATGGCGACAAATCCCGACCGCATGGGAGTTCTGCGACTTCCCGATACCATAGACGAACTCCGCTCTTTCATATGATTATGCGCCGCCGTCAGGGCGCAGGTCACAACGCCGCCCACTCACGACCTGCGCGTCTGGAGTGCAGTCCCGGAGATGCGGGTCGCTTTCCGCCACATCTTCTCGAACTGATAGCGCAGATACCCTGGCAGAGCTTCCGTGACCGTACGCCGCTTGAGCTCTTCATACGATATCTCGCCCACCCCGAATCGAGCGAGGAGGCTGCGCGCGGTAGCGTTGCGTTTGGCGAACCGGACAACGCTATCGATCAACGCGGGATTCGCGAACAGACGTTTCTGCAGCGTTACCGACTTGCGTAGTTCATGACCGATCTCCGCCTCGCACGCGCGGTCATGGCGGCGAAGAATCTCCGCCGTGACGTTGCGGTTCCTGATGGCATCGAGAGCCGTCCGGCCGGCGTGTTCTCCGCTGACCATCGCATAGTAGATCCCCTCGGCCGTAAATCCGTTTACAAACCCCGCCGCATCGCCCGCCAGCAGGATTCGATCCCGGGAAATGCGTTCCAGGGGACCTCCAACCGGAAGAACATAGGCATGAAAATTTTCGCGCTGCGATTGGCCCGACAACACAGCGGTCGTTCTCAAATGGTCGAGAAAGTCGAGATGCCGGACATATGGTTTCTGCCCAACATCCCGCTTGTAATACTCAAGAAAGTAACCCACTCCGACATTTACGTGCGACGCCTTGGGAAACAGGTATCCATATCCGTACCCTCCGCCATACCCGTAATAGACATACATCGTGTCGGAGCTGACGCTCAGTTTTGTGCGCGGACTCTCTTCTGTACCATCGATTGCGATCTGGTTGTGTCTCCACGGACCGCGCATGCCGGTTTGAACCGCGACAGTGCTGTTCACCCCATCGGTGCCGATCACGAGATCCGCAAAAAATTCCTGGTTCGCCGTTGAGGTCACCCGAACACCATCCGCACCCACTTCGACGCGGGAAACAGTCACGTCTTCCCGAACTTCAATGCCCCCGGCTTTACAGTGGTCGAGCAGCGCGTTGTCGAACTCCAGGCGGCGAATCATCGCATAGAGCGGACCATCGGAGGTGAAGTCGACCGCATCTCCCGACGGAGCCTCGAAGACCAGCTTGTGCACGAGGTTGGTGGGGACACTCTTCAACACGTGCTCAAGCTTCGCGAATCTCGTGTAGGCGCGGCAACTGATGCCACCGCCGCAGGGCTTGATGCGCGGGAATTGTGCTCGATCCAGGATGGCGACGCGCAGACCGCTACCCATCAGCTGGATTGCAGCCATGGAACCGGCCGGCCCTCCGCCGACGATGAGAACGTCATATTTCATAGGGTTGGTTCAGTGATGAGAGCCATCGACAGAAGCAGGTCAATGACTGCATGATTTCGCTTCTCTGGAGTTCCTGCTATCCCACCCTTTTGCCAGAAAAACGGCAAAAGGATGGGGCACGGAGATGGTACAAGACAGCGCGGTCAGAGTCCTAGAGTAAATTTATCCCGCTGCTTGCCCGGTAGTTGCGAGTGCGGGGGGAAACACGCGTACCCGGTCCACTCTTCGATCCGTGGAAGCCACAACTTCCATGCGCAAGCCGGCGTTCTCAAGCATCACCACCTCGCCCACCAGAGGGATGCGTCCCTCCAGTTCGCTGACCAGGCCGCCGACGGTTGTGGCTTCGTATCCATTGCCAATATCGAGCGGACTGTCGAAGAGACTTCCCAACTGATCGACGGCGAAGCTGCCAGGCACCACCCATGCGCCATTGGGCTCATGGTGCAGATCCTCGACCGGAGCGTCGTCCTCGTGCTCGTCGCGAATCTCGCCCACAATCTGCTCCAGCAGATCTTCGATGGTCACCAGGCCGGCCACGCCGCCGTACTCGTCGATCACGATGCGCATGTGCTGTTTTTCGCGCTGCATCTCGCGCAGCAACTCGTACCCGCGCTTGGTCTCGGGAACAAATACAGCCGGACGCTGGATACTCGTCACGGTACGCGTGCGTGCCTCTTCATCGGTAATCTGCAGCAGATCGTGGGAGAATGCGATGCCCGTAATGTTGTCGATCGTTCCCTGGAACACCGGCACGCGCGAATAGTTATGCTCCTGCAGCATGGTTAGAAAATGCTCCAGGGTCGTGGAATCGCGCACCACAAACATGCGTGGCCGCGGCGTCATTACTTCGCGCACCAGTTTGTCGCCAAACTCGACCGCGGAACGAACCAGGTCGCGGTCGGTCTCTTCGAGAATGCCCTCTTCCTCTCCTGCTTCGAGCAGCGCTTCCACGTCAACAGCCGCTTCCTCCTCGGGAGTTGCAGGCTCCTCCGTCAGCGTAACCACCGAGAAGAAGAATCGGATGAGCACGGTGATCGGCGTCATCAGCCACAGCAGCAGCCGGATGGGCCACAGCAGCCGAACCGCCCAGCGTCCGCGGGTGCGCTCGAACAGCAGCCACGGTAGGATCTGGTTGCAGATGACCACCACGAGCACGACGCCCAGCACGGCCTGCGCGATCTCGCCGTAGGTCGGCCGGCCCATGTGGGGCCCCCGATCGAACAGCACCGCTCCGAACTCGAGGGCGATGACACCAAGGGCCATCTGCTGCAGTACGGCGGCGGAGATAGCGGCGTGCTCCCGCGTCAGTCCAAGGTGCGGCTCGATCTTGTCTTCCCACGCGTCGAGGTTCTCCTGCACCTCGCGGGAGAGGATCTTGCCGAACTCCGCATAGACACGGCTGATGTATGCGGCCAGCGTCTCGACGAGAGCCACCAGAGCCACAAGGAAAATGGCCAGCCAGCTCATCGTGTCACCTCTGCTTTGGTGCGTTCGATCAAGCCCTGGGGCAGCCCCAACCGCCCACGCAGCAGCCGCTCGCGCCGCGCCATCTGGCCATCGTCTGCTTCGTGGTCGAACCCAGCCAGATGCAGCAGCCCATGCAGGATCAACACCTTGATTTCGACGGCGAGTGCATGTCCCTGCTCCCGTGCCTGGCGAAGCGCCGTCGGCACACTGATGGCGAGATCTCCGGCCACTTCGCCCGCCGCTAATTTCGGGGCGGGAAACGACAGCACATCGGTGGCTTTGTTCATGCGGCGGAACTGGCGGTTAAGGCGGCGAATTGTCTGGTCGGTGGTCAGCAGAACTGAAACCTCGCCGCGAAGCCGCACCGCCGCCTGAGCATCCGAGAGAAAGCGGGTGAGCGTCCGCGTCGAGGGCAAACGGCGATCACGGTCAGTCAGTGGGGGATCAGCCGAAGACATCCTCTTCGTCGGCGGAGCGAGGGTGGGAGGGTCTGTGTCCAAATCTGGGTCAACGAGAATCATCGTGCGGGGGCCCCGCCGCGGCGAAGCCCCCAGTCACTTTTGATTTTACGCGAACCGAGCCTTACTGTGGCTTGGGCGGGTGCATCGCCGGCCCAGCGGCGCGGGACTCGCGCGTCTGCGCCTGTACTTCCATGCCTTCGCCGATCCCTAGCGGCAGTTCCTGCTGCTGCGGCTTGGCCGACTCGTAGGCGCGCACAATGCGCTGCACCAGCGCGTGGCGAACCACATCGGAATCCTCAAAGTGGCAGAAGCGAATGCCCTCCACTCCTTCAAGCACGTTAATCGCATCGATCAAGCCCGATTTGCGCGGATTGGGCAGGTCGATCTGGGTAATGTCGCCCGTAATCACCGCCCTGGAGTTGTTCCCCATGCGGGTCAGGAACATCTTCATCTGCTCGATGGTGGTGTTCTGCGCCTCGTCCATGATGATGAAAGCATCATTGAGCGTGCGGCCGCGCATGAAGGCCAGCGGCGCCACTTCGATCACATTCTTCTCCAGCATCTTGTCTACCTTCTCGGGATCGAGCAGGTCGTACAGCGCGTCGTAAAGCGGACGAAGATAGGGATCCACTTTTTCCTGCAGCGAACCGGGCAGGAAGCCCAGTTTTTCTCCGGCTTCGACCGCGGGGCGAACCAGCACGATGCGGTTCACCTTCTTGGCATTCATGGCCGAAACCGCCATGGCCACGGCAAGGTAGGTCTTGCCGGTACCCGCTGGGCCCACCCCAAACACCATGTCGTTCTGTTCGATCGCCTCGACGTACTTGCGCTGATTAATGGAGCGCGGCTGCACGCAACGCTTGATACCGGCCGAGCGCTGCTTGCCCGAGTCCACCAGCGACCGCAGCGTGGTCGCGGGATCTGCCACCACGAGGCGGAGCATCCCGTTCAGTTCTCCATTGTGGGGATTAACGCCCTGACGCCGCAAAGCCTCGAAATCCTGAAAAATGCGCTGGACGCGGGCCACGCTATCTTCCGGCCCTTCCACGTGCACGGCATCCGAGCGAAGATCGATCCGAACACCGAGTGAGTCTTCCATCAACCTGAGGTTTTCATCGCGGGTCCCGAACAGGGGCTCAAGGTTTGGCGTGATCTCCAGAGCGATCTTCAATGTTTTCAATATCCTCCCATGGAAGCGACTGACGTTGAAATTGCGATGGCCCCTGCCACTCTTTCCCGCTCATCGGCAGATAATGGCGGGAAAATAACTCCTAATAAATTAGATGCGGTCATCGGCCGGGCGGCGCAACGCTGTGCTGCCCTCTGATGATTAAGGCGTAATTTCGATTGGAATGGGGTCCAAGAGATCCGAGGCAAATCTGAGCAGTTGCTCGGAAGTGCCTCAAGAACCGACGGGATGGCGTGAGCGACCAAATCCGGTATCTCCGGTGAGAGTAGCGCCGCCGAACAGCGCCGTCAATGCGCCAGGTCAAAGATTTTGGTGAAAATATGACTCTCAAGATACCCTCCGGAACCTGGGGCATTCCAGAACCGCACAGGGGGTCCGCGAGAACCTCGCTCCACTCGCATTGACCACCCGCCGGCTTTCCCGTAAACTAAGAAATTGCGAGGGATGCGGCCGTGTTTGCATTCCGGCTTATTGATCCCAAAGACATTAAGGAACAACACGAATGGCAAATCACGTATCGTCGCTGAAGCGCGCCCGTCAGACTGAAACCCGCACCGCGGTGAACCGCGCCAACCGCAGCCGTGTGCGCGGCAGCCTTCGCCTGCTTCGCGAGGCGCTGGCCAAGGGTGATGTGAAGGCCGCCCAGGCGCAGTTCCGCGAGACCGTCTCCACTCTCGACAAGAGCGTCCAGAAGGGCGTCCTCCACTCCAACACTGTTTCCCGCTACAAGAGCCGCCTCAATGCGCGGCTGAAGGCCCTAGCGACCTCCAAGGCATAGCAGCCTTTTACCTGCCAAGATCCTGAACGGCCAGGGGCGACCTTGGCCGTTTGTGTTTTCTTGCGATCGGGTGGGGTGAATCGCAAGCTGCGGTCAGGATCTCCTCTGGCTTCAGCGGCCCGGTCCAGCCTCCCAGTTGAAGAGCGACGGCCATGCAGGCGTTGCGCAACTCGTCGGCGAGGGTGCGGTCGGCAATCGTGCGAGAAACGATCATGCCGCCGATGGAGAGGGCCGCGATGGCCTGCGCAGTGCGGCGGCGGCGGCGGCCGTTTTGGGCCATGCTCCGTTCGAGAACGCTCACCATTGCCTTGAACACTGTCTCGAAGGCGCGCCTCGCACTGATGCCACTGCGACCAACGTCCGACGGCAGCGCAACCATGGGGCAGGAGTTTTCCACGTCCTCGAAATGCTGGCGAGACAGATAGGCACGGACGACTTGCGCGCCTACATCGGTGGATGACAGGTCGACGTGCACGCCCTCCCAGCAATTTTTCCACTCCGGGTCGGTGAAGAAGCATCCCAGCACCTCGGCATACAGGTCACTCTTGCTCTGGAAATAGCTGTAGAAGCCGCCATGGGTGAGACCGGCGCCGGCCATGATCTGGTTGAGCGAGACATTTTCAAAGCCATGCCGATTGAAAAGCTTCCGCGCGCTGTCGACGATCTTTTTCTTGACGGCCGTGCGATGACCAGCAGGGTAAGGCATGATTTCTCCTTCGTTGCCCGGATATTTCAGTATGTCCTCAAAGGAGTTTGCCAGCCCGGGAAAATATGTTCTTGAACATATTTCAGTCCCCTGTTCTTCTCGGAGGGGAATCAATTCGTTGACTGAGCGCGGAGGGCGATCATGGGCGATGGAACGAGTGGGGCCATAGTGGCCAGGCGGATCACCCGCCGGGGGGCAATCACCGCGGTTGCGATGGGATGGGGCGGAATGGCCTTGAGACCCATTGTGGCTGGTGCCGAATCTGTTGATGAAATCTCCCACACAGCGGAGGCCATTCACCAGGAGAATACTTTTAAGTCCAGCCGGAAGCGGGTTTACGAGGCGCTTACGGATACGGGGCAATTCGACAAGGTGATCGAAATCAGCGGGGCGAAGAAGTCCACGGCGCTGGGCACCAGGCCCACTCAAATAAGCGGTGAGGTGGGAGGCGCCTTCGTCATTTTTGGCGGCCATATTATCGGCCGGCAGATCGAGCTGGTGCCGAACGAGAGAATCATCCAGGGCTGGCGCGTGGTCGACTGGGAGCCGGGAGTGTACTCCATCGCCCAGTTTGAGCTGAAAGAGCAGGGAGACGGAACCAGGATCGTGTTCGATCACACCGGCTTTCCCAAGGGGCTGGGTGCACACCTGGCGGAGGGGTGGAGACTCCATTACTGGGAACCGCTCGCGAAGTTTCTCGGCTGACGATGCGATCCAGTTATAAGCGCTCGAAGATCCCTGCCGCCCCCATGCCGCCGCCCACGCACATGGTCACCATCCCGTAGCGCACCTTCCGGCGTTGCATTTCCTGGAGTAGTGTCGCGGTGAGCTTAGCCCCGGTGCAACCCAGCGGATGCCCCAGGGCGATTGCGCCGCCGTTGACGTTCACCTTGTCCGGATCGAGGCCGAGGGCGCGAATCACCGCCAGCGCCTGGGCAGCGAAAGCCTCATTCAACTCGATCAGCCCGATGTCGTCGAGCGTTAACCCCGCCATCTTCAGCGCCTTGGGAATGGCGTGGATGGGGCCGATGCCCATCTCCTCGGGCAGGCAGCCTGTGGCGGTGTAGGCCACCAGGCGCGCAAGGGGGCGGAGTCCGAGTTCTTGTGCCCGGTTGGCCTCCATCAGAACTGCTGCGGCAGCTCCGTCGGAGGTCTGCGACGCATTGCCGGCAGTGACGGTCCCCTGCGCGTGAAATGCCGGCTTGAGCCTGGCCAGGGCCTCCGCCGAAGTGTCAGCGCGCGGCCCCTCGTCGGCGCCAAAAACACTCTCGGCCACGTTAGGTTTGCCGGCCTTGGGCCCGGGCGTGGCGGTTGTTACTGTTACTGCGATAAGTTCATCGTCAAAGCGCCCGGCGGCCTGGGCAGCCAGCGCCTTCTGGTGGCTGGCGAGGGCGAAGGCGTCCTGGTCTTGGCGCGACACCTTGTAATGCCGCGCAACCCGCTCCGCGGTCAGGCCCATGGTCAGCAGCGACGCAGGATAATTCTCGGCCAGCCATGGATTGGGACTGGGCTTCGAGCCGCCCATGGGGATCATGCTCATTGACTCCGCGCCGCCGGCAACAACCACCCGGTCGGTGCCGGTGCGAATACGCATGTTGGCCTGGGCAATGGCTTCCAGACCAGAGGCGCAGAGGCGATTGACCGTGACACCTGGGACCCCGACGGGAAATCCGGCCCGCAGCGCCGCGAACCGCGCCATGTTGAAGCCGGCTTCGCCCTCCGGCTGCGCGCAGCCAAGGATCACGTCGTCGATTTCGGATTTTTCCAAGTCTCGGACCCGGCTCAGTGCCCCAACCATTGCAGTTGCGGCAAGATCGTCTGGGCGGGTGGTGGCGAGAGCGCCCTTGGGTGCGCGGCCCACCGGGGTGCGAACGGCACTAACAATGACGGCTTCGGGCATCGGGAATACTCCTGCTGCGTTCTGGCATTGGATGTCTGGGGCCAACGCTGGGTTCCATCTTCGCAGCTGGCTCATTCTTAGTTGTCCAGACGCGGGCTGGCAAATGGGAGGCTTCCCCGGGGGGCCAGCGGACGCCTCAGCAGGCTGATGGAAAAGGTCAATTCGATGGACGGAATCCCAGGGGTTAAAAGCCCAGCGTTGATTACAGGTTTGCGGCACGACTAAAGTCATGCCCTGATACAAGACATGGCTTTCGAAGAGTTTTCCGCAGCCTGTAAGTCGTGCCCTCATACAAGACATGGCTCCCGGAACAAGACATGGCTCCATATACCAGACATGGCTTTGGAGGAGTTTTTCAGGAGCCGGTTAGTTCTTTGTCTCCACTACTGTCCAGGCGTGCTGAATATAAATGCGATAGACCGTGCCATGCTCCACTACGGAATCGGCTACCGCGTCGTGATCGAGCGGCGGAGGCTTTTGCTGCATGGTGCTTTGCGCCCGGTGCACGGCTTCCGGCGAGGCGGGATCAATGGCCCAGTTGAATCCCAGTACCCCGGTGGAGTCGTGGCGCTGCAGGCGTTTCGTCTCCGGCGCGGAGGACAACACGATAGGGCGTCCTGATCCGCTGCCGAAGAAAACGAGCAGAGAAACCGTCCCCTGAGCCGAACACAAGACCGCCCAATCGGACGATCCCGAGCGTTCCAGGCTGGCGTGGATAACATTTTCGGGATGATGGGCGGCGTAGGTTTGCGGGACCAGGCAATCGCGCTGACTGAGAAGATCCGCAACGCCCGAGGGCAAGTCCGGGAAGGAACTGACGGGGAGCCTCCGGATCAAGTAAGCGGATCTCTGACCCTCGACGACCACCTGGCCGGATTCGACCAGCCGCTGGGCATCCGCACCGGGCTGCTGAATTGGTATCGCGAGGCCCGGCCACAGTAGGCCGCACAGGGCAAATCCCGTTCTGAACCAGCCATGCGGCATTGCGTACTCTGCGCCTACTCCCCGCAGTTCATCCTACGCGCGTGGGGTTAATTCCGCAGTGGCTTGCCCGTCTTGAGCGTGAACGCGATCCGCTCCTGGGTCTTGCGTTCGCCGCAGAGGGAGAGGAAAGCCTCGCGTTCGAGGTCCAGCAGGTATTGCTCGCTCACCAGGGACCCGGCTGTCACCCGGCCCCCGGCCAGGATGTAGGCTACCCAGCGCGCCACCTTCTGATCGTGCCCGGAAGCGTAGCCCGCTTCTCCCGTGAGGAAGATTCCGGTTTCGAGCGCTCCCAGGGCTGCGAGGCCCGGCACGGGAATCTGGGTTCGCGGCTGGGGAGCCGAGTAACCAGCCTCAGCCAGCGCCGCGGCCTGGGCTTTGGCGTCCAGCAGCAGCCGTTCGCGGTTGAGGGTAATACGGTCGGAAGGGGCCACGAGGCCGAGAGCGCGCGCCTCGACGGCCGAGGTGGCGACCTTGGCCATGGCGATGGTTTCGAGCGTGCGCCGAAGCGCGGCCAGCATTTCCGCCGACTGGGCAAAGCGTGAAGGAGGGTCTTTGGGGTCTGGCGGCGCCAGCGCGGCGGCCGCATCAATGGCGCGCAACAGCATTTCCTTGGTTCCGCCGCCACCGGGGATCAGGCCGACGCCGGCCTCGACCAGACCGATGTAGGTTTCGGCGTGGGGCTGGCGGCGCGTCCCGTGCAGACAGATCTCAGCCCCGCCGCCGAGGGTCATGCCGAAGGGCGCCACCACTACCGGGCGCGGGCAGAATTTGATGGCTGCTGTCATCTGCTGAAACGCGCGAATGGCCGCGCCGATTTCGTCCCACTCGCCCTCCTGCGCCGACAGGAGAAGTTGCAGAAGGTTGGCACCGACACTGAAGTTGTCACGGTCGCCGGAGATGACGAAGCCCGCGAAATCGCGTACCGCATCGGACCCGGGCTGCAAAACCGACGTGATGACCGAGACCACGTCGCCGCCGATGGCGTTCTTGAGCGAATGCAGTTCGATGCAGCCGATGCCATCGCCCAAATCGACGAGCGAAGCGCCGAAGTTGCCGCGGACGATCCCGTTGGTGGGGCCGTTGGAGCGGCGGAAATCCGCAACCCGCGCGTGGCCGGGAACCCGCGGCAGCGGTTCCATTTGCCCCGTAAGGGGCTGAAAATATTCCTGCCCCGCGTTGGAATCCGAGGCATACCAGGAGTCCCGCCCCGCAGCGAGCAGAGCCTCCGCGTTAGGGCTGACGGGACTCTTCATCCGCGAAATCGTGTCGCGGACTCCGGCCGCATCCCACATCTCGAACGGGCCCATCTCCCAGTTGAATCCGGCGCGCGTGGCGCGATCGATGGAGGGGACGTCATTGGAGGCTTCGCCGATGCGATCCGCAGAGAAGTTCCACAGCGTGGAGAGGAGCGGCCACAGAAACCTGGCGGACTTGTCTTTCGCGGGGTCGTTGGCCAGCAGCAGTTTCAGCCGTTCCTTCAGCGTAGGCGCATTTTTCGCCATGTCCATCGAGGGCAGAGCCGCTTTGGCCAGGGGACGGTACTCGAATGTCTTCAAGTCGAGAACGAAACGTTCATCCTTGCCGTCGGCGCCCCGTATCTTTTTGTAGAAGCCCTGTCCGGTTTTGTCTCCGAGCCATCCGCGTTTGACGATCTCCTGCAGTACTGCGGAGAAGCTGCCCTGGGTCGCGCCCTGGGGGAAGTTGGCGGCCACGTGGGCCAGGATATCGATGCCCACCATGTCGGCCAGGCGGAAGGTGCCGGTGCGGGGCCACCCGATGGCCTGCCCGGTCAACGCGTCGGCTTCTTCGATGGTGAGGCCCTGGTCCAGCATCAACGTCGCGGCCGTGAAGGTGACGGCCACGCCGATCCGGTTGGCGATGAAGTTGGGCGTGTCGTTGGCGAACACGACCTGCTTGCCGAGCTGGCGGTCCGCAAAGGCGGCAAACGCGGCCACGACTGCCGGATCGCTCCCGGGCGCGGGAATGATTTCAAGCAGCTTCATGTAGCGTGGCGGATTGAAAAAGTGGGCGCCGAAGAATCGTTTCTGAATGGCGCCTGAAGCTGGTCCGAACCCCGCGGCAATCTGCTTTACCGGCAGGCCGGAGGTGTTGGTTGTGAGCACGGCCCGGGGCGCCAGGTGGGGCACGACGCGTTCCAGGAGAGCCCGCTTGATTTCGAGATTCTCGGCCACGGCTTCGACCACCCAATCGCATTGGCCCAGCTTGGCGAGGTCGTCTTCGAAGTTGCCGGGCGTGATTAGGGCTGCAAGCCCCGGCTCATAGAATGCGGCGGGCCTGGACTTGCCCAATGCGTCGATGGCCTTCATGGCCAACGTATTGCGCTGCGCGCCCTCTCCCTCGGGGACGAGATCGAGCAGGAAGGAAGGAATCCCCGCATTGGCGAGGTGCGCGGCGATGCGCGAGCCCATGGTGCCGGCTCCGAGCACGGCGGCGCGGCGTACCAGAAACGGATGAGTGGAGGTTTCCGGCGCGGCGATCGGGGCTGGTGCGGCAATGCTCATGCGCGTCTCCCTGCGCGGCTGCGGAGTTGCGCTCACCGCGCGAAGTGTCCCGAGCATACGGAACGGCGCGAGGGCGGGTCAAGAAACCGGACCGGCCGGTTTCGTGGTCTCCCACCCTTTCCGCAGAAAGAAGAGAAAAGGATGGGGCACGGAAGTTCACACTGTCAGGGGTTGCGCTTTAGCCGGTACAAAACGTGGCGGCGCAGGGGATGGCCGGCGGGCATCAAGGGATGATCGAAGTCCTCGGCCGGATCGTGGGTCATGCCCAGCTTCTCCATCACACGGCGCGAGCGCAGGTTGGCCGGCACGGTGAGCGATACGAGTTCATCGAGGTACAGCACGTTGAACGCGTGGCGCACCACGCCTTGCGCTCCCTCCGTGGCCAGTCCTTTGCCCCAGTGGGCCGCGTCGAGCCGCCAGCCGACCTCGACGCAAGGCATGAAAGGCGCCTCGAAGCGTGGCACGGCCAGCCCGACGAAACCGATGAAGTCGCCTGTCTCGCGCAGTTCCGCTGCCCATAGCCCAAACCCATGCTGCTCAAAGTGCGACTCGATGCGATCGAACAGGGCGCTGCTCTCGTCGGGCGAAAGCGGCGCCGGAAAGAACTCCATGACCGCCGGATCACGATTGATGCGGGCAAACGGCTCGCGGTCCGAATCGCGCCAGCCGCGGAGAAGTAATCGATCGGTCTGGATGTCGCTCACCCCTGCCATCGTAGAGGAACAGGGCGACCGGGTAACACCCCGGAGTGCGGGCGCGCTATTTTTTGACCGCCGCGGTGGTAGTGGCCGACGGAGCAGGCTTGAGGTACTTATCCCACCACGCCAGCCAGCGTTCATATCGGTCGCGAATGAAGCTTGGGCGCGTGAAGCCATGGAACTGGCCGGGATAGACAACCAGTTCTGTCGGCACGCCCAGCGATTTCAACGCCTGGTACATCTGCTCGCCGCCGAGGATGGGCACATTCATGTCGGAGGTGCCGCCCATGAACAACGTCGGAGTGTGAATGCGCTTGTCGGCTTCAAGGAAGGGATAACTCAGCTTGAGATAGAGCTGGGCGTTCTTCCACGGAGGCCCGAGTTCGTTGTCGTATTGCAGGATGTACTGATCGACTCCATAGAAGGACATTGGCGCGGCCACGCCGGCTCCGCTGATGGCGGCTTTGAAGCGCGGATCGCTGGCAATGGTGTAGTCGGTGAGGATGCCGCCGTAACTCCAGCCGGTGACGGCGAGCCGGTTGGGATCGGCGACGCCCATGGCGATGGCCTTGTCGACCCCGGCCAGCAGATCGATCACTTCCTTGTTGCCCCAGTCGGCGGCGATGGCCTTGGCGTAGTCCTGTCCGCGAGCGGAACTGCCGCGGTAGTTGACGTTGAGTTCGGCGTACCCGTGCGCGGCAACGAACTGGCGCAGGAAGTCGAAGCTGTGGGCGTCCTGTCCGTTGGGACCGCCGTGGATGAACAGAATCATGGGAACGGGCGAACCAGCCTTCCAGTCGGCGGGCTTGGTCAGAAGGGCGTGGACTTCGGCGCCGTCCTTGCTCTGGAACTCGATACCTTCGGTGGGCACGAGGTTCAACTCCGCCATCAGCGCATCGTTGTGGGTGGTGAGCTTGCGCAGCGCGCCATTTTCGAGCGCGTAGATCTCGCCCATCGCAGTGTCGCTGGTGTAGAGCACGGCGGTGTGCCCGGCCGCTGCGTCCCAGGATGCAACAGTCCCCGGCTGGGTCAACACCCGACGCGCACTGCTCCCGGCCAGCTCCACCTCGGCCGGATACTCGTTGCGATCGTCGCTGACGAGATAGGAGAGATGGCCATCGGGCGAGTAAGACGGCTGGCTGACCGAGCGGTCGAGCGTCGCGGCAGGATAACTTACCTTTCCGTCCAGCGTAACCACGGCCGGCTTGGCCTGGGAGTATTCGAGCAGCTTCAGTTCCTCGTCCTCTGTGAACGCGATGGATTTCGAGTCGGGAGACCAGGCGAGGCGCCCACCGTCAGGACCATTCCAGGTGGTGAGCTTGCGCGGGGCGGAGCCGGGCTTGGCGGCCACCACGAATACATCGGTATTGTTGGAGCGGTCGGGATCGGTGTCCTGGTTGCTGACAAAGCCGATCCAGGCGCCGTCCGGCGACCACGCGGCGTTCTCCTCGTTGACGTTTTTCGCGGTGGTGAGTTTCTCCGGCTTCTTCGTGCCCAGGTCGTAGAGATACAGCGCGTCCCATGCGTCGTCGCGCAGATAGCCCTGGATGTCCTGCTTGAAGTGGTAGCGATCGATGACGATCGGCTTGGGCGGCGCGGGAGGCTTGCCTTCTTCAGCGTCGGGCTCGGCCTTGGGGTGCAGGGCGAGGAGCAGCTTTTGGGAATCGGGCGACCAGAGATAGCCTTCGAACTCCTGGTCGGTAATGGCGGTGAGTTGCTGCGGTTCACCACCGCGGCGGTCCATGACCCAGACCTGCGAGCCCTTGGCCGGCCCGGGACGCGACGACAGAAAGCTGATGTACTTGCCGTCGGGGCTGAATTTCGGAGCCGAGGCCCCCTCCTTGCCATAGGTGAGTTGGAGATGGACTGAGCCGTCCCAGTTCACCATCCATAGATGGGTCTGATTCTTGTCCTCTTTCGTATCGACCTGGGTAGCGGTGTAGGCGACCCACTGGCCGTCGGGCGAAACCACGGGGGGGCCGACGCGCACGATGCGAGCCAGATCATCAAGGGTGATGGCCCGTTTTTTAGGAGCGTCCGCCGCGTGGGCGGACCCAAGGACGGAGCACAGAAAGACGGCGCAAAGTAAAGGCTTCAGCGTTTCACGCGGCATGGGCCGAGATTAACATTGCGGGCTCGGAGGGTGGTGCAGATTTTGGGACTTCCGCATCAGCGCAGGTGGGTGCGCACCTCGGGCCGGATGAGATAGAGAAAAATCACGAGATTCAGCAAACCCTGGGCCAGCGATGGAAGATCGTGGCCGGCTGAGAATCTCCACAAAAATAGACCGAAGAGAAGAACGACAGCGGACAGGGTGAGTGTCCACGCCCAGCGAAAGAGGAGCAGCAAGCCCAGGCCCGCGGCGATGAACAGCACAGCGAAAATCAGGTAGACGGGCCGGAGATATCCCCCGGCGACACCCATGATGTCGACGCCGGAAAGCACCAGCATATAGAGGGCGATGACAGCGAGGCCGGGCAGGGGAAGCAGTTCGGGACGGACCGGTGGGGCTGCGGGATCAGAGGCTTCCGGTTTCACTCCGGGCGCTAATTGCGGCCCGGGGTCTTGCTCACTTTCGCTGCTCATAGCGTATGCAGGTAAGCCAGCAGGTCGTTGAGCTGATCGTCGCTCAGCGGCGTGGCGGGCATCATGTTGCGTCCGCGGATGATCACGGTAGTGAGGCGCTCATCGGTAGGCGGCGCTCCGGACGGCATGGCCTTGACCTTGGTGATGGCCTGCAGGCCCGGCCCATGCAACGAATGCGTGTTGGTGGGGTAATGGCACTTGGCGCAGGCGTCGTGGAAGACCTGCGCGCCGCGCGCTTCCTGCTGGGTCCACTCCGACTCGGGCTTGGAGGGTGGCAGCGAACGGCAGCCGGCAAAGGCCAGAGCAAAGCCAACCGAAGCGGCTGCGACGGAGAGAATAGCTCGAAACGTACGGATGCGCATCTGTCCTCTGATGATACTAGGGCCGGGCGACGTTTTCGATGGCTTCTGGGCTGGGTGCATGGACTCGGGTCTAGTCTGCGGCAATGGCTTCGCAGATCCGGTCGATCGCCTGGATCTCGACCTTGCTGCCGGGACGATGACCGTTGACCATGATCGAAAACGCGAGCATCTTGCCGCTTGTGGTGGTTATATAACCGGAGAGCGCGTCGCTCTCGTTGTGTGTCCCGGTCTTGGCCCACATGCGGCCTTTGAGGGGAGAATTCCTGAAGCGCCCGGAGAGGGTTCCATCGACGCCGGCCACGGGCAGCGAGTTCCGCCAAGCCTCTCCCCATGGCTGCCGCGCCACGTAGACCAGCAATTTTGCAAGAGCGCGCGGAGCGACGCGGTCATCCATGCTCATGCCCGAGCCGTCGTAGAGAAAGAAGTCGTTATCATCCACGCCAACGCCGGTGATGAACTGGCGCACCACGCGCGCTCCCTCGGCAAAGCTACCGTCTGTGCCGTGGACTCTCCCCAGCAGGCGAAGAAGCAATTCGGCGTGCAGATTCTGGCTGAGCTTGTTGGTCACGGTAATGTCTTCCGCCACCGAACCGGAGGCGCGCGTGGCCAGGATCTTGCGGCCTTCGAGCGGCGCGGCGATGGTGTCGAGGCCGACACGGACAGGCGGGGGCTTGATGGGAATGGCACGCTCGGCGGCGAAGGGCCCCGTCTCGATGGAATAACGATGTGCCGAGGTGGCGGAACCCGCAACGGTGATGCCGCGGCCGCGCAGAGCTTCCCCGAACGCCACGGCGGTAAACGCCGCGGGATCGTCGACGGCCAGTCCCTCATGAAAGCCCTGGGCGGCGATGGTGCCATAGGCGCGCACCATCATGCTGCCGGGGCTGCGGTCGAGGCCGGGGTGCGCTGTTTCTCCCGGCGCCGCCAGCGTGACGGTGCTGTCAAGCGTGTAGTACTCGATGCTGGGAGACCATTCGGCCACCGTCGCGCTGGGCGAAGCGGGATCCGGCGCAAGCCTCAACTCGACAATGTTGTCGTTGAACGAGAGCGCCGAAACCGGCGCGCCATACGGCCACTGCAAGTCGTCCCAGCCCCAGGACATGCCGAAAGGCTCGTGAAGAAAATAGCTGTCGTCTCCCACCACGCTACCCTCGACATTGCGCACACCGGATTCCTCGACTTGCTGGGCGAGCCGTTGCAGAACCTCCATGGGGTTGGGGCTGGCCGGGGGCGGCGTACCCGTAGTCGGGGCGGCCGGGGGAGGCGGAGGCGCGGGCGGCTGGTAGGGATAGTGGCGCATGCTCAGGGTCGGATCTCCGGCGCCCAGCAGGATGAGATCGCCATGCAGGGTGCCGTTGGCATCGATGGTGCCGCCGGCTACGATGTTGGTCGTCCAGGTGAGCGTTTCAACGGGAAGCAGGGCGTACGCCGCAGCGGTGGTGAACAGTTTGACGTTCGATGCCGGCACGAACAGGCGGCCTTCGTTCAAGCCGTAGAGTTGCTGGCCGTCCGGGGTGACGACGCTGATGCCGAATTGAGCATGGCTCACGGCGGGGTCAGCGAGAATGGCGTTGATGCGATCGGCAAGAGGGGTATGCGGCCCCACGGGCCGGGCAGATTTTGTCTGCGAATCCAGAACTGAACAAGGGATCAAAACGATCAACAGCCAGAGCGCCCACCAGCGGCGAAAAGGGATCATGTTCCGGAGTTTAGCAGGCCCCTCAAACGGGGAGGCCTTGTCAGCATCAATCGCCGAGCGGCTTAGAATCGAGTCACACCTGCAAGGGAACGCGAGGTCGGATGAAATCTCCCGGACGCACAAATATCGCGTGGCATCTGCGGACCCGCACGCTTGAGCTTGGTGCGAGGACGCTCGTGATGGGCGTGGTGAACATTACGCCCGATTCTTTCAGCGACGGCGGCTCATTCCTCGCCCCGGAGGTAGCGGTCGCCCGCTGCATGCAATGCCTGGAGGACGGCGCGGATCTTCTCGACCTTGGAGCGGAGAGCACGCGGCCGGGTTCGCGCGCCGGAGGAACCGAGGGCTCAGACGATGCTCCCCTGGTCAGCGCCGAGCAAGAGCAGGCACGGCTGCTCCCGGTGCTCGAAGGCATCTTGAAGGAAAGACCCGATGCAGTGGTCTCGGCAGACACATACAAAGCTGCCACGGCGCGCGCGGCGATGGCGGCCGGGGCGGAAATTATCAACGACGTGAGCAGCTTTACGTGGGACCCCGCGATGCCGGCGGCCTGCGCCGAAACAAGGGCCGGCATGGTGCTGATGCATACGCGCGGCCGGCCCGAGGAATGGCGTACGCAGCCGCAGCTGGCACCGGAAGCCGTTCTGAACGTCGTGCACGACGGGCTTGCGTCGAGCCTTGCCGTCGCCGTGGCCGCCGGCATTGGGCCGGAATCGATCGTCGTCGATCCCGGCTACGGATTCGGCAAACGCTTTGGCGAGAATTACGCCCTGCTGGCGCGGCAGGGTCAGCTGCTTTTGCTCGGTCGCCCGCTGCTTGCCGGAATCTCGCGCAAATCGTTCCTCGGCCATACACTGGCGCCGCTCTACGGCGGATCGCCAGCGCCCGTCGGCGCGCGCGAAACGGCGAGCATCGCGGCCACCGTGGCGGCCATTCTGCATGGCGCTTCGATCGTGCGCGTGCACGCCGTCAGGCCCGCGGTGGAGGCGGCGCGCATTGCCGATGCCGTGCTGGCGGCAGGTTGACGCGCCGGGCTTTTCCGCCACGCCGGGTCCCGAATGCGATAGGATGCGGCCAAGGCAATCGGTTCGATCAAGCCGGCATTCTTCCCTTCTCTGCTTTGATTTCACGCGCAGTTTTTTGCGCTTTCAGGAGGCCTCTTGAAGCAATTCCATGAAAGGCTGCCCCACGATGGGCGGTCGGTACTTCGTCTGTTCCTTATCTGTGCAACGACGGGCGCGGCATTGAACGCTCAGCAGGCCGCGGCCCCGCCTTCGGACCTGGTTATCCGGAACGCAACGGTGATGACCGCCAGCCACGGCACCATCGAGCACGGGGCCGTCTGGGTGCATGCGGGCAAGATCGCCGGCGTGGGCGAAACGGTGAATGCGCCGGCATCGGCAGTGGTGGTGGACGCTGCGGGCGAGTGGCTCACGCCCGGCATCATCGATCCCCACTCGCACTCGGCGCTGGACAGCGACGTGAACGAGGCGACCAGCCCGGTGACCCCGTCGATGCACATGATCGACGCCTTCGACAATCGCAGCGCCGACCTGTATCGCGCGCTGGCCGGCGGCGTGACCACGGAACTGCTGCTGCACGGCTCGGCCAACATGATCGGCGGCCAGGCGGTGGTGATCAAAAACAAGTTCGGGCTGGATCGCGACTCGATGCTGTTTCCAAATGCTCCGGGATCGATCAAGTTCGCTTCCGGTGAGAATCCCAAGCGGGTCTACGGCAGCCGCGATCAGCTGCCATCGACGCGCATGGGCAATTTCGAAGTGATGCGGATGGCCTTTGAAGACGCCAGGCACTACATGGCCGAGTGGGATGCCTACAACGCGAAGGCGGCAAAGAACGACAAGGATGCGGTCGCGCCCAAGCGCGATTTGAAATTGGAGGCGCTAGCGGACGTGCTGCGGGGCAAGCTCTACGTGCAGATTCACTGCTACCGCGCCGATGAGTTTCTGACCGAGGAAGCCATTGCCAAGGAGTACGGGTACAAGATTCGCGCCTTTCATCATGCGCTGGAGATGTACAAGGTGGCGGACAAGATCGCCGCGGACCAGACCGCGATTGCCACCTTCAGCGACTGGTGGGGATTCAAGGACGAGGCGTGGGACGCCATTCCGTGGAACGCGGTGATGTCGATGCGCAAAGGCGTGCGGGTGGCGCTGAAGAGCGATTCGGACGACCATATCCGGCGGCTGAACCAGGAGGCGGGCAAGATGGTCCACTATGGCGGCGCCACCGAGGATGAGGCAATCCGCATGGTGACGCTGAACCCGGCATGGATCATCGGCGTGGACGATCGCACCGGCTCGATCGATGTGGGCAAGGATGCGGACCTGGTGTTGTGGAATCACGATCCGCTCTCGACTTATGCGCGGGCACAGAAGGTATACATCGACGGCGACCTGTTCTTTGACGCTTCTCTTCCCGGCCTTGGCACTACGCATTTCAATGGCGTAATGCACGACAGTGGCGGATTCGGCGGCGAGGATGAGGAGGACGGCCAATGACTTTTTCTTGGTTTTGGAGAAGTGTCTTGGCAGCCTCAACGTTGGCCGCTGTCGCCGCGCAGACACCGTCGCCCAAGGTGATTGCCATAACCGGTGGAAAGCTTCTGACGGTCAGCCATGGAACCATTGACAAGGGCGTGCTGGTGATGGCCGACGGCAAGATCGCCGCGGTGGGCGAGAGTGGCAAAGTGAAAGTGCCGCCGGGCGCCGAGATCGTGGATGCGAAGGGGATGACGGTGTATCCGGGACTGATCGATCCGGAGTCGAACTTCGGATTGACGGAAGTGAGCGCGGACCAGATGTCGAATGACCTCATCGAGCGCTCCGACGAAATCATGCCTCACATGCACGTCTACGATGCCTTTCACTCCGAGACAGAGTTGATTCCGGTGGCGCGTTTGAACGGCATCACGAACGCAGTCGTGGCACCGGCGACGGACGACACAATCTCCGGCCAGGACATTTTCATTCAGCTTTACGGCGCCGATCGCGATCGGATGATCCTGGGACGCGACG
Organism: Terriglobales bacterium; assembly: GCA_963701805.1. Taxonomy (GTDB): domain Bacteria; phylum Acidobacteriota; class Terriglobia; order Terriglobales; family Acidobacteriaceae; genus Telmatobacter. Next base: position 1,497,544 of record CAVPBA010000001.1, read on the forward strand.
TGGCGCTGGCCATGAACTACGGCGCGGAGCAGCGCCGGCGGGGCGGGCGAGGCGGCGGCGGAGGCATAAGCCGGGAATATCCTTCGACGCGGATGGGATTGATCACGCAACTGCGGCAAACATTTCTCGACGTGCAGGACTATGTGTCCAAGCAGGATGCCGCTGTGAAAAAGGGAGAGAAGCCCAAGCGCGACCTGAAGCTGGAAGCGCTGATCCCGTATCTCAAGGGAGAACGGCCGGTGGTGATCGGCGTCTACGAGGGCTACGACGTCGAGACCATCATGGGCCTGGCGCAGGAGTTTCACCTCAAGGTGATCCTCAACCACGTGACCCAAAGCCAGGAGATCCTGGACAAGATCGCGGCATACAACGTGCCGGTGATCGTGGGCTCGATCTATGATTTTCCGCGGGCGGACCAGCGCTTCGACGCGGTGTACACGCTGCCGGCAGAACTGGCCAGGCGCGGGGTGAAGATCGCCATCTCGTCGGCTGACGCGGGCGGGCCGGTGAGCAGCCACTCGGCGCGCAACCTACCCTACGCCGCAGGGTTCGCGGTGGCCTACGGGCTGCCCTATGACGACGCCCTCAAAGCCATCACGCTGAATGTCGCTGAGATGTTCGGGTTTGGCGACAAGTTGGGATCGCTCGATGTGGGCAAGATGGCCAACGTCGTGGTGGCCAACGGCGATCCGCTCGATGTGCGGACGGATGTGAAACAGGTCTACATCGAGGGCGTGGCGGTGCCGATGGTGAGCCGGCAGACGCGGCTACGGGATGAGTACAACAAGTAGCAGCGTAGTGGTCAGTGACCAGTGGTCAGTGATAAGTGGTCGGCATCCGGTGAGTTTGTCATCCTGAGCAAGCCGGTCGCACCCCGGCGCGACCGGCGCATTCGAAGGATCTGCGGTTCGAGCAGGGTGCCTTCATGGCGACTGCTCGTCTGCGTAAGAAGGGTGCAGGCGATACCTGACACGCGAACCTTGGCCCTATCAGGTGTAAACTTTCCCTTCGCGCAGAGTTGAATTGGTGCTCCACGCGTATGGGGAATTCCATGCATAAGCATCGTCGTGTTTTTTTATTGGTTCTGGTGGGAATTTGCACAGCCGCTACGGCTGCTTTCGCGCAGGCGGGATCGACGAAGCGGCCCATGACATTCGAAGACATGATGCAGATGAAGCGGCTGGGGGAGACGGCCGTTTCGCCGGATGGGAAGTGGCTGGCATACTCCGTAACGACCGTTGATCTCGCAAAGAACACCAAGACGCCGGAGCTTTGGCTGCAGGCCATTGCTGGCGGCGAGCCGATCAAGATCGCTGTTGCGCAGCCGGGCGACGGCGGGCCGGAGTTTGCGCCGGATGGGCACTCCGTGCTCTTTCTCTCTGGTCGAGATGGTGGGCAACAAGTCTGGCTGGCGGACTTTGACGACGCGACGGGCGCGACCAGCAATGCGAAGATGCTGACGTCGATTGCGACCGAAGCAGATAACGCGAAGTGGTCGCCGGATGGGAAGGCGATCGTATTTACGTCGGGGGTGTATCCCGACTGCGCGGCGATTACGACAGCAGATCAGACCACGGGCGACAAGTGTAATAGAGATCGCGACGCCTCTGCAGCTGCCAGCAAGGTGAAGGCGCAGATCTTCACTCACTTGCTCTATCGGCACTGGAATCACTTCACGGGGGACAAAAGGTCTCACCTGTTCCTGGTTTCTCTGGACTCGGGCGCGATGCGCGACCTGAATCCGAACGACACGCACGATGTGCCGCCTTTTTCGCTCGAGGGCGGCGGTGGCTTCGACATTTCACCCGACTCGAAGGAACTGGCGTTTACGGAGAATCTCGATCCGGAGCCGGCGATTTCGACCAATGCGGATATCTTTACTTTGGATCTGACTGAGGCTAATCCAAAACCAGTGAAAATATCGACGTCGCCGGGTGGGGATTTCAATCCGGCTTACTCGCCGGATGGGAAGTGGCTGGCTTGGCGGTCGCAAGCACGCGCCGGCTATGAGAGCGACAAGTTCCGGCTGATGCTGTACGACCGAGCAGTGAAGACGATCAAGAATCTGACTCCCAACTTCGATGATTGGGTTAACGAAATAGCCTGGGCACCGAATTCAAAGATGATCTACTACACAACCGGCAAAGAGGGTGAATCGCCGATCATGGTCGCGACGATCGATGGCCATCCCGCGTATGTTGCCGGCGATCGCGAGTTTGGTGATCTCCATCCTCTCATTGACGGATATACAGTTATTGCGGGCCGCATGAGCATTCTCCAACCGGGCGAAGTGGTCGCAGTCACAATGGCATCTGATGTTCTGCCCAGCGATAAACTCCGGAACATCACTCGTCTCAACGACGCCCTGCTATCGCGACTCGACCTGCCCAAAATGGAATCCTTCTGGTTCACGGCCAAGGATGGCGCGAAGGTGCAAGGATTTCTCATTCGGCCGCCGGGATTTGATGCGGCGAAGAGGTATCCGCTGAAGTTCCTGATCCACGGCGGGCCGCAGGGGGCGTGGGGCGACTCGTGGTCGTATCGCTGGAATGCGGAGTTGTTTGCGGCCAATGGCTACGTGGTGGTGATGATCAATCCGCGTGGATCGACGGGCTACGGGCAGGACTTTGTCGACGGCGTGAACGGGGACTGGGGCGGCAAGCCGTTTACCGACCTGATGACGGGGCTCGATTACGCCGAACAGCACTATTCCTTCATCGACAAGACGCGCGAATGCGCGCTCGGCGCGAGCTACGGCGGCTACATGGCCAACTGGGTACTCGGCCACACCGACCGATTCAAGTGCATCGTCTCGCACGACGGCATGTTCGATCCCGAGTCGGCGTATGGCACCACCGAAGAACTGTGGTTCAACGAGTGGGAGTTCAAGGGCAAGCCGTGGGATTACTATGGCAAACCGGACGCCGAGAATCCCTATCGCAAGTGGGCGCCCATGATGTCTGCGAAGAACTTCAAGACGCCGACGCTGGTGATTCACAGCCAGCTCGATTTCCGGCTGGACGTCAGTGAGGGCTATCAGCTCTTCGATACGCTGCAGCGGATGGGAGTTCCGTCGAAGATGCTCTACTTTCCCGATGAGGGCCACTGGGTGCTGAAGCCGCAGAATTCGCAGCTCTGGTACAAGACGGTGAATGACTGGGTGGATGAGTGGACAAAGCCAAGGGACTAGGGACTAGGGACTAGAAAAACTAAAGGCCTGGAGGCTGGAAGCTGCCCTTCCAATCCAAATCCGGCAAGCCAAGAACTTTCCTCAATGAGGGCGGCCTATACGACTACGCCGTGAAGGCGCTGGGGCGCGTCATGCGCACCGAGGCCGAGTTGCGGCGGCTGATGCGGACGCGCGTTGAGCCCGGGGAATGCGGGGAGGCTGTAGTCAACGCGGTTGTGGCACGCCTCAAGGAGTACGGCTACCTGGACGATGCAGCGTTTGCCGAGACGTATGCGCGGCTGCGGCTGGAGAACGAAAAGCTGGGCCAGCGGAACGTGCGGCAGAAGCTGGCGCAGAAGGGCGTAGCTGCCTCGATCGTGAGCGAGGCTGTCGAAGCGCGTTACAGCGGCACCGACGAAGAAGCATTGGCGCGCAAGCACCTCGAGAAGAAACGGATTCGCAAGCCGGAGAATGAGAAGGAGACTGCCCGGGTGATGCGGCGGCTGGTGGCGGCGGGGTTCTCGACGGGCGTGATCTACAAAATCCTGCGCAAGTGGGATGTGCCGGATGAGGCGCTGAGTGCGCTGGAAAATCTGGGCGAGGATATCCACGAAGACTAGTAATTCGGCCAGGTTTACAGAACCGGATAGAGGTCGAGGCTCGTGCTATCCCACCCTTGGCGCAAAAACAAATACGCGCCAAGAATGGGGCACCCAGCGGTTTTGGCTCCGACGGGGTAACGAAAGGCGGTCAGCGGATTGGGTCGGGCTTCAAGGGATGGGCCACGGGACTCGCGATCGCTTCCCGGATTTGGGCGAGGGGCGCGGAAGAGACGAACTCGATCGGGCCGCCGGCTTTCCAATGGATCCCCAGATCCTCCCACAGCTTGGGCAGATCCACCGGCACTGCTTTGTCTTTCCATTCAGAGTACAACCGGGTAAGGACGTGGGTGCCGGTGGCGCGGTCGCCGATGGCGAGCGCCTGATTCAATGACCATTCGTGATCGATGGTGCCGCCCTGGGCGACGATGGCGCGAAGAGCGTCCTGGAGGCCCTTGTGATTCTGGGTTTCGCGGCGGATGGTGACGTCGGCCACCAGGCAGAAGAGGGCGCCACCCCAGTAGGTGCGACCCCAGGTATGCGTCCGATCCATTCCTGAATCGCCATCTGCCGGCTCGCCCTTGCGCATGCCGTACACCATGTCCCGCCACACCTGGCGCGCCTCAAGTTCTCCGGTCTGCACGCGCGCTATGGGCTCGACGTAGGTGGCCAGGCCTTCTTCCATCCAGTGCTGGTCGTCTGGCAGGGTGGGGAAAGCCATGTGCACCAACTCATGGGTGGTCGTCCAATCTTCGGCCAGTTCCGACGTTGTGGTGTGCTGGCCGATGCGAACGCGCGTGAATCCCTGAAAGCCGTTCATGCCGGGCCAGGTGGTTCCCTGCAGAATGCCGCTCCGGCCGGCCACGGGAACCAGCAACAAGCGTGCACGGCGGACGGGAAACCCGCCATAGTAGGTGGCGACTGCCGAGACGGCGGCCTGGACGTGCGCCATGATTGTGTCGGTGGGAAGATCGAGATCGCCGGCGGCGAAATCTACCTGGAGAACGTTGGAGCCGAACCTGAGCTCGTGGGACGAGGCGATTTCGATGTGTGAGGGACCGGGCGGACCATCCTGCGCGAGCGCTGGACAAACGGGGAACAGAGCGAGCAGAAGGGGAAAGCAGCAGCGCAGAGCCATGGATTTGTTTGACGGCAGCCGCCCCTTCCCAGGTCTCAAAAGCGAGACCTGGGGCACCCAGCCTAATGAGAACAGCAATTCGAAGTTTTCTAAGCACCCGGGGCTTTGGCGGCAAGGATATCGACCTTATCGATCTGCGGTGCTTCGGCGAGAAGTTCACCGGCCCTGGCCATCAGCGCCTTGGCGATTGGGCCGTTGAGGTGGGCGTCGCGGCCGGCTTCATCGGGAAAAGTGTCGAAGATGCCGAACCGGTCAGGACCCAGTTTGATTGCGTACCAGGACGTGGTGGCAGGCTCGGCGATCGCCAGGGCTTGAGCCGATTTGAGGAACGCCGCTAGTTCTTGTTCTTTTCCCGGCTTGGCGCGGAGTGAGGCCAGCAATGCAAATCGATCCACGAGAATCTCCTTTGCTTTCGTTGTTGAGATGCGGGACTGGATCGCGGGTTGCAATGAAATCTCTGTTACGTGGGCGGCCGCCGCAGCGTCGGGAGATGGGACCGCGAAGGCACTGCGCCGTGGCGGGGCCGATTACACTGAAATTGACATGCAATTTCGCACGGGGAACGAAATACGCGAGCTGTTTCTGCACTTTTTTGAGACGAAGGGGCACCGTCGTGTGCACTCGTCATCGCTGGTGCCTGCCAACGACCCGACCCTGCTGTTTACCAACGCGGGGATGAACCAGTTCAAGGATGTTTTTCTGGGAGCGGAACGGCGCGACTACTCGCGAGCGACGACGTCGCAGAAATGCGTGCGCGCGGGAGGCAAGCACAATGACCTCGAAAACGTCGGATTTACGCGGCGGCACCACACGTTTTTCGAGATGCTGGGCAACTTCAGCTTCGGCGACTACTTCAAGCGGGATGCGGTTCGGTTTGCGTGGGAGCTGGTGACCAGCGAAGAGTGGATGGGGATTCCCAAAGACCGGCTGTACGTGACGATTTTCGAGGGCGCAGACGGGGTGCCGCGCGACGACGAGGCCGAGGGCTATTGGCTTGAAGTAGGGGTTCCGAAGGATCGCATCCGCGCCTACGGCGTGAAGGACAACTTCTGGCAGATGGGCGAGACGGGGCCTTGCGGGCCGTGTTCGGAGATCTTCTACGACATGGGGCTGGAGGCGGCGGAGATTCCGGGGGTGGATAAGCCGTTTGGTGAGGATGACGCCCGGTATGTGGAGATCTGGAACCTGGTGTTCATGCAGTTTGACCGCTCGGCCGTGTTGGATGCACTGGGGAAGACCACCGGGTACAAGCTGACGCCGCTGCCCAAGCCGTCGATCGATACGGGGATGGGGTTGGAGCGAGTGGCGGCAGTGATGCAGGGAAAGCTGTCGAATTTCGAGACGGATTTGTTTACGCCGTTGATTCAGAGGGCTGCGGAGTTAGCTGGGCTAGCTGAGTCCGCGGAGTTAGAAAAGCTTGTCGCAAACGCGAGCCTACGAATCATCGCCGATCACGCGCGGGCAGCGACGTTTCTGATCAACGATGGCGTGCTGCCTTCGAATGAGGGACGCGGGTATGTCCTGCGGAAAATTTTGCGGCGCGGGATTCGGCATGGGCGGCTGCTTGGGCAGGAAAGGCCGTTCCTATTCGAGATGGTGTACGCGGTGCGGGATCTCATGCAGGGGGCATACCCGGAGCTCAACGATTCGGCCGACCGCGTCGCCAGGGTGATTGAAGCCGAAGAGCGCCAGTTCGATCGCGTGTTGAAGATCGGCCTCACCCGGCTTGATGAGGAGTTGAAGAGCGATTTCACCGGGGCCAAGGCCTTTCATCTTTACGAGACCTTTGGGCTGCCGCTGGATTTCATGATGGATGCGGCGCGCGATGCGCACGTGGCGTTCGACCTCGAGGGCTTCGAGCACGCCCGCGCGGAAGAACAGACCCGTGCCCGCGCTTCGTGGAAAGGCGGGAACCAGAAATCGGCCAGCCCTGCATATCGCGATCTGCCCAAGACGGCTTTTGAAGGCTACCGGAGCCTCACCGCGAACAACTGCGAAGTGCTCGCCATCGTGAAGGACGGGATAGGCGTTCCGGCGGCCAAGGCAGGCGATCAGGTCGACGTCGTGCTCGATCACACCAGCTTTTATGGAGACTCCGGCGGCCAGGTCGGGGATACGGGTTTTTTCTTGCCTTTGGATGGGAACACTACTGTTGCGGAGATCGTCGGCTGCGTGCTGCCGGTGCAGGGCGTACGCGCGCACAAGGCGCTGCTCAAGCAGGACCTCGCGGTCGGCGATTTGGTCAGGACGGTGGTCGACGGCGAGCGCCGCGACGCCATCCGGCGCAACCACACGGGGACGCACCTGCTGCACGCGGCGCTGCGACAGGTGCTGGGCACGCATGTGAAGCAGGCGGGGTCGCTTGTGGATCCGACGCGGCTGCGTTTTGACTTCTCGCATTTTGCCCAGGTGGCCGATGAGGAACTTCAGGAAATCGAGAGACATCGTAAACCGCGAAGTGCTGGCCAACGCCAGGGTGGAGACGCTCGAGGATGTGCCCATCGATGTGGCGGTCAACGAGTATCACGCCATGGCGCTGTTCGGCGAAAAGTACGGCGACAAGGTCCGCGTGGTGAAGCTGTCGGACGGCTTCTCGACGGAGTTATGCGGAGGCACGCATACGGCGGCAACGGGCGAGATCGGACTGCTGAAGCTCACCGGCGAGAGTTCTGTCTCGTCGGGCGTGCGAAGAGTCGAGGCGATCAGCGGGCTGGGATCGCTCGATACGTTCCGGCGCGATTTCGAGCTGGCGCAGTTCGCTTCGCAGGTTGCGCCTCCTCCGGCGGGGGCCAGCCTTTCAGAAGGACTTGCGTGCCAGGCTGACTGCGCAGGAAGACGAGCTCAAACGGCTGCGGCGGGAGGTGGAAGAGATGCGCATGAAGTCGGCCGCGGGCGGGCTGGACGAGGCGGTTGCGCGCGCCACCGAAGTCAAGGGAGTCAAAGTGCTGGTGCACCGCGCCGACAACCTGGAGCGCGGGCAGTTGCGCACGCTGGTCGACAACCTGAAGCAGAAAGTGGGCGAAGGCGTGGTGGTGCTGGCGTCGGCGCAACCGGAAGGGAAAGTTGCGATCATTGCCGGAGTGACGCCGGGGCTGACGAAGCGCATCCAGGCCGGGAAACTGGTGGGTGCGGTGGCGAAGACTGGTGGGCGGATCGGGCGGCGGCAAGCCGGAGATCGCCGAGGCCGGCGGCAAAGACCCGGCCCAGATCGATGCGGCGCTGCAGGCGGCTGCGGGGATTGCGGCGGATTTGCTGGGGTAGATCGCGCCTATTTGACTTGCCTTCGCCGCCAACTGAACGTGTAGGCGACGCCCGCTTCAAAAATGGGGTAGGTCTGATACACGGCCGCTTTCCGGTTCCACGAGGCGACCTGTTTCACAAGGTTGGCCGCGAACGTCGGGAAGGTGGAGGCTGGCTGGCAGCGGGTCTGGTTTGAGGCGCATATCTGGCCCAGCATGTTGAACGTGATCACCGGCGTGTGAAGAAAAACAACGCCCCCCTCCATAGGAAATGTCAGGTGCCTCCCGGAACGTGCGACGATCCGACCGGGGCCGGCCATGATCATGAAACCGGTTCCACTCAACGGCACGAAACCGGTGCCGTGGACAGGGTCGGCGTCGTCGGATCGCCAATCGATGTGGTTGAGAGTGAATGTGGTTCCCGGCTGGGCGCGGTAATCGACCCGTATTCGATTCTGATTAAAAAACAGATAACCGGGAGTGATGCGCAGAGGAAACCGGTGCAGCGGGTAGATGTCGAGCTTCACCCCGGCGTTGGGGTATTCGATGTTCAGTTTCAGGTCGAATCCGTTATCGATCCAGCTGTGATTCAGGTTCAGGTAATTTCCAAAGCCCCGAGCATCGAAATGCGGGCCCAAACTCGTGCCGGCCTGCATGCCGACTCCGAGCGAAGAAACCGTTCCGCCGAATGTCAGGCGTGAGAAGAGCCCTCCGCTGTAGGCCGCCGGTTCAGTCTGCCCGCCGCCTCCTCCAGCACCGCCCATGGGTTCGGACCCTGCAAATGCCGTGGAGGTTTGAAGGAACGGGTCAGTGCCGATTGTCTGGGCCTGGGCTGCAACCCCGCGGACCAGAGACAAGAGTAGGACCAGAGAGAATACGCGCTTCATAAGAGAGGTCTCCTGGAAGACGCCCATGCCATGCCCCATTGAGGGGTCCTGTCGGATTGGTATGCAAATGCAGGGGCGGCAGCGGGAAATAGGAGTGGGACCTTGCGAGCGAGGCCCTCTCAGTGCCGTAGTCTCAAGCTTGTTTCACGGTAGAAATAGATTTAGATCCAGGGAAGTTCGCCTGCGGCGAGTGTTCACCGGCTGTATGCCAAAATCCGCAAGCACAAAGGCCGCGACTCGAAACTGAGAAGCGGCCTTCATGCGAATGCGCCAGCCTTAGTATATATTGGCCCGATTTCTATGGTTTCCGAAGTCTATCGTCTAGCCGCTTTGGCTAACCCAAAGCTATAAGCTACGCAGAATGAAGCGATGGGGTAGGTTTTCAGCGGTTCTACATCGTGCGTCCACTTGGCTACCTGGATTTGGAGGTTGCTCTGGATTTCGAGCGCTATGGGGTCGGTTTTGCTGTTGATGTCGGTGCAAAGAGTTTGCGCGTTATCGTAGCAGGCCCAGCCGTTCAGGTTTACCTTCACCGACGGTGCGCCGGTGAAGGCAAACCCGACTTCAAACGGGAAGGACCAGTGGCCGTTGCGCGGCAGGGTGTTGCCCCAGCCGGTGGTAATGGTGAGAGCGGGGTTGGTGGTGTTGAGGCGCATCTGCCCGGTGCCATCGACAGGCCTGGCTCCGGTAGCTGGGTTCGCGTGGGCGGAATAATACGTCTGGTTATTGAGGGTGAAACTTGTGCCGCCGGGAACGCTGGCGTCGGCGGTGGCCTGGTTGGCGTTGTAGAACAGCAATCCGGGACTGATCCGGAACCCTTTGTGAAACGGATAGATGTCCACGGCAGTTCCGGCGGACTTCAGATTGAGCCTGGCACTGGCAGGAATTCCATTGGAGGTGAAGCTGCTGGAGTAGCTGAAGAGATTGCCCGTGCTGCGTAAATTGAAATGCTGGTTGAGGTTGGTGGTTAAAGCCATCTGCACCCCCAGGGGTGAAAATCCTACTCCGAAGGCCACCCTCGAAAATGGCCGCGGAGGCAAGGAAGTGATGGCAGGCGCGGGAGCTTGTTCGGGAGCTACAGCCTCGTGACCCGCGCCTGGCATGGCTTCGGGATCAAGGTAGCTCACCAGTGAGCTTGAAGATTGCGCGAAAAAAGTGGAAGAGGGAAGAAGCAAAGCTACGACGATCAAGGATTTTCTAAATTTCACGATTGGATCCCTTCCTTAGATAATCGACCGTGCCTTGCTGGACTTTAACCATTGATATGGAACTCCGGCCCGTCGCGAGCAACTGAATGGCCGGCGAACACGTTGCAGCTTTGAATTCAAGTTCGAAATCGGATATTTCCTGAAGGTTACCATCGGTCTGAACTTTGGGAATGAAACAGAAGTTGCCGGTCTTTCCCCCAAAAGTTGTACTTTTCCGGCAAGAATGGCCTTGCAGGACCGGAAGGCCAGCTGTGCACCCTGCCGTACCGCGGCCGATGCCGTAATCTTGGCGCATGGCCAAGATTCGAGCCAATGCAGGCCAAGTTACCTGGATGCGGAAAGCGTTACTTGGGTGGTACGAAGGCGCCCGGCGCGATTTGCCGTGGCGCCGGAGCCGCGATCCATACGCGATCTGGGTCTCGGAGATCATGCTGCAGCAGACGCGGGTAGCCGCGGTTGTGGAGCGATACCAGGCTTTTATGGCGCGGTTTCCCACCGTTGCCGCCCTGGCCCGCGCTTCGGAACAGGACGTTCTGGCGCTGTGGAGCGGGCTGGGCTATTACCGGCGGGCCCGCATGTTGCACAAGGCAGCGCAGGTGATCGTTGTGGACCGCGGCGGCGTTATGCCGGAGACGGCGGCGGAGTTGCGTATGCTTCCCGGCATTGGCGGCTACACGTCGGCGGCGATTGCGAGCATCGCCCACGGCGAACCGGTAGCGGTCGTGGACGGCAATGTGAAGCGCGTATTGTGCCGGTTGGCGGGATGGGACGCAAGCGGCGGCAAAGGCAGCACGGACCTCCGAAACCGCATCGAGGTGATGGCCGCGCGCCTGCTGGATCCGGAGCGGCCGGGAGATTTCAACCAGGCGGTGATGGAACTGGGCGCGACGGTGTGCCTACCGCGCAGTCCGCAGTGCCTGGTGTGCCCGATGTCGGCGAACTGCAAGACGCGCGGCGAGCACAAGACGGCACCGCGGCCGCGAATTGCGACCCGCGAGGTGGCGCATGCCCTGTGCGTGCTGACACCGCGAGCCGTGAGCGGCGGCGATCACAAGGTCTTGCTCGAGCAGCGGCCGGCCGCTGCGAGCGTCATGCCCGGTCTCTGGGAGTTGCCGGCCCTGCGCGATGGTGCCGGCGAGGCAGACGACGTGCGGATGACGGTTCGCCACGCCATCATGCAGGTGAATTACATTGTGCGCATTTGCGATCTCCGGGAAGAAGACGTGACGGCGCAAACCGTTGCCGGCGGAGAGCGGCGCTGGGTTTCGCTGCGGGAGGCCGGGACGATGGCATTGACGGGGCTGGCGCGGAAAGTGCTGGGTCGCGCACATCTCCTGCCCGCGAGCAATTCCGATTCCGAGGCTTTCGAAGCCGGCGTTCTCGCGAGCACGGGAGGTGAGTCTGCGGGATAGAATCATCCTATTCGCGACGAATTCCCGATTGACCCTTCGTGAAGGGTTTGTGTCGTTTGATGGAGATTGAATGATCCGTAAGTACACATCGTTGATCGTAGCGGGCATGATTCTCAGTGCATGCAGTGCCTTCGCCCAGCCGGGCAGTGAAAAGAATATTCCTGACATTCCGGGAGTGCCGCCGGCAGCCCATCGTGCAGCCATGTCGATTGATCCAGAAAAGATTCGCGCCCACGTGCGATTTCTGTCGCTGGATCTGCTGGAGGGGCGCGGACCAGGGACGCGCGGCGACAAGCTGGCCGCCGAGTATATCGCCACCCAGTTTGCGCTCGATGGCGTGCAGCCTGCCGGCGATGATAATACCTACTTTCAGCGCGTGCCGCTCTACGCCGTGCACACCATCGAGGACAAGACAAACTTCGCATTTGTACCGACAAGCGGGTCGCCCGTGGAGCTGGCGTATGGGACAGAAATTGTCGCCAAGGACCAGACCGGACAAGCGGCCGCCGATATCGATGCGCCCATTGTTTTTGTGGGGTATGGCATTCATGCGCCCGAATACCATTGGGACGACTATGCGGGCGTGGACCTGAAGGGTAAAGTGGCGCTTGTCATCGTGAATGAGCCGCCGTCGGAGGACGTGAATTTTTTCAAGGGCAAGGCGCTGACCTACTACGGACGCTGGACCTACAAGTATGAAGAAGCAGCGCGGCGCGGCGCGGTGGGGGTGCTGATTATTCATCGCACCGACTTGGCCAGTTATGGCTGGGAGGTGGTGCGGAATTCGCAAGCCATCGAAAAGAGCTATCTTCAGGGCGATCCCGATGCGACGCTGCGCGCGGCGGCGTGGATTCAGCACGATGTGGCGCAGAAACTGCTGACGGCCGCGGGAGTTGGGGATGTCGATGCGGCAATTGAGAAGGCGGGTAAGCCGGGATTCAAAGCGGTCGAGCTTTCGGTGCGATTGAAAGGCCGTGTGGAGAGTCGCGTGCGGCACTACGACTCAACCAACGTGGTGGGAAAGGTGGCTGGAGTCGCGACCGGCAGCAATGTGGTGCTGTACACCGCGCACTACGACCATCTGGGCATCGATCCCGACGCCAAAGGCGACAACATCTATAACGGCGCGGCCGACAATGGCACCGGCTGCGGCATTTTGCTGGAGATGGCGCGGGCCTTTGCGCAGTCGAGCGAGAGGCCGCCCCATGACGTTTATTTCGCATCCGTCACGGCGGAGGAGCAGGGTTTGCTGGGCTCGCAATACCTGGGGATGCATCCGCCGGTGCCCGCGGGGCAGATCACGCTCGATCTGAACTACGACATGGTGCTGCCGGTGGGGATACCCCGATCTGCGAACCTGGGCGGCGCAGAGCGCATCGACTTCTGGCCCACGGTGCAGACGGTGGCCCAGGACTTTGACCTTAAGCTGCTGCCCGATCCCAGCCCGGGCGCGGGCCATTACTATCGCAGCGATCATTTTTCGCTGGCGCGGGTGGGCATTCCGGCGTTCTCGGTGGACCAGGGCAATCTCTTCGAGGGTCACGACGTCGCCTGGGGCCACGATCAATACGAGGACTATGTAGCGCACCATTATCACCAGCCCTCCGATGAGTACCGGGCCGACTGGGATTTTCGCGGCAACGCCAAGCTGGCGCGATTCGGGTTTGTACTTGGCTGGCTGGCAAGCGAACAGCCCAGGCCAGTCGAATGGAACGCGGGCGACGAATTCGAAGCGGCGCGAAAGAAGAACGAAGCAAAGTAGAGCAGCTTCAATCGCGCGTTCGCTGCGACTTTTCGCGATGCAGGCACATCTCTGTAACTGTTGGTTTTGACGAACTCATGAGAGCAGTTCAACTGACCGCATCGCAAACCGCGCCGGTACTTTTGGAAACAGATGCGCCCGAACCAATTCCGGGGGCGACTGAAGTGCTGGTTCAGGTTTATGCCGCCGGAGTCACTCCCACCGAACTACTGTGGTATCCCACCTCGCACAACAAGGACGGCAGCGAACGCAGCGGTGCCATACCCGGGCATGAGTTCTCAGGCGTGGTTGCCGCGGTCGGCGCGGACGTGAAGGGATTCTCCGTCGGCGACGAAGTCTTCGGTATGAACGACTGGTTCGCGGACGGAGCGACGGCGGAGTACTGCGTCGCGGATGCGTCGGGCATCTCGCCCAAGCCGGCGAGTCTCACCCATGCCGAAGCCGCGGCGGTTCCCATGGGCGCGCTCACCGCCTGGCAGGGCCTCGAGCGTGCGCAGCTCCAGGCGGGCCAGCGAATCCTGGTGCACGGAGGCGCCGGCGCGGTGGGCGTGTTTGTGATTCAGATGGCGCGGCTGCGCGGAGCGCACGTGATCACTACCGCTTCGGCGCAGAACAAGGAGTTCGTTCTCGGCCTGGGAGCCGAACATGCCATCGACTATTCTGCCGAAAGATTCGAGGAGCAGGTCCGGGACCTCGATGTAGTATTCGACTGCGTGGGCGGAGACACCCTGCGGCGCTCGTGGCGTGTGCTCAAGCCAGGCGGCCGCATGGTGACGATCGCCTCCAACAGTGAGGCCGCCGAGGATCCGCGCGTCAAGGATGCATTCTTCATCGTCGAGCCCAACCAACAACAACTCGCGGAGATTGGAAAACTGCTGGATCAGGGGAAGCTGCGCGTTTTTGTCGACGCAGAGGTGCCGCTATCCGAAGCAGCGGCAGCCTACTCCCGCAAGGTCGAATCGCGGTGCGGCTACGGCAAAACGATCGTCGTGGTGCCGGCACTTCAGAACCGATAATCAGAATGGAGGAATCGATGAATCGACTGGCAGGCAAGCGTGCGCTCATCACCGGCGGGACTACCGGCATCGGCCTCGAGACCGCGCGCCATTTCTTGCGCGAAGGAGCGAGGCTCATGATTACCGGCAACAATCCGGCGAACCTCGAAGCTGCGCGCTCTGAGCTTGGTCCCGACGTCTTCGCTGTGGCTTCGAATGCTGCCGATTCCGGTGCGCAGCCGGAACTGGCGGAGAAAGTACGGCAGGCGTTCGGCGGTCTGGATGTGCTCTTCGTCAACGCCGGAATCGTCGACATGCGGCCCATGGAGCAGATGGACGAGGCGGGGTTCGATCGCTCGATTGCGATCAACCTGAAGGGACCGTATTTTCTGATCCGGGCGCTGCTGCCGGTGTTTGCAAACCCGGCTTCGATCGTGCTGAACGGCTCAGTGAACGCCCATATCGGGATGCCCAATACCAGCGTGTATGCGGCTACGAAAGCGGCACTTGTTTCGCTGGTTCGAACGCTCTCCGGCGAATTGATTGGCCACGGCATTCGCGTGAACGCAATCAGCCCGGGGCCCATTTCTACGCCGCTGTACGGCAAGCTGGGTTTTTCCGATGCCGAGTTGAAGCAGGTGGCGTCGGCGATCCAGGGTCAGGTGCCGGTGAAGCGGTTCGGCACTCCAAGCGAGATTGCCAGCGCGGTGGTGTTCTTCGCGTCGGATGAATCGGCCTTTACGGTCGGCAGCGAGCTATTGATCGATGGCGGGATGAGCAATATCTAGGGAGACACGACCTCGCTAATAGTAGTCCGCGCAACTCATGTAATAACCGCATTGGGTGCACACCAGCTTGCAATGGTGGCCGGCGAGACGATGGCTGCAGGTGGGGCAGATCTGGCAATGGTGATCAACCGGAGCCGCGGTAATCGATGGGGGATGCGAACCACTTTGCGGGACGCCTGCCCGCCGGCGAGGCTCAAAGTCGAGGGCGAAATCCGGGTCGAGGGTGCGGGGACGCTCGGGCAGCATGGTTGAGAGATTAGCATGGAAGAGAGGGTTCGCCTGATTGACGGCGGCCCGGCAGGTTCCTGAAGCATCAACCCGGTGGCTTGAATCTTTGCGCCGCCCGATCCACTTCCCCAAGGAGACGGTGCGACACGCCGCTGGACCAACACACGATCTACGAACCCCCGAAGGAGGAATTGAATGGCAAGCAAGGCAAGTGCGGTTTGGACTGGTTCACTCAAGGAAGGCAAGGGCACGATTTCTACGGCAACGGGCGTTTTGAACAACGCCAATTATTCGTTTGCCACACGGTTTGAAGGCGCGACCTCAGGCACCACGCCGGAGGAACTGATTGCGGCGGCCCACGCGAGCTGCTTCTCGATGGCGCTCGGCGCACAGTTGGGCGGCGCCGGCCTGACCCCGGAAAAGATCGAGACCCACGCGGCCGTGACCCTGGCCAAGACCGACGGCGGTTTTGCGATCACCAAGATCGCTCTGACCTCGACGGCCAGCGTTCCCGGCGCCACCAAGGAGGCCTTCGACAAGGCGGCCGCGGACGCCAAGGCGGGATGCCCGATTTCGAAGCTGTTTGCCAACAACACCGACATTACGCTCGACGCCAAGTTGGTGTAACAGACCGCCTCAATTCATTTGCGCCGATGCTTCCCGCTCGCTCATCCGGACGGGAGGCATCGCTTGTTTTCGGGTTTCACGTGCGGCGAAAGGAAATGATTGCGCTCTCGCTTCGCGCGTGGGAAAGTGAGGATGCTGTCGCGATGGGCTCTGAGGAGCTACGAAACTTCCCATGAAAACCTACAAATTCAAAGCCAGGATTGAAGGCGCATCGCTCGGCGGGGCGTGTGTGTACTTTCCCTATGACGTGGAAGAGGAATTCGGGACCAAAGGACGCGTACCGGTAAAGGCCAAGTTCGACGGGGTGCCCTACTCGGGTTCGTTGGTCAAGTATGGCGCTCCTCAGCACATGCTGGGCATATTGAAGAATATCCGAGAGCAGATCGGCAAAGGTCCCGGGGACACGGTCGAAGTCACGATCGAAAAGGACGAGACGGAGCGCACCGTCGACGTCCCGCCGGAGTTCCAGAAGCTTCTGAAGAAAGAGAAGCTGCTGCCCGTGTTTGAGAAATTGAGCTATACCCATAAGCGGGAATATTGCCGCTGGATCGCCGGGGCCAAACGCGACGAGACACGCGCCAACCGGCTCGCGAAGGCCGTGGAAATGTTGCGTCGTGGAGTCAAAACGCCCGACGGTGCGGGTCGATAACAGCGGGCTCGGAACGGGGCCCCGGAAATTTGACACGGCAAGCCGGTTTTGCGAGACTCAGAGATGCTGCCGGTCGGGCCAATCGTGCCTGGCCCGTGTCCCGTGCCGAAGTGGCGGAATTGGCAGACGCGCGTGGTTCAGGTCCACGTACTCGCAAGGGTGTGGGGGTTCGAGTCCCTTCTTCGGCACCAATAAGTCTCTAAACAAATTTATAATCAATGATTTAGAGCGGGTCTAGAGATCCGCTTTCTTCTTTTTTACTACTTTTTTACTATTTGTCGGATTTTGCTGGCACCTGCTGGCAGCGTTCATTAGGGACCACTTGCCCCGAAGTTGAACTGAGGTCCAGCTACTCTCGGTACTGGTGTAACCAACAGGCTGTCCGCCTTCAACGGTGTCACAGCCCCGGGCAGCAGCGAAGGCTGGACGCAGCCGTCAGTCCGGACGCGCTGGCCGAGTCCCAGGTTCTCGCAAGCAACTACATACCCGATTACGGAATCTCTTCTGGCGGCACCGTTTTGATGGTACTGAAATCGGGAACGCAAAGATTCCCCGGGACGTTGTGGGAATTCAACCGCAACGATGCGAATCACTACGGAACATGGCAGCCGCCTATCGGCCTTGCCTACAACCTTTTCGGCAACAATAAGACCGTCCTCCGCGGTCGGTACGGAATGTTCTTTGAACGCGTACAGGGCAACGACATCTACGGCACACATTTGAATTCTCCAGTATTTGTAACAGGCGATTTGAATGGCAGGCACTCCCCGGGGATGGGGACGTGGCGCGAAGAGCCCTGGCTAAAGAGCGCCGTTCCCGTGTTCGTCGTTGCGAATGCGAATGGCATCATCGATAGTAGAGATGAAGATTTTACCGTCACCGATTTTGCCGGTTCTGGCGACCGTGCTGATCGCGCGAACGGCAATTTCGAGCATTTCGTTGTTGACAACCAACTCGATCTTTGTCTTGGGCAAAAGGTCCACGGAGTATTCGCGACCGCGATAGAACTCGGTGTGCCCCTTTTGGCGGCCGTGGCCTCGCGCTTCGAGGATGGTCATGCCCTCGATTCCAGCCTGAATTAGAGCCTCTTTGACCTGGTCGAGCTTTGACGGTTGAATGATCGCTTCAATCTTCCGCATCCTTGCACCTCATTTGTCTTGGTGAAACCGCAGTGAGTGGTCAGAATCAACGTCCGGTGTGCGTACGGCGTTCGATCAGGATGCGGTGTCATAACCTTCTTCGCCGTGCAGCGCGACATCGAGTCCCTCGTTCTCGTCGGTCGCAGATACACGCAATCCGATAGTCATGTCCACCAGCTTGAGGAGTACAAATGTTCCGATGATGGACACACCCCAGGCAATCGCGACACCGCCTATCTGATTCAGGAGCTGATGCCAGTTGCCCTCAATCACTCCGGAAGGGAGTGGGTTGCCGATCGAGTCTTTGAAGATGGGATTGATTTCCCTGGTGGCGAATACGCCTGTCAGGATCGCACCAAGAGTTCCCCCGACGCCGTGTACGCCAAAGGCATCCAATGCGTCGTCATAGCCAATGCGTTGTTTGACTTTGGCAACCATAAAGTAGCAAACCACTCCCGCAACCAATCCAATGACGATGGCGTGCATCGGCTGGACGAATCCGGCCGCAGGAGTGATTGCCACAAGGCCGGCGACCGCTCCGGAAATGGCTCCCAGCGCACTAGGCTTGCTGTTGCGAATCCACTCAAGCGTCCCATGCTGCTGCGGCCGCTGCCGTCGCGAAATGCGTGTTGACAAATGCGCTTGTTGCAAGGGCCCCGGAGGACAAGGCACTGCCTGCATTGAAACCGAACCAGCCGACCCAGAGCAGGCAGGCGCCAATAAAGCTAAGCACGACGGAGTGCGGTCGCATGGGTTCCGTCGGATACCCAAGCCGTTTGCCAAGGTAGAGCGCACAAACGAGCGCGGAGACGCCGGAAGTGATGTGCACTACAGTGCCGCCGGCGAAGTCCAGAGTGGGCAGCGCGCCACCCAGCGATGCGTTCATCATGCCACCCTTGCCCCACACCATGTGGGCCATGGGCGAGTAGATGAAGATCGACCACAAGACGAGGAAGCATGCCATGGCGCTGAATTTCATGCGTTCCGCGAATGCGCCCGTAATCAGCGCAGGAGTAATGATCGCAAACATCAGCTGATAGACCATGAAGGTTTGAAGGGGAATGGTGGAACCGTAATCGGGGTCAGGCGTGAGACCCACGCCATGCATGAATACGTGATGCAGGCCTCCGATGAAGCTTGTTCCCGCATCGAAAGCCAAGCTGTAACTCACAACAGCCCAAAGAAGGGTGATGATCGCCATCATGGCGAAGCTCTGCATCATCACGGAGAGCACGTTCTTCTTACGCACCAACCCGCCGTAAAACAGTGCGAGGCCGGGACCGGTCATCATCAGGACCAGCGCTGCGCTCACCAGCATCCAGGCGTTATCAGCATTGGAGACGGTTGGAGGCGGAGAAGAAGTTTGCGCAAGACACACGCCGGTGCCAGCAATGCTGAGCAAGAGAGCTGTGGGAACAACAATGCGACTCTTCCGAAGCATAGTTCTCCTGAATGAAATCTAGGTTGTTGATTGATGGCGGCCCAATCAGCACGCGCGCGGCTCAGAGAGAGCCCAGTGCGGGCGTTCGGAGTCGTGATAGCGTCTCTGAAACAGGCGAATGCTCTCGCGATGGACGCGAACGCGTTCAAGTGCGCACGATTGCGGAAAGCCTCTTACGATGCGGGGAGAACGTGGTGCTTCCAGTCGTCAGGAAGCAATCCGGATCTTCCGCCACGAAGACGAGTGGCTCCCGTCATGTCGAACTGTCGAGGAAAGACAATATCTAGCAGCGCAACACAGTTGTCGAGGGGACAGGTGTGCGATCCGAGGTTCGGACGTCCGGAGAGCGGTGTTCTTCCATCTCGAATGCATGCCAGTTCGAGAGACTGGCGCTTGAGACGATTGAGAATCCACCATGCGCGCGCTCTCCCGAACTCTGCGAAGAAGCGACTCTGTGCTCCCTCAGCGTGGTCTCGGGCATGTCAATTGTCGGAGCGATCAAAACTGTAGCGACAGCAATAAGCATTACCAGCACCACACCGAACTTGAGCGTCCGCGACATGAATATGAGACATCCTAGCAAAGACCGTTTCGAAAGCTAATCAGGATCACGTAAAGATTCGTCAATTAGTTCGGCTGAGTACGAATTCACCGTCGATGAAAAATCCAGTTGTTGCTTTCAGCTCGTTAGTCGCTCACGATATGGGTCGCGAGCCGCATCAGTTTTTTCGTCACTTGTCTGAGTCGGCGACTTTACGCCCACGTGGAATGTTGACTACTGCCGTGCAGCGATGAAGAAAGTTGTAACTTGCAGAGAGCAAGCTCACGGATGGCTCCTGTTGTCGCTAATGGGCTTATGGTAACGGCACGGAACCGATATTGCGTCCTTAATGTGCCCGCGATCTCTGCCTTACCGGCCTCCGCCCAATCCCGCCATTCCAATGTTGCTATTAACCATCTGGCAAGCCGACTTTATTCCTCGCCCGAAACGAATCTGAACGTCAAACCGGCCGTTTCGCAATCGCTGGGGCCGCCTAACAGGTTGAATTCTCCAATTCGATGGCGCGAGGAAAGAGGATGTTGTTTTCGAGATGAATGTGTTGATGCAGATCCTGCTCGAACTCCCTCAAGCCGTGGTAGAACGCGTGAAATGTCGAGCACGCACCCTCTGGTGTAGTGAAGTCTCCGCTGAGGCGACGAATTTCGCCAATCAGAGACCCGGCAGCATCGTGTTCCTGTGTCATCGTTGCGATCGGATTGGCAACGGTGCCGAAGCAACTGTGGGGCTTGGCCGTTCCCGTGGAGACTGAATCGTCGAGAGCGGTGATATATGGAAACAGGACTGCCTCTTCCTTTGCCAGATGCTGAGTGAGTTCTTCGTCTAGCTGCATGAGAGTTGCCGCGATCATCGGCAACTCCGGCTTCGTTGATCCGTGACGATTGACGACTTTCTGAGCAAGCTGAGCGAGCCTCGGCAATTCGCGTTTCACGTATGAATGATGTTTGGCCGTGATGTGTGAACTCAAGCTCGCGAGTGACTTGTCTACCCAATTCTCAGTGTCAACGTCGGGCGTTTTCGCCGCCAGTTTCAGCGCGGCGATAACCGCATCAATTTCCACGCTCTCGGCAGCGCATGCCTCCGCGAGAGGCTTGTGGCCCCCGCAACAGTAGTCAATTCCAAACTCTTCAAACACCCGTATTGAAGTCGGCTGCTCCAAGGCAATTTCGCGAACGGTGTGTGTAGATGCGGTCATTTCGATCTCCTTGAATCACAGCTTAGAGAGATCGCAAATCAGGCACAGCGACTTTGGTCACTGTTTCGCGCGACTAGCCCGTGTGACGCTTGCGCTGCGCAGACTATTTCCGCCGGAATCGAAACTCAGTGCCGATTGCCGCAATGGATTGGCTGTCCAGCACCTGGATGGCCCGAGTGAAGACGAGCGTTTCCTCGACTTGGATGTGGTCGGAATATAGCTGCTTGAGTCGCGCAGTCTCGGCACTCAACTGCCGTGCTTTCCCCGCTTCCAGTTCGCCGGACTCAATCCAAGTCGAGTACAGGCGCTCGACGGATCCATGCAGCTCGTTTGCTTCGTGATGATCGGCTTCAAGTCGGTCGATTTCTTCGAAGGATTTCGCATCAGACTTACGCAACCGCGGAAAGAGTGATTCTTCTTCATCCGCCGTATGGCGTTGTCCGCCAATGCGGAAGTACTGAAGCGCAGCCTTGACCGCCTCGCGTTCCTCATCGGTAAGGCTCGTGCCTTGTGCTCGATCAATCACGACACAAAGAATGCCCAGGAAACTCTCGATCCTTCTGTGGCAATCC
Organism: Terriglobales bacterium; assembly: GCA_963701805.1. Lineage (GTDB taxonomy): Bacteria > Acidobacteriota > Terriglobia > Terriglobales > Acidobacteriaceae > Telmatobacter. The sequence goes on from CAVPBA010000001.1 coordinate 1,519,151, forward strand.
TTCAACATGCCAATCGGATCATCGAAACCGCTATCGGGCTTTGCGCCAATCTGAATTGCCATAGTATTTACCCTCACTTTTTCCGTCCTGTTGATTGTCGCTCACGAGACGGCGATTGCAGCCCTCAAGCACCCTGAAGAACATGAAGTGTGGTTGCTGTCTTTAAGTGCGGCGGCGCCGGGATGTAGCCCTTTGGGACATAGGAGCAACAGGGCTCTTCAGCGTGCGGGTTTCCGGTCAGAGCATACGCGCGAGCACGCGATCCTCCGCAGATTTCTTTGAACTCGCAGGAGCCGCACTTTCCCTCGAGTTTCGACGTGTCGCGTAAATCGCGAAATAGTGGCGAGTCGCAATAGATCGCGGCCAATTCCTGATCGCGGATACTGCCGGCCGAGAGAGGGAGGAAGCCGCAGGGGAAGACTTCCCCTTTATGCGAGATAAAAACGACTCCCTTGCCGTCGTTGAGTCCTCGCGGCGCGCGCCCAATCGCGTCGGCCGCTCGCTCGCGCGTTGAGGCGGCTTCGACTCCAGACTTTCGTTCAGCAACTCGTTGCTGCAGGAGAAAGCGCCTGAAATGCTGGGCCTCTGTCGTTTTGATATCGAAGCTCGCTGTTTTGGATAGACTGTAGAGCTTCGCAAAGACCGATTCGAACTCCTCCGCACTCAGAAGATCATTCAGCTTTCCACGTCCAGTGGGCACGAGGAAAAATACGCTCCAAAGCGTGATCTTTAGCTTCTCCATCAACGCGACAATGCTGTCAGTCTCGTTGATGTTCCTGCGGCTGAACGTGGTGTTGATTTGAACCGGCAAGCCGATTTCATTTGCCCAGCGCACCGAGTCAAGCGTTCGCGCGAAAGATCCGCTCATTCCGCGGAATGCGTCATGCGTCTCTGCGCTCGCGCCGTCCATGCTCACGGCCAGCCGGGCGAGGCCAGCCTCTTTGAGCCTCACGATGATTTCCTTCGTCAGCAAAGGCGTAGCGCTGGGCGTCAATGAAACTCTGACCCCGACCGCCCTGGCATGACTAATCAATTCGAAGAGATCAGGCCGCTTGATCGGATCGCCCCCGGTCAACACGAAGACAGGGACCTCCAGGGCCGCGATCTGGTCGATCAAATGTTTACCCTCATCGGTGCTCAGCTCCAGCGGATTGCGGTTTGGCTGTGCGGATGCGCGGCAGTGGACGCAGGCGAGATCGCATGCCTGGGTCACTTCCCAGATGGCAATGAATGGCCGTTCGTTGAAGTTGGTCGTGTTGATCTGCGGATTCATGAGCCCATCAGACAACCGCTCGCGACCTCGACGCAGTGACCAAAGTCCCAGGCTGCTAGAATTCCCCGGTGCCGCCTGAACGCATCGATCTCGCTACCGCCCTTGGGAAAACCGCCCTTTTGTCGAGCCTCACGCCGATAGAGTTGAAAACGCTCGCCGCGAGAACGGTTCGGAAATTATTCAACGCAGGGGAGTTACTCTTCTCGGAAGGCGAGCCTTGCAACGGCCTGCACATCATCGCACGAGGCAGAGTCCGCATCTTCAAGACGTCTGTCAATGGCCGCGAACAGGTTCTGGCCGTGAATGTTCCCGGAGAATCTGTCGCGGAATTGCCGGTCTTTGACGGCGGCCCCTTTCCTGCGTCTGCCGTGGCGATCGACAATGCTGAGATTGCATTTATCTCGCGTCGCGATTTTCAGGCATATTGCATGGAGCATCCAGAAGTTGCGCTTAAAGTGCTCCAGGTTGTGGGGGCTCGCTTGCGGCGCCTCGTTGGGATCATTGAGGAGCTATCGTTCACAACGATCCGCCAGCGTCTAATTGCGACATTGCTGAAAGTAGCCGAGAGTGAAGGAAAGAAGACGGGCCGCGGCATTGAGTTTCAGCTTCCCGCAACCCATCAGGAACTGGCCAATCAGCTTGGAACGGTGCGGGAGTTGGTTTCACGCAACCTCATGCGCCTACAAGCTGAAGGACTTCTGGATGTGGACGCGCGACAAATCGCAATCAAAAACATTGACGGACTGAAGGCCCTCCTGGAAGCGAATTCCTAGAATTCAACCTCCGAGTGACATAAGTTACTGCTCTGCGCCTTATTGGCAGCTACGGTTGCAGGTGGAGAGTGCATATGTCTACCGCAACCCAATCCATCCGCGAAATCGTAACCAGGCACCCAGCTGCAGCCACGATCCTGAATCGATTTGATATTGACCTTTGCCTGCAAGCGGATCTTTCGCTCGAAGGAGCGTGCCACGAGCTACAACTCTCTATCGATCAAGTACTCGAGAAACTCGCAGACGCCGAATCGAAGGAAGGCGGCGGTTTGGCCTTGGATCCTGCAACGCTTTCCCTCGGGCGTTTCATTCAACACATCGTGCGCGTTCATCACCATCGTGTTCGTCAGGAGCTCCCAAGACTGGCCGAGATGGCTTCAAAGGTGGCGGCAAAGCTTAGTGATCGGGCGCCTGAGCTGGCGAGGATCTCCGAACTGATCGAAAAACTTCACGCTGAAATGCATGCACATATCCAGAAGGAAGAGCAAGTTCTGTTTCCGTTCATCTCGCAGATGGATCAGGAATCGATCGTCGCATACCCGCCCGCCCACGCGTGTTTCCGGTCTGTTACCCATCCGATCTTCATGATGGAACAGGAACATGAATCCGTCGACCATATCGTGACCGAGCTCAGTCGCTTGACAAATCACTTTGAGGCTCCTGGGTGGGCGTGCGCCACGCATATGGCGCTTCTATCCGGACTGCGCGAATTCGAAGCCGACCTCAGGCAACATGTCCATCTGGAAAACGACGTTCTGTTTCCCCGTGCGATTCAGCTGGAAGCAGAACTGAAGATAAGGAGTTAGATATGGCTACGCTCCCCCTATTCGATCAACCACTGTCCATCAGTAAAAGCGCAGGGATCATCGCTCGCGAACGGCAAAAGAGCGTAATACTCCGCGCCTGGATCGCCACCGGCCTCTTTTTCATGGCTTTGCCCGGTACATTGCTTGGATTTTCTAACCTGATGGCGATCAGCGCACGTCACGGTCTCGGAACATTGCCGGCAGCGTGGATGGAAGGACACGGCCACGCTCAAATGTTTGGCTGGATCGGGAGCTTTATTCTCGGCATTGGTTTCTACTCTCAACCGGCGCACGGGCGATCAGTATTGCGTGTGCCTCTTTCGTGCTTTGTTTTATGGACATCTGGTGTTGGACTGCGTTGGTTTGCCAACATCTACGGATGGCATTGGCGCACACTTTTGCCGGTCTCCGCGGGATTTGAGCTCGTAGCAGTGTTGTTATTCCTCTTAGCGGCATCCCATCACAAGCTGCCCGCATCGGCCCAGGGAAGCAACGCAAAGGCTCCAATGGAACTCTGGATGGTTTCCGTCCTGATCGGAACCGCGGGGCTGGCTTCCGCCGTTACCTTCAATTTTGTCGAGTGCGTTCGGTTGGGTCTGCAGGGCGGCCTTCGGTCTTTTCCGCATTCGCTCGATCAGAGATATCTGGTATTGCTTGGCTGGGGATTTGTCGTTCCCGTGGTCTGGGGATTCTCGGCTCGCTGGCTGCCGGCGTTTCTTGCAACTTCGAAACCCAATGTTCATTGGTTTCGCGCAGCCTTAAGCCTAGTCGTTGCGGGCGTTCTTTTTGGCGTGGCAGGATGGCCCAAGCCTGCCACGATCTTGTTCGCCACTAGTGCAGTTGCGATAGGATTGGCGCTTCGTTTTGCGGAGCGTCCTCGTGGTCGAGCCAAGACTCAAGGTATTCATCCCAGCTTCCCTGTCTTTGCGCGGCTGCCATATGCGTGGCTTATCGTAGCCGCGTTGATGAGTGTCTGGGCCGCGTTTGCCGATACGCGCGGTGGGATTTGGGGCGCTTCGCGTCATGCCCTCACTGTCGGGTTCGCGGCAACGATGGTGTTCGCAATCGGGCCGCGTGTCCTGCCGCACTTCGCAGGAATTCAGAACATTTTCAGCAAACACCTCATGCTCTTCAGCCTGCTGTTTCTTCAGGCGGGGTGTCTGTTGCGCGTTTCGGCCGAGCCACTAGCTTATGAGGGTCTGGTCTCGTATGCCTGGAAGGTGCTCCCCGTGTCGGGAATGCTGGAGCTATCAGGAGTGTTGCTCTTCGCAACCAACCTGGCGCTCACATTCCTGATCGGCCGCTCAGCGTTTTCCGCAAGCACCACGAGTCAACGATCTGCAGCATAGTTGCGAACAGGTCAGCACGTAGCAGATGACACTCGCTAGCTCCCAGCCGCCGGCTCCTCTCCTGGGTGTGCCCAATCGTAGGCTGCGCCCACCCAGGAACGGGTGTGCATCGCTTCGTCAAGATGGGGAAGGAGCGCCCAAATACCGATCAAGGCCAGGCCGACAAGGTTGGGAAATAGCAAAGGAGCCATTGGTGGGGCGCCATTGACGAGCCTGTCAAACAGGCTGCGACCTGGTTCGACAAGATTTGCCTGAACATGAAACCAGAAACCCAGTACGCCGACCATGGCCTGGGCCAGCATGACGATAAGGCAGACATCCATAAATCGCCGAGTGACGGTAAGTACGAGAGGAACAATCAGGAAAGCGGTTGCGAGTGCCGACGAGATCACTGGAATCCATTCTGTCTTTGCGAAGAATCCGTTGGACGCATGGTCTGTCAGGGACAGTACAAAATTCCCGAAGAATCCGCCGAGCGCCAACAAGATCACCCATCGCGCCCACTCCGAGGTTCGAGCGCCCACCATCCGATTCATTAATAGAAGAAAACCCAGTCCGGTATATGCCAGGGGAGCGGCGAATGGCGCCGCATACGTGAGGCTCTTCAGAGTTCGATCGAGAAAGAAGCGGCTCTCCAAATGATAGAGAACGCCGCCCAGGCCAACCAGCACTGAGAGCCAGCCAACCATATAGCCAACGTCGCGCCATGGGGCTTCGACGTGTCCGATCCAGCGCAACGCAATCATGACAGCCAGGATCGCCGGAGCTCCAATCGAAAAGTAGAGCGGAATGTACTCAGCGGCGTTCTGGAAATGATTGACCGAGTGGGCAATGTAAATGTCCGCAGCGAGGATTGCGAGATTCGCGGTCACAAAAAGCTCAACCCAGAGCTGAGGATCGTGTGCCCATCGAAGGCGCCTGTCGGCAATGATTCCCTGCATTTGGAGAAGTAGCTTACTTGTGGGCATGCTCCCTCCGCAACTCGTCGGCTTCGTGTTGAAGCTCGACGGTCTTCGAGAGCAACTCGTAGTTGCCATGCCACTGGACAAAATCGGCACCGCCCATGAACGCACCATGCTTCGATGTTCGGCCATCGTAGTGCCAGAGATTGAAGTAAGTGAAATCGATCGTATGCGTGAAGGGTGGGCCGGAAAGGCTGCCATCTTTGCGCAAGTCGTCCACGATGGTCTTGGCAGCGAGAACCTTCGCGTTCGTGCTTTGCACCACTTCCTCGCCCTGGCTGTAGATGCGGTCGGCCAGCGCCTGCGTGTGGCATTGCGTGCACACTTGCTTCATGTTGATCTGTGCTTGCATGTAGTTCGGACGATGGGTTGTGATTGCATCGGCAAGATACCAGCCAAGCCGGTCCGAGGGGTTGTGTGTGACCTTGAGGCCGTTGATGCCGCTCATGTGGCAGGTGGCGCAGGTGGGAACGAACATGTCGCGAGTGGTAAGTGTGCGTGGGTCTGCGTCGAGTTTGAGCAGATTGCGCTGAGCCGCGAACATCACGCCATGCTTTGACTCGTTGTAGATCTCGACCTGGGAGTGGTCGGGGCCCATATGGCACTGACCGCAGGTTGAGGGCAGGCGGGCTAGTTCAACAGAACTCGTATGCCGAGAGTGGCATTGCGTACATGTTCCAATCGTTCCGTCGTCATTGGGCTTGCCGACAGCGTGACATTGTTCGCAACCAGACGTGGCCGCGGGATGCCCTTCCGGAAGTACCAGAGGATTAGGCGGACGCTTCGTGCCACCTGGTTGAAACTGCTCACTGAAGGAGACCTGCTCCGGACTCAAACCTTTTTCACCGTGAACTGCAGCCCAGCTAGGGGCGGCATGACGGCTGCGCAGGAACTCCTGATAGATACCTTCGTGACAAGACCGGCAGTTGCCGGCGGTTAAGTGGGTGCTGATCACAAAACCGTGATGATCGACCTTTTGCTGGCCGGGCGCCGGTTGGTGACAGTCAAGGCAATTGACGCCCTTCTTCGCGTGGGCGGACATTTCATATTCGTGAACTATCGAGTATTGAAGGCGTGCGTGACATTCGGCGCACTTTCCCGACGCCCGCACGAAGTCGGCGGTCGGCTGAGCCGTTTCGACACTCGGTCGGGCGCGGTTCACAAGGAAAGCCGCCAGAATGAGCGCAAATGCGATGACAACAGCCAGGAACACGGAACGGAACGACATACTGTGGACCCCTCGGGGATCTGCGATCTGCGCGGGTCCATACCATTTCACCCGAAAGCAGAACACTGAAAATGTAACAGGCTCGCCAACTGACCCGCACCAAAAGACGAATACAGAGCGTTGAAGCCATCCAGCAACGGTTTCTGCCCTTGGTGTGACTAAAGTCCCTGCAATGCGGCGCACTCGACGCTAGCGTGGTTTTAGCACGACACAGAGTGCGCGGTTCGTCGAGGAGAAATTATGTCCTACAAGCGTTATTGGGTGGCACTGGCCATCGTCATCATTGGATCTTTCATCGTTCTCGGAGGAGTTGGCAGGAAGATGATCAGCCAAGCTCCGCCCATTCCAGATGTGTACAACACGGACGGGCAGCTTCTCTTCACAGGAAGTTCCATCACCGATGGGCAGGGCGTGTGGCAGTCGATCGGTGGACAGGAGATCGGGACAGTCTGGGGTCATGGAGCCTATGTTGCGCCGGATTGGAGCGCCGATTGGCTGCACCGGGAATCGGAGATTCTGCTGAATACCTGGGCGGTGAGAGCTGGCGCGGCAAACTTCGAAGCTCTCGGACCGGACCACCAGGCCATCTTGAAAGCTCGCTTGATTCGCGAGATGCGCACCAACACTTACGATGCCTCGCGCAATCGCGTGACATTAAGCGCTGACCGCGCGGCGGCATTTGAGCAGCTTCGTGCCTACTATACCGACGTTTTCGCGACAGGGCGGTCCGAATACGCCATCCCCAGGGGGGCACTTACCAACGCTGCGAAGCAGCATCAACTGGCCGCGTTCTTTTGGTGGACTTCATGGGCTTGCAGCACTGAGCGTCCGAGATCTGAGAACACATACACAAATAATTGGCCGCATGAGCCTCTGATCGGCAATGTACCGACGTCAGGCGCCGTCCTCTGGAGCGTACTGAGTTTCGTCGGCCTGCTCGCGGGCATCGGTGGCCTGGTCTGGTGGTATGCATCGCAGGAGAAGGAACTCGTTCATGGGCCTTATCCGGAAAAGGACCCATTCCTCGCGTTCAAGCCGACTCCGTCGCAGCGAGCGACCCTAAAATACTTCTTTGTCGTGGTGATCCTGTGGGGCGTCCAGATTTTGATGGGAGTCTTGACTGCTCACTACGGTGTCGAGGGACAGGCCTTCTTTGGATTCCCGCTTGCTAAGTATCTGCCTTATGCCGTCACACGAACCTGGCATCTTCAAATCGCCATCTTCTGGATCGCGACGTCATGGTTGGCGACGGGTCTTTACGTTGGCCCCGCCGTTAGCGGCCACGAGCCGAAGTACCAGCGGCTTGGTGTGAACGCACTATTCGGTGCCCTGATCCTGGTAGTCGGCGGATCGCTCGCCGGCGAATGGCTTGGCATCCAGCAGCGTCTTGGTAACATGTGGTTCTGGTTCGGCAGCCAGGGTTATGAATACGTCGATCTGGGGCGCTTCTGGCAAATCCTGCTGTTCGTTGGTTTGGTGCTGTGGCTGGTTTTGATGGTCGCCGCTCTCAAACCGGCTCTCATCCGCAAAAGTGAGGACAGATCGCTTCTAACCCTTTTCCTCATTTCCAGCATTGCCATACCCCTCTTCTATTCGGCCGGGCTGATGTACGGTCAACGCAGCCATCTCGTGACAGCCGAATACTGGCGCTGGTGGGTGGTTCACCTCTGGGTGGAAGGCTTCTTCGAAGTATTCGCTACTGTTGTGATCGGATTCCTTTTCACCCGGCTCAAGCTCATCGAGATTCGCACGGCAACCAAGGCTGCGCTCTTCTCGACAACTATCTTTCTGTCCGGCGGGATCATCGGAACGTTTCATCACCTCTACTTCGCCGGTGCGACCCCAGCGGTGATTGGTCTAGGTGCAATCTTCAGCGCATTTGAAGTTGTACCGCTGACGCTGATCGGCTACGAAGCGTGGGAGAACATCCGCCTCGCACAGCCGACCAGGAAGTCTCAGTGGATCGCCAATTACAAATGGCCGATCTATTTCTTCGTCGCCGTCGCATTCTGGAACCTTGTGGGAGCGGGCCTCTTCGGGTTCCTCATCAACCCGCCGATCTCGCTCTACTACGTCCAGGGGCTCAACCTGACTCCGGTCCACGGTCACACCGCGCTTTTTGGAGTGTATGGAATGCTCGGTCTTGGCCTCACTCTGTTCTGCCTGAGGGCACTGAATCCGGGAAAGAAGTGGAAGGAGTTCCCTCTGAAGCTTTCCTTCTGGTCTTTGAACATTGGCTTGATCTTTATGGTCATCCTCAGCATGCTGCCAGTTGGACTGCTGCAAGCCTGGGCATCGATTGAACGCGGGACCTGGTACGCACGTTCGGCGGAGTTCATGCGGTCTGGCTCAATGCAGACTCTTCGCTGGATGAGGGTTCCGGGAGATATCCTCTTCGCGATTGGTGCAGCACTGTTCGCCTGGTTCGTACTTGGATTGCTCACCGGCCATTCGTACAGCGAAGAGGGATCATCCAAAACGGATGGATCCTTTCGCGACCAGAAGGAAGAACGCTCAGTCGCACTCGCGGGTCGCTGAGCAATTTCCCTGCATCTTATGCGGCGTCCTTTATGCCCCAAATTGGATTTGAGGGCGCCGCAACGCTCAGACGACGGGTTGCTTCCCTGCTGGCTTCAGTGTTCTCTCACGCTCAGGTTAGATGACGGACTACCTCAGTCTACGTGGAACACTTCTTCGATGCGGGACCACCAATCGCCCTGCTTCCTTTCCGGCAGGGGGGTTTGCATGGGCTCCATGACGGCCCACCATTCCTGCGTTGCTTTGTCGGCGGCCATCCGGGCCATATCGGCCGCGTAGTCTTCACCGTGGTATTCGAAGTACGCAAAAAGCATGTGATTGTGCAGGTAGATCGAGTAATTCCGAATGTTACAACTGCGAATTGTTTCGAGTACCGCGGGCCAGACCGCGACGTGATACTGCTTGTATTCCTCTTCCGCCTCCGGCTTGAGCCCAATCACCATTCCATAACGTGTCATCTAAATCCCTCACTAAGAATGAGAACGTTACCTGACTGTAGACAAGGACTCCACGATCCAGAGACTGACCGAATTGGAATTTAGCCTGGTCCGAACGGGATCTCAATGGACCCACTCTGCTGCGTTGGTTAACCTGGCGGCTGCCGTCTGGAGGAATTGCCGCCTGTTCTCATTTCCCATCGCCTTTTGCAGCCATCATACGTCAGCGACCCCGACGATCGTGATATCGATCAGAGCGATCAGCCAGCTTGGCGATTTCAACATTTTCACAAAGTCCGGAGGGCGATTACGCTCACATTAGCGTCGGGCGCTTGTGCAGGAAGGTCCATCTGCAAACCGGTCTCGGACTGCCGGAATTTCAAAGTCTGTCCGGTCGCCAACAGATGCGCAGAGATGACTTTTGCCTTCAATCCCGGCACATCCAGAGCAGCCGATGGCCAGTCGAAGATGTGAAGAAAGACGATGTTTCGCTTGGTCGTCGTACGAATCGTGCTGACACCCTGGACTGGCCCATAACTTGTTCCATAAATCGAATCCCCGTTTACTGCAAGCCAATCCCCGACCGAGCGCAGCCGTTCCTGAAACTCCGGTTGGATGATGCCGTCGGGCTGTGGACCAACATTCAGCAGGAAATTTCCGCCACGACTGGCTACCTCCACCAGGCTTTGAATGAGCACCTGGGCTGACTTGAAGTCGTGGTCATGCATGTTATAAGCCCAGGTGTTATTGATTGTCATGCAGGTCTCCCAAAGCTGGAAATCTTCGGCCTTGGGAATGCCTGGCTTCAATTCCTTGTTGACGTTCTGATCAACGGCATCGAAGTGCGCCTGCCTTGTCGGAATCGCGCTTGGAATGAACTGTTCCGGCGTCACGTAATCACCCGGCACTCCGACACGGTCATTCACCAGGGTTGCGGGCTGCAAAGAGTGAATCTGCTTGAGGAACCGCTCACCGTCATACTTTTCCTGATGGTGAAGACCATCGAACCAAATGAGAGCCACCGGCCCATACCTGGTGAGCAACTCTGCCAATTGGAGTTGCATGTATTGGAGGTACGAAGGCCACTCTGGACGCTCCGGCTCGCCATCCCAGTTTGTGCTGGCCGGCTTCGACGTGTCGCGAAAGCCGGGATGGTGCATGTCTGGCGGCGAGTAGTAGAAGCCGAGCCTCATGTCTCGCGCATCGCATGCCGCCGAAAGCTGCTTCACAATGTCTTTCCCATAGGGGGTGTTGGTGATTTTGTAATCCGTGTAAGAAGAGTCGAACATGCAGAAGCCGTCATGATGTTTAGTCGTCAAGACCATATACTGCTGGCCGGCAGAGCGCGCCAGGTCGATCCACGCATTCGGGTCGAAGCCCGTGGGGTTGAACCGTGCAGGCAGGGCGCGGTAGGCAGCCTCGGTGATGCCTCCCGGTGCTGGGCGCATGATCGGCCAGGAGGCCTCGACGCTGGCCAGTGAGTACGGCCCCCAGTGGATGAACATGCCGAATTTCGCGTTGCGATACCATGCCGTTCGCTCCGCATCGAACATCGATCCGAACAAACGAGCCGGAAACAGCGAAAGTGAGGACAGGCCAAACGCGAATCGGGTGAACGCGCGCCGAGTGTAGAGATAAGCGCTCATATCACGAAAACGTTAGATTTTGATATCGGCAACTGTCAAGCGAATATCGTTACAGTTTCGAATGCGGTGCTACATTTGGATTGGGATTCCGGCCGTGCGCGACTGCTTGTGGAAACAATTGAGCGCTTATTTGTATAATCACTCGAATTGGCTTGGGTTCGCCGAGGGTGATAAACCAATGAACATCCAATCGGTCAATGTGCGGGATGCGCGATTTAAACTCGCGCCGGGAGAAGGTTCCGATGCGGTGCATTCCACTCCGCAATACTCGTTCGCCGTTACCCTGCTTACTCTCGACTCTGGACTGCAGGGCACCGGCATCGTGCTCACCATGGGTGTTGGCAACGACCTGGTGTGCGAAGCAATCAGCATGCTCGCGCAATCGCTCGTCGGAGCCGACCTCGAAGAGTTGATGGCCGGTTTTGCTCTGAGGTTTCGGCAGATGGCCGACGACCCCTACCTTCGCTGGCTTGGGCCTCATAAGGGAGTGGTGCATCTGGCCCTGGCTTCCATTACAAATGCCTGTTTCGACCTGTGGGCAAAGGCTCGCCAAAAGCCGTTATGGAAGCTGCTCCTCGATCTTCCTCCGGAGGCATTCGTCAATCTCCTCGATTTGAGTTACCTCGAGGATGTGTTCGACCGCGAGTCGGCATTGAGTATGTTATTTGACGAGCAGCGCAACCGCCACGCTCGCTCAGAGGTGCTCGCTCGCGGATATCCCGGTTACGACACCAGTGTCGGCTGGTACCACTACGACGATTCCAGGATTCGCGATAGTGTGCAGAGCAGCCTCGACCAGGGATTCCGCGCGTTCAAACTCAAGGTGGGAGGATCGCTGGAGCGGGACCTGCACCGCGCCCGGTTCGTGCGGGAGCTGGTTGGCCCGGAAGCGATCATCATGCTCGACGCCAATCAGCAATGGTCATTTCCACAAGCCGTTATCGCCTGCAAGGAATTGGCAAGCATGCAACCGTGGTGGATCGAGGAGCCGACCCACCCCGACGATATCGATGCGCACCGCAGACTGGCGGAAATCATAGCTCCCGTTCCGCTTGCTATCGGCGAACACGTTCCCAATCGTGTCGTGTTCAAGAATTACCTCGAAGCCCGATGCATTGGATTTCTCCAGCCCGACTGTACGCGCCTTGGCGGGGTGAGCGAATTTCTGACAGTCAGCCTGTTGGCGCGCAAGTATAACGTCCCTGTCGTGCCGCACGTCGGCGACATGGGACAGATCCATCAGCACCTAGTGTTGGTGAACCACATTGCGATAGGTCACAGAGTGATCTTCCTTGAACACATTCCCCATTTACGAAACCATTTCGTCAACCCGGTGCAGTTAACCGAAGGCTACTACGTCACGCCGCAGGAACCAGGCAGCAGTTCGGACCTCTTATGAGCGGGAGCACGGCTGGCGTCGTTCTAGCACTCATGGGGGGTGTGTGTGTAGGCAACTGCATGTTGCCTTTAAAGCGCATCCGAACGTGGACCTGGGAGTGCACCTGGCTCATCTTCAGCCTGGTATCACTCATCCTGGTGCCGTGCCTGATCGCGTACCTGGAGATTCCAGATTGGCCATCTCTCTACGCTGCGCTGCCTCTTGCGTCCTGGTTGCCATCATTCTTGCTCGGAGCCGGCTGGGGAGTGGCGCAAGTGCTATTCGGCATTTCAGTCGTGCGCCTGGGCATGTCTCTTGCATTCACTCTCATCGTGGGTTTGGGAACGATTTTCGGAACCCTTATCCCGCTTGTTACGCTGCATCGTCGCGAGTTGTTCAGCCCCAACTCCGCCGTGTTGATCGTAGGATGCGGCATCATGTGCCTCGGGATCGGGCTCTCCGGTATGGCAGGCAAGATGCGGGAATACAGCCTGCATGCGAAGCCGTCGGCTAGCCGTGGACCCGACGCATCGTATCTTGCAGCACTCACCATTGCAGTAGTGTCGGGCGTGCTGTCATCGATGCTCAACCTGTCACTGGCATTTGGCGGGCCCATTGTTCAAGCCGCTCTACGCGGTGGCGCCGATGCTGCCAGGGTGTCGTTCGCCGTTTGGCCGGTGGCTCTTGCCGGAGGCTTCATTCCAAATTTCGCATACACTGTGTGGCTTTTATCGCGGAATCGAAGCTGGAAGCTGTTGGGCCGCGGGATTCATGATGCATTACTCAGCATGCTGATGGGGATGCTGTGGATCGGGGCTGTTGCGATCTATGGCGTTTCCACTCGCTATCTGGGACGGCTTGGCGATTCGGCCGGATGGGCCATTTATCAAATCGCGATGGTGCTGACCGCGAACATAGGCGGAGTCATCGCCGGTGAGTGGAAAGGTGCTACGCGCCGCTCTTTAATCGTGCTCTCCTGCGGCGTCCTTGTGTTGATTGTTGCCACCGTGACGACGGCCCTCTCCGCGCGCTGACGGCTTATTTCGGGAGTGCGGCGCGCAGTGCGGATCGAATCACGGAAGCAGCCTGATCTCCCTGGATGCTTGCCCCTGTGGGATTAAAGTGCACATCATCCTGGTAGAGGTCGCGATGCTCAATCATCAACGAATGCTGGTCATCAATTGGAATCCCGGCAGCCTTCACAAGCTTGTCTGCAATCGCATTCCGCTCTTCGATGCGCGCATTGGTCGGGCCCGCGGTCACGTCCGCTCGCACCGGAGTGGTGTTAGCCCAGATCATTGCACCGCCCTTATCCACCAGAGAGCCCAACTGGCGCAGAAATTCAGGGAACGCGGCTTGATACTGCGCTTCACTGTAACCCCAGCCGTGCATGCCGTTATTGAAATGCACCACGCGGAAACGTACCTTCTCCATGGTCGAAAACTCCGCAACCTGCCGCGGCAGGCGAGGATCGCCAACGGACGCGGAGGACGACATCAGGTAGACATTTGCAACCCCGGCGAGATCTTTCGCCACCTGCGAAAAATAATTGCGCGCGATCGAGTCACCCAAAAGCAGAACGTTCGGCAGTTGAGCATCAGTGTGAGGCGGCCGCACCTCCCATGTCCATTCAATCTCTTCCGGAATCGACGCAGGTCTTTGCCCGACCAGCGGGAAGGTACACACGGCGATAAGCCATAGCGCGATCAAGCTGCGCCCCGCTCTGTATTCTGAACACGCCAGGATCGAAAACGGCGCGCTCTTTTCCAACTTGTTCTCATTCATCATGAATTCCAATCGCAGTATACTGGCCCTTGTCTTCAATCTGAAAGATCGTTGAAACGGATGTTCAAGTGGTAGAAGGGACAGTCCCTAACATGGCTGGGGAATTGCAAGGAAAGGTCATTGTTCTAACCGGCGGCGGCGAGGGAATCGGAGCGGAATGCGCGCGGGCCTATGTTCGCGAAGGAGCCAGCGTCGCCATTCTCGACCGCAATCTCGAAGCTGCGGAGAATGTTGCTCGAAGAGCAGGCGAGAATTGCGTTGCGATCTCTGCCGATGTTTCCGACGGCCATATGGTAGAGGCAGCTATCATCAAGGTCCTCGATCGTTTTGGCCGCATCGATGCGGTGCACAACAATGCAGGGATCGCGTCGCCGTCGCTGCCATTGCACGAAACCAGCGAGGCCGATTGGGACCTTCTTCAGCGCGTCAACGTGAAATCGGTCTATTGGACGACACGTTTCGCCTTCCCGGCACTCGTGGCATCAAAAGGCGCCATTCTGAATACGGCAAGCATGGTGGGGCTAATCGGTCAGACCAACCATGCAGCTTATGTCGCGAGCAAGGGCGCGATGATCTCGCTCACGAAAGCGATGGCCGCCGACTACGCCCCCCAGTCGATCCGTGTGAATGCAATTTGCCCCGCCGGCGTCTGGACCCCCACTCTCGAACGCTGGTGCGCCGAACAGCCGAATGCTCCTGAGATGCGGGAGTACCTCGACGCTATCCACTTGTTAGGACCCTGTCCTCATGGGGATGTAATAGCCGATGTTGCCGTCTTCCTTCTGTCACTTCGCGCGCGCTTCATGACCGGATGCATTGTGCCGGTCAGCGGCGGGGCGGAACTTGGATATCGACGTTAGGGAGAACTCGGGGGTCCGCGATTTGCCGGCTTACTGTTTTCGTTGGCTGGCCGCCGCGCGCGGTTGCCGCAAACGAACCGGAGCCGCCGGCTTCTTCTCCCAGTTATCGTATGCGGTGAGAGCGAAGCGCTCCATCATGCGCTGAATATAAATCTCTGCGACCGTTCCCTGCCCGTCTCTCACGAGATCGACAATTCTCTGGTGCGCTTCGAAATCCTTTTCCCAGACCGTTGTGTCCTGACCGCTCGACAATACCCGGATGCGCACAAAGGCGAACAACGGTAGCAAAACCCTGCGGGCGTGCTCGAAGACGTAGGCATTGTTCGACAGCCGGCAAAGCTCGAGATGAAATCGGAGGTCGGCATCGATCAGTTCTGCGGCACGTCCCTGCTTCCACGCCCGCCGCATCATCTTCAGGGCTTCCTCCAACGGTTGTATCTCCTCGGACCGCATAGCGAGCAGTCGCGCCGCCAGCCCTTCCAAGGCGCCGCGCATTTCATAGATCTGCAATACATCCCGCTCGGTCAGGTTTACCACCCGCGCGCTGCGGCCGGAGGCTTTGGTAACAAAACCCTCCTGGGCGAGCAGATTGATGGCTTCGCGAATAGAGGCCTGTGCCACTCCAAACTTTCGCGACCAGAACCCCTCAACGATGCGCACTCCCGGGCGCAACGCGCCGCAGGCGATCTCCGCGCGCAAGCGATCGGCCACTGTATCTTTGACCAACGGGCCACTGGAATCCATAACTGGGACGGGCTTCTTCACAGCACACCTACAGTTGTAGCATCTCTTTCGAAGTGATTGGAGGAGCTTTGCCGAAGCCCTTATGTGTGTAGCGGCAATCTGGCCCGAGGCAACAAGCCTGTCTAAGCGGTGGTAATGGCGGCTACCTCGTAGTCTCCGACGGACGGAACGGTGAAGTGCAAAAGCTGGTCTTCGAAATGGAACGGTATGGGGTGTTCGGCCTTGAGGAGCTCGACTGATTTAACGCCGACGCCCGCGGGGAGCTTGATGGCGATGCGCTGTTCGCCGATGGGGTCGACCGACTGCAGCCAGCCGTGAAAGGCGTTGGCGTTGGAGTAGTTGAGAAGGTGAATTGCGTAGCCGGGGCGCGTCTCCCAGCAGAACATTTCGAGGAAGCCGGGGCCGTCGACGGTGACGGGTGACTCGTTGTGCGTAAGCCAGCGAATGGTGTTATGGAGAAGACTCAGGAGATCGCCATGGCCGGTGAGCCAGTAGGTGCGCTCGACGTCGCCGGCGAACCAGGCGGTGCGGCTGTTGCCGGACTCGCGCAGCACCGCGGCTGGCTCCTGTGTATGGGAGATGGGGGGATACGCCAGCTCCGGGGGATAACGCACGAAGCCAGGAACGACAGTGAGCAAGGGATCCGGAATGGGTTTAAGGGGGATACGGTTTTGAGCGCCGGGAAGCCAATTTGTGCCGGTAAAGCCACTGAGGATGGGATGCTGCGAGACGGGATCGGCGATGCGCGCGTAGTAGGGATTGCCGTTGGTGCCGATGGCGTCGCCGGCCTTGCTGGCGCCGAATAGATCGGCGAGGGCGAAGTCGGCGCGGGGGGCCAGGTTTTCGTCGTAGAGGCTGGTTTCGAAAGTGGCCAGCAGCGAGCCTCCGCTGCGCGCGTATTCGCGGAGCTGGTCGCATTGACGATCGCTGAGCATGGCCACGTTGGGCAGTAGCAAGGCGCGATATTTGGCGAGACGCTCGGCTTCCAGGCGATCTTCGTGAACAAAGTCGAACGCGAAGCGGCCGCGCAGCAGGACTTCATACATTCCCTCCGTGGTCTCCTGCATGTAGCCCCGCGAATGCGAAGTTTTTGGGCCGGGGTAGAGGAGTTGTGTGCTCTGGCCGATGACGACGCCGATGTTGGCGATGGAACGGACGGCGGCGAGATGGGCGTCGTGGCGGGCGGTCCACTCGAAGTATTCGGCACCGACTTTTTGCCAGCGCATGTCTTCGCCGCGCCCGGTTTCCGCGCCCACGAAGTGGAAATAGGGCACCATGCCACTGGCCGAGGTTTGGCTGAGCCACATGAGGGCTTCCTCGGGATTCTTGGAGAGGTTGCGCCAGCCGGGATTGCCTGTGGAATAGGCGGCGGTGACGTTGGCGGCGAAATTGCCGTCGAGCACGGCGTTGCAAACGCGGCCCTGCAGGCTGCAGCCCCAGATGGCGGGCTCTTCCCAGGTGCGGCCCTGGTTGTCGGCTTGAAACCAGGCAGTGGTTTTGCCCAGGCGGTCCAGGTTGGGGCCACCGCGCACGTTGCCGCCGGAGTTGGCGAAGAAGAAGCTGTCGGGCTTCTTCTCTTTGGCGAGCGCGTCGTAGCGGGTCCACAGAGAGAGGACGCGATCGGTGAAGGCGCGCCAGTAGGCCGGAGTTGACTGCGGGGGAAGATTGGCGCAAATGGCGCAGTGGCATTCCGGGAGGCTGCCGAGGGGCGGCCAGCCATTGGCGTAGAAACAGTCCACGTCGTATTGCGAGTTGACTTCCCGGATGATGGCTGGGATGTAGTCATCCATGTAGGAAGAGAACATGCAGGTTTTGAAGAGTTGGGGTTCCTCGCCGCTGAACTGGACGGAGCCGTCTTTGTGGCGCATGGCCCACGCGGGGTGAGCGGCGAGGGCGGCGCTCCAGTTGAGGTCGGGGCTCATGCGCGCGACTACTCGCATGCCACGCTTTTTTGCGGCGGCGACGCATTCGCCGAAAAAGTCGCGGTTGTTGAGGAACTTTCCGTGGCGATGAAAGGGGACCTTGGATGGGTAAAAGGCAAGGATGCCGGTGACGCTGACGAAGACGACGTCGGCTTTGACTGAAGACCAGTAGCCGGCCCACGCGTCGATGTCCATGACCGCCGGATCGTGCTCGGTCATGTTGGTTTGGCCCACGCGCCGGACGTGCTTCTGCCACGGTTCCTGGGAAGCGGCAGCGATTGGCAGACGGGAGGGTAGAGCTATGAGATTGGCGGGCGCGTGATCGGCGGTTGCGAGCGTGCGATCGGCGGCGGCGGATTCGGAATCGGCAAAGGCGACCCTAGACCGCAAGGAAAGGATGCCGGCTCCGGATACAACACCGCTGCGAAGAAAGTCGCGTCGAGTGATCATTGGGCCCATATCTCCACTGAGGAAGCAGTGTATAAGGTGGGTGTGAGGATGATCCAGAACCTCGATCGGTGATGGAGGCATTGGGTAACCTTGTGACGATGGACACGGGAACAGCCGCGCCGCGAAGGATCATGGCCCCGGGGCCAGCCAGAAGGCAAACTCGTTAACCACGCATTGGGTGACGCCGTCTTTCGAATATGATTGCGAGATCGGTCGTGTCCATCGATGCAGCCCGGTTTCACACGTGATATCCGGGCATTATGCTGCGAATCGCGGATCGGAACAAACTCTCTCTGAAAGGAAAGACGTGCGGTCAACATCGAGGATCATAGGCGGCGTTGTTGTTGTTTTCCTTCTCGCTGTCTTGGTTTTCTTTCTCTACGTCAAGATAAGAGGCGGATTTTACCCCACCTACCCCGCCGCCACTTTCTCCAGCCTGTCGGCACCCGCTGCGGGCGGCCATGCCGCCGCCGATCTCGTGGCGCAGACAGAAGCGGGAGCACTGCGGGGAGCTTCGGTGGGATCGGCGATCGCATTCATGGGAATTCCTTATGCGCGTCCGCCGGTGGGTGAATTGCGCTGGGAGGCTCCACAACCGGCAGTGCCATGGACCGGCGTAAGAGATGCAACGCGGCCGGGACACGCATGCACCCAGGATCCCGCCGGGCTGACTCCGTTTATATCTCCCATGGCCAGGGCGTATGGTTCGAGCTTCTCAGAGCCTGTGGAATCGTCAGAGGACTGCCTCTACCTGAATGTATGGACGCCGGAATGGCCCGCGCAAAAGACTCTTCCGGTGATGGTCTGGCTGCACGGAGGTAGCAACAGGGTGGGGAGCGGGGCGCAAGCCACCTATAACGGCGTTGCGTTGACCGCGCGCGGCGTCGTGCTGGTAACACTCAATTACCGGCTCGGTTCCATTGGTTTCTTCAGTCATCCCGAACTTACTGCGAAATCGCCGCATCACGGCTCGGGGAATTATGGGTTGCTGGACCAACTCGCTGGGTACACGACAACATCGCGAAGTTTGGCGGCGATCCCGGAAATGTCACGCTGTTTGGCGAGTCCGCGGGGGCCATCGATTCCGCCATGTTGATGACCTCTCCGCTCGCCGAGGGACTCTTTCGGCGCGTCATCTCCGAAAGCGGGCCGGCATTCAACTCTGCGCAAACGCTGGCGCAGGCCGAAGCATTGGGAAAGGCGGCCGGCGACCTGGTGCCTGGAGACCCGCACGCATCGCCGCTGGAGCGATTGCGCGCTCTGCCTGCAGCTGATATCGAGAAACTGGTCGCCCAGGCCAAGGCACGCATCGGCGCGGATACCTCTACTTTCACGACGGATGGCTGGGTGTTGCCGCAATCACCGCGGAAAGCCTTCCTGAATGGTGCGATTCAGAAGGTCGATCTGCTGATCGGCTTGAACGGACGCGAACTGAGCGCGTTCCGCCTTGCCGCAGCCGCAGCGGCAAACTCCTCGGGGAATCAGAAGAGCGGCGCAGGCTCTGGCTCTCTGAAGCAGTTCTCTGATGCTGCCCGGCCCTTTTTTGGAATCTGGACCAAGCCGGCCATCGCACTGTACCTCGGGGACATCCTGGTGCGTCGTGACGCGGGCCTGGACCGGGCTACCAATGATCTGGTGGGGAACTGCCCGGTTGGCGCGATGGCAGAACTGACCAACACTGCGGGCCAGGAGGTTTTTGTGTACCGCTTTGATCGTTCCGTTCCGGGCAAGGGAGAAGCAGAGTTGGGAGCATTTCACAGTCTTGAGATTCCCTATGTTTTTGGGACCCTGCACGATCCAACATGGCAATGGCTTCCATTTACTCCTGACGACGCGGCGCTTTCGAACCTCATTCAGACTTACTGGACGAACTTTGCCAAATCCGGCAATCCGAATGCGCAAGGCCTGCCCAACTGGCCGGCTTGGAGCGATGGGAAAAAGGAATTTCTCGAAATCAGGAAGAATGGAACAATCTCAACACAACACAACTTTCCTCCGGTCTTCAGCAGTCTTTCCACTGAGGATCTCAGGAAAAGCTTCAAGAGCGAATAAAGGGCGGAGGGATTAAACAAGGATCGCCGGGCTTGCCCAGAGGCTGTTGATGCGTTACAGGCCGCCCTGATTCGATCAATGCGTGCGAACCTGAGCGTACCTCGGATACCTGGGGTATATTTAGCTCGAGTCAATAAAGCACATGGGCAGGTTTTGATGAGCTGTGAGCATCTGACCAGAAGGTTTGTGATCGCGCGAGCCGGACTGGCTGCGGCGGGCGCCAGCGCCGTGGCGAACATTCCGGGATACGTTCTGGGACAAGCCGTTCCGGTAGGTTCGAAACGTCCGCGCCCGGCCGACCGCAAGTTTCGGAGCGCCGCGGTCGACGCCTACATCGTCTCAACCAGTCAGCGCATAAGCGACCCGGCGCTTGCCGAAATGTTTGCCAACTGCCTGCCCAACACACTCGACACAACCGTCCTCCCTGGTGAATTTGAAGGAAAGCCCGATACCGCGGTGCTTACCGGAGACATCCCGGCGATGTGGCTGCGCGACTCCTCCGCCCAGGTCTGGCCCTATCTTCCGCTGGCGGGCACAGATGATCGGCTCCGTCAGCTCCTCGAAGGCGTGATCCGGCGACAAACACGTTGTCTGCTCATTGATCCGTACGCGAACTCGTTCATGGCGGACCTGAGTGCTCCTCCGCTGGAGTGGAGCACCAAGGACCAGACCGAGCTGAAGCCGGGCGTCGGAGAACGCAAGTACGAGTTGGACTCGATCTGTTATCCGATTCGCCTGGCGCATGGGTATTGGAAAAGTACAGGCGACACGCGCCCCTTTGATTCCGCCTGGAAACAAGCAATGACGGCAGTTCTCCAAACCATGCGCGTTCAGCAGCGCAAGAATGGCGCGGGTCCGTATCGATTCCAGAGAGAAGCAATCAACCCCACCGACACGCTGGTGAATGCCATCGGCAATCCGGTCAATCCCATCGGCCTCATCGCATCCTGCTTCCGGCCCTCGGATGATGCCTGCATCTTTTCATTTCTCGTGCCCTCAAACCTCTTCGCAGTCACATCGCTGCGGCAGCTCGCAACCATGGCCAATACCACTCTTCACGATTCCGACATGGCGAACGATGCGACAGCCCTGGCGAATGAGGTCGAATTGGCACTGCGCCAACACGCGCTCGTCTCCACACCTGCTGGAACGATCTGGGCCTATGAGATCGACGGCTACGGCGGCCAGGTTTTGATGGATGATGCGAACGTGCCCAGCCTGCTCAGCCTTCCTTACCTCGAGAGCTCGCCTGACGCAGAAGTCTACTCGAGGACGCGGAAGTTTGTCTGGAGCGAATTGAACCCTTGGTTCTTCCGCGGGACCGCGGGTGAAGGCATCGGGGGGCCACATATCGGCCGGGACATGATATGGCCAATGTCACAAATCATCTACGCGCTCACGAGCAATTCTGACGCGGAGGTTGGTCGCGCCATTCAAATGCTGAAGAAATCCTCTGCCGGAACGGGATTCATCCATGAGTCCTATAACAAAAATGACCCGAGCCAGTTCACAAGATCGTGGTTTGCCTGGGCCAACACGCTCTTTGGAGAACTCATCGCCAGGACCGCGCAACGAAGGCCCGAGCTACTGCGGCCGTGATATGGCGGGTGGCCCTGATCTTTACAAAGCAAGATCGTCCCTGAGAAGGGGCGCCCCATATCTCGCACTTGAGATCCGAGATGCATAATTTCCGATTCGCCGGTCATCCAACCGGAGTGAGTTATTCCGCGGAAGGGGAGAGCGGAGCTGATTTTCGACGAACGTACTCGAGCCGTGTTCATCGGTGCCTGCGCTAATTACGACCGACCGCGATGGGAATCGAGAGATTCATGAGAACTATTGGAAAGTTTTGTATAGCCGCGGGCGCTTTGTTTATCCTCGCGCAATTTGTACGGCCAGTCATTCCAGCCAAACCGGCGACAGCCGAGATACAGGCTCCGCCTGCCGTGAAGCAGATTTTGGTGAAGAGCTGTTATAGCTGCCACTCGGATGAGCGCCGGCTGGCGTGGTTCGACCAGATCCAGCCCGGTTATTGGATTGTGCGGCATGACATCCTGAAGGCTCGCTCGCACCTCAACTTCTCGACACTCGGCTCCGCTTCGCCGGCAGTACAGAGGGCAAGGCTTTTTGAAGCCGTGAATATGATCCAGCTTGGTGCAATGCCCCTCCGCCAGTTCTTGGCACTGCATCCCGATGCAAGAATCTCGCCCGAGGAATTGGCAGAGCTGAAAGCCTATCTGGCGCCCTGGGCAATCGTGCCCAGCTTACCCGGTAACAACGCGAAACGTGATGGGCGATCTGCAGGTGGAGGCGATGCGGTAGCAACGCCGATTTCATTGTCTGCGGTACAGCCGGAACGCAACGGGTTAGCCTTTGATTCGTCCTTCGAAAGCTGGAAGCTAATCAGCACTACTGATCGTGGCGACAACAACACGTTTCGGTTCATATTAGGGAATGATGTCGCCGTGAATGCGGCCGAATCGGGCAACATCTCCCCTTGGCCTGATGGAACACGGTTTGCAAAAGTTGCCTGGCAGCAGGAGATGGGTGAAGACGGGCTCATTCATCCGGGCAAGTTCGTTCAAGTCGAGCTGATGGTCAAGGATGCTCGCCGCTATAAGGCGACGGAAGGGTGGGGTTGGGGCCGCTGGCGTGGCCTCGATTTGAAACCCTACGGTGAGGATTCACAGTTCGTCAGCGAATGCACGGGCTGCCATATGCCGCTCCGCGGCAATGACTACGTGTACACGCTTCCCATCACGAGCGCCCGTTTGAATCGCAAAGAGATCGTGAACAACGCGGCTGCATCTCTCCCTCCGAGTTTGCCGTGGCAGCCACTTGGCTGGCGGGCGATCACGATGTACGTGGACCCCAGGACGCGTGCGACAGCGACGCTCTTTGGCAACGACGAGGCGATGCGGGTTGTTGCACGTGGAGAGGCCATGGGCGAAACGCCTCCTTCGTACCCGTCGGGCGCTGTGTTGGCGCTCGTCACCTGGGTGCCGCGAGATGACCCTCATTGGTTCGGCGGACGTATCCCGGATACACCGCTTGCAGTGGAGTATTTACAGATCTCTCCCAGCACAAACACATATCGCGCATTCGAAGGTCGGGCGCTGGTTGAAGAACACGCAGATGCCAAATCCGCGGCCCAGAGAACGAACTTCATTTTGAATCTCAAACCGGCTCCACTGCCGTAATCAAGATCGGCCATTGACCGAGCCGGGC
Source organism: Terriglobales bacterium (assembly GCA_963701805.1). Classification (GTDB taxonomy): domain Bacteria; phylum Acidobacteriota; class Terriglobia; order Terriglobales; family Acidobacteriaceae; genus Telmatobacter. Next base: position 1,542,582 of record CAVPBA010000001.1, read on the forward strand.
GACCAATTCCGTCTCCGGCAGAGTCGGCGACGTCCCCCAGGGTGCGAATACCCCACATTCGCGTCGATCATCCACTGGCGTGATCCAAATCACTGAAAAAATATAGGACTTAATTTGTCTTATATTAAGTACGACTAAAACAGTCTGATTTCATACCGATTGATGGGGTGGGTTTGCGTATACATCCCCGTGAGACCCGAGAGGATTTTGCAGTGAAAGTCTTATTATGGATTGCAATGCTTTTATTTTCAGTTGCTTACCCTAACAGGCTCCTGGCCGGCGAGCCCGTCGCAGTGACGGGCACCGCGCATGATTCAAGCGGCGCAGTCATTCGAGGGGCGCTGGTCAGCGTCCTGACGTCCAGCGGAAACGCGGTTCAGGATGTGAGATCGGATGCCGACGGGAACTTCCGCGTCCAGTTACAGGACTCGGGCACCTACCGGGTTCTCGTCGAAGCGGAGGGCTTCGTCTCCGTTGCGTCCGAAGTAACCCTGACCTCAGACCACCTGTCAGAAAACGTGGACGTCACGATGACGGTTGCCGGCAGCACCCAGTCGGTCGAAGTCACCGCCGACGCCCTGGCCGCCGAAACCACAAGCACGCAGCTGGGGGAGGTCCTCGACACCAAGAAGATTGACAGCCTGCCGCTGAATGGCCGCAGCTTCACCGATCTCATGGCCGTCCAACCGGGCATCGTTCCCCAGAACACCGCGCAACCGGGAGCGGTCATCATGACCGGTGTCGCCTCGACGCCGCCCTCCGGTGACGCAAATCCTGGCAACCTGTCTATCAGCGGGCAGCGGGAAACGTCGAACGGTTTTCGCGTCAATGGAAGCGACGTAGAAGAGGACGTCAATATGGGCACGTCGATTGTCCCCAACCTGGACGCGATCGACAGCTTTCGCGTGCTGACCTCCAACTTTGACGCCGAATATGGGAACTCGAGCGGCGGCCAGATCCTGGTTGCGACGAAGGCGGGCACGGCGAATCTCCATGGGTCGGCATTCGAATTCCTGCGCAACACTGCGTTCGATGCGCGGAATTACTTCTCGCAGGAGCGGGCAGCTTACCGGCAGAACCAGTTCGGCGGTACGCTGGGCGGTACGCCCTTTCATGGCAAAGGCCTGACGCTATTCGGCGATTACCAGGGAACGCAGCTCACAGAGGGCATTGACACGGGTAACATCGCGGTGCCGACGACAGCCGAGCGCACCGGCGATTTCCGTGATGCGCCGCTGAGCGGAAATGTGAGCGGGAGCTACCTGGCATCATTGCTTTCGTCTCGCCTCGGGCGGCCCGTAACGGCCGGCGAATCGTATGCCCAGGTATTTCCCGACGGGAATATTCCGCAATCGGCGTGGTCAGCTCCGGCGAAGTATCTTCTGGCTTTCGTTCCAGCGCCTAACGCGGGACCAGCCGTTTTTGCAGCTTCTCAAGAATCCGAGAGACTTCAAGATAACAAGGGTGCGCTACGCGCCGACTGGACGCACGGAAAAGGCACGCTCACCGCTTATTACTTTCTTGATGATTACTGGTTGGATCATCCGTATCCCACGGGAACGGGTGGCGCCAGCGTGCCGGGCTTCGATGCCACCTCGGACGGGCGCGCACAGTTGTTCAGCCTGGGGCACACGATCACATTTGGCACTGCGGCCCTGAATGAGTTCCACCTGAGCTTCATGCGCAACCACAATGCGGTGGGGCAACCGAAGGGCGGCGTTGGGCCTTCGCTGGCATCCCAGGGGTTCAATGGGATTGTTCCACTAAAACCCTCAACCGAAGGCATTGCGAATGTCGCATTCAACGACTTCACAATGGGCGTGGATACTACTGCCCTGGTGCAGGCAGAGAACATCTACGAGACCAGCGATGCGTTTTCGCGCATCCTGGGAAAGCACGGCCTGAAGTTCGGCGGCGAAATGCACATCAACCAGATCAACACTCATCCCGACGTCGTGTTTAACGGCAGCTTTGGCTTCACTGGTTCGGAGACGGGGAGCGACTTTGCCGACTTCCTCCTGGGCGTGCCTTCCAGTTACACGCAGGGGCAGGCGCGCAATTTCTATAACCGGAATCTCTATCTGGCCGCCTTTGTCCAGGACAGTTGGAAGGCAACCGACCGGCTGACGGTGAACTATGGTGTACGGTGGGACCGCATTCTTCCCTGGAGCGAGAAGTTCAACCAATTGCAGACCCTGGTGAAAGGGGTGCAGTCGCAGGTATTTCCCGATGCTCCGCAGGGTCTTGTGTTTCCTGGCGATACCGGCGTGCCCAGTTCCCTGGCAACTGCGCACAACAACTTTGCGCCGCGGATTGGAATTGCGTGCTCGCCGGCACCGGACACGGGTTGGACGCGCAGAGTCATCGGGGCAGCAGGACAGACGAGCGTGCGGCTGGGATACGGAATGTTCTACACCGCCTACGAAGGACTCTCGGCAGGCATCATGAGCGCGAATCCGCCGTATGGATACACGTACACTTCGGCCGCGCCGCCGCTGTTTGATTCGCCGTTCACGGTAGCGGCAACGGGGGTGGATGCAGGACAGCGGTTTCCGCTGCAGAAGGTGGCGTATGGCGCCAGCCGCACCAATCCCAACTCGAGTGTGGACTGGAGTCAGTTCGAGCCGCTTGTCGGCATTCCGGCCGTCGACCCGCGTGATGTGACCCCATATGCAGAGCACTGGATGGCGAGCCTGGAACGGCAATTTGCCGGCTCCACACTGCTAACTGTGAGCTACGTGGGGGCAGCGTCGCATCATCTCCTGGTATTGGAAGAGGCGAATCCCGCGGATCCGGCGCTTTGTCTGTCCCTGGGATCAACATGCGGTCCGTTCAATGAGCAGGCCGCCAGGACGGAATTCGGGCCGGCCTTCGGAAGCGTTGAGTTGCAACGGACGATCGCCAATGCAAGCTACAACGCACTGGAGGCGGCTCTGAATCATCGCGTCCGGGCGATTCAATTTCTGCTGAGTTACACCTATTCGAAATCGATCGACCAGTCGGCCGGATTGCCGGAACCGGTGAATCCTGTGGATCCATCGCTCAGCCGCGGGCTCTCAGCTTTCGATCTGCGGCACAATGGCGTTGCGACCTTCCGCTACGAAGTTCCTTCCCTCGCGTCCAGGGAACCGTTTCGTGCAATCGCGTCGGGTTGGGCAATCGCAGGAATCGCGCGCTTTACTTCCGGCCTGCCCGTCACGCTCCTGAATAACAACGACACATCGCTGCTGGGCACGATTCCGAACGGCATCAACAACAATGGGGTGGACACGCCGGAGTGGAGCGGCGGAGCGCTTCATCTGAATTTGAATCCGCGCGCCGGCGCGCCGGTATTTGACGCGAGCCAGTTCAGCTTGCCTGCGCTCGGCACGCTGGGCAACGCGCGGCGGCGCTTCTTCTCCGGTCCGGGGATGGAGAGTATCGATGCCACGATCTCACGCGACTTTCATGTACATGAGAACCGGGTGGTCGAATTCCGCGCCGAGACATTCAATGTATTGAATCATGCACAGTTCTTCGGCGCATCCGCGGTACAGGGCAACGTCTCCAGCACTAACTTCGGACAGGCCGTAAGCGCCATACCGGCGCGACGTATGCAACTTGCGATCCGATATCGGTTTTAGGCAGCACTAGCAGACACGGTGCATTGTAAGAACCGGTGCGTCTCGTTTTTTTGAGCGGTTATGCGAGGCTGCCCGCGGCTGAAGCCGCGGGCAGCATCATTGACGTTGGTTAAACGGCTATCAATTTGCCGTTCCGGTTAAGGTTGAGGTTTGGGTTCCGGCCGCATCCGTGACGGAGATCGTCGCGGTCTTGGCACCTGTTGTTTGAGCGGTCTTCGGCTGGAACTGCACCGTTACCACGCAGGTTGCTCCGGGAGCCAGAGTTGGGTTACCGATAGGTTGAACTCCCGTGATCGCAGGCCCACAAGTAGAGAGCAGAGGCCTGTAAGTGAACTCGGTTGCGTTCGTGCCACCGAGGACAGCATTCCCTATTCCGGTCAGTGTTACGTTCCCCGTGTTGGTGAGCGTAAACGTCTGGGACGGATCAAGTGCGCAGGCCAGGACTCCGAGACCCGTGCCTGGGCAATTACGGGTTACGCCTCCATAGTTATGGGTTGTCGGCGTGAGAGTTGCGCTCACAGCCGCTGCCACGCCCGTACCCGTCAGCGTAACCGGTGAGCCGATTATCGCCACGTTTGAGGTGACGGTCAGAGTTGAAGTTACCAACCCGGTTGCCGTTGGCGAGAACACCACATTGATGGTGCAGCTGGCGCCCGCGGCCAAGGTTGCGCCGCACGTGCCTCCTGCCGCCGCCCGAGCATAGCGCGGTGATCCGAAGGTTAACGTGATGCCGGTAAGAGCACCGGTACCCGTATTGTTCAAGGTGAGAGTCTGCGCTGCACTTGTTGTATTGACTACCACATTTCCAAATGCGAGCGGCCCGCCGGTGACACTGCCGATCGGAGTATTGGCCGGCGTCTGGTATTCGACCGCCCCTACATCAACTGCAGTCTTGCTAGCATCCGGTCTCGGATTGCCGAAGAAGTCGGCACTCAGAGTCGGAGCTACTGTCAACGTTGTCGTGTAGAAGGTGTATGGAATGTGATCGATGGCAGGTGAGCCCGCTGCCAGCGCGTAGTTGCCGAGTGTAGTACCGGTCACGGGGTTCGCCTCTGCCAGCGGGCCCCAGGTCATGTTGATCCAGTTGTTGCCTTCATCCACCGTGGCGGCTGGAGTCAGGTTGAACAGCGGGTTGGGCACGGTCGCGTCTGCAATGCCGGGAGGCACATTCCAGGTCCCCGCCGCAAATTCGGGCGGGATTCGCGAACCGTTGCAGTATTGCCTCACAACGGTTGGGTTGGTTGCCAAAAGGTTATTGGTGCCGCTGCCGTTTTCCGACGAGTTGGTCAGCAACGAATACGTGGGAGCAAGCCTGATCGCCGTGGTGCCGATGGTGCTGGCGGGTTTGCCCGGTCCCGTGTCGCCGCGTATGCCAAGGTCCCAGTAGCTTGAGTTTGAAACGCAAGCTCCGGTACCTCCAGTAATGACAGCACCAGCACCGTTGGCTGTCGTTGCGTCAGCCTGCGGCTGGTTCATAAGCGCAGCGCCAAGTGCGCCGCTTCCGGTGAAGGCCGAGTTATACAGCGTGACGATGTTCTGCTGGTATGCAGGGCTCAAGGCGCCTACGCCGACCTGGAATGACCGGTTTTGCCAGAACACATCGTTGGCCAGGTAGGGGTTGGAGTAAGTCCCGCAGTTGGCGTGATTCGTCGGGCAAGTGAGACGAAGTCCGGTGAGAGACCCGACGAGGTTGGGGCTGTTCAACATTGCCACCAGCCCGGCGGGTTGAGGCGCCGATGTGGTGCTTGACGTGGTTTGGTTTGAAGCACCCGGGGCACTAGCCTCGGGGGCGCCGATCGTATTGAACAGCACACCGGCAGTGGCCGTGGAGTCATTGGAAACCACGGTGTTGTTGATGAAGTTCACCGCCAGCGCGTCCTGCAGCGACACGCCACCGCCATCCCAGCCGGCGACGTTGTTGGTGATGATGTTGTTGGTCACCGTGACGGTATTCCATCCGGGGCTAAGCCTTGGAACGCCGGGGTTCGGATTGCGTGGGAAGAAGCCCACTTCCGTGCCGTTGACCGACTGCAAGCGCAGGCCGCCGCCGCTGCCGGCTTCCGCCGCGTTGCCCATGATGAGGTTGGCGTTGATCACCAGGCCTGGACCTGTGCCGTCCGGCAGTCCGGGTGCGCAATCCACATCGGTGGTGCTGCCGCATTCAGAGCCCGGAGCTCCGCCGCCGGTTCCGTCCGGAGCGGCGCCCATGATGATGATGCCGCCGCCGTTGGTCGGAATAGTTGGGTTGAGACTCTGGTTGAACAGGATCGAGTTGTGTTCAATATCGCCGTCATAGATAAACCCGACGTGAGAGAAACCACCGCCGTCACCCGTGCTCATGTTGCCGCAGACCCAGTTGTAGTTGAATTTGTAATAGTCCGCGCCGGTGCAGAAGCTCACGCCTCCGGCACCTGCCGGCGTGCCGGAATACAACTCGTCGCCGATGGATGTGTTCGTTGTGACCGCGTTGTGGTGCACGTTCACATAGCGGTTGTAGCAATACGGCATTTGCGTATTGTTGACGACGTTGCCGGGATTGGCGTTGTCGCTGCCGTCGTTGTTGATGCTGCCTGGCAAGCATGTCCACGGTTGCTGATCGAAGCCGCCTATTGGAGCAAGCGGATCCCCGCCGTTGCCGGCAAGGAGCGCGTCGGGAGATTCACCCTGGCCGATGTTAATGCCGCCCGACAGCGTTCCAATATTGCTGAAGATGCGGTTGTTGGCAATTTGCAGATTATGCCCCCAGGCGTGTGAGAAGATGCCGCCGCCACCCTGGGAACTGTCGGTGAGGGAGAGCCCGTCGATAGCCGACGGGGCGCAGAGGAAGTTGCTGGGGAAGTCCGTGCAATCGTTCCCAGGTGTGACCTTATTGGCTGCCGAGGCAACGCCGTTGGTCAGTAACCGGGTGCTCAATGGGAACTGCCCTTCCGTCGCAACCGTGCCCGTATCCGGCCCGTTTCCGAACAGGTACGGCGCACCAACGGGATAGCGAACGCCCTTGGCCACAACTGTAATTGCGGCCCCTTCGTAGGCACCCATCAGGGTTGGTTCATTCAACAACTGCGCCAGGTTGCCATTGACTGTGGCGTCCCAGCCGACGATGCCTTCGAGCGGTAACCTGTCCACCTGGGGACTGACGCCGGGAATGGCCTTGAAGCCAACCCAGTTTGTTGTTCCCGTGGCTCCGCATTGATAGGTGCCGGTCGGATCGAACGGACTCGCTTGATTGCCACCGCCGGCAGGGGTCATGGGTGTACCGTCAAGCTGCAATCCAAAGAGGCAGACAACCATCCGCCGCCATGGATCCATCTTGCCGGCTGGTTGAGTGTTGGCGTCGATGATGCTGGAAGCAGCTCCGACACCTTGCAGCCGGACTGGCTTCCACATGATGACCATTTCCTGGTAGTTGCCAGCGGGAACAATAATCAGATCGCCCGGAGTGGCCTCGTCGATCGCCTGCTGAATCGAGCCAGTACCAGTGGGTGAAAGCGGGGTGTTGCCACTGACGTATGTTGGAGCCTTTCCGCCAATCGTGACAGTCACGGCATCGATCGATGTTTGTCCGTTGGCTGCCGTGATCACCAGTTGCCCGCACTGCCCAAAAGCCGCTTTGGCCGCAGCCAGGCTCATGGATGCAGGATACGCATTGGAGAGACTGCTGCTGCCGCATACCGGCAGGCTCGTAAATGCCGTCGTGTTGGGTATGGTCAGGGTGATAGATTCGTCCCCCCAGCCAGTAATGTCGGCCGCGGGTACTGTAACCCCGCCGATTGAGACAGTTCCCTTCGCCGTGCCAAAGCCATAGTGGCGAGTGGTGGTCTTGTTATTGAATGGAGGCGTTGCGGCGGAGGGTCCCGAATACCCGTAGTTGGACACCACCTGGTCGCCGAGCCCGGTAATCGTAAGGGGCTTGCCAAACGCGCTCACATACGGACCGCCCTTGGCCTGATCGCCATCCACTTCCTTGATTGCCGGAGTGGCAGCAGGATAGTTGCAATCAGGATGGTTGTACCCCGCTGAGAACGCCGACGTGGGAACGACCGGTGTATCCAGGTACTGTGTTTGCCCCGGCATGTACGGCAGTTCATAGCAGAACTGGCTGTAGGCCGGATTGAACAACGGGTCAGGCGTCGTGGCGGTGCCCTTGTCGTTCATGCAGAAGATCATCATGGTCGGCGAGTAACCGGTCGGGTTGGGCGGATTGACCTCCCACGTGGAGTAAGTCAGGCCGTCGTAATCTCCCCACCAATCGGAGTAAACGCGGCCGATTTCTGTGCCGGTCCAGTCCTTGATCGCGATGGGCATGTTGGGCGGAGCGAACTTCTCGCCGAACTGCGGCGAGAATGGATCGAATTCAGAGGTGAAGTCGTCGGTGATCACACCTGTGAACTTCGCCGCCTTGTGGGTTGAGGTGTAGATGTAGAACTTCGCGATTGCCCCTGCCTGGTCCGAAAGGGTCACTTCCTTACGGTCGCAAAGGTGGCGCGATGCGCCGGCAAAGGGCGCAACCTGCTGGGACTGCGGGAAGAGGCTGATGTAGTCGGGGACGACGCGCAGGTCACCGACGCAAGGCCAGGTGGGTTCAGGAACGAACCCGGGCACGATGCCGTTGTTCGGGCTGGCGCCCAGGCTCTGGGTTGGATTCTGCGCATTGTTCGCGTTGTAACCGATGCCGGGGTATTGCTGCGACGCAGCAACCGAGGCCTGGTCGGGAATGATGAAGATGTTGCCGAGACCGCCGAACTCCTGGGTAACCGGCGCGATGAAGTCATCACCGATCAGGATGTTCTTGTCTTCTTCCTTCACGATCTCGTATCCCGCGGGCGGCACAACCTCGACTACATACTTCCCGACAGGCAGCATGGGCATCTTGTGGTAACGATACGGATCACCGGCGTCGGGGTCGGTCGTGCAGATTGTGCAGTTGGTGCCGGGGACTGACCCCGCCACGCCGTTGGTCAATCCGGTACCAGTCGGTTCGCCGGTGGCCGGATCGAGCGCAACGACGCTGGGAAAGCTGTACATGCCGTCGTATGGCGCAGGCTGCAACTGGTTCCAGTTGTGCATGCCGTCATAGCACTTGAATTGCGAGTTGTTGGGCAGCCCAGGCGCGGCGGGACCGCCGTGCTGAGCCGCGTACAGGTTGAGATAGTTCTCCTGGTTATACAGCGAGAAATAGAACAGGTCGGTGGTGGTCTGGCCCGGGCAGTTCATGTTGGGAATGCCGTCGGACCGGAAGCCCTGAGCGAAAGCGTCCCAACTCGTGGATTGAGTCGTATCGACCAGCGTCAGCGTTGGCGTGATGCCGTCCGCCGCCGTCCCTTCCTGGTAGAGGTTAATGGTCACATTCGGAACCAGGGGTTCCCATTGTGTCTGCACGAGCATCTGCGGATCATCGAACGGACGCGTTGAAGCATAGACCACATGTCCGTGGATGCCGCCGTTCTCACCCGGAACGTAGGGAGTCTTACCGAATTCGATGAAGTTGTTTTGACCGGAGTACCCCTGCCAGCCTTCGGCCGGTACCCACGGAGGATCGATGCGCCCGGTCGAGCCGCCCGGACCGCCGGAGCCTCCCGCGACTGGTCCGGTTGCGATCGAAAGCCCGGTGCAGTCCGCCGAATCGCAATACACTGCACCTGGAACCCGCAGATTCGAAGGCAGTGGCACCGTCTCATTGGTATTCGCCAGGAACTTGCCGATGGTGGAATTTCCGCAGGCCGGGTAGCCCGCTTGACCGCATGACGCTGAACCGTCTGCGGGACCGCCCGAATCGTACACGGTGTGGATTCCGGTTGTCTTGTAGCGAGTCGTGTCCGCTTCGACAACGTACCAGTTGAAGAGCGGGAACTCCTCATTGAAGTCGGCGATGCCGTTCAGATCGGTTACCAGGTTGTTGGACAAGCTGCCGTCCCGGTACCGAACTGTGGTGTTAATGAAGGGTATTCCGCCTTCTTTCGATTGCGAAATGCCGTCCTTGTTCTCGTCGATGAAGGTCCGGGTGTAGACGTTCGCCTGCCACTGATTCGCGGCCAGGTCTCCCATGTCGCATGTGCCCGCTTTTGAACTGGGTCCGGGGCATATCTGCGGCGTTTGTTGCGCTCCCAGTCCGACCGGGAACGAAAGGCCGTCAACGAGCTGATCGTTCCACTCGTCGAAGGTGGTTACCCTCCAGTTGCCGGCCGGCAGACCCGACAGGGTAAACGTCCCATCGGCGTTGCAGGTGGTGAACGCGAAGTCTTCGCCGTCAGGATCTCCAACGCTCACGTAGCACTGGGTAAAGAAGAAGGAATCGCGCGAACCGCTGCTGTAAAGCCGCTCATCGGGCGTCCTGCTCATGCGTTCGGTGGTGACTTTGCCGGTGACGGTGTTGGTGCAATGGCCAGCGCCGGGAAGGAATGCATCATTGCCGCTGCACACCGAAGCCAGGCGGCTGTTGATGATCTTCGGATTGGCAAAGCCGATGGACACGTGGTACGACGCCGGCCCGAATTCCTGGAAGTAGGCCGGCTCGCCGATACGCAGGAACGAGTCATGCGCCTTCTGGCCGTCGAGGGTGTTGGTCTGCAGCCATTGCTCGCCACGAGCGATGCGGTCGGCGCCAGGAATAGCCTGTACGCTGAACCGTCCCGGCATCAGGTTGGCGACAATTGCCTGGCCCGCCAGCGGGGAAAGAGTCATCCCGTCCGACTCATACTTGGGGCAGGTCACGATCATGCCGCTGATGCCGTTTCCGTTGGTTCCCGCGGGCAGAGATACGGACCCTTGTTTGGTAACCGGGCAGGCGTTCAGCCCCGAAACTGGATCGAGCGTTCCATCCAGGCTGTTGGTGAGTGGCTGGTTGAACATGTCATAGGTCATCTGTCCGGTTACGTCGCCGGAGCCGCCCATGTCGTCCCAGAGCACGATGTTGAATCCGCCAAGACCAGGTTCGAGGGGCGCAATGATGTCCACTCCGCCCCCCGCATCCTGTTCTCCGTTGAGCGGGAAATCGTCCTCAAATACATCGATCGCGAGTTTCGACGGCGGGAATGGATCTTGTTCCACCAGCACCGTCACCGCTTTCTGGCCGGTTCCGATCGGAGCTCCGCCCATACTGTGACCGCAGTTTGCGGCTCCAGCAGTGTAGTTCGCGCAATCTGGCGCGGAGTTGCCAGCGATAAATGGGTTGGCTGCATCACCCGGCAATACCGAGATGTAGTAGCGCTTGGTCGGATCCAGTGCAACAGCCCCTGGCAATACGGCCGTTTTGCCGGCGCTGTTGGGATCAGGCCGGCAAACGCCGTTGCCCACGTCGCAAACCGCCGCGATGTGCTGCCCGAATGTCGGGTTGCACCCTGCGGGTACGTTGGTCGCAGTGCAGGCAACGCCGGTGGTATCCACCATCATCTGGCCGGTTTCGCACGACAGTGGTCCGGTGCAGCCCTGCGCCACAAACGGCATATTGCTGGTGTGGAAGTTGGTTCCCAGAAGCGGAAGCGCGCCGCCGCCCGATCCGGGGCAAGTGCCAGTGGGCGGATTCGTTGTGCAGTTGGGATCGATGTAGAAGGTCTGGTCTTCCTCGATGATCCATCGATAGTCGCTGAGTGTTGCGCTTTGCTGCTTTCCGTCCGCGACAGTTACAGCCAGACCCGAACCGACAGGAAACGTGATGGTCGCCGCCGCAGCCGCAGCGCTGACCGTGCCCTGCGCATTCTGAGCCTTGAATGTGAAGGAATAGGTGCCACCCGGATAGGTGGTGCCATTACTGGCTATCGATGCGGTGAAACCGCCTGCTGGATCCGGCACAACCGTCAGACCCGATGGCGCAGTGATCGACGAAACGACGACACTCAATGGAAAACCCTTGGCATCGACAGCGCCAGCCAGGACTCCGGGATTCGGAATCTTGATCAAGGTCGCCATCTTCGAGGTGAAGGAGGTGTTCTGCAGGGTGATGCCCCCAGCGCCTTCGATCACTTCAGGGCCTAACGTTACCGTGGCGCATGCCTGTCCTGACGTTGCCCCGTTCCCGCAATAGACGAAGGAGTCGGACGTGGCCCAGGTGGAGCTTGCAGCGTAGGTGAAAGTCCCGTCGGCAGCGAGCGTCAATGTGCCTTTTGTGGGGGCCGTGACAACCTTGACCCCATACACATTCACGTCGTTGGCGATTACGCCCTTGCTCGGATTCGATACCGTGAGCGTCTGGCCCGGAATGATCGCGGTATAGGTATCGGGATTGGCCATTGCCGCTCCCAGACCCGAGGCCGCCGGGAGTCCCGCGCCGTTCACGCCGATGTAAGCCAGCATGCCGGCATCGCGATTGATTTTGTTGGCCGAGAGGCTCAGTTCGCGATCAAAGATTGGAAGCGCGGTGCCCCCCGCAGCCGGCACACTGATGAGGGCATCAAATGTCTTCCCGGCAGCCATGAAGATTTCGGATTGCACGTGCGGCACGAATGACACTGGATTGCCATCTTCCGCAACCAGGGCGAAGCCGTTCTTCACAGGCGTCCCGGTCATCGAACCGACGATTGAAGGAACGTGCATGCGGGAGCCTGCATTCACCATGCGAACCAGCACATTTCCCGTGACCGGAGTCGCGACCGTCCCAATCGAACTGGCGAACAACGAAGCCGATGCATTGGTCCTGCTGAACGCCACGCCGTTAATCGTGTAGTAAAGCGGAGTGTAGTTCACGACCGGCGGATAGCAGGTGTTGATGACGCCGACTGGAGAAGCGGGGTTGCCGCAGCCGCGCGGTTGGCCCGACCAAACATTCGCCTCGCTGAAACCCGCGGTGTTGACCGCGGTGCTGACAGCGTCATTCTGCACCGGGTCAATTTCTCCCAGCGCCAGTGGAATCTCAGAGTTGTAGGTCACTGCCGCATTGGAACCCACCGCGGGGTACGCTGTGCCCGCAGTGCTGCCCGAAGGCGCGCTGGTCACTACCAGGATTCCATAGAGTCCCATGGTCGCCTGGATCGACTGGTGTGTCCCCGATTCAAACAGGTACGTGCCAGGCCGAAGGGAAGCCCACGTCAGGGGCGTTGTCGCGCCTGTCGCGACCTCCGTGGCGAGCGATCGCACACGGTCCGGCTGAGCGGGCGGAGGGAAGGTGATGGGATTGTTCGAAGAGTCGGTAATTCCCGCGGTCGGCCAGGTGACTTGCTGGCCCGAGTGATCCGGGCTCTTGGTGGTTGTACGTTGAGTGCCAAGTCCACCGCCAATCTGGCCGACGATGATAAGCGAAGTGGGTATGCCCGCGGAGGCCCCGGGAGGGGTGGGGAGGTTATTCGTCAGGTTGATCTGCAGGCCGCCCGTCGCCGTCGTTGGAACCGTAATGACGACGGGGGACCAGGCACCGGCCGCAGCTGGGTTTAACGGGGCGCAGGTTGCGGATGAGCTTGAGACAACAGCACCGCAAGAATAGCCCCACATAGGCACGGAGGACCCATCGGGAAGGGTCACGGTCGTCGGTGCAGCAGTCAGATTAATCTGCTGCTGTGCGCCGGCCGCCCCTACCCCAAGAAGGAGAACAGCCGCTCCCCGCGTTGCTGTTTTGATGATCGCCTTGAGAGAGTTGATATGCATTTCTGTTCTCCTTGCTAGTTGGATTCATCAATGATGAATTCCCGGGAATCGACGAGCAGCATCATCATCATTCCGCCAGGAAAAACGTTGTTGGTTGTGATCTCGCGTTCGTTATGCGAGTGCCACATGAACGCCCAACCCCGCTCGTTGGCTGGATTGGCCTGCGTATTGGCGGGAAGAAAATTGCTGTCCGGCCCCGTGGCTCGAGTGGTTGCGTCAGGTCCTAGATAAGGGCTTCCGCTATACCAGTTGCCGTTGGTCAAGATCAGCGGATTGGGCAGGGTTGCCGGCCCGCCACCGCCTACATCGCCCACCGGATTCGCTTCCAGCGGCTTGTTGTGGTCCTGGCACCACTCCCAGAAATTGATCGCCGTCGGAGCGCCGGTGTTGTAGCCGTTCGCATCCGGCGTGCAGGGAAGGCTGGCACTGGCATCCGAATCCGTTCCAGCATGGTGGCCGTACATATCCCAGTTCAGGCCTCTTCCCGTGAAATAGAAGATTCCGTCGATGGTCTGTCCGGGCGTGGTCGTGGTGGTAAACAGAGGAGCGCCTGCGAGCGCATTGCCATCGGGGGTTAGAATGATATTCCCATCACGAGCCAGAACACGAACGTGGTTGGCATGCTCGTGGAACGGATGCTGCCATCGTCCCTGGCCAATGATACGCAGTAACATCTCCTCGCCCGGATGAACGTGAGGATTGCCATTGTAGGGCTGGTGCGGATATGGAGTGTCGTAGTTAGGGTCCATGTCATCCGGCATGGAACGGCCGTTGATCAGGAAGAAGGAGGGATGGTACGGCTCGGTGGGAACCTGAAGGCTGCAGCCCGGCGCAGTCGCCGAAGAGGCGCAGACACCGCTGTTTATGATTGCAGTGACTTGGGCCAATGCTTGGGCGTGGATATTGGCATCCATCTCAGCGAACTGGAACAGATATTCGCGATCGTAGCAGGTCGAGGGGTGATCATACGCGGCCGCGGCGAGCCGGAAATCGGACTCGCCCCAGTGCTTCTGAGCGGTGACGTTGGAAGCGTGTAAGCCCGTTGTGCAGTTTGAGGGTATGCTTGCCGGCAACACGATCAGCGCCCCGTAGAGGCCCATCTCGATCTGCAGATCGCCTTGCGTGCCGCTGTAATACGAGTGCGTTCCAGGTGTGGAGGCAACAAAGGTATAGGTCACTGTGCCTCCCGGCCCCGCCTCGTTCGTCATCAGGCCTGTTACGCCGCCCGTCGCGGTTACGCTAAACCCCGGGAAGAGGATCGACGTGTTCCCCGCAGGAGTGGGCAGGTTGTTGCTCAATTTCACGGTCACCGTCTGACCTTCTGTAACGATCATCGTGGGACCGGGAACCTGCATGGTGGGGCAGGTCGCGTCGGTGATCGCCGCAGGCGCAAAGCCGGAGGGAGCGCCGTTGCAACCGTAGCCCCATGAGTACACCGAGGATCCATCAGGCTGGTTCAGAAACGCCGGTTGGGCGGTGAGGTTGAAGGTTGGCCCAGTGATGCCAGGAGCCGCAGCATGTGCCGTCGCCGCGAGCGACGCCACTGCAACCATCACGGGCAGGAGCAGTCTTGTCTTTAGGAACGCGCTTTTCATCATCATCGGCATCATCATTGCTCTCCTAGTTGATGTGGATTTCAGTCATCAGCCCACCGAAGTTCTCCTGGTCGTTGGCCAGGTGATCCAGCTGAGGCGTAAAGAGGTAGAAGATCTGGCCCTTTTGATACACGGTGGTGTTGCTAGCATCGAGAATCACGTCCAACGATTCGCCCCCGCCCAGAGTGATCGAGTTGGTATAGTAATCGGTGTTGTGGCCTTCCTGGTCACGCAACAGCTTGGCGTTGTAGCCAATCACATGCATGGGGATTCCCAACGAAGCAAGCGTCTGGAACTCTTGAACGTCAAGATCGGAGAGGCGGAGCAAAGCCTTACCGCCGGCGGGGATGTTGATGATCGAGGGCAGTGGCTGCGAGAAATGGCTTCTGCCGTCTGAGCTCTCAGTGGTCAGCGGACCGGGTGTAATCGTATCGGGATAGCTACGACCATTCAGGAGGAAGAACTTGTCCTTCATGTCCACAAATGCTTCGGGATTGAAGGTCATGCCCACAAAGTGGAAGTTGGGGTCGAAGCCGTGAATTTGAATGGGGTACTCGACGTTATACGCAGTCGAACCGTCTCCGTCGTTATAGGCATACTTGAGCGGCTGGCCATTGTCCGGGTTATTAGCGGCATTGCCAACCATATCCAGAGCCTGCGATACGCCGGTGTTAACAGCAGGCAATGGGTTGGTGCAAAGAATGTCAGGATTCGGCGCGCTGGCGCTGACAACGGTCGAGCATGCCGTCCTCAGGTCCCCTTGCTGTGTCTGCAGACCCGTATAAAGCGAGGCGCCGACCGGCACGCGATTCTGGCGCGGGCGCACATAGATCTGTCCGACCATGCCCATCTGCAGGTGCTCAGGCGGAGTGATGTGGCAATGCCAGAAGTAAGTGCCGGCGTCGGGCGCCAGGTAGTAGTAAGTAAAGCTGCCGCCAATGTTGATCGCGACCGAAGCATCCGGCACACCGTCATAGAACGACGAGGCGTTGGGATAGCCGTGGAAGTGGACCGTGTGCTGCTCGAACAAATCCGGCCGCATGATCATGCCCACGTTTGAAAGCGTGAGGAAGAACTCGTCGTCTTCGTCGATCGCCATGAGCGGGGCGGGGATATTGCCGTTCATCACGCCCACGTCCATGATCTGGCGCGGATCCACATGGCCGTCAACTCCGGTGGCTGGAATCGTGGGTGCGCACGTGGGGTCCGCAAGGCAATCCGCGTCTGGCGTCAACCCGACCGCGCCGTTAAATTTAAACGAAGGCTGCGCAGCGCCCTGGTTCGTATTCGAAAACGCGGTGTAGGGCGTCGTGGTGTTTGATCCGTCGGTTGTCGCGGGATCGCCGGGAAGAAGCGTGTCGGCATACAACGAGTTGAAGACGTTGGGAAACTCGGTGCCCGGAAGACCCTTGGCAATATCCGCCAGGCCGGACAAGGGACCAAACGAGAACATGAATGTCTGGGTGCCATTTGCCATGGTCGAGTAGCCATCGCCGCCCGAGATCTGCTGGCACTTAATGGCCCCGTTCACGTTGGCGCTCGGAACCAGGTATCCGTTGTTCCCCGTTATCAACTTCGTCGGAGCCGTATACGCAGGTTCGGAACTGTTCACCAACTGCGTGGTGGTGGAGTCAGGATGAGTAATCGTGCTGGTGGGACATTGAACTCTGAAGGACTGTGCGGCTGCAGGTACCGCCCATACAATCATTATCACCAACAGGGACAGAATTGCGCCCAGGTTTCTGCTCGACATTCGTATTCCTCCCTCGGACGTGAAGCTGAACAGCGGTTGCAAGCGTCGCTTCACTCCCGCGCGAATCGCTCAACAATCCATTGACGGCGAAATCCGTTGCTTGCTCTGGCGCAAGTAAAACGAGCGGGGAATCTCGTTTTTTGTCAAATTTGTGAACTTGAATGCATGCCTGTTGAGCCCGCAAAGCAAACCATTTTCATATGACTGCTTGCGTGTATTTTGTATGCCTTACAAAACAGGCCCGCAGTTATTTCGCTTTTCTGTCGTGATCGACAAGGGCACATCCTGGCGATACCCGCGCTTGACTCGGTAACCCGTTTCACATATTTAGGGAGCCACTCGACAAAAACTCACCCCTGCACACTATTCGATAACTCGATCCTTAACTCCTGTTTTTGCTTAGACTCACAACCGCCGTGCGAGTGTGTCGGAAGGTACGCCACAACACCATCTCAGCCTCCCACTCCCGATCCCGCTCTCCACCCTGGCGAATTGCAGGTCGCCTCGCGGAACCGACCGTGCAGGCAGTCATTCTCACCTTTCTCTGTAGCGCATACATTCACAAAATGACAAAGTCGTCATTTTTGGCGCCTTCGAGTGCGCTCCCTTTGCTCTGGCGCAATTAGTGGCCACATCTGAACACGGATATTGGGGGCGAACCGCGAGGCCAGCTTAAGGTCAACTAAGACTCCTTCATAGAACGCGGTTACTGAGTGACTGCATGAGTGGGTGAACGATGTCTCCTCGTAGTAATTCCTGCTCTGCCTATTGTTAAGTGACTCGATGTAACTTGCACTCGCGCAACATTGCCGGGAGGTAATGAAGATGGACACGTCACCCCTGATCGCGGACGAGCGACCGGAACCTTGGGATACCGAATGGGAACGGGTCACGGTAGGGGCGGTTGCGTCCGCGAACACGACAGGATCATGCCGGATCGTCGGCGGCTCGTTTATCGGAGAGTCATCTGCTGGAGAGGCCCCGGTGCCTTTCGAATCCGGAAGGCGCCGTCGAGAGGCCCCTAAAGAGCATGAAAATGCCATGGCCATTAGCCTGGCGGACTTCGTCGAGCGGAAGTTTGTTCCAGAACATGTGGCTGACAAGACGCCGGCAGGGCGAGCGCATTTTCTCGGAATGCTTAAGCATCTACTGACTCCGGACCGCGTGGATCGGGCATTCGGAGTGGCACCCGGGCACAACGGCAGGCGCAATGCCCTTACCCATTGGCCATACCTGGAGTCGATGCGCCTGGATGACATAACCGCAGAGAAGATTCGCTCTCTTCTCTCAACGGCGTTGCAGCAGGGATATTCGATCCAGACAATTACTCACATTCGCAATGTTATTCGCTCGATATTCAATCATGCGCAGAAGACCGGCCATTTTACGGGAAAGAATCCTGCGACGTTCGTCGTCCTGCCCGTGATGGCTCGGAAAGAAACGGTTTCGCTCACGCTGGATCAGTTACAGCAGGTATTCCAGTTGATGCGATATCCCGTGCGGGAACTAGCGATCCTGGCCTTGCTTACCGAGATGAGCGTTGCCGAGATTTGCGGACTGAAATGGAAGTACGTGAATCTCTCCTACGATCGGCGGAGAGTGGATGGCGAATGGCTGTCGGCCAAGACAATAGCCATTCGAAAGCAGAGTTATCGGGCGACGTTATCATCGGCAATCGAGCCCAGACAACGGAATCTCCTTATCCCGGAATTATTATGTGGCATTTTACGCGATCTCAAAACTCGGAAGAGCTTTACTGATCCTGAAGACTTTGTGCTGACCTCTCGCAATGGAACCCCTATCAGCCAGGACAACCTTGCGGCGCGAAAGCTGAAATCGATCGGAAGATCCCTCGCCATGCCATGGATATCCTGGTCTGTATTCATCCGGACGCGGGTGGCCCTGGCTTCCGAATTAGGCAACTCTCTGCACGACGAATTGAACCGAATTATCCCAAGGGATATCCTCTTGCCTCGAATGCCGCGGCGCCCTCCCCCCGATCGTCAGCCAAAGTCGCGTTCGTGACCGTCCTGGCTGGCTATCGCCTTTCCAGGAATTGAACGCGGAGGCGCCGAGTTCCATTATTGCGTAGTCCCGACCATCATGAGTAAGCTCGCTGCTCTAACTCAGAAGGACGTTGCTAAACAGGGAGGCCGCCAACATGAGAAGCCATGTAACAGATTCAAGTGAGACGTCTGTCAAGCGCACATATGCCGGGTCATCCGGTGATACCTGGCCGCAAGCGCTCAACGAGGCTTCCTTCGGTTTAAGGCTGGAAGAGCCTTCCACGCAGAACTTTCGGACCACCTTCGAGGCGTTCGTTAAAACGAGGTTCATCCCTCAACACGTCGAGCGGAAGAGCTTTGCCGGTCGCACTCACTATCGATCGATTCTGAAGCACATATTAAGGCCCGAGACCGTGGACCGCTTGTTCAGTGAAAGCTTAGTTGAGGTCAAAACGAGGATGAAGGCGGTGGCCGATTGGCCGTATCTGGACGGCATCAGGCTTACCGAACTTACCGGACATCATGTCCGGGAACTTATTGACGCAGCCTCAACCCAGGGGTATTCCACTCAAACCGTGAAACACATCAAGAATGTACTGGGAATGATCGTCTCACATGCAAAGCGGGAAGGGCTTATTTCGGGCGACAATCCAGTCGTCAGTGTGAGTTTGCCTCCGGTTTCCCGTAAGAGGACACACGCACTTACCATTGTTCAGGCGAAGGCAATGCTCGGGATGATGCAATCTCCGGAGCGGGAGATTGCGCTTATTACGATGACTACCGGATTAAGTATCTCGGAAATATGCGGCTTGCAATGGAAGCATGTCAATCTGAACAGACTCCCTCTCGATTGCGACGGAGAATTGATTCCGCCAGGGTGCATCCTGGTAAAACAGCATTGGAGTCCCGAGGGAATTGTGAACCTGAGCCCGAAGCGAATCAGGGTGGTCGATGTCTCCGAACCGTTGTCAAACACCCTTCTGTTGTTGAGACGGGAGCCGATATCGTCCAATCTGAATTCGTATGTTTTTGCAACTCCCTCGGGCAGACCCTTGTGTCCAGCAAGTGTGAGGGCGCGGCGATTGGAGCCGATAGGTCGAAAGATGGAGATGCCGTGGATATCATGGCCGGTTCTCACGCGTGCCCACGTTGCATTGCTGTCAGAATCGAAGCGCCAGCTCACCAGGGAATTAGCTTCGAGCATTCGGTAGTCACGAGCAGGCTGAACGGGTTCCGGGCCCCTGGAGCCTCTCCGCGACGAAAGCCGGAGACCTTTGCAAAGGATTCAAGCGTCACTTCGCGAGAGTAGTCGATACCAATGCCAGCGTGACCGCCTGATTGAGCATCCATGTTTTTCTGGTTCTCGCCGACGGCGCGCTACACTTCGACCTCAAACTTATCTTTGAACGTGGGTCCATTCACGACCACGACAAAGAACATGCAGTTGCGCATGAGGGCGTCGAGCGAGACGATCTGGGCGTGTTCCTGCTTGGGGTAAGCGATCAGGAGTTCGTTGCCCAAAGGATTGGAGACGAAACCGATGGCTCCACGGTCGATGGTGGCCGTATCCGGACGATTGTAGATCGGGTCGTAGACCCGGGCAGAGGTCAGAACTGAGGTCGATCGAACCCGCTTGCCCTTCAGACTGTTGATCTGCTGCGTTCCGCCCTGAAAGAAGGCCGACGCAGCTTTCCAAATCTTCATGTTGGCCCCCATCCCACTTTGCCCGAATCACTTCGAGTCCACTTGACAATGAACAAAGAGTGCTGACTCGTGAGACCGGTCACTTCACGTCTTCCGATTACATGACCGACAATTCAACGGAGAACCGCAAAAGCACACCTCACGGACTCGCGTCGCAATTATTCTGTGGCGTTTTACGGGCCGACCAGGGCCGTGCCCCGGCACATGGCGCGACTCTACAGGAGTTTCCGAGGGCTCGGAACCGTCAAACCTGGTGGCGCACGATCTTGGCGGGTGTGCGTTCGCCGCGGGCTCTCAAACTGTGCAGATCCTGCATGGTGCCCGGCGGGTAGCCGGTGGACTCCCGGACCACCAGCTTGGTATCGATCCTGTATTCGCGATGGGGGTTCGTATTCTCGACGTGTTCGCGCAATGCGGTCACCGCCGCGCGCGCCAGTTCCAGGCGGGACATCTGGATCGATGTCAGCGGAGGAATCGTGACCCGGGCCATCTGGATGTCGTCGAAGCCGATGATGGAGAGGTCATCGGGGACGCGCAGGCCGGCGCGGTAGACCTTGTGCAGGACGCCGATCGCGGTCATGTCGTTCGAGCACATCACGGCAGTCGGCAGGCGGGAGGTCTCGAGAAGCATCTCCATGGCGCGAATGCCTCCCTCCAGCGTGTGATCGCCCTCGACAATCCATTCCTGGTTAATGGTGATGCCGCACTCGTTCAGGGACTTTGAAAATGCGGAGAGACGGGACTGGGCGGAGTGGAGGCGCGCCGGGCCGGTGATGAATGCGATGTTGCGATGGCCGAGGGCGGCGAGATGCTGTACGCCTTGGCGGATTCCGTGATGGTAATCCACCTTGAGCAGGCTGATGGCGGGCCGGTCGGGGCCCTGGTCGACGAAGACCAGGGGAATGTTCCGTTCCGCGAGTTGATCGAGCAGGGGTTCTTCGATGCCGAAGGTCATGACCGCGACGCCCTCGGCCTTGCGCTCCAGCATGCGGCGGATGCAGAGCGCCATCCGGGGTGGGTCGTAGTTGGTGGAACTGACCAGGATTTCGTAGCCGTTTTCGACCGCGATGTCCTCAAATCCCTGGATGAGTTCGGGGAAGAATGGATTGGTAATTTCGGAAACGATGAGGCCGAACAGGCGGGTGCGGCCTGAAACCAGGGCGCGGGCCTGGGTGTTGGGAAAATAGTTGAGCTCGCGGATGACCTCCCACACGCGCTTGGCCATCTTGGCATTCACCGTCGGAACATGATTGATGGTGCGAGAAACGGTGGCGATTGAGACGTTGGCGCGCTCGGCAACCGTACGGATATCCATGAGAATGGGCGTCTTCTGCCGGCCTCGCGCGGATTTCGTCTTTGTCTTTTTGGCGGCCATGGGAGCGGGGCGAGAATGCGTTTACAGAATACGCCGCGCGCAGAAGAAATCAAGAAACAAAAAAATGATCAGCTGAATGGCGGCTGATGGACGATTTAGGGAACCCCCAGAAAAGGTTTACTGCGATGTCGTTGTTTTGCGAGGCGCGGCCGCTCCGGCGCGGAGCCTGCCCCGCCATTGCAGCGCCTGGGCTCGGTGCAATCTTAAGAATTGTTAAGTGCGCGGCCTATCCAAAGCCCTGTGCGACACTTATTTCGTGCATCATGCGGGCGACGGCCAGCGGGCCTCAATATGACGATGGAAGCCCTAGAAAAGCAGAAACGGTTATCGCTGCTGCTCGTCGATGACGATGCGGAGCTCTGCGCCATGATGAAGGAATTCTTCGCCGAGGCCGGGCATCACGTGGATTGCGCGTGCACCGGCGGCGAGGGCTTGGCACGAGCGCTGAACGGCTCCTATGACCTGGTGATTCTCGACGTCATGCTGCCCACGCTGGATGGCTTTTCGGTGCTCGAGCAGTTGCGGCGGCGCAAGGACTTGCCCGTCATCATGCTGACGGCCCGGGTGCAACAGCAGGACCGAATCCGAGGACTCGATGCGGGCGCGGACGATTACCTTCCCAAGCCCTTTGACCCCGATGAATTGCTGGCGCGCGTGCGGGCTGTGCTGCGCCGCACGGAATCGTTGCCGCGTGCCGAGAGCGCCGCCATCACCATCGGCAATCTGCGCGTGGACGCGGGTACGCGCGAAGTGTGGTGTGCCGAGGTACCGGTGGAGTTGACGGCCATGGAGTTCGACCTGCTCGAGATGTTGATACGGTCGGCCGGACGAGTGGTATCGCGGGATGAAATCACCGCCGCGCTGTTCGAGCGTGAAGCCAGCCCATACGATCGATTTCTCGATGTGCACATCAGTCACTTGCGCAAGAAACTGGAAGACAGCCGCGGCCTGATCCGTACCGTGCGCGGCGTCGGCTACATATTTACCGGAGCGAAGTAGATCCTGTGCGCCTGAAATCTCTCTACATCGGTACGCTGGCCGCCATGGTCGGCATCCTTACGCTCTCCTTCCTGGTGTTCCACCAGATATCGGATCGGATGCAGAAGATGACCATCGATCCGACCTTCGAGCGCGCCGATGAATTAGAGCTCGAGAGCGCACGCGACATGTATGAGAGCGCCGGCCCGGATGCACTCAGGGATTATCTGGCCACATTGAACCGCATCTTTCATGGATCTCATTTTCTCCTCGATGCGAATGGAGTGGATCTTGTCACGCGCGAGAACCGGTCAGGTCTCCTGCCGCCTCCGCCGGCTACCAAATCACGGGCGGGCACACACGGCAACTGGCACATCACGCGTCGTTCGGAGGATGGCAGGTACTGGTTCGCAGCCGTAAGTCCCGTGGATCGGCCGCGGCTGCTGACGTTTCTTCCCTACTACTTCCTGGTGATTGGGGCGACCGGACTTCTGTGCTGGCTGGCCGCGGTGGGGGTGGTTTCGCCCATTCGCCGGATCGCCGGGACGATAGCCCGATTTGGGCAGGGCGACTTGTCGGCGCGGGTCCTTACCAGGAGAGATGACGAAATCGGACAGCTGGGCCGGTCGTTCAACCAGATGGCGGAAAGGCTGGAGCGCCTCATTGTGAGTGAGCGGAGGTTGCTGAGCGATATCTCGCATGAGCTGCGCTCGCCGCTGGCGCGGTTGAAATTTGCAGTGAAGCTGGCGCGAACTTCCGCCGACAGCAACGCGGCGCTGGATCGCGTGGAACGCGACGTGGATCGCATCACTTCGCTGGTATCGGACATTGTGGAGATCACGTTTGTGGAAAACGACCCGGCGCTGCGGGGCGCCGAAACGGTGCGCCCGGCGGAGATTCTCGACGCGGTCATGCAAGACTGCGTGCTGGAAGCCCAGTTTCGCGGATGCAGCCTGGAAATGACCGGCCGCTCGGAAGGAGAGGTCCTGGGCAATCGCGAATTGCTGCGGCGCGCGATTGAGAACGTCGTACGCAACGCGATTCGCTACTCGCCGGAGAAATCCGTCGTTGCTGTCTCGGTTGCAGAGAACGGGCGCGATGCAATCATTGCGGTGCGCGACCACGGGCCGGGCGTTCCGGCCGATACGCTGACGCGCATCTTCGATCCCTTCTATCGCGTTGAAGAAGCGCGTAATAGTAATGGCGGAGGATCCGGCCTGGGCTTGTCGATCGCAAAGCGCGCGGTCGAGTTGCACCACGGCAGGATCGTTGCCCTCAACGTCTCGCCGGGGCTGCGGGTGGAGATCACCATCCCATTGGTGGTAAGCACCGTTTCCCGCTGACGCCAACCCCATGACTCTTCATGCGATCGCCCCGAACATGGTGTGCGGTTGAAGCGCTTAAGATTTCTTAAGCTTCAAATGCTGGACAATCGTTGTGTAATCTCCCTAACGCCTATTTTTTCCAATAGGCAAACTAATTCGAGACATACGAGGAGATCATATGAAGCGTTTCGTAGGGTATGCCGCAATTCTCGCTCTCTTATCCGCTCCGGCTTTTGCCGCGAAGAATTCCTCCACCGTCATCATCCCGGAAGCAGTCACCGTTGGAACAACCCAGTTGCCCGCCGCGCAGTATCACGTCAGCTGGACTGGCACCGGTTCCAGCGCCCAAGTGACGCTGACGAACGGCAAATCGACAGTCACCATCCCGGCGAAGGTTGTTGACCAGAAGAACCCCGTCAGCAGCGTGCTGACAGAAACCAAGGGCGGATCGAATGTTCTGGAAGGCATCAACCTGAACAACGTGACCCTGGTGTTTACTCCGTCGCCCAGTTCCGGCCAGTAAGCGCAGAATCCGACAGCCGCGAGACAGCCCACGAGTCGTCGTTCGGGTGATGTTAGATCAAATTTATCCGGGTCTATTATCCGGGCCTTCCGTTTCCCCTTCCGAAATCTCGCCGGAGGGGGAACTTTTTTGGGCAGAGGGTCAAGGCGCGGGAGAGAAATTGCGGCTTTAAACAGTAAATCGCTTTTGAAATCGTTTCTTGGTTATGTCATCAAATGGAGCTGCTGCGTTCGTCAAAGTATCCGGTGGCGGGAGGCCGAAGGAAGGTATTCTTTTAGCACAAACGTCCCATTCCAGGCTGACGGAACTAATATGGCCGCACGAGTCATCCATTTTGGCCCTGATGATTGCCATCGCCTCATGGTGCTTCAGAGCGCCGGTTACGTGGTGGAAGATTGCTTGTCGCTGGGGCAATTGCGCGCTTCGCTGGCTGGAGACGAGGCCTGCGCAGTCCTGTTGAGCGATGGAGACGGAGTGGCACCAGAGGAGGCGCTGGCGCTCGCCCGGGACTGCACCTCAGCTCCGGTGGTCCTCTTCTGCGGCACCAATCGAGATTATGAAGACGCGGCATTCGACCTCATTGTGCACTCGCTTACGCGGCCCGAAGTCTGGCTGTGTGAGGTCGATGCTCTGATCGCCAAACGCCGTGTCCCTGACGGGCGTTTGACGGCTTTTTCCACGAAATCGGGCCGGCTGTTGAATTCCGCGCTGGTGTCGAACATGTCCCGCTCGGAACAAATGCGGTCAGCCCACGAGCGCGGGCTGAATGCGGGCCCGCCACGCGGCGCTCGCCTGCGCCATGATTCGGCGCTCAAATAATGCCCCACGGGGGACTGGATTTGGCCTCGGGGGCCGGTTCCCGGTATACTAGAGGTTCGGCAAGCTGCCGCTGGTGCGTTCAAATGCGCCCACATGTGTAATTGCGTGTCGATCGATGCCGTCATCCTGAGAGGAAGTCGCTGTGGCGACTGATCGAAGGACCTGCATTTTGGCAATCGAAATTTGAGCGTTGGGAAATTGCGGCAGCACGAAACAATCCAGGATTGGGAGCAAAGCGATGGCACAGGTATGCGATGTTTGCGGGAAAGGCCCGCAGTTCGGCAATAACATTTCACACGCTCACAATGTGACGCGGCGGCGCTGGAACGTGAATCTGCAGGCGGTCAAGGCGCTGGTGAACGGCGCTCCGAAGCGGATCCGGGTCTGCACCAGCTGCATCAAGAGCGGCAAAATCGCCAAGGCGTAGGGCGCTTCGGGTCGATTCTCGGCCCTCTCGCGAATTTCCGGATTCCCAGAACCCCGTCCTCGGACGGGGTTTTGTTGTGGACCAGGAAGCTGCTCTGGTTCGTTTTTCAGCTGCAAACGACCCCGACGCGATCCACGGGACACCCGGCAAATTGCGGTAATATGCTTGCGATTCCGAGGAGGACGTATGGATCGTCGCCAATTCACGCAAGCGCTTGCCGCATCGGCTTTTGCGGCCGCATCTCCGGCACCGCCGGCAGTGGCGGCAGCGCCCCCGGACAGCGGCGCCGCAACCCCGTTCCCGCTTTCCGTGATGCTGTGGACGGTGTTCAACGATCTTCCCTTCGAAGAGCGCCTCGCCAAGATCGTCGACGCGGGCTACACCAATATTGAACTGGTGGGGGAATACGCCAAGTGGGGACCTGCCGATTTTGACCGCACCAACGCGGCGCGTAAGCGGCTGGGGGTGAAGTTCGACGCGACCGCCGGACTCAAGAACGGGGTTGCAAACCCCGCCCAACGCGATGCCCTGATCGAGGAGCTGCGCCAGGCGCTGGTTCCGATGGAGTCGCTCGCCTGTCCGGCCATGATCATGCTCTCCGGCAACGTGGTTCCGGGGCTGACCCACGACGCGCAGCACCAGAGCTGCATCGACGCGCTAAAAGCGGCCGCAAAGCTGGTGGAAGGAAAGCAGATCGACGGGCAGCCGGTACGGCTTCTGCTCGAGTGCATTCACCTCGAAGAGAGTCCGCACTATTACCTCACCTCGGCCACCGAGGCAATTGAGATTGTGCGGGAGGTGAATCACCCCCAGGTGCAGTTCCTCTACGACATCTATCACGAGCAGATGAGCTTCGGGCAGCTGATCGAGAAGCTGGACAAGCACATCGACGTCATCGGCCTGGTTCACATCGCCGACGTGCCCGGCCGCCATGAGCCCGGCACCGGCGAGATCAACTACGGCAACATCTACAAAAAGCTGGCCCAATTGAACTACAAGCACATGGTGGCAATGGAGTTCCGTCCCAGCGGTGACCCGGTGGCGACCCTGCGCGCCGCGAAGGCGATGGTGATCGAGACGGCGAGGACCTGATTCCGGCAGCTCTTTAGGCCCGAAACCGGGCAGTCTCGGACTTTCTTGCCCGGAGAAGGAGCGTGTCAATTTGGCGGAGAGTGACGACACACAACGGAAGCTGCACCTGGACCTTCTGCGAGCAGGAGTAGAGGAGTGGAACAAATTTCGATCCAGGCAGGAGAATCGGGATCGCAGATTAGATCTTCGCGAGCTGGGCCTAAGTCGAGCCGCCCTCAGCGGAGCCGACCTCAGCGGAGCGGACCTCAGATGGGCAAGACTTCGGGCGGCAAATTTGAGTGGTGCGAACTTTCGAGGAGCGCAACTCCGCGTAGCGGACTTCAGCGGGGCCAACCTGGCCAGGGCTGACCTAAGGGCCGCAAACCTCTTCGAGACGAGCCTCCGACTAGCGGACCTCGGCGGAACGGACCTCACCGGGGCGATGGTAGGTCAGACCGTTTTCGGCGATACGGATTTGTCAACCGTGATTGGGCTTGCCGAGTGTGTTCACGATGGGCCGAGCATCCTTGACTTCACTACCCTCGTTCAATCCGGGTCGCTCCCGATCCAATTTCTCCGGGGCTGCGGACTGCCGGATACCTTGATCACCTTCCTTCCGTCGCTACTGAATCAGCCAATTCAGTTCTATTCCTGCTTTATCAGCTACTCGACGACGGACCAGGAATTCGCCGAGCGGCTCCATGCCGACCTGCAGAATAGGGGTATCCGGTGCTGGTTCGCCCCGCATGACATGCAGGGCGGCAAGAAGATCCACGAACAGATCGATGCAGCTATCCGCGTCTACGACCGCCTCCTGCTGATCCTCTCCCCCTCAAGCATGCGGAGCGAATGGGTGCAGACAGAGATCGCTAAGGCTCGAAAACGCGAGAAGCAGGAGAATCGGCGAATGCTCTTTCCGGTTCGCCTGGTGGGCTTTCGGGAGTTGCAGGAATGGCAGTGCTTCGATGCGGACCTGGGAAAGGATTCAGCGCGCGAGATTCGCGAATACTGCGTGCCGGATTTTAGCAAAGGAATTTGAAAAGCTCGTAAGAGACCTCAAAACTGAATCCGGCTTACCCTCTCCCGCCCAAGACAAGGCATAGTGCAAAGCCACAGTCTCCCGTTGAAGATCGGGCCCCTGATCCCTGTTCCCTGCCCTCACCCCACCGGCACCAGCGCCAGCTCCGAGGGATTGCCGGGCTGGTTGTCGAGCCGCAGCGGAGTCGGCGTCACACCGAGGGTGATGTGCTTGCGCGGTCCGTCGAGGCGAACCAGGTGCTTTTCCTGGTCGAAGGTGATGATGAAGTGCTGCATCGGGCATGAGCCGAAGTTGGCCAGCGGAAATGCAGGATTGATCTCCACCCAAGGCTGGTCGAGGGTGACGTCGCCCAGCCGGACGTCATTGGCCAGCTTGGCCACCTTGATCTGAAATCGCGTGGAGAGAGACTGACCGCTGGCAAAAAGGACGGGGCTTTCCCTGAGCCTGAGCTGCGACACGAGGTGTTCGGGCAGGCTCAGGCCGGCCCCGCCGGAGTCAATCTGCGCGTCGACCTCGCGATTGCCGATCGTTAGGCGCGCGATGGGCACGCCGTCGGGCATTCGAAACGACAGAACCGACTTTTCGCCGTCGGGGTGAAGCTCGCCCTGGTCGAGAATCAGGCGGCCGTTAACGTAGTCGAGGGTCAGCAGAAAGTCGCGGAAGAGGGTGAATCCGAGCATGCCCTGGCAGCTGCCCTCGCCGATGGGCAGGCTGTGTTCGACCGCATTGATGGCGTGGAAGTCGACGCCCGCTACGCTCAGGGTCTCCATGCGCCGCAGCCGAGCGGTCTGACCGCCCTGACCGGTAGGATCGTTCAGCCGGGCCTCGCCGGCCAGTGGAAGATCAAGCTGCGTGGCGAGTTCCGAGGTGATGATCGCGTCGCCGCCAGTGCCGGTGTCGACGATGAAACGGAATGGTCCCTTGCCGTTGACCGTCACCATCACGTACGGCTTGCCGTGGATCACTTCCATGAGGCCGGAATGGACCGGAGCCATGGCCGAAGGGACCTGGCCGTGACTGTTCGGACCTGGGACAGTAATGACGATGCAGAGGACGGCAAACCTGAACAGAGATTTCATAGCCCCTCCTTCTCCGCTTCGGGGACCCGCCAGCCCTGGATCTACGCCTTATCCAGTGCCCGCATTCTACTCCGAAACCAGATACGCAAATCCAGGGAAATCTGTGCCCTGGTGCGTGATGGATCGGACCGGCCGCCGGTCGGCCCGGCTCTACAATGAACCGGTATGCCAACGACAGTCCGGTCGCACGCGAAAGTGAACCTGGGATTAGGGATCGGAGCGCACCGGCCGGACGGCTTTCACGCCCTCGTGACTGTCTATCAGACTCTGGAGCTGCATGATCGGGTATCGGTGTCGGCGCGGCCGTCAGGGACGACCCGGCTGCGGTTGACCTCGAACGATCGACGGGTTCCCGCGGACAATCGCAACACGGCGTGGAAGATGGTGGAGCTGGCCCTGCATGAGCTTGGCATCTCGGCTGAGGTGGAAATACACATCGAGAAGCGGCTGCCGGTGCAGGGCGGGCTGGGAGCGGGATCGGCCAATGCGGTCGCGGCTCTGGTGGGGCTGGAGATGGAATTGGGTTTTGGCGCCGGGAGATCCTATCCCAGGTCTCAAGATCGAGATTTTGAGCACCCGGATGGGTGGGGGTCGAGGCGTCTGGGGATTGCCGCGATGGTAGGTTCCGATGTGCCTCTGTTCCTGATTGGAGGCGCGGTCCTCGGGCTGGATCGGGGGCAGGAGGTGTATCCGCTGCCCGATCTCGAGCCGCTGTGGTGCGTGGTCGCGGCTCCGGCGGTGGGCGTCTCCACTCCCCAGGCTTTCCGCGACTGGGACGCCCTGTGCGCGGCCGAAGGTTTGACCGCCGAGGCAAGTACCGATAAACTAAATGAGTTGAGCCGTGCCTACGCCAGCGCTTTCGGGGGGACAATCCCAGGAAAGCAGCAGGGGGGCGGTTCCTCCGGTGTCCTTCCCAATGCGAAGGACCTGGCCGGACCTCAAGAGTCCGCGCTTGTCCGCACCGGGATCACGAGCTGGATCCAGAACGACTTTGAACGAGTCGTGTTTCCCCAGCATCCTTCCCTTGCAGAAATCAAGCGCCTTCTTGCGGCCCCGGACACCCCGGGGGCAGCCCTCTATGCATCGTTGTCGGGGTCCGGTTCGGCTCTTTTCGGGTTGTACCTCACCCGCAAAGAGGGAGAAGCAGCTTTGGGCCGGCTGGAACAGTTCCGGAAGGTCGAAGTGTTCGGCACTCTTACGCGCACTCTGCCGCGAACGGAATACTGGAACCGGATGCTCGAGGTAATTTGACAGGCTGCCGTTCGTGGAGAGAGACTCGCGAACGGCTGCCGCAGCGCTAACTCCGACAAAGGGTCGAAGGGCGCAAAACTGGGCGATCGTCTAATGGTAGGACAATGCCCTTTGGAGGCATTTGTCTAGGTTCGAATCCTAGTCGCCCAGCCAGGTTTCTTGAACGGTGCCCAGAACGCCGGGACCCCGAAGATGGGCGCCCCAGGTCTGGATTTTCAGATCTGGGAATAAGTAGACGGTCCGCAGAACGCAGGCCGTAATCCAAACCGGAACGCAGCCAAAGCCAACCAGCTTGGAGGTGCTCTTTAAATGGAAGTGGAATCGTTGACGGTAATTCAGGAAGAAAAGCAGCAACCTGGCGCGCCGGACTCCAGCAAAGACGGAGCCGGGAAAGATCCATCGCAGCAGGCGCAGCCGGATGCCAAGGCCAAGGACATCAAGCCGGCTCCCGAACGCAAGCGGGCGCGCAACCTCAGCGAAGACAGGCGCTTCAAGCTGTTCAGCGGGACGGCGAATCGTCCCCTCGCGGAAGAGATCGGTCGCCATATGGGCGTGCCCGTCGGCGAGGCCAAGCTGCAGCGTTTTGCCGACGGCGAGGTGTACTTCCAGTTGCTGGATAACGTGCGTGGCGTGGATGTGTTCGTGGTGCAGCCCACATGCTATCCGGTGGACCAGCACCTGGTGGAACTACTGATAATGATCGATGCAATGAAGCGGGCCTCAGCGGCCAGGATCACGGCGGTCGTGCCCTATTACGGTTACGCTCGTCAGGATCGGAAGGATCGGCCCAGGGTGGCTATCAGTGCCAAGCTGATCGCCGACCTGTTGACCACCGCGGGCGCCCACCGGGCTCTGTTCGTCGACCTGCACGCGGCGCAGATCCAGGGGTTCTTCAACATTCCGGTTGATCACATGTTTTCCAGTCCCGTGCTGGTGAGCCATTTCAAGGAACTGAAGCTGCCCAACCTGATTGTGGTTTCTCCCGATGCGGGCGGCGTGGAACGGGCGCGTCACTTTGCGCAGAAGATGGGGGCCCCGCTGGCCATTGTGGACAAGCGGCGCACCGACATCAACGTGGCGGAAGTGATGCATGTGGTCGGCGACGTGAAGGGGAAAACCTGCCTCATCATCGACGACATCATCGACACCGCGGGCACCCTGGTGAAGACCGTGGAGGCTCTGCACGAAAATGGAGCGGCTTCGATCTATGCCTGCGCCAGTCATGCCGTGCTTTCGGGTCCCGCCATCGACCGCATCGCCAACTCGCGGCTCGAGCAGGTGGTGGTTACGAACACGATCCCGCTGCGCGAGGCGGGCCAGAAGTTATCCAAGATCAAGGTGCTTTCCATCGCCGGCCTGCTGGCCGCGGCGATTGAGAATATTCATTTGGAAACCAGCGTGAGCACGCTGTTTTCGTAAGACGAGTGGTCAGTGATCAGTGATCAGTGATCGGAATTGCAAACCAACAGTTAGTCGGCAGAGGCATTGAAATCGGCGGCGGATGGTTCTTGCTGGCCACTGATCCCTGACCACTGACCACTGGCACAACAAAGGGAGCGGCGCCTCAAGTGGTCCGTGCCCGAACAGAAACGAGAGAGAGAATGCCTGAAGTCGTAGCAGCCAAGCCCCGCGTGGGCAAATTCAACAAGAATGCCGCGCGCCGCGTGCGCGTGGCGGGCAAGATTCCCGCCGTGTTGTATGGAGCCGGCGCCGATGCAGTGGCCGTCGAGGTGGATCCAAAACACATTTCGAGGATTCTGTTTTCCGAGACCGGCCATAACACCATTTTCGATGTCGACCTGGGAGACAAATCGCCGGTCAAGGCCATGATCGTGGACTGGCAACGGGAGCCGATCAAGGACATGCTGATCCATATCGATCTGAAACGGATCGCCATGGACAAGGCCCTGAGGGTGAGCGTGCGCGTAAAGCTGATGGGCGTGCCGGTGGGCGTGAAGACCGCGGGCGGCATCCTCGACCAGGTGCTGCGCGAAGTGGAAATCGAGTGCCTGCCCTCGGACATTCCCAACCACATCGACGTGGACGTGACCAGCCTGAACCTGTTCGATGTTGTGCGCGTGAGCGATCTTCCTCATTCCGACAAGATCAAGTACCTGAACGCGGAAGATGCGACCGTAGCCCATGTGGTTTCGATTCGCGAAGAAGTTGTGGCGACGCCTGAGGCAGAAGCCGTTGCCGCCGTCGCCGGGACTCCTGCAGAGCCGGAAGTGGCCAAGAAGGGCAAGACCGATGCGGCGCCGGATGCCGCGGCGGGCAAGAAGCCGGAAGCCGGGGCGAAGAAGTAGGCCTTGGCCGGGGAAAGCGAGTCCGCGGGCCGGCCCACGCCAGATCGGGAACCGGGATCGGGGCCGTTCCTGGTGGTGGGGTTG
This sequence comes from Terriglobales bacterium, assembly GCA_963701805.1. GTDB lineage: Bacteria > Acidobacteriota > Terriglobia > Terriglobales > Acidobacteriaceae > Telmatobacter. Next base: position 1,575,113 of record CAVPBA010000001.1, read on the forward strand.
GGCAATCCCGGCCCGGAATATTTCTGGACTCCGCATAACGCGGGGTTCATGGCAATCGACCGCATCGCCGGGCAAGAGGGCGTTGTGGTGCAGAACCGGCGCTGCCGGGCGGTGACTGCGACCTGCCGCATTGCGGGGCGGGAAGTGGTGTTGGCGAAGCCGGAGACGTATATGAACCTGAGCGGGATGGCGGTGGGCGCCCTGCTCAGGGAGTTGGAGGCTGACCCAGCCCGGGACCTGCTCGTGATTTACGACGAGCTTGACCTGACGCTGGGCAAGATCAAGATCCGGGAGCGCGGTTCGACGGCGGGGCACAACGGAGCCCGCAGCGTGACCGCCGCCCTGGGAAGCCAGGAATGGTTGCGGCTGCGAATCGGGGTAGGGCAGGATCTACCCCCCGAAGCGGCGGCGAGGCGCGGTGGCAAGGATTACCTGCTTTCGCCGATGCGCAAGGCCGACCTGACGGTGCTGGACGAGGTTCTGGACCGGGCGGCAACTGCGGTCCGGCGCATCATCGAAGTGGGGCCGGCAGCGGCGATGAACGAATTCAATCGTCGCGAATTGGACAAGGACGAAGGAAAGAACAACTAGGGACCAGGGATCAGAAAACCCGTCGGATAGACAATCCGGAACTGTGAACTGAGAACTGGATCTGAATGAAAGCGCCGCTATGGTATTTGCCGGCGGCGGGTGGCTGAAGTCAAGGGGACCTCAGCGGAAAGAGATAACGGATGTCTCGCTTGTATGAAGTGATGTTTATCGTTCGGCCCGATGTGGCCGAAGAGGATGTCGACAAGCTGATCGCCGGGTTCACCACCACGGTGACCAACGGTGGTGGGGTGGTCAAGTCGGTGGATAAGATGGGACGGCGCAAGCTGGCTTACATGGTCCGCAAGTTCAACGACGGCAACTACGTGCTGATGACCATCGAGGCCAACGGCGCCGTGGTCCTGGAGCTGGAGCGCCGGCTGCGCGTTTCCGAGCCGGTCATCAAGTTCATCACCGTGCGCATGGACGAGGAAGAGAAGCGGCTGGCCAAGGTCAAGGCCCTGCGCGGAACGCGCCGCAAGGTCAGTTCCGAACCCGCCGTGTCGCATCCGCCGGCTGCGGAACCGGCTGAGCCGGTACAGGCGAGCGCCTAGGCGCCGCGCAGGAGTCTGCGGACTCTGTGCCCTGGCGCGACATTAGTCGTGCCGTAAGTGCATCAAAATACGTGGGGATTCGCCCCCCGAGGCATCCTTTCCGGTGCTAAGCCGGAAACGAAAGAGTGAAGAGGAACACTATGGCAGATGAAACACAAGGTAAGGCGCCTGAAACGAGCGCACCAGCAGCACAAAGCGGGCCCGGGCCCGGTGGTCCCGGCGGCGGTTCCGGGGGTCCCGGCGGTCGGCCCGGTGGTCGTCCTGGCGGCGGTCCCGGCGGACGCGGCAAGTTCTTCCGCCGCAAAAAGGTCTGCAAGTTCTGCACTGAGAAGATCGACGCCATCCCCTATCGGGATGTCCGTCTGCTGCAAGGATTTGTGGCCGAGCGCGGCAAGATTGTGCCGCGTCGTTTGACTGGTGTATGCACGACCCACCAGCGTCGCCTGACGCGCGCAATCAAGCAGGCCCGCAACATCGCCCTGCTGCCGTTTGCGACGCGCCACTAAAGCGGTAGTGTGTGTCCCGCTTTCGTGGCTGGCGCCGTTTGAGGAACCTAGGCGACAATTTCGAAGCGTGGATGTAGAATCCTTCGCGGCGCAACCACCAGCCCGAAGCTGGGTCTAAAGGACTGGCGCAGAACGTTGTGCTGCTCGTAACTCTGGAGATCTGAAATGGAAGTCATCCTGAAAGAAGACGTAGCTAACCTCGGCCACCGCGGAGATGTAGTAAAGGTGGCCGACGGCTACGGACGCAATTTCCTGCTGCCCCGCAAGCTGGCGCTGCAGGCCACCCTGGCCAACAAGGCGGTCATCGATCAAATGAAGGCAGCCGCCGCGCGTCGTTCCGCCTCAGAGAAAGCGCTGGCGGAACAACTGGTCACCAAACTCGAACCGGTCGTGCTGACCTTCACCCGCAAATCCGGCGAGAACGGGCAGCTTTTCGGCTCCGTCACCTCGTCCGACATTGCTTCTGAACTGGGGACCAAGGGCTTTGATATCGATCGCCGCAAGATCCAGTTGAACGAGCCGTTGAAGGCCCTGGGCAACTACGACGTGACCATCAAGCTCCACCGCGAGGTAACCGCGCGCCTGAAAGTGAAAGTTCTGGGCGATGCGATCGAAGAAGCGCCTGCCTCGGAGCCCGCCGTCGAAACTGCACAAGAAGCTGTCGCCGAATAAATTTACATTTAGCCGCCGTTCGCCGCCTCTCGGTAGCCGAGGGGCGGTCGTGTGTGTGGACCTGACCAGGTTTGAACATCCGGCCCAATTCCCGAAGCAAGATATCGAACGACGGTGCTTCCCTCGGAGTTGAGTCGTCAGCCTATGAATCCGTGTGTGTCGCTCTCCGGATAACCTGCACTAATTCCTGCCCCATTAGGCTTTTCAGCAGGTAACCTGAGGCGCCGATCCGGGAAGCTTCCGTGGCGATGTCAGGATCGGCATTCATCGTCAGGTACACGAGCTTTACCTCAGGCATAAGCTTCTTTAACGCTCGACCGGCCTCCAACCCATTCATTAGGGGAAGCCCCACATCGACCACTACTACGTCAGGCTTCAGTTCCACGGCGGCTTTCAGCAATGCTCGGCCGTCACCCACGCAGCTGATCACTTCAAATTCACGGTCCAGCAGTTTCTGGAGAGCTTCGCGGACCTGCGGATGATCGTCCGCCACAAGAATCTTCAGCCGTTTCATGCGATCCTTTTCTGACTTATTCCCTCAGCTTCCGCAGGCGATTTTTTCTCCACGGCCAGGGGCACAACTGCGATGATTGTCGTTCCTGCCCCCGGGTCGGATTCGATTGAGAATCCTCCCCCAACCAGGTTTACGCGTTCCTGCATGCTCACAAGTCCCAGGCCGCGATTTCGCTTCGCCTCTTCCACGTCGAAGCCGGCTCCCCAATCCTTGACCTCAAGCTGCACCTCTCCTGCGGAGCCCGTCACTTCCACGGCAAATCTGCCTGCGCCGCTGTACTTCACCGCGTTATGCAACGCTTCCTGCGTGACCCGGAAAAGGGAAAGAGAAATGTCCCGGGGCAGATGTTCAGGCACATCCCGCTCGGTGAACTGAACCTCGACGTGGTGTTGTTTCGAGAACTCTTCACAGAAGCCCTTGAGGGCCGCGCCTAACCCCAGGTAGTCGAGTTTCGAAGAGTGAAGCTGATGCGATATCGCCTGTACTTCATTGGCAATGTCGACACAGTGATTCCGGATGTCTGCAAGATTCCTCTGAGACCCGTTTGAGTTCCGACTCGCCTGATCAAGCTCCAATGACAAAAGCGCGAGGCGCTGGCAAACATGGTCGTGCAGCTCTCTTGCGATTCGCCTCCGCTCCTTTTCCTGCGCTTCGATGAGTTGGCCGCTCACTCTTCCGAGCGCCTGCTGGGCAAGCTTCTGGTCCGTCGTATCAATCGCCGAACCGACAAACCCCGCGAAAGATCCATCTCCATTCACTCTCGGGGATGCAATATCCAGCATCCAGCGGTAGACTCCATCGTTTCGATGCAGGCGGTACTCATATGAAAACGTCTGCCTGGTCTTCAGAGCCGTAGCGATGGTCTTCAACATGTTCGGCAAATCGTCCGCATGAATGCATCTCATCCACTTGTCGCCATCCACCGGTGTTGGATGATCATCCGGGACGGAAAATGCGAGCGCACGGCTGTTTATGTAGGTTATTTTGCCTTCAGCATCGCACATCCAGATCAGCGCGGGCGTGGCATCCGCCAGAAGACGAAAACGCTCCTCGCTTTCGCGAAGGACGGCTTCGGCCTTGCGCTTCCGCGCTCGTTGCCACAGCAGCCCGGCGATCAGGAGTGCCTGGGCGACGATCACCGCGATGGCCGCCAGCACGTATCGTCGATAACGCTCCCACAGAGTCGGCTCGCGGTGTAACACCACGCTTCCCGGTGGAAGCGCGGACTCGGGAATGTTCCATCGGCGGAGCGCCTGCCAGTTCACGCGGATCTGGAGATTGGAGTTGTGCACAATGGGAATCTGGTCCGGTCGCTCACCCGACAGCACCCGTGCGGCGATCTCTCCTGCCTGAACAGCATCATTCGTGGCGTCATACGCCGCTCCGCCGATACCCCCATGATCGTAAGCGAGCGGTGCGAAAACGGAATAGGTCGGCAGGTGCTCTACCGCGGTATCCAGAACATCAAAGGCTCCAATCGCCGGTTGTTCTGAATCGTGCGGAATAAGCTGAAATAACGCCACCGTTTGAGGAGGGAGCGCAGCAATTCTCTCCAGCATCTGCCCGCTTGGAGGTCCGACGAGGTCGATCTCCCTCAGTTTGTCCTTGTGGCGAAGAAGTTCGGAGTGCGCCGCTGCCAGATAGGCCTTCTCCGTCTCGGATTCATTGGTGATGACAGCAACCGCATTTGTATCCGGGTGAAGCCGAAGCGCCAGATCGATCGTTTCCCTGATCCCCGGAGTCGATGCCACGCCGGTAACCCCAGGCTCCGGGTTCTGGTCAGTAAGCAGAATGGTGACTGACATAAACACGATGGGCACACCCGGAAACATCTTGTCACGGTACTGCTCCGCGAAACTAAGTGACGGGTCCATCACGGCGATCACGAGGTCGGGCTTCTCGCCGTACGCATGCCTGAGAGCTTCTGCCAGGCTCTCACGATAAGATTTCTCTTCGAATCGGGGGTTTTCCAGGTCTACAACGGAGAAGTTCACCGGCCACGGCACATGCGCTCGCACCGCGGCCTCCATCTGGTTCAAAGACGCACGGCCGCGGCCACCAGACAACACAACAACGTTCTTCGCATGCTGCTGCGCTGCGCTACCGGGACCGGTGAGCAGAAGCAACACAACGCCTAAAATCGTTAGCAACACCCATGAACACAGTGTCCTTGCTTCAATCACAGCGAAGGGCTCCTGGCGTCGCAGCTTCCCCATAAGTTCACACGCGGCGGCAAGTACGCAGAGTGATTGCAAAATGTGCCACGACTGCTCGTCGCGTCTGGATTGTATCGCGTTATCATGAACAAAACAAAGCAAAACAGACTCGCCCTCAGGACTTGAAGCTGGCTCCAACTCACTGGGAGCCAGTTCTGATGTCCCGCAAACGTATTCATTTTGGGAAGGTGAAAGTCGTGGGCGACGCGATCGAAAAAAGCCCGCCTCGCGGCCAGCCGCCGAAACTGCGCAAGAAGCCGTCGCCGAAATAAATTACATCCCGGCACCGTCCGCCGCCTTCGGTAGTCGAGGGGCGGTCATGAATCTGGCGCACTGAACAGCTCATTGAGCGAGAATTGACTTGCTTTCCGAACTGGGCCAGGAAGATAATTCCTCTTCGCTTGGGTTCCTGATCCCGGCTCGTTATTTTAGTGTCGATTGCCAGCCAAAAGGCGAATCAGTTAAGCGGCTTCTTCCATCCCCCAAAAGGAGCTTTGCAAATGGCACGAACTGCGACTCTTCATCTCAACAACAAGGAACATCCCACCATGGTACGGGTGTCACTTCCCACCAAGATCACCCGTAACGAACTCTCCCAACTGATCAACGTGGGCATTGTCGACAACATCGTCTCCAAGCACACCGGCTGCACATGCTTGTCGGGCACGATCAATGTCTTAATCGAGAGTGAATTCCGTGAGGCCATACAAGTTGACCTCGAAAAAGCCTAGGAACTGACATGGATTGCGGCAGGGCGGTCGTCGGTCTGCTCAATAACCCCGTGGTTCCGTCGATTGTCAAGTACGCTCCCGAACTTGTTGAGTACATCGATGTCATTCCCGATCGGCTGTGGTATGACTTCGAACACGGCGAGGCTATTGGTGGGCGTTTTCATCGCGTCAAGGGCGCAATCGAGGAACTGAAACAGTGTGCCGCCGGGCGTGTGCTCGGCGGACACGGCATCGGGTTGTCCTTGCCGAGCGCCATTCCGATGGACATGGCCATGGTGGCGGAGGTGGCATCGCTGGGAAAGGAGCTGAATTTTCAATGGTTCAGCGAGCATCTGAGCATGTTTCTCGTCGCCCACGGGAGTGTGCCGAATAGTCAAGCAGGCCTGGGGCTCCCCGTCTGTTACGACGAAGAAACATTCGGCATCGTCAAAGACAAGCTGACAATCCTGAAAGGGGCGTTCGGGTGGGATTTGATGCTCGAGAACGGCGCCTTGTTCACACCCGTGCCGGACAACGACATGACCGAGCCGGAGTTCCTGAATCGGCTCTACGCAGAGATCGGCTGCGGCACTCTGCTTGATCTTCACAACTTGTATGTGCAATCGGTGAACGGGACTCTATCAGTACGCGAATATCTCAGACAGCTAAACCCGGATTGTGTCTTTGAAATTCACCTCGCCGGCGGCGATGAACTGGCAGGCTTCTACACCGACTCGCATTCCCGGTTGACTCCGGACGAGGTCTGGTCATGGGCTTATGAATTCGCCCCACGTTTTACAAACCTCAAGGCGATCGTCTTCGAATTCCACGAATCGTACTTCGAAAAGATTGGTCTAAACGGGATCGTCGGCGAGCTGGAGCGCATGCGTGAGCTGGCTGAAAACATAGGTTCAAGCGCGCGCAAGGTCCATGCTGGTTGAATTTCAGCAGGCCCTGGCCGACCTTGTCGCGGCACCGGACTTATGCCGGCAGGTCAGAAGAAATTCTGACGTCCTTCGAGAACGGTACATCCTGTCGGAGCGCGAACATCGCCGACTGGTGACCATGGTCAACAACGAGGCCATGGCATGCAACTGCATGTTGTACCGCGCCAACCGCCTGGCCCCCCTGGCATTGAACCTGCATGATTTTTGCACGGCTCTGGGCCCGCGTCTTGGTCCTCTGCTGTCCGAGTATTCCGAGCTTTACCCCAATACCAATGTCCATTTCTACCTGGAGTGCGACCGGTTTTGCCGGTTCATCTTGAAGAAAATCGACCAGGGTTTGGATTTGGAGCCTCGCGTGAAAGCTGCTTTCGACGAGGAATTCTCAAAAATCAAGCTCGGGCTGCTTGCGAGTTACACAGCGCTATAAGCAGTCGGATTAGCATAACTAGTTCTACTCCGCGGATTCCACATGCGTCGGCTTCGGTTGCTGGGCAATCCGGGCGAGATTCTACACCGGCACCGTCTTGCCAAGAATCGCTCGCGCATAATCGTCGACGCTTGTCAGTTTGAGCCCAAATTCTCTCTGGATGGGAGCCATGTCCATCACATCCCCCGACAGATAACCCAGCATCAGAGCCGCAAAGCTCCTCTGCATCGAATCTTTCGCTTCCTGGAGTTGCGCCTGCAAAGCCTCTTCGGGAATGTGCTCGAGTTTGAACGGTCTGCCGTCGATCTGTTCGAAACGCGCCACAACCTCAAGCGGGCTCAGGGGCTCAGGACCGCCAAATTCGATCGTCCTGTATTCCGCTGCCGGGTGCCTCAGGGCGAGACAGCATATCTCTGCCACATCCCGGTACGAAACCCAACTGATCGGGCTGGTACCCGGTCCATAGATGCGGGCAGCAGCATTTGGATAGTCGAATCCCAGCATGGGGCTCAACCAGACTTCCATGAACCAGCTTGCCTGGATGGTGGTAAAGTTCAACTCCTGTATCGCGTCCTCGACGCGTGCTTTCGCATCCCCGAGCGGTGAGGAGATTCCAGCGATCTGGCGAAAAGAGACAAAGACGAAGCGATCGACGTGAGCCGCCTTGGCTGCTTCGACCAGATTGATCTGTCCTTGGCTGTCGACCGATTCAATGGAATCTCCAGCCTGCCGCGACAAGGTTGAGGACGCAGTTGAGATCACCGCGTGGACGCCCTTGCAGGCATCAGCCACCTTGTCGGGCTCTTTTAAATCTCCGACGCACAAATCCGGGCCGCATGCTTTGAGAAACGCCAGCTTATCCGGCGAACTGGTCGGGCGAACCAGCGCCCTGACCTTCTCTCCGCGTCCGGTGAGTCGCCGGCAAATCTCGGCTCCCACCAGGCCTGTCGACCCCGCAACGAGAATCATGCCGTCCTCCTCTGTTGGCACAGCCTACATCAACTTGCGCGGAGGCGCACACAAAAGATTTGCAATTCACTTGACCGGGACACCTACCATCGCCAGGGGCTGATTTCGATCCGTCCTCAGTGTAGGCACCGCGGCCAGGAGGCTGCGCGTGTATTCGTGACGGGGGCGCGTGAGCACGTCGCGTACAGGACCGGTTTCAACAATCTCACCGGCGCGCATCACGGCCACGCGGCTCGCGACCTGTCCCACCACGGCAAGGTCATGGGAGATGAACAGCATGGCCAGCCCATACTCGCTTTGAAGGTCGGCCAGCAACGCCAGAATCTGCGCCTGCACCGTCACATCGAGCGCCGTGGTGGGCTCGTCGGCGATGAGCAGGCGCGGGCGGTTGATGAGCGCCATCGCAATCATGATGCGCTGGCGCTGCCCGCCGGAGAACTGGTGGGGATAGTCGCCATAGCGCTGCGCGGCATCGGGAATAGCAACCGCCTCGAGCGCCGCAATGGCTCGCCGCTTCACTTCCCTGCCCGTCCACGAGGGCGCGTGCGCGGCGGCGCATTCGGCCACTTGGCGGCCGATCGACATCACCGGGTTGAGCGCTGTCATCGGCTCCTGAAAGATCATGGAGATCTCGCGGCCGCGCAGATCACGCAGGGAGGTGATCGGCTGCTCCAACAGGTTCACCACCGAGTCAGCATCACTCGGGCCGTGCCAGAGAATCTGACCCGTGACATTTGCCGAAACTCCAAGCAACCCGAGAATCGCAAGCGCGGTGGCGCTCTTTCCCGAACCTGACTCGCCCACCAGTCCCAGCACTTCGCCATCATCGAGTTGAAAATGGATGCCTCGAACGGCTTCCGCGGCGCCGAAAGAAATATGCAAGTTATTAACTTCAATAAGTGGCGCCATGAGGCCATCGTACCCCATCAATCTTGATTCCGGGCCAACCCGTGAAAAATCAAAACCTTGCCGGATTTCATCCCTTCCGCACTTCGGAATTGGAGTGTTATAAGCAACGCCATGCCGGAACTTCACATCTTTACGCTCTGGAATGCAAGGAGGTTTGTTTTATGACGAAGACATGGATCGCAGTTTCGGCTTTGGCGTTGTCGCTCGGAGCCACGTCGGGCGGGCTCATCGCGAAGGCTTACGCAGCACCGGCAGCTTCACCGGCGACCAGCTACGTGGGCTCACAGGAAGGCCGTTGGGATGAGCCGCCCTCGGAATACCGCGATGCGCAGCGGCAGGGTTTTCACGACGGTGTCGAGGCAGCGCGCAGCGATTTCGAAACCCGCAGCCACAAGGATGCTGACGATCACGACAGGTATCGACATCCGAGCGTGGAGCGCGAGTTTGTCGACGACTATCGCCATGGCTTCAAGGAAGGCTATAGCCGCGCCATGCACCGCATGAAGGAAGAACGCCACGACGACGCGCCCCACTACTAACTTTTCATCTAAATCAACATTCGACCATTAAAAGCCCGTCCTGCAAAGAGGCCGGGCATTCTTTTGCGTCCTTGAAAGCGTGATGCGCTACTGCCCGGTCTGGTAGCGTACCTCGGCAAGCGCTGTCTGATAGGTATAGCGCGCGTTGGCAAGGCCGATTTGCGCTTCGGTTTGCGCCAATTGCGCCTGGGTCAAATCGACAATCCCGCTCAGTCCGACCTTATATCGTGCCTGGGCCAGTTCGAACGCAGTGTCCGCCTGGTTGAGAAGTTGCTGCATGACACCAATGCGCTGGAACGCGATCTGCGCGTTGAGCACCGAGGTACGCACGTCGCGAGCGATGTTTTCGCGCAAATTGCGTACCTGCTCCTGGGCGGCATTGGCGCGCAAATCGGCTTCTCTGGCGCGCGCCGTGTACTCGAAGCCGTTGAACAAAGGGATGCTCACGTTCGCGCCAGCCGCGCCGTACCACGAAGACTGAATCTGGTCGGCGCGCACCGGTGTCCCGCCGGCAACACCCAGCGCGGAGACAGTGGGGCGCACGAGGTCATGTTCGGCGGCACTGAACTGCTTCGCGGCCAGCGAACGATCCTGGATCGCGGCCAGATCGGGGCGGGCGCGGAGAGCGAGTTGCACCAGGTCTTCGCGATTCGTTGGAGCGGCCTGCGGAGTCGCCGGTGTTTCGTCCACCAGTTCGTACTGCTCGTTATTTTCCGAACCCAGAATTGCATTCAGATTGGCCATCGCGGTTGCCTGCGCATTCTGCGCATCGAGGACCAGAAGCTGCGCTTGCGATATCTGGACGTTCGCGAGGCTGAGGTCGAGCGTCGAGCGGAGTTTGGATTGGGTCAGCGCGCCGATCTGCTCGCCCGTGGCCTGGCGCGTGGCAACCGTTTGCTGCGCAACCTTGAGCACGGATTGCGCCGTGAGCGCCTGGTAGAACGCCTGATCGACCGCGAGGGTGATGTCCTCGACGGTGGCCCGTTCGGTGTCGATCTGCGCCTTGTTATTTGACTGCGCGCTCTTGACCAGGTTGTGGGTGCGGCCGAAATCGGTGATGAGTTGATGGACGGTCAATCCGCCCGCCGCGCGCTCGTAAACGATGGGGTTATTTAAAGCGCCCGCGGTGATGCGGCTGTTGTCGTGGGCAGTCGACGGCTGTCAGATCAGCCACCGCGTCGGGCAGCTCTGCCGAGCGCGCCTCGCGCACCACCTGCCCCTGCGCGAGTTGAATCAGGTGAGCGATGCTGACGTTCGGGTTGTGCTCGATGGCCATGCGTTCGGCCTCGCCTAGCGTGAGCCTGGGGCCGGCCGCCGTTGTTGGTCGTGGGTTGGATTGGGGCGCCACGGGAGTCGCGGGCGCCTGAGTTGCCAGCGCGAGGAGTTGAACGTTGGGCGCATCCGGCAGCGGCCCCTGCTGTGCGCAGAAAACGGCTGCGGAATTCGAGAACCACGCAATCGCGATCGCAGCGGAAACAGGCTTCAATGAGCGGAATGCTTTCATGCCCTGCCCTCCGCAACCGCGCTGTTCCTTTCGCGGCGGCCGTGAATGATCAGATACACGGCGGGCACCAGGAACATGGTGACGACGACGGAAACGGCCAGGCCGCCGATGATGGCGCGGGCCAGCGGCGCATATTGTTCGCTGCCCGCTTCGAGTCCGAGCGCCATGGGAATCATGCCCAGCAGCGTGGCCAGCGAGGTCATGAGGATGGGGCGCAGGCGGATCTTGCAGGCCTGCACGGTGGCTTCGAGCAGCGGCAGTCCCTGCTCGTGGAGGACGTTCGAGAACTCGACGATGAGAATGCTGTTCGAGACCACAATGCCGGTCATCATGATGACGCCCATCAGCGACATGATGTTCAGCGTGCTGCCGGTGAGCAGCAGGATGAGCACCACTCCCGCCAGGCCCGGCGGAATGGCCATGAGGATGATGAACGGATCGATGAACGAGGTGAACTGCGCCATCAGGATCAGGTAGACCAGCGGCGATCGGCGATGATGAGACCGAGGCCAAAATCGCGGAATGCCTCGTTCATGCTCGACCACCGCGCCGCGCACGTCGATGACGGTGTTCTTGTCGTGCTGGGTGTGCGCGAGCAGCTTGTTGATCTGCGCTGCCGACGTTCTGCAGCGCTTCGGTTTTGGGCGCCACGTAGACGTCGATCACGCGGCGAATCTGGTTGTGATCGACTTCGGTAGGCGTGTTGATCTGGTGGATGTTGGCCACCGAGCCGAGCGTGATCGTAGCCGGAACTACGACCGTCGCGGAAAAGCGCCGCGGCCATCGGCGAGGCCTGCCGCACTTCGTCCATGGGCTGTAGCCCGGCGGCCGCGTGCCGCGCAGGGGAATGTTCTCGCAGATCCTCCATCGACATGTGATTGATCCAGCTGATTGGCGTATTGCACCGTGACCAGGTAGTTGTTGCCGCTCTTCGGATCGATCCAGTAGCTGGGCGCGACCATGCCGTCGGACGTGAGCGCCGTGATGACGTCGTCGACGACGTCCTTGGCGGTGAGGCCGACGAGGCTGGCGCGTTCGCGATCGATGTTGAGCGCGAGGCCGGGATAGTTGATGCTCTGCGGAATATAGACGTTGCCGCACGCTCGGGCATGGCCTGCATCTTGCGCGGCCAGTTGCTGCGCCAGTGCGTAGGACTTGTCCATGTCTCTGCGACTTGATCTGGATGTCGATGGGCGCGGGCAGGCCCTGGTTGATGACCGCATCGACAAGGCCGCCGGCCTGGTAGTAGGCCGAGAGTTCGGGCATCTCGCGCGCGATGCGGTTCTGCACGCGGCGCATGTATTCGTAGCTGCCGATGCTGTGGTCCTCCTTCAGGCTGGTCTGCACGAACGCGGTGTCCATCGAGGCGTTGGTGGTGTAGATGGCGGAGAGGTCGGGGTAGACGCCGATGTTGGACACGATCATGTCCAGGTCCGCTGGCTTCACTTCACTGCGAATGATGTTCTCGACCTGGGCGATGTAGTCGTTGCTGACTTCGAGGCGCGTGCCGCTGGGCATGCGCACGTTGATGATGAACTGGCCCGGGATCGGTGCGCGGGAAGTAGGCGCGGCCCAGGAAGGGAAAGCCGCGACCAGCAGCACGACCGCAACGCCGCCAAGGATGACGCGCGGCGGTCAAGCCCGGGCGCTGCATGGATCGCGTTGGCCCAGCCCTTCATACCAGTTCAGCATGGCCTGGAACTTCTGCGTTGAACGCAGGTTTCAAAGCGGGCAAAGATGCCTGGTCTTGTCGTTCATCGTGATCGCCATTCTCGTCGTGGACGATTGATGAACCTGGCGCAGTAAAGCGGCACCACCGTCATGGCGAAGAAGTAGGAAGCGAAGATCGAGAGGACCACGCCCAGCGCCAGCGGCGTGAAGATGTACTTGCTGACGCCGTGGAAGAACGTGACCGGAAAGAAGACGATGGAAGTGGTGAAGGTGGCGGCCAGCACGGCCATCGACACTTCGCTGCCGCCTTTCTCCGAAGCCTCGTATGGCTGTTTCGCCCATTTCCATGTGGCGGAAGATGTTTTCGAGCACGATGACGCCGTTGTCGATGAGGCGCGAGAAGACCAGCGCCAGCCCGCCGAGGATCATGGTGTTGATGGAGCCGCCCATGTAGTTGGTGATAAGCAGGCACACCAGCATCGACAGCGGCACCGACGAGCAGCACGGCCACGGTGGCGCGCGGGCTGCCGAGGAAGATCAGGATCATCACGCCCGTGAGCACCAGGCCGATGCGTCGCTTCACGAACCACGTTGCTGATGGCCAGCTTGACGAAGACCGACTGGTCGAAGACAACGGCCGTCTTGAGTGATTCGGGGATGTCGACAAGTTTCTTGATGGCCGCCTTGATGCCGTTGACGATGGTGATGGTGTTGCTGTTGCCGCCCTGCTTGAAGATGGGCACATAGACCGAGCGCTGCCCGTCGATGCGGACGATGTTGTACTGCAGCGCGCCGGCGTCGACGGCCTTGCCGATATCGCGCCACCAGCACCGAGGAGTTGCCCGACCGATCTTGAGCGGCATGGCGTTCATGGAATTGGCGTCGGGGAACTGGCTGTTGGCGTAAATGTTGAAGTCCTTGGAGCCGATGCGCACGTCGCCTGCAGGCAGAATCAGGTTGGAACTGTTGACCGACTGCACCACGTCATTGAGGCTCAGGTTGCGGGCTTCGAGCTTGAGCGGGTCGACGTAGATCTGGATCTGGCGATAGGTCCCTCCGTATGGCTGCGGCACGGAGGCGCCCTGCACATTCGAGATCTGGTTGCGCACCTGGAATTGCGCGAGGTCTTTGAGGCTGGTTTCATTCAGGCCCTGGCCTTTGAGCGTGACCAGGCATACCGGCTGCGTGGATGCGTCCATGCCGAGGACAACAGGCGGCAGCGTGCCAGGCGGCAGGCGGCGCAGGTCGGCCATGGCGAGGTTGGCGATGTTGCTGACCGCGACATTGGGATCGGTGCCCGGCTTGAAGTAAATCTTGATGAGGCTCACGCCGGTCAGCGAGCGCGATTCGCTGTGGTCGATGTTGGCGCCCAGGGTGAAGAACCGCTCGAAGGTGTTGGTGATGTCGGATTCGATCTGCTGCGGCGGCATGCCGTTGTAGAACGTGGCGACGACCACGACCGGCATGTCGATCTGGGGAAACAGGTCGACAGGCATGCGCACCACGGTGAACGTTCCAATGAGCGCCACGACCAGGCAGATCATGATGATGAAGTATGGATACTTGAGCGCGAATTTCGGCATTAGCGTGCACCTCCGGGATTCCGGTTAGACCCGCTTGGTGCGTCCTCGCCGGAGGCATTTTCCTCGCCCTTCAGATCGATCATTCCGCCCGTTTCCTGAAATGTTTCGGAGGCCTGCGTGGCCTCGAGCTCCGGGCTAACTTCTTCGCCTTCCTGATATTTGTCCTGGCCGCCGACGATGACCCGATCGCCGGCGTTGAGGCCGCTTTTGATCTCAACGAGTTTGGATCCTTCGATGCCAACCTGGACGGGGCGGATATGAACGTGGTTCGAAGGGCCGAGCACATACACCACGCGCTGCTGCCCATTCAGCACCAGGGCCTCGCTTGGAATAGTAACTGCATTCTCGACGTGTCCCAGCCGGAGCATCGTGTTGGCATACATCCCTGGAGAAATGGAAAGGTCCTTATTCTGAACATCAACCTCGGTTTCCATCGTGCGGGTTTCAAAGTTCACATCCCGCGTGAAGCGAACGATTTTGCCGGTCAGCGACCGGCCCACGGCATCGACGCGGACAGTGAGTTCGTCGCCGTCGTGAACGTACCGGATATCAGCCTCGGGCACAGGAACACGCAAACGCAGCAGTGAACTCTGCGAGAGGCGGACAATCGGCAGATCCTGGCTGTTGGAATTGGTGCCGCCCTGGATGAGTGCTCCCGTATCGGCGTAGCGCCAGACCACAACGCCTGAGATCGGCGCCTGCACGGTGGTGTAGTTGTGCAGTGCCTGCACGCGCTGGTTGTCGGCCTCGGCCGCGCCGGAATGTTGCTTGGCCGCGGCCATGGCAGCCTTCGCCGCATCCACCTGCGACTCAGCCGAAAGATCCTTGGCCTGCGCGTCGTCCAATTCCTGCTGCGCGATCAGGCCGGGATGGCCCTTGGCGGCTTCTTCCAGGCGCTCGTACGCCTCGTGCAGAGCGGCATGGGTTGCGACAGCTCGGGCGATCTCGTGCTGCGCCTGGGTGATTTCCTCTTTGCTCTGATCCACCGCGAATACCGTTTGCTGCAACTGCGCCTTGAGCTCGGGAACCTCGAGAACCGCAAGCGTCTGCCCCTCGTGCACAATGTCACCAATGTCGACGTTGATCTGCTTCATATAGCCGCTGACCTTGGGGTGCACATCGACCACCTGGTAGGGCTGGAACTGGCCGGCCAGGGTAAGCATGTGCGAAATGCTGCCCCGCTGGGCGGTGGCCACGCGCGCGGCAGGCGCCGACGCGGCTCTGGCGTCTGTGTTGGCGCCGGTGCGGCAGGCGGAGATCCCGCCCGCCGCGCACAACGCGGCGCCCGCTGCCAGGGCGGCGCCCGCTGTCCTTGCTATTTGCGTATGCATTACTGCTCCTCTTGCTTGTACTAGCTATTGGTTTCGAGACGCGACCGATGGACCGAAATGAAATCCCTGTCGCGCTCAGTGCCGTTAGCGCGACCAATCGCAGAGACCAAAACTAGAAAGCAGGAGGAGGACGAAAGAAAAGCGAGGCCGTGAAGCCGGGGGACACGCAGACTTGCGGACGCGCGGGAACAACTCTATAAAATCCAACGGTCGCCGGCGCGAGCAGCAGCCAGGCAACGGCGAGAACCATCGCGGTTTCGGCAAAATCGTGCGCCGGAGGGGCCGGCGACGCGAAGCGCTGCGAAGGCATCTTGGGGGTTTCGGCAGGGCGCGCCTTGGCAAAGCTGATTTGCGCGCTGGCGCTTCCGGCTGGGCTGAACCAGGCGATCTTGGCTTCGACGGCAAATAGCGCAACCAAAAGACAAAGCATGATCCCCAATGCCGTCAGTCGCGAATGCCGGATCAAGAAACCTCCCTGCATATTCAACAGTTTAGCATTTTGAGGATTTTCCGCAGAAATCACGACGAGTCTCTGGGCGCACGCTCGGTATAGCCACACGCATGTTTTGATGCTCTGCGATGCACGCGAAGATGCTTCCTTTGCGTCGCGAAGCGAAACCGGAATCTGGTCACATCCCCTGCGGATTCGCGCCCAGGGCGGCGTAGAATTGCTCCACCGGAGCGCCGGATCGGAGCCCGACAGCACAAGCTCCACTCGTTCTCGCAAAGTTCGTTCAGGTAAGTCACAAAACGCTATAGAAGGATTCCCGTCCAGGAGCCCGGGTCTCGATTCTGAGACCAGGGAAAGCACAAAACCCTGCGGCTCAGGCCTCCGTGCGCTTGAGCAGATAGTCGAGCCCGCCGACGCGGAACCAACGGTACCCATAGGGTTCGAGCAGCACGCAATGCCTGCCGCCCTTTTCCGCGTAGCTGTGATCCTCCGACAGCAGGTTAACCAGCGTCCTGCGTTCCTCATCTGGAACGCGTACCGAGAAGCGAACTTCCTGCGGCTCCCCGCTCAGATTGTGAAGGCAGACTACCGAATTGTCGCGCCAGTCATAGCGCATGGCCAGAACGGTGCGATTCCCAGTCGCGGGAAATGAGAAATCGCCCCATCCGATCTCGGGTACTTCCTTGCGCATGCGAATAATGCGTTCTATCCAGTTGAGCAGCGCATTGGGGTCGCGGCGCTGCGCGGCGACATTCACATGCTGAAAGCCGTAAGCTCCCTCGGAGATGACGGGCAGAATCGGCTTGTCATTCTTGGTGAAGCCTGCGTTCGGCTCCGTGGACCACTGCATGGGGGTCCGCGCACAATTCCGCTCCGGCAATCGCAGATCGTCTCCCATGCCAATCTCATCGCCATAGCGGATCACCGGCGTGCCCGGCAGGGTCATCATCAGGCTGTAGGCAAGTTCCAGACGGCGGCGGTCGCCCTGCAACATGGGTGCGAGACGGCGGCGGATTCCGCGCTGGTAGAGCTGCATATTCTTTTCCGGACCGAACGCAGCAAACACCGTTTGCCGCTGTTTCTCCGTCAGACGGCCGAGATCGAGTTCGTCATGATTGCGCAGGAACAGGCCCCACTGGGCAGTCGCGGGGCGAGGCTTGGTGTCCTCCATCGACTTCATAAGCGGCCGGGAATCGCCGCTGGCCAGCGCATAGAACAGGTGTTGATTTGACGTCGAAGTTGAACATCATCTGCAACCGTTCGCCGAATTCTCCGAAGTACTCCAGGTCGTTCTTCGGCAAAACATTCGCCTCCCCGAGAATGATGGCACCGCTTTTGCGCCAGCTGAGAAACTCGCTGAAGGAGCGCAGCATGTCGTAGTGCTCCATGGGCCTCGAAAGGTCAGCGCCCTTCTTGGCGATTACGAACGGCACGGCGTCCATGCGAAACCCGTCCACCCCCAGTTGCAGCCAGAATCCCATGATCTTGAGGATCTCGGCCTGCACTTCGGGATGGGCAGTGTTGAGATCGGGTTGAAAGTCGTAGAAACGGTGAAAATACCAGGCCCGCGCGGTCTTTTCATAGGTCCATGTCGATTTCTGCACGCCCGGGAACACCACGCCCGAAGCGGCATCCTTTGGCTTCTTCTTCGACCACACATACCAATCCCGATATTTGGACTGCGGATTGCGGCAGGCTTCCTGGAACCAGGGATGTTGGTTCGAAGTGTGGTTCACGACGAGGTCGATAAGCACGCGCAGGCCGCGCTGCTTGCAGCCTTGCGTGAATTCGACAAAGTCTCCCAGTGCGCCGTAGCGCGGATCGACGTTGTAGTAATCGGCCACATCGTAGCCGTCATCGCGACCGGGCGAGGTCTGAAAGGGCATCAGCCATAGGGCCGTCGCTCCCATGCCCTGCAAATAATCGAGCCGGCGCATTAATCCCTGAAAATCTCCTATCCCATCTCCGTTAGCATCCATATATGTAGCAACCGACAGGCAGTAGACGATTGCGTTCTTGTACCAGAGATCGTTGATCATGCGGGCAATCTTTCCGTTTCGAAACTAATCTTCAGGAGCAATTGGTGAGATGCAGGAGTTGATCTGGTGGCAGCACGCGGTGATCTACGAAATCTACGCCCGCTCTTTTCAGGACAGCAACGGCGACGGGATTGGGGACCTGAACGGGATTCTCAAGCGCATCGATTACCTCATGCTGCTGGGAGTGGACGCGATCTGGATTTCCCCGATCTACCCCTCGCCAATGGCGGATTTCGGCTATGACGTGGCCGATTACTGCGGCATCGATCCGATCTTCGGCACCATCGAGGATTTCGATCGCCTGGTGGCTGAGGCGCATCGCCGCGGCCTGAAGGTGATTCTCGATTTTGTACCCAACCACACGTCCGACCAGCACCCCTGGTTTTTGGAGAGCCGCTCGTCCCGGGACAATCCCAAACGCGACTGGTACCTTTGGCGCGGCCAGCCGAATAACTGGTTGAGTCATTTCGGCGGCTCGGGTTGGGAGCACGACGAGAAGACCGGTCAGTATTACTACCATTCGTTTCTGAAACAGCAGCCGGACCTGAACTGGCGCAACCCGGAAGTGAAAGCGGCGATGTTCGACGCCCTGCGCTTCTGGCTGAAAAAGGGCGTCGATGGCTTCCGGGTAGACGTGATGTGGCTGATGATCAAGGACGATCAGTTTCGCGACAATCCGCCCAATCCCGGATACCGCCTAGGGCAGGCGTCGAACAACCGCCAGTTGCCAACCTATAACTCCGATCGCCCCAAAGTGCACGATCTGGTCGCCGAGATGCGGGCCGTGGTGGACGAATTTCCGCAGCGCGTCCTGATCGGCGAAATCTATCTGCCTGTCCCGCAACTGATGACCTATTACGGGCGGGATCTGAGCGGCGCAAACCTGCCTTTCAACTTCCAGTTGCTGCAGTGTGCGTGGAGCGCCGAGTCGGTGGCGCAGGTGATTTCCGATTACCAGGCTGCTTTACCCGAAGGCGCGTGGCCGAACTGGGTGGTGGGCAACCACGATACCGCGCGCATCGCCACCCGGATCGGCACCCGCCAGGCCCGCGTGGCAGCCATGTTGCTGCTGACGCTGCCCGGCACCATCACCATGTACTACGGCGAGGAACTCAGCTTGTGCAACGTACCCATTCCTCCTGACCAGGTCCGGGACCCCTTCGAGAAGAACGAGCCGGGTCTGGGGCTGGGGCGCGACCCGGAACGGACGCCGATGCCCTGGGACAGCTCCCCGTCAGGCGGATTCACGACCGGCTGGCCTTGGCTTCCCCTCGGAGACGAGCACGAGATCGTCAACGTCGAGGCGCTGGAACGCGACGACTATTCGATCCTGCGGCTCTATCGAAATCTGATTCTGCTTCGCCAGACGCATGCGACGCTCGTCAGCGGCAAGCTCACGCATGTGATCGCCGCCAACCACGTGCTGCGATTTGAAAGAACGGAGAAAAAGGACCGTTACCTCGTGGTCCTGAATATGGCCACGGAGCCTGCGCATATTGAAGTTGCGGCTGGAACCGTGCTGTCCTCGACGCACCTCGATCGCGAGGGAAAAAAAGTAGGTGGGATGGTCGATCTCCGGGCCGCGGAAGGGATGCTGGTGGAGCTCGACAAGTCACCAGCATCGCGTTGATGTCCTGAGTCCGCATCTCACATTCAAAATGAGCTGTCATCCCGAGTACCCGACTCGCGGTAAGAGCTACGGCAAGTTGGCCCCCGACGCAACCACAAACCTCCGTGCCCCATCCTTTCCGCTTTTTTCTGCGGAAAGGGTGGGAGACCACGGAGCCAGATCGTCATTGGTCCTGAGGAGGGCACGTCGGCCGCAGCGACCGGACTCGGGGTCCCAGAAACGGGTCTTCGTTTCTGGGGTGATCTGTCAAAGGCTCTGTAGCTTCCCTAAAACATTCGACACTCCCTGAGAACGACTCGTTCACCGATTCATACCGTTCATCCGGGTTTTCGCGCCCTCCGTCGGGAACCGCGCGCATTCCATCTCTGCCGCCGCTAACTTTTCTGTAGAGCAGAATGCTCCGGAAAGGAACGGCCCCGATGAACTCATTCGACCCCATCGTCAGCGTCGAAGCAGTCAGCCGCAAGTTTCCCCTCGATCACCGCGACGTGACCGCGCTCGATCATGCAAGTCTGAGCGTGAGCGCGGGCGAGTTTCTGGCCATTGCGGGCCCTAGCGGGAGCGGCAAGTCGACGCTGCTGAACCTGATTGGCTGCATCGATAAGCCCACCAGCGGCCGCATCCTGATCGAGGGTACCGACACCACTACGCTAAGCCCCGGCCGGACAACCGATCTGCGCCGGAAAAAAATCGGCTTCGTCTTCCAGACGTTCAACTTGATTCCTGTGTTCACCGCCGCCGAGAATGTCGAATTTCCGCTGCTGGTCAAGTCCATTGGGGCACGGGAGCGGAAGCGTCGCGTGGCCGAGGCGCTCGAGAGCGTCGGACTGGCCGACCGGGCCAATCATCGCCCCGATCTGCTCTCGGGCGGAGAACGCCAGCGGGTGGCCGTGGCGCGCGCTATCGTGCATCGTCCCGCGCTGGTGCTGGCCGATGAGCCCACCGCGAACCTGGACACGCGAAACGCTACCCAGTTGATCGACCTGATGCGCGACCTGAACCGCGACCTCGGTCTTACTTTTATTTTCTCCACCCACGACCAGCGGCTGCTGGAGCACACGCCCCGCATCATTCGCCTGACCGATGGACAAGTAGGGTCCGACAGCGCTCTCGAAGGAGGAAGCCATGGGCAAGTTCTTGCTGCTTGCGTTTCGTAACGTATTCCGCAACCGGCGGCGCACAGTGATGACGCTGTTGATGGTGGGCGGCGGGGTGGCCGGGCTTCTGCTGGTGGGCGGATTCTTTGCATTCATGTTTCGCGGCCTGAGGGAAAGCACCATTCGCACCGGGCTCGGGCACGTCCAGATCTTCAACGCCGAGCACTTTCGCCGCGACGAAGTTCACGTGCTCGACACCGGGATCAGCGATTGGCGCCAGGTCGCCGCGTCGGCCCAGTCGGCCCATCACGTGCGCGGCGTCGCACCCCGCATCGAGTTCTATGGAATGCTGTCGAACGGCGTGAAATCGTCGGTATTCATGGGCAGCGCCGTCGATCCCGACACCGAACGCAGGATGGGCTTCGATCCGCGCATTCCCACCGGGCGCGACCTCAGCGGCAATTCCAATGGAGAAGTTGAAGCCCTCATCGGCACCGGCGTGGCTCGCTCCATGAGCGTCAAAGTCGGCGACGGCCTCACGATTCTCGCCGTAACCGCCGACGGCGCACTCAACGGAATCGATGTGCAGATCGTGGGCATCGTGAGCACGGGCTTCAAGGATCTCGACGATCGCTATTTGCGCATCACCTTGCCGTCGGCGCAGCGGCTGCTGCAGAGCGAGCGCGTAACCAACCTGGTGGTGGGGCTCGACCAGACCGAGAACACCGATACAGTTGCGGCGGAACTCATCCCCCGGCTCCAGGGCAAGGCTCAGCAGATCACCCTGAAGAAATGGATCGACCTGGCGGACTATTACAAGCAGGTTCGAACGCTCTTCAGCGGAATCTTCCTCTTCCTGGGCGTGATCGTCTTCTTCATGGTGCTGATGGCCAGCGTAAATACGCTGCTGATGGCCATGTTTGAGCGCACCCGCGAAATCGGCACCATGCTGGCCATGGGAACGCCGCGGCGATGGATCGTGGCGCTGTTCATGGTGGAGGCAACGCTGACCGGAATTCTCGGCGCCATTGTGGGAGTGGTGGGCGGCAATCTTCTGGGCGTGGCGCTCAACGCGTCCGGCCTGCATCTTCCGCCGCCTCCGGGCACTTCCTTCGACATGATGTTCAAGGTTCTTCACGTGCCCAGCCTCATGGTGGGTTCCTCGATCCTGGTTGTCGTCTCTCTGGCCCTGGCATCGATTCTGCCCGCGATCCGCGCATCGCGGCTGCAGATTGCGGAGGCATTGGCCCATGTCTAACGTGAATTGCATTCTGCGTGGCTTTCTCCTGCTCATCGTCATCGCCTTCCTCGTCAACCTGGCCCTGGTGGGACACGCCGCATCGGCCACCATGCCCGACGCCGAAGCCCTGCTCAAGCGCTCTGACACCTATCGCAACGGCTGGCCGTCGTTCATCACCCGTGTCAAAATCACGAATTACGAATCGGGCAAGCCGGATGAAGAAAAACTCTACGAGGTCTCGCAGAAAGGCACCGATAAAACCTACGTGGAATTTATCAGCCCCCGCGAAAAGGGCCGCCACCTGCTGATGCTGGGCGACGATATGTGGGTCTATCTCCCCGATACCAGCCGGCCGGTTCGCATTACGCCCCTCGAACGGCTCTCCGGCGACGCCTCGAACGGCGACGTGGCGCGCACCAACTACGCTGCCGACTACACGCCTGTCTATCTTCGCAGAGAAAAGATGGCCGACGTGGATTGTCACGTGCTCGAGTTGACGGCCAGGCGCAAGGGCGCGACGTACCAGCGCATTCTCTACTGGGTGCGTGCGGACGATGCGCGGCCCGTGCGGGCCGAGTTCTATCTCACCTCCGGCAAGCACATCAAGTCGGCGAGCTTCGACGACTACGCCGAGATTGGCGGCAAGACCCTGCTGCGCCGCTTCACGCTTTACGACGAGATCCGGCATAACTCCCATAGCCTGCTCGAGTACTCCTCAACCAGTGCGCGTGACCTGCCCGACAAGCTCTTCTACCAGGGCCGGACGGACCGCTTCTGACCGCAAACGAGGCCTATGCCATGAAAGGCGCTGATCTGGTTCCGCTGCTTCTGCTATCGAGCGCGTGCGCGACCGCGGTTGCTCAGAGCGATCCGCCCGTGCCGGAAGAGAGTCGCTACAGCACACGCTATGCGGTCGCCGTCATCGACGATGCCACATTCTATGGCAATGTGAAAGAGCCGATTCCGAAGGTGCTTAATCAATTGCTCCTGGAGCCGACCTTCAGCCTGAAGTACCGCAGCCGCTGGAATTTCTCAACAAGCCTTATCGAAAACGAAGTAACCTATGCCGACACCGCTGCGCGCTTTCGAGTGAAGGAAACATACGCCGGACTCTCCGCGGGAGATTTCGATTTTCTCGCCGGGCGCAAGATGGTGCGCTGGGGCACTGGATACGCCTTCACGTCGGCCGGCGTTTTGGATCCGCCGCGTGATCCGACCAATCCCACTGATCGGCTAAACACCAACGAAGGTCGCGACATGGTCAAGGCGGACTGGGTAAGGGGACGTCACGCACTCTCTGCGGCGTGGTCGACCGCGGACTTCGCTCGAACAGGAGTGACCGTGCGCGACACCACCGCGTTCCGGTATAACGTACTGGTGCACGGGTTCGACACTTCGCTCATCGCCGGTTACGATCGCGGCAGCGATGCCTTCGGCGCACTAACGTTTACGCGCGTTCTGGGCCAGGCGTGGGAAATACATGGCGAGGCCACCTGGCGCGATGGCGAAGCGATTCTGCTAGGCGCGAAATACACCACCGCCTCCGGCGTCACCTTCATTGGCGAGTTCTACACTCCGCCCGCCATTCCCTACTACCAGCCCAATTGCGCATGGCCGTTGACGCGCCGGCAACACTGCGGATTTCTAAACGTGAGCAAATCGCGCCTTCGCGAATTGCCTGGCTGGAAGGAATGGGATGTGTCAGGCTCCGTGGTGACCAATTTTGACGATCGAAGTTATGCCGCCGTCTTCGATGTCAATCGATGGTTTGGTAAGCACTTCTCTTCGTATCTCCATTTGGAGATTCCCGAGGGCAAGCCAACGTCGCAGTATGGCGCAGCTCCGTATGCCACCGCAACATCGGTGGGAATCAGGTTCCAGCTATGAGCCCGATATTGGAGCAGTCACCAACGGCTTGCCCCCCGGAGCCCATCGGAAAACAGCTATGGCGCGAAATGGCTCGCATGTGCCTATGGATCATCCCCTTGATCGCTGTTGGCGTCGGCGTGTTCCTGCTGGTAGTGCAGCACGCCCGGTTCTCTGACTCCGGCCGCAAATTTCTCGCTTCTATGGTGTATGCCACCATGATCGGCGTTCCCTCCGCAATCGTTCTCAACTGGGTTGGATTCCGCTACACGGAACGCTTTCCACGCCTCATTGTATTGATCAACACGGTCGTTCTTCTCGGCACCGCAATCGTGGGAAGCCTCGCCGCCGGCCTGGTATTTCAGTGGATCAAGCTTTTCCCGGGAGATGGATACTGGCATGAATTCACGCTGTCCCTGCCGACCTCCATCGTCATCACCCTGGTCCTCGGTCTGAGTATTTCTTCCTTTGAAACCATGCGCCACAAGTTACAGTCCGCCACCCTGAAACTGCGCACGCAACAGGTGGAGCAGGAGCGCGCGTATAAGCTGCTCGCCGAAGCGAGGCTCTCCTCGCTCGCGTCGCGCATTCATCCTCATTTTCTGTTCAACACGCTCAACTCCATCGCATCACTGATTCCCAGCGATCCCAAACGCGCCGAGGATACCGTCGGCAAGCTCGCTTCCCTGCTCCGTTTCTCTCTGCGCGAGAATCAAACCGGCCTCGTACCCCTTAGCCAGGAGTTGAAGATCGTACGCGACTATCTTGAGATCGAGTGCACCCGCTTTGGACCACGCCTGCGTTATACGATCGACGCTCCGGCGGCACTCGATCACTCGCAGGTGCCTCCGTTGGCGCTGCAGTCACTGGTGGAAAATTCCATCAAGCATGTGGTTTCGCAACGCGCCGAGGGAGCCACGATCCGCGTCGCGGTGTCCTCTGAGGACGGACGCATTCGCCTGCAGGTCATCGATGACGGCCCCGGCTTCTCGCTCCAGTCCATCACCCCCGAGCACGGCCTGGGGAATCTGGCGTCGCGCCTTGAACTGCTGTTCGGCGAACGCGGACAACTCTCCGTCGCGCATCAAGACGAGACAACGGTAGTAACATTGTTGGTTCCGCTCGAAAGTTAGTATCGGCCATGCAAACCGCACCGCTGCGCGCCTATCTCGTGGATGACGAGCCGCTGGCCCTGGAGCGCCTGTCGCGCCTGCTGGCGAACTACGATGAAATGGAGATCATCGGCCGCGCTACCGATCCCGCCCAGGCTCTCAGTTTCCTCTCCGGAGCCGATGGGAGATGCGTCGACGTGCTGTTTCTCGATATCCAGATGCCGGGGATGACCGGATTTGAGTTGCTGGCGCGGCTCGCGGAGCAGCCCTTCGTCATATTCACGACCGCGTATGACGAATACGCTTTGCGCGCCTTCGAAGTGAATTCCATCGACTATCTGCTCAAGCCTGTCGAAGCGGAGCAGTTGGAGCGAGCGGTCGGCAAGCTGGAACGCCTGCGGCCGGTCGCCACGCCGGCCTGGCAACAGAGCGAGGAATTGCCGCAGCTTTTGCGGGAACTGGCCTCGTCGTTGCGCGGCGAACATCACGAGTATCCACGCCGCATCGCATCGCGCGTGGGCGAGCGCATCTCGTTTCTCGACCTCGATGCCGTCACCCATTTCCAGGCACTCGACAAGCTCACCTATGCGATCTCCGACGGCCGCCAGCACAGCGTGGACCAGACCATCGCCGACCTCGAGCGGCGGCTTGACCCGGCGCGGTTCCTGCGCATTCATCGCGCCGTCCTGGTCAACGTCGATTGGATTTACGAAGTGAATTCCTGGTTTGCCGGAAAGGTAGTGCTGACGCTCAAAGACGAACGCCATACGCAATTGCCGGTAGCCCGGGACAGGGTCCGCATCCTCAAGTCGCGGCTGGGGATCTAGACCGGCGCCAGCGACGCGATCCCCTGCAGGAATTCGATTCCCCACACAAAGCGTCGCGTACTGTAGACAACCGTGTTTGCCGGATGGCAAACTTTTCCATAGCGGAAACCCGCAAGCATCCGGTCTTCCCCTTCACCGTGACCGAAGTCAAGAGCTACTTACGAAGTCGAGAACCCTCTCGGAGAGCAACCCAGCTCCTGGCACCAGCCGGTCGTGCCTCGGACGAGCACTCAGGCGAGAGCGTCGGGGTGATCTCAGCGTCTTCCCCCGTGCCATTTGCATCCGGATTGCTGGGAGCCCTCCTGTCGATGCTCATCCTGATCTCCGCATCGGGTTGTCATCGTGCCCAGCCACGCGTTGCAGCCGGCCAGCATCTTGATTTCAATCAGGATGTGCAGCCGATCCTGGCCGCCGATGCTTCAGTTGCCACGGGCCCGATCCGGAGATGCGCAAGGCTGGCTTGCGGCTCGATCTGGCGGAATCGGCAATGAAGAAGCGCCCCGGGCATCCCGACGCGATTGTTCCGGGCCATCCCGAGCAAAGCGAACTGGTCAAGCGCATCGAATCCAAGGACCCGCATCACCTGATGCCGCAGACGGCCGCAGGGCGAAGCCAAGCCCATGAAGCCGGAAGAGATCGCGGTCCTCAGGGAATGGATCAAGGAAGGCGCGGTCTATCCGGCCGCATTGGGCATTCGAAGTGCCGGCCCGGCCGGCGGTGCCGGCAATGGCAAGAGCAATGCTGGGCCAAGAATCCGATCGATACCTTCATCCTGGCGCGCATGAAAAAGGAGGGCCTGCAACCCTCGCCGGAGGCGGACAAAGCGACGCTGATCCGCCGCGTGACGCTCGACCTGACCGGCTTGCTGCCCACTCCCGCCGAAGTGCGAGCATTCGTCAACGATTCATCCCCGCAGGCCTACGAACATCTGGTCGACGGACTGCTTGCGCGGCCCACATTCGGCGAGCAGCGCGCGCGCTACTGGCTGGATTACGCGCGCTACGCCGACACCTACGGACTGCACTATGACAACAGCCGCGACATCTGGCCCTATCGCGATTACCTGATTCGCTCGTTCAACAGCAACAAGCCCTTCGATCAATTTGCGATGGAGCAGATCGCCGGCGACCTGATGCCGGCGAAGAATCTCGATCCGCTGATCGGCAGCGGCTATGTGCGCCTGGGCGTAAGCAGCAACGAAGGCGGAACCATTCACCGAAGAGTTGCGCGTGAACATGGCGCGCGAGCGCACCGAGGCCTTCGGCGCCACGTTCATGGGGCTCACGGTGGGTTGCGCGGTTTGCCACGACCACAAGTTCGATCCGACCACGCAGAAGGATTTCTACGCGCTGAGCGCGTTCTTCAACAACATCGACGAGAAGCCATTCAATGACGACCGGCCGGTGTGGGCGCCGGTGGTGCGCATTCCCAAGCCGCAAAATGAGGAAGCCTACAACCGCGTGCTGGCGAAGCGATCTGAACTCGCCGGACAATTGAACGACATGCGCCTCGCATGAGCGCGAGCTTGGTCGCAGCGATGGCTTGCTTCGCGGCAGGAACCTGCCGCAGGCCGTCTCCACCGACAAGCTGGTCGTTCGCCTGCGTCTGGATGAAGGCGGCGGCGATGTGCTGAAGAACAGCGCGCCGAATGCGAATCCGGCCAGCTTTCCGCGCCAGCACTCTGAAGCCGCGAATGGGGCGAGACCACGTGGCTGTGGCCCGACTTCCGCATGCAGTCGAGCACGCGCGTGATCCTCGGACCAGGCAGGCGACTACGAAGCGAACCAGGCGTTCTCTTCCGGCGGATGGTTCATGTTGCGCTCCGCGCCGAATTTCGCGGTTGAAGACACGCCGGAGACCCTGATCTCGAAGATGGATACGACCCAGCACAATCGCGGCTGGGACCTCTCCATCAGAGAAAGGCATCGTCAGCGTCGATCTGGTCAACCAGTCGCCGAAGGACAGCGCAAGACCGAAGGACGATGCGAAGACCAGGATCCAAAGAACGAAGCCTGCGGAAGCCAAAGAGCCTTTCCGTTATCCAACCCCGCAGGATCTGACCAAGAAGGATCTGTCGGCGAACAAGCCGCCGGAAAAGAAGAAACCGCCGAAGAAGAAGAAGAAAGAAGAAGAAGAAGCCCGAAGCCAGCCGCCGAGAGCCGAAGGACACAACGCCCGAGGTCGCGATCAAGGTTTCGGCCGTCGACGCCACTTCCTGTCGATGGCGCGATGGAAGCATATCTTCTTCACCTACGACGGCTCGGGCACGCGCCTCGGGAATAAAGATCTACGTGAACGGCGCGCCGGTCGCGACGACGCGTAGTCTCCGACACGCTCGGCCAGCGCCACCATCCGCACCCAGGCGCCCATGCAGCTTGGATGGCGCTATCCCGATGCGAATCCGGCCAAGCAGACCCGCTACCAGGACATCCGGCTCTATGCGCGCGCACTTGACGCCGGACGAGGCGAAGCGGCTTCCCTTCGAAGACTATGTCGCGGAGGTCGCGGCAAAGCCGGCAGCGCAGTGGAACGACGATCAGTGGCATGCGGTGAGCGAGTTCTACCTGAACAACGTCGATCAAAACGTTCGCGCGCGATCGAAACCGAGATCGCACAGCTGGATGCCCAGCTCGACCAGCTCTCCGAAGGCGGCGACCTGACGCTGGTCTCGTGGGAAAAGCCGTCGCTTGCCTATGCAGACGTGCTGACGCGCGGAGTGTACACGGCGCGCACCGAGCGAGTGGAGGCCAACACACCGCATTTTCTGCCGCCGTTGCCCGCGGGCGAACCGCACAACCGGCTGGCGCTGGCGAAGTGGACGGTGAGCCCGCGACAATCCGCTGACCGCGCGCGTCACCGTGAACCGCATGTGGTACGAGTTGTTCGGGACAGGCCTGGTGGAGACGACCGAAGATTTCGGCATCATGGGCCAGCGGCCCATCGCATCCCGAATTGCTCGACTGGCTGGCGGTCGAGTTCCGCGAGAGCGGATGGAACATCAAGCACATGTACAAGCTGATGGTGATGTCGGCGGCGTACCGGCAGAGCGCGAAGTCGACGCCGGAGCAGCTTGCAAAGGATCCGCAGAAATCTGCTGCTCTCGCATGGTCCGCGATTCCGCATGGATGCGGAGATGCTGCGCGACATCGCGCTGCAGTCGGGCGGGCTGCTGGTGGACAAGATCGGCGGCCCGAGCGTAAAGCCTTACCAGCCCGCCGAATGTGTGGGAGCAGGTGAGCTATCCGACCAGCGACACGCGTCAATTACGTGCAGGAGCATGGCGACGCGCTCTACCGGCGCAGCATGTACACCTACTGGAAGCGCATGGCGTCTCCGCCGAACATGGATGCCTTCGACGCGCCGATGCGCGATGTGGTCTGCACGCGCCGCCAGCGCACGGACACGCCCTTGCAGGCGCTGGTGACGATGAACGACGTGCAGTGGGTTGAGGCCGCGCGGGCGCTGGCGCAGCGCGTGATTCGCGAAGGCGGCCAGCAGCCCGAGCAGCGCATCAACCTGATGAGCGAGATCCTGCTGTCGCATGATCCGCCGCCGCAGATGGCAGCCGTTCTGCGAAGCATCGCTCGAGCAGATGCAAGAAGCACTATGCCGCCGATCCGAAAGCAGCGCACGCGCTGGTCGAACGTAGGCGAGAAGAAGCGCGACACGTCCATTCCCGGAGCCGGAACTGGCCGCATGGACGATGGTGGCCAGCGAAATGCTGAACCTGGATGAGACAGTAACGAAGTAGCTGAGGATCGATCTATGAAGCAACATCCGCTGTGCACGGATTGCGAGCAGAGCGCCGAGCGTAATGGATCTGCCCATTCCCGGTCGGGACTGAAGCGGGAGTGGGCGGCGCTCGAGACGCGCCGGCGCTTTCTGGGACGCTCGGGCAAGGTGCTGGGATGGGCGGCGCTGGCCAGCCTGCTTCGGCGAAGCCGCGTCTGCGCGGCGATGCGCAGGCGGCGACGCACGCAAGCGCGCCATGCTGGCATCGCGCGAGCAGTTGAAGCTGCCGCATTTCGCTCCCAAGGCGAAACGCGCCATCTATCTGTTCATGTCGGGCGGGCCGCCGCAGATCGATCTGCTCGACTACAAGCCGAACCTTGCCGCGCTCTACAACAAGGACATGCCCGACTCCGTGCGCGGCAACCAGCAGTTGACGGGCATGACCGCGGGGCAGGCGCAGTTTCCCGATCGCGCCCTCGCATTGGGCCTTCAAGCAGTATGGCCAGACAGGAACATGGGTAAGCGACCTGCTGCCCTACACGGCGCGCATGGTCGACGACCTGACCATCATCAAGTCCACCAACACCGACGCCATCAATCACGAGCCGGCGATCATGCTGATGAATACCGGCAACATGAACGCCGGCAAGCCGTGCCTGGGTTCGTGGCTCGCCTACGGGCTGGGCAGCATGAACGACAATCTGCCCACTTTCATCGTGCTGCAGACCAAGACCAATGCGAAGGAGAACAATCAGCCGGTCTCGTCGCGGCTGTGGAGCAGCGGATTTCTTTCCTCGGAATACGCCGGTGTCGGACTTGCGCTCCGGCGGCGACCCGGTGCTTTATCTCGCCGATCCCAGCGGCGTGGATCGCGAGGTGCGCCGCAAGATGCTCGATGCGGTGGAGCAGATCAACCGCCAGACCCTCGAGGAGATCGGCGATCCGGAAACCAATGCGCGCATCGCGCAGTACGAGATGGCTTATCGCATGCAGACCTCGGTGCCCGAACTCGTCGACCTGAGCAAGGAGCCGCAGTCGACGTGGGATCTCTATGGGCCGGATGCCAAGGAGCCGGGAACATTCGCCTACAACTGCCTGCTGGCGCGGCGCATGGCGGAGCGCGGCGTGCGCTTTACGCAGGTCTACAAGCGCGGCTGGGACGTGCACGACAACGTGACCGGCAGTGCTGCCGATCCTTTGCCAGGAAACCGACCGCGGCTGCTACGCGCTGGTCACCGATCTGAAGCGGCGCGGCCTGCTCGACGACACGCTGGTGATCTGGGCCGGCGAGTTCGGGCGCACGGTCTACAGCCAGGGCGGCTTGACGCCGGAGAATTATGGCCGCGACCACCATCCCCGCTGCTTCACCACCTGGATGACCGGCGGCGGCGTTCGCCCGGGAATCACCTACGGCGAGACCGATGAGTACAGCTACAACGTCGTGAAAGATCCGGTGCACGTCCGCGATTTCAACGCCACCATCTGCATTGCCTGGGCATCGACCACAACAAGTTCACCTACAAATTCCAGGGGCTGGAACAGAAGCTGACCAGTCCAGTGCCGGCGAACGTCGTGCACGGACTGCTGGCGTGATGGCAACGGCAGATCTGCCGCGGGCTTGCGACAGGCTGCTTCCGACCAGCCGTGCGACACGCAAGGCCTGGCTCGCCGCATTCGTCATGAGCATTGCGCTCCTGCTGCTCCCTGCGATCGTCAGGCTCGACGGCAAGCCGCATGCCGACTGGCAGCAGTTTCTCGGGCGATTCCATCCGCTTGCAGTTCATCTGCCCATCGGGCTCATCGTTCTTGTACCTGTATCTCGAAATTGCGGGCGCATTCCGGCCAGCGCTGCGAGAGGCCGCAGGCTTTGTCCTCGGCCTGGCAGTCGTTGCATGCCTCGGGCACACTGATCCTCGGCTACTGCTCGCCTACGGCAGCGGCGATACGGGCACAACCGTCACGCGGCACATGTGGGGCGGGATTGCGCTTGCCATCGGTTTGCTCGTGTGCCTGCTCGCGCGCCCTGCGTGGTCCGCCGGACAGTGCTCCCGCGTCGTATCCCGCGCTGCTGGTCTGCGTGCTGCTTGCGCTGTTGTGGACGGCACACCAGGGCGGCTCGCTCACGCACGGAAGCAGTATCTCACCGCAATACATGCCGGCGCCGTTAAAGCGATGGGCTTGTGCTTGGCGCCGTGAATGCGGCGGTTCCGAATGCCGACTCGTTTTATGCCAAGCATATCCACCCGATTCTCGATGCGAACTGTGTCGGCATGCCATGGCGCCAGCAAGACCAAGGCGGCCTGCGCCTCGACACCTATGAGACGCTGATGAAAGGCGGCAAAGACGGGCCGGTCATCCTTCCGCGCCACGCGGACAACAGCCTGCTCATTCAGCGGGTCACACTGCCGGCAAACAATCAGCACTTCATGCCTGCCGAAGGCCGTCCGCCATTGAAGCCGGATCAGATCATCTGGATTCGCGCGTGGATTCGAGCAGGGCGCGTCGCCGGATGCGAACACCGTTGCCGGCGTTTCGATGCCGGCCGAGGCAAAGGAAGCACCCATCCAGCCGGTTGGGGATTACAGCAAGGTGATGGATGAGATTCGACAGATGGAGAATTCCCAGGGCGCGAAGACTTGTGCCAGTTTCGAGCAAACCCTCCGATGGACTGATCCTGAATACAGTTGACGTGGCCTCCAACTTTGGCGACGCGCAGCTGGCGCAGTTCGAGAAGTTCGCTCCGTACATCGTGGAGGCCGACCTTGCGCGCACGGCGGTCACTGATGCGAGCTTCGAGACCCTGGGCAGGTTCACGCATCTGCGCGCGCTTCACCTGGAAGGAACCGCTGTCACCGGAAATGGCCTGTCGCGCCTGACCGCTTTGTCGCAGTTGACCTATCTGAACCTGAGTGAGACAAAAGTGACCGCGGCTAATCTATCCTCGATCCGATCAATGCCGAATCTGCGCCACATTTATCTCTTCAATAGTCCCGCGCAGCCCGCGCCGTCTTCTGTCGCAGCGGCGCCTGACCATGACTCTGCCCAGTCCAACACCAGGAGTACGCAATGAATCGAACCCGGAACAATGAAGGAATCGGCGAAACGGGCAGGCGGCGCTTTCTAGCCGCCGCGGGAGCAACTGCATTGGCTGCGATTGCCGTTCCAGCGGCAACGCCGGAGACGACCGGCCGAACCGGGAATGACATGCAGGGCGAGTCGCTGACGGGAAACGGCGAATGGACATGCCGCATTCGGTCAGATTGGGGCAAACTGCCCGTGGGGACTGCGTTCGGCGGCACCCACGGGGCGATCGCGCAGGACAACGCGGGCCACATCTACGTCAGCACCCAGAGCGCGACCGGAGTGTCTGGTGTACGGTCCTGATGGCGCTCTTGTCAAAACCATCGCCGGTGAATTCCCCGAGATTCATTCCATGGTCCATGCCGAAGAAAGCGGTGTCGAGTACTTTTACTGCACCGTGCAGAAAGGCACGCCCAACGAGAATTGGCTCTTCATCAAGATGAAAACCGACGGGACGGTCGTGCAGAAAATCACGGCGCCGCCGGAAGCTGGATTCAAGACTGCCAATGAGTGGCGGCTCACGGCCGCAGTGCCGGGGCCGGATGGCTCCATCTTTATTGCCAACGGTTACGGCGACTCGCGGATTTTTCGCTTCGACAGCAAAGGCCAATACAAAACGAGCTACGGCTCTAAAGGCAGCGCGGATGGGTCGTTCAATTGCAGCCACGGACTGGCCGTTGATACGCGGTACGATCAGCCCCTCCTGCTGGTTTGCGATCGCGAAAACCGCAGGCTGTGTCAGTTCGACTTCGATGGAAAGTTTTTGCGTACAGTAACCCAGCATCTCCGGCGGCCCTGCCAGGTGAGCTTTTATGGCGATTATGCGGTGGTTTCGGAGTTGGAGGGGCGCGCCACGATCCTCGACCGGAACAATGTTCCGGTGGCTTTCCTGGGGGACAATCCGCAAAAGACCCAATGGGCAAAGTACGATATAGAGCCCGAACAAATCACCCGGTCGTCGTTCAGCGCGGCGCATGGATGTTTTATTGACAAGGATGCCAATATCTATATCTCCGATTGGAATCGAACCGGCCGTGTGACCAGGCTGGAAAGATCTGCCACTTAGAGCAACTAACGCTAGCGAAGCGATAACGCGGCGACCCCTTGCGGGGTCCGCCACTTTTTTTGCGACCTCGCTAATTTGTGACCAGCGACACTCGGCTGCGGACGAAAAGGCTCTTTGCCCACTTATAGCAGCTATTCCTGGGGTCCCGGCGGGCCGCTAACTCCCAGATAGACTGATAACCTCACGAATGTCGAGGAGTCTAGGCCATATCTGTCTTGGTCTTGCGTCACTTGACCAATGGATAAGTTAGCAAGACTGAACGTCGGAGGAGTTATGCTCAGTTCGCGCCCTCGCTTCCTTGGTGTTGCCGCACAGTCGATCGCATGCGTCGTGTTGCTAATGTCTCGCTTAAGCGCGTTCGCGGTCGCCAGTTCTGATGCGGACCTTCCTGAGATTCGCGCCGCCGCGGAACATGGGCGTGTTCACGACCAGATCGCCCTGGGCGCTGCTTACCTGAGCGGGCGTGGCGTACAGCAGGATCTCAAGTTGGCGGCATATTGGTATGAAAAAGCTGCAGGATTGGGTGATCCGGCTGCTGAAAACGAGATCGGATACTTTTACGAAATGGGCATCGGCGTCTCGCCCAACCCGTCCCGCGCTGTTCACTGGTATCAACTTGCCGCTTCGTCCGGATTCCCGGACGCGAAGGTGAATCTGGGCATCGCGTACATGTCAGGCAAGGGCATCCGTCAGGATCAAAAAATGGCGGAACAGCTCATCCGTGAGGCTGCCGATAAAGGAAGCGCGATCGGCGCAGCCTACATGGGCGAGATGTATTACTTCGGCGACGGAGTCCCACAGGACCTGGAGACCGCCGAACATTGGTATGAGAAAGGCGCCAAGCTCCATAACTGCCTCGCTGCATACCGCCTGGGAATGCTGCTCTCCACTTCGGCCGATCACCCAGGCAACGTCGAACGATCCGCGGCGCTTCTTCGCGAATCAGCTGGCGCGGGATTCATCCCGGCCATGCACTCTCTCGGCCTTCTGATTCTGAACCATCAGGAGCTTGGAGTCTCTTCAGAGGAGGGGCTTAAGTATCTTGAGCAGGCGGCCGCCGCAGGCACGTGGAAATCGCAGATTGTCCTTGGAATTCTCGCCCGCGATGGGAAAGCGGTTCCGAAAGATGATCAGATCGCCTACTTCCACTTCCGCGTCGCCGCCGGGCAAGGCGGTGAAGCTGCCCAGAGTCTCCTCCGCAAAGACTTGCACGAGTTAGGCGAGAAGCTAAGTGCGGACCAGAGAGCCAGAATCGACAAAGAAGCAAAGACGTGGATCGAAAATCACAAACTGACTCTTGAGATAGTTTACAAAGACCGGGATCATTCGTCGCGCTTCCCGGCATTTGCACTGGCGACTAAGAACCCGGACGAACACTCAGTGGGATTGGTGCCGGCCAATCCATTCTGAGCGGATGAGCCGGCGCCAACCCTCATGCGTAAGTCAAGGGTGAAGAGTCATAGAGCCTCTCGAGTCTTGCGATCGACGATGACCACAGGGATCGATGCCACCCATAGTGTTCGCGCGAGGCAAGTCCGCTATGCTTCAACAGGAGCGTGGTGTATTCAAAGTCTCCCGACAGACGAATGGTGACGAAGCTGGTGCTGACATTCATGTCTCCGTCCACTCGCCACGAGAAAGTCAAATTACGCCGCTCACACACCGAGAATCTCCCCGAAATGCGCGTAGTAGGAACTCCCTCGCACAGGTGAGCGATGAGAAAGTCATTCTCGACCTTGGTGGCAACGTTGGCGCAACCGGCCGGATGTCCGGGAAAAGAGATCCAGGTCTCGATGTACTCCGGCGCCGTAAGTGCATGAAACAGCCGCCGAACCTCGGCCTTTATGCTCAGTTCCAAGTGAACCGTCCAGGAACCTTGTTGCCGAACGGCCCTGGGGCCCGCCGGTAAGTCCCTATTGGGAAACCGCTCCGTGATCGGTGTGACACTCTGTCGCAGCATACAATCGGCTTTTGCAACCGACAGTCCACCGTCGCCGGTCTAAATGTCTTTGTGACGAAGCCCTCATTCCGGGGAAGAGTTGCTTCCCTGGCGAGACATGACAAGCCACGATCCATTTGTCGCAAGAAGGAAGCATCCTCCGAATCCACAGAATCCGGAATCTCGAATCGCCCATCTTCCAATTCGTGAATAGCGGGATTAAATTCCCGAGCCAGGGACGAGCGGTTGAACCGAGCAGGTGAACCGAAGTCCGAAGGTTGCTGGACCGGTTTGCAAAATGAAATCGGTATTCAAGAAACAGGATATTTTCAACGATGCAGCGATTCAAGAATGCGCGACTTATAACTTCGGCTCATCGCGATCTTATGGCCATCTAACATCATCACCGACGATTCGCCATCATGATCGGTCCGCACTTCCTTTACGAACTGCAAGTTGACGATAAATGACCGATGGACGCGCAGGAATGAATGAGGATCCAGTCTTTCTTCAAGATGCGCCATGGTTTCACGCAAAAGATGGGTCTCGTGCTCGGTGCAGAGCCGGACATAATTCTCCTCCGCCCCGATCCAGCGGATCTCCGAAACCGGGAGGAAAAGAATGCGTCCGCGCGACTTGAAGACGATCCGTGTGGTGTAGCCGCCGCCATTCTGGTTGTGTCCATTGCCGCGGACCTCCACATCACCGGCCGACTGGTCGCGGACGCGCTGGATCGCCGAGCGCAGGCGCTCCGGTGTAAAAGGCTTGAGAAGATAGTCGACCGCATGGATTTCGAACGCCCGCAACGCGTATTGGTCATACGCGGTCGTGAAAATTATGGCCGGCATCGGCAGGTTCTTTTCCGATTCAAGCGCGCCAATCACATCGAATCCATCCATCCCCGGCATGCGAATGTCGAGGAACAGGAGCGCGGGCTTTGACGCACGGACCAATTCAATGGTCTCATTCGCGGACGCACATTCGCCGACAATCTCAATATCCCGCTCGTCGCGTAGAAGCTGGCGCAGCTTTTGCCTGGCCAGGACTTCATCATCCGCCAACACAGCTTGAATCATTGGGCACCATACCTTGTTATGCCGATCTCGGCCTCGTCAGACAACTGGAAGGGAAGACCAATCGCTACCGCGACATGAGTTGGGTCGGTCTGGGAGATATTGAAAGAACAATTTTCTCCGTAGTGCAAATGCAACCGGTTCCGAACATTCGCCAGACCGACTCCGTGTCCGTTTGAAGACCCGCCGGGCGCAGAGTGCAGTCCCAGTCCGCTATTGGTAATGACAAAGTTGACGCAGCTGGATTGGCGATGGGCTTCGATGAGCAGTTCGCCGTCTCTTTCCAGCTTCGACAGGCCATGGGCATACGCATTCTCCACGATGGGTTGGAGAATCATTGCCGGAACAAGTGCATCGTGCAATTCCGAGTCGATGGAGATATCCCGCCGCACACGCCCGGAATACCTCTGATCCTGCATCGAGAGGTAGACCTCGATGAATTCCATCTCCTCCCGGAGGGGAATGAGCTGCACGTTGCCCCGCTCCAGCGTGATACGCAAAAGGCTGCTGAGTTGTTCAAGCATCGTGTCCGCCGCATTCACATCGGTTCGCATGAGGCTGGAAATACTGTTCATGGCGTTAAACAGGAAATGCGGGTTCAGCTGCATACGCAGAGCCGCAAGCCTTGCATTTGCCAGTTGCACCTCCAATTGAGCCGCGGCATTCTCCTTTTCGCGAAATCTCTGGTAGTAGTTGAGGCCGCGGAACAAAAAGAAAACGCACCAGAAGATGAACAGGCTGACGATAAAATTAGCTTTCCAATGGAACTCAACGCGCTGCCAATAGGCCATGTGAGCCTTGTCAACCGGCACGTCCGGGAAAAAGGGAACCCAAATCACCTCTTTGACTATGCCGAAGGTGATGCTGAGACCGAAGATCCATGTGAGCATGTCCCTCACATTCGCTCTTACGATGAAACGGTACAGAAACCGCCACATCAGCCAGCACAGAACGCCCAGGACGAGGTATTCCATTCCCCACGACTTGAACAGAGTGGCAGTCTTGACGTGGTAGCCCCAACGGCGAAAATTCATCCAGTCCTGGAAGGCAAACAGGATTCCAAGCATCACCCATGAGGGGATAAAAACGGCGGGATGCATGAGTACGGTGTAGGCGCGCTGTTGCTTGCTCGGTGTCACGTTCGTCGATCGTCCTGTTCTCGAGGTCCTGTGCGGCAATCTATTCGGCCGCCGACACTGAAGAGGTCATGTCGGGAAAAAGTCCGGGGAAAGAAGCCGGCGTTTACGACAACAACCCGGCGTGTGTTCACGCTCGGACCCGCCTACTATTGTCGCTGTCTGAACCGACAAATTCAAGGAATTGCACCGAAGCGCGATCAGAAGCATACATCTCGTTTAGAAATAAGACTTCTGTATTACGCGGAGGTCATCGACGCTGATCCCGGAATCGGGTCGATTGACCAAGCAGATTTGTCCCTTCGGCTCCCATCGGGTGTCACTTGCCTGTATGGGTGGGCTATTCGTCACAAACTGAGGAATAATCAATGACCCTGCGCCAAGTAAAGGGATGACAGACAAGCCTCCAAAAAAGAATCGGGCGCGACCCTTTCGGATCGCGCCCCAAAAACTTGTTTTCGTTCCGTCTCAAAACCGGATCTTCGCGCCCAGCTCAATACGGCGGCGATCGATGCCGGAGAAAACCGAATTAGTTTGCCCGCCGCTGTTGGTGTTGTAAATGGTATTTCCGAATGAGCCGCCCACATCGACAAAGTTGCCATTGTCCACGTTCGGCTGGGGCACTCCGCGATACTGGCGGTTAAGAACGTTGTATGCCGTCCCGCGGGTCTCAATGGTGAAGCGGTCATGGAGCTTGAAATCCTTGAGGACGGCAAGACTGGCATTGTTGATCGTCTGCCCGCGTTGCTGGTTCCGTCCTCCGCCGGCGAAGGGCGTTCCGAAGTACGCCGCGGAGAGATCGTCATTCACGATCCAGTGGACGTCCTGCTGCGAAGCCGGGGCTCCGGTGTAGTAGTTGACGAGCCCACAGCCGCTGGCCGAGGGGTCGGTGCACTGGCCGACGGAATCGATGGGAGCATGCCGGCTGGCGATGATCGGCCGGCAGGTTGTACTCCCCGACGTTTGCGTCGGGTCGCAGAGCAGCCGGTTCGGAGACGCCTCATTGGTGAAGTTGAATGCCGGGGTCGCATTCTCGATCACGGTATAAGGCTGGCCGCTCACATAACGCCATACCGGATTGATCTGCCACCCGCCCAGAAGCGTGCGTGTCAAACCGTTTTGCTTGCTCAGCGACGGCACTTCGAAGAGCATGTAAATCGAGGCCACGTTGGGATAGTCGAGGCCGCTGACGCCGCGTTCGGCATGCGACAAATCGAACGGGCTCTGCGAGTAGTTGGTCGTGTTGCCACCGCCCAGAGTTGCGTAGATCTCGCTGATGTTGTCGATGTCCTTGCTAAAGGTGTAGCTGACGCCCGCCGTAACACCGTGCCAATGTTCGATGGACAGGCGGGACTGCAGACCGTTGTAGTTGGAGTAGCCGGTGTTGCCCAGGGTGACGAGGTCGGTGCGACTGCAGTCCACAAATCCAGCCGAGAAACCGGGGGCATTGGGATCGGTGCAAGGGGTCAAGCCCGCCGGAATGACATTCTGATAGCCCGCCGAAATGAGTGGGCCGAGCGCGGGATTCCCAATCCGGTTTTCAAGCAACCCCACACCATGATTTCCAAGATAACGAACCTCGCCGACCATGTAACGCGTGATTGCCTGCTGCACTCCGAGCGACCACTGCTCCGTATAGGGGTTATACAAATGCGGGTCAGTATTGGACTGCGAACGCTCTCCGGGATTGCCGCCCAGCGGCACCTGGGGATTGATCAACGTTCTCAGGGTCGCGGCCGAGCCGTCCGATGGGACGCAATTGGTGCACGTCTGGAGCGTAGCGAGATTCACCGTGGGCGTGCTTTGCGCGATGTTGGCAAACGGATTGTTGAAGGTCGAGTCATAACCGATATGGAAGCCGCCACGAACCACCGTCGCATTCTGTCCCTTGGTCAGAGGCTGCCATGCAAACCCGACTACCGGCCCAAAATTGTGCTTGGAGATGGGAAGTGACTGAACCGTCCGCTGGTTCAACGGCAGCGTGGTATCCCAGAGCGCCGTCGACGGGTTTGACTCCCGCTTCACTGTCAGATCATGAAGTCCATTGATGGGCTGACTCTGGATCTCATAGCGCAAACCCGCCGACACGGTCAGAGTCGGAGTGACCTTGATGTCGTCCTGAAAATAGGCGGCTCCAGCGTTGAAGGTGAGCGGGTATGTCGAGGCGCCCTCGGCGTAAAGCGTGAGCGCCGGGTTGGTTTGAATGAAATCGTCAAAGCTGGCAAAGAAGAAGTAGCCGTTCATATAAGGGATTCCATAGTCCGTTTCAGGGAAGTGGTTGAATTCGCCGCCAAACTTGATGCTCTGTTTGCCGACTTGCAGAGTGGCATTATCCTGGATCTGCTGGCTCCTTACTACTCTTCCCTGCGGCCAATACGCGTTCTGCTGCCCCAAAGCAAGATCGGTTGAATCGTTGAATGAAAAGCGAGTTGGGCAGCCGCTGAGGATGTTCGCGTCGGTGCAATCAGGAAATCCCCCGCTCCCGAATTCGCTGGTGCTCCGGGCATAGCTGTAGCGGGTCTGGTTGATCAGCCGGTCATTGAAGGTGTGCGTCCAGTCCACGCCCACAAAATGACTGATTCCGCCCACGTTGACGAACGACCCGGTAACTCCTTCCGAGGGCGCGAAGTAGTTATAGTTGTAGTAAAAACTCTTCTGATAGATGTATCTCCCAAAGATACGATCCTTTTGTGATAACTGGTAATCGACCCGGCCCATTCCCTCAGCGTCGTTGAAGGGGACGCTCACGGTCCGACGGGCCGTGGCAAATTCGATGGGAACTCCGAGCACGTCCTGCGTGATCGGAGTGCCGAACGAAAGTGTGCCGGCTTTCACAGACGCCGGGCCGATGGACGCCAGCGCACCCACGGCGGAGTTATTGGGGAATGCCGCCTGCAGCTGCGAAATTCCGTTGGGCGTGGGCGTCACCAGCGGAGCCGACGACTCGGGACTCGCTCCGGTCCGCGTGTGTTCCCAATTCCCCGCTGCAAAGAACCAGAGTTTGTCCCTCTTGATCGGTCCCCCGATGGTGCCTCCCCAGCGATTGTCGACATAGCGTGGGATCTGGGGCGCGATGCAGCCCGTGTCCGGGCTTACCCCCGGGGCACAATAGCCGAACACTTCGCTCTTGTCCTGGTTGGCCAGCGAATCGGCCCAGCTGCCGTTGTAGAACTCAAACCCCGAACCGTGAAACTGATTGCTGCCCGCCTTGGTTATGTAGTTCACCACCGCGCCGCTGTTGCGGCCGTATTCCGCGCTCTCCGCGGTGATTACCTGCACTTCGGCCAGCGCGTCCGCGTTCCCAAAGAACACGTTCGGGCCGCCGATGTTGGTATCGTTGTTTGCCTGGCCATCCAGTTGGAAGTTGTTGTTCCGGTCGCGCATGCCGTTGGTGGAGAACTCCGCACCATTGGTATTGGTGAACAGGTTGCCGCCCGATGGCGCTACTCCCGGAGTCAACAGGGCCACGATGTCAAATCCGTTTCCGATGGGAAGATCTTCGGTCTTTTGCGAGTCGAACTCTTGGCTGATCAACACCGTATCGGGCTGAAGAAGAACTGTTGACGCTTCGACTGTAACTCCCTCGGATGCGGTGCCAACCTTTAGGCTCACCACTCCCAGGGGCGACGTCGAGCTCGCCCGTACGGTAACGTTGTCCACTTTCAAGGACGTGAAACCAGCCGCATCGACCGTTACCGTGTAGTCGTCTACCGGCAACCCGGGAATCAGGAACGTGCCCGTCGCGCTGGACGTGGTTCGGAAAGCTGAGTTGGTCGATTTCTGAATCGCTGTTACGGTGGCGCCCGGAACAACCGCGGCGCTGGGATCCTGAACGGTTCCGCTGATGGAACCGGTCACGATGCCCTGCGCACCGCACAATGCGGCACAGACAAGAACCGGGGCGACAAATGCAATCCTGGTGATCAGATGAGAAATTCGGCGCATGACTGGCTCCATTCGACAAGTGAATAGCTCTGCGCCGCACAGAGTGCATCCATCGAGCCAGTCGACGCGCCCCCCGCCCGGAAGTGACGAACTGCTATGGGTGGGGACAGACGGTCTAACTCCGGTGAGTAATTCCCCATTCTGTATTTAGGCGCGTTCCCGGAACGACTTATAACGCTCCATGATTAGGGATTCGCGGTGTATGGCCCTATGCGGTTTCATATCTTGTGACGAATAGGTCCATTCCCAGGACGATCAAGGCTTCTGGCACGGTGAGATCCAGGTGTGGCCTTCTTTCCTACTCGTTTCATCGCGTATGAATTCCAGCTTAGAGAGACCACCGGATTGCGTGAACTTGTCTTTTTTGGTTGTGATCCTGACGCTGAGCACGCGCCGGGCCGGCCTGACCCATCAATCACCGTGCGGTGTCCGAACTCGGACAATCGTGATCAAATTCGGCCACTCGCTCTATCGCCGTCCCACCCAGCCCCTCTGCCGATCGCCAAGCCTTTCAGAGACATAGCGCGGAGCGCCGGTTGGACCTGGACATGCAACTCAACGGATTGCAAGCTCCTGCGAGCTTCCCCTCAGAACTGTGTAACTCATTTGGCAGAACAGACAATACGAGGAGGTTTCGTGGTCATACGTACAATCATTGCCGATGATGAAGCGTTGGCACGGCAGAAGTTACGAGTCTTACTGCAGACGATTCCCGACGTCGAGATCGTAGGTGAAGCGGCATCTCCTTCCGAGATCGTGGCCCTGGTGCGAGCCAGGAATCCGCATCTTCTCTTTCTCGACATCTGCATGCCCGGAATGGATGGCTTCGATGTGATTACCGAGCTGTCAAGAAATCGGGCCGGACTATTGCCCTACGTCATCATCACCACGGCACACGACCAGTACGCGGTGCGCGCATTCGAGATGCAGGCTGCCGACTACCTGTTGAAGCCTTTCACGGCCCAGCGCCTCCAAGCCGCTGTTCAATATGCGCGCGAGAGGATGGACAACGAGCCGGCGCGCGGCCCCCAGGAAGCAAAGCCGGCCGCCAACGGCAACCTTCATCCAGCCCGCATCGCCTTCAAGTCGCGCGGCCGCATTCTCTTCCTGCCTCTTTCGGAGATCCGATGGATCGCCGCTGAGGAGAACTACGTCCGCATCTGCACCGCATCGGAGACGCACCTGCTCCGGGAGACCATGACCGGTATCGCCAGCAAACTCGACTCCCGGATGTTCATGCGTGTTCACCGGTCCGCGATCGTCAACCTGAGACACGTGAAGGAAGTGCGGCGAGAGACGTCAGGCGATTTCTCCGTCCTTCTTTCCAACGGCCAGAAAGTGGCCATGAGCCGCAGCCACCATTCTCATATCGATCACCTGATCACGCAGCTGTAGCGCCGTTATTGGCTTGACAGCCCGGTCAGCGCGAAAATGTCGTGCGGGCTTCGCACCTGCATCACGTACGCCTCGGCTCTCTTGCATCCCGCCGCGAAGCCGCGAAACAGCGCCACCGTATCCTGCACGCCATAAAAGAAGTCGGGATTCTGGCTGGCGTGCGCGTAGCATGCGGCTTTTTTTGTGTCGGCCACACTGCTGATATCCACATAATGCGTGGGCACGGGGAACTGCATCGTATCGTCCCCGTCCGACACTTCGTAGTAATACAGCGCGAAGCGCCGCTTCAGCCGGTTCCAGGATTCATAGGTGAGATTGGCAACCGCGCGATGATCTGGATGGTTGTCAACCAGCCACTGGTTGAAGATCGCATCGGGATTTTC
This sequence comes from Terriglobales bacterium, assembly GCA_963701805.1. Taxonomy (GTDB): domain Bacteria; phylum Acidobacteriota; class Terriglobia; order Terriglobales; family Acidobacteriaceae; genus Telmatobacter. The sequence goes on from CAVPBA010000001.1 coordinate 1,618,765, forward strand.
GGCGGCGATGATTTTCTCAAACGCGTCGTAGTGCGCGCCGTCGATCACCGCATGCCCGTTGGCTTGATTGTCATAAGCCGGCCGTGCCTTGAGAATCTCGCATGCCTTTTTGGCCTCGGCGATCCGCACCGCTGCGGAAGTCTCCCACGCTCCGTCGTTCAGATACAGCAGAACAACCTCGTGTCCCAGCGCTGTGAGCCGGGCCACTGTGCCTCCGCACCCATACTCCGGATCGCCGGGATGGCCGCCTGTCACAATGATCTTGAATTTGCGCGCAGCTGACTCCGGATCGGCCTTCGCTTCAGCGCTGAGAGCCGCCGCTCCCGCAATCGCCCCTGTTCCTCTCAGCATTTCGCGTCGATTCATTATCCCGCCTCGGGCCGCAGCCACACCGCCTCCGCCGCCGGCCGGCCCAGGATCGAATTCCCCGTCGGTAACTCGATCAGGACGGTCTGATCGTAATTCTGGCGGACCACCCGCAGCCGCTGCCGGGGCCCGATCCCGGTCTGGTGCAGAAACAACAGCAGCCGGGGATCGCGCTCGTGAAGGCTGGTCACCGTATACCGACGCCCTTCCGTCGCCTCGGAAAGCGGCACCTCGCCCCGGAGCTTGCGCTCCGTTGGATTTTCCGGCAACACCGCGTTGCCGTGCGGGCAGGCCCCGCTTTCCCCCAGCCTTTCCCGCAGCTTGGCTTCGAAGGCCGGCGAGACCGCGTGCTCCAGCCGCTCCGCCTCTTCGTGGATCTCGTACCACTCCATGCCGAAGATCTCGCTCAGCATGCGCTCGATGAGGTGATGGCGAAGGGCAGTCCGATACGCGGTCTCCCGGCCGGTCGCAGTCAAGCGAACGATACCGTCTTCGCCCACCTCCACGTCGCCATCGCGCTTCAGCCGCTTCAGCGCCATGGTCACCGCCGGCGCCGAGACCTCGAGCCAATGGGCCAGCATGGCGGGGATGACCTGCCGCCCCTCCGCCTCGGCCTCCAGGATCGCCTTGAGGTAATTCTCTTTCGAAACGTGGATGGAATCGCGCATGGTAAAAACCAGCTATTCGCTTTCAGCTCTTGCTTTTGTTGCCGGCAAGCCTCAATTGTAGCCGCCCGCGGAACCGCATCACGAAAAACGAATTCGAGAGCTGCTGCGTTCTCATGCCTTGAGGCCAACACCATCGCCGTTAGCGAACGTGGATCGGCTCTCTCGTTACAGGGGCGGGCTATTCAGCGTCCCGCTTTATCGCCAGCGCTCCGAAGGCCGCCCGGAATATTTCGTCCGGCACCAGTTCGGGAGTCAGCAGCCTTTGAACACCAGCCCTTCGATCATGGCGTGCAGGACACGTACCAACTGGTCAGCCGGCATGGGAAGATCTTCCTCTTTAGTCACCGCGCGAAGCCATTGCTCGCCGAAAGCGTAGCTTTGGGCCGTGACCTCTCTCACCTGCGACGCGCATCTCTTCGTGAGTAAGCGTATATGCCAGGCCGGTGAGACGGCCCACCGCCGCAGCCGCTGCGGTCTGGGATGACCGCAATCGTCGCCTCGGCCATGGCGCGCATGATCGCCGGAAAACTGGCTCCAGGTTTCACCTGCGGCTTAATGGGCGGCCAGTAGGTCTGTCCTAATGAGATGAAAAGCTCGTCGCGATTCTTGAAGTTGCCGTAGATGGCTCCGGTCGTCATCCCCGCCCTTTCAGCGATGTCTTCCAGCGTTGTGTTCTCATGACCCTTTTCGCGAATCAGCGAGCGGGCCGCTTCCAGGAGTTTGGCGCGCGTCCGGTCGCGCTTATCGCCTTTGGGCTGCCGACGGCGGGAACCTTCTTCAGACTCTGATGTCATAGCTTATTTTATAATATAATTATTTTATAGTAGATTTATAATTTGAATCGAGACCAGGAAAGAGCTGAAATGAATCGAGAAAGCGAAATCGAAGCGGCATTGCAGAAGGTCGTAGACTCCGGAGAGCTCGCCGGGGCGGCGACTCTCGTCTGGCGCGGATGGAGAAACGCAAACGGCCTGCGTCGGCTGGCGGGACATAGAGGCCAATCTGCCCGTCGAACGGGACACGATTTTCAGGATCGCCTCCATGACCAAGCCAATCACCTCCGTTGCCGCTCTCATGTTGGTTGACGAAGGCCGGATCGCTCTAACCGACTCCATTGCTCGGTACGCGCCGGAGTTCTCGCACATGCGCGTGCTGCGGTCTCCGAACGGTCCCTCGACGAAACCGATCCGGCGGAACGCCTGATTACCTTTGAAGATCTGTTGACCCATCGCGCCGGATTCACCTATGGGGATTTCCATCGCGGCCCGATCGCCCAGGCATATCGCGATGCCCTTGGCGGCGATATCGATAGCGACGTCGCGCCCGATGAGTGGATCGCGAGGCTCGCACGGCTGCCATTGATCGGCCAGCCGGGGTCCGCAATGTACTACGGCACTCGACCGATCTTGCTCGGGCTGCTGATCGCGAGAATCGAAGGCGCCCCGCTCGGAGAAGTGCTCAAGCGGCGTATTTTCGAGCCGCTGGGAATGAAGGATACAAGCTTCCTTGTGCCCCGGGAAAAGCGGGACCGCCGTGCGGCTGCATATGGCTTCGACGAAGAGGGCCGGTTGACCAGACGAGTCAACCGGAGTGGCGTTTTTGTCTCAGAACGGCCAGAGGATATGGCCTACGAATCCGGCGGCGCCGGGCTTTGGTCCACGCTCGACGACTATCTGAGTTTCGCGCGGCTCTTCCTCGGTGACGGTCAAGGTGGATGGCGTAAGGCTCCTTCGTCCGGAAACACTCGCGGCGATGATGACCAATCAGTTGACTGACAGCCAGCCCGCAAACCCCGGATGGCTTGGCCTGAAACCGAGGCAGAGGGTTTGGCCTGGGTGTCTCGGTGGTGCTGGAGACGGACAAAGCCGATTTCATGCGGCGTGGCAGCGTGGGAACGGTCAGTTGGCCGGGCGCATTTGGAGGTTGGTGGCAGGCCGATCCACGCGAAGGTTCGGTGATGATCTTCCTGGCCCACAACATGGTCGACCTTGCGCAGATGGCCAAAGGGATCGGCCTGGGCGCGTGGGGCGCCATCGACACGTTTCAAACGCTGGCATCGGTTTCGGAACCATAGAAGCCCATAGTGAGCGGCGGCTATTTACTGCTTCACGCGCACCTTCGGCTCCACCGATAAGCCGGGCCGCAGCAGGTGGTCGGGGTCTTCGTGTTCGAGGTCGGTAAAGTCGACACGCACCGGGACACGCTGCACCACTTTCACATAGTTGCCGGTCGCGTTCTCGGGGGGAAAGAGCGAAAGCACTGACCCGGTCGCCCCGCCGATCTGCGTCACTTTGCCCTTGTAGGTCTTGCCCGTTGCGTCCACCGAAATTTCCACCTCTTGTCCGGCCGCCATGTGGCGCAGCTGGGTCTCCTTGAAATTGGCTGTCACCCAGAGATCCTGGAGAGAAACCAGGGTAAGCAGATTCTGACCGACCGAGACATTCTGGTTGAGCTCGACACTTTTACGGGTAATGATGCCGGCTTCGGGAGCAATGATTTTCGTGTAGCTGAGGTTGAGGTTGGCCTGGTCGAGTTGCGCCTGCGCCTGTTCCGCCTGCGCTTCAGCCTGCCTCGCTCTCGCATTTTGTGCCGCGATCTGTTGCGGTCCGGTCTGGGCGTATTTCAGTAACGCCTGGGACTGAGCTTCGCGGTCCCGCGCCACCCGCACGCCTTCGGCTGCTGCCTGCTCGCTGGCCAGGGCATCCTGCACCGAGGCGGCTGCCGCCGCCGCGGCCGCCACAGCCGCGTCGAACTGCTGCTTGCTGATCACGTCCTTTTCGACAAGCGGCTTGTACCGCTCCAGGTCCGCCTGGGCCCGCTTGTCGTTAGCCTGCGCCTGGGCGACGCGCGCGTGCGCCGCCTGCTGCTGCTGCTGCGCCTGCAGCACCGAGGCATGCGCGCCGCTCACGTCCGATGTAGCCGAATTCAGATTGCTCCCCGTATTGATGGTCGTAAGAGGCACAGCCACGTTGGCAGCCGCGGCATTCGCTTTCGCGCTGGCCAGCACCGCCTTAGCGTTCTCCACTGCGACCTGGTAGTCGCGCGGATCCAGCTCGGCGATCAGGTCGCCCTTCTTCACCAACTGGTTTTCGTCGACATAGACCTTTTGCACCTGCCCGCCGATGCGCGAACTCACCTGAATGAGGTGGCCGTTGATCTGGGCGTCATCCGTGTCCTCGGTAAATGTAGCGTGCCACCAGAACGCGACGGCTCCCACCACCAGAATTGCGATCACAACGATGATGATGCCCCTGCGGCGGGACCGCGGCTGTACGACCTCCGTTGTCGTATCCGGCTCGGTTTGTACTGGTGTTGTCGTTGTTTCCGCCACGTTCACTTTCCTCCCAGGTAACTCTTGTAATTCTCAGCGGCGCCAAGCGACCGCGCCAGGCTGAGCTTGGCTAAGTTGTGCCGGTAAAGGCTCGACACATATTGATTGTTGGCGACAGCGACCGACTGTTCCGCCTGGTGCACGGCGAGGTTGTCGCTCACCCCAGCGGCATAGCGCTGCTGCGCCTCGCTGAGCGCTTCATTCGCCAGGTCCACGCTGGAGCGCGCCACTTCCACCTGTTGCTGCGCCGAAGCAATATCCAGCAGGGCATCCCGCACGTCGGCGTCCACCTGCGCGTTCTTGTCGCTCAATTCGGCCGTCTGCGTGTCCAGCTGCGACTGCGCCTGCTCCGCCTCGCCGCGAAATCCGAATTCCTTGAAGACCGGGATGCTCACCGTACCGGTCGCATCCACGGTCCCGTGCGAAGTCCCGAAGTTGACGCCGATGAGGCCATAATCCACATCCGCCTTCAAAGTCGGAAAGCGGTCGGCCGTGGCAGCCTTGCGCTGCTCTTCGGCCGCATGGGTCTGTTCCACCATGGCTGCCAGGTCCTTGCGGCTGGCATGAGCGTTGTGAATGGCGACGTCGATATCCAGCTGGTCGAATGGCGCAAACGGGACCTTGTCTACCAGGTTGAATTTCTGCGCCAGGGGCAGGCCGATGGCGCGCGCCAGCGCCAGCCGGTCTTTCTCAAGTGCGTTCTGGTCCACGATCAGCTGCTGCTGCAGAGTCTGGTAATCGACCCGGGCGCGCAGTTCATCAAGCAACGGCGCAGTTCCGGCCTGGTGCATGTTGACCGCCTGGTCGAGCGAGACCTTGGAGGTCGCCACCTGGGATTCCGCGGCGGTGACAAGGGACTCATCCGCCAGCACCAGCAGATAGGCGTTGCCCACCGTCAGCACCACCATCTGGCGCGCATCCTCGGCCGACAGCTGCGCGGCGTTGAAATTGTGACGCGCCGCCAGGTACGTCCGCAACGAGTTCACATCCACCGCCGCCCACGAGAAGTACGCGCGGAGATCGGTGTAGCCGAAGGGCCCTACGATGGTGGGAAATCCGGGAACCCGCAGTCCTAATGCCGCCAGGTCCACCTGCTGCACGGACCACTTCCAGGAAGCATCCACCGTGGGCAGAAGAGACTGCAATTGGCTGAGGCGCTGGCCGCCTACGCCGGAAGCCTGAGTCGTGCTCAGAATGGCCCCCAGGTTGTATCGGAGGCCGCGCTGCATGGCCTCTTCCAGCGTCAAGTCCAGCGGCTGCGCCGATACCTCGCCGGTGGGCACGCTGCCCTGATAACTGGATGAGCTCAGCGGGGCCGGGGCAGGAACGCTCGGCGCAGTCTGTGCTCCAAGCCTGGGAGTCAGCTGCCCGGCAACCAGGCCCAGCGACAAGATCAAAAGCCCCAGCCTGAACTCACGGACACACGGAAAGACTGCGCATTTTTGTGAGGATTCTGACAGCATCAGTGATTTTCTCGCCTGAACGACTGAAACAGCGGGCGCTAGCCCGAAAATGTTGGCTCATTAATGGATGCAGACGGATAGCGGCAAGGTTCCTAAACAGTGTAACGAACCCACCATGGAAACGGGCTCTGGCGGCTCCCGGAGTTTTGCATTCGTTTTGACTGGCCGGGCCGGCCTTCTTTGCCGTTCCGTGATCTTCTGCGGGTTTCCCTATCTGCCGGCCGTAGCGTGAATCAGCTGGGACGCCAATGAGCAGAGCGCCTGGCGGAACAGCTCGCGCACCGCGTCCGCGTTCCATCCCGCTGCCTGGGGACCCCCATGAGCGGCCAGCAACTCCGCCGTCTCGGTCGCGCTAAAGCCGGCCACAGCCCGCAGTACGTAGATGGTACGCATGACAGTCGACAGGCTCTCGAGCCAGTTACGCACCCGGTCGCGGTCCGGTCCGGCGATCATGCGCTCCATGGCCTCGCGGGCCTCGGCGGCCGCGTCCAGATCGTCATCCTCGATGCAGGTTACCGCGTGCTCCAGACCATCCGGAGCAGCCAGAAGGCTGGGATCGCGATCGGCAATCAACCCAATGGCAGCCTTGGCGAGCGCCAGCCGGCTGCTGCGGTGCGCCTCCTCGGCATGGGTGCACGACGAAATATCGGCCGTGGCCACTGCCGTTTCCACCAGCCGAATGCTGTCTTCTCCCTCCCCCGCCAGCATCGAAGCCATGCTGTAGAGGCCGGCGGCGATCACGTCGAACATCCCGTCCATGCCTTCCAGTGCCCGGGCAACCGTCGCGTCATCCTTGGGCTGGCCGTCCAGTAACCCATGCACACGCTCGGCGAATGCCTCGGCGTCAGCGGGTAATGGCTCGGACGGAATCAAGTGGAAATCCGAAGTAAAAGTTTCCTTAGGCATCTATGTGCTCCTCGTGTCGGGGAGATGCAGCGCCCTTGCGGTGATCGAAGCCATCTGAGCCGCATGGCATTCCAGACCAAGCCCCTGGAGAAAGGACGGAGACGGCTGCGTCGGCTGCGGAACTGCTCTGGAAGCAGGTTCGCTCTCAGTCTATCCTCAACCGGGGGGGAATGTGGGTCAATCTTCCGGGCCACTATCCCCTGAGGGGAGGTTTTGGTCGCCCCGGTACATTGCAGACCTCAGTAAACGTAGACTTGAACAGTCGGTGGCAGGCTTTTCACTCCCTCCCGGGTGACCATGGTTTTGGAAAGGTTAAGATGCTCGAGCCTCGGAGGCAGGTCCTTCAACCCCGCGTCCGTGATTTTAGCGTCCGAGATCGAAAGGTCAATCAGCGTTCCCGGCAAATCCTTCAACCCTGCGTCAGTGATTTTGGCGTTCCAGATCGAAAGGTCAGTCAGCGTTTTTGGCAGATTCTTCAGCCCTGCATCGGTCACGTTGGTGGCGCTGAAAAGAGTGAGCTCTTTCAACGTTCCCGGCAGGTATTTGAGTCCGGAGTCGGTAATCGTGTCCCCCTCCGCGTTAAGTGACTGGAGGGAGCCCGGCAACCGGGCAAGATCCGAATCGGAAACCGTCCAGTCGTCAATCCTGAGCGAAGTTAAATGGGTCAACTTATGGATCACCGAGAAATCAACTCGGCCTTCCTGCATCAAAGGAACACCGCTGAACGTGCTCCGCGTCCGCGGCGAAAGTCCTCGAAGGGTTAGGCTGGTCAGGTGGGCAATCTTGTCCCACTCACCAAAGTGACTGGCGTCGAACGCAGGGAGTTCGCTCAGGTCGACGTCCATCGGCGTCCGAATGCGCTCCAGATCCGCCGTGCTCTCCGCCGGGGGAAACGACGCAGAAATATCGCCATAGGAAAGCCGGTAGGAAACCACCCTCCCCGCTTTCGTGTCGAATTCCCCTGTGGCCGTCCACCCCAGCCTTGTCAACTCCGCGATTGGGTCCGGATACATCCAACGGGTCGCCAGAATCACCAGCAGGAGCACCGCCAAACACGCCGCCGGAAGCCAGGGCCGCACCGTCCTCCAGAACGAGGCCATCCACTGCGCCAGAAAAGAGTCGATGATCGGCACCAGAAAGTCGTGCGAAATCTCCCAAACCGTCCCTTCCTCGTTGAGCCTGCGGACAATGGCTCGCTCCGGTTCCTCGAGCTTGAACATCGTGCCCTGCGCCTGCTCTTTCGTCAGACCGCTCCCCGCGGCCAATTCCTCGATCGACTGAGGTCGCTTGGTCACGTGTTCGGAAATCAGCCTTGGCAAAAGCACCGGGCTCACATCGGCGATCTCTTTTTGAAAGATCGACTCGTGGACGAAACCGCGAATCAGGCGCCCCGGTCGGAATTGCCGGGGAAGCCCGGTGGCAAACCGCGACAGCACCAGCCCGCAAAGGTTCACTGTGACCGGCCGGATCAGTCCCTTCGTCCCTTCCACCTCCGCCGCCTCGCGCAGAACTACCGCCAGTAGCCGCTGGTCGAAGAAAAGCCCCGATCCATCCAGAAAATCCCGCGCCGCGGCCTCGGTGAACACCGACACCTTTTGCAAGTTCACCCCGGGAATAGGAACCGGCAGCTTTAACTCCGAGATGAACCCGTCGTACTCCGCGCGAAAAATGAGCAGGATCGCAACTTCGCCCCCGCCCCTGTCCACTTGGGACATGAGAAACTCCACAAATCGCGCCTGCTCGGGTCCTCCGCGCAAAATCAGGAATTCTTCAAATTGATCGAGGACGATCAGCAGCCTCACCGGGGCCAGCCGCTTACGGGCTTCTTCCAACAAGGTGGTCAGATCGTCGGTTTCCGGTGGATTGCGCTTCCAGATCGACCCCAGCCGCTTCAGTTCTTCCTCGAGAGCCCGGGCCGGCTCCTGGTATCCGCGAAGCGGAATGATCCGCACGCCTTCGCGCTTCAGTTTCGGCAGTACCCAGGACGACATCAGTGAACTCTTCCCCGCTCCCGAGGTGCCGGTCAGGTAAAGCACTCTCCGAGGGAACCCCCGCAACCACGCCAGGACTTCGTCGTGCTTTCCATCCGCGCGCTGGAAGCTCGCCTCATCCTCCCGGGGACCGAGTTGGAAGTAACCGGGCTTCCCGCTGCCGGTGATACGCTTCAGTTTCTCTTTCCGCCACCTCTCGAGGAGAGCGGGCAGCGTGTGAAAGCAAACAGTCAGGACCAGTGGCGTCGCCACGATTCCCGCGCACGCTGAAACCGGAAGTCCGAGTTTGGCCGGTAACTGTTGCAGGCCGACGACGGCCAGAACTACGGCTGCGCAGTAAGTCGAGAAAGCCCCAACCCACGAAGCGGCAAAGCGCGTCGCTCCTCTCAACACGGCGTCAATTGCGGAATTCTGCGCATCCGGTGTTTTGTCCGCAATGGAAGAGTTAGCGGAGCCTGCGCCCATGGTTGCGAAATCATATCACGCGCTTGCGCGAACTAGGGCCAGGCACGCTTCACAAGAAGCTTGCATTTTAGGCCCGGCCGGATACCCCGCAGCGGTACGTGAGCACACCCCCGCCATCCCGTCGCGCCAAGGGCTCGCCCTCACTGACACCGGACGCCAAACTTACAAAAAAAGAAATACCCTTCGCCTTGGCACAAGTGAACCCGGCCCCGGGCACCCCTCAAAGAAATTCCGCACCGTCCCCTAGTTTTTGCGGGTAATTAATATCTTCTCGCCTGCCTTCCTGTTTGGATGGCGATGTAGCGCTTTCGTGGCCGCCAGCTTTCTCTCCCACATCGGACGGGGAACGCTGTAGACTGCCAACTACGGCGCACGGGATAAAGTCGATGTCGGCAGCGACTAAAAGACAGAAGCTATTCAACGGACGGGATGCGTCTTGGATGCGGTTCAATCGCCGCGTGCTCGAAGAGGCCGAGGACCCGGCCAACCCCCTCCTCGAACGGGTCAAGTTCCTGGCCATCACCGGCAGCAACCTGGACGAATACGTGGAAATCCGCCAGGCCGGCCTCATGCAGCGCATCGAGGATGGCTACCGGGAACCCGGCTACGATGGCCTGCGGCCCGATGAATCCCTGGCCGAACTGACCGCGGAAATCCATAGCTTTGTCGACGCCCAGTACGCCTGCTGGAACCATCAGTTGCTCCCTGAACTGCGCCAGCAAGGCGTCCGGCTCCTCGATTGGAATGAGCTGAACGCCGAAGCCCGCGAATTTGCCCAGAACTACTTCCAGCGCGAAGTCGACCCCCTGCTGACACCCATCTCCATCGATCCCGCCCATCCCTTTCCGCGCGTGCTGAACAAGGCCTTGTGCCTGGCGCTGCTGCTACGGCCCAAGCGGCGCAGCTCCGGCCCCCAGGTACTCGGTGTGGTTACCGTGCCCCGCGCCCTGTCCCGCTTCGTTCGCCTGCCCGCTGCGGACGGCAAATTCGATTACATGCTCCTCCAGGACCTGATCGCCCAGAATCTCTCCGGCATGTATCGCGGATACGAGGTGCTGGCTCATGCCGCATTTCGCGTGACCCGAAACTCCAACCTCTACTTCGAAGAGGAAGAGGCCCGCTCCCTGCTCGAGTCGATCCGCGTTGAGTTGCACAACCGCCGCAAGGGCGACGCCGTGCGCCTCGAAATCGAAGCCGGGGCCCATCCCGACATCATCGAACGCCTGCGCGTCAACTTCGAAGTCGATGAGAACCAGGTCTTCCGCGGCGATGGCCCTGTCAACCTGTCCCGCGTAATGTTCTTTTACAGCGACGTTCAGCGTCCGGATCTGAAATACCCGCCGTTTACGCCCAAGCCGCTCCACCTCAGCCGCAAGGCCAACAACATCTTCGACGATCTGCGCACCCGCGATATCCTGCTCCACCACCCCTACGACTCATACGACCCCGTGGTCAACTTCATCCACCAGGGCGCCGAGGACGACGCAGTGGTAAGCATGAAGCAGACCCTCTACCGCACCAGCCAGGATTCACCAGTCTTCGAGGCGCTGATCGACGCCGCCGCCACCAAGGAGACGACGCTGGTCGTCGAACTGATGGCGCGCTTCGATGAAGCGTCGAATATTCGCTGGGCGCGCAGCATGGAAGACGCCGGCGTCCAGGTCTTTCATGGCGTCGTGGGACTCAAGACCCACTGCAAGCTGGCCATGCTGGTGCGCCGCGACGAAGACGGCGTGACCCGCCGCTACTGCCACCTGGGCACGGGCAATTACAACCCGGTCACCGCCCGCTTTTATACCGACTTGAGCCTGCTTACCAGCGATCCCCAGATCACCGAGCGCGTGCACATGGTCTTCAACTACCTCACCGCGCACGCCGAGGTCGACGACTATCGGCCCCTCCTCGTCGCCCCGCTCACCATGGCCGAAAGCTTCCTGGGGCTGATCCGGCGCGAGTCAGAGCATGCCAGCGCCGGCCGCCCCGCGCACATCGTCGCCAAGATGAATGCGCTCCTCGAGCCCAGCGTGATTGAAGCGCTCTACGCGGCATCGCAGGCCGGGGTTGAAATCGATCTCATCATTCGCGGCGTGTGTACCTTGCGGCCCGGCGTGCCGGGCCTCTCCGAACGTATTCGCGTTCGCTCCATCGTAGGCCGCTTCCTCGAGCATTCCCGTATCTTCCACTTCGCCAACGGCGGCGACGACGAAATCTACCTGGGCTCAGCCGACTGGATGCCCCGCAACCTCTTCGAGCGCTGCGAGGTCGTCTTTCCAGTGCGCGACGCCTGCGCACGCGCCCGGATTCACGACGAGATTCTTCCTGCCCTTCTGACCGACAGCATTAAGGCCCGCCTTCTCCAGCCCGATGGAAGCTACATCCGCGCCTTCGAGGCGATCAAGAATGCCGAGCCGTTCTCGAGCCAGGATTTCCTGATGCTGCTGGCCGAAGGCAAAGCCGACCTGGACGCCATTCCGAATCCCATATCCCCCGATGGCGTGCCAAAGCACGAGAAGCGCTCCACAAAGCGCGCTCCGCGCAAAGCCGTCGCCGCCGACTGAGTCCCCGCGTTTGCAGAAAATTTCCGCCCCGCTTGCTAATGTTGTTTTGACAGCATCTGAAAACAAAGCGCCGGACAGCGTCCGATCGAAACTTGCTTCGGACGGTGCTCGGCCATTTCTGCAACCCTGCAATTCAAGGAGATGAATATGGCACCATCCGCACCGCAAATCTTCAACGGCGTCACACCGGACCAGTACGCTCGCCTCGTCGAAAAAGCCAAAGGCGCCGGAATCGAGATCAGCGGCAATAACGGCGCCGCCTCGAAGTTCGGCGTCGAAATCTCCTGGAACTACGCACCCGCTACCCAGGAACTCACCCTGCAGTGCCTCAAGACGCCTTTCTTCATGAATGCCTCCGACGTGAACGCCAAAATCCATTCCCTGGTGGCACAGAGCCTGGCATAGAGTTCAGTGGGCAACGGCCAGCCTGTTGCGGCAGGTCCCCCTCCTACAATCGAAGCAGTGCCGAGCTTAGCCAACTCGCCCCGTCAGTTTTCAGCCTCGGGACAGTCCGGGACCGCGGTTCGGGTCTGGGACGTCGTGGCTCCGCTGCGGATATGGCATCTGGCCAGCCTCGATGCGCCTACGGTAGCGGTCGTGTGGACGTGTGCCTTCGCCTGGGCTGCGCACGTTCGTCTTCCCACCTGGGCTCCCGCACTCCTCGCTCTCGGAGCCTGGGCCGTCTATATAGGTGATCGCCTCCTCGATGCCCGCGCCGGCATGGGCACGCCGCCTAAGCACCAGTTACGGGACCGTCATTATTTCCACTGGCGGCATCGCTGGACTCTGGCGCCGCTAGCCGTTCTCGCCGCAACCGCAAGCCTTTGGATCGTCGTCACCCGCACGCCCGTAGCGGCGCGCGTGCCGGACTCGGCAATCGCCGCCGCCACTCTGGCCTACTTCTCGAGCGTCCACTCCCGACGCAGGCTCCCCGCCTGCCTCGCGCGGTTCTCGCTCCTCTCGCAGGCGGTCATGATTGGCATCTTGTTCACGGCCGGCTGCCTGCTTCCGGTCTGGTCCCAGGCCGCACTTCGGCAGGCGCCCGGTCGGGCAGAGCGGATGTTGCTGATCCCGGCCCTGTTCTTCGCCGCGCTGGGATGGCTCAATTGCCACGCCATCGCCCAATGGGAATCGAACTGGAGCGCGCATTCCAAGCGCGTCCAGTCGATCGCCTGCCTTGTGGGCCTTGTGGGTGTTTGCCTCGCGCTTCTTCTTGTATGGAGCGAACCGCGCCCCGCCGCCCTTATAGCCGCCGGAGCCACCAGCGCCTTGCTGCTCGCCCAACTCGATCGGTTCCGCGGTCGCCTCACGCCCCTGGCGGTTCGCGCCGGCGCCGACCTGGTTCTGCTCCCGCCGGCTTTGCTCCTGATTCACCAGCCTTTCCATCCATGAGCATGACTCCATCTGCGGCCACGATTCACTCGTCCGCGACGCCTCCGCCCGATTTCGATCGCCTCGCTCACGCTTATCGCTGGATGGAGTGGCTCAGCTTCGGGCCGTTTCTCATGCGGTGCCGATGCGCGTTTCTTGACCGCCTCGGCCATCGCCGGCGGGCGCTGGTCATGGGCGATGGCGACGGCCGATTCACCGCCCGTCTGCTGGCCGATAACCCGGCAGTTCTCGTCGACGCCGTCGACGCCAGCTCCGCCATGCTCTCAGAACTCGCGCGCCGAGCCGGTCAGCATCGCTGCCGCATTCAGATCCAGGTCGCCGACATCCGAGTATGGGAGCAGCCCGCGCCAGCTTATGACCTGGTCGTGACCCACTTCTTCCTCGACTGCCTGGCTACCGATGAAATCGAATCGCTTGCCAGGCGGCTTCAATCGCACCTGCAGCCCGATGCCGTCTGGGTTGTGTCCGAGTTCAATCTCCCCGCAAACCAGCTCGGTCGATTCATTGCCGGGCCGCTGATTGCACTTCTTTACCTGGCATTCGGACTCCTCACAGGTCTCACCATCCGCAGCCTTCCCAACCACTGCAAAGCACTCGCTCAATCCGGATTCGTTCTGAAGCACCAGCGCAAATGGCTACTCGGCCTGCTGGTGAGCGAGTGGTGGGAACACTCTCGACCCGGCACATCCGTGAGCTGAACCGCGGCCGCCTCGTCATCCCGGAATTCCTCTGTTCATCTCAGCTCGCGAGCAATTCGCGGCATTCGTAGAACCTGCTTCGAACTGCCCGCGTACCTTCACCGAATGAACTTTGGGAGGCGCGAACTGTGAAGTCGATCATGAAACCATTGCAACCCGTGTGTGTTCTGTGTGCGGCGCTCTTTTCGATCCCGGCCGCGCGGGCGACCTCACCCGAACCCGCCGGAAAAATGGTGGATCTCGGAGGTCATAAACTCCACGTCGATTGCACCGGTCGTGGCGCTCCTACAGTTGTGGTTGAAACCGGCCTGGGCGACTTTTCGTTTGACTGGGTCCTGGTGCAAAGCCGCGTCTCACAATTCACGCGCATCTGCACCTATGACCGTGCGGGATATGCGTGGAGCGACCCTGGTCCCAGGCCTCGCACTTTCGCCCAAATCAATCTTGAATTGCACGACGCTCTCCAGAAACTTGGCGAGCGCGGGCCATTTGTGCTCGTTGGCCATTCCTACGGCGGCCCCGTGGTCAGGAATTTCGCCGCCGTATATCCCCGCGATGTCGCCGCGCTGGTGCTTGTGGATTCTGCAGTCGAGGGAATGCGTGTCGGCATTGGCGGCAAACAAACCATCCAGCTGGGGGTCAACGTCCAGCCCCGCGATATCCCCGCGCCGCGGGAGACACTGGACGCCTCAGACAAGCCGACGCCGCCTCCCGCCGGCCAGCCCCCCAGCGAACTCGAGCCGTTGTACAAGAACCTTCCTTCCGCCCAGCAGAAGTTGCATCTCTGGGCCCAGTCCCTGTCCGGTGTCGAAGACGCCGAAAACAGCCAGCGCGAGTGGTCGGAACAATACTTCGCCCTTTGGCTGGCTGATCCTCATCGAACCTCCCTGGGCAAACTCCCTCTCATCGTTCTCACCCGCGCAAATGGCGGATACGAAGACGCCGACGTCCCCGCGGCGCAGATGGAGCAGGAGCGAAAGGAGGAACAGTCAAAGCTGGCCCAGCTCTCGACCAACAGCCGGCAGATCATGGTCCCTTGCGGCCACAATATGCACCTCGAAGATCCTTCCGCCGTGTCGGATGCCATTCATCAGGCGGTCGAAGCCTTTCGCCAGACGCGGCTTCACGAAAATCAATGAGACCGCGTTGGCGCGCCGCCTGGCGCATCATCGGTCGGCAGCGCCTCAACCGCCGGCTGCCCTGCGTTACAGATGTGTTAACATCACCGAGGTAAGGAGCTGGCTCGACCCTATTTCTCTCGCCTGTCCCCCCTCACGATGAACCTGTACCTCATGCGCCACGCCAACGCCGGACTCAGTCGCATCAATCCCGTTCTCGACAAAAAAAGAGGACTGATCAAGGAAGGTAAGGAGCAGTGCATGCTCATGGCGCGTGTTTTGAGCGCCCTCAAAGTTCAAATCGACGTCATCGTCTCCAGTCCTTTGAAGCGGGCCTTGCAGACCGCTCAGTTTGTCGGCACCGAGCTCGGCTACGAAGCCAAGGTGGAAATCAGCCCCGCCCTTTCAATTGAAGCGGACTATCCGGCTTTTCAGGCCATGCTGGCGAAGTACGCCGACCGCGAGGGAGTCCTTGCCGTGGGGCACAATCCCAACCTGTTTCAGTTCATGGGCCGCCTGGTCACCGGCAACGGCGGCGCCAACTTGCGCATGCGCAAGGGATCCATCGCGCGTATCGATCTCGACCGGCGGCCACCCCAGGTGCAGTGGCTCATCGACCCGCGCACGGTGCGCTCGATCTACACCAGCGTTGGAAAGAGCTCGCGCCCGAAGACCTCACGGAAGTAGCCGGATTCCTTGCGCAGGGACCACAACTCCAGTTCCGCGCCCGTTCGTCCCG
This sequence comes from Terriglobales bacterium, assembly GCA_963701805.1. Lineage (GTDB taxonomy): Bacteria > Acidobacteriota > Terriglobia > Terriglobales > Acidobacteriaceae > Telmatobacter. The sequence continues at coordinate 1,634,460 of CAVPBA010000001.1, forward strand.
GCTTGATCTCCAGATAAATCCGCTTCGGATACGTCTTGGCGGCTACCCGCAAGACATCGCTGGCCCGGTCCTGGTTCAGCGCCACTGCCAGCCGCAGCAGCACCACCGCCCGGTGCACGTTCATGTGCTCCTCGGAAGGAATGTTGCGCATCGCACGGTCGCCGGGCTGAGGACGGCTCTTGCCCAGGTAGCGCGCAAGAGCTGATACGATCGTCCGCTGCACCGGCGTGTATCCGTAAATCTCGGAACTCGAGATGATGTACTGAGCGTGGCGATGATGGCCCTGGTGGTTGATAAACTTGCCGGTATCGCGCAACACCGCCGCCGCGGCCAGCCAGTTTTCATAGTCGGGCGGAAGGGAGTGCAGGTTCTTCAACTCGCGATAGAGCTGGAGAGCATGGGCCCGGACCGGCTCCGCATGGCGCGTATCCACGCCGTAGCGGCGCGCCGTGGCCAGCACGCTTTCCCACCGCTCGTGCTCAAATTCGCGATGGCCGCTGGCCCGCGTGTCGGTCTCCGCCAGCATCTGCGCCAGCATGCCGTCGCGCAGGCCCAGCGGGGAATAGCGAAACCCGGAAAGCCCGAACGTCTCCAGCAATTCCGCGAACACTTCTGCGCCGGCAACGATGATCTCCGCCCGTCGCGGCCCGATGCCGGGCATTGCCTCACGCTCGGGAAGCGTCATCTTCGCCAGTTTCGACGCCACTTTGCGCACCAGTTGCGCGGGCGCGAATCCCGCCATTCCCGCGGACACGGTTTGCCACGTCCTGGCCACGCGGCGCGATTTCTTTGCCGCGGCTTTGGCCGGCTTTCCGGCCACTCCAGAAGACTTGATCACTGCCGCGCACGCGTCCGCCAGCGCCGCCGCCGTGCCCGATGTGGCGATCACCTGCGCTACTTTCTCTTGGGGAATTCGGCGTCGCGCACGGCGCAACTCCCGCCCTATCAACTGGTGCATCTGCGCCAGCCCTTCGGCAGGCGCCGGATCGCCCGAGGATAGAAACTCTTCCGTCAGGCGCACCGCTCCCAACGGCACACTGACGGTTTCCTTGATGCGTTTGTTTTCCGACAGCGTAATCTCGCAGCTGCCGCCCCCCAGGTCAACCAGCAACACGCGCCCGCCTACACCCGCCTCGCCGCTCATCAGCCCGCGGTGGATGAGCCGCCCTTCCTCGAGGCCCGAGATCACTTCCATGTTCCAGCCGGTCTCGGCTTTCACCCACGCCTGGAACGCCGCGGCATTGCGCGCGTCGCGCATTGCCGAGGTGGCAACCACGCGGATCTGGTCGGCCCCATGCTCCTGCACCGCACGCTGGAAGCGCTTGAGCGCGCGCAGCGTGGCCGCCATGGCGTCGGGTGAAACCAGCCCCGACTCAAACACGCTCGACCCCAGTCGCGTGACCTCGCGATCCTCATGCAGAGTCTTCAACTGGTGCGCCACCACGCGCGCAATTTTCAATCGACAGGAATTGGAACCAACATCGATGGCGGCAAAAGTCGACATGCGTTTCGAAACATCTCCAAAACTTACAAAAAAAGAAAGACTCTGGGGTCACGATACACGAGCGCGGCGGGTGATCCGTTTGGCCTTTTGGTTCGCGGCACCCAACTCGCCACAACCGTTCCGTGCCCCATCCTTGCGCTTTTTTCCTGGCGCACGGGTGGGATACCACGAATCTCCCCATGCTGCCCGGACGCGAAATCCGTCATTTATAAATTCTGATGAAAAGAATTTCCCGGCCGGCGGAACTATTCTCCCTCTCAACCCATTACCAGTCATGAAGACCTTGCAAAATCAATTGCAAGATCGTCATCCGTAATCGTTCCCGTTGCGGAGGAAGAGAATCAAGTGCAAGATCTTGTTGCCAAACCCCTCAGCGCTGACCCCGGCAGTTCCGGCGTTCCCGATCCGGCCAACGGCTGGACCGACGAGCAGTTGATGGTCGCGTTCGCGCGCGGTCAGACGGATGCTTTTACCCTGCTGTTCGACCGCTACAAACAACCGCTGTTCGGATTCTTCCGGCGTCGACTTGACAACACGCCTCAGGCCGAAGAACTCGCCCAGGAAACTTTCCTGGCTGTCCTTCGCGGCACCGCTCGCTATGAAGCCACGGCGATGTTTCGAACCTGGCTCTATGCCATCGGATTCAGGATCCTGCGCGCCCATCGCCGCAAAGTCACCTTCCGCGCCATGTTTGCCGGCGCCGCGGCTCCAGGCAGCGAGCCCGCCTCATATCCGCACCTCGACCAGGACCTGCTCCTGCGTGATGCCGTCAACAAGCTCGATCACATCGATCGCGAAGTGCTGCTCCTCCGCGAGTTCGAGCAACTGAGTTACGCCGAGATAGCAACCCTGCTATGCGTGCCGGTTAACACGGTGCGTTCTCGTCTCTTCCGGGCGCGCACGGAGTTGCGCAACCTGCTGTCTGCGCCGGCTTCCGTCTCAGGCACCCGGGAACTCACACGATCGGAGGGACGCGCATGACCATCACGGCACAACACATCGTGTCTCCTGAAGACATCATGGCCCTGCTCGACGGCGAACTGCCCGCCGCGGACGCCAAGGTTGTCTCGACCCATATCGACGAGTGCACCGAGTGTGCGGGCATCGCGGCGCAGTTCCGCGAGACGTCGCACTCCCTTGCTGCGTGGACCGTTCCGGCCGTTCCCGAGAGCCTGGATGTCGCGATTCGGGAACACGCCGCAAAGGCCGCATCGCGCCGAATGTCACATGCCCCAGAACCAACCCGGCTCAGCCTCCGCGATTGGCGGCTTTGGATTCTCGGCGGCGCGGGCGCAGTGGCTGCCATCCTGCTCACCATCGTGGCTGCCCCACCGATCTCCAACAATGCCGACCAGCAAGCCGCCCGGCGCTCCTCGATTGCGCCAAGCCTGGCGATGGAAGATCGCAACTTCACGACATTCCAAGCCATTGCTCCACCGAGCACTGGCGCATCCAGGCCGCTCCAGGCCGGCATCGCCGGTGCGCAGATGGATGCAATGCAAGCCCCAGCGGCCAGGAAACGCGTCGCCGGTATGCTCAACAGTACTCTGGCCAATCCCACACCCCTTACCGTCGCGCCGGCCGGTCCCGCCGGTCCCATGATCGCTCGCACCGTCTCCCTCACCATCGTGGTCCGGGACGTGCCCGCGGCCCGCGCCGCCCTCGATGCGATCCTCGCCCAGCATCGCGGCTATGCGGCGCAGCTCAACATCAACACGCCGGAGAACTATGCGCGTTCCTTCAACGCCTCCCTGCGCATCCCCGCGCCTGAACTCCCCACGGCTCTTCCCGATCTCCGACGGCTGGGCCAGGTGCAGAGTGAATCGCAATCCGGAGAGGAAGTCACCCAGCAGCACACCGACCTCGTGATCCGCCTCAACAACGCCCGCGAAACCGAACAGCGCCTGCGCGCCATCCTTCAGCAGCGCACCGGCAAGGTTTCAGAGGTGCTCGAGGTCGAGGAGCAGATCTCCAACACCCGCGGCGAAATCGAGCGCATGGAAGCCGAGCAGAAGGCGCTCGAGCATCGCGTCGACTTTGCATCCGTCGATGTGCAACTCACCGAAGAGTACAAGGCCCAGTTGAATCCGCCCTCCTCGTCCATCGGCACGCGCCTGCACAATGCCTTCGTTAGCGGCATCCACAACGCCGGTAACACCTTGCTCGGGATCGTGTTGTTCTTTGAGGAGTACGGCCCGGTCCTGCTCCTCTGGTTCGTGGTCCTGGCCACGCCGATATGGCTGTTGTGGCGCCGCTGGCGCAGAGCGCAGAACGAAATCTAACCGCCCACAGGCCGCTGCTGAAGAGCTGAAAACAAATAAAGGCTCCGTGCCCCATCCTTGCGACTTACCGGGGTCCCCGGCGACAGGTCTTCGTCGCTGGGGTGGTCGGTCGCAAGAGTGGGATCCCACGCAAGCGGGTCCGGGGGAACAATCAATCCGGCTGCTATCCTGATCCTTTGCACGATTTTTCGATCATGTCCAAGATCTTGGAAATCCAAACGCACCCCCGGCAGGGTCCCTCCACACTCACTGCGTGGCTGATTCTGGCCGCCATCTTCGCGGCCGTGCAGCTTGGTTCCCTGTTTACGCCTCCCCTGCTCGACGATGCCGACGCCTCCCACGCCCAGGCGGCGCAGCACATGGCCGAGAGCGGCGACTGGGTCACTCTCAAGGTCGACGGCATTCGCTATCTCGAGAAGCCGCCTCTTCCCTATTGGATGGACGCCGTTCTCTATCGCCTCTTCGGCGAAAACGTCTTCGCCACCCACCTCCCCAATTCCCTCGCCATTCTGGGAATCGCATGGTTGGCCTGGTTATGGGCCCGCCGCGCCTGGGGACCACGCGCCGGATTCTATGCCGCCCTGGGCGTCCTCACCTCGATCGGGCCGTTCCTGTTTACCCGCTTCGGAATTCCCGAAGCATTGCTTTCGTTCTTTCTGCTGCTTGCGCTCTACAGCTTTATCACCGGCCTTGAAAGCAGAAGACCCATTCGCTTCTACGGCATGTGGGCGGCGCTCGCGCTCGCACTCCTCACCAAGGGACTGATCGCTCCCCTGTTTTTCGTGGTTGCCGCCCTTCCCCTGCTGCTGTTGAGCGGGTTATGGCGCCGCTGGCGCGATCTCAAACCCTTGACCGGCCTGCTGCTGTTTCTCGCCATCGCTGCGCCTTGGCACATTCTCGCCGGCCTCGCCAATCCCGATCAGGGCCACCCCGTCGGCAACCACCCCACCCCCGGCAACGTGCACGGCTTCTGGTATTTCTACTTCCTCAACGAGCACGTCTTCCGGTTTCTCGGCACGCGTTTTCCGCACGACTACAACCGCATGCCGGTCGTGTGGTACTGGCTGGCGCATCTGGTCTGGCTCTTTCCCTGGAGCCTCTTTTTGCCGGCCGTCATCTTTGTCGCCTGGCGCACCCGTCATTCCTGGCTCCAGCACCTGCACCGCGACGCCGGCCAGACCATCGACTTCTATCTCGACCACGCCGGGCGCGAGGACGTAGCCAGCTACGTCCAGCAGCTGAAATTCCGCGTCCGGTCCGTCTGGCTCCTGGGCCTCTACTCCGCGTTCATCCTGTTGTTCTTCTCCATCTCGACCAACCAGGAGTACTACACCTTCCCCGCCTGGCCGACGATCCTGATCCTCATCGCCGCGGTGCTCTCTGGGATCGAAGAGAATCGCGCCCCCGACTCGAACGGCGCTCCCGCCCAAACCAGGGAGAAAACCGCCTGGCTCACTGCGGCGCAAGCCGTATTCGCCATCGCCGGCGTGCTGGCCGCGGTGGCTCTTGGCTGGTGTTTGTGGGAATCGCGCAACCTGCCCTTCGTCGCCGACATCGGCACCCTTCTGGCGCACCGCGATGTGGGCGGCTACACGCTCTCCATGTCCCACTTCTTCGATCTCACCGGGCCGTCGTTTGCCGCCTTGCGCCTGCCGGCGGGCATGGCCGCCGTTACCCTGTTGATCGGCCCCGCCGTGAGCTGGTTTCTGCGCATCAAGCGCAAACACCTGGCCGCGACCACCGCCCTCGCCCTCACCTGCGCCCTCTTCCTGGTGGCCGCGCACATCGCCTTCGCGCGCTTCGAGCCCATGCTCAGCTCCAAGCAACTCGCCGACGTGATCGTGCAAAAGGGCGCCCCGGCAGATTCCTTCATCATTTATGGAGATCAGTCCGACGCCTCATCAGTCGTGTTTTACACCCACAACTTTCTCGGCAAGCCGGCGTACCTAGTGTTCGAGCCCTGCTCGCCGCATGGCGCCGGATCGTCGCTCTTGTGGGGTTCGTGCTATCCCGACGCGCCGAAGATCTTTCTCAGCGAAGACCAATTATCAAAGGAATGGGGCACGGGTGCGCGCAAATGGCTGTTCGCCCAGGACACCAATCAGCCTAAAGTCGAACAGCTCCTCGCCGGCCGCCTCTACGCGGTAAAGTCCATCGCCGACAAAGCCCTCTGGACCGACCGGCCGCTGCCGTAGCGACCGCTCTGGCCCTCGTTTTCAATGGCTGACTATTTGATTCCTATCACCATGGAATCCGGTCCCACAAGATGCTCGACCCGCGTCTCGCGGAAGCCCGCCTCTTTCATCCAGCCCACGCAGTCGGCTCCCGTGTAATCGAAGCCTCCCGGCGTTTCGACGAGCATGTTGAGGCTCATCAGAAGCCCGAATGCATTCTTCGAGCGATTGTCGTCGATAATCGCCTCATAGACGATGTACGCTCCGCCGGGTGGCAGCGCCTCGTACGCCTTGCGGATCAGCATCTTCTTTTCTTCTAGATTCCAGTCGTGCAGGATGTGCCCCATCATGATCACGTCCGCGTTGGGCAACTGGTCCTGAAAAAAGTTGCCCGGCTGGAAGCGAACGCGGGAGGCAAGACCGTTCTCCTCGACATAGTCCTCAAAGATGGGAGCCACCTCGGCCAGATCGAAGCCCACGCAATCGAGATGTGGGTTCCTGAGCGCGACCTGCACGATCAGATCGCCCTGCGCTGTTCCGCAATCGGCCACTGTCTTGTAATCGGCCCAGGGGAACTTCGATGCGATGGCGATATTTCCGCCACGGCTCACTCCGCTCATGGCGCGCAAAAAAGTCTTAAGCCGCGCCGGATCGGCATAGATCGCGGCAAACACGTCCGATTCCCCTGGCATTTCGTTTTGCCGTTCCCCCGTGCGGAGCGCGAGGGTGAGGCGGCCCCAATGCCCGAAGAGGCGCTGGTTCGCCATCTCGAGCATGCCGCCGATATAGAAAGGCTTGCGCTTGTCCAGAAACATATCCGTCGACGGGGTGTTGCGATAGTGGCCATCCTCACGCTCCAGGAATCCCAGCGCGACCAGCGCGTCGAGAAAGTCTCGCGAGGAACGCGGATGAAGGCCCAGACGTCCGGCCAGCGCATGCGCCTCTTCGGGACCGCGAGCCAATTCGGTGAATACCTCCATCTCCACCGCGCTAAGCAGCGTCTTTGAGGCCCAGAAAGCCAGCCCGGTTTGCAGGATGTGATCGGGACTTGGTGCAGATACAGGGGTAGATCCAGGTACGGACGCGCTTGCCGCCATATTTGAATTGTCCTTTCGGGCTAGACGCGATCGAAGATCTACGGGCGGAAGCGCATCTGGCCCCCCGGGGAAAGAACCGCGCCTGTGAGTGATCTGAAGTTGCCCTTGGAGTCTACCTTATTGAACGCTCGGTTCGGCATCCCACCTTCGCTGCAAGAGCGCTATTTTGCCGCCCGCATCTTTCCCCCGGGCAGCAGCTGAAACACGCGCCCTCGCCACAGAATCCTGCTCGACAGGTAACTCGCCGCCCAGAAACCGAAACCCATCAGGTCGCGGATCGGGTACAGCACCAGCAGGCCGAACCAGCTCGTATCGCCCACCACCCAGTTGTCCGACGGCGATCGAGAGCGCCAGCCGGGAAACGATAGCCCACGCCAACAGTCCCACACCGAGCGCCATGTTGTGCAGCGCAATACCCGCCCCCAGCCCCAGCAGCCCGAACGGCATGCTGAATGTCAGCGCCGTCCCGAAGTGCCCCCTCGGCCTTGAGAAGCGAGTCGATTTCATCCACCGAACCTGGTGCTTGAGCGACTGCACGAGGCTCGCGTTGATCACCATGTGGTCGATGGCGTGATGGCTCAGCACCACCCTTTGCCCCAGCTTGAATGTCTCGTTCCCCAGCACAAAATCATCGGCGCAATAGTCCGCGGTTACGCGAAAGCCGCCCATGCTGCGGATCGTTTCGCGGCGAAAGGCCATGGTCGGGCCGAGCGTGAACTGCATGCCTTCCATCATCCGCGCCACCAGCACGCCGGCGGTCATCTCCACCGACATGCCAACCGCTTCAAGCCGCGCCCACAACCCGCCTTCCGCCGCCACGCCGCGATACGGGCACGTGATCGCTGCCCACGCGCAGATCGGCGAAGGGCAATGCCACCGCGCGCAGATAATCCGGCGTCACGCGCACATCGCTGTCGCTGATGACCAGGATGTCGTATGCGGCTTCCTTCTTCCATCAGTTCCATGGAACGGACCTTGGCATTGATGTAAGGAGGCTCGCCGGTGGAGAAGAATTTCGCAGCGATCTGCGGATAGCGCGCCGCCACTCGCCGCGCGATCTCGAGACCCGGCGTCATCCGCCGTGCGCGCACAGAAGAGAATTTCGTACTCGAGGATAGTCCTGCTCAAAGAACGTGGCGAGATGTTCTTCGAGTCCCGGCTCGGCGCCGTGCAAAGGTTTGAGCAGGCTCAGGGGCGGGCGTGAATCCGGGGGGATGATCGAGTTTCGCAAAGGCCGCCCGCCGCTCGCGCAGATATCCCGGCACAGCCCAAAGGACCATGCCCGTGAACACAGTGGAAGTGATCAGGCCGAATACGGCCAGTGCGAGCAGAGCATAGAGCATGCGGGATTAAGAATACCTGCTACAGCTCCTTCCGCCCCGAGTTGCGCGTTACCACCACCGGCCGCTGCACCGACGGTTTGCGCAGCGGCACAATGGCTCCGGCCGCCCTGGCGACGCCTGCTGGAAGCGCGTCAGCATCTCCGACCGCACATACTCGACGAAGTTCTGCATCTGCCGGTTCATCTCCTCCATGCGCTCCCGCATCTGCAGGATGATGGCGATTCCGGCAATGTTCACGCCGAGGTCGCGCGCCAGGTTCAGAATGAACTCCAGCCGCTCCAGGTCTTCGTCGGTGTACAGCCGCGTGTTGCCTTCGGTGCGCGACGGCTTCAGCAGCCCCTCGCGCTCGTACAGGCGCAGCGTCTGCGGGTGAATCTCATACATCTCCGCCACCGACGAAATCATGTACGCGCCTTTTGATTTTCGTTTCGCTGGCATGCTAGCTCTCAGTCTCCGCTTGTAGTCCACTAGTCCCTGCTCGTAGTTTCTTAGTCCCTGTTCCCTATTCCCTGTTCCCTGCTCTTTCACAGCTTGTTGAACAATTCCACCCGCGGATCCTGGTTGTTCAGCTTGGCCAGCTCGCGCATGATCTCGCGGCTGCGCTCGTCCTGCAGGGTGGGCACCACGACATCGACGGTCACGATCTGGTCGCCGCGCTGCCCGGGGCGCTGCGCGTTCTCCACGCCGCGCTCGCGCAGGCGCAGCTTCTGCCCGCTCTGCGTGCCCGGCGGAATCTTCAACTGCGCGCGGCCGTCGATGGTCGGCACATCCACTTTGGCGCCCAGCGATGCCTCGGCAATGGTCACCGGCACCGTGATCTGAATGTCATCGCCCACCCGCGTAAACACCGGATGCGTGCCGATGCGCACGATCAGAAACAGGTCGCCCGGCGGGCCGCCGTTCGGCCCCGCATTGCCCTTGCCCTGCAGCCGGATGCGCTGTCCATCGCTCGTGCCCGGCTTGATGCGAAACTCCACCGTTTCGGTATGCTCCACCACGCCCTCGCCGTGGCAGGTCGGACATTCGTTCGAAATACGCCCGGTTCCGTTGCAGCGCGGGCAGGTGATGTTGAACTTCATCCGCCCGCCCATCTGCGTCACCTGGCCTGTGCCATTACACTCCGGGCACTGGATGGAACCGCCCGCGCTGCGCCTGGCCGTGGCAGGTAGGGCAGGTGTCCATGCCGGTGTATCTGCATCCGCGCCTGGCCGCCCCGGATCGCGGTCCAGAAATCCACCGTGGCCTGGTACTCAAGATCGGTTCCCGGCTGCGGCCCGCGCGGTCTCTGCGGCTGTTGCGCTCCCGTGAAGATCCCCGAAAAAATGTCTTTGAAGCTGCCCCACGAAGACGATCCGGCTCCCGTCTGCGTTCCGCCGCCGGGGCCGTTGAAACCCGGAAAAATCGAACCCATCGAAATCGACAGGCATTCCCCCGCCGCCGCCGCTCTGCTGGCGCGCGTACGCTTCCGCCTGCGCCGGGTCGATCTGGTCGGAGTAGAAGCCCAGCTGGTCATACACCTTGCGCTTCTTCTCGTCGCTCAGAATGTCGTTGGCCTCGGAGATCTCCTTGAACTTCTCCTCCGCCTTCTTGTCGTTCGGGTTCACGTCGGGATGATACTTGCGCGCCAGCTTGCGGAAGGCCTTGCGGATCTCCTCCGGCGTGGCCGTCTTCTTCACACCCAGCAGTCGCGTAATAGTCTTTGTTCGTTGTTGTGGCCATGTGTTCGTTCTTATCCCTTTTGCGAGCATCTATTGCTGATAACCCCGTCAACGCTCATAGAGTTGCCTGTCACAATCCCAGCTTTTTGTACACCGACTCGTTGTAGACTCGGGGTCCCTTTGCATTCTTGTCGCGCTTCGCATATTCGTTCGGGAAGTTGTCGAGCGCATACTGAACAATCGCTGCTCTAAACGGAACGTGCACTGTGTACGTATCCCGAATTACGGGCGGACACCGATCAGGATCCATTCTCCGCTCACCCGTCAAATTGACGGCGATGATCGGAATGTCCAGATCTAATGCGGTTTCCAGCTCCCAACGTACATATCTGAAGAGGCTTTTCGTGTTCTCCCCAACCAAGCAGGCTACCTGTTTGGCGGACGCAAATCGCTCCCGCAAAGCACGCTTAACGTATTGCTCGTTAGTTGCATTCGCCGTCAACGACGCAATCTCGTGGGCATCATGAAAATTAAACTCGACATTCTCGCTTGATTTCCATCCCTTCATGTATCCATACGCCCATATGTCTTTGTCTCCATCGAAAACGACGTACGTCTTGTTCCGGTACCCCATCTTGCCTCCGACAGCCACCGAAGTGGATGAAGGCCGCCCTTTATTTCAACAAATGAAACCGGGGTGAACAACGCATGCGCCGCCCACCCGTTTTGAACCACCGCCTGGACGGCCAGTCCTACTTCTTGTCTTCCACGTCCACGTACTCGGCGTCGATCACGCCTTCGTCTTTCTTCTCCTCGGTGTGCGGCTGTGCGCCATCCGGACCGGGTGCGCCCGGTGCAGGCTGGGCCGCATTGGCCTTGTACAGAGCCTCGGCGAGCTTGTGACTGGCCTTGGTCAGCTTCTCGTGCGCCGCCCGCATCTCCGCCGCCTTCGGCGTTCCCTCCAGCGTCTTCTTGGATTCGGCCAGCGCAGCCTCCACTTCGGTCTTATCGGCAGCCTGCACCTTTTCACCGCTGTCTTTCAGCATCTTTTCGATGTTGTAGACCAGCGAATCCAGGCTGTTGCGCGCCTCGATCTCCTCGCGCTTTTCCTTGTCTTCCGACGCGTGGGCTTCGGCTTCCTTGGCCATCTTCTCGACTTCGTCCTTGCTCAGACCCGAGCTGGACGTGATCTGGATGCGCGTGTCCTTGCCCGTCGCCATATCCTTGGCCGTCACGTTCAGAATGCCGTTGGCGTCGATGTCAAACGTGACTTCGATCTGCGGCACGCCGCGCGGAGCGGGAGGAATTCCCGCCAGCTTGAACTTGCCCAGGGTGCGGTTCTGCCCCGCCATGGGCCGCTCGCCCTGCAGCACGTGCACCTCGACCTCGGTTTGCGAATCGGCCGCCGTCGAAAACGTCTCCGTCTTCTTGGTCGGAATGGTCGTGTTGCGCGGAATCATCGGCGTCGCCACCCCGCCCAGCGTCTCGATGGCCAGCGTCAACGGGGTCACATCGAGTAGCAGCAGGTCCTTGACTTCGCCCGCCAGCACGCCCGCCTGAACCGCCGCACCGATCGCCACCACCTCGTCGGGGTTCACCCCGCGATGCGGTTCCTTGCCGAACAGGTTCTTCACCAGTTCCTGGATCTTGGGCATGCGAGTCTGCCCGCCCACCAGCACGACTTCGTCGATGTCGCTGGCCTTCACCTGCGCATCGGCCATGGCCTTCTTGCAGGGCTCCACCGAACGCTCGATCAGGTCGCCCACCAACTGCTCCAGCTTGGCCCGGGTCAGCTTGCGCACCAGGTGCTTCGGGCCGGTAGCGTCAGCGGTCATAAACGGCAGGTTGATTTCGGTCTCCACCGTGGTCGAAAGCTCGATCTTGGCTTTTTCCGCCGCGTCCTTCAGCCGCTGCAGCGCCATTTCGTTGCCCTTCGAGCCAAGATCCAGACCTTCTTCCTGCTTGAACTCGGCAATCAGCCATTCCACGATCCGCTGGTCGAGGTTGTCGCCGCCCAGGTGGGTATCGCCGTTGGTCGACTTGACCTCGATCACGCCCTCGCCGACCTCGAGAATGGAGATATCGAACGTGCCGCCGCCGAAGTCGTACACGGCAATGGTCTCGTCCTTCTTCTTGTCCAGTCCGTAGGCCAGGGCCGCCGCGGTCGGCTCGTTCACAATGCGCTTTACATCCAGGCCGGCAATCTTGCCCGCGTCCTTGGTCGCCTGGCGCTGCGCGTCATTGAAATAGGCCGGCACCGTGATCACAGCCTCGGTAACCGTCTCGCCCAGGTAGGCTTCGGCGCTCTTCTTCAGCTTTTGCAGGATCATGGCCGAAATTTCGGGCGGGGTGTATTCCTTACCCTGCGCCACAACCGCCACGTGATCTCCCTGCCGGACGACCTTGTAGGGCACCATCTTCATCTCGTCATTGACTTCATCAAAACGGCGCCCCATGAACCGCTTGATCGAAAAAATCGTGTTCTCCGGGTTGGTGATGGCCTGCCGCTTGGCAACCTGCCCCACCAGCCGCTCGCCGCTCTTCGAAAACCCGACAACCGAAGGCGTCGTGCGCGCACCTTCCTCATTTGCAATCACTTTGGGCTCACCGCCCTCCATCACTGCCACCACCGAGTTAGTGGTACCCAAATCAATACCAATAATCTTTGCCATGCTTTGGCTCCTGAAACCCTGAAAGGATACTAACGCTTTATAAGATGCATCATTGAGTCAATTAGTGTCAACTTTTCTTGATCATAAAAGAATAAACTAAGGTTCCCTCCTCCTGACTCCTAACCGCTCGAACCTCCATTCGTTCCCCGTCTCGCGATTCGATAAAAAGCATTGCCTGCAAACCCCGACTGTTTTAGTCTTATATCCAGATGACGAATCCGTCATTTCCCCAACGGAGGCCCCACGGTCTTGTCGATGCACCGCAATCTATCCGTCATCCGAACTCGATTTTGCCACTTTGCCTTGCTCCTGCTCTGCTTTGCCCTACCCGGCAAGGCTCAGGACAAACCCTATTTCGTCACCTACTCCCATGATCTGGAAGAGCCGGGAGAACTCGAACTGGAGACCAAGACCGCCCTGGGGAACCCCGACGGTGGCAATGGCTATTCAGCTACGGCGTTTGAGTTCGAGTACGGAGTCCGCGCCTGGTGGACCGCGGAGCTTTACCTCGACGGCCAGACGACGGCCGACGATTCCACCCTGTTTACCGGCTATCGAATTGAAAACCGGTTTCGCCCCCTGATGCGGGAACACTGGATCAATCCCGTCCTATATGTGGAGTATGAAGACACGAACGGCGCCGACAAGACCATGCTTGAAGTGGTTGGACACGACGGTGAGGCAGATTTCCTCGATCCCAACAGCGTAGCCCGCCAGGAACACAAGCACGAGGGCGAATTGAAGCTGATTCTTTCCTCCAACCTGAAGAGTTGGAACATATCTGAGAATTTCATCGCCGAAAAGAATCTCGGACATCAGCCCTGGGAGTTCGGCTATGCATTAGGAATTGCACATCCACTGCGCAGTGCCGCGGCGGGACATGAATGCACGTTTTGCGCCAGCAAGATCATGCTGGGCGCGGAAGCCTATGGCGGCCTGGGCGACACCTGGAGACTCACACTGCGCGATACCTCTCAATATCTGGCCCCGTTGATCGGATGGCAACTGCCCATGGACATGCGTCTCAGCTTCGCTCCGGGCTGGGGGCTGACCAGGGCCAGCCTCGACCACGTCTACCGCATCGGCTTTGCAGTCAGCTTCGGACAGATCGGCAGCTGGTTTCATGACCAGTCAACGAACATGGGTGGCATACGTTGAAAAGGGTTCTTATAACTGCAGCGAAATCAGGCATTTTAGCCCTCACGATTCTGGCGGCGGCGGTGAGTGCGCGTTCCTCGGCGGGTGCCGTATCCAGTTCTCTTTGGGATCATATTCCCCCCAGCGAACACGTCAGGACCAATCCCATGGCCGAACGGCCCGATACCGTTTCGGCAGGCGCCATCCTCTATCGCGATCACTGCCAGTCCTGCCACAAGTCCGACGCCCGGGGAGACGGGCACAAGCGGCCCCCGTTACGCAGCGAGCATATCCGCACCGCGAGCGACGGCGATCTCGAATGGTTTCTCCGTCAAGGCGACCTTCGCCACGGCATGCCCTCCTGGTCCGGCCTCCCCGAGGCCCAGCGCTGGCAAATCGTCTCCTACCTGAAATCTCTTCAGTAGTCGCCTCAATCCCGCCACAAATGCTCCGTGCCCCACCCTTGCGACTTTTTCTGTCGCAAGAATGGGAAACCACGGACCTGAAGCCGGGTGCCCCATGTCTCGCCTTTGAGACATGGGAAAGCACGCCCCTAAGAACTGACCTGCGTCATCCGTCACAACCAGCGGCCGCCTGGGTGGTTTAACCTCTGAAGTTCCACCGGCCATGACCACTGCGACCCTCGAACCCGCCCCTCCCGCCGCGGTCCGCACCTATTCCGCCCCAGCCCACCAGCGCTATCCCCTCACCCAGGGGGTCAATCCCTGGCTGGTCACGGCTTCGGTCATGCTGCCTACCTTCATGGAGGTGCTCGACACCGCCATCGCCTCCGTCGCCCTGCCCTACATTGCCGGAAGCCTCTCTGCCTCCAACTCCGAGGCCACCTGGGTGCTCACCAGCTACCTCGTCGCCAACGCCGTCATCCTCCCCGCCTCCAACTGGTTCGCCCGCCGCTTCGGCCGCAAGAACTTTCTTCTCATCTGCGTCGTCATCTTCACCGTCGCCTCATTCTTCTGCGGCGCGGCTCCTTCGCTGGCCGTGATCCTGCTGGCCCGCATCCTCCAGGGAGCAGGCGGCGGTGCTCTGCAGCCGCTTTCGCAGTCGATCCTGCTCGAAAGCTTCCCCGTCCAGAAACGCTCCCAGGCCATGGCCGCCTACGGCCTCGGAATCGTCGTGGCCCCGGTGCTCGGCCCGACGCTGGGAGGATGGCTCACCGACACCTTTAGCTGGCGTTACGCCTTTTACATCAACATCCCCGTCGGCATCCTGGCCGTCTTCATGATCATGCGGTTTGTGCACGACCCGCCTTACATCAAGAACGCCAAGGTCGGCGCGTTTGACAACATCGGCTTCGGCCTCCTGATTGTCTGGACCGGCTGTCTCCAGATCGTCCTCGACAAAGGCCAGGAAGACGACTGGTTCGGGGCTGTCTGGGTTCGCTGGGCGGTAGCGGCGCTGATCTTTGCCCTCATCGGATGGATCTGGCGCTCCTGGGCAAATCCCCGGGGTCTCGTCGACCTGCATGTGCTCAAGAACCGCAATTTCCGCACCGGTTGTTTCCTGATTGCCCTGCTCGGCATGTGTATCTACATCACCATCGCCATCCTGCCGCTCTACTACCAGGAAATCCTCGGCTACACCGCCTTCACTGCCGGGCTGGTCGTCGGCCCGCGCGGCATCGGATCGTTTATCGGGTCGCCGGTGATCGGGTTCCTGGGAACGCACATCGATAACCGCAAGCTGCTCTCGGCTGGTTTCCTCGGCTTCGGCGTCTGCTCCCTCTATTTCGCCACCGTGAACCTCGACATTGGCCCCTACACCCTGCTCGTGCCCATACTCATCACCGGCTTCGCGCTCAGCTTTGTGTTTGTGCCCCTGGCCAACCTCTCCACCTCAACCCTCTCTCGTGAAGAGATGGGCAACGCCACCGGCCTCTTCAACATGCTGCGCAACATCGGCGGGTCGATCGGAATAGCGATGGCCACCACCGCCATCATCCGCCGCTCCGCACAGCACCAGAACGACCTCGCCGGCCAGCTCTCCCCTGCCAACCCCATCCTGCAGCAGAAAGCGGCGCAGATCGGGGGCTATCTCGCCCACCGCCTCGGCCCCAACGCCTCCCGTCACGGTTCCTTTGGCCTTCTCTACGGCATGATGGAGCAGCAGGCCGCGCTCAAAGCCTACGTCGACATCTTCCGCTGGACCGCACTTCTCGCCTTCTTCTGCGCCGCCGCCGTCTGGCTCTTCAAGAAGCCCATCAAGCACACCGCTCCCCCGCCGGGCGTGCATTGACACTGCGAAACGCCTGTGACTCCGATCTCAGACGGACCTCGTTAGCCAGTGTTCAAGTAAGTCGGGTTCCGGGGGGATCGGCCCGAGCGCCTGGCTGGATTTCCAGGACCGAACAGACCGATCAGAACCAACTTTCGTATGGATCTGGTGCCGAAGCTCACAACATGGGTGCCACCGGATAGGTCTATCGCTAGGACCTGGCCCGCCGATCGCCGAAGAAGCCTCTGCGGCGCGGAACCGCGCATTTCAAGCTCAACCAGTGGCGCCAAAAAAGACTCGCCCACAAACGTAAGTGAAGAGCGATTCCGACATGACCCGTGCTTGTCTGCGGTAGCGTTTTCGTTCTTCGTGACTTGGGATTCCAGCTTCCATCCTGATCCCCGCCCACGCCTGCGCCTGTTCGCACAAGCAGGTCAGAAACGGGTTCCCGCGGCGCCAAAACGGTAAGTCGCGCCAAAGGATATACCTCGCGGATTCAGGCTGTGGTACTCCTTGCTGATGCTGCTATAAAAATTCGGGACGACCTCGTAGGTATAGTCCGCGCGCGCCCACCAATGGCCCGCTATGTGGTATTCCAGGCCGCCTCCGACAGACCACGTCCAATAGTTGGAATGAGGCTGGCCGGGTGTCGACAGGCTGGCAAAGCCCATTTCGCCTTTGTAAATAGGCTGCAGCCTGCCCCAATAACCCATGGTGCACATTACACCGCCCTCACCGACGAAGAACTTGTAATCGGAAGCGATCGAGTTTCCTCCCACGATCATGGAGTGGCCCTCCACATTGATCCCGAGGCAGTGCCACATCGTTGCAGTAACCCAGGCGGCGGGCCCCCATCGGTTAATGCCCCCGTTTCCCCAATCGCCCGAAAAGTAGTCCATTCCCCCGCCCACGCTCCAGACTACGGGGGGTAATGCCTTGCCCGTGCCCCCTGCTGGCTGTACCTGAGCAACGCACGAAATCGAGGCGAGAAGAACAGTCACTGCTACTACCAGCTTTGCAACCATAGTTTTATCTCCTCATTTCGAGGCCAGTCCCGACCACGACCGGCCTGAGTTGAACTACGCGTACCGCCCGATCCAACTATAACGAAGACACGCCCGATCGCGCGTATTCTGAAAGGGTAATGGCCCAATGGAGTTACGGTCCAGCCGCATCGGCCCGAACCATAAAAGCTGCCTTGCAGAAGGTTGCCTTGTTCACGCGGGTAATCAGAAGAGCAGCCACCAACCCGCACTCGGGGAATCACTCCATTACCGAAACCGTACACTATGTCTCCGCGTCCGCGCACCCCTGATTTCAGCCTCGCGTTAGAAAACACCAGTGTCGCTCACGGGTGCGAAGTGTGAGAATTCGCTCGCCGTAAGGCTCTGAACGCGGATAATAGCAGTCGCCAGCGTTGCGGCCCGGCCGGCATTCTATTTATCCGCTGTGGCCAGTTGACTACGACAAATAAGGCGCCTGGCTAGTAAGGCGCCTGGCTAAGCGCGAGTGGCCGTCGTCTCGGCCTCGGGGGACGCCTTTTCCGGCGGTCCCGCGACCACCTGGTCATGCCAGCCGGGGAGACGCGGGTCGCCGGTAATGAGACGCGCGCCACGGGAGAAGAAAATGTAAGTCCAAAACCACGAAGCCATGACCCGTAACCGGTTGCGAAAGCCGATCAGGAAGAAGATGTGCACTAAAGCCCACGTCATCCAGGCGAGGAACCCGCTCAGGTGTGCCTTGAAAGGCCATTCGACCTTGGCAATCGCGGCGTTGCGGCCAATGGTTGCCATGTCGCCCTTGTCGAAATAACGGAACGGGGGACGGGGCTTGCGGTGAAGATCGGCTGCGATCATGCGCCCGACGTGGTCTCCCATCTGCATGGCGGGCTGAGCTACCCCGGGAACCTGGTGCCCGTCCTGCTCAAAGTGGGCCAGGTCGCCGAGCACGAAGACGTTGGGCAGTTCCGGCGGATTGAGCTGCGCATCGACCAGCACGCCCCCCCGTTTGTCCGTGGGGGCCCCGAGCAATTTGCCCAGGGGGGATGCCTGCACCCCGGCCGCCCACAAAGTCACGGAGGCATCGATCCTTCCAATGCCTTTGGGGCCCGCGGTGTTGACCCAGCCGGCACCCACGTTGGTCACTTGGCACTCGGTGTGAACTTCCACGCCCAGATCAAGCAGGATTTTTTCCGCCCTGGCCGACAGGTCGGGCGGATAAGCCGCCAGCACGCGCGGTCCGCCGTCGAGCAACAGCACGCGGCTTTTGGTTGGATCGATATGACGGAAGTCCTGGCGCATATAGAGTTGCGAAATATCGCTGATGGCCCCCGCCAGTTCCACCCCGGTCGGTCCGCCGCCAATGACCACAAAATTGAGCGGAGGGTGCCAGCCCTGCTCCTGCATCTGGCGCTCCGCCAGTTCGAAGGCCAGGAGCACCCGGCGGCGAATCTCGGTGGCGTCCTCGACCGTCTTGAGCCCGGGAGCATAGGGGGCCCATTCGTCGTGGCCGAAGTAGGAGTGGGTGGCGCCGGTCGCAAGGACCAGGTAGTCGCAGGGAAAGCGCGCGCCGCTCGCGAGACCCAGCTGATGAGCTCCGGCATCGATCGAGACGACCTCATCCATCAGCACGTCGGTGTTGGCCTGCTTGCGCAGAATGCTGCGGATGGGCTGAGCGATGTCGGCTGGAGAAAGCACAGCCAGCGCCACCTGGTACAGAAGGGGCTGAAAAGTGTGATGATTGCGCCGGTCGATCACGGTGACGTCGACGGGGAGATGCCCCAGGCTCGTGGCCGCGTGGAGACCACCAAAGCCTCCACCCACGATGACAACGCGGGGGCGGTGGTTCGGCGTCTGGTGCAGCGGTTCAGTCAGTTGAGTCAAATTTGCCTCGCTCTCATTTCAGAAGATGCGCCACAAGGCAGAATGGTCACAGCAGCTTTCGAATCGCGACACTGTGGAAGGGGTGACATTCGGATGCGCAAGGCCTGAATCGCATTGCCCGAGACGCAGCGACGGCAGGGTGGGGCATGACAAACGATGCCCCGAATTCATCTTTCGACGAACCCCCGGCGGGGCTACAATTAGCTCGGCAAATGCCGGAATGACCCGCCAACATTTACTTCCGGAAGGGGGCTCATGCTGGAACTCGCAAAAGCGTTCTCCTTTCTGATTTGCATCCTGTCGTTGTACTGGGCGGGGATCAGTGCGTTCTTTGTGCCCGGGACCCAGTGGGAGGAGCGACTGTGGATCGCGGGTTTCAAGCTGCTGGCAGCCGCGGCCATCTGCTTCTATAGCGGCATGGTCTTTTCCTGGCCTTCAAAAGCCAATCCCACCGCCTTTCAACGGCTGACCTCGACCATGCCGGTGCGCCTGTTTTTCTGGGCCGGCGCCTGCATCGCCGTGTTGTTTGTCCTCTCCTGGTACCTGGCCGACGCGGAGGCCCAGGCGATGTCGATGCAGGGTTTCGGAGTGGTTGCCGCTCATGGACGGTGAGGTCAGGGGTGCTGTTCGACTGCGACGCTCAGCGTGCTCGAGTTGCCGGTGGTTGCAACTCCTGTCAGGTCGGTGGCGACTCCGGGGAGTGCCGCGGGCGTAAAGCTGACCGTGCCATCCAGGGCGGAAATTGCCGTCGACGTCTGAGTCGCCAGTAGTTGTGACTGGGCGCAGCGGCTGTGGGGGCCGCACGGCGGAGACCATGCATAGAGTGCCTGGTAGAACGTCACAGTGCCGCCCGCCATGGGATTGCCATTCATATCGAGCAGGCGCAGCGTGATCATGGCCGGGGTGGCGACGGCGGCCAGGCTCTGGGAAGTCCCCGACACCGCCTGAAGCGTAGCAAATTCCGGACGCGACCCAAACGCCTGGAACGTAACGCACTGGTTGGTGCCGTTGAGACAGGCAGTGGACGCGGCCTGCTGTCCCTCGGTAAGCGGCCCGACGGTGAGCGTCCTGGTTGCGATTCCGTTCGCGCCCGTGGGGACCGGCGTGTTCGTTGCGGGAGTGATTCCGCCTGCGGTCTGCCAGGTCACGGACTGGCCCGCGGCCGGGGCGCCGTTGGTGAGCACCAGGGCCTGGGTGGTCCAGGAGATGGTGGCGCCCGCAGCCAGGGAGAGCGTGGGAGTCAGGGCCGTCAGAACCGCCGGTGTGCCTCCGCTGAAATGGGCCTCCACGCTCGAGCCGTTGGTCAGCGAAGCTATGACCACGGATGCCGTTCCGTCGATCGCGGTGAGGGTCATGGTTGCGCTGCCATCTCCGGTTGCGATGACGGGGCAGGAACTCTTTCCGCAGCCCAGAGCCGCGTTACCGCTCGAAACCGTGTAGGTGACGGTCACCTTTCCGGCGTGCCGAAGTGTGGGTCCCAAAGCGGTGACGGTGAAGGGTAGCGGGACGCCGACGGGGACAGCGTTGGAAGGTGCGGTAACCAGGGTCAGCGCGTCGCCGGTTCCGGAATCGTAGCTGACGCCGCCGCTGATGATGGCGATGGCGTAATAGACGGGTAAATCGTCGACTTCGACATCCACCGAGCCGGTCACTCCGGTCGCCGCCGCTGGAGCGATGGCAGTGATTTCGTTGGGAGAGATGCTGGTGACTGGGGCGAGTTGTCCGCCCACCCTCACGGTATCCAGCAGGTGGAAGCCCATCCCGCGGATGACGATTGGCCCGCCGGAAGCCGGAAGCCGGGGCGGCTCGACCGAATCGGCGTAGAGCACCCAGCCGTTGTAGGCGTAATCGGGTCGCCCGTCGCCGCGCACGTCGGCAATTCCCAGCCGGACCATGTCGTCGCCATTCGATGCGACCTGCAGCCAGGTTTCCCCGGTGGAGTTGCCGTTGAGGCCGGGAGCAGCTCCCACGGGCGGCGTTCCGGGCGCGGCGAAGGCGTCCCAGATGCCGAGCACGGGCATGGCTTTCGCGTTGCTAGGCCGCCCGGTTTCCTCGAGGGCTTCGGTGACGATGGTGAAGATGCGCTCTCCGCGGACCGGGAAATTGAACCAGTCGGCCTGCCCGACCTGGCCCAACCGCCCGCACCAGACACCGCTCGGAGGCAGCATGCGAGGCGTCGTCTCGGTGGAGATGGCCTCCTGGAAGTCTCCGGCTGCGGAATCGGCCACGTTAAGAGTCATGGTCTGGGCCATGCCCGCGGACAGATTGAGAACCGATAGCGGCGCCAGGGTCCCCGAAGGCTGAGGCGACCCATCAAGGTAAGGTCCGACTGCATCGGCGTACGTATAGAGCGGGTTGAGGGTTTCAAAACTGACCTGATAGCTGGCGGTTGTCAACCCGGGCGGAAGCGGCATGTAGCGCAGGTCGAAATAGCCCTGGAGGGATGTGTCGTTCGATCCCCATTGCGAGAGCGAAATGCCGTTGGAATCAGTCCAGCCGGTTACAGGGTTGCCGTGCTTCCCGTTGAAATAGGCTCCGGAGACGAAGGTGACGGTGTACTGGTAGAGCGGATTGCCATTGCCGTCGAGAGGGCGCGCCACCACGTTCACCCCCTGCATGCCCACCCCGGTTCGAAATGCAATCGTCCCGGTGATCGAAACGGTATTGGCGGCGGTGAAAGCTTTGCCCGGAAAGGCGGCAAGATTGGCGGCCGTGATGGGGTAGATGCGGTTAAGGGCCGCGATGTCGTCAAAGCGCAGCGTTGCCGGGTCGGGGATGCAGGTGCCGCCGGCCGGACCGCAGCTTCCACTCATGGGCTGCATGACCGGCCAGCCCTCGCTACCGTTCGGCTCTCCATTGTAGAGTGCGCCGGGATTGACCTGGGCGTAGTCGAGCCCCAGGATGCGGCCCCAGGCACGCTCGAGCAGGAACTGCATCATGGACAGCTGATTGGATGTAACGGCGCAGCGACCATTCAGTACCAGCACGGCGTGGGCGATGGTCGCGTCGGGATTGAAGTTGTCGATCCAGGCCATGACGCCGTTGGTTTCGCAGTTGGACGGATCGCTGGTGTAGGCGCCGAACACCGCATCGAGCACGGCGCCGTCGGAGTCGTATATGACCGCGAGGGGATAGCCGGTGGCAGAGGGAGTGGCGTCGGAAGGCTGCGCGATGGACTGGTTGCCCGGGAGGATGTTGGCGCCATTCACGTCCTCGTTCAACGAGCCCATGCGCGCGAGGGTCACGCCGGCCGTGGGCACACTGCTCCATAAGGCCGCGGCGGCATCGACCATCGCGGTAGCCTGCTGATTGTCGATCGATGAGGTAAGCGGCCCCTGGTCGACGTAGTAGCTCACCTGCCCGCCGGCCCAGTGGACGGGCTGCCCGACCACTCCCGGATTAAAAAAGCTGACTCCGGCGACGTACTTCGGTCCGCCTGCAAACAGCGAAGTCGAAGCAAAAAGGGGCAGGATGCACCCCACGCGAACAACGGTCCGGAGACGAGAAAGGCGGCTGGCCACGAGAAGCTCCTTGGACGGGTAATGGCACGTAACATCCCATCGTGAGCGTGCGTTCATGAGAAAGTTCTCATCTTTCGAATGACCGCATTGACTGCGGGTGCCTAATAACCGGCGCACAGTTACGACCAGAGCTCGGGCTGGTTCGCTAAAATGGGAGACAGACTTTCAACTTTGATCTCCGATCGGAACACACATGCGGTTAGGTGACCTGCTGATCCGGGCCCAGCGCGTGACGGAAGCGGATGTGGCCGCGGCCCTGGAGCGCAGTGCCGAGCACGGCGGCCGGCTGGGCGACAATCTCGTCGCCGCCGGCGCCATTGACCAGGCGACCCTGGACAGTTATCTGCATCGCATTCCCGCCGAACCGGTTGACATTGCCGCCACCGGCATTGAAGAGAATGAGCTGCTCAACCTGCTGATGAAGCTGATCTACACCAGCCGCCTGGAATCGGTGCGTCAATTCATCGATGCCATCAAGCTCCCCTATCCCGTGGTGAGCGAGCTGGTGCGCATGGCGGTCGACCGGCAGCTGTTGCACACCCTGGGAACGCGCAACTCCGACCACATGATCGACATGTGTTATGCGTTCACTGAAGAGGGACGGCGCTGGACGATCGATGCGCTCGAGCGGCTTCGGTACGCGGGGCCGGCCCCGGTTCCCATCGCAGACTTCACTGACCAGGTCGATGTGCAGAAGCTGTCCAGCGAAGTGATTACCATGAGCCGCATTCGCGCGGCGGTGGCCGATCTGCAGATGGAGGAGAGCATCCTGGAGCAAGCTGGCCCGGCGTTGAACTCCGGGCGCGCCCTGCTGCTATATGGACCGCCCGGCAATGGAAAGTCCACGGTCGCTCACCGCTTCGCCACGGTTTTCCAGGACGTGATCTTCATTCCCTACGCGGTGGGTGTTGAAGGGCAGATCATTCGCATCTTCGACCCCAGCATTCATGTAGAGGTGGGTCCGGCTCTTAGCGGCGATGACGGCGGGGTCTCATTCGTACGCCAGGATGAGTACGACGCCCGCTGGGTGCCGTGCCGAAGACCGTTTGTCGTTACCGGCGGCGAACTGACGCTCGAGATGCTCGATCTCCGCTACGACCACACCGGCCATTACTACGAGGCTCCCTTGCACATGAAGGCCGTGGGCGGCTGCTTCCTTATCGATGACTTTGGCCGTCAGCTGGTGAGCCCGACCAACCTGTTGAATCGCTGGATGGTGCCGCTTGAAAGCCGCAGTGACTATCTGAAGTTGCACACCGGAAAAAGCTTTCGCATACCCTTTGAAGCCATGGTGATCTTTTCCACCAACCTCGAACCGGAAGACCTGATGGACCCCGCGTTCTTGCGGCGCCTGCCTTACAAGATCGAAGTCGGCGCGCCCAGCCTGGAGCGCTTCCGGCGCATTTTCGAGCAGGAGTGCCAGCGGCATAGCATTGTCCTGCGCGACGATATCTTTGCCGCGATCGTCGACAAGATCACCAGGGACAAGGGCATCGAGTTTGCGGCATATCAGCCCAGGTTCATCGTCGACCAGGTCGTGGCTACGTGCCGGTTCATGGGACAGGCTCCGCATCTGGAGCCTCGCTTCATCGATTACGCGGTGGACAACTTGCGCGTCAGGCGCTCTGTGCCGCGCTCCAGCTGAGGCTCGATGTCGCGCCTCACCGCCTGCCTCCATCGAGGAGCGGTTCAGATCTCAGGGTAGAAGTCGAAGAACGCGTCAAGACTCTGCCGAAGCTGCTTCTCGATTTCCTCGCGCGAGCCCTCGAGCACATGCATGTTGACGTGAGCTTCGTGCCCATTGGACAGCTTCAGAGTCGCGTCGTGAATTTCGGTCACTTCGCCCTCGGGGAGCAGACGCAAACCGTAGATCAGAGTCAGATTCGCCATGCGAAACATCTTATCTGGTATGTAACAAGGGACGGACCGGATCCAGGGCAGAGGGGCCGTCCGTCTACAATCAACACGGGAAACATTGAATGACAGATACTCGCGATACCGTAATTCTAGGCTCCGGCTGCGCCGGCTTGACCGCCGCCATCTATACCGCGCGCGCCGGGCTCAAGCCGCTGGTTTTGGAAGGCCACGAGCCCGGCGGACAGCTTTCGATCACCACGCTGGTAGAGAACTTTCCGGGCTGGCCGGAAGGGATACAGGGTCCGGAACTGATCGAAAACATGAAGAAACAGGGAGCGCGGTTTGGGGCTGAATTCCAGATGGCGCACCTGGCCTCCGTGGATTTGCACACGCATCCGTTCCGGCTGAAGACTTCAGCCGGCGAGGTGCATACGCGATCGCTGATCATCGCGTCCGGCGCCAGCGCGCGCTGGCTCGGACTGGCGAGCGAACAGGCCCTGATCGGCCATGGCGTCTCGAGCTGCGCTACCTGCGACGGGTTCTTTTTTCGCGGCCTCGAGATTGCGGTAGTGGGCGGCGGCGACTCGGCGATGGAAGAGGCCTTGTTCCTCACCCGGTTCGCGACCAAGGTCACGGTCCTGCACCGCCGCGAGAGCTTCCGCGCCAGCAAAATCATGCTGGAGCGCGCTATGGCTCACCCCAACATTGAGCTGCGCACCAACACGGTGGTCGAAGAAGTCCTTGGCGTCGAACACAACGAAGTCAAAGGTGTGCGCCTGCGCGACATAAAAACAGGCATCCAGTCCACGCTCCCGGTGAGCGGGATGTTCCTGGGCATTGGCCACGACCCCAACGCGCGCATGTTTGCCGGCCAGATCGATCTCGACGGCGAGGGCTACATCCGCACCCAGAACAACGTCTTCACTACCCGCGACGGCGTGGTGGTACCCGGCGTCTACGCCTGCGGCGACGTGCAGGACCGGCGCTATCGCCAGGCGATCACTGCGGCCGGAACCGGCTGCATGGCCGCCCTCGAAGTGGAAAAATACCTCGAGGAACACGGGCATTGATGCAAGGAAGATGATGGGTATGGCATCGATCTTTCCGGGCCGCTATACCGCGCAAATCGAAGAGCCGTTTGTCGTCTTCCTGATCGGCATGCGCGTCAACCGGCTTTTCGCCCTGCGTCGCTGGACGCGGGTAGCGGCAGCCATGCCGCCCATGATCGCCGAACTCAAGCGCAATCCAGAGCTTGGGCTGTTGCATGCACAATTCTTCATGTACTGGCAGGGCGTGGGCGTGGTGCAGTACTGGCGTAGCTTCGAGCATCTGCATGCATACGCGCACGCTCGCAACGCCGAGCACCTGCCCGCATGGGCGGAGTTCAACCGTCGCATCGGCGCGGACGGTTCTGTCGGCATTTGGCACGAAACCTACATGGTGGGCCGGGGCCAGTATGAGTGCATCTACGTCAACATGCCCCGCTTTGGGCTGGGCAGGGCGACCGAGCACATGCCAATTACCGGGCCGCTCGACACAGCGAGGAATCGCATTGGCAAAGCCGGCGCAGTGGCGCCTGGCGTCGCTGATCTTACCGGAGACCGGCCTTGAATCAACTGAACGAGAATCTCGAAAAGCTGGAAGCAGCGATCGCCGAGGCCTGCCGGCGCGGCGGGCGGTCGCGCAGCGACGTGGAGATGATGGCGGTCTCGAAGACCTACCCCGCCGCAACCATCGCTTGTGCGGCGGCCCTGGGCCTGCGGCTCTTTGGCGAAAACCGGGTGCAGGAATTTGCCGCCAAGGCTCATGATCTGGCCGCGCTCGACGCTGCCGGGAGCGTTGCGGCTGCCGACCCGGCGATCCGCATTCATCTCATCGGTCACCTCCAATCGAACAAGGCAAGCCGCGCCGTGGAGTTGTTTGACGGCGTCGATTCGCTCGATTCGGTGCGGCTGGCCGAACGGCTGAACGAAGCCGCTGGCAGGCTCAGTAAACGCCTGCCAGTGCTGATCGAAGTGAAGCTGAGCCCGGAAGATACCAAGTCAGGCGTGGAACCTGAGTCCGACGAAGCGGCGCAATTGCTGGAGCGCCTGCCTGACCTGGCGCACCTCGACACGCGCGGGCTGATGACAATCGCGCCCTGGGGCGTGGCGGAAGATGTGACGCGGGCATGCTTCCGCAGCCTGCGCCAGTGGCGCGACCGCTGGGCGGCCTCGCACCCCCGGCTGGCTCTCGACGTGCTGTCGATGGGCATGAGCGGCGATTTTCCCGTCGCCGTTGAAGAAGGCGCGACGCGTATCCGCATCGGGACAGCCCTGTTTGGCCCCCGCAGCAAGCAGGTAACGGATCACTTGAACCAAGCCGAGCCTACATGATGCGCCAAACCGCAGACGGAGTCACGCTCGCCGTGCGCGCGCAGCCCGGCGCGAAAAAGACGGCCATCATCGGCGTCTATGGCGAAGGCGCTACTGCCCAGTTAAAGATCGCAGTGCAGGACCCGCCCTTTGAAGGGCGCGCGAATGAAGCGCTGATCGCGTTCCTCGCCGGTTTCTTCGCGGTGTCGCGGACCAACGTCGCGCTTATATCCGGCGAGTTGTCGCGCAGCAAAGTCTTCCTGCTGCGCGGAGTCGTACGGGCTCAAGCCGAAACTGTGCTAGTCCATGCGCTAGGCAGTGTCTGACGAATCGCGATTGAATCGTTTTGTATCAGGGCACGGCTTCAGCCGTGCCGCAAACCCACAAAGGATCGGCCTTTAGGCCCTGCTGCGGTTTCTGTCGGTTCTCGGAACCCCGCTCGATTCATCAGACACCGCCTGGTCCGCACTTCTCCCAGCCCGCCCCCTCCTCTTCAATGACTGCGCAAAGAATGCCCACGCTTTGCATTTTCTTTCTACCGGTTTTGTCAAAATAGAGATGGAACAGACGATCGAAGTGCAGCCTCAAGCAGAACCCCAAGGACCAAAAGCCATTCGGTTTCGTTCTGAACACTTCAGGAAGCCTAAAACGGCCCTTTAGGACCGTTTAAATTTGCGGGATGGCGCCCATATGCGCATCATCTTCAGTAACTTACAGGGATAAATCGAGCCGGGATGGTACCCCTCCCCCCGTGGCCCTGTAAAACTGTAAAATCCAGACGGGCGAAAACGATTGGATAGAAAGCTACGTCAGAGGCCTCGGATATGGAGCGCACGCAGCGCTTCCTCGGGCTCCGGCCGCACGCGGAAATCGGCATGCGCCTCGGCGAGAACGACCTTGCGGTCTTTTGCGATCACGTAGGTGGCCGGCAAAGGTAAGCGCCAGCTGTCATCGCCGTTGACGAAGGGAATGTTCACCAGGATGGAGCGGTAGTAGGTGCGGAGGTAGTCGGGAATGTTGTAGACGAGTCCGAACTGCTCCGCCACGTTGTTGCCGGAATCGAAGAGCACCGGGAAAGGAAGTCCGTGCTGCCCGGCCATGAAGTCGCTCTGGCGCCCGGTCTGAGGGCCGATCGCGACCATCAGCGCGCCCCGTTCGCGAATCCTTCCGTACAAGTCGCGCCAGGTCTCGAGCTCCGTCATGCAGTACGGGCACCAGCGCCCGCGAAAGAACTTGATGACCAGCGGGCCCAGGGAGAGCATGTCTTCGCTGCGCACCATCTTGCTGTTTGCGTCCCTCAGAGCAAATGCGGGAGCCTGTGCGCCGACGGGCAGGATGCGGTCCTCGATGCCGGCGGCGAAGAGCTCAGCGACGGCGCGCTCACCGACAGCCAGGCGTTCCGGTTGCACGAGGTGGCGTGTGTTGGCAGTGATTTCGTCGAGTTGGTCCTGGAGGGCTGTCGTTCTTGCGTTCATCGTTACCGCCCGAATTTCTGTTTACCACCCATGCCCAGCGCGCCCATACCACCGCGCATCATCTGCTTGGCCATGCCGCCTTTGCCCATCTGCTTGAACATCTTGCTCATCTGCGCGTACTGGCGCAGAAGCTGATTTACATCCTGCACGGTGGTGCCGGAGCCGGCGGCGATGCGCTTGCGGCGCGTGCCGGAAATGATCTCGTGGTTGCGGCGTTCTTTCGGCGTCATCGAGTTGATGATGGCCTCGAGGCGCACGAACTGCTTTTCATCGACGCCCTGCGCGGCCTGCTGCATGCCGGCGAAGGGGCCGACCGACGGGAGCATCTTGAGAATCGACTCCATCGAGCCGAGCTTCTTGATCTGCTTCAACTGGTCGCGGAAGTCTTCGAGCGTGAAGCCGTCGCCAAGCAGCGCTTTCTTGGCGAAGTCCTCTGACTTTTTGCGGTCCAGCGTGGCTTCGGCCTTCTCGATGAGCGACATCATGTCGCCCATGCCCAGGATGCGGCCGACGATGCGGTCGGGGTGGAAGGGCTCGAAGGCGTCCGGTTTTTCGCCGGTGCCGATGAACTTGATGGGCTGGCCCGTGACGTGGCGGATGGAGAGCGCCGCGCCGCCGCGGGCATCGCCGTCCATTTTGGTCAGGACCACGCCGGTGAGGCCGAGCCGCTTGTGAAAATCCTGCGCGGAGTTGACCGCGTCCTGGCCGGTCATGGCGTCGGCAACGAAGAGGATTTCCTGCGGGTTGAGCAGCTTCTTCAGCCGCTCCATCTCTGTCATCAGCTCTTCATCGATGTGCAGGCGGCCGGCGGTGTCGACGATGAGCGTGTCGAACCCGAAGTTGCGTGCTTCGCGGCGGGCTTCAGAAGCGAGCCGTTCAACCAGCGCCGAGCCGGGTGCCTCGCCCTTGAGATCGCCCTCATAGATCTTGGCGTCGATGGATTTGGCCACCACTTTGAGTTGCTCGCGGGCGGCCGGCCGGTAGACGTCGACGGAAACGAGCATAGGCCGGTGGCCGCCCTTCTTGAGCCAGGCGCCAAGCTTTCCAGTGGTGGTGGTCTTGCCGGAGCCTTGCAGGCCGGCCATCAGGATGACGGTCGGAGGCTGCGAAGCGAACTTGAAGCGGGCAGTATCCCTGCCAAGCAATTCAATCAACTCGTCGCGGACCACCTTGATTACCTGCTCGGTAGGCGAGAGCGCGGTCATGACTTCGGTGCCGAGAGCCTTGACGCGGATGTGTTCGATCAGGTCCCGGGCTACGTTGAGGTTGACATCGGCCTCGAGCAGGGCGACGCGGATTTCGCGCAGGGCCTCGGCGATGTTTTCTTCGCTCAGAGTGCCCTGGCCGCGCAGGTTTTTGAAGGCACGCTGGAGTTTTTCGGTGAGGTTCTCAAACATAGGTCAGGTTCAAGTGTATCGTGTGGCGGGTTGGGCCTGTTCCCCGCGATTTAGCCCACTTGCGGTGGTCAATCCGCCGGTTCCACAAGATACTGCTCCAGCTTGCCGTCGGGATAGGTGTAAGTCGTCAGTCTCAGACTGCGCCGGGGATAGACAATCCGGAACGACCGGAAGGTCATGCCCCCGCGAAGTTCTTCGTGCTCCTGGCGAAACGTCAGGGACTCGCCGAGCGGACCAAGGCTGTCGCGGAAATCCGCCATTGCCCGGGCATCGAAATAATCGTTGAGGTTCGGAGCCAGTAGGGTCCGGTCAATATGGCCGTTTTGCAGATCACGATAGATCGCGAGCGCCTGCTTCTCGACGGGTGTCTCTTTTGCGTTCCCCGCCACGGCCGCTGCAATCAACCGTGCAATCTGACCGGCGCCGCTGGCCATGTGATTGGTAAGCACCGCCACGGCCACTCCATCATCGGGCAGCACGGAGTTCTGCGCCACAAAACCGGTAACCTCGCCGGAGTGCTCAATAGCGCGGTGGCCGTTGTCTTCGCCGAGGCCGACACCGAGGCCATAGTGCGTCCCCTTGCCGTCTTTCAGCTTGACTTCAGCAAACATCTGTTTGTAGCTTTCGGGCTTCAGCACCGTCTGGGCGAGCATGCTTTCGTCCCACAGGGCAAGATCGTGAGCGGTCATCGCCAGTTCGCCGGCGGCAAACATCCAGCCGCGGCCCTCTTCAGGCGCGAGCCGCAGCGGACCAAGGGCGTAGCGAATGTAAGGCGCGGCGTCGGGGTGGGTCAGCTTTTCCTCATCGTAGTCCCACACCGACTTCATGCCCAGGGGATGAAAAATGTGCTCGCCGAGAAATTCCATCAGCTTTTGGCCGCTCACCTTCTCCACGATCATGCCGGCGATCACGTAGTTGGTGTTGGAGTACTGCCATTGCGTCCCGGGCTCGAAGTCAAGCGGCTTCTTTGCCCAGGTATCGACGATCTGCTGCGCGGTCTCCGGTTTCATCATCGGGGTCATCAGGTAATCCTCGGGCCAGTAGTCCTGGTAGCCGGAGGTGTGCGAAAGAATCTGCCAGATCGTGACGTCATTTCCGCGCGTAAGGCCGGGAACATATTTGCCCACGGGGTCGTCGAGTGAGAGCTTTCCTTGCTCCTGGAGGATAAGGATGGCGGCCGCAGTAAATTGTTTTGAAATGGAGCCAATGGCATAACGCATAGCCGGAGTCGCGGCCAGGTCGGGATCGAGATGTGCGTTCCCGTAAGCGTGGGTGTATGCCAGTTTGCCGCCCCTCACGACGGCAATTGATGCAGATGGAGCGCCGTGCTGCTCCATGACCTGGGCGGCGATCTGATCGATGCGGGCGCGAAGAGCGGGGTCGATTGTTTCGACGGTTTGAGCGGCCAGTCCGGACGCCAGGGGAAATGCGATCAGTAAATAAATGGCCCAAACAGGTTTCTTCACAGGCAGATCCCCTTTCGAGGAGAGGACTTTGCAAATCAAGGTAACAGCAGCGGGGACGATGCTGGGCGATCTTTTAGGTTACGCTGGTGCTGAGACTGTAGAGTCTGCGCGGGGGTGACTATGAGCCTGACCGTGGAGCAGGTTGGCATGGATCGGCTGATTGAGGGGCACAAGCATTTCCTGAGCGAGGTATTTCCGGCCCGGCGCGGCCAGTTCCGGCTGCTGGCGGAGAGCCAGGCGCCGGAGTGGCTTTTCATCACGTGTTCCGATTCGCGAATTGTGCCGGACCTGATTCTGGGCACCGGGCCGGGCGATCTGTTTATCACCCGCAACGCCGGAAACGTAGTGCCCCTCACCGGCACCGATGTGGACGGGGTGACGGCGACGATCGAGTACGCGGTCGAAGTGCTGAAGGTGAAGCACGCGATCCTGTGCGGGCACTCCGATTGCGGCGCCATGAAGGCGGCGCTGGATCGCAAGAATCTGCAGAACCTGCCCAAGGCCAGCCGCTGGCTGCATCATGTCGAGGCCGCTTTCAGCCATCGCCAGCCCATCAACCCGGCCGATGGAGAGCATGCCGAGCTGGCCGCTCTGATCCGGGGCAACGTGGTGGCGCAGCTATTAAACCTGAAGGCGCAGCCGGCGGTGGCGCGGGCTCTGGCCCACGGGGAGATCTGCGTTCATGGGTGGTACTACGACATTCTCACCGGCCGGATCGAATTCTACGATCAGCAGATCCGGCGTTTTTTGCCCTTGGTCGGATAGCGGAGCATTCCCGATACATCGCAATTGCAGTTCAAATCCTGTCGCGCCAGTAAGGTACTTCCTCTTCCTATCGACGCGCTTCGTGCGCCACCTTTATGTAATCGTGGGTTGTCCCGACGTGCGCCGCCTGTCGGATCAGGACTTCGCGGATGGGAGCGGGCAGGAACTTGTCCAGGGCATCGGCGTAGGCCTGCTTTGCGGCGTCTTCGGCTTCGACCGCGGTTTCAAGCAGTGTGCCGGCGCCCGCGCCGAGGGTCGTCTTGAGGCTGGTCCATGCGCGAACAAAGGCTCCGGCGGCGCTGCCGGTTTCGTTGATGTCGCTTACGCCTTCCTGGTGAAGGATGTTCTCGAGTTCGCCCCGAAACTCGGCCCGGGTCAGCGACTCGGCAAGGAAATAGCGCTTTAGGCTTTCATCCTCGAGGGCTTCGCCGATTTTGTGGAATCCTTCCTGGCCGTCGATCAGGGTTTCAATTACCGTGCGCAGAGCACTTTCCGCTTCAATCAGATCTTTCGATGGCATAGTTCCTCGTTCTTGTATGGGTTGGAGTTGGAACAAGGGCGAGCGTCCGGCGGCTGCCATTGCGATTCTCCTTCGCCGCCGGCAGGTGAGGGAAATCGCGAAAACCCCACGCCACTCTCCCGGATGGACCACCCCAGAGTGGAGTAAGCTGCCCTGGGTCTCGTTCTGAACATCCAGCCGGCAAACTAGCCGGCCCGGCGTCCCGAAAGTTTGAGGACGGGTTCGGCGCTGAGGTTGCCTTTGCAAGTTCGTTCGGCGGCTAGACGAGGGCACGGCCGGAAGCTCCCTTTTCGTCCTGTAAACTGACTAGAGCCATGCTGGATTTGCAATTTGTCCGGGGCAACCTGGAAACGGTGGAAGAAAAGCTGCGTGCGCGCGCCGCCGACCCGGCCGTCCTGCTGGGCGACTTTCGCTCCCTCGACCAGCGGCGCCGCGAGGCCATCACCCAGGCAGAGACGCTCAAGGCCCGGCGCAATGAATTGAGTCAGCAGGTGGGCGCGCTGAAAAGAGCGGGGCAAGATGCGACCGCGTTGATGGACGAAACCCGCGCACTCAAGGAGAAGCTCGACGACCTCGACAGGACTGCGGCCGCACTCGATGACGAGATGCGCCTCTCGATGGCGCGCATCCCCAATTTGACCCGGGATGAAGTTCCCGCCGGCCAGTCGGAAGCAGACAATGTCACTGTCAAGACCTGGGGCGAGAAGCCCTCGTTTGATTTTGAGCCGAAGCCGCACTGGGAACTCGGCGAATCGCTCGGCATCCTGGACCTCGAACGCGCAGCCAAGCTCAGCGGGGCGCGCTTTGCCGTTTATATGGGCGCCGGGGCCCGGCTGGAGCGGGCGCTGATCGGCTTCATGCTCGACTTGCATACTCAGAAGCATGGGTATACCGAGGTGCTGCCGCCGTTCATGGTGAACAGCAAGAGCCTGTACGGCACCGGCAATTTGCCCAAGTTTGCCGAAGACCTGTTTCGCTGCTCCGATGCCGACGCGGATGCGGCAGCGCGCGGAGAATACAAGGACAACGATCACTGGCTCATCCCCACGGCCGAAGTGCCCGTGACCAACCTCTATCGCGACGAGACCCTGGACGAGGCGCGCCTGCCGATTTCGCTCACGGCCTACACGCCTTGTTTTCGCGCCGAAGCCGGCGCGGCGGGTAAGGACACGCGCGGCATTATCCGCCAGCATCAGTTCCAGAAGGTGGAACTGGTCAAATTCGTCAAGCCCGAAGAGTCCAATGCCCAGCACGAGCGCCTCACCCGCGACGCGGAGGAGATTCTGGAGGCTTTGGAGTTGCCGTATCGGCGAGTCCTGCTCTGCGCCGGCGATACCGGGTTCTCATCTGCCAAGACATTCGACCTGGAAGTGTGGCTACCCGGCCAGCAGCTATATCGGGAGATCTCCTCCTGCTCCAATTTCGAAGCCTTCCAGGCGAGGCGCGCCAACATCCGCTACAAGCCGGCGGGCCCAAAAGCCAAGAGCGAGTTCGTTCACACGATCAACGGCAGCGGCCTGGCGGTCGGGCGAACCTGGCTCGCCGTTCTCGAAAACTATCAGAAGGCCGACGGTTCCGTTCTCATACCGGAAGCGTTACGCTCATATATGGGCGGACTCGAAAGGATCACGCGTTGACGCCCAGTTTCCCCGAGGAGCTGCTGGGATTCATTTCACGAGAACAGGCAAATCGCCGGCTCGAAAGATTTCGAGAAGAATCCCGCGCGGCAAATGGGAATCTGAGGGGTTAGAAGGTTCAAGAAGGATGGCCCTGTAATGAGAATTCCGGAAAACACGCCCCAGGGCCTGCAGCCCCCGCTCGGGACCCGATTGATGCGGCAGGGGGAGATAACCGGGCTGCAGCCAGGTCCCGGCAGCGTCCGGCCCGGCACTTCCGCCGCGCCAGTTTTAAACCCCGAAGCCCTGCCCGCCGCCCGTCGAACCATCAAGCAAGTCTTGAAGAGCTACTTCTACTGGACGTCGCCGAGAGGCAGTTTCCAGTACGACATCATGGTCACGCTCATCCTGGCCTTCATTTTTGTCACCCCTCACCTGTGGGACTACGGAGACAAGCCGACCAGCACCGACTCCAACACCCAGCCAGTGATGGTGACAGGCGACGGGGCCAACGGGCTCATCGTCACCGTCCAGGCTTCTGATGTGAATGTTCCGTCCGCCAGCCCCGACGCCGTAATCAAAAAGGCCCTCAAAAAAGCCATGGAGCCGGTTCTGGGCGATTCGATTTCCGTAGTGCGGTGGGAGCTCTCTCGCGATCCCAATGGCAATCCTGTGGCGTGGAAGATCTGGGCCCATCGGTAGGGCCTGTACACGCGCCCTAATCATCACGAGGTTTCCATTCCCCGCTTTCTCGCGTCCAACCCCAGGAAGGATGACAGACATCCGACGTATGCGCATGGCAAGGATTTTTCTTTTCTTATTGGCAGGCGTTCTTGTGGCGCCGGCCCGGGCAGCGTTTGCAGCCGACGATCTCCAGACCGTTTTGGCGAAGCTTGACGCGGCCGCGGAGCGGTTCAAGTCCACCACCGCCGACTTCCAGTTCGATTCGATTCAGACCGATCCCATTCCCGACAAGGACGAGCAGAAAGGCACCATCTACTTCGAGCGCATCGGCAATTCGTTCCAGATGGCCGCGCATATCAAAGAAGTCAACAGCAAGCCGGTCCCCAAGATCTATACCTATTCCAAGGGTGTTTTCAAGCTATGGGAGGGCGGCAATCTCGACCAGGTGACTACTTTCGCCCGGGCCAGCAAGTTCGAAAGCTACCTCATGCTCGGCTTTGGCGCCAGCGGCAAAGCCCTGGCCGAAAAGTGGAACATTACCTACGACGGGCCCGAGACGCTCGACGGCGTGAAGACCGACAAGCTCGAACTTGTCGCCAAGGATCCGGACGTGAAAAAGAATCTGCCCAAGGTCACGGTGTGGATGGATACCGATCGCGGCGTCAGTCTCAAGCAGGTTTTCGACGAGGGCCCCGGCCAATACCGCGTCTCGGTCTACTTCAACATCCGGTTGAACACTCCTTTGCCCGGCGACGCCTTTACGTTCAAGACCGACAGCAAAACTCAATACATCAACCGGTAATTGTGCGTTTGCGAAACATCCACCCAATCGCGATTCCGCCCAGTGCAAACAGAATCGGGAAGCCCTCCAGCGTATAGCGGGCCTCGGGTGCTTCGATGGTGGCCAGCAAGGCGCTCCGCAGCAGAAGATACGCCAGCATCGCCACCCACAGGCGGGGTCGAAGGCAGAATCCTGCGATGGCCAATACTAGATAGAGCGCATTCAAGCCGGCATAAGACCAGCTGAACCGGGTTTCGACGTGGTGATGTTCGTAGACCCACCAGTCGAGGTCGATGGGCAGATTCTCCACCCGCGGGCGCAGCCACATATCGGCCACTCTACCCAGGGGCAGGGCCACGTAGTAACGGAAGGGATGGGCTTCGATGCGGGCCACGGCCAGTTGCGCGAACCGTTCGTCCAGTTCCGGGGACAGTTCCTCCCCATTGGCTTCATAATCCGCGGCCAGCGCGGCCGTCTGATCTCGTTGCTCCCGCGAGTCAAAAGCCCGTCCGGGCAGCACGGCGATATCCATCGTCCCCCCAGGAATATTCCAATAGACCTGGTAGGTGGAAACAAAATCGAGGCTCCAGGTTTTCACCCAGCGCTGGAACCCCGGATTGGTATCTTCGCCGGGGTCGGTTGCGTAGCGAGGCGCCAGAGGTTCCACAACGCGAAACACCTGCCAGTTGCGCCACGTCCAGGCCGCAAATGGGGCGAGGGCCAGCAGCAGGCAGATTGCCGCCATTCGAAGGTGGCGCGAAGCCGCGGCGCCCAACGCCGGAACAAGAGCAACGCCCACCAGGACGCCGTCGGGGCGAAGCAATGCGGCGTAGGTAACGGCAAAGGTAAACGCCAGGGCGCTCCCCCAGGCCGGCCGATCCTGAAATCGGGCCGCCGACCAAAGTGCCAGAGCTATGCAAAACAAGGTCAGCGATTCCGTCAGCGGCTCGACGGCATAGACCGCGGTGAATGGGCACAGAATCGCCAGCCACAGCGTGGCCTGCGCCGCACTCGCTTTGGATGCCGGGGGCACGATGCGGTGCACAAACAGTGCCAGAAGCACGCAGCCCACGAGTTCCAGCGCGATCTGAACGCAGGCGGCCCAGTAGTAGTTCTCCATGTCGAAGAGCTGGAAGCAGGCGGCCAGGTAGAGCGGGTACCCCGGCAGCCGAATCAGGGTCGGGTGCAGCGTGCCGCCGCCATCGGTGAGGGCATAACTCCCATGGAGAAGCAGATTCTTCGCCATGCCGCCGTACAGCCGCGAATCTCCGTTTGCCTCGAAGAACTTCAGCAGCATCCATAGCCGCAGCCCTCCGCCAGCCAGAAGGGCGAGGCCTGCGGAAATTCGCGCGCGCGTCGAAGCCCAAACGGACACCGGGACGCGCGATTGACTCAGGCGGTAAGCTTCCATACGATTCGTACTGTACAGGGTAGTACGCCGACCCTGTTTTGGCCTTATTCCCCGGCTCTCCGCAGCGCCACTACGTAGCGGACAGCCGCAGGCTTTATCATTTAGAAACAGTCACTTTGATCCTTGTACCCGAAGGACTGCACGTTTCGGGAAAAGCTCTCAACACTCGACAGGCTATGCCCGACAAGCAGATATTCTTCGATCCCCAGCGCAAACGATGGAAGCGGCTACGGCGGATTATCGACACCGTCGCCGTGCTCACGACCCTGGTCGTAGTGGGCTTCATCTTCAATACCCTGCGCGGTGAACGGCTGACCGGAATCTTTCTTCCGATCCCCAAGCACAACTACAAACCCATCAGCGACCGCACTCCGCTGCTGCACGGAAATCGCCCCCCTCAGCCGGCTCGACGCAAGACCGACCGCAGGCCGTCGGATATTCCCCTCAATACCGGCGAAGGATTGCGCGCCGCCTATTACGTTCCCGACGATCCCACCAGCTACTCCTCGTTCAAGGAGCATGTGCACCAGATCGACATGCTTTTTCCCCAGTGGCTGCACGTGAATGCCGCGGGAGCCCTGGTGGCGATCAGCAGCAATAGCACCATTCGCGAGTACCCGGTCATCGACGGCAATACCGTCCACGATCCCGACGACCTGAACAAGATCAAGAACGTCATCCTGGCCACCAAGGAAGACACTGAAATCTTTCCCCAGCTGAACAACTACAACTCCAAGACCGGGATATGGGACGGGGGCGTGGGGGCCATGCTCGCGGATGAGGGCAAGCGAGCGCATCTTCGAGCCCAGCTGGTTCATTTCTTCACCGCGTTTCCGGCCTATCGCGGCCTTTCGCTGGACTTCGAGAATCTGGACGACTCGTCCTACCCCGCCTACCTCACCTTCATCCGCGAACTCTACAGCGACCTGCGTCCGCGCAATCTGCGCCTGATCGTGAACGTGGGCGCCGGAGCAGAAGACGACTACCTGAAGCAGATCGCGGCCAACTGCGACTGGGTCGTGCTCATGAATTACGACCAGCACGAGGTGGAGAGCGAGCCGGGTCCCGTCGCCGCGCAGGACTGGTTCATCGCCAACCTGACCCGGGTCTTGAAATCGGTGCCCAAGGAAAAGCTGATCTGCGCCATTGGCAATTTTGGCTATGACTGGACGATGTCGATTCCCGATCCCAAGGATCGCCGTCATCCCAAACCGCGCGTGATCGACACCGAGGAGTTGGATCACGTCTCCGAGGCCTGGGAGCGCGCCGCCGATGCCGATGCCGATCTCGATCTCGACTACAACACCCTCAACCCCCACTTCGAGTACATCGACGAAGACAAGAACCAGCGCCACGTGGTTTGGTTCCTCGACGCCGTGACCGCCCTGAATCAATTGCGCGCCGCCCGCTCCCTCGGCCTGCAGACCTTCGCACTGTGGAGACTAGGCGAGGAGGACAGCTCGCTCTGGAATATCTGGGACAAGCCCAGTAGTCCCGATTCGCTGAACGCGTTGGGAACCGTGCAGCCCGGCCACGACATCGACACCGAAGGGGATGGCGAGATCATCCGCGTCACCGGCCTTCCCAAGCCCGGCAAACGGACAGTTGAAGTCGATAGCGACGAAACCGACCCGCGCAAAAAGCTCATCGTCGACGAGCACATGGACGTGTATCCGACCACCTACACCGTCCAGCAGTATGGCTACCAGCCCAACCAGGTAGCGATCTCCTTCGACGACGGACCCGACCCCAAGTGGACGCCGCGGATCCTCGACATCCTCAAGCAGAAGGGCGCGCATGCCACCTTCATGCTGATCGGCGAGGAGGCCCAGCAGAACATCGGGCTCATGCAGCGCATCGTGCGCGAGGGCCACGAGATCGGTAATCACACCTACACCCATCCCGACATCAGCGAAATCTCGCCTCGCCAGCTTGATCTCGAAGTCGACCTTACCGAGCGTCTCTTTGAAAGCAAGCTGGGCGTCCAGCCGCTTTATTTCCGGCCTCCGTACGACATCGACGAGGAGCCCGACACCGACGACCAGGCCGCGCCGGTGTATCGCATACAACAGGACGGGCTGACCATTGTCGGCAACAAGCTGGATACGGACGACTGGGACGAGCGTATCCGCAAAAGCCCGGCCGAAATTGCGCAATCCATCCTCGACCAGTTGAACCGGATGAAGACGCGGCCCCAGTTCCGCGGCTCG
Source organism: Terriglobales bacterium (assembly GCA_963701805.1). Lineage (GTDB taxonomy): Bacteria > Acidobacteriota > Terriglobia > Terriglobales > Acidobacteriaceae > Telmatobacter. The sequence goes on from CAVPBA010000001.1 coordinate 1,673,498, forward strand.
ATCATCCTGATGCATGATGGCGGGGGCGATCGCTCCGTAACCATCGCCGCGCTGCCGGTCCTGATCGACACGCTGCGGGAGCACGGCTACTCCATCGTGCAGGTTTCGGCGCTGATGGGGAAGACGACCGCCGACGTTATGCCGCGGCTGACGTTCTGGCAGAGGATGCGGGCGCTGCCGGATTCGCTGGCGTTTTCGGCCCTGTCGATGATCTTCAACTTCATAGTGATCGTGTTCTTCGTGGGGGACATCCTCATGAGCGCACGGCTCATCCTGGTGGGTATTCTGGCGATCATCGACCGCCTGCGCCGGCCGCACCGCGAGGCTTCCCCGGGATTCAATCCCCGCGTGGCGGTGCTGATTCCGTCCTACAACGAAGAGAAAGTGATCGTCCGTACCATTCGCTCGGTCTTGAACTCCGACTATGCCAACCTGCATGTGATCGTGATCGACGATGGCTCCTCGGATCGCACCGCGGAAGTGGCGCGCGAGGCCTATCGCGAAGAAATCCGCGCCGGGCGTGTCCAGGTGCTGGAGAAACCGAATGGCGGCAAGGCCGCGGCACTGAATTACGCTCTCGACCGCATCGAAGAGGACATCTACGTGGGTATCGACGCCGATACGGTCATCGCCACCGATGCCATCTCGAAACTCATTCCGCATTTCGAGGATCCGGAAGTAGGCGCGGTTGCCGGCAACGCCAAGGTGGGCAACCGCGTCAATTTGTGGACGCGCTGGCAGGCCCTTGAATACATCACCAGCCAGAACTTCGAGCGCCGGGCTCTCAACCTGTTCAACGTGGTCACCGTCGTTCCCGGCGCCATTGGCGCGTGGCGCACCCTTCCCGTCAAGAACGCCGGCGGGTACCCGATCAACACCGTGGCCGAAGATGCCGACCTTACCATGAGCCTGCTCGAGCACCGGCTGAAAGTTGTGTATGAGGACCGTTCCCTGGCCTTTACTGAAGCGCCTATCGATGCCAAGGGGTTGATGCGTCAACGCTTCCGCTGGTCGTTTGGTACCCTGCAGGCGGTCTGGAAACATCGCGCCGCTTTTGTGCGCAATAAAGCCATGGGGCTGTTCGCGCTGCCCAATATTCTCATCTTCCAGATGCTGCTCCCCCTGGTGTCTCCGTTCATCGATCTCATGTTCGTGTACGGAATTATTCATTACTTCATCGATCTGCACTACCACCCCGAGGCAGCCTCCGCGGCCGACTTCCAGAAACTGCTGACCTACTTTCTCGCTTTCCTGATGATCGACTTCGTCACTTCGGCGGTAGCCTTCAGCCTGGAACGAAGCCATCCGGCCAACAAGGGTGACCGCTGGCTCCTGTTCCACATCTGGCTGCAACGCTTCTCCTATCGCCAGCTGTTCTCCGTGGTGCTGTTCAAAACCCTGAAGCGGGCCATCGATGGCAAGCCATTCAACTGGGACAAGCTGGAACGAACCGCCAAGATGAGCAAGCACACCGAGGCCCTGACGGAGACGCGGTGAGGATGGCGCCGAGGATCGCTCTCCTGTGAACCAGGCGCTGGCGTTGTTTGTCGGCCGGGCTACCGTGGACGTCGTCTACTCGCTCGACCAGTTCCCCGCCCCGGATACCAAAGTCTTCGCGCGCGAAATGCGAGTAGCTCCGGGTGGTCCGGCTGTGAGCGCGGCCATCACCCATGCCCTCCTGGGCGGCGAGGCAGCGCTGATGACCGCCGTGGGGGAAGGTCCATGGGCCGAGTTCGTTCGCGCGGAACTCGAACGGCTCGGGATCTACCTGATAGATCTGGCAGCCGGCACCCCGTACCAAACACCCCTGACGACAGTGCTTCTCGATGCAGTTCGGGCCAGCCGCACCATCGTGAATCCGCCTCGATTCGCCATTGAATTGAACCGGTGCCCGGCGTGGAACCCGGCTTCGGGGGAGATTCCGTCCGTGGCACTCAGCGATGGTTTCCATCTCAACGAGACCATGACGATACTCGCCTCCTGCCGCGAGGCCGGAACAATGCTGGTTCTGGATGGAGGAAGCTGGAAGCCTGGAACTGAAGAGATTGCGCCGCTGCTCACCGCCGCTATCTGCAGCGAGCGATTTTTGGTTCCGGGCCGGCCGTCCGATCCGGACTCGACCATCGCCTGGTTCGCGGAACGGGGCGTGCCGCACGTCGCAATCACCCGCGGTCCCAAGCCAATCCTGGGATGGGATCGCGGACATCGATTTGAGATTGAGATAGCTCGGATCGACGCTGTGGACACGCTGGGCGCGGGCGACGTTTTGCATGGTGCTTTCTGCTTCCACTTTGCCCGCTTGCAAGATTTTGAGCCGGCCCTGCGCCTGGCCGCCGATGTGGCCACCCGTTCATGCTGCGGCCTGGGGATTCGGGCCTGGATCTGAGCCTGGATTCTCGCCTTCAGCCTTGGCGAATATAGAGGTTCGCAAGCCCGCATTCTCACAGCCCGCAGCCCTCGCCTTCTGATTGCGGAAAACAATCGGCGCGCTTTTGCATTTTCTTTCTGCCGGTTTCGCCATAATAGAGGTGGAAGAGAGGATCGAAGTGCAGCCTCAGGCAGAACCCGGAGCACTGGAAGCAATTCGGTTTCGTTCTGAACACTTAAGGAACCCAAGACCGGCCCTTCTGGACCGTTTTAATTTTGCATAATGCAGCCAATATATGCATTATCTTCAGTTACTTGCAGACGATAAGCCGAGCCGGTATGGGTACCCCTCCCCCCCACGCTGTAAATCTGTAAATCTGTCGTTTCGGTCAAGCCAGGACTCAAGCCTTCGAAGCTTGTGAGAAATCCAGACTAGTGATGGTGACCGTGGCCGCCGCCGCTGGAATGGCCTCCGCCGGAGTGGCCACCTCCGAAGCTGTGGCTGCCGCCGCCGAAGCTGTGGCTAGTGCCGCTAAAACTGCGGCTGCTGCCACCGAAGCTCGGCGATGGATTGTGCCCTCCGCCAAATGAGTGGAATCCGCCCGAATGCTGTCCATACGACCCCGCAAAGGCATTTGCTGGAGGGCGGCCGAATCCGTGGCCGAAACTCGGCGTGGGCGCGCGGTAAGTCGGCGACGAAGCCGAGTATCCCGGGCTGCGCCCGCCGCCGTAATTTTCCATCGGGCGAGCGAACGTGATCGGGCCATTCCCCGGCCGTTGCCCATAAGCTGAGAACTGCTGCGGGCGGGCTCCGTAAGACTGAAATCCGTTTCCGTAGCTTTGCGACCGGTTTCCAAGGCCCTGCGGAACTCCCTGGTAAGGCTGGGGCCGGCCGATCGCCGTGGGCATGCGATTGGACGCGTACTGCTGTGGCATGGCCGGGTGCGTCTGGCTTCCGTAGCCTGAATACCCCCGGCTGGATCCGACCAACTCGCGGCCCTGGTACGTCTGCCGGTTGAATCCGCCCAGGGAACGGTTTTCAAATCCTTGGGCGGAACGGGCCGCTGGAAATCTGCCCTCCCCGCGATTGAAGCCCTGTTCGTTCCGGTAGGAGTTCCATCCGCCCCGGCCATAGCGGTCGCCGTACCGGGCAAACTCGCCGCCCCGAACGGCGCGCGGGCCGCCGTGGGGAAAGCCCCAGTCCGCGATCGTGACACTGTGCGAGTACCACGGACCGTGGTTGAAGAGAATCGCCTTCCCGAACCAATCGAGTCCCCAACTCAGCAGACCGAAAGGGGTGTGAAAGAACGCGCCGACGGCAAAGCTCAATCCGTACTGAACCGCCGTCCCGACGACCGCTCCGATGCCATAAAGCGGGGTGTAACCGGGATAGGCCGCAACCGGCTGTCCGTAGACAACCCAGGGATTGTAGGTGGGCACATAGACCGTTTGCGGGTTCGCCGGCGCCACGGCGATGTATCCCTGGTTGTTGTCGACTTGCTGCTGCGGTGTGGTCTGGAGATTGCCGGCGGACTGGGCCCGCTGCCGCATGACCTGGACGACCTGCAGCAGGTCCTGGGGCTGGTTGTAATAGGCGTTGCCCAGAGTCGTGGCCCATTGCAGGTTCTGATTCAACATGTCCAGAACCTGCGGATAGGCGGTCAGAGCCTTCACGCTTGGATCCCAGCTGGTCTGGGCGCTGGCCGCGGCGGCAATCTGCTCCGGCGGCGCATTGCCCATGGTCCGCAGCCACTGGTCGGCGGTCGAAATCTGGGCGGGGTAGGTGGACGCAGCCAGAATCTGGGCCAGAAGCGCATCCGGATAGAGCGCGATGGGTGCGACGAGTTGCTCCAACTGGTCTGCATTGAGGCCCTGCATCTGGCTGGATTCGGGTTGCTGCCCGTATTGGGGTTGCTGCCCGTATTGCTGCGAATCATATCCCTGGGGGGTCGATTGGGGATAACCCTGTTGCGGGTAATCATTCCCCTGCTGAGGGTAACCCTGGGACTGGTCGTACTGGGGTTGGGGCGATTGTTGGGAGCCAGGTTGCGTGTCGTCGTTGGTTTCGTCCTGGGGCCGCTGCTGGGGCGCCTGGGCACAAAGAACGGCAACCGGCAAGAGGAGGAGAACCAAGGCAACGGTGAATCTGGAGAGAACCAACGCAGATCGGGGTGCGGCATCGATGGCTTGCGCGTCTTGCTTCGTCTTCCCTTTGCGGAAGACCGAAATCGGCGAAACCACCAGCGACAAGGGAACCGACGACGATCCGATCCCGGCGACTCGGCGAATCATTGTTTCTCACAGTCCGGCTCATCGGGCTTAGTGCCTTGACCTGGAGTCCGAATCCGCCACCACATGAATTGAAATCGGGGTTTGACCTCTTCTACAAACCCACCTGCTGCACCGGATTCGGGTCTGTCGGGCGCGAAACATATGCGGGTTCGCAGACCCAGGACCGGTTGCATGATCTCAACCCTTGCCGAGGGGATTAGTTTCGGGGGCACCTCACGACTTTTTGAAAATCTGCAGGACCGCGAATGTTGTTTTGGACGGGACATACGGAAAAGCGGTTGACGCGTGCCTGCGATTTTTTTGGCACTCGACTACAATCGTGGGGTTATGGCTACTGTGACTCTCCCCACTTCGATTCAGCCCCGCACCCCGCAGGGCCGCTTCAGGAACGAACCCTTTATCGACTTCAAACACCCGGACCAGGCGCGCGCCATGCGAGCGGCTCTGGAGCAGGTGGCCGGCCAACTGGGCCGCGAATACGACCTGGTGATTGGCGGCGAACGGTTCAAGACCGAGGGCAAGATCCGGTCGCTCAATCCGGGCCGCCCGGCACAAGTGGTCGGGATTCACCAGAAAGCCGGGGCAGAACATGCCGAACAAGCCATGCGCGCCGCGCTTCTCGCCTATGAAACCTGGAGCCGCGTGTCCACCGACCAGCGAGTTTCTCTCCTGCTGGGCGCGGCCGAAATCATCCGGCAGCGGAAGTTCGAGTTTTGCGCATGGCTGACCTACGAGGTGGGCAAGAACTGGGCTGAGGCGGATGCCGACGTGGGCGAAACAATCGACTTCCTCGAGTTTTACTCCCGCGAGGCACTGCGCCTGGCAAGTGCAACGACACCGATACAATACCCGGGTGAACGTAATGAACTGCTTTATATTCCACTGGGGGTGGGCGCGGTCATCCCTCCGTGGAACTTTCCCTTCGCGATCATGGCAGGAATGACGGCCGCTTCCATCGTGACCGGGAACACGGTTATCCTCAAGCCCTCCAGTGACTCACCGACAATTGCTGCGAAGTTTGTTGAAGTTCTGGAAGAAGCCGGCATGTCCGGTGGTGTGGTCAATTTCTGCCCTGGTTCCGGCGCTACATTTGGCAATGCAATCGTGGAACATCCGAAGACCCGTTTCATCGCTTTTACCGGCTCCAAGGCGGTCGGCCTAGATATCCATGAGCGGGCCGCCAAAACCCAGTCCGGACAGATCTGGATCAAACGCACGATTCTCGAAATGGGCGGCAAGGACTCAATCCTGGTGTGTGCGGATGCGGACGTCGATACGGCCGTCAATGGAGTGGTCGCAGCGGCCTTCGGGTTCAGCGGTCAGAAGTGCTCGGCCTGCTCACGGGCGATCATCGAAGCGCCCATCTACGACATCTTCGTGGAGCGGGTGCGGGAGCGGGTAGCGGAGCTGACGGTCGGCGATCCGACGGAGAATCGCTCCATGGGCCCGGTCATCAACCAGGCAGCGCTCGAATCGATGCTCAGCTTCATCGAGGCCGGCAAGCAGGAGGGGCGACTGGTCGCAGGAGGACACGTGGTGACGACGCCGGAGGGCGGGTTCTTCCTGGAGCCGACGGTGATCGCGGATGTAACTCCGAATGCCGTGATTGCACAGGAAGAGATTTTCGGGCCGGTCCTGGCATTGATCAAGGTAGATAGCTTCGAGGAAGGACTGAGGGTTGCCAATAACACCGAATACGGACTGACTGGTGCGCTTTATACCGCCGACCGCAACCGGCTGGACCATGCGCGCCACGAGTTTCACGTCGGCAACCTATACCTTAACCGCAAATGCACCGGCGCCATGGTCGGCGCCCATCCGTTCGGAGGTTTTAATATGAGCGGAACGGACTCGAAGGCGGGCGGACCCGACTACCTGTATTTGTTCACGCAGGCCAAGAGCGTGGCGGAGAAACTGGGTGCGAGTCCGTCACCCAAGGGGGTTTAGCCTTCCACCCTAGTTGGAATAGAAGGGCGCGATTGGAAAATCGCGCCCTTGGCCTAAGCAGTCTGAGCCACGACGGCGGGCGGGGCGGAGGCCTGTTGTTCTTCTGCCTCCAGACGGCTGCCCATTTCAGCAGCGGCCTGGGCCAGCACTCGATGGTGGATTGTAAACAAAGCCAGTTCGAGCCGATCGCTGACGCCGGTCTTGTCATAGATGGAGCGGAGATAATTCTTGATCACCTGCTCGGTCGTTTTCAGGCGCAACGCGATCTCGCGGTTCTTGCAGCCCTGGACAATCAGAGCGACGATCCGCATCTCCTTGGGAGTAAGACGGTCGCGCACGCGCGTTCCCACCATATCTTCTTCGGGGGCTTCGGCGATGGCCAGCTGCGGAGGAACCCAAGTATCTCCTGCCGCAACCCGCCGGGCGCACTCCACCAGAGCCGTTCCGCTCACATTGCGGAAGACTACGCCACGAAATCCCTGGTGCAGATACGCGCTCGCGCTCTCACTGTTTTCCGCAATCACGATGGCGCGGCTGCCCGCGGTCTCAAGCATGATGCGGAGGCGGCCCATATCCGGACGCAACGACGCGGCAAAGATGACGATCGCACCCGGAAACGTGGTAATGGCGTGCAGCATGCGATCGAGATCGGCGCACTGCGCGATGATGCGGAAATCTTCGTCCATGGCCAGCACCTTGGCGGTGCCCGCCCGGAAAATAGCCTGTGAATCGGCCAAAATTATCTTATTCATTTCGTGCGCCTCACTCGCCGACATTTGCACGCAGTCACACAGGGACCGATACAGCCGCCCATGGTCACATTTGTCCAAATTTCGCAGCTAGTCTCTAGGCCACTCTTTCTGCCCCTTCGGGGCTTTATCGGCAGCAGTGGGGAAAACCCTGCACGTGTCCGTAATTGCAACAATGAAAATAGGATGACATTCCTCCAGTAACGATCTACCCAAACCTCCGTAACTTCGGGGAATGTTCTTATGAATGAGATTACCGCTTCTTGGCGTTTGAGTGAAACGAAAAGGTGCACCTAAAGCAACGTTTTCTCTGCAACTAACGGGGGATAAAGCCCCAGAATCCAGCCGGAACCGGTTTCCCGTCAGCCCAAATCGTGCCAAAGGGCGGCAAGGACACGTCGACCAGGCGCGGGGAGGCCCTAGACTGGAGAACATGGCGAGGCCAATCTTACTGGCGGTAGACGATGACGTAAATGTGCTGGAGGCAGTGGTCCAGGACCTGCGGAGACAGTATGGAGCTGAATACAGAGTGATGCGCGCGGCGAGCGGCCAGGCTGCCCTGGACACCCTGGCTCAGGTGAGGACACGCGAGGAGCCGGTGGCCCTGCTACTCAGCGATCAAAGGATGCCGGGGATGCCCGGGGTTGAATTCCTGGAGCGCTCGAGGGACCTGTATCCCGAGGCCCGGCGCGTCCTTCTGACTGCCTACGCCGATACCGAGGCAGCGATTCAGGCCATCAACACGGCGCGCATTCACTACTACCTGAACAAGCCGTGGGATCCGCCCGAGGAAAAGCTATACCCGGTACTGAACGATCTGCTCGACGACTGGAAGGCGGGATACCGGCCGGCGTTTGAGGGCCTTCGAGTGATCGGGCATCGCTGGTCTCCGCGAGACCACACGGTGCGCAGTTTTCTGTCCTCCAACCATATTCCCTACCGCTGGTTCGATGTCACCAGTGACGATGCCTTGAAGCTGCTGGAGGAGCGGAAGTTGGGGACGGACAAACTGCCGGTGGTCCTGTTTTCGGACGGCAGTTCTCTGGTTGACCCGGAGGCCGAGAGTCTGGCCACCAAGGTGGGATTAAGCATCCAGGCGACCCAGGAGTTTTATGACCTGATCGTCGTGGGAGCGGGGCCCGCGGGGCTGGCTGCGGCCGTGTATGGCGCCAGTGAGGGCTTGCGAACGCTGGTCGTGGAACCAGAGGCGCCGGGCGGGCAAGCGGGCACCACCTCAAAAATTGAGAATTATCTGGGCTTTCCCGCCGGCATCACCGGGGCCGATATGGGGCGCCGCGCCCACATTCAGGCAACCCGCTTCGGGGCGGAGTTCCTCACGCAGCGAGCCACGGGCCTGCGCGTAAACGGGCCATACCGGTTCATCCAACTGGGAGACGGACGCGAGGTTTCAAGTCATGTCATTCTGCTTGCACCCGGGGTGCAATATCGCAAACTGGACATTCCGGGCGGGGATCGGCTGACGGGGCGGGGCATCTACTATGGCGCGGCGCTTGTGGAGGCGGCTTCCTGCAGGGATGAGGCGGTATTCGTGGTGGGGGGCGCCAACTCCGCCGGCCAGGCCGCCCTGCATTTTTCAAAGTATGCTCGCAGCGTGGTGATGCTGGTTCGGGGCACGACTCTTGCGGCCACCATGTCGAAATACTTAATCGATGAGATTGGTCGCACATCCAATATTGTGGTGAGACCTGGTTCTCAAGTGCTTGAAGCATTTGGTGAGGACCACTTGGAGCGCTTGCGGTTGTGCAGCGCAGAGGGCGAGGCGGAAGTGATGGCCTCGTCTTTGTTTGTGTTCATTGGAGCGGCCCCGCGGACAGAGTGGCTGCCCCCGGCGGTGCTGAGGGATGGGAATGGTTTTCTCCTTGCCGGGCCAGATCTACGCCTGGATGGGAAGCTTCCCAGGGATTGGAAGGAAAACCGGGAGCCGTTTCTGCTGGAATCGAGCGTCCCCGGAGTGTTCGTGGCCGGCGATGTGAGACATGGCTCGGTCAAACGGGTGGCTTCGGCGGTGGGCGAAGGATCGATTGCGGTTCAATTTGTCCACCAGTATCTGGCGGGATTCTAAACGGCTTAGTACGGGGGGCTCCGTGCCGGTTGGTTAGCGCTGCACCGATGTGTGTAGCCTGATTTCAACAAGTAAACCGTTTCGCGATAGTTCCACTGGGGGGCGGCAGAAGGTGATGGAGAGATGACTCCGGAGGCTGGAAAAAAACAAATGGGGGAGAGTGCGAAACAAGTCGAGGTGGAGACCATCTCGCTGAGCGAAGTCGCCGGAGACCTGCATCAATCGCGGCTGTTTGCCGAAACCCCAGTGGAAGATCTGTTCGGCGTAGATCAGGTGGAACGTGTCAAAGCGAAAGCCGGGACAATTCTGGTTCAGCCGGGTGATGCAAGGCTGTCCTATTGGCTAGTGCTGTCAGGAAACGTTCATGCGGAGAGAACGGAACCCGATGGATCGATCACCACGGTAGGAACCGCCCACGCGGGAGAAGGATTTGGCGAAGTTTCGATCCTGATGGGCAAGACCAAGGCAGTGTTCATGATTCGGGCGATTGAAGACTCGGTCCTGCTGCGGTTCGCCGAGGAAGCCTTCTGGACTTTGATGTCGTGCTGCCCGTCGGTTCGCAAGGCAGTGCTGGCGAACATGGGCCAGCGGATGCAGATGTACCAGGTTGAGGCTCTGCATCGCGAGAAGCTGGTTTCATTGGGTACGCTGGCGGCCGGCCTGATGCACGAATTGCATAATCCCGGCTCGGCGGCCAAGCGCGCGGCCTCGCAATTGCGCGAGAACCTGATGCGGCTGCAGCAGTTGAGTTTGCGCATCAGCGATCACCCCAAGACCGGTGAGCAACTCGAGTGCATGCGGGGCCTGCTCGAACACACTATGCGCGGTTGCCACGCGCCGGCGCTGAGCAGCATCCAGCAGGCGGACGCGGAAGAGGCGATGTCGCAATGGCTGTCAGAAGCGGGCGTCGAAAATGCGTATCGGATCGGGCCGGCGCTGGTGGACATCGGTTTCGACCCCCAGGAACTGGCCTGCGCGAAAGATTTCTTCGAGGCGAGTTCTTTCTCTGACGCTTTGAACTGGCTGGAGGCCCTCGTCTCGAGCGTATCGCAGGTATGCGCGATTGAGGAGAGCATCTCGCGCATTTCCGACTTGGTGTCGGCGGTAAAGAAATTCGCCTACGACGAGAAATCCCCATCCAGGGAACTGGATGTACACGACAGCCTACAAAGCACGCTGACGATCCTGGGGCACAAGCTGCGCATCAAGCAGATATCAGTGGAGAAGCGTTTCAACGCTTCGCCCTCCACGATTGCGACGCGCGGCTCGGCTCTGGGCCAGGTGTGGACCAATCTCATCGACAACGCAGCCGATGCGTCGCCGACCAATTCGCAGATTGAGATCTCGACGTGGACCGAACCGGATTTTCTGGTGGTGTGTATCGGAGATCACGGCGGGGGCATTCCGCCGGAGACGCTGCCGCGCATTTTCGATGCCTTCTTCACAACCAAGCCTTTGGGATCGGGGACAGGGCTGGGGCTTGAGATTGTGCATCGCATTGTGACTCAGAAATTCGGTGGCAAGATCGATGTGGAATCGAAGCCTGGCAACACGCGGTTCATTGTGAGACTGCCTCGAAAGAGCGGGACCGAGATGCTGAGCCCCGGTCAACAGAATGGCAAGGGCTGACGAGGGGGCCGGTACGGCCCCCGAGGGCCATCTGTTCTGAAGAGATCATGCCGTCGCTGAAGGAAGCCGAAAGGCTGCCTTGGGCGAACCTCCCCTGTGATCTGCGGCAAAGCCATTGACCTCGCCAGCCGAATAGAAAAGCGACTCCCATGCAATCAAGTTGAGCGGGCCTGCTGCCGATAAAGCCGACAGAGGCTCGCATGACTGATCGTGCCGCATTAGTAGAGGCTGCGCTGGACGCGTATGCGGAAGGACTGGCGCTCTTTGATATTGAGGCGCGGGTGGTGTTCTGGAACCGGGCGGCGGAGATGATGACGGGGTACTGCGGCGCGGACCTTCTCGGCCGGCGCATTCCCGACGGGCTGGAACCGCTCACCGTGTGCCGCGTTTCTGGGATGAACGCGGAACCGCGCAGTGAACCGCGCCTGGGTCGCGGTTCGCTGGTTCACGCGCAACACAAACTCGGTCACGATGTACCGGCCATCGCGCGTCGCGTGATCCTGCGCGACGGATTGGGCGAGCGCATCGGAATGGCAACGGTTTTTCATCACGGCGAGCAGTTGGCCGCGCTGCCTCACGGAGAGACCAGCGGCGGAGCCGAGGTGCTGCAGAGCCGAGTTGAACTCGAAGATCGTTTGACCATCGAGTTCGAAGCGTTCCTTCACGAAGGTGTTCCGTTGAGCGTGCTGTGGGTATGCGTTGACCAGGCGCGCGAATTGCGCAAGACGCACGGGGCCCGGGCCAGCGAAACCATGCTGGAAAACGTGGAGCGGGCCCTGGCCAACGGTCTGCGCCCCGGCGAAGAGATCGGACGCTGGGGTGACGACGAATTTCTGGTCCTGTCGCACGAGGTCTCGGGAGAACTGCTTGCCCCCCATGCGCATAGCTTGGCGGGGATGGCGCGGACCGCGGATTTCCGCTGGTGGGGCGATCGCATCTCGCTGACCGTGAGCGTGGGTACCGCCACGGCTGAGACGGGAGAGACGCTGGCCCAGGTGCTCGAGCGCGCACAGAGCGCCATGCTTGCCAGCGCTTCGGCGGGCGGAAACCAGATCACGCTTGCTGCGGGGAGGCCGCCGTGTTCGCAATTGTAGGCATTGTCATTGTATTCGCGGCTGTGATCGGCGGCTTCCTGATGGAGAAGGGCCATATTGCCGTGTTGCTGCAACCAGCGGAGCTGCTGATCATCGCCGGCGCATCGGCGGGCACTCTGTTGGTGGCGAACCCGATTCATATCCTGAAAGGGATTCTGGCTGGACTGACGGGAGTGATGAGCGGCTCGAAGCTTGGCAAGGAGCGTTATCTGAACACGCTCAGGATGATGTACCAGTTTCTGAACAAGGTGCGGAAAGAGGGGTTGCTAAGCGTGGAGATGGATGTGGAGAAGCCGGCGGAGAGCGCCATCTTCAAAAACTATCCCGAGTTCCTCAATGACCATCACGCGCGCGATTTTGTGTGCGACACCCTGCGCATGGCCATCACCGGGGGCGTGGAACCCTTCGACATGGACCAGATGATGGAGTTGGACATGGAGGTACATCACCACGAGGCGACGCAGCCGGTGAACGCTCTGACCACGATGGCCGATGCGCTGCCGGGATTGGGCATCGTTGCGGCGGTTTTGGGCGTGGTGATCACGATGGGCGCGCTGGGCGGCCCTCCGGAGGAGATCGGCCACAAAGTGGCGGCGGCCCTGGTGGGGACGTTTCTGGGAATCCTGCTCTGCTACGGGGTTGCGGGGCCGTTGAGCTCCAACATGGCCAAGACGGCCGATGAGCACAATGGATATTTGCATGTGCTGCGGGTGCTGCTGCTGTCGTTTCTGAAGGGATCGGCGCCGATCATCGCGATCGAAATGGGCAGGCGGGCCATTCCAGCGCACGTGCGTCCCAGCTTCGATGAGATGGAGAAGCGCTGCAAGACCCAGGCAACAGCCGAAACCGCGGCGGCAGCGTAAGCGAGTGTTGAAGGAGTTCGGATGGTCTCATCAGGCAAGACTCAGCCAATCATCGTGATCAAGAAAAGGGGCGGCCACGGAGGTCATCATGGGGGCGCATGGAAGGTGGCCTACGCCGATTTCGTGACCGCGATGATGTCTCTCTTCATCGTGCTCTGGCTGATGAATTCGAGCGAAAAGATTAAGAAGGCTGTCGCCGGGTACTTTAATGATCCCAAGGGGACATCGACTTTGATAGGCACCACTGTCAGCGGCACCGGGGAGACCATCTCGCCTGCCGCCACCTCAGCAATGCAGCAATTGAAAGAGAGGATTGACCACGGAATCAAATCAAAGAAGGACCTGCAGCAATTATCGAAACAGATAGAGCTGACGATCACGCCGGAGGGATTGCGGATCGAGCTTCTCGAAGACAAGAACGGAACATTCTATGAAATCGGCAGTGCGCGCTTGAGCCCAAGCGGCCAGGAACTGCTGGCGCTGCTGGCAGGCGAATTAAAGGCGCTGCCCAATGCACTGCTCATCGAAGGACACACGGATGCCGCGCAGTATTCGAGCGACGCGAATTACAGCAACTGGGAGTTGTCGGCGGATCGGGCCAACGCGGCGCGACGATTGCTGCAAGCGGACGGCGTCCGCAGCGACCAGGTCACACAAGTGCGTGGATACGCCGACCAGTTGTTGCGCGTGAAGAGCAATCCTTATGACCCTTCCAATCGCAGGATCTCGATCCTGGTGAAGAACGACGGCGCGGTGATTCCGGCACTGAATCATGCAGAGGTAATGAATCGAACGGCGCCGCTAGCCAAGGCCGGCGGCGCCGACACGAAACCCGCTGATGCTCGACTGCCGGCCGCGGCGGATCATCTGATGAAATAGCGCCCGACGAAACGCGCATCATGATTGACGCGAATTTGGCGAAGCTTAGCAGCAGCGATATGGCTCCGCCGGCTGCGGCGTGACGCGCCCGCCAACGACCCCAGTGGGTTCCGCGGAGGGCGGGGGCGTGCCGCGCAGTGTCTGAATGCACCGGGCCGTGGTTGAGACGATGACGATCCCGGAGCCGAATACGAAGAGTGACATCAACGCAATCTCGATCCAGCCCTGGGCTTCAGTGCCTGCGTGATGGGCCATGGGCCAGAAGACGTTGATAGTGGAGAGCACCGCGGCGGAGATGGTGGTCACCAGCACAAACGCGGCGGGCACGGCGGTGAACCATGCGTATGTGGCGCGGCCGTGATTCACGAGCCAGGTGGTCATGGTGGTGAGGGCAATGGCGGCCATGAGTTGATTGGCGGTGCCGAACAGCGGCCAGATGGTGGAGATCGTGCCGCCCCACACGAGATATCCCCAACACACAACGATGAAGCAGCTGGCAGCGAGGTTCGAAGGTAGCGAGCGGGCGCTGCCGAGGGGCTTGTGCACTTTGCCCATGAGTTCCTGCAGAACATAGCGGGCGACGCGCGTGCCGGCGTCGATGGTGGTGAGGATGAAAAGGGCTTCGAAGAGAATAGCGAAGTGAAACCAGTAGCTGGTAAGACCGGCCATGCCTGGGATGCCGCTGAAGATCTGGGCCATGCCGACGGCCAGTGAAACGGCACCGCCGGTACGGCCCGCGAGCGGTTCGCCTACGAGGCGTGAGAACTCGGCGAGATGGACAGGCGTGAGGCCCAGCTTTGCAAATGCCGCGGGCGGGACGTTGATGGCGAAGTAGTCGGCCATGTTGAGAGAGCAGGCGGCGATCAGGGCCAGAACGCCGACCAGGGATTCGGCGAGCATGGCGCCGTAGCCGATAAAGCGCGCCTGGCGTTCCTTGTCAATGAGCTTGGGCGTGGTGCCTGACGCTACCAGGGAATGAAAACCGGAGATGGCGCCGCAGGCGATGGTGACGAAGAGGAATGGAAAGACTTTGCCTGGAATGATGGGCCCGCCGCCGTGCACATATTGGGTGAATGCCGGAAAGCGGAGGGTGGGGTGCACGTAGAGGACCCCGGCAACCAGGGCAGCGATAGTGCCGAGTTTGATGTACGTGGAGAGATAATCGCGCGGCTCGAGGAGCATCCATACGGGAAGCGCGCTGGCGAGAAAGCCATAGGCACAGAGCAGAAGCACGATCCCGTGGTTGGAAAAAACGAGGTGCGGTGCAAGAGCGGAGGATCCGGCCACCCAGCGGCCGGCGAAGAGTGCCAGGCCGAGAGCCATGACGCCGAAAATGGATGGGGCGAGCACGCGCACGCGGCCGGGCACGCTGCGGAACATCCACCAGCCCATCACAAGGGCGATGGGAATCGACATGCCAATGGTGAAGACGCCCCAGGGACTCTGGCTGAGGGCATTGACTACGACGATGGCGAGTCCGGCCATGGCGATGATGAGGTTGATGACCACAGCGAGCATGGCCACGATGCCCGTTGCCGGGCCCACTTCGCGCAGCACAATGTGGGGCAATGAACGCCCGTCGTGGCGGATGGAGCCGATGAGGGCGGTCATGTCGTGGACGGCGCCGGCGAGAACCGCTCCGGCGACCAGCCACAGAAGTCCAGGAGCGTATCCAAATTGCGCGGCCAGAGTGGGTCCAACGAGGGGTCCGGCGCCGGCGATGGCCGCGAAGTGATGTCCGAAGACAACCCAGCGCGGCGAGGGGACGTAATTGTGACCATCATTGAATCGGTGGGCAGGAGTTATGTTTCTGTCATTCAGCGCGAAAGCGCGCGATGCCAGAAAAGCGCTGTAGTAGCGGTAGGCAACCACGTAGATGCCGAGAACAATCAGGAGCAGCGGAAGGGCATCCAATGGGGATCGGGACCTCGACTTCGCAAATCGGGGAATCCGTGTGATCGAAGTATACGGGGTCTTTGGAGGTCGTGTCCTTGAGGGGTGCGCTGGAGATAGTCAGGATTGAGGCTGGTATGCCGTCGTGGTCTCCCACTCTAACGACGTCTGACGACGTCGTTAGAATGGGCACCCAGCTTATAGTTGGCGAATTAGTTGAGTCAGAAATCGTAACGGAGGCTGAATTGCATACGGCGAGGAACAGTGAGGAGCGATCCGGCAACGCCGAGGTTGCCCCCAGTGAGTCCTGAGCCGATGAAAGCAGGGTCGAAGCGGACGCTGTTGGTGACGTTGTAGACTTCCCAGGCAAATTTAAGCGCACCATACTCGCGAATCTGCCATACCTTGGACAAACCGGAGTCGATGTCGAAGTAACCATCGCCACGGAGGTTGTTGCGCTGACCAGCTTCTCCGGGATAGGGGAGGCGGACCGGCCCTCCGGTATAGACGCCATTGTTGATGGCATCAGGATCGGCGAAATACTGCGGGTTACCCTGAGCGTCGAGGTGCTTGTGCATTTTAATTGGGCCGGTGACCACGCCGTAGCTTTCCTGCTCCCAGTTGGTTGTCCAACCGGGCTCGTACAGCGTCCATGGCAAGCCACTCGACCAGCGGTTGATGCCTGACCACTGCCAGCCGCCGATGAAGGCATCAACCAAGCCATTAGCGTTGCCGGCAATCGCTTTTCCGCGGCCGAAGGGCAATAGATAGACCCAGTCGACGGTGATCAAATGGCGGGTATCAAAGTCAGAAAACCCTTTATTGAGGGAAGGTTTCCACGTATTAAGGATTTCGCTGAAGGCTCCCGTGTTGGTTGAGTTTGATCCATTTTCGGTGCTGCGTTCGGTGTCAGATCCGTAGTCGATCGAGTTTGAAAAGGTGTAGGAGAAGTCGAACTGGACGCCGTGGCTGAACGGGTGTCGGACGATAAGCTGGCCGGCGTTGTAATAGCTCATGCCGATGCTGGAGAGGGAGTAGAGCGACGAGAACTGGTCCTGCCAGAAGTGCGACACCCATCCGTCCGGGCACCCATAGGAGCAGTAAAAGTCGATGTCGGAAAGGGATGTGGTAGCCCCCCACGAATAGCGGTAAGGCGCCCACTCGTTGGTGTAGATGGCTTGGGTTGCGCTTTCGCCGTCGTAGTCGATGCCAGCCATGAAGGGGAAGACATTTTCGAAGTAGGGGATGGGAGCCACGGTTGCAGTCTCGTCGCCGCCATGTTCATCCACCAGCTTAGACAACTGGCTGCCGGCCGTGAAGTAGTCGCCGCCGCCTTTCGGATCGTGGTAGTTCACCGGCTCGGCAAGATCGAGTTGCTGGAGCAGGTGACGGCCGAGGCGGCCGACGTAATCGGCCTCGACGGTAAACCCGCCACGGGTCTGACGCTGGACAGAGAGGTTGAAGGCTTCGGCATAGGGGGTCTTGAGCGTGTTGTCGAGGCCCCACGTAATGGCGAAGTTGTTGAGTGGCGCATAGTAGGGGAACGTAATTTCGCTGGCCGCCCCACCGGCTTGGATGTTAGGCAGAGTATGGCGATCGAGGTAGCGCGGTGAAGGCGGATGTTTGGCGTTGCCTATGATGCCATAAACGCCGGCGGGATTGCTGACGGCGGAACTCAAACCAAAAGAACCGTTCTGGTCGAAGGTGTTGACGAGGGCCTGACCGTAGTGATCGTAGTAGATGCCCGCACCAAGCCGAATGGAGGTCTTGGTGTCGGGCGAGTATGCGAGAGCGAAGCGGGGAGCGAAATCATCCTTTGACTTCGGCCAGAAGCCGGGCTTCCCATAAAAATGCCCGGCGGGAGCGAATTGAAGATCTTCTTCGTAAATCTGACCGGCTTCGGCCGCGGATTCCCGCTTTTGAAACCAGTCGTGAGTGTCAATGGTAGGCGTTACCTGCTGGCCCTTGGTTTCCCACGGTGTCTGCAGGATTGTATGGCGGACACCGAAAGTAATCGTCAGGTTGGGCTTCACACGCCAGGAATCCTGAATGAACCACTCGTATTCGTTGGATTTGAACGCGCGGTCGACGAATGCGCCATCGGCCAGAGCTGTACCGCCGGTCGCGCTGGTGAGCTTGTACTGATAGATATTGTTGATCTGCGGAACCGTGCCAACGAGGTTGGCATAGGCGATTTCGTAGGAGTTTGAAAAGCCTCCATTCACTTCAGGCAGTGCGATATCCGCGGGATCCGGAGGATCCCCGTTGAGCCAATAAGGATTGGTGGTTGCGCCGTTGTAAGAGTTGGAATCGGAGGAGTGGTTCTGATGGATGAGGCGCCAGTTGGCACCGATTCCGATGGTGTGATTGCCTTTAACCCAAGTGAGGTTGTCGACGATGTTATTGACGGGAACACTGGTGACGGTGGTGCGGGTTTCCGCGGTGGCATGCGCCATGAATCGAAAATCGACGTAATCCCCCTGGCCAACGCCGCGGTCGCTGAAACCTTGGCGGACGTAACCGTAGCGGATGTCGTTTACCAGTGACGGGCCGATCATCCAGGTATCTCCGGCGGTTATGCCCTTGCTGTTGTCGACCAGGACGTCAGAGGGGCCCTGTCCGGGAAACTGTTCGGTGTAATTGATGGTGTCTTTCTGCAGATTGCCGCGAACGAAAAGGTGATGCTTCGCATTTGGGGTGAAATCCAAGCGGGCAATACTGGTGTTTAGATAAGTCGGAGCGGGCGACGAGAATGAGTAGGATCCCATGTTCAGTCCATCGCCCAGCGTCGTTCCGTTGGCGGCAGGCATGGAATTGAAGTACGTAAGAGCGTTGGGATTCGGTCCCGGGGCAAAGGGGTAATCAGAGGTGTTGCAAATCTGGCAGCCAGCATCCAATTGGGCAACCTGACTTGCCGAAATGACTACCGTGTTGCCGTCCGCATCAGGATACTGAAGCTGGCCAGCCTGGTAGGCGGCGGTTGGAGAGATCTGGTTGACCTGCTTGTTTTCTGCCTGGCGCGTCCCTTCGTAGTTGCCAAAGAAGAACAGCTTGTCTTTAAAAATCGGTCCTCCGACATCCGCACCAAAGATGTTTCGGATCAGCTTGCCGGGAATATTGGGCTGGCCGCTATTGAGCTGGGCTTGCTTATTGAACCAGTCGTTGGCCACGGTGAACGTGGGGCGATGATACTCGTAGGCAGCGCCATGAAATTTGTTGCTTCCCGACTTGGTGACCATGCTGATCTGCGCGCCGGAAGAACGCCCGGCGTCGGCATTTGAACCGCCCGTCGTCACACGGAATTCCTCGATGGAATCCTGGGTCTGGCGCAACACGCCGTTGAATGCGAATCCACCAACCTGATCGTTGTCGTCAACGCCGTCAAGAGTGACATTCCCTTGGTCGGACCGGCCGCCGTTTACGGCGCCGCTGCGGCTGTCGGTGGTGGTAGCGGATGGCAGGTAAAGCACCCCCGGCTGCAGGGAAAGCAGATCGGGAACATTCCGCGTTTCGCTGGGAATGGCCTGAATTTCCGCGTTATCGGCGGAGTTGCCGAGCGAAGCGTCGGAGGTGTTCAAGGTCTGCGCGACGGCCGATACATCGACGGTGACAGTACTGGCCTCGATACTCAGGTTGACGTCAATGGTCGCGGGCTGGTTGACGAGGAGTTCCGCGACCTTGGTTTGAGCGCCAAATCCAGCGGCAGTGACTCGGATGGTGTACTTAGCCGGGGGGATTTGGGCGAATTGGTATGCTCCTGCAGTGTTGGAGGTTGTGCTGAAGGCTTTGCCGGTATCGTTATCGGTGATGCTGATTGTGGCGCCGGGGACAAGGGCCCCGCCGGGATCCTTGATGGTTCCGCGAAGGGATGTAGTTGCAGTCTGGGCAAGGGTCAGAATGGTGGTGGAAAGGATACACGAGAGCATCCATCCCCAAAGGGATCGTTTCACGTCGGTTCCTCCAAAAACTCTGATTTGCAGCTGTGATCCGCCGCTTGGGTTGAAAGTGCCAGGAACATGCGGTAACCAAGAACCGCGCACGACTAAGATCCAGCTCGCAGAAGCCGTGTGGCCCCGGGGTCTTCAATCATTCAGGGAGCCGCGACAAATAAAGCCTGCCTGGATGGGCACCGATCGATCAATACCGCTGATGCGAGGGCAAGCCGTTTTTTACTTGCCATTCATTTTGGATGATTTCGTCACTGGCTTCAACGTTTTTTTCATCGAATTCGGCCGTTCTGTCCCAACAGACGGGCCACTTCATCACAGTCGGGCCTGCTGCTGCTGCATCTGCTGCAATTCGAGGAGAGGCAAGCTCTGGTCGGGAGGCTGCTGAGCGCGTTCCACCAGAACCGACCAGTCTTCCGGGATCGGAAGCTTGCGATCGAGGGCCGGCGGCTGTTCTCCCGCTTCGACATGAACGGCCACGTAAAGTTCGCTCTCCGTCTGACCGCGGAAGATGCCGTGGGTGGGTGGGACATCGTGGTAATCACGGCCGATGGCGGTGCGGAGGTGGCGATGGTGTGCGACGAGATTGTTGGTGGGATCAAAGCCAACCCAGCCCAGATGGGGCAGCAGTACATCGACCCAGGCGTGGGTGGCGTCGGGAGTGGAGCGGTCCTGGTCTTCACGGCTGCGATAGAGATAGCCGGAGACGTAACGGGCCGGGATCCCCACGTGACGAAGGAGAGCGATCATGGTGTGGGCGAAGTCCTGGCAGACGCCCTTGCCGCTGACGATCGCTTCATCGATCGGAGAGTCGACCCGGGTATGGCGCGGAACGTAATCGAAATAGTGGAAGAGACGCTCGTTGAGTTCGTGGACGAGCATCAGTGGATCGTCGCGGCGTTTGACCTCCAACTGGGACGCAAGCAAGAGCAGCGCGGGTGTTTCGACCGCGAACTCGCTGGGCAGGAGCATTTCCCAATAATCGCCGGCGCGGACCAGCTCATCGAGAGCGCGCCAGGCGTCGGGGGACAGGAACCGGGGCACATCCGGCAAGGTCTGCTGCTCCACTACCGACTCCGCAATAATGACAAGCTGGGTGTGATCGCCAGGGATATCAAAGTGCTGGACATTGTTGCCAAGATGATCTCGGTAGGTGAATACCCGGCAGCGGGGGCTCACCGAGAGCGTAAAGGTGAGGCAATGCTGGTTGGAGTCGGTGCGCGGGTGCATGCGCGTTTCCATGATGCTTTCGCTGACGGGCTTCGCGTAGCGGAATCGGGTGAGATGGCGGATGGAGTAAAAGTTCATGGATTATCTCTTGAACTGCGGGGTCAGGTTTGTGATTCGACTTCGCTACACTTCTCTCGGGATGACAGCGGTCAAATTGCCAGGGCGGACTGGATGGAGTAGTGCACGTAGTAGCGGTAAACGAGTTCGTGGATGCGCATGCATTGTTGCCGGATGGAGTGCAGGAATGCCCCGGGATTACCGGACAAAATCTCCTGGATGGTGGTGTAGCCTAGCATGGCGTGGAGGCGGCCGATGCCGGCGGTGAGTTCCTCGGGCGGACGGCGAGCGCCGGAGCGTTGGATTGATTCAATGGAGCTCATGATGCTGTCGACCGAGTAGCGAATGGCGTGCGGGAAGTCGCGATTGAGAAGCAGAAATTCGAGAATGCGGTCCGCTGACATATCGGCTGTGTAAACCTGGCAGTAGGCCTCGAAGGCGGTGCAGCAGCGCAGGAGGCCCACCTGCTCAAGGTACTGGGCGCCGGAGTGCTCCCGCTCGGGGGCGCAGAAAAGATCGGGCTGATACACCTCGAGCAGAGTCGCAGTTGCGTAGGCTCGTTCCAGATATCGGCCGAGACGAATGAACTGCCATCCCTGCCCGTGAATCATGGTGGTATCGCTGACGCCCTTGAAGAGGTGAATGCCATCGACGATGGAAGCGAGGAAATCGTTCAGGTTGGTGCGGAACTGATCCTCGGCCTGCGGAGAACGGATCTGGTGATAGAGGCGGTTGAGTCGCTGCCATTGTTCGGTGGAGATTTCTTCGCGGACTTGACGGGCATTTTCGCGGGCGCCATTCACACAGAAGGTGACCGCAAAGCGGTTGACGCTGTCAAAGACGAGGGTCCGCGCCATGGATTCCAGATCGCCGCTCCACTCCAGGCCCTCGGAATCGCCCAACGCGGAAACCAGCCTTGCCCAGCGGGTTTCGGCGCTGGCGCCGCCTGGATCGAGCATGAGGCTCATAGTGACGTCCAACTGGCGCACCGTGTTCTCAGCCCGCTCCAGGTAACGGCTCATCCAGTAAAGGCTGTCGGCAACGCGGCTGAGCATCGTCACATTCCCCCGGTTATCAGGCTTCGTGATTACTGCAGAACCCATGTGTCCTTGCTGCCGCCGCCCTGCGAGGAGTTGACCACCAGGGAGCCTCTTTCAAGCGCGACGCGCGTCAGGCCTCCGGGCACGATGTTCACTTTGTCTCCGAACAGAATGTAGGGCCGCAGGTCTACGTGCCGGGGCTCCAGTTGATTTCCGATCAGGCAGGGCGCACGGGAAAAATCCAGCGTAGGTTGGGCAATGTAGTTGCGCGGATTGGCTTCAATCTGTTCGGCGAAATCCTGGCGCTGTTTGGCTGTCGAGTGAGGTCCGATCAACATGCCGTAACCGCCGCTCTCACCCACGGCCTTCACCACTAGCTTGTCGAGATTGGCAAGGACATGCTGGCGTTCCTTCTCCTCAGTGAGGATGAATGTCTTCACGTTGGGAAGAATCGGATCTTCGTTCAGATAGTAGCGAATGATGCGGGGTACGTACGCATAGAGCGCTTTGTCGTCGGCGAGACCGGTGCCGAAGGCGTTGGTGACCGTGACATTGCCCGCGCGATAGGCGTTGAAGAGGCCCGAGCAGCCGAGAATCGAGTCGGCGCGGAAGATGAGCGGATCGCTGAAGTCGTCGTCCACCCGGCGGTAGATAACGTCGACGCGCTTGAGGCCATCGGTGGTGCGCATGTAAACGATGTTGTCGTGGGTGACGAGGTCCCGGCCTTCGACAAGATCGATACCCATTTGCCGGGCAAGGTAGGTGTGCTCGAAGTATGCGGAATTGAACACGCCCGGCGTGAGAAGGACGATGTTAGGCTCGGGACGGCCCTCCGGAGCCAGCGACCGAAGAGTGGCCAGAAGCAGTTGCGGATAATGTTCGATCGGGCGTACACCGTAAGTGTGGAAAAGCTGGGGGAAGGTGCGCTTCATGACGCGGCGATTGGTGAGCATGTAGCTGACACCGGAGGGCACCCGCAGATTGTCTTCGAGGACTACAAACTCACCGGTATTAAGACGCAGCAAGTCCGAACCGATTACTGCGATGTAGACGTTGCGCGGCACCTGGAGGCCGCGCATCTGGCGGCGGTATTGGCGGCAGCTGTAGACAAGCTCCCGTGGCACAACGCGGTCGCTTAGGATCTTGGCGTCTGAATAGATGTCGCGCAGAAAATGGTTGAGGGCCATGATGCGCTGGGTGAGGCCGCGCTCGATACGGTCCCATTCGGCGGATGTGATCAGGCGGGGCAGCAGATCGTAGGGAAAGATCCGCTCCGTGCCCTCTTCCCGTCCGTAGACAGTGAAAGTGATGCCCTGGGTGAGGAAGGACAAGTCGGCTGACTGCTTGCGGCGCTGGAGCTCATCCTGGGGAAGTCGGGCCAGAGTCTCAGCCAGGGCACGATAGTGCGCGCGCAGGTCTCCGTTCCCCTCCCGCATCTCGTCGAACGCGGAGTCGAGCGGATAGTCACCGAATAAGGCTTCGACTTCCGCTTGCGGACTTGTGCTCATGATCTGGCGTTGTCGTCCTTATGGGGATTCAAGGCGGCGAAGGGACTGCCGTGCGCGGGAAACGGCATCCCGCACCCGTCCCGCACCGGCCTTTCGAGCCCGATCCGTTTGTACCCTGTTGTTTAGCTTGTAACACGCGAGGCCTAAAGGAACAAGCGGGGAAACAAATTATGCATGCCCGCGGGTCCGGATACTAGCCTCAGAAGCGAATACGGAGAAAAGGTGGCGGTCTGTCGTAGGGCCGCCGCCTCCCAGGTTTGATTCGTTCCGTTTCTAGAAGAACAGCTTGGCGGAGATCTGCAGCTGGCGCGGGCCGTAGAGTGCGTTGTTTGAACCGCTCATGGTGCCGAATTTGCTCAGGCCTGTGCCGGCAAAAGGTGCAATGCAGCCCTGCACAAAAGAGCCCGTGGTAGCGCCGGCGCTGCTGGGGCAGGTAGTGGAAGTTGCGCTCGCCGAGGTGTATGTCGAGTGTGTGGTGTTCACGCTGGTGATGATGGTGTGGTTGAGCAGGTTGAAGGCCTCACCCACGAACTGGATGTACATCTTTTCGTGGATGGGCATATTGCGTGTGATGCGGAAGTCGAAGTCGTTGAATCCCGGCCCGAAGATGCTGTTGCGGCCGATCTGAGGCGGACGGCCGGTGGTGGGCGCGCCGGAAGCAGGAACTCATGGCGCCGCCATAGATGTTGCCGTCGGCGCCATAGCTGGTGGCACTCGTCGAACCGGTATAGACGGTGCCGCTCATGCCCAGGAAGATGGGCTGCCCAGCCGAGGCGATGAAGCTCCCCGAGAAAGATGAAGTCATCCAGCGCATACTTCACGACTTTGTTGTACATCAGGATGCGCGGCTGATAGACGAAGCTGCCGGTGAAGCGGTTGCGGATATCGGTGTCGGAGGGTCCGTTTTCGAGGCGGATGTTGTTGGGATCGAGCGGCACGTCGCCGCCGTAGAAGGTGCCGTTGGCGCCCTGCACCTGGCCGGTGTCGGTAGCGCGTGGCCCAGGTGTAGTTGGCCAGCACTTCAAGGCCGTTCTGGAAAGGACGCCGCACGGTCACGGCCAGCGAGTTGTACCAGGTGTTGGCCACGCTGAAGCCGGTGTTGATAGGAGGCCAGCGAAGTGTTGAGGCGGTCGGACGGGCAGATAGACGGGCACCGTAAGTTGCTTGATGAGATTGCCTGCTGGCATCGAGCACGTTGTAGCTGCGCACGCCGCTGCGGTGTTTGCCCGACCAGGTTGGAGTCAAGGAAGACCGGCAGGCGCAGCCGCGGGTGCCCACGTAGCCGACGCTGAAGCGACATCTGACCGGGCAGGGCCTGCTCGACGCTCAGGTTCATCTCGTGCGCATAGCGGCGGAACGAAGTTGGGATCGAGGCCGTGGAAGCTCTGCGGTCCGAGCGTAGGTGGGCCGATGACGGTTGGCGCTGTGCCGCCGGACGGGATAGAGCGACGCAGACAGCGATGGCCCGGTGGGCAGGAACGGCACATTGGGGTACTGCAGAGACGTGCTGCGTGTTGGGAACGGTGGGGCAGGTGGATTTGGCGGTACCGACGCTGGCCTTGCAGCCATTGTAGTTGTAGTTGATCTGGACAACGCCGTTCTCTACGCGCATGGCGTAGTAGGTGCTGCCCTGGTTGAGACGCGGAGAACAAGCCGTAACCGCCGCGAACCACCGTGCCCGACGCTGGGGCTCCAGGAGAAGCCGACACGCGGCTGCACGCGATCGAGCACGTTCTTGATCGTCTTGCTGTAGTAGGTGGAGATGCGGCGGGTAGTTGTTGTTGATGAGTCCAGGAGCCGGCGTCAGTTGAACGTCGTAGCGAACGCCGACAGTCAATAGTGAAGCTTCGGCTTCAGCTTCCAGGTGTCCTCGGCAAAGCCATCGATACATCTTCATCCAGAAGTCGTCCTTGCCCTGCGTACCGGCCTTGGTGTTAACCACGTCGATGGTCTGGACAAAGGTGTTGTAGTGGATAGCCGGCATACGGATCGGTATCGCCGGGCTGCCCGGCGAAGGCGTCCGGAGATCCAGTCCTGGAAGTTGGCAGCCGGGGTGGATTCGCCGTAGCTGTAAATACCGCCGCCCTGGAAGAGGTTGATCATGACTTCGTGAACGAGGTTGACGTCGCCGCCGAACTTGAAGGTGTGGCGGCCCTGCACCGTTGGAGAAGACATCGGTGAACTGGATGCGGTGCTCGTCGGGCTCGGCGACGCGGGGAAGCGCGTTGGGCATGCCGAAGGTCACGACGCCAGTGGCCACGCTGGGTCCGGCAGCGTTGGCGCCGGCGGTTTCAAGATCGCGGCCCCACTGGAAGTGGAACTGGTTGACGGCAGGACTGGCCGATCTGTGGTGAGACCGCCGACCAGGAAGCGCTCGTGGTAGCTGGTGGGACCGTTGGTGCGAGGGCGAGCTGTTGGTGAACGTGGGTGCGGGGCTATAGCCGTAGGTGCTGAGTCAAAGTTTGCGAAGTTGAAATCGACAAAGGCGTCGTTCTTGCCGTTGATGTGGTAGTCGAGACGAGGGAAGAAGAGGTTCTGCTTGGCATAGCGAGAGGGACTCGCCTAGCCTGGCTCGATGTTGGCCACCTGCATGCAGGAAGGTGATGCCCGCGGTGCACATCTGGAAGGTGATCGTGGATGGGCATTGGGTCGGCGAAATGATGGTTCGTACCACTAGTTCCGGCGGAGGGTGTCAGCGAGACGTGTTGGTGTTGGAGTAGAGCACCCGGCCTACGCGGCGGAAGCCGTCATAGGTGAAGAAGTAGAAGAGACGGTCCTTGATGAAGGGTCCGCCTACCGAGCCACCGAACTGCTGCTGCTGGTGAATGGGCTGGGTAAGCAGGAACGGGTTGCCATTGTTGTGCAGCGCCTGGTACTTGCTGTACGGGTCGAGAGCGTTGAAGCTCGGATAGCGCAGGTAGTAGAACAGGTCGCCGTGCAAGTGTGTTGGTGCCGCGACTTGGTGATGGCGTTGACCTGGCCGCCGGCAGCCTGGCCGAATTCGACCGAGTAGTTGGAGGTTTCCGCCTGGAACTCCTTGATCGAGTCGAGCGAGTAGACATAAGGTGCACCGGAGGCGCGGCCGCGCGCTTCAGAGAAGAGCATCTGGTTGTTGTTGGCAGCCGTCGACGTAGTTCTGGTTGTAAAGGCCGCTGATGCCGTGGAAGCTGACCAGACCGCGTGCCGCCGTCCTGGGTGACGTTAGGGGTGAGCAGGATGAACGTGCTCCAATTACGAGCATTGACGGGCAGATTCTGGATGAATTGCTGATCGACTACCTGCGAGACTTCCGTGCGTTCGACGTCGAGAATCGGGGTCGTGCTGGTAACCTCGACGGTCGCGGTCGCGGACTGAACAGTGAGGGTGAGATCGATGGTCAACGTCTGGCCGACAAGAAGGTTCAACCCGGTGGCCTCAACTTTGCCGAAACCTGCACTGGTGGCAGTGACTTTGTAGTGCCCCGGCTGCAAGAAGGGGGCAGAGTAGATGCCGGCGGAATTGGTGGTAAAGACGTGATCGACACCCGTATCTACATTTGTCACCGTAACTGCAGCATCGGGAAGGACCGATTTGTTTGGGTCGGTGACGGTGCCGGTGATTGAACCCGCACCCGCTGTTTGAGCGCGGGCAACCAGATTCCCGCATAACGCCAAAAACGACATGACAAGCAACAACGCTGCGGATCTTCGCAGAGAATTGGATTTGTGAAACATAAGATGGCTCTCCTGTGAATGACGTTCATTGAATGCCTGGACAAGGGTATTGGCAGGCTGGTTCGCACAATTGCGCCCTTGCCGAGATTTGGATTTGCTGGTTACGCTTTCAATTTTCAAGCCGGCCGAAAGCGGTTTCATTAACAGGTAATGAATGTCCGAAACGGTGATGCGGACGATCTGCGCCGCATATGGCTCGCTGGGGATCAATCTTGCTACTTCGACGCTAAGACGTGAGTGCGCGTATGGAGTAAGGCCGGCAGACACGTATGCCGTCATTGTGGCACAGAGTTGGAAATCGTCAAACACCTGAGATCCGTTCCAAGGAGGCTGGGCGATCCTCTCTCCTTGCACTTGCCGGAGGGTCACATGCTCTCGATCTAAACGGCCCCAAACCCGCTAGCCGTAACCCATTGATTCCAAATATAACTGACGGCTCATGGATCGAAGGAAGGCACCATTTTGGAAGCTTCAGCGATCTAACTGAACCCTAAAATCAGCGCCGAAAGGAAGACCTGAACGGATCCTGTCGTGATACATCGGTTGGTTCGCCGTTGCGTCGGAGATGGATTCGAATCATCTGCAGACGAATGCCTCCTCTTCAGGCTAACCACGAAGAGAATCGACTTCCACAAACCGCACATTCCGCCTGCGCAACGGCAGCTTCGGGAGGATTCCATTTTGGAGGAAGTTCCCGGCACCATCGTTTCGCTGGCTCAGACACGCGATCAGAGGATCTGGATTGGCACCTGCGACGACGGACTGTTTCGCACGGGCGATGGACACGCGGCCAGCGTTGCGCCTCAACTCCCAAACATGAAGATCAACGCTAAAGCCCGCGGCCAATGGCAGTTTGTGGATCGGAACCGATCACGGCTCTCTTTTCTGGGACGGTGCCGCGTTTGACGGTACGAGGCTGCCAGCCTTCGTCAGCCAGTTTGAGATCCTGCCCATGTATTCGGGCTTAGCCAGAGAGTTCCTTTGGACCATGATGGAGTGCCATCGCAGGTTTGACTTGTGAGGCGTTACCGTGAAGGTGAGCGAGCACCGGACTAAGGAGGCAAAGGACCAGCGTCGGAAGTAAAATAGGTACCGACGAAATCATCGGCGCGAAAGCCATTTCAGGACGATGCCAAGGTCGTGATCATGGCAGAGCGGTAACACCCTTGTGGCCCCATCCATAACTGCCTATTTGACAGACCATTGCCGTCCCCGCTCGTAAAGCCGCTGGAGCTCCCCGGCGTGCTCTCAGGCAGGGAGAACGGCAGAGCCGATCTGCTTTTTCGCGATTCTCCTCGATCTCCGCTTCTGAAGGAATCGGCACTAACACGACGTGCATGTCATGTTAGGTTGAGGCAAAGGAGCAGTATTCTCCCAATCTATGCTCACCCGAATCGGAGTGTGTCTCCTCTTGGCCCTGACCTCCGGCCCAAGCCTGTTCGGCGCCGATTTTGCCATGACGGTGACCGAAAAGAATTACCTCGATACTCAAGGTTTTAGCGTATTTCTCTACGACAGCACGTACCATCCCGTTTTCGTAGACCAAAAGAACACGGCCATGGAGATGATTCTCCACGGCCAGCGCATCGCCACGAACGGCGACGTGCGCCTGATGCCAACGCCCGAGCAGTGGGACCTGGTGGCAACTCTCAAAGGGCGCCAGGCCGATAAGGCGAACAACCGGCTCACCGCCAACCTCGCTTTCCCGACCTTCGATCTCAGCTACACCCTGGAAGTCGCAGCGGAACCAGGCGGCGTGAGGGTCAGCATCAATCTCGACAAGCCGCTCCCGGAGAAACTGGCCGGGCGGGCGGGCTTCAACCTGGAGTTCCTGCCCTCGATCTACATGGGCAAGGCTTACCTGGTGGACGGAACCAAAGCCGGCATCTTCCCGCGAACACCTAACGATCCGATGGTCAAGGTGTTGCCGCTGGCTGATGAACCGAAAAAGGCGTACTACCTGGAGGACTGGGACAAGGCCAAGGGATACACTCAGCCGCTGCCGTTCGCCGAGGGCAAGAGCATCACCCTGGGGGTCGACGACGCGCTGGCCCGGATCAACGTCAAGTCGGATACGGCCGACCTCATGCTGTTCGATGGACGCGACCGCGCGCAGAACGGCTGGTTCGTGTTGCGTTCGCTGATCCCTTCGGGCAAGACCACCGGCGCCATCGTGTGGCACATCAGGCCGGACGTGATTCCGAACTGGACGCGGCCGCCGATGATCGCGCACAGCCAGGTCGGTTATGCGCCGGGCTTCTCCAAGGTGGCGGTGCTCGAACTCGACCCGAAGTACAACGGCCCTAAGACGGCCAAAGTGCTGCGCCTGATGGAGGACGGATCTTACAAGCAGGCGTTCGAGGGTCCGATCACGCCTTCAACGCCCTGGCTGCGCTACGTCTATTCGAAATTCGACTTCACCCCGGTCAAGGACCCCGGCCTTTATGTAATCGAGTACGCAGACCAGCGCACCGCGCCCTTCCCCATCTCCAAGGACGCTTACGCGAACATCTGGCAGGACAGCCTGGACCATCACCTTGCGGTGCAGATGGATCACGTTTCCGTTCGCGAAGCCTACCGCGTGTGGCACGGCGCTTCGCACCTGGATGATGGCCGTCTGGCGCCCGTGGTTGGGGAGCAATTCGACGGCTGGAATCAGGCTACGGCAACGGACGGGAAGTACAAAGGCGGCGATCACATTCCTGGGATGAACGTGGGCGGCTGGTATGATGCCGGCGACTTCGACCTCGAGGAGCCTGCGCAACTGAGCGTGATTCAGAGTCTGGCTCTGGCGTATCGCGAATTCAATCTCAAGTACGACGAGCTTACGGTGGATGAAGTCGCGCGTGAGGTTGAGATGCACCGTCCCGATGGCGTGCCGGATACGGTGCAGCAAGTCAAGCACGGCGCACTGCTCATCCTGGCGCAGTTCCACAATATCGGCCACGCTATCCGCGGCACTCACGAACCAGATCTGCGCCAGTATACGCACTTGGGCGATGGAGCGTCGAAAACCGACGGCCGCATCTATGACCCGAAGCTCGGTCCGAACGAAGTGAAGGGCGACTACTCCGGCAAGCCGGACGACCGCTGGATTTTCTCCACTACGAACCCGTTTTTCCAGTGGAACGCCATCGCCGCGCTGGCTGCAGCGGCCGATGTGCTGAAAGGCTGGGACGACGCATTAGCGAAAGACTGCCTCGAGACCGCGATCAAAGCATGGAACGACGAGAAGGCTCACCCAACGCAGAATCCGGCGGGCGGCGGCTTTGGCGGAGCGGCTCCCGCAGGTGCTCCCGGAGGCGGCGTGCTGGCTGCGTCTCAGGGTGCGGTGTCTGGCGCTCCAGGCGCTCGTAACGGACAGGCAGCTCGGGCGCTCCGGCAGGTTCTGGCACGACCAGCGCACCACCAGCCCCACCCGCCGGCTTCGGCCGTGGCGGCTTTGGCGTCGGACAGGACTGGGCTGCGGCTCTGGAATTGACCATTGCCACAAATGGCGCCGAGCCCTACAAGTCCCGTCTGAAGGAGTTGTTCCCCCAGATGATCACCCCGCAGCAGATGGACTTCCGTGGTTGGACGGCAGTCCGAGCATTGCCTTATCTGGACGCCGAGCGCGAAAGATCAAATGCGCAGAAGCGGTGAAGACATACATGGCGGGTCTGGACAAGCAGTTGGACGCCACGCCGTTCGGCGTGCCTCCGAGCCTGGGCACCTGGGGCGGATCGGGCGCCGTGGTTGACATGGCCATCCGGATGTACTTCCTGCACAAGGCGTTTCCGATCTTGTGAGCTCCGAATATACACTTCGCGCCGTCAATTACATTCTCGGCACGCACCCGGTATCCAGCACTTCGTATGTAGCTGGCGTCGGTACGGTCTCGAAGACGAAGACGTACAGCAACAACCGCGCCGACAACGCCTACATTCCGGGCGCCGTGATTCCGGGATACATCATCATCAAGCCGGATTTTCCGGAGTGCATCGACGACTTCGGATTCCTCTGGTTCGAGGATGAAGCCGTCGTGGCCGGGTCGGCAAGCTGGGTCGTGGCCGGCAACGCTGCTGACGCGATCACTCGGGAATCAAAGTAGGTCTAGTACAAGAAACGCCCGGCGCCCCGAGGGGTGCCGAGCGCATTTTTGGTTGGAATCCCAACATGTGAGTTAAGCGGTGCGGAATGGGGCGGGGTCTGAGGAGACATAGCGATGGGCGAACGATAAGCGGAATGCCACCACCGGCCTGGGGTCCAAAAACCGTCGATCGGGCGCCGTCTACCCTGATAAGACAATGGTTCCACAATTCAGGAAAAGAATTGCGGAGAAGTTGGACGCCAGAGAATTATCGAAGGGGGACTGGTCCCGCGCGATTCGCCTCAAATGGCCGCGATGAGCGCCTTGAAAGCCACAGAAGCTCTGCTCAGAAAACCGGCTCGCCGCCTTTATGGGTCGGATAACGGGTTGAACTTGCCGGTCCGAGTTGAATCCCAGGCTGTAACCCCTTTAGAATTTTTTTAAAATGGTAGGCACGACTGGATTCGAACCAGCGACCTCTTCCGTGTCAAGGAAGCGCTCTAACCAACTGAGCTACGCGCCTGCGGGTAGTGGCTAAGTTCCGATCGATTCCGCGCAAAGGCGGAGGGCTCTGCTGCCTCGAACCGAGAGTAAACCATCGGGTTTTGCTCCGGAAAACTAGTCCGTTAGTTAGTCTAACAGGAATGACACCCCGAGCAAAGGCTGCCGTCAGCCTAAGATGCGATGCTGTACGATCATTTTTTGGCGAAGAACGCCCTCTCCTGCACCCTCCCCCATGCCGTCGGGTTCAGAATTTTTCTTAATCGGGGCACTTCACCGCCTTCAGGGCGGTTGGATAGTCGCAAATTAAATAGGCTCCGAAGCAAATGCGTCCGCACGAATATGCCATGTCCGATCGTTCGCACACACGATTTAATCCGCTCCGCGCCGCTCCAAACCTGCTCACGCTTATGCGCATCTGCCTGGCACCCTTCCTTGTGTCGGCGATTCTGGAGGACCGCTACGCGCTAGGTTTTGGGCTGTTCGTAGCCGCCGGCTTGACCGACGCACTGGACGGGACCCTGGCCCGGTGGCTCCGCCAAAGAACTGTACTCGGCCAGTACCTTGACCCGGTGGCTGATAAGCTCCTTCTGAGCACAATATTCGTCGTTCTCACCCACAAAAACCTGATCCCCACCACGATCACGGTTCTGGTCTTTGGCCGCGACCTGGGAATCCTGGTTGTGGCGGCTATTCTCTACGCCGCCGTGGGAAGGCGCGAGTTTAGGCCGAGCCTGTTCGGAAAGGCGAATACGGTCGCCCAGGTGACCGCGGTCGCAGTTGTTCTTCTACATCAGATTTACAGCCCAAGCTGGGTCCTGGCGCTGCGCTCGGTGGCCCTGGACGCGACCGTCGCACTGACGGTGGCATCCGGCCTTCATTACGCATGGATGGTCACGCGAAAGATGGGCGCTCCCGGCGGGAACGGTGAAGGAGGCCCAGGAAAGTAGCGATCCCGGGAAGAAGTCTGGGTCAATATTCCGATTCTGCTTGTTCGGTCTCGACGGTTTCCTCGATCTCCATATCGTGAAATTCTTCGGAGTCAAAGACTTCGCCACACTCCAGACACTCGACAAACTCGGCGTCATCGTGCCGGGAGACAATACGCACTCTTGGGTGTTTGCAGACCGTTGCCATCGCCTTTAGAGTCGTTTAGATTCAGTTGTTTACGCCATTGTTGCATCACGAATCCTACTCACACACGAGATGAATCGTGATCTTTTCAGCCGTCAGCTGTCACAAATCCTGGGGCAAACCCTGCCTGAGCCGGAGTCTTGACCCAATGGCCCTCCCATGATTGGCTTCACATCGAGCATCTTTCTTTGCGACTGCAGTCGTGTCCAGTGGAGGGTTGGATCTGTGGCACACGGATGCTCTTTCCGCCAGATTGTATCCATCTTCCTCGCAATTGCAAATGGGATTTTAGTGAATCTTGCCCTTCAAGACGGGGAATATCGCCGGGTGGGGTGGGGACGGCGCCCGAGGACGGAAGAGCAGTTACCCGGATACCTTGAATCCCGGACATAAATGGTCGTATACTGAATACGGACCGAACCAGTCGGATATTCAACCATGCTCAAGCTGACCAAAAAGGCGGATTACGGATTGATGGCGATGAAGTATCTCGCCGAACACCCCGAAATGCCTGCGCTGAGCGCGAAAGACATAGCCGACGCCTATGGCATCCCGGCGCAGCTACTGGCCAAGATCCTGCAAAGGTTGACCAAGACTGGTTTGCTCCGCTCGCATGCGGGGATGAACGGTGGCTACGCCCTCGCCCGGGAGGCACGCCAGATCTCGGCTTTCGAGGTCATTCACGCCATCGATGGACCTTTTTTCATCACCTCGTGCACCAAGGGCGCAAAGGGGTGCGAACTGACGCCAAGTTGCACCATCAAAGAGCCCCTGGCGCGTGTAAACGATACGATCGCCGGAGTGCTCAAAAGCATCAGTATTCATGATTTGGCGGATCAGGACGGCCAGGCGGCTCGAACCGCGGCGGGACGGACCGCAGCGCAGGGGCTTGTCTCATTAACGTTGTAAGGCAAACTCCGGTCGCGCTCAGCGCGGACGGCAGGCATTTGTTGAGGATGGACACGCGATGAGCACTGTATTGAGCCAAGTGGAAGTGCCGGCAGGGGTGTGTCTGCCGATCTACATGGATAATCACGCTACGAGCCCGCTGGATCCCCGCGTGCTGGAAGCGATGATGCCCTACTTCACCTCCAAGTTTGGGAATGCGGCAAGCCGCAACCACTCCTTCGGATGGGAAGCGGAACAGGCTGTCGAGGCGGCTCGCGAGCAGATCGCGAAGTTG
Source organism: Terriglobales bacterium (assembly GCA_963701805.1). Classification (GTDB taxonomy): domain Bacteria; phylum Acidobacteriota; class Terriglobia; order Terriglobales; family Acidobacteriaceae; genus Telmatobacter. The sequence continues at coordinate 1,707,676 of CAVPBA010000001.1, forward strand.
ATCGGCGCCACTGCAAAGGAGATCATTTTCACCTCCGGCGCCACCGAGAGCAATAACCTCGCTATCAAGGGCATCGCCGAGATGTATCGCGAGCGCGGCAACCACATCATTACCCAGGTGACGGAGCACAAGGCAGTCCTCGACACCTGCAAACGCCTCGAGAAGTACGGCTACCGGGTCACATATCTGCCCGTGAAGGCGGACGGGCTGATCGATCTCGAAGACCTGAAGCGGGCTATCGACGACAAGACGATTCTGGTCTCGATCATGGTCGCCAATAACGAAATTGGAGTGCTGCAGCCTGTTCGTGAAATCGGCAAGCTTTGCCATGAGAAGGGCGTGCTTTTCCATACCGACGCGGTGCAGGCCGTGGGCAAGGTTCCCGTCAACGTGATGGCAGACAACATCGACGTGCTTTCGCTCTCCGGCCACAAGATTTACGGCCCCAAAGGCGTTGGCGCTCTTTATGTTCGCCGCCGCAACCCGCGCGTGCAGATCGCGGCGCAGATCGACGGCGGAGGCCATGAGCGCGGCATGCGTTCGGGCACACTGAATGTTCCCGGCATCGTGGGCCTCGGCAAAGCTGCCGAAATCGCCCTGGCGGAGATGGAGAATGAAGCCGCGTATCTGCGCGGTCTCCGCGACGGACTAAAGAACAAGCTGGAATCCAGCCTGGACTACATTCACGTCAACGGCTCGATGGAGCACAGGTTGCCTGGCAATCTGAACGTGAGTTTTGTTTACGTGGAAGGCGAGTCACTGCTGATGGGAATCAATGATGTGGCCGTTTCCAGCGGTTCTGCCTGCACATCGGCCACGCTCGAGCCCTCCTACGTGCTCAAGGCGCTGGGCTTGGGTGACGATGTAGCCCATAGCTCCATTCGCTTTGGGCTGGGCCGGTTCAACACCCAGGCTGAAGTGGACTATGTAGCTGCCAAGGTAATCGATATCGTGCAGAAATTGCGCGAGCTTTCGCCACTTTACGAAATGGTAAAGGAAGGCATTGACCTGACCAAGATCGAGTGGCAGGCGCATTAATAAACCATAAGCATCGGCGGGCCGGCCTGCCGAATCAAACGAACGGATGCGGCTTCCCCCGCACGAGGAGAACGGACAATGGCATACAGCGACAGAGTAATCGACCACTACAACAATCCGCGCAACGTGGGCACACTGGACAAGACTGCGGGCGATGTGGGCACGGGCCTGGTAGGCGCGCCGGAGTGCGGCGATGTGATGCGTCTGCAGATTCGCGTGAATCCTGAGACGCAGGTGATCGAAGAGGCCAAGTTCAAGACCTTCGGCTGCGGCTCGGCGATTGCCAGTTCTTCGCTGGCGACCGAGTGGATCAAGGGCCGCAAGGTCGAAGAGGCCCTCGCAATCAAGAACACCGACATCGTGAAGGAACTCTCGCTGCCTCCAGTAAAGATTCACTGCTCGGTGCTGGCCGAGGACGCGATCCGCGCCGCGATTGGCGACTGGAAGAAGAAGAACGGTATTGCTGAAGCTGCTCCGGCAGCCGTTCAGGCAGCGCAGTAAGACTGGTCCGGCACGGCCGGTCACTCCGGAGCTTGCGGAGTGCGGTTGTACGGGCAGATGAAACGGAAAAATATGTCAAACATGGTGACAATCGAAACGAAGCCCGCGCAAGGCGCATTTGCGGCACAATCGCAGGTGTCAAAGCCGCAGTTGGCCGCATCGCCGGCATCCCAGGGCTTGCAAGTGACCGAACGCGCAGTGAAGCGCATTCGGGCCGCGATGGAGAAGGAAGGTATCTCACCGGAGGACGGCGGGCTGCGCCTCGGCGTATCTGGTGGAGGCTGCTCCGGCTTGTCGTACGCCATCAAGTTCGACACGCGCCCGCGCGAACGCGATCGCATCTACGAGTTCGACGGAGTACGCGTATTCGTCGACCCCAAGTCGTTCCTTTATCTGCACGGCATGACGCTGGACTACGAAGAAACGCTGATGCGGCAGGGCTTCAATTTCATCAATCCGAACTCCACGCGGTCCTGCGGTTGCGGTTCATCCTTCTCGTCGTAGCGATCTTTGCAAGTAAGGTTGAGACAATGTTGAAGGTTATTGATTCCGCGGTTCCGGTCGCATGTTGGTCTTGTTCGGTAGCCCACAACGATTCCACTCTATTCTGCCCCCATTGCAGCAGGATTCAGCCTCCTCCGGGCGGTGACTTCTTCTCCGTCTTTAGTATGGAGCCGAGGCTGTATCTCGATTTGCCCGCGTTGGAGACAGAATTTCACCGCCTCAGCCGCAAGTTGCATCCGGACCGCTTTGCGCGGGCTGCGCCCAATGAAAAGGAATGGAGCCTCGCCGATACGGCACTCTTGAATGACGCCTATCGCACGCTCAAGGACCCCATTCATCGCACCGAATACCTGCTCAAGCTGCACGGCGCAGAAATCGGCGAGGAAAACAGCGGGAAGAACCGACGCGAAAACGAAATGGGCGCATCGCGCGTGCCGACCGATCTTCTCGAAGAGGTGTTCGACCTCAATATGCATCTCGAAGAGATGCGCAGGGCGCATAAGATGAGCGAAGAAGATCCCGCGCTCAAACAAAGCCTGATTGAAGCTAAAGAGAAATTCGATAGGCTGCGCAATGGCGTCGATCAGGATTTGCGCGCGCAATGGAAAGCCTGGGATGAGGGCGATGCTGCGGCACGTCACGCTGCGCAGAACGAAATGGTGGCCTTGCTGGACAGGCGGCGTTATCTCAGCAACCTGGTACGCGATGTTACGGAAACACTCGACGGCACGGGCGGCACCGTTTCGACGGAGCGAGGCAGATAAAGCCTGTCGGCAACCATAGCGTTGTATCAGGGCGCGACTCAGACGTAACCGAAGGTGGCCGGCAAGAGATTGGCGCCGATAGCCTCTGAAAGCGCACGCAAACAAGGGAGATCATGGCGGAAGGACGCGTAGTCGGAATTGACCTCGGAACCACGAATTCCCTGGTCGCATACATGGAAGGCGACAAGCCGGTGGTGATCCCCGGGGTGGACGGATTAAATCTGGTGCCGTCGGTGGTCGCGCTCGATCCTATCCGCGCGGATGGCGGGCGGCCTACCGTCACGGTAGGTAATAGTGCGCGCAAGGCGCTCATTGAGCGACCGGAGCGCGTGATCTATTCTGTAAAGCGCCTCATGGGGCGCGGTCTGGCTGAAGTTCGGAGCGAATTGACTCTGTTCCCTTTTCGCCTTGCCGACGACGTAGAGGAAGGCGAGGTTCCGCGCATTCAGCTTGGGGAACTGCGGTTCACGCCGCCAGAGATTTCGGCCTACATTCTTCGCCAGCTGAAGCGCAACGCGGAGCGATTCTTCGGCACACCGGTGACCCAGGCCGTCATCACGGTGCCCGCCTACTTCAACGACGCGCAGCGCCAGGCCACGAAGGATGCGGGGCGCATGGCCGGCCTCGAGGTCCTGCGGTTGGTGAACGAGCCCACGGCGGCCGCACTCGCGTACGGTCTCGACCGCCGCAAGGAAGGCACCATCGCCGTCTACGATCTTGGAGGCGGCACCTTCGATATCTCCATCCTCAAGTTGCGGGACGGCATCTTCGAAGTGCAATCCACCAACGGGGACACGCACCTGGGCGGTGACGATATCGACAACCTGCTGCTGGCCATTGCACTTGACGAGATTCACCCTGAGCATGGCGTAGATCTGCGCGCTCATCCCGGCGCGGTGCAGGGCCTCCGTAAGGCGGCCATTGACGCCAAGATTCAGCTCTCCAGCCAGCCCGTCGCGCACTTCGATATTGAACTGCCTAACGGCGACCGATACCAGCGCGAGATCCCACGCGCGGTCTTCGAGACCATGATCGAGCCGGTGCTCGATCGCACGATGGGACCGTGCAGGCAGGCCATGCTCGACGCCGGGCTCATTCCCGAGCAGATCGACGAGGTAGTGCTGGTGGGCGGATCGACGCGTATTCCGGCGGTGCGCCAACTGGTCGACGATCTGTTTCACCTGGGTGCGCGCGGCAAGACGCCGCACATTGAACTGAATCCTGATGAGGTTGTCGCGCTCGGAGCAGCCGTGCAGGCGGATATCCTGGCCGGCGCTTCCAAGACGACCGAAGAGATGCTGCTGCTTGATGTGACTCCACTTTCGCTCGGCATTGAAGCGCTGGGCGGGACGGTAGCGCGCATCATCCAGCGCAACTCCACCGTTCCCGCATCGGCCACGGAGCACTTCACCACCGGAGTCGACGGGCAGACGAATGTTGCCATTCATGTGGTGCAGGGTGAGCGCGAACTGGCCGCCGATTGCCGATCATTGGCGCGGTTTGATCTCAAGGGCATTCCGCCCATGAGCGCCGGCTTGCCCCGCATCGAAGTGCGTTTTCTCATCGATGCCGACGGTATCCTGCAGGTCTCGGCGCGCGAACAGCGCAGCGGCAAGGCCGCGCAGATCGAAGTCAAGCCGACATATGGATTGACGGACGAGCAGGTCGAGAGCATGATCCTCGATTCGTTCGATCATGCCGAAGAAGATTTCGCCAAGCGGTTGCTGATCGAGGCGCGCAACGAAGCAGAGACGATTCTTACCGCAGTCGAGCACGCTCCCGAGAGCCCCGCCTGGCCGCAGCTTAGCGACGGCGAGCGTTCCGCCATTGCAATAGCCCGCGACCACCTCGCCGAGGTGAAGCAAGGCGACGACCAGGCCGCGATTCGTGAAGCAACCGTCGAACTTGACCGGGCGACGCGCCATTTTGCGGAACTGATGATGGAAGCCGCGGTCTCCACCGCGATCCGTGGCAAAACGATGGAAGCTGCCGGCGAGGAACTGAGCGACGAGGTAACCGCGCCCCACCCAATGGCGCCGGCAGAGTTCAAGTAGCACGCAGGCAGCGGCGTGAGCTGTCAGCAGAAATTAGCAAGTCAGCCAAGTTAGCGAGTTAGCGCTGAGGTACCCAGTATGAGTGAAGTAACCAAGAAAGAGATTCCACCTGACAAATTGGTCCGCGTCACCTTTATGCCCGAAGGAAAGACGGTCGAATTTGAATTTGGCACCATGCCCTACGATCATCATGGCAAACCGATGTCCTTTCTCGACGTGGCGGAGAATTTCGATATCTTCCTCGACCACGCATGCGGAGGCGTATGCGCCTGCACCACCTGCCATCTGTGGATCAAGGACCAGGACGGAATAAGCCCGGCGGACGACGACGAATTGGACCGGCTCGACATGGCGGCCGACCAGCAGTTGAATTCGCGGCTCGGGTGTCAGGCGGTCATCACTCGTCCCGGCAACTACGTGGTCGAGATTCCCAAGTGGAATCGGAACTACACCTCTGAAGGCAAGCCGCTGGCTATGGCGGAAAACAAGTAGTCCCCGAACTGGGTGCCCACAACCTATCGGGAGCAAAAGGAGCGCAACGAATGCCGCGTGAAATTCATTGGACCGATGCCGAGGAGATCGGCATTCAGTTGCAGGAGAAGTTTCCCGATCTTGATCCTTTGACGGTCCGCTTCACAGATCTGCACCGTTACATTACGGAATTGGAAGGCTTCGCTGACGACCCATCAAAATCCAACGAGTCACGGCTCGAGGCCATCCAGATGGCTTGGCACGAAGAGTTCGAGGATGCAAAGAGATAGCATGGATGGCCTTCAGCATCGCTCGCTCGCTGCCGCCGCCGCGCTGATCCCTACACTTCGATGACGGCCTTGGAGAGATTGCGCGGACGATCGACATCGACGCCGTGCTCCAGCGCCATGAAGTAGCTGAACAACTGCAGCGGGATCACCTCGGGGATGATCAGCAGGTGTTCCGAAACCGGCTCGACTTCGATGCAGTCCGTCGAAAGCTTGGCCACGGTCCGGTCGCCGGTATTAGCCACCGCAATGACCCGGGCGCCCTGTTTTTTCATGTCCTCGAGAAGCTGAATTGTCTTCTCGTAGCGGTTTGTTGAATCTCCTGAAGCGGGGTCGACCGTCGCGATCAATACCACCGGCACGTGCTCGCTGACCAGGGCATTCGGGCCGTGCTTCAGTTCTCCGGCCGGGTAGCCTTCGGCATGAACGTAGGAGGCTTCCTTCATCTTCAGCGCGCCCTCGCGGGCGATCGCGTAGTGCACGCCGCGGCCAAGATACAGAAACGTGTTTGCGTCCGAATATTTCGCGGCGAGGTGCGCCGTCTGCTCCCTCCAGGGGTTCAATTGGCCCTGGATCTGCGCGGGTAATTGATGCAGCTCGACAATCCTGCGGGCTATTTCTGCCTCATCCAAGGTGCCCAGTTGCTGTGCCTCGTAGAGCGCCAGCACATACAAAGCCGTGAGCTGGCAGGTAAAGCTCTTGGTTGCGGGAATGGCCAATTCCGGCCCCGCGCCGAGGGGCATGGCGGCCGATGCTTCGCGCATCATGGTGCTGCCGGCCACATTGGCGATGGCGAGGGTCTGATGACCGCTTGCCCGCGCGCAGCGCAAAGCGGCCAGCGTATCCGAGGTTTCGCCCGATTGTGAAATCACCAGCAGCGATGGGTTGCGCGGGTTGGCCGTGGCCCGGCAGCCGTACTCGCTGGCGTATTCCACGTCCACAGCCAGGCCGCATAAATCTTCGAGAATAATCTCGGCGGCCAACCCAGCGTGGCGGCTAGAACCGCTGGCGGCGATCAGCACTTCCCCGCGCGGGTTCAGCCATTTCGAAAGTGGGGCAAAGGCCCGCCCTTCGAAGGTCTGTCCGTCGAGATAAAGATCCAGTGTCCGGCGCATGGCGTCGGGCTGCTCGTAAATCTCGCGCAACATGGCATGCGGAAATTCGTTCACTTCTACCTCGATGGGGCACCTTGTTGCATCGGGGCCGCTGCCCTGATTTTATAAGGCCATGCCCGGATCGATCTCGTGATTTACAGCTTGCGCAACCGCGCACAGGCCTCATCCAGTTCATGATCCTGCTTGGCAAAGCAAAAGCGCAGCAGGTTCTCGCCGCGTCCGGGACGGAAGAACGCGCTTCCCGCCACCGATGCCACGCCCGTCGCGGCCAGCAGGTTGCGAGCCTTTTGCGCAGCCGTTTCGCCCGGTAGACGGCTGGCGCTGGCCAGCACGTAGTAGGCTCCGGCCGGCACGCCTGGCTCGAATCCCGCATCGCGCAGCGCCGAAAGCATCCTCTCCCGCTTCGATTGGTGGTCGATGGCGATCTGGGTATAGAAGCTCGCCGGAAGCCGCTCCAGGCCAGCCGCCGCCCCATGCTGGAAAGCCGAAGGCGCGCACACGTACGTCAGGTCGTGGAAATAGGCCATGGCGGCCATCCATTTCGCATCGGCGGTGGCATAGCCCAGGCGCCATCCGGTGATACTGAATGTCTTGGAGAACCCCGACATCACAATGGTGCGCTCGCGCATGCCCGGCAGCGTGGCCGGAGAAATGTGGCGCTTCCCGTCGTACACGAAGTACTCGTAGATCTCGTCGGTGAAAAGAAACAGGTCGTGTTCCCGGCAGGCGTCGGCTATAGCCTCGATCTCGGCCCTCGAAAACACCTTTCCGCTGGGATTGGCCGGCGTGTTGAGGATGATCGCCCGGGTGCGTGGCGTGATCGCGGCCCGGAGCGCATCGGTATCGAGCGCCCAATCAGGCTCGGCCAGCGCGACCAGCACGGGTTTCACGCGCATGGAATTGAGCGTAGCCACGTGGTAGCCGTAAAACGGCTCGAAGAGCAGCACTTCGTCGCCGGGATTGAGCAGCGCCATGGCCGCGGCGTGCAGCCCGGCCGTAGCCCCGCTGGCCACCAGGACTTCCGTTTCCGGGTCGTAGGTCAGACCGTAGTCGCGCTGCTGCTTTTCCGCGATCGCCTTGCGCAGGCGCTCGATGCCGTCCAGCCGGGTGTAGATGTTGTAGCCCGCGCGAATGGCCTTGATGGCTTCCTCTTCCACCGGCGCCGGCACCGGCGTGTCGCAAACGCCCTGGGCCAGGTTGATGCCGCCAATGCGGTCGCACTCCGTCGTCATGGCGCGGATTTCGGACTGCATGACGCCGGGAGCGAGCTCGCTCAATGTGAGCCGCGACTGGACGGACCGGTCGGGCGTGGCGACGACGGAAACGGACGGCGAATCGAAAGGTCTAGATGGCGCGGCGGTGTCGGGCACGGGGAAGGTTCCTTTGACCTTCATCTTACAATCTGGGCCAATCTCGGCGGTCGAGTGCGCTTCGCCACTCCAGGCGGCACCGGGCCGGGCGTAGAATCGTGCTTTCCAAGACCGGTTTCTCCCTATGCATGAATTGTCCATCGTTTCGAGCGTTGTTGAGTCCGTCATTGACTCGCTGGAGAAATATCCCGGCGCGCGCGTCGTCGAGGTGCGCCTGAAGGTGGGCGCGCTGGCCGCCGTGGTCGAAGACTCGCTCCAGTTCTGCTACGGAATCGCCACCGACGACACTCCGCTCGCAGGTTCGCGCCTGGTTGTGAACGTCCTTCCGGTGACGGTGCATTGCGCGGCTTGCGGCGCCGACACCGCCATCGAAAGCCTGCAGAGCTTCCGCTGCGCACAGTGCGGAGAACCGTCCAGCGACATACGCCAGGGCCGCGAAATGGAAATTGAAGCCATCGAGATTGAAGAAGCAGAGAAAGGCGTAAAGCCATGACCACCCGGATTGTCGAACTTCGCCAGGGCATTCTGAAGAAGAATGACGAATTGGCGCGCGGCCTGCGCGAACGGTTTACGTCGTCCGGCGTCCTTGTGCTCAACCTTGTCTCGAGCCCCGGCACCGGTAAAACTGCCTTCCTCGAGCGCACCCTGCGCCTATTGCGCGAGCGCGGATCCCGTGTAGCCGCCCTGGTCGGCGATCTCGAAACCGACAACGATGCGCGGCGCCTCGCGGCCAGCGGCGCTCCGGTCCGCCAGATCAACACCCACGGCATCTGCCACTTGGAAGCCGAGATGGTGGGCAAGCACCTCGAAGGCTGGGACGGCGTCGAACTCGGCCAGCTCGATTACCTGTTCATCGAGAATGTCGGCAACCTGGTGTGCCCCTCCAGCTACGACCTCGGCGAGCGGATCCGGGTGGCGCTGCTGAGCGTGACCGAAGGGGAAGACAAGCCGCTCAAATACCCCACCCTGTTCAACTCCGCCGATGCCGCAGTCATCACCAAGATGGACATCGCCGAGGCGGTCGGATTTGAGCGCGACGCGGCGGTCCGGAACATCCGCGCCATCCGCCCCGATATCCGGATCTTCGAAACGTCGGCCAAATCCGGCGCGGGTATGGAGGACTGGTTGGCCTACCTCGCCGAAGAGCAGGCGGCGCGCCGCAGCTGACGACCCTTTGGAGAATCTCCAAACAAACGTGGGAGCCGTTCGATGAAGAAAGCAATCCCTGTCCCAACAGTTCCTCCCCTGACCGGTGACGGCAAAGCCGCCGATGTCGAAGCCTACCTCGCCGCGTGTCCCGAGCCGCACCGGACGACCCTCGTGAAAATGCGCGCCATGATCCGCGCCGCCGCGCCAAAAGAGGCTACCGAGGCGATCAGCTATGGAATGCCCGCGTTTCGCTACAAGGGCGGCCTGGTGGGCTATGCCGCTTTCAAGGAGCACTGCAGCTTTTTTCCCATGAGCGCGTCGCTCCTCGACGACTTTGCAGTCGATGTCAAGGACTACCGCACCTCGAAAGGAACGCTGCAGTTCCCCGTCGACAAGCCTCTTCCCGCCGCGCTCGTCAAGAAGATGGTGAAGGCGCGGGTTGTCCAGAACCAGACCAAGAAGTCGAAAGCCTAGTCTGGATTCTCAGAAGATTTGAAAGGCTTGAGTCGCAGCTTGATCGAAGGGACGGATTTACAGTTTTACAGGGCTACGAGGGGAGGGGTACCCATTCCGGCTCGATTTACCCTCTGCAAGCTACTGAAGACAATGCTGATAGGGGGCGCAATCCCGCAAATGCAAACGGTCCAGAAGGGCCGGTTTGGGGTTCCTTAAGCGTTCAGAACGTTGCTCTTGGCTCCCTGGGTTCTGCCTGTGGCTGCACTTCGATCCTCACCTCTTCCACTCTTATGGTGACAGATCCGTAGAAAGAAGATGCAAAAGCGGTTCATCTTGGGCAATCCCGAGGGCCGCGGGCTGTTCGCAACGCGCCCAATGGACAGAAACTCGGGACGGACCCGTTGTCATCGCCACTTTTCGTATCCTCGTCGTCGCTTTCTTTGCCACTGATTCCCTCTCCGTCCAAAGTGATATAAATCACGTTCTCCTCTGGACAGAGTTGCTACAAGAGGTGTAGAGGTCTCCTTATGTGTTTAGCGATTCCAGGACGAGTGGAAGAGATTTCAACCGATGGGTTGATCCGGATGGGGCGGGTGAACTTTGGCGGAGTGGTGAAGCGGGTCTGCCTGGATTACGTCCCCGAGATCGCCGTGGGCGACTATGCCATTGTGCACGTTGGGTTTGCCCTCTCCGTGATCGACGAGAAAACGGCCCTCGAGACGCTCGAGACCTTTCGCCAGATGGGCGTGCTCGAAGACGAATTTGCGACGGAGGAAGAGGCGTTTGCACGGGCGGCAGCGGCGCCCCAGTCCCCTTGCCCCGACGGAAGTTGTGCAACCGACTCCCAAGTGACAGAGGCTTCAATCAAGATTTGAAGTTCCTCTTTGCGCATGAGCCTCGGCCACTGCGCAGAAAACCGTGTCATTTCAGGATCGATTCAACTCGAGTTCGAAACCAAAACGGATGGCTCACACCCTGATGAGGCAATCCCGCACGGGATTGTAATGGCATATGAAGTATTTGACCGAGTTTCGCAACGGCGAGATCGCGCAGCGGATGGCGCGGGAAATCCACCAGGTCACGACCCGCCCCTGGAAGATCATGGAAGTCTGCGGCGGACAGACCCACTCGATCATCAAGAACGGGATTGACCAGATGCTTCCCGAAGGCATCGAGATGGTCCACGGCCCCGGATGCCCGGTGTGCGTCACGCCCCTTGAGCTGATTGACAAGGCGCTCGCCATCGCCGCCCAGCCATGCGTCATCTTCTGCTCCTTCGGCGACATGCTGCGCGTCCCCGGCACCGAAGCCGACCTCTTCCAGGTGAAGGGCCGCGGCGGCGACGTGCGCGTGGTCTACTCCCCGCTCGATGCTGTTGATTTAGCCGTCAAGAACCCCGACCGCCAGGTAGTCTTCTTCGGCGTCGGGTTTGAAACCACCGGCCCCGCCAACGCCATGACCGTTCACCTGGCCAAGCGCCGCGGCATTAAGAACTTCTCCCTGCTGGTGTCGCACGTGCTCGTTCCCCCGGCCATCGAGGTCATCATGAGTTCGCCCGACAACCAGGTGCAGGCCTTCCTCGCCGCCGGGCACGTTTGCAGCGTGATGGGCTACTGGGAATATCCGCCGCTGGTCGAGAAGTACAAGATTCCTATCGTCGTGACGGGCTTCGAGCCCCTCGACCTGCTCGAGGGTATTCGCCGCGCTGTGATTCAGCTCGAAGCGGGCCGCCACGAGCTTGAGAACGCCTATGCCCGCATCGTCCGGTATGAGGGCAACATCCCGGCCCAGGAACTCCTCGCCGAGGTCTTCGAGGTGACCGACCGGGCCTGGCGCGGGATCGGAGTTATTCCCCGCAGCGGCTGGCGCCTCAGCCCCGCATATCGCGAGTTTGACGCGGAAGAGCGCTTCCACATCACCGGCATCTACACCGAGGAGTCGAAACTCTGCCGCTCGGGAGACGTGCTGCGCGGCCTCATCAAGCCCGCGGAATGCGGCGCTTTCGGCAAGGAGTGCACGCCACGCCATCCACTCGGCGCAACCATGGTTTCGAGCGAAGGCGCCTGCGCCGCTTACTACAACTACGGGCGATTTATTTCGGCGGAAGAGTTGGCGGGTGCGGGAACGGCGTCCAGTTCCTAGCTTCTGGCTATGTCCCCCCGTGAATGTCATCCTGAGCGGAGTCCGACGCGGCGGACTAGTCGAAGGATCTGCGGTTTGTAAATTTGATCAAAAACCCTTCGTCGGGGCTTTTGGCTAGAAGCTGACACCCAGGAGCTGATTCGCAAATGCATGCAGACGAGAAATCGCAGTTGACCGATGCTCCAAGTACTGCCCCCGACTTTGCCAACTGGTCGTGCCCACTGCCGCTGGCCGATTATCCCGAAATCGTGATGGGCCACGGCGGCGGCGGCAAGCTGGGCAGTGAACTGGTCGAGCACTTGTTTCTTCCCGCCTTCCGCAACCCGGCCCTCGAGAACCTCGGGGATGCCGCCCTCTTCGATCTGGGGGGAGGGCAGCCTGGCCATGAGCACGGATTCCTTTGTCGTACGGCCGCTGTTTTTCCCGGGCGGATCGATCGGCGCGCTGGCCGTCAACGGGACCGTCAACGACCTTGCCGTGTCCGGCGCCGACCCCAAAATGCTCAGCGCCAGCTTCATCCTCGAAGAGGGTTTCCCGCTCAGCCAACTCGCCGCCATCGTGCAGGCGATGGCGGATGCGGCCGCCATCGCGCGGCGTCCAGATCGTGACCGGCGATACCAAAGTCGTCGAGCGAGGGCACGGCGACGGCTGTTATATCAACACCGCCGGCATCGGCGTCCTGCGCGAAGGCATCACAGTCGGGCCCGCACCGAGCGCAGCCGGGCGACGCCATCCTGGTCTCGGGAACAATCGGCGACCACGGCATGGCCATCATGAGCGTGCGCGAGGGCCTGGAATTCGAAAGCCAGATTCGCTCCGACTGCGCCGCCCTCAATGGACTGATCGCCACGGTGCTCGAAGCCGCGGGCTCAGCGATACACGCCATGCGCGATCCGACCCGCGGCGGCCTGGCCTCGACTCTGAACGAAATCGCCGCCTCGTCCGGCGTGGGCATCGCCATCGATGAACGCGCCCTGCCGGTGCGCGCCGAGGTGCAATCGGCCTGCGAACTGCTCGGGCTCGATCCCGTCTACGTCGCCAACGAAGGCAAGGTGGTTTTCTTTGTGGCCCCGGATGCCGCTGATCGCATCCTCGCCATTATTCGCGCTCATCCCCTGGGCATGGAAGCAGCACGTATCGGCCATGTCACCGCTGAACATCCGCGCATGCTGGTGGCGCGCACGCAGATGGGATCCAACCGCGTCATCCCGTTGCAGATTGGCGAACAGCTGCCGAGAATCTGCTGAAGAAGCGCGGAGCCTTAACCACCAGCCGTCCCGCGATCAAGCGAGCCGGTCGAATGAAGCCTTGATCCGCTCCGGAATCGCCGCCGAAGCATCGCCCAGCTTTTCGCTGATCTCCAGAACAGCCGCGGGGGGAGCGGTCAACGAATTCAACGCCTCCGCCACCGCCGGCCAGGCAATGCTTCCATCGCCCGGCCAGAGGTGCTCGTCCTTCAGCCCGTGATTGTCGTGCACGTGCACCGAGAGGATGCGCTTGTTGAGCACCGAGATGGCCTCGGCCGTCCCCACCGTTACATGAGCGTGGCCCAGGTCGAGGCACACTCCGATGTTGTCCAGGTGACCCATCTCCAGGATCGTCATCAGGTGCTCGGGCGTAGTGGGTTCGCTGAGCAGGTTCTCGACCAGCAGCCGGACGCCCAGCGGTCGTGCGAACGCGCCGAGGTGCTCGAGCGCGGTCTCGGCAAATTCCAGCGTTCTCTGCGACCAGCCGTCGGAGCGCTCCCCGAGGTGGATCACCATGTGGCGGAAGGGAATATGCTCGGCAGTCTCAAGCGCGCGCTTGATCTCATCCATGGCATCGATGCGCCGCGCCTTTTCCGGATGAATCACGTTGACCGCCGGGGCCCCGGCCCGCCCCATCTCACGATCGGGCCACATGGGCGCATGCAGCGAGAAAACCTGCAGCGGATTGGAGGCAAACCATCCTCCCAGTTCGCGGACATGCTCGCGACTGGTGTAGTCAAAGTGCTGGCGGGCGGCGAAAATCTCCACCGCCTCCACGCCGGATCGACCGGCGAGTTCCAGAAGCCCTGGATGCAGACGCTGGTTGAGGAACAAGTGTGTCGAAAGCACCCGCAACATGTTCAAGGATCGTCCCCCGCGTCGGTTTGAAGGAGCAGCCGCTCGCTGGGTCTATTTTCGCATCCACGCGCGGGTTGGCTATTGCGCAACATGGTGCAGGCCCACGCCCAAGCCGAAAGCAAACGTATCGGTCGCAGGCGGGCTTCGTCCTTGCTCTCCGCCAGCCTCGGGCCGCAGACTGGAAACAAGCCATGCTCTCCCCAGTCGCAGCTGACGTGTCCCTTGCTCTCGGCGCCGCCGCGGCGGTGGGCCTGGCCGCCGGCGCTTTTCAATATGCGGCCTTGTGGCCAGGGTCGCAGGTCTTCGGGCGCGCGCTCGTGGCTCCCGCGCACCCCCGCGAACTGGCTCTCACCTTCGACGATGGCCCCAACCCCGCCTGCACTCCGCGGCTGCTCGACCTTCTCGCCCGATATGGCGCCAAAGGGACTTTCTTTCTCGTCGGCGGCTTCGCCCAAGAGGAGCCGATGTTGACAAAGCAAATCGCCGCTGCCGGCCACCTGATCGGGAACCACTCCTGGAGTCATCCCAACCTGTCGTTGAGTTCGCCGGCGCGGATCCGCGAAGAGTTGCGTCGAACCACGGACACGCTGGAGCATTTGATCGGAAGGCCCGTCCGGTTTTTCCGTCCTCCCTTCGGCGCCCGCCGCCCGTATGTGATGCGGACAGCGCGTGCGATGGGGATGACTCCGGTGCTATGGAACGCCATGACCTCGGACTGGAAAGAGCGATCGTCGGATCGCATTGCCGAACGGCTCACCGGGAAGATCGGCGCCTGCCAGCGCAGAGGCCGCGCCGCGAATATCGTCCTCCACGACGGCAGCCATCATGGCCTCAACGCCGATCGGGGACCTTCGCTCGAAGCCACGAAGCAGTTGCTGGCGCATTATGCCGGGACGCACAAGTTCGTGACCGTCGATGCATGGGACGCCGGCGATTCATAGGCCGGTCAGCGAATGGGTTTAATGCGGCTGTAGAAGCTGGAACGCCTGTCTCGCGGCCTCGATCGTTGCCTCCACCTCTTGCTGCCCATGCGCCGTGCCCAGGAACGCCGCTTCAAATTGGCTCGGCGGGAGCCAGATGCCCTGCTCCAGCATGGCGCGATGGAAGCGGCCAAACGCCGCGGTGTCGGACTTAGAAGCACCGTCATAGTTCGTAACCGGGTCGGGCGTGAAGAACCACGTCCACATCGATCCCACGCGGTTGGTCGTGAGTGGGACTCCTGCCTTTGCGGCTTCGGCTGCAACACCTTCGGCCACCGCTTTCGATGTGGCTTCGAGTCGTGGATACACCTCTGAGGCATGTTTCTGCAGATAGCTGATCGTGGCCAGGCCCGCCGCCATGGCCAGGGGATTGCCGCTCAGCGTGCCGGCCTGATACACGGGCCCAAGAGGCGCGAGCAAATCCATCAGTTCCCGCTTCCCGCCGAAGACGCCAACTGGAAGGCCTCCGCCCACAATCTTGCCCAGCGTCACGAGGTCGGCGTCGATCGAGTAGCGCTCCAGCGCTCCGCCCAGCGCCACGCGGAATCCGGTCATGACTTCGTCCACGATCAGCAGCGCGCCTTCGCGGGCAGTCAGCTCCCGGAGTGCCCTCAAATATCCGGGCGCCGGCGGGATGCAGCCCGCATTCCCGACCACGGGCTCGAGAATCACGGCCGCGATCCTGTCAGGATGGGCGTCAAAAGCGGCCTCCACTGCCGCAAGATCATTGAAGGGGAGCGCATGCGTGAGGCGCGCAATCTCCTCCGGCACGCCTGCCGAGCCGGGAATGCCGAACGTGGCCACACCGGATCCCGCTTTCACCAGCAGGCCATCCGCGTGGCCGTGATAACAGCCCTCGAACTTGATGATGAGCTTACGATTGGTAGCCGCACGCGCCAGCCGGATCGCCGACATGGTCGCTTCCGTGCCTGAACTGACGAAGCGCATCTTCTCGATCGCGGGATAGCATGCGACGACTCGTTCGGCTAGGTCGGCTTCGATCGCAGTGGAAGCCCCGAAGCTCGCCGACTTGCGCGCGGCACGTTCGATGGCCTCCACCACGGGCGCAAAGGCGTGGCCCAGGATCATCGGTCCCCACGAGCCGAAGTAGTCGATGTAGCGGTTGCCGTCCGCATCGGTCAGGTAGGCTCCGTGGGCGCTCTCGACAAACGGCGGAGCGCCGCCCACCGCGCGAAACGCCCGTACCGGCGAGTTCACCCCACCGGGGAAAAAGCGCTCGGCGCGCTGCTGCAGGGCCTGGGAACGGGTGTGTGCGGCGGTCGTTGTTTGAGAGCTCATGGTGGGTTCAGTATAGAAGGAAGCCGGGCAAATCACGGCTTCCCATTTTGCCCGGCAGCGTGGCCTATGCCTTGTCCTTGCGCAGAATGATGAACACGCTGATGAGCACGAGCGCTGTTCCGGCGAGAGTTCGCAGCGTCACAGGCTCACCGGCGACAAAATAGCCGAGCGCCACCGCCACAATCGGGTTCACGTATGCGTGACTCGCGACGCGGGTCGCCGGCATGTGCGCCAGTAGCCAGACAAATGCTGTAAATGCTAGTAGCGATCCGAACACGATCAGGTAGAGCAGCGCCAGCACCGCCCGCAGAGAAACGTGGGGCATGGGTTGCATCTCGCCAAAGCCCGCGGAGAGCAGTAGCAGCATTGCTCCGCCCAGCATCATCGCGGCACCGGCCGTGAGGGGCCTCGCCTTGGGCAGATCCATGGAACGGCTCAGCACCGTGCCGAGCGACCACGTCGTGCAGCCGGCGAGGATTGCCAGGCAGGGCACCAGCCCGAAATGCTGCTCGCCGCCGGGCAACAACAGGACGCCCACACCGGCAAATCCCAGCAGCGTTGCGGCCGCCAGGTTCAAGCGCCAACGCTGCTGCCGAAGCACCAGCATCTCCAGGACCAGCGTCAGGATAGGAATGGTTGCGGCCAGCACAGACACCACTCCCGAGGGCACGTACTTCTCCGCCCAGAACAGCGGACCGTATTCGGCCACGAACATCAATAGGCTCATGACCAGGAGGTTGCGCCATTGCCGGGCGCTGGGGCGCGTTTCGCCTCTGGCCAGCATGAAACCGAAGAGCACAATTCCGGCAATAAAAAATCGCGACCCGGCAGCGAACAGCGGCGGTAACTCCTCCACCGCAACGCGAATGGCGAGGAACGTCGTGCCCCACAGCACATAGATGGCAAAGAACGCCAGCAGCACGCGAACCCGGAACGACCCACTGGCGGAAGACTCGATTTTGGTAACCGTTGAAGTGCTCATAAACAGTTATAACTTTACAGATCGTCAGCTAACCTGTCAAACTGAATTTGAAGGTTAAACGCCGCTGCCATGTCCCATGCAATTCAGAATCGTCACTTTGAACTCATCGCCGGGTATCCGGCACTCGATCTCGTGAACACGCTCGATTGGCGCTTTCGCGACGACGGCCCGGAGGAGTTGCTGCCCAGCTACGACGATCTGCTTCGCTTCTGTGCCCAATCCGCAATACTGACCGCGAAACAGATCCGTCAGATCGTTCGAACCACGACCGAGAGCGCCGCCGCGGATGCCCTTGTCGCGTGTCGCGAGTTGCGGGAGGCTGCCGCGGACGTCCTCTATGCTGCTGTCGATGATCGAAATCCCGCTGCGTCGCAAATTAAGAGTCTGGACCGGTTCTTCAAGGAAGCGCGCGAGCATCAGCGGCTTTCCTGGTCCGGGTCGCGCCTGGCGTGGGAATGGCCGGCCTCGGAATGCGGCGTGGAGCTGCCGTTGTGGCTGCTGTCGCTGAGCACCACGCGCCTGTTGACCTCCGACGATATGGGCCGTCTGCGCGCCTGCGAGAAGCCCGATTGCCGGTGGCTGTTCCTCGACACGAGCAAGAATCACACCCGCCGCTGGTGCGACATGAAGATCTGCGGAAATCGCATGAAAGCCCGCCGCTTCAAAGCCATGCACAGCGGCTGAGCGGTTCGCCCGCCTTTGACGCTCCATTAAACTGGATAAGGAATGCGTACAGGTCAAAGAGGAGCGGCAGTCGCCGGAACGGCCGCATGGTTCGTGCTGGTCGCCGGATGCGGGACCCCCGGCGCTCCGCAGCCCCCCTCGCTTAACCTGCCCGATCGCGTCACGGACCTGTCCGCGGCGCGAAACGGGAATAGGGTTGCGCTGACCTGGACCATGCCCAGGCGCAACACCGACAAGCTGCTCTTGAATGGCATTGTGGCCGTGCGTGTCTGCCGCCGCGAAGGGTTAAGCGTCGATGTGGCAGGATGCGCCTCGGCGGGCGAGTTGCAATTGGCACCCGGATTGAAGGGCTCCTTTGCCGAAATACTGCCCCCGTCCCTGTCCGCCGGCGCCCCGCGTGTGCTCAGCTATTTCGTTGAACTGGCAAACCGCAAAGGCCGCTCGGCCGGGTTGTCGAATGGGGCCACGGTGCTGGCCGGCGAAGCTCCGGCCCCCGTCATGGGCCTTGCGGCCCAGGTCCGCAAAGACGGAGTGGTACTGCGCTGGACGGCCGATCAGAGCCCGAGTGCGATCCGCCTCGAGCGCACTCTGCTTACAGCGTCTACGCCCAGGGCACACACCGGTCCTTTTCCGGCAACACCGGAGCCGGCCGAGCAAAACCTTCTTGTTGAATCCGCCGCCGGCGCCGCACTCGACAAGAACATCACCCTGGGCAACACGTACGAATATCGGGCCCAGCGTGTCCTTCGCGAATCCGTCGATGGCAAGACCCTCGACCTCAATGGAGAACTTTCCCCGCCCATTCGCGTGGAAGCTCTCGGCGTGTTTCCGCCCGCGATTCCAACCGGGCTGGTAGCAGTGGCCACAGCGGCCGACACTGCCTCTTCCACCGAGGCCGCCATCGATTTAAGCTGGCAGCCGAATACCGAAGCCGATCTGGCTGGGTACGAGGTCTACCGGCGGGAAGACCAGACGCCCTGGCAACGCGTTTCCGGAGATCAGCCAGCAATCGGCCCGGCATTTCACGACGTACACGTTCTTGCAGGACACACCTACCGGTACGGGGTGAGCGCCGTCGACAAGGGCGGTCACGAGAGCGGCCGGTCCCTGGAAGCGCAGGAGACGGTGCCGGCACAATGACTTCCTCGACCGCGCAAGGAGATTTTGTATGAAATACTGCCGATTCCTGTTCGAACGTCAAGTCCATTACGGCGTGGTGGAGGAGCGCGGCGATGAGCCCTGGATTGTGGATCTCGCACCGGCCCCCTCGGAGGACCTCGCCTTCCACCTGGCGCGCGCCCAGGCTTCGAAGTTGGTGCCAGATCCTGCAGGATTCGACTTCGAACCCATGCCGCTGAGCGCCGCCGACCTGCTGCCGCCGGTCACGCCATCGAAGATCGTGTGCGTGGGCCGCAATTATCGCGAGCACGCCCAGGAACTCGGCAACGAAGTGCCCGCCGAGCCGCTCCTCTTCTTCAAGCCGCCTTCGTCCCTGTTGAGTCCGGGCGGGACGATTCTGCTCCCTGCGGCGTCCACGCGCGTTGACCATGAAGGCGAACTCGCCCTGGTCATCGGAGAGCGCGCCAGCAACCTGCGATCCGATGCCGATCTTCGTTCTGTCATCCGCGGCTACATGCTGGCCAACGACGTCACGGCCCGCGATCTGCAGAAGAAGGACGGTCAGTGGACACGCGCCAAGGGTTTCGACACGTTCTGCCCGGCCGGCCCCTGGGTCAGCAATGAAGTCGATCCCGCATCCGGCCTCATCATCGAAACCCGCGTCAATGGCGAACTTCGCCAGCACGGCTCAACCGCCGATTTCATCTTCTCCATCCCGCAGTTACTGGCGTACATCACAGCCGCGATCACCCTCGAACCGGGCGACCTCGTACTCACCGGCACTCCATCCGGCGTAGGCCCGCTGGCCTCCGGAGATCGTGTGGACATCAGCATCACTGGACTTGGCATTCTCACCAACCTGGTAGCTCCGGCGCATCGGTGATGGCCGCCGCCGCATGCAACTCCCGGCTCTCCCGTGAATCTCTAGAAGAGGTACACTTAGGGCGCAGGCGCACCGCAGTACGGGCCCCACGAGCAGGTTTTCGTTTGTGGAGCTGGAGCTGCCACCCTTCCCGAGATCCCCAAGGAGGATTCCATGCCGCAGAATCTGCTCGAACAGTTGCGGAATTACACCACGGTGGTCGCCGACACTGGCGATTTTGAGGCGATGGAGAAATTCCGCCCCACCGACGCCACCACCAACCCGTCACTCATCACCGCCGCCTCACAAATGCCGCAGTATCAGGAACTTGTCGACGGCGTTCTAAAAGAAGCCCGTAACGAAAAAGGCGACCACGCGAGCGATAACGAGGTCGCGAAACTGGCTTTCGAGCGCCTCGCAGTGGCTTTCGGCAAGCGCATCCTTGAGATCGTTCCCGGCCGCGTCTCCACCGAGGTCGACGCTCGCCTGTCGTTCGACACCCAGGCCACCATCGCGCAGGCGCGCAGCATCATCGCGCAATATGATCAGGCCGGTATCGGCCGGAAGCACGTGCTGATCAAGATCGCTTCAACCTGGGCGGGCATCCGAGCTGCGGAAGTTCTTGAAAAAGAGGGTATTCACTGCAACCTGACGCTGCTCTTCGGTATCCACCAGGCGATTGCCTGCGCCGAAGCCGGCGTAACGCTCGTCTCTCCGTTCGTGGGCCGCATTCTCGACTGGTACAAGAAAGATACCGGCAAGGACTATCAGGGCGCCGACGATCCCGGCGTCCAATCCGTCACCCGCATTTACAACTACTACAAAAAGTTCGACTACAAGACCCAGGTCATGGGCGCCAGTTTCCGCAATATCGGCGAAATCAAGGAGCTGGCCGGCAGCGACCTGCTGACCATTTCGCCGCAACTGCTGGCCGAGCTCGAATCCACCCAGGCCGATCTTCCCCGCAAGCTCGATCCCGCAAAAGCAAAGTCCCTGCCCATCGAGAAGATCCCGATGGACGAGGCCACGTTCGAGCGCATGCACGCCGAAGATCGGATGGCGCACGACAAGCTCAAGGAAGGCATCGAAGGGTTCTCGGCGGCACTCGTGAATCTGGAGAAATTGCTGGCCAACCGGCTGGCAGAGCTCGAATCCCGCACCCCGACCGCAGTTTAAAAAAGAGCTTGAGTCGAACCAGCTTCAACTTTTTTGCAAAGGCAGCCTTCTGGCTGCCTTTGCTATTTGGTACGCGATTTGCACCGATGCGAGCCGTTTTTCCTAGCTCTTTGGTGTGACAGCGTAACTTTTGTTGTACGCCCTAAGTGACTTAAATCACGGCTGAGCGCAACATTTCCTGTATTCTTTGTTTCATAGCAAGCAATCCCAACCGGGCTGGGCATATGCTCCGCTTTATTGATGCGCACGCTGCACCGGGAGCATATGACCCAAGCTGAACGCGCGTGCTCACGGAGGCGTGTATGCAAACACAAGCTCATCCCCTCGAACCGTTCTTTCAGCAGGCAGTCCGCGACAGCTATGAGGGCAAGCTTGGCCTTCACGATCCTGATGTGATCGCATATGTTTCGCGCGTACTCTGCGATTTCTCCGAAGCCAACAGCCTCTTCAAGGCGCGTGATGCCGCAGGGCATCCGAAAGACGAGTTGGACGCCATGATCGTGGCATCCGACCCTGTGAACGGGAGCGCGCCTTCGTTCGACGCGGAACGCGCGATGCGCAAATATATTGGCGATTATGCTTTGTTCGTAGCCGGCATGGTCCCGGAAGCCATTGACTCGGGCGCTTCAGACACGAACCGGCGCCCTACGCTCGGCGAGCTTATCCGGGCCGGCAAAGAGAGCTATTTCATCGTGAGCCAGTTCAACGTGTTCGAGTACAAGAAAGAAGCCCCGCTGTTTGCGCGGCTCTCGGACCAGTTTGAGCGCTACATTCTGGGCCTGGCCCTGGTGCGCGAAGAGATGGGCAAGCGCCTGGCGCTGCCGACGCAAGTCATTTAGTGGTTGAAACGATGCCGGCCCGCCGGTCACGATTTGGCGAGCCAGGTTCGCGCTTTCATCGATCAGCAACATTTCGATTGGTTTTAGTGTCAAAGTAAGTAGCAATCGGCATTTCCCTCAAAAAATGCCGGGAGTTGTTTCAAAGAATCCTGGGCAGTGGCTGGTGGAACCCGGCTGCGCGCAAGTCGGGGCTCCAACGACGGGTTTTTGTGGTTGGGGTAATAGTCGGCAGCCGGTCATGCCTGAACATAAACCCGGCCGCGCGCGAGCCGACTCCTGGAGGTTCGCCATGCAGCGTCAATCCCATCCGCTCGAATCATTTTTCCATCAGGCCGTCCGCAACAGCTATGAAGGAAAACTGGGGCTCAACGATCCGGATGTGACCGGATATGTGGCCCGGCTGCTCTGCGAGTTCTCGCGCGCTGAGAAACTCTACAAGATGCGTGATGAGATGGGCCGCCCTATCGCCGAGTTGGAACAGATGATGACCGCTGCCGATCCGGTGAATGGCACTGC
Source organism: Terriglobales bacterium (assembly GCA_963701805.1). Lineage (GTDB taxonomy): Bacteria > Acidobacteriota > Terriglobia > Terriglobales > Acidobacteriaceae > Telmatobacter. Next base: position 1,730,089 of record CAVPBA010000001.1, read on the forward strand.
GCCCTCGTTTGATGCCGAGCGCATGATGCGGAAGCATATCGGCGACTACGCCTTGTTCGCGGCGGGCATGTATCCGGAGGCTGTCGACTCATGGCGCCATCGCCGCCGCCACCACCCCAGCCTGGGCGAATTGATCCATGCCGGCAAGGAAAGCTATTTCATCGTCAGCCAATTCAACTTGTTCGAATACGAGCAGGAAGCGCCGCTGTTCGGCCGCCTCTCGGACTGGTTCGAGCGGTGCATCCTGGGCCTGACCATGGTGCGCGATGAGCTTGGCCACCGGAAGCCGCTTCTGCCGCCGCCGGTGCAATGAGTTCGTCTGGCATCTCGCTTCACTAATGGCAACACTCTAGTTTTGCCATAGGACAAGGTTCGCGAAGGTTCCTGGATTCACTTTGAGCTGGTAAACCCGGGGCCTAACTCTCGATCAAAGACATGGCGGGCATTCGCTTCAATTCGTCTGGCATTCTCTACTTCTTGAACGAACTCCGGCAGGCTCCGTATCGTCTCGAATCAAGCGTCGTGGCCCAGCGAGTGCGACGAGCAAAAGCCTGCGAGTCGCGACTTCTGGATCATTCTGATCGTGGATGGCGCGTCGCCTAAAAGTGCGAAGTGCCGGGCGAGATAAAACAGGCTCTCAGGCTCCTGCGCACCATCGGTGCGCTCAATAATGGCTGAGGCTGCTGCGCCCTTCCCCTCCAGGACAGCGAGAAGCGATGCCATGAGGCCGTGCATCATCGGGCCGAGATCTGGCCACGCGACGCGCGATCGCAAAAGAGCAACAGCACGGTGCCGCTGTCCGAGTGCGGTCCAGGCCACTGCATCGAGATAGTATGGCTTGCCGACATTAGTCTCCAGAACAGCCGGTAGTCTCCAAGAAGAAAGTAGGTATGCGTGACGCTGGTTCGCAATGTTGGATCCAGTTCAAGCGCTCGATGATGGGCCGCCACCGATTCGTCGAGGAGTCCGTAACACCTGAGCACCTGGACAAGTCCCGCGAGAGTCTCCGGTTCCTCACCGAACTGCTTAATGCGAGATCCGAGACGAGTCATCGCCGGCAACGATTGCCCGGAATCAACCTGTAATTGGGTGTAGAACCGATGCGCACACGCGAGATCAGGATCAATCAGGAAAGCCCTGCGAAAGGCCGCTTCGGCCAGGGAGGGCACACGCGATGGCTCGCCCTTGAACTTTTCGAGCAGCCGCCATGTTCTGCCGAGCCATGCCCAGGCCGCCGAAAACTGGGGATCTTCCGCAATCGAGAAAAGGAAATAATCGCGCGCCCGGCTGATAGACCCAAGCGAGCGCTCGCTCAGGAGTTCCTTGCCGCGGACAAAGCTTGAATATGCCGCCTGGTTAATCCCTGGCTCCCCAATCACCGCGGGCGTGAATCGATAACCTGACTTTAATACGGTCTGGATAACATCGTGGCCCAGGGTCTTCCGCAAGAGCACGATGATGTTAGTCAAATTGGTCTCGGAAACATGAGTCTCCGGCCACAATGTCCGTATGATGTCGTTGCGCAAAACAAGTCTGCCCTGATTGCGGACAAAAAGAAGCAATGCATCCAGGGCTTTTGGAGGGAGCAAGACAGCCCTGTCGCCGTGCACCAGCCGTCGTTCCGATGGCCAGATCGAGAACTCCCCGAAGCGATAGGCGCCGTTTTCCATGGTTTGATTTTACTTTTATTTTTTCTGCAACTTTCCTGCATTCTCTCTTCCAACTTAACGGCTAAGATTTCCTTGCTTCATCCGGATTCAATATTGGGGGAGGAAGATGACCACTTTGACAAGTGAAGGCATAAACCTGATCGAGACTTACCTTAAGGCGATCAGCGGCAAACCAAAAGCCTACGATCTGGTTGAGCGGGACGTCAGTGATCCGGAACTTAAGGAGCACATTCGTCTGGCAGAGTCGGCATTTCCTGGCTATGAGTTAGTCGCTCACCAATTAATCAGCGACGGAGATGCCGTCGCGTTGCGAGGTGCATTTCGCGGGACCCATCGCGGCGATTTTGCCGGTATTCCGCCCACCGGGAAGCAAGTCTCCGCGGATATCATGCTGTTCTATCGACTTGATGACGGAAAAATCGTGAAGCACTGGATGGTGCTGGACACGATGGGATTGATGAGCAAATTAAGGAGCTAGGGCCGCCCCAGACTCGTCAATCGACGATCCGCCACACTTTAGGCTAAGCCCCTGTTCTGGAAACGGCGACAAATCGATGATCTGGGAGTATCTCGCGGCATAGTGTTTTCGTGCTACTTGACACGCAATTCCCGATCAGCTAATTTCGCCTTCTCGCTTACCCTTCGAGCTCTGATGGACCCCTCTCAGGGAATCGTTGAATGAACGGGCAAGAGGGACGACTATGAACCTGAAGGATCTTGAAAGCAGGTTTCGCGGGGAACTACTCACTGCCGGATCGGAGGCTTACGAGGCGTCTCGCAAAGATCTGGAACTCCATGATCGATCGGCGGCCCGCGGCCATCGCGCGCTGCCGTACGCCTGAAGATGTCGAGGCCGTGGTGCGCTTCGCCGCCGAGCAGAACATATTTCCCGCCATTCGCGGTGGCGGACACAATGCTGCGGGCCTGGCCATGGTGAATGACGGGCTGGTGATTGATGTCTCCCAGATGAAGGGAATCTCAATCGATCTGGCCAACCTCAAGGTGGTTGCAGAGACCGGGCTCACATGGGGCGAATTCGATCGCGGAACCCACGCGCATGGCGTAGCAACCACAGGCGGCCTGATCTCGACAACGGGCATCGCCGGACTAACCCTGGGTGGCGGGGTGGGATGGCTGATGGGACGGTGCGGCCTAGTCTGTGATAACACACTCAACTACGAGATCGTGCTCGCAGACGGCGAGCGGGTTCGCGCCAACACAAGCGAACACGCGGACCTGTTCTGGGCCCTCAAGGGAGGGGGCGGCAACTTTGGCGTCGTCACCACGATCACCTACCGGATGTAATCCATCCGCGAGGTCGTTTCAGGACTAATCCTTCATACCCTTTCCAGCGCGAAGGACGTGCTGAGGTTCTATCGGGATTTCACCATGGCAGGACTTCCGGACGAGTTGACCGTGTATGCCGCTGCGCTTTCAACGCCCGACGGCATTCCGGTCGCAGCGCTTATTCCAGCGTGGTGTGGAGAGAGCCTGGCCGAAGGAGAGCGCGTCCTCGAGCCGCTTCGCAAATTCGGGTCTCCGATCGCCGATCTGGTCAACAGGATGCCGTATCCCGCCATGCAGCAGATGGTGGATATGGTGGCTCCTTACGGTCTGCGCAGCTACTGGAAAGCCCGTTTCCTCCAGGATCTCGCCGACGAGGCAATCGAAACGTTCGTCGAATTCGCCAATTCCAGGACCTCGCCCCGCACGTTGGCGATCCTGGAACACGCCCATGGCGCCGTGGGCCGCGTGCCCACCGAGGCTACCGCCTTTCCTACCCGCGCGGCTCCGTACGATTTTGTCGTGATCGGCGCATGGACTGAGGCGGACGAGGATGCGCGTCACATCGACTGGACCCGAAAATTCTTCGCCGCAATGGAACCCTGGGCAGAGGGAACCGTATATGTGAACGCCCTGGATCAGGACGACACGGCCCGTATCCCCGAGGCCTATGGTCCGAACTACAATCGCCTGCGCGCCGTGAAAGCGAGATACGATCCCGAAAATCGATTCCGCCGCAACCAGAACATTCTGCCCGAATCCGGATGACACTTGCCCGCGCCCTGGTCAAAAGACGCGGCTACTGCGACAGACGGCTCATTCCGACCACACCGCCAGAACATTTCCGGCTCCGTCCGAGAAGTGAAACCGCCTGCCTCCGGGGAACTCGAACGTCGGAACGACGATCGCGCCGCCGGCCTTCACAACTGCCTCTTCCGTGGCCTTCAAGTCCGCAGAGTAGAGCACTACCAGCGGGGCGGACTTTCCCGCGCCCACTTCAGTCTTCGCGAATCCCCCGTCGATGCCGCCGCTCTCCGAGCTGAAGCTGGCATAATCGGGCCCCCAATCCTGAAACGTCCATCCAAATACGCTGCCGTAGAACGCCTTGGCGCGGGCAACATCCGGCGATGAGAACTCGATGTAGTTGATCTTGAGGTGATGTGCGGGATGACCCATGACTTGCTCTCCTTTTCTGAGCGGTTTTGGGGTGGAATCGTAAAAAAGGCGGGTCGCTGACCTCTGGAGCGCCGGCACACCATTCCTACTGTGCTTCCGAAGCGCCTCCATCCACATTCCCTCAGACGCCGGGGAATGCAGCTAGAGCCCGCCGGCTTACAACAGGCGCAGGCTGCCGAGGTACGAAACGAAACTAGCAAACCAACCCTGCGGAAGCAATCGAAAAAGCCTGTCCTCAGCGCAGCGGGCAATCAATAAGCAAGGCGTAATCTTGTTCAACATAACAGTAGGCAAATCAAAGCCGCTTCTTTAGGATGGCTAATACACGGGATCCCCCCGGAGCTTTGCAGCCTGCCGTCTTAAACAACCAGCCCATGCCCATGCTTGCGCTCGACCCACAACTCGTCGCTTTAGCCCAGGAAAATACCCGGACGGCCACCTGGGAGTGGATCGAGGCGACCGATGAACTCCGCTGGACGTCAGGCCAGACCGAGATCTACTCCCGTCCGGCGGACGAAATCAATTGTACGGAAGCCTGGGAATCCCTGGTTCACCCGGAAGATCGCGAGCGGCTCCGCTCGGCAGTCGAAAATGCGCTTCAGACCGGCACCGGTTACCGGGAGCGTTTCAGGGTCGCGGGGAGAGACGGAGCCACGCTCTGGATCCTCGGTTATGCCCAGGTGGTCCGCGATCCCGATCATTCCACCAGGCTGGTCGGCGTCAACCTCGATATGACCGACTGGGTGGATGCGCTCATCGCCAGCGAAACGCGCTTCACGGCCACGTTCGAACAGGCCGCGGTTGGAATCGCGCATGTCGCCCTCGACGGGACCTGGCTGAACGTGAATCGCCGCTGCGCGGAAATCGTCGGCTACCCAAAAGAAGAGCTGCTTGGTCTCAAATTCAGTGACGTTACCCATCCACACGACCTCGATGCCGATTGGGCCCTGGTCCGGGAACTGCTGGAGGGCGAACGGGACACTTATTCGCTCGAGAAGCGTTACTTCACCAAGGACGGGCGCCTGGTGTGGGTGAACCTGACCGTTTCATTAGTGCGAAAACCCGACAACAACCCCGATTACTTCATCTCGGTGATCGAAGACATCACCTTGCGCAAGCGGATCGAAGACGAGCGCGACGAATTGATTGTTCAGCTCGAAGAACGCGTCCGCGAACGAACTGCCGAACTGGAGCGCCTTTCGTTAACCGATCCGCTGACCGGGATCGCCAATCGCCGCTCCTTCGATCGATGCCTTGAGGCGGAATGGGACCGGGCGGTAAGAACCCGCCAGCCCCTCTCGTTAATCCTGTTTGACATCGATTTCTTCAAAAACATGAACGACAGCGCCGGGCACAGCGCCGCGGACGATGCGCTGCGGGCGGTTTCGGCTTGCCTCAGCCAGGTGGCACAGCGATCGGCGGATTTGGCAGCCCGCTATGGCGGCGACGAATTTGTCCTGATTCTTCCCGACACGAGTGCTGACGGAGCGCTCATGATCGCGAGCCGGGTGCAGGAACTGGTAGAGAAACTGGGTGTCAGCAATCCCGGCTCCTCAATCGATAGCGCCATGACCGTGAGTCAGGGTCTCGCGACCGCATCACCCGACAGCAAGGGAACCTGGCGCAGCCTGTTGCTCGCGGCAGACCGCGCGCTCTACCGCGCCAAGCAGACGGGCCGGGCCCGCATCGCCGTGGCCGACGCGAGAACGGTTGAACGACCGGGACAGTAAACATTCCAGCATCAGAAAGTGCGCCATCCACGCTCGTGTCATAAGCCTATTGGTTGTTATTGTTGCTGCCGCGATCGGCGTGCGGGAAGTGGAAATCCATATCCACCGCGGTGGTCGTGTGAAGGTCGACCATGCGAGCTTGATCTTCGGAAGGTAGAAAGTTGCTGCTGCGCCAGGTTGTCGGGATAAATGCCGCCAGCGCCTTCGCAACACCTACGCGAAAACTCTCGTTGCCGGTAGCGTTGCCCAGGAAGAACGAGAATCGTCCATCGTGACCTCTCTCCGACCACCAGCCCTGTTCGGTTCCCGCCTTGATCTTGATCTTGTCCAGAAGAAGTTCGTTCGACGAGAAAATGCTGTAGGCTGGCCGCAGGCAAACCAGATGGAGGTGGAAAAAGTAGGGCACGAGCGCGTCCGTGCTGCTTTGCTGCCCAACCGGCATGATATTTCGAAACCAGTTCCGATAGTATCCCTGCTCGATGAGATCGGCGTTCTTCTTCTCCCACCCCAGTACCGCCAGATTTGTAGCTTTGACCTTCAGAAACGATTCGCCGTTCTGATGCACCAGCGAGACATCATCAACCTCCATGAGGTTGCTGATCACGAAGTTCTGTGTAGCCATAATTCCTCCCCAACGCTCGATCGGATTTGAATGCCCGTATCAAAAGCTCCTTCATCTCCTTAAGCGCCAATTTCGGCGTGCCATCGTCTCCGGCGCTGAAGAATTTTTTCTGAGAACTTGCCATCGCAGGAACTTGAAATGGCTGTCTTGCGCATGACCACGACTGGGAAGGATCAAATCCAAAACCAAATCTGGAGCGGCTCTGAGCGCGTTGGATACGCTTTCTCTATTCCGATTGAACTATCCAAATAAACTAGGGCGTGTTAACACTATTTAAATCTAACTTCTGTAGGTTAGTGGTAGATGGAAATCACGGAAGAGCAGTACGCGCGAATCAAGGACAGCCTGCCAGTACAGCGGGGGAATGTGAGCTTATCCAACCTGCAATTTCTGAATGCGGTGTTATACGTGGCCGAGCATGGATGCAAGTGGCGCGGGCTTCCGAAACGGTTTGGCAACTGGCACACCATCTACACCCGTATGAACCGCTGGTCCAAGAGCGGAGCCATGGATCGTGTTTTTGAGAAACTGCAGTTGGAACAGATCGTGCGCATTCGCATCGAAGCTTTCAGTCTGGACTCAACTTCAGTGAAGGTGCATCCGGACGGCACGGGAGCATTAAAAAAAACGGACCCCAGTCGATCGGCAAGTCTCGCGGCGGATGGACTACCAAGATTCATATGGTTGCCGCGGATGCTCGGACCGCAATAACGTTCGCGCTCTCGCCGGGTAATGCCCATGATGCGCCCGAAGGCCGCGAACTGCTCCGCGATCTGGGCTCCTTCCCCGGTATGCCTGTGATCATGGATCGCGCTTACGAAGGCAACGAAACCCGTCAGCTCGTGCTCGAGCTGGACATGGTTCCCGTAGTCCCGCCCAAATCCAATCGCGTTGAGCCCTGGCGCTATGACCGGGCGCTCTATAAGAAACGCAATGAAATCGAGCGTCTCTTCCGCCGCCTCAAGGGTTACCGCCGCATCTTCTCCCGCTTCGAGAAGCTAGGTCTCTGACAACCTGCATTTGTTTCTTTTGTAGCCGAACTTCTGGCGCGCCTTTTTACGCGTGAACTTCCAGTTGATGGTGACGCGGTCGCGATTCACTTTTAGGTTCCACGCTTGCGCTTCGCGGCGCAGTTCGCGAGGCGACGGAATCCTGCGAAGCCCGAGGCACTCTCGGCTGAACAGGCTGATTTCGATCTCGGCCTGATTCAACCAGCCACCGTGTTTGGGTGTGTAATGCACCGTAAAGCGATCCCATAACAGGCCGCCGATTGTTTCTCCGTATCGATCGACCAACGCCTTACGGCGGTGTGAACTCAAATTGTCCATCACCAGATGAATGGCGTCGGCTTGGGGATAAGCGGCGACGATCTCCAGCAGATAATCGGCGAACTGGGGCGCAGAGCGGTTGGGCGTGACCTTGGTAAAGTGCCGCCCCGCTTTGGGCTCCACGCCGCAGAACGCATTGGCCGTGCCGCGGCGCTGATACTCGCAGTCCCGCCGTGCCACCCTGCCCGGCCGCATGGGACGCGGAGGGCGAACGCAATAAAGGTATATCTTCATATTGTCACAGACCTAGATTGCGTGTTCCTTGCGTTTCTCTGCTTCGCTCTCATAGTCGAAGCCCTCAGATAGTGTTAACACGCCCTAGATTGTCTAGTTTAGTCATTATGGTGTGACCGGTTCGATGCGCTGGTCGTGGGTTAGGCTGAGTTTGTTTGACGAACTACAGTCCAGAGCCACAAGCGGAGGGAACCGGTCATGAGAGAGAAGTTACGATTTTTGGGTTTGGATGTCCACGCCGAAACGATAGCTGTTGCGGTAGCCGAGCCGGATGGGGAAGTCCGGAGCTTAGGCACGATCGCCAACCGCGAAGATTCGATTCGCAAGTTCATTAAGAAGCTTGGGTCGCCGGAGCAACTGCGCGCCTGTTATGAGGCGGGTCCGACAGGCTTCGTCTTGTACTGGCAGCTGGCGCAGTTGGGTGTCGAGCGCGCAGTGGTGGCGCCGACGCTGGTTCCGAAGAAGCCCGGAGACCGTGTCAAGACCGACCGGCGCGATGCTTTGAAGCTGGCTCGGAGTCACCGCTCCGGCGATCTAACTGCGGTGTGGGTTCCGGATGAAGGCTCAGAAGCATTGCGCGATCTTGTCCGTCAGCGAGAGGCGGCCAAGCTCGGGGCCAAGCTTCGCAGGCGACAGGAAGGGGTTTCAGCCGAGATCACTGAGATTGCATGGAAGGCGCAGAATCGCCTGCACAAGCGCTACATGAAGCTGATGGCAGCGGGCAAAGACCAGAGAAAGACCATGACAGCGATTGGACGTGAACTGACGGGATTCATCTGGGCCATCGGGATCAAGGCGGAATCAGCCTGTTCGCAACAATGGGCAGCATGACGGGAAACGAAAAACAAAGACAAAAACTTTCCAAATAAGGAAAAAACAAAAACAGAGCATCGATGCACAGCGCAATCCAATTCGAGGACAGGGTCAGCCGCAGCCGGAGCAAGCACGAAGGAGAATCCTCGGCGGAAGTATGCGACAGGCTCAGCCGGACTCGCGAAGTTAGTCAGAGGCAGCTCCCGACGGATCATGACCATGCGGTTCCGACCCGCGAATATCAGCTTGATCAATCGTCGCCATTACCTGCCACGGCTGCTGCTGACCCTGCCCTCGAAGTACAAAAACAAAAACCACCCCACCCATGTGCAGCTATTGACAGGGTCACACCATATCAGGTTCCGATTAAGCCACCGGATGGCACACCTCTGCCAAGCCTTTACCCTGAGCAGGCCTCATTCAACCAAGGCAATCCGCTTAGAGGATGTAGCGGCTCAGATCATTGTCGCGGACGATCGCGGCGACCATATCCTTCACGTATTGATCGGTAATGAGAAAGACTTTCTCCGGGCCGGAGGAGGTCATGCGCTCCGCGAAAGGCAGAGGCGTCGAGGCTTCCTTCCGGATCATCACTGATAATGCCGCAGCCTGCGACTCATCCGGCGCACGCCGGGCCACGTCCGGGGCCAGGAAACTGACGTCCTCGAGCACCCGCTCCATGATGGTGTGCAGCCGCCGGGCGCCGATGTTCTCGGTGGTCTCATTCACCCGGAATGCAAATTCCGCCATCTCCCGCAGGGCATCGGGTGAGAATTCGAGCCGCACGCCTTCGGTCTCCAGCAGCGCCGAGTACTGCTTGGTCAGCGACGCCTTGGGCTCCGTCAGGATGCGCAGAAAGTCCTCGACGGTGAGCGACTGCAACTCGACACGGATGGGAAAACGCCCCTGCAACTCGGGAATCAGGTCGCTCGGCTTCGATACGTGAAACGCGCCCGCGGCGATGAACAGGATGTGGTCGGTGCGCACCATCCCGTAGCGCGTGTTCACCGTGGTTCCTTCCACGATGGGAAGGATGTCGCGCTGCACGCCTTCGCGCGAAACATCGGGCCCATGGCCGCCTTCCCGGCCCGCGATCTTGTCGATTTCGTCGAGAAAAACGATCCCGCTCGACTCCACCCGCTCGACGGCGGCCCGGTTCACCGAGTCCATGTCGATCAGTCGGCCCTCTTCCTCCTGCACCAGGTAATCGAAAGCATCGGCCACTTTCAATTTGCGCTTCTTGGTGCCGCCCCCGAAGATGTTCGGCAGCATGTCCTTGAGGTTCATCTCCATATCTTCAAAGTTCTGGTTGGAGATGATCCCGAACTGGGGCGTGTTCTGCGCCCGCACATCGATTTCCACCATGCGGTCGTCCAGTTTGCCTTCGCGGAACTGCTGGCGAAGCTTCTCCCGCGATCGCTGGTGGCTGTCCGATCCGGAGCTCGGTAGTGTGTGCTGTCCATCCGGCGTGCCCGGCGTCGGTGGAGGAGCCGGCAGCAGCACGTCCAAAAGCCGCTCTTCGGCGTTCATCTCCGCCCGGTCTTCCACTTCTTCGAGGCGCTCTTCGCGCACCATGTCGATGGCAATCTCCACCAGGTCGCGGACAATCGACTCCACATCGCGCCCCACGTAGCCCACTTCGGTAAACTTCGAAGCCTCCACCTTGAGGAAGGGAGAATTAGTCAACTTGGCCAGGCGGCGCGCGATCTCCGTTTTGCCGACACCCGTGGGCCCGATCATGATGATGTTTTTGGGCATGATGTCGTCCGCGATGTCGGGCGGGAGCTTCTGCCGCCGCTGGCGATTGCGGAGCGCAATGGCCACGGCGCGCTTGGCGGCCTTCTGGCCGACAACATGCTTGTCCAGTTCTGCGACAATCTCGCGCGGCGTCAGTTCGTCCAGCGCAAGATCCTGTTCTTCGGCGGAAGCGGGGAGGTAGATAGCCATTGTACGGTGGACGCGGGCCCATCGGGCTCGTTAGCCCTTCAACTCCTCTATCGTGACGCGGTCATTGGTATAGATGCAAATCTCTCCCGCAATCTTCATTGCCTTCTGGGCGATTTCGAGAGCGCCGAGATCAGTGTTCTCCAGCAGAGCGCGCGCCGCGGCCACGGCGTAGCTGCCACCGGAACCGATTGCGGCGATCGGCTCATCAGGGTCTATCACGTCGCCCGATCCCGAGATCAGGAACGTCTGCCCCTTGTCAGCCACGACCAGAAGAGCCTCTAAGTTGCGCAACATCTTATCGGTGCGCCAGTCCTTCGCCAGTTCCACCGCGGCCCGGTTGAGATTGCCGGCATACTGCTCGAGTTTGGTCTCAAAGCGCTGGAACAGATTGAAGGCATCGGCCGTGGAACCGGCGAATCCGGCCAGGATCTTGTCCTGATACAGGCGGCGAATCTTCTTGGCGGAGTGCTTCAGCACATGATCGCCCAGGGTCACCTGCCCGTCGGCCGCCATCACTACCTGCCCGTTTCGGCGCACGCAGATTACAGTGGTCGAGCGAATACGCGCTTTATCCCTCGAACTCTTGTCCAAAACCAATGAAAAGAACCTCCGGAGATCGAGCGTCCGGCGGGCCGCGTCTCCTTCCGATGCAAAGTCGAGTATAGCGCAGCATCCCGGCCCGGTTGCTTCGCCGCGGTGCGCTCCCAATGGGCGTCCACTGCGCTATCCTTGAGAGGGACAACGCGGCCGTCATGCCACTCAACACGATTCGAGTTTTGGAAATCGCCGCTGGCGCGATTGTGGTCGCCGGCGTGGCCGCCGCAGGCGCATGGATGGTCTTTCGCAAAAAGCCCACCGCGGAAGAATTGGAGATCGCCCGCCGCCTGCTTCTCGCCCAATCGGGGCGCCTGGTCGATGGAACCCTGCTCGATGTGTGTGAAGTTCCCACCCAGGAGGACGGCATCCTCACCATGCTCCTCTACGAGTACCGGATTGGGGGTGTCGATTACCAATGCACGCAGGACGTAACCAGGATGCGCGACATCGTCGACGTCACCAGCGTGCGCGCCGGCTTTCCCTGCTCCGTTCGCTACCAGTCCGGTAACCCGCAGAACAGCATCGTCGTGGCTGAAAAATGGTCGGGAATTCGCGCCACCGCTCCGTTTCTGCCCAGCTACGACAGGCGACAGTCGCTCGACCACGTTATCTCAACTGACCGATAGCCCCTTGGAAACCGGCCCCCAGGGTCACACGGGGGGGCAGGACAGGGATACCCAGCCCCGGTTACACTAGCTATATGCATCTCCACGCCGCGCCCGCTTCTTCCCCCGCCATGGGCACGGGCCGAACCCAAACCGTTCTTCGCATTTCCCTCCTCGCCACGCTGGCTTACGTCGCAGTCACGTTCGTCGCCGGCCTCCGCGCCCATTCCCTGGCGCTGCTGTCTGAATCCGGCCACAACGTCTCCGACTTTCTGGCCCTGCTCCTGAGTTTCGCCGCGGTCTACTTTCAGACTCGCCCCGCCGACGATGCCAGGACCTTCGGCTATCAGCGCGCCGGCGTTCTGGCCGCCTTCATCAACGCCGGCACCCTCATCCTGATCTCGATCTGGATCGGCATTGAAGCCGTCCAGCGCCTCTACACGCCGGTCGCCGTGGAGCCCCGTCTCATGATGTACGTGGCCGCCGCCGGCGTGCTCATGAACGGCGTGATCGCGGCCATGTTGTGGGGCGTGGCCCGCGACGTGAACCTCCGCTCTGCCTTCATCCACATGGCCGGCGATACCCTCTCCACCGCCGCCGTCATTGCGGGAGGCGCGGGCATCCTGCTCACCGGCCGTAACTGGATCGACCCCATGCTTTCGCTGGTGATTGCGGCCCTCATCCTGTGGTCCAGTGCCGGCATCGTGCGCGAAACGCTCAACATCCTGCTCGAAGGCACGCCCCGCAACGTCGATCTCAGTCACATCCGAACCGGCATGGAAGCCGTTCCCGGCGTTCTCAACGTCCACGACCTGCACTGTTGGAGCCTCGGCTCGCAGTCCCGCGCCCTGGCCTGCCACGTCACCATCGACGACATACCACCTTCGGAAAGCGCCGTCATTCTCGGCAACCTCCGGCACGTCCTCAAAGACCACTTCAACATCTGCCACACCACCATCCAGTTCGAACACGAGAATTGCGAGGTCATCGAGGGCTGCGTGGTGCCTATGGAAGAGATGGCCAGCGGCGCCGACCCCGGCCACCACCACGGCCACGCCCACTAGACCAATTTGGTGACTCCCGCTATCCAATTTGGTTTTGTCATCCTTGTATCTCTGAATCAGCGACCTGAATTGAGGAAAATGTCGTAGTGGGGGAACCGAGGCATCGGTTCCCCCGCGGGCGGACGGCACCCGTTCATCCTGAGGTGATCACTCACCGACGCTCAGCCCAGGGACCGCTGCCCGAGTCACGCACGACCGAACAGTCGCATGACTTCGATCGCACATACAAGGAAGGTTACCGTGACACGGATCATTTGTGGAGTGGATGTTTCTTCGGATTGTCTGGAAACCCGCATCGGCCGGGAGGGCGCCAGGGCGTCGTTTCCCAACCACAGGGAAGGCATCGCCGAGCTGGCGGCCTTCTGTCGTGAGCACGACGTGGCACTTGTGGCGATGGAAGCCACCGGCGGCTACGAGCAGCAGGCCTTTGCGCAACTGTCTGAAGCCGGTCTGCCGGCGGCCATTCTCAACCCCCGCGCGGTGCGCCAGTTTGCCGAGAGCATGGGTCGTCTGGAAAAGACCGATCGCATCGACGCCGGCATGATCGCCTGGTATGCGGAGGTGAAACAGCCGCCGCCCGCATGCCTGGCTCCGCAAAACCAGCAGCACCTGCGCGCGTTGGTGACGCGGCTGCGCCAGCTCACCGATATCCGTACGGCGCAGCTGAACCAGCAGCGCCTGGTCGCCGACCGCTCCGTACAGGCTTCCTTCGCCAAGCTGCTGGCCTTCGTCGCTGGCCAAATCCGCGCTCTGGAACAGCGCATTGCCAAGCTTATCGGCGAGGACCCGTTGTGGCGCGAACTGAATCAGGAATTCCGGACCATCAAGGGCGTGGCCGATCGCACCGTGTGCCGCCTGATGGCGGAGATGCCGGAGATGGGCACACTCTCCAACAAGACCGTCTCCAAGCTGGCGGGAGTGGCGCCGCTGGCGCGCGACTCGGGCAAGTACCAGGGCAAGCGCGCGGTGCGTGGAGGCCGTGCTTCCGTACGCGAGATCCTGTTCATCGTGGCCAGTGTTGTGGGCCGCTACGAGCCCGACTTCATCGCCTTCCAGCAACGGCTCCGCGCCGCCGGCAAGCCTCCCAAGGTAGTGCGTATCGCTCTGGCTCACAAGCTGCTCGTACGGCTCAACGCCAAGGCTCGAGAGGTACGGCAGCGCATGATGGCTCTCCAACCCAGCTCGTCGGCCTGGCTTTTAGGAACAAACTAATCAGACCGTCGTCGTCGTAGCCGGGGTTGTGGGAAAGATGGGAAACAGTTTTATCGTTTTCCATCTTTTCCATAACCCGCTTTTCGCCTGCACCGGACTAAACTATGCCTTGACAAAACAGACAGTCGCTGAGCGAGCGCAGCGAGTCGAAGGATCTGCATTTCCCGTTCTGTGCCCCCCGACCCTGATCCCTCAGCCAGCGAACTGTGAACCGTGAACTGAATTTTGACCCCGCGCAACGACCCCGCTGTCAGCCCCCATGTATCGTGCGGTAATGTTCCAGTCTCTGCGCAAATCCGACGACAACCCTGCTTCCTCCCTCGGCATGCTCATTGTCACCATGGTCGCGATGTCCATTCTGTTCGGTTTCGGTTTGGCCACCTTCGTCTTCCGCCTGCAGACGCACACTCGCCCGGACGCCGTCATTCCCGCTATCGTCCTCTCCTTCGCCGGCCTCTGCGCCCAGTTCGGAATGGTCCGCTTCCTGATCCGTCACCTGGCCCAGGCGTCCGAACAACGCAACTGAGAACTGCAAACTGTGAACCAGGAACTGTGAGCTGTTCCCTGCCCCCTGATCGCAGTTCCCTGTAAACTGGTTCCCATGGAAGAGTTCAGCCGCATTCAGCGCCTTCCTCCGTATGTCTTCAACATCACGGGGGAGATGAAGATTTCCGCCCGCCGCCGCGGAGAAGACATCATCGACTTCGGCATGGGCAACCCCGACGGAGCCACGCCCAAACACATCGTCGACAAGATGATTGAAGCGGCGCAGAAGCCCGTCACGCATCGCTACTCGGTCTCGCGCGGCCTGCCACGCCTGCGCCGGGCCATCACGAATTGGTACAAGGCGCGCTACGACGTCGATCTCGACCCCGACCGCGAGGCCATCGTCACCATCGGCTCCAAGGAGGGCATCGCCCACCTCTGCCTCGCCATCCTCGACTCGCGCGACACGGTGCTGGTGCCCAACCCCAGCTACCCAATCCACATCTACGGCCCGGTAATCGCCGGAGCCCACGTGGTCAGCGTGCCCATCGTGCACCCCGAAAAATTCCTCGCCGAGCTTGAAGACCTGATCCCCCGCATGACGCCGCGCCCCAAGGCCCTGATCGTCAACTTCCCCTCGAACCCGACGACTCAATGCGTCGAACTTCCCTTTCTCGCCCGCCTGGTCGAGCTGGCCCGCCAATACGGCTTCCACCTCATCCACGATCTCGCCTATGCCGACATCGCGTTCGATGGATACAAGCCGCCCAGTGTGCTGGAGGTCCCAGGCGCCAAGGACGTCGCCGTCGAGTTCTTCACCCTCTCCAAGAGCTACAACATGCCCGGCTGGCGCGTCGGCTTCATGGTCGGCAATCCAGTCCTCGTCAACGCCCTCGCGCGTTTGAAGAGCTACTTCGACTACGGCACCTTCACGCCCATTCAGGTAGCCAGCATCCTCGCCCTCGAAGGCCCGCAGGAGTGCGTCCAGGAAATCTGCTGCACCTACCGCAGCCGCCGCAACGTGTTAGTCGAAGGCTTGAACAAGCTCGGCTGGCAAGTCCCCTTGCCGAAGGCAACGATGTTTGTCTGGGCCCAGATCCCCGAAGCCTACAAGGCTCTCGGCTCTCTGGAGTTCTCCAAGCAGCTTCTGACCGAGGCCAAAGTAGCCGTCAGCCCCGGCATCGGCTTCGGGGACTACGGCGACGGCCACGTTAGGTTTTCGCTGATCGAAAACGAAGAACGCACGCGCCAGGCGCTGCGCGGAATCAAGCAGATGTTCGCGAAAAGCCCAGCCTCGAAAGGGCTCGTCCCGGCCTGAGGGGCCCCGCGATTTTGAAGATTGCGCAACGAGGAAGCATGGCAATTTTCTTTACCCTGTCTCAAGGACCACGAAAATGAGCACATTGGGATTGGAACCACAGAGGCCAACCATCACACAGGTTGAGAACGCATTTCGCCCGGCAAAAGAGATCGATGATCCTGATAAGTTCGCGGGTCGGAAGGATGCTGTTCAGCAGGCCTACTACGGCTTGATTGGCGAAGGAACCCACATTGCCATTGTTGGAAACCGCGGAATTGGGAAAACCTCGCTTGCGCGACAAATCGTATCACTTTCCAATGGCAACAACGACCTACTTTCAAAGCTCCAACTAGCCCACGATCGCAAACTCGACTTTCTGTCGTTTTACCTAACATGCGGTAACTCCATAAAGAGCAGTCAAGACCTTCTTGAAAGGCTTCTCACTTCGAAGGCGTGCTTAGCCGACTGGATTTATGACATACCAAAGGCAGCGAAAGCGATCGAGGGATTCAAACCAAAGGCCGGGGCATCGCTTCTTGGTGTCGAGTTAGGCATAGCCTACGAGAAGAATTCCGAAGTCACACGAGAATCCGCAATGCCTCAACAATCGATCGATGCGATATTCACTAACGTAGCGGAAGCAATTTCAGAACAACCACTTGCGCAAGACGGTGTGCTAATTGTGATCGACGAATTCGATCAAATAGCTGATCCAACTGGATTTGCTTTCATTCTTAAAGTCAATCGCAACGAACGTACCAAGACTCAAGTTCTGTATCGTGGGTGTCGCGCAAGATATTCATAATCTAATGAAGGAGCATGAGTCTTCTGATCGACTGTTTGCTGGTTCCATCGTGTCTCTGCCATCAATGTCTCCTCAAGAACTGGGGGAGATCGTAACCATCGCTGAGACTAGCATTGATAACTATATTATCTTCCATCCCGAGGCCCGCGATAGGATCGTAAGCCTGGCTCAAGGCCACCCGTATATGGTCCACCTAATTGGAAAATACGCGTTCAGACATGCCTTCGAACAACAACGAAGAACGATAGACGTCACTGCAGTTAATGAAACAATGCGCTCAATCGCGGACCGTCAATACGATCCAGTGCTTGAGGGTAGGTACAAGAAGGCAGTCGCTTCCTCGGAACAACGAGAGATTGTATTAAAATCTCTCGCAGCATCTCAGTCACCGGATGGAGAGGTGTGGACGACAAACGCCTATAAACTCGCGCTTGATCAAGGCGTAGATAATTCTAGTCAGTTCGTCGGTCAGCTTGTCACAAAGGAATATGGCGAGGAAATCGAGAAGCTGCGGGACCGATATTACCGATTTCATGATTCTCTCTTCGCCGCTTATGTAAACGCCCGACCAAAACTTGTTCAGAAGCGGGAACCTGCGGAGGCTGGTGATCCGATTTCCGGTGAGCAGGCGCAGCTTCTCTGAGGATCCACCCGGTCAATGTACACGCGATGCCATCCTGAAAATCGATCTTCTCGTGACCTCGGCGTCGTTCCTCCCGGAGGGAGAAATCGAAAATGGCCCAGGGTGAAACCCCGGGAACCACCGCACCTCTGGTCTCGCTTTTGAGACCTAGAATAGCAACCTCAACCCGCCTTCGTTGACCCCACCAACACCCCGTTTGACAATCCCTATATCAAGGGACTACGGTCGGAGATGAGGCATATAGAAACAGTCACCTCATTCAGGTTCCCTGGATATAAGTTAAGGCCATCTGAAGTTATCCCCCACTTATATGCAAAACGACCTTCAGGAGGTTGAATATGTATGCTCGCCAAGTTACGTTCACCATTAAAGCCAACATGCAGCCTGATTACACCCACGCCTTTGAAAACCAGATTCTTCCTTTGCTCCTGAAACAGAAGGGCTTCGAGGACGAAATTACCCTTTGCAACTCTGGCAAGGGAGAAGCCGTGTCGATCAGTCTATGGGACCACAAGAGCAATGCCGACGACTATAACACTCGTGTCTACCCCGAAGTGTTGAAGGCGCTGGCGAAAACGGTCGACGGAACTCCGCGCGTTCAGACGTTTGAGACGGTCATCTCGACCTTCCACAACGCCCCCGCACCGGTGTAAGAGTTCCAAGCCTGTCGTTCCGGAGGGGCGGTTTATCTGACTTTCCGGGGCGATGCTGTGCCGCGGTGCCCCCGGGTCCCGACTTTGGGACCCGGGATACCGCCGGGCCGATCGAAAAACCGAGATCTGCGCGCATACCGCGCGAATTTGTTTCCCCCAGGGCCTGCCCTGAGCTTCCCGAAGGGTCTAGCTTTTAAGACCTGGGACGGCTTACCGCCCTCCCTGACTCCCCGCTTCCCGGCAAGCCGCCTCAAATTCCTCGTACCCCGCCCACCGCAGCGTCACCGTCGCATGATCAATCAATAGTCCGGACTTGAACGG
This sequence comes from Terriglobales bacterium, assembly GCA_963701805.1. Taxonomy (GTDB): domain Bacteria; phylum Acidobacteriota; class Terriglobia; order Terriglobales; family Acidobacteriaceae; genus Telmatobacter. The sequence goes on from CAVPBA010000001.1 coordinate 1,748,579, forward strand.
GATTCCCTGCTCGTTCGGCGAGTCCATCACCAGGTCGGAGCCGCGAAACGCGCCGGCCACATCGAAGAATCCCCGCCCTGGTGGACTCAGCGAGAACGGCTTCCTCCACGCCAGCAGCCGGAACTCGATCAGCGCTCCGTCGGTGCTGGTATAACCCCCGTACATCGTGCCGCTCACGTCCATCCGCTCCACTGTGCCCGGCGCGACGCACAGCCAGCCTCTCCCGCTGAGATTGGCGTTCCTGCTCTTGCCCTCGCGCCGCGCTCCCAGCGTTCTGCGCGGCTTGCCCGGCGAAAACGTCACGTACAGCGGATAGGTCTTGCCATCCTTCGATACCAACTTGCCTGCGCCGTGCCAGTAGAGCAGCGGTGTCGACCGGCCTCCGATGTGCAGCGCCCACGGGTTCAGTGCCACCGTCACGGCCCACACAAACACGACCGCGCCAATCAAGGTCAGCACCAGCTTCGTCAGGCAACCACCCGGCCCTCGCATGCGCCCGAGTATACCCCGTCTCCCGCCAGACGAATCTAACTATGGAGGCATCCTTGTCCGGCGCGCATTTGCACGCTATTCCCACACGTCGATGTCAAATCCGAACTTCTGCAGAATGCGATAGGCGGCGGCCGATGTGAATTCGATGGAGGGTCGCCGGGTTCCAAGCGCCACCACCTGTCGTGTCGGATACCGAAGCCCCCGGATCGTGACTGAATACTTCTGCACCCGCGCCGGCACCACTCCCTTGACCGCCCTTTCGAAGTCGTCCCTGGTCAACTCGTACCGCTTGGCCCGGTGTACAAATTGCATCTTCTTTGCCATCCCGCCTCCGTGCGAAGAAATTTACAATCCATAATAATCATCTTCCTTCACTTTCTCATCAGCATAATTTGCTCAATGCGGACTCTCTCGTGGCTTCTCGACGCAAGTTACAGCATGTCGCGGCTTGTCTTCCCGGTCGCGTAACTCAATTTGCGCGCTAGCAATTGCACCCTTGAGCGTCGCTAACATTCAGCCAGATCCGCGTTCCAAATTTGAACCAACTGACTATCGGTTCAAGGCCTTACAAGTATTTACGCGCTGATTGATGCCGAGCAATGTGCGCCATCAGACCGAGGGCTAGTGTCCCATCAGCATCGATCTTGGGAAGACTGCACAGGTCACTCATCACCTGACTGTCACACGGTTGAAGAGCCTGAGCAGCTATCCCACGTCTGCACAACTGCGTTGGGTTCAGCGGTCAACGACCGGATTGTCTGGCGGAACGCATCCCGGCTTCAGCCGGTGTGAGCGTTCCTTATCGAATATCTCTACGCAAACGAACCTCCTTACCGATTCGCGGAGCGAACGCTACCGCATCGCCGTGCCCGAAGGCGGACTTCGTGCTCGCGAGGGTTCTCGTCAATGTTTAGTCCATGGTTATTGGGCCTGCCTTGCCGCGCCTTCACGCTGCTCGGCAAAACAGAATGGCGCGATTTGGTTCGTGCGGGGGAGAAATTCAAATGAGATTCGAAGGACATTGGAGTAGTGCGCCCTTATCGCGGGCGATCGTGGCGCTAGCCTTCACAACCGCCGCATGCATCCCGGCTACAGCGCAAACCGAAAGCGTAGTCTACGGCTTTCAGGGAGGATTGGACGGCGCACAACCGGTAGCAGGTCTGATCGCCGACAAGGCCGGAAATCTGTACGGAACAACGGCGTTCGGCGGTGCCGCGGACAGTGGCACGGTCTACGAGCTGACAAACGCCGCTGGCTCCTGGAGCGAGACCGTGCTTTACACCTTTCAAGGCGGCACCGACGGCGCCTACCCATACTCGACGCTGGTTTTCGACGAGTCCGGCAATCTTTACGGGACCACTCTCGCAGGCGGTACCACCTGCTTCATCTGCGGCACGGTCTTCAAGTTGACCAACCGACATGGAACCTGGACCGAATCCCTGCTGCATAGTTTCAGCGGCCTGGATGGCGAGAATCCTTACGGGAGCCTGCATCGTGACTCTGCGGGCAATCTTTACGGCACGGCGTATTCGGGCGGAACTAGCTTTGCAGGGACCGTATACAAGTTAACCGCGCAAGATGACAAGCACAAAGCTCCGTGGCCGGAGACGGTTCTCTACGGCTTTACCGGGGAAGCCGACGGCGGATATCCTCTCAGTGACGTCGTCGGTGACCAGTCAGGGAAACTCTACGGGACCACCACTGGGGGTGGCGCTGACGGCTTCGGCGCAGTATTCCAACTCACCCCGCCCAGATTCCGGGGTGCGCCCTGGACAGAAACCGCAATCTATAGCTTCACCGGGGGAAGCGACGGAGCCGAACCGTATGATGGCGTCGTCTTTGACAAGCATGGCAACCTGGTCGGCGCAGCCGCCCTTGGCGGCGATCCGAGTTGCAGCGGCGGGGGATGCGGCACCGTCTACCAGCTGACTCCGCCGCCAACCCCTCACGGCCGCTGGTCGGAAAGCACCCTCTACGCCTTCACAGGCGGGCTCGATGGGGCACAACCACTCGCCAAACCGATCCTGGATGCGAAGGGCAATGTCTTCGGGACGACGAGTTTTGATGGAACGGGCTATCCTTGCTACCCATACTGTGGCACCGTCTTCGAGCTTGCGCCTCCAGCCCGGCACTCCAACACGTGGACGGAAACAACCCTTTATGGATTCGCGGGCGGCAGCGACGGATCCTCGCCTGAAGCGAGCCTCCTGCTGAGTAAACTCGGCGTGCTCTACGGCACGACCACGAGTGGAGCAGACCAGGGCGAGGGCACTGTCTTTGAAATCGTCCCTTAAGTGCCGGCAGCAGTTTCGCAGTTACACTTAGCTCTCACACGCATTCGGGTGCGCCCAGCATTACGACGGCGTGCCCGGATGCTGCTTCGGTTGTTCGAAATTCCTGTTGCCGGCCATGCCAACGTCGCTTATGTTGGGCTGGAGCCAAAGAGGAGCCTTCCCTTGGACCTTGACGTCTTAACCCAGTTCCCGCGGCTTTTCAAAGAAGTCCAAGCCCTGGTGAAGGAGCCCCTGGAAGATCGCCGCGAGAACCGGCGTGCGTTTTTCGAGCGCGAGATCGCGCCCGTCCATGAGTCCATGGAAGCGATACACAAGGATTACAGCAGCGCTTTCGCCGAACTCCTGGACCTCTTCGAGCGCGAAGGCGATGTGCAGCGCACTGTGGAACTGATGCGCAAGCGAAGACTTATCGAATTGCCCCGGCGCCAGGACGTCCGCGCCTTTCACGATGCCGTAGCCAATCTCAGGCAGCGAAGTTATCTGCAAAAGAGAGAACTCGCGGCTCTGCGTGCATATGCGGAAAGCATTTGGGAGTACCTGACCTGGACGGGGCCCGTTCAAAAGCGGGAATCCTGGTTCAGGGATTTCATCAGCGCGTTTCAGCGTATTGCCAGCGAGGGGGAATCGCCTTTCTTTCCCAGGGATCTTCCTGAAATCGTCGCCTCCCGGCCCCCGGTGATTTCGGTGAAAGCGGCTTACTATGCCGCGGTTCACGAAGAACTCCCGGCAGCGTGGCAGCAATACCTTAAGGCCTATCGCGAACTTAAGCTCGAATTTACGCGGTAGAGATGCGGGCCCCTGCTCGGGCATTGCCTTCGGGCCCGCAAGCTCACTTGCCTTGAACCAGGCCATGGTCAGGCTTTGATGAATTGAACGTCGAGTGTGATGTGCACGTCTTCGCCGACCAGGAAGCCGCCGGTCTCGAGAGCCGCATTCCAATTCAGGCCGAAGTCCTTGCGATTGATCTTCGTCGTGGCGGAGAGACCGATGCGGGTGTTTCCCCAGGGGTCTTTCGCGGGCGGGGTCGGGCCTTCGACGGCGAAGGTCACCGGCTTGGTGACGCCATGAATCGTAATGTCTCCGGAAACCGCATATTCGCCTTCGCGCTTGGACTCGACCTGGGTGGATTTGAAAGTAATCGCGGGGAACTTTTCAGCGTCGAAGAAGTCGGCGCTCTTGAGGTGACCATCGCGCTGCGGGTCGCCGGTGTTGATGGTCGAAACATCAACGCTGGCCTCGACAGCGGAAAGCGTTGAATCAACCAGGTGCTCGGTAAGGGTTCCGCTCAGACCGGAGAAGCGGCCTTTTACGTTGGAGATCATCATGTGCTTCACCTTGAATTCGGCGGACGAGTGGGCCGGATCGAGTTTCCAGGTGAGGACAGAGGCGGGAGAGGTGGTGGTTGCCATGGGTTGGCTCCTTTCACAACCTTGGATGCGCCAGGATATTAATCGTTGCAACAACTATTTTAATAACCGCGAGGGAATACCTGAACGTATCCCGTACATTTCGGAATTTTAGGATCAGCCCAGTTTTTGGCACCGAACCTGCTGGCATAATTGAAACACTCTTGTTTCCCCGAGGAGTTCTTTATGCAGCCCCTGCTCTTCGATCTGCGGTTTGCGATACGCCAGTTGCGTAATACTTTCGGAATTGCCGTTCTGGCCATTCTGACTCTGGCCCTCGGAGTGGGCGCGAACACCGCCATCTTCACCATCATCGACAGCGTTCTGCTGCGGCCGCTGCCCTATTTGCATTCCGACCGGTTGGTCTTTATTGGCGCCAAGGGCGACAAGCCGAGCTTTGGCTCCACGGCGTGGCTGGATTGGCACGACATCCGAGAGCAGTCGAAGTTGTTCGAAGATGCGGCGGGCTACTCGGAAGACGTCAGCGTCCTGGAAGACCGGGACAGTTCAATCAGCGTCGTCGCTCCGCGCGTTACTCCGAACTTGTTCTCCTTGCTGGGCCGGCAGGCAATGCTCGGCCGCACGTTCACTGTAGCCGAAGGACTCACCGGCGGTCCTGCAGTTGTGCTTCTCTCCGAAGGTCTGTGGCGGCAAGCTTTTCATTCCGATCGCGGGATTGTTGGACAGGCTGTAAAGCTCGGCGGCAAGCCCTACACGGTTGTCGGGGTTATGCCGGCGGGGTTCAACTTTCCTGAGCAGGTGGGACCGGATCTCGCCAAGGGCGTCTGGCTGCCACTGCAACCTACACCCGAAATGTTGAAGAGCCGGGGATATCACTTTTTCAATGTAGTGGGGATGCTGCGTTCCGGCGTCACCGTGGCCCAGGCGCAGAAGGAACTCGATGCCATCGCCGCACACATCCCGATTGGTGCGCACAACGACAAAACCGACTTCGGGGCTTATCCATACCAGGAGGCGCTTACCGGACCGGTCAGGCCGGTGCTATTCGCTCTCTTTGGCGCCCTGGCCCTCGTTCTCCTGATCGCTTGCGCGAACGTCTCCAATCTGCTGATTGCGCGCTGCCTGGGACGGCAGCAGGAGTTCGCGGTCAGGGCCGCACTTGGGGCAGGGCGGATCCGCTTGATCCGGCAGATGCTTTCGGAAGGGCTTTTGCTGAGCCTGCTTGGCTGCGGGGTGGGAGTTCCGCTTGCCCAACTGGCCATGCTGGCCGTGCGCAAACTCCCCGAGGGAACGATGCCGCGGGGCAACTCGATCGCCATTCACTGGAGCATCGTGCTGGTCCTGGCCGCCATTGCGATCGTCACTACCGTGCTTTCGTCGCTGTTGCCGGCACTCCTGGTTGCGCGCTCCAACCCCCAGACGACTCTCCAGGCCGCGTCGCGCGGGGTCGGTTCGCGTTCCATGGGCGGAAAGCTGAGCGGGTGGCTGGTGGCGGGCGAAGTCGCATTGTCGACGCTGCTACTGGTGGGGACGGGCCTGCTGTTTCACACACTGTGGAATCTGGAGCAGTCGCGTCTCGGATTCGAGACCGACCACGTGACCATGTTCACGGCCATGCCCGCAGACGCGGCCGGCTTTTCGCAGATGGCGGTCTCAGAGGACTCGCAAAACGCACCGGCTTCCGTCGCCGCTTTGACCTATCAGCCGCTCCTTGAGCGCATGCGCCAGGGTCCCCGGGGTAGAGAGCGCGGCGCTGGCCACAGCACCGCCGCTATCGGGAATGGTTATAGGCTCAGACTTCGACATTCTCAACCAGCCACGGGATTCTGCCGAGAAGCCGCAGGCGAGTGTGACGGCTGTGAGCGGTGATTTCGCCCGTACGCTCGGGACTCCGATCATCCGGGGACGGATGATCACCGACGCGGACACGATGAATGCTCCGTTCGTCGCGGTGGTGAACGAAGCGCTGGTGAAGAAGTACTTAAGCGCCAATGATCCGCTTGGCAAGCAGATCGATTTGGGCGGCAAAGGTACCGGGATGATTAAACCGTTCACGATTGTGGGAGTGCTCGGCGACCTGGTGGACGAGAGGGTAGGAAGCGAGGCGCAGCCATTTATCATGCTCCCACAACAGCAGATCCCGACGACATCGCTGTTCTACCAGGCGCTGCTCAAGACCGTGGTTAGCTTCGTGGTGAAGACGAGGGGCAATATTCCAGTGGTTCCCGTGATGCGTTCGGTGTTTCCACGAGGTGGCGCCGGGCATCGCACTCGATAACTTCCAGACCATGCAGGAGGCCGTGGAAAAGAACACCTTCAACCAGAGGTTGGGACTCTACCTGGTGGGCTCATTCGCGGGACTCGCAATTGCCATGGTGATCGCCGGACTCTACGGAGTGCTGTCGCAACTGGTGAGCTATCGGCGTCGCGAAATCGGCGTGCGCATGGCGTTGGGGGCGACGCGGCAGATTGTTGCCACATTGATTCTTAGTCAGGGCATCGTCTTGATTGGATCCGGCCTCGGCGCGGGACTGATCCTGGCATTTGCGACGGGGCGCCTGATTTCGGGCTTCCTCTATCAGGTGAAACCCCTCGATCCGTGGACGTATCTTGCTGTAGCGGTGGCGTTACCGGCCATCGGATTGACCGCGGCGCTGCTTCCGGCGCGCCGGGCCGCATCGATCCAGCCCATGCAGGCGCTGCGGGATGAGTGAAGGCCATGTGCACGCACCGATGTTCTCGATCAAGCCGGTTGCCTCAACAGGAGAAACCCGCCCGCAAATGTAAGCAGATCGATCACGATCGCAGGGAGTAGCATGGCCCACGTGCCGGGGCCGTGCGTGGTCTGGAAAGAGTAGAAGTGATGAATCGCATGAACGAAATGCAGAGCGTTCAACAAGACTGCAATTCCGGTGATGATTCGTAAAGCTCGCATGAGGTCTCCTGAGCGGCTCGTTGGATTGATTCAGTTTTCGGGCTCTTCGTAAATGCGCAGGGTGTTGCCTGCCGGGTCCCGGAACGTCGCAATGAGGCATGCGCCGCCGGGTTCGTCGGGACGCGGGCGTTCCACGATCTCGCCTCCATGAGCGGCGATCCTGGCCACGAAAGATTCGATGTCCTTCACCCAGATCGAGGGCAGAATCCCTGGTCCCTCGGCGGGTTTCAGGTACGTCACAAACGCCCCGCTCACGCCGCTCGGATCATCGAAGCTCGGCCGGTCGGAGTCGCCCCGGCGAATATTCCAGGCAAACACGCTTTTGTAGAATTCCGCGGACTTGCGGGGATCGGTGGCGGGGATCTCGAGGTAGCACAAACGCGGGCTGGGCAGGGAATGCAGATCGGTCATCCTGGCGGTCTCCGGCGCAGGCCGAATACGTCAAACGCAACAGGGGCCTGCTTGAAGGCATGTTAGCCAACCGCGTCAGAATCGTATTGTTGAAAAACGTCAATCCGCGCCGGCAACAACTGGCACGTGATTGCCGCGCTGCGGCGACTGTGGCTTGTAGGCCGTGGGCGTGATTCCGGCGAGACCGCGAAAGTCGTGGATGAGGTGGGCCTGATCGGTGAACCCGTATTCGGCCGCGAGCAGGCACCAGTCGACGGCAGCGCCTGAACGCAATGAACGAATGATTCTCTGCAGGCGCCGGACCCTTGCGAAGCGCTTGGGAGTGAGCCCGACCTGCTCCCGAAAGCGACGGACAAATGTTTTGGGCAGGAAACCGAGACGCGCGGATGTTTCAGCGACCGGAAGACCGCGGTTCAGCAGCGCAATGGCGCACGCGATTGCAGGATTAGCCGTCCCGCGAAGTTGGCGAAGCAGTGCGCTCTCGAGGACGCCTAGTTTGCCGTGCGCGGTTCCAGCCCCAAGTATTTGTTCTCGAAGCAGGCGCCCATCGCATTTCCACAGATCGTCGAGCCCGACCGCCTGATCGCTGACTTCATAGAGGGGAAGCGGGAAGAATGCTGCCGCTCCGCCAGGATGGAACTCAACCGCAACCAGCCACTGAAATTCCCGGGTGTCAAGGATGGTTGGCTGCCCATGCGGTCCGGCCAGCGTTGCGCCACGATAGCTTAGAATTCGTTGCCCATTATCCCCGGAGTAGGTTCGGAACTCATCCTCGGCAAGGTTGATCATCAGGTGCGCCTGGCCGTTCGGCAGGATGCGTTCGAGCCCGAATGGAAAAGTCCCGTCGTGATAGTGGAGAGACTTGATGAACGGCTGAAGGGCGGGAGAACGAGGCCGGCCGGCAAGGTGAACCATGGGGGTCAGCATAGCATTGCCGGCGATTGGGCGAACGGGGTGCCGTCCCGGCTTTCCACCCCTTCCACATAGCCGAACCAGGGGGTGGACTTATCCTGAAAAGGACACCTCCGTGTCCGACTTCGCCCAAACCGTGAAGCAGCAGGCCGACATCGTCAAGGTGATCGAGGGATACATCCGCCTGCGCAAGGGCGGCGCGCAGAATTTCACCGGGCTCTGCCCATTTCACAAGGAAAAGACCCCTTCGTTCAACGTCAACGCGACGCGGCAGTTCTTCTACTGCTTCGGCTGCCAGGTGACGGGCGACGTGTTCACGTTTGTGGGCCGGATCGAGAATGTGGGCTTTCCCGAGTCAGTCCGCATCGTGGCTCAGAAGTGCGGCATACCGCTTCCCAAGCGGGAATACTCTTCGCCGGAAGAAGCGGCGGGTGCGCGGCTGCGGGCGAAGCTTCTGGATCTGCACGAAGCGGCGACGGCTTGGTTCGAGGAGCAGCTTCGAGGCCCCGAGGGGACGCTGGCGCGTGAATATCTGTCTGGCCGAGGACTTGATCCAAAAGGAATAAAAGAATTCCATATTGGATATGCGCCGGACAGCTTCCATGCGCTCGAGGAGCGGCTGAGCACCATAGCCGATCGCGACACGCTGCGGGCCTCCGGCCTTTTCAGTTCGAAAGAGCACGACGATGGGACCCAGGGTCCGCTCTACGACCGCTTTCGCAAGCGGGTGATGTTCCCGATCGCGAATGAAAGCGGGCGCATCATCGCCTTTACCGCCCGGACGCTCGAGGCTGGCGAAAAAGCTGGCCCCAAATACATCAATTCGCCGGAGACGCCGCTCTATTCCAAGGGCCAGGTGCTGTTCAACCTGGACAAGGCGCGCAGTGTAATTCGGCAGGCGGGATTTGCTCTGCTGGTGGAAGGGCAGATGGACTGCATTTCTGTTTTCCTGCGCGGGATTCAGAACGTAATTGCCACCAGTGGGACGGCTTTCACCGAGCAGCAGGTGGCGATCCTCAAGCGGCACACCTCAAATGTGGTAGTCAACTTCGATCCCGACACAGCCGGGGCCAACGCCGCGGAGAAGTCGATTGCGATGCTGACGGACGAGGGATTCTCGATCCGGATTGTGACCCTCGACGGGGGGCTGGACCCCGACCGGTATGTTCGCGAACGGGGCGTCGAAGCTTATTCGCAGGCGGTGCGCGGAGCGCGCCCCCAGGCCGATTACCTGATCGAGCGGGCGCGGCAAATGTTTCCCGGAGCGGGTGCGGAACAGAAAGTGAAGGCATTGAACTTCCTGCTGCCGCACATCCGACAGATGCCGGAGAGGCTCGCGCGGGACCAGTTCGCCGCCGATGCGGCACAGAAACTCGGGATCGACTCTGCGGTGCTGCGCGAGGAGCTGCGCCAGGCAGCGCTCAAGCGACGAGACCGGATCGAGGTGCGCGCGGCCGCCCTGACGGAAGTGGAGAAAGTGCTCCTGCGGGCGCTGGCCATCGTCGACCCCGACTACCAGCGGGCGCGGCGGCTCGCGGCCGACGCAATCGTGCAACAACCGGTGTGGTTTGAGGAGCTTCGCTCCTTCGAAGCCCTGAAGGCCCTGGCTGGGCGCCAGGCAAACGATCCTATGGCCGTGGTCGACGACCCGGCGCAGCAGGCGCTGCTGGCTGAAGCCTTGCTGGGCGAGATCCGCCCGCCCGAGGAAGCCGAGGTTGCCAGTTCGCTGCAACAGGTTCAGGAACGTGCGATTGAGAGTCGGCTGCGCCAATTGCGCGGCTCGATTGCCGAGGCGGAGCGCCGGGGGGACTTTGCAGAACTCGCGGTGTTGATGCAGCAAAAGGTGGAGTTGGACAGGGCATTAAGCCAGCTGCATCGGGGCAATCACCAATAATGTTCCACCGCATGCCGGGGCAGCAATCGCACTCTTTAGTTTTTGTGAATGGCGGCGAGCGCGAGCTTCTCGGCGGTCTCGAGGGCGTCGGCAGCTTTGACCCGTACATCTGGTTGTACCCCCATGCCTTCCCAAACCGGCTTGGTCTCGGCGTTGTCGGGCCCGCGTGAGAAGCGCCACTCGTGGTCTCGCCGACTATCGTGGCGCGCTTCAGCTGCTTCAGATTGTAGGTAAAGTGCTCTGCTCCAGAAAAGGTGCGCGATGAGGTGAGTACAAAGACCGGCTTGTGAGACAACCAGCTTCCCGGAACGGGAGAGTCAGTTATCGACTGGGCCGGAGAAGTCGCGCGTGGGTTATACCAGGCGACCGGATGATCGAAGAGCCAACCCGCCATCCAGCGCACCATCTCCGGATAGCCGCCGGTGCAGTCGCGCAGATCGAAAATCACGGCGTCGGTTTCGTTCAAGTGCTGCATGACGGCTTCGGCAACGTCATGGCAAGATGCCGGATCGGGGAACCAGTCGAGTTTGACGTAGCCGACGTTGCCGGGATGCAGTTCGAGCTTTTCAAAGGAGCACTTTTGCAGCACGTTAGCGCTCCGGACCTGTTCCTCGATCTTTTCGGCCGCAGCCTGAACGTCGGGGTTGCTCTCGGTTCCCGCGGTGGCGGCGCCCAGGCGCCCGATAGAGCCGGAGAACCGGTGGTAGGCAGCAGCGTGGTTCATCACAAAGATGAAAAGAGCAAGAGCGGCGATCGCAAGGATGCCGCCCGTCACAACCGAACCCGGCAGGAGCGGCTCTTCTTCGAGGCTGCGGAACGCGGGAATCCCTGTGGCCAGCTGCCAGGCCTGCGTCGTCGCTGGGGTCACGTAGGTGTTCCTGTATGCCTGAGGGAGGCCCGCGGCGAGGTCGGCCAGCAGGTCGATCCAGAGACGCAGTCTTCTTAGACCGCCTCGCTCATCGCGCAGGCGGTCCTGCAGCAATTGAATAGCTTCGGCCTGATAGCGCTGGCGAAAGCGCGCGGGATAGTGTCGTAGTAGACAAGCAAGGATCTTTTCAGACATATTCCCCCCGCAGGATTTTTTTGGCGCGGGCGAAGCGCAAAATATCGGCGAGCTTTTCAGCTTCGGTGCGGGCGACCTTTCTTCCAGCGGATGTCAGGCGGTATAAACGGCGGCGATCTCTCTGAGCCTGCAGCGCGTTGTCCGCATCGCCGCGCTCGACTTCGTCGATGAATCCCTGTTCGAGCAGAGCCTGGATGGAACTGTAGAGCGTTCCCGGGCCAAGCCGGACCTTGCCGGCGGTTTGCTCTTCCACGTGGCGCATGATCGCGTAGCCGTGCAGGTCGGACTCGGCGAGCGAAAGCAGGATATGGAACGCCGCAGCAGGAAGTGGATCGAGCTTGCGTTTCGGCATTATTCCTCCGAAGATCGATATATCGATAAACGACTGTAGATCTCCTTTTCAAAGATGTCAAGCATCGAGGCGCTTGCCGCTGTTTTCCAGTGGAGATTCTGCGCCTAAACAGCATGGTGGCGCGTCTATATATCAGGAGCACAAAAGGCGAATTCGCAGGATTCGCAAGCCGCTCAATGGAGGCTCCAGGATAAGAACCTGGAAATGCCGCTGGCATTTCCAGCCGGAGTTCTGGTAGTCTATTGATCTCTGTGAGGATGCGCGCCCCCTTCTGCCCCATACATGAGCTGCGGCTCGCGGGCGACCAGGCGAAACCTGAAGCGCGAACATCCTGTTCCGAGCAACGATTTGAGACCGCTGTCTTTTTAAGGATGCGGCAGGTGCGTCATGCGTGCAGATCGGAACTGCGCCCTTTGACGTTTCCTGCGTCTTGGTGCGCTTGGGAACTGGAGGCTGCAAAAACCGTTTGCCCCAGCAACGTATCATCCCAGAAGCAATGAGCGGGTTTGGTGGAATTACCGGGAGAGCTGAAACAGCGATAAGCCACAGCAGAACCGGACGGGCCTGGTCGCCCAGGAAAACGACCCAGAGAGCAGGGATAACTTGGCTATTGACGACAAATTTGAAGACGACATCACGAACCTGATCGACACCGGGAAGGAGAAGGGCTACCTGACCTACGGCGACGTCAACGACATGATGCCGGAGGAGATGACCTCCGCGGACGACATTGACGATCTGATCACGACCATCGGCACCCAGGGCATCGACCTTCTGGACGGCCCGAAATTCGGCGCCGACAAGGATTTCGAACTCGAAGAGGGCGAAGACGTCGAGCTCGACCTGACCCCCGGAACGCTCGAGAAAACCAACGACCCCGTGCGCATGTACCTGCGCGAGATGGGCACCGTGCCCCTGTTGACGCGCGAGGGCGAAGTCGAGATCGCGAAGCGGATCGAGCGCGGGCAGATGCGGGTGCTGAAGGCCATTTCGCGCTCCCCCATCGTGATTCGCGAGATCGTGGCCCTGGGCGAGGACCTGAAGCGCGGCGTGCGCAACGTCAAAGAGGTCGTGATCTTCGACGAGGAAGAACTCACCGAAGACGTGGTCCAGGCGCGGGTGCGGGCAACCGTGGCGCGCATTGACGCGCTGGTGAAGCACCAGAAGAAGATTGCCCAGTTCGACGAGAAGGCCCAGACGCCGGCAGTCAAGGCAAAGGCGAAGGAAGCTCGCCACCTCCGCTGGCTGATTGCGCGCGAGAAGGTGTTCATCTCGCGGATTGTGCGCGAACTGAAGTACACGGGCATGGAGCGCAAGCGGCTGCTCGACAAGGTCAACAAGACCGTCGACACCATGCGCACGCTGGAACGGCAGATCCGCTCGCTGGACCAGAAGTTCGATGCCTCCAAGAGCGAGGAACTGAAGAAGGAATACCGGCGCCAGCAGAAAAACTGCCGAATCGATCTCGAGAAGATCGAGGGCGACGCGGGCGTGTCGATCGCCGAGCTGAAGCGCACCCAGCGAGAGATGATCCAGGGCGACATGGACGCCGAACAGGCCAAGCGGGAGCTGATCGAAGCTAACCTCAGGCTGGTCGTTTCCATCGCCAAGAAGTACACCAACCGCGGACTGCAGTTCCTCGACCTGATTCAGGAGGGCAACATCGGCCTGATGAAGGCGGTGGACAAGTTCGAATACCGGCGCGGTTACAAGTTCTCGACCTATGCAACGTGGTGGATTCGCCAGGCCATTACGCGAGCGATTGCCGACCAGGCGCGCACGATTCGTATTCCTGTCCACATGATCGAGACCATCAACAAGCTGATCCGCACCAGCCGCCAGCTGGTCCAGGAACTGGGCCGCGAGCCCTCGAGCGAAGAGATCGCGCGGCGCATGGATATTCCTGTGGCCAAGGTGCGCAAGGTGCTCAAGATCGCGCAGGAACCGATCTCGCTGGAAACGCCGATCGGCGAAGAAGAAGATTCGCATCTCGGCGACTTCATCGAGGACCGCCAGGCGGTTTCTCCGTCCGAAGCCGTGATCAGCGTGAACCTGAAGGAGTACACCTCGCAGGTGCTTCGCACTCTGACTCCTCGCGAAGAGCGCGTGATCAAGATGCGCTTCGGACTCGAGGACGGCTCCGAGCACACGCTCGAAGAAGTGGGACAGAGCTTCCAGGTTACGCGCGAGCGCATTCGGCAGATTGAAGCAAAGGCGCTCCGCAAGCTGCGCCACCCTTCGCGCAGCCGCAAGCTGAAGGCGTTCGTCGAAGGCGTCAAAGAAATGTAAGTCCGGAGCAATTGAAAATCAGAAGCCGCAGCCCCAAAGCTGCGGCTCTTTTTTTGGGCTTCTTCCCGGTGTTCCAGTTTTACAGTTTTACAGTTTTACAGGGTACGGGGGGAGGGGGTACCCGTTCCGGCTCGAGCTATCGTCTGCAAGTCGCTGAAGATAATGCAGATATTGGTTGCCATCCCGCAACTGTAAACGGTCCAAAAGGGCCGTTTTGGGTCCCTAAAGTGTTCAGAACGAAACCGAATTGCTGGAGTGTTCCGGGTTCTGCCTGAAGCCGCATTTCGATCCTCTCTCCCACCTCTATTGTGGCAAAACCGGTAGAAAGAAAATGCAAAAGCGCGTGCATTTTTGTCGCAATGATGAGATGAGGGCTGGGGACTGCGAGAGATGAGGGCTGGAGCGTTTCGATAGTAAAAAGCGGAAAGGATGGGGAATGGAAGTCACAATGGCGAGGCAAGCCGAATGAGGTGCTTCAAACGGAAATCCTTGAATGAAACGGTATTGGGTTTAGTATTACCGGCAACGATCCGGGAAACCCGCGGAGAAGATGAATGAAATGTCTCGCATTTGCGGCAGCTTTCTGCCTTTCCGTTCCATTGTTCGCCCAGCCATCGGTGCCGGAGATCAGGTTCCATGCCCAGACCGATTTCTTTCAGCTGCCGCCGGATCTGTATTTCGGGGAGGCGGCAGGCGTAGCGGTCAATTCAGAGGGGCACGTCTTCGTTTTCTCTCGCGGCGGCACCACCGGCCCCGCCTACGGGGCGGCGGCGGCGCAGTTGCTCGAGTTTGACGCCGACGGAAAGTTCATCCGCGAGATCGGCCATCATCTCTATGCGTGGAGCTTTGCCCACGCCGTCAAGGTCGACAAGGAAGACAACATCTGGGTTGCCGACAAAGGCTCCGACATAGTCATCAAGTTCAGCCCGGAGGGCCGTGTGTTGATGGTCTTCGGACGCAAGCAGGAGGCCTCCGACGAGGGCACCGAGCCGCTCAAGCACCCCAAGCCGCCGTTGCCGCCCATCGACGGACAGTTCCGCCAGGTGACCGACATGGCCTGGGATCCGGCCGGCAATACCTTCATAAGCGACGGATACATCAATTCGCGGATCGCGAAGAACGATAAGGACGGAAACTGGATCAAGTCGTGGGGCGAACCCGGGACTGGTCCGGGCCAGTTCAATACGCCGCACAGCATCGCCACCGACGATGCCGGCAATGTGTATGTGGCCGACCGCGGTAACGGGCGCATTCAGGTCTTTGATTCAGACGGCAAGTTTCTGCGCGAGATCCGAATCGACGTGCCCTACGACCACAACATTCGCCCCTGGATGGGAAACAAGCCCTCCGCAGTGCCCGCCACCGCCGAAGCCCCGGCGCCCTTGAACAAGACCATGTTGAACGGCTCCCCGTGGGCCATCTGCATCACGCCGAGGCCGCGCCAGGTGCTCTATGCTGCCGATGGTTATCCCGGACGTATCTACAAGCTCACCCTGGATGGAAAGGTGCTTGGTGTGCTTGGTGGGACCGGCCACGGGCCCGGCCAATTCGGATGGATTCACGAACTGGCTTGCCCGTCTGAGAATGTTTTGTATGCAGCCGAATTGCTGAATTGGCGCGTGCAAAAATTGACCCTGGAGCCCACGCCGTAGCCGCGACCCGCGCCGCAACAGCCCGGGACCCGGACGAGTCGCGATCGGTTCAGGCTTCGCTCAGGATTTGCTTAGCGGCGACGCGATCCAAGCCAACCCAAAACGCTTCCCGCCAGGACCCCGGCGGCAAAGACGATGCCCATCGCCTGGAATGGATTCTGCTTGACCTTGTGTCTCGTATCGCCGATGACATCTTCGGCCAGGTAGCGCCCCTGCTTGATCGTCTTCATCGCCGACTTGACGCCGTCTTCCACGGCTTCGGCAACCAACGACTTGATCTTGGAGACCTCGCGAAGAGCATCCTCAACCGTTGCCGGTATTTCCGACAAATCTACTGCCATATGCTTATGTCTCCTTCGTTTGAAATTGAACCGCAGTTCGCGTTAAGCCGCGACAGAAAGCCCATACTGCTGTGATGTGATCTTGTGTCTCGCTGTTGCACCCTTCGCGGCGATCGAGCACGTCAGAAGCCGTAATTCTTCTTCCGCAGTGCATTCTTGTAAGCGTCCCGGGCCTTCTTGGCCGCCGACTCGGCATCGTGGAGTTGGAAGCCTGCGTCGTCCCACGCTTCCATCTGTGTCATGGAGTGGTCCTGGGTCGCAAGCGATTCTTCGCGCCGAATCGCGTCAACCCAATGATCCACCGCGTTCTTATAGTCACTGAGGAGTTGGTCGAAATCAATCGTTTCCATGAGTGCCAACCTAGGTGGGGCAGCGGCCCTGGGTCAATGGAGAACCCGCTCGATTCACAAAAAATTGACGCATCGCCAGGCTATGCGCGTCCGCGAGCGGGCCGGCCTTTTTTTGGGGCTTGATCCCGTTCGCCTCAAATCGCGTTGAACGACGCTTGATTGTTCGAGACCCGGTCTGCTAAAACGTTTTTGCTCTCATTTACATGCGGATTCGAGAAGGGAAATTTCTAATGAAAGGCATCACGCGTCGCTCTTTCGGCAAAACAGTGGCTGCTTCGGCTGCAGCCGCTTTTTCCGGTTTTTCATTGCCCCGGATGGCGTTCGGGCAGCCCCAGTCGGAGGCGCCCGGCCTCCGCTTCCCAAAGGGATTTCTGTGGGGCTGCGCCACGGCGGCCTATCAGATTGAAGGCGGCGCCAAAGAGGATGGGCGCGGCCCCTCGACCTGGGACACGTTTTCGCACACGCCGGGGAAGACCCACGATGGCGAGACCGGGGACGTAGCGGACGATTCGTACCACCTGTACAAGGAAGACGTGAAGCTGCTGAAGGCTCTTGGCGTGAGCGGCTATCGTATGTCGATGTCCTGGTCGCGCGTGTTTCCGAGCGGCACCGGACAGGTCAATGACAAGGGCCTCGATTACTACAGCCGCGTGGTCGATGAGCTGCTCGCCAACAACATCACCCCCTACGTAACGCTATTTCACTGGGATACGCCGCAGGCGCTCCCGGGCGGCTGGCAGTCGCGCGACACGTCAAAGGCCTTCGCGGATTACGCGGCTTACGCGACCAAACACCTCGGCGACCGCGTGAAACACTGGATGACCACCAATGAGTTTGTGTGTTTCACCGACCTTGGCTATCGAATCGGGCAGTTTGCGCCGGGAATGAAGCTCGCCGATGGCCCGGCGAACCAGGTGCGCCACAATGCCATCCTTGCGCACGGAATGGCGGTTCAGGCCATTCGCGCGAACACGCCCGCCGGCACGCAGGTCGGACTGGCTGAAAATACAACCGTTTTCGTGCCGGTGATCGAAACCGAGGCGCACATCGAAGCTGCCCGCAAGGCGACGCGCGAAGACAATGCTCCGTTCCTGACCGCGTTGATGGAAGGCAAGTACATTGACGAGTACCTTCAGCGCGAGGGCGCCAACGCACCCAAGGTCGAGCCCGGGGATATGAAGATCATCTCCAGCCCGCTCGATTTCGTTGGCCTGAATGTCTACACCCCTATGTATGTCCGCGCGGACGACTCGCCCCGTGGATATGCCGTAGTGCCCTTTCCGAGCTCAGCTCCCAAAATGGCCTCGCCCTGGATCGTGCTCTCGCCCGAGTGCACTTACTGGACGGTGCGCAATGTGAGCGAACTGTGGAAGCCGAAGGGGATCTTCATCACCGAGAATGGCTGCTCGTCTGACGATGTGCCCACGCCCGCGGGACGGATTGATGATGTCGACCGCATCATGTACCTGCGCAACCACATTGCCCAGCTGCATCGCGCCGCCGCCGAAGGCTATCCGGTGAAGGGTTACTTCCTGTGGAGCCTGATGGATAACTTCGAGTGGGCCGACGGGTACAGCAAGCGGTTCGGCGTTCACTACGTTGACTTCAAGACGCAGAAGCGCACGCCCAAGCTGAGCGCCGAATGGTACCGCGAAGTGATTGCGCGCAACACCGTGATGTAGAGCGAGGCCGACCTACCATCCCGGTGAAGGACCCGGCTGCGCGCCGGTGTAGGCGCTGCAGCACGGATCCTTCACTGGTTTGAACTCCATGAACTCGATGCGGGTGCCGTCGGGATCGGTGAGGTCAAGCTGCATTTTGCCGTCGACGCCCAGGATTTGCGGATTGCGGCCCTCGGGAACTTTCCATCCGCGCTGTTCAAGGCGCTGCTGCAGTTCGGCAACACTGGTAACGCCGGGAGCGAGATGGTTCGCGCTGCCGAGTTGCGCGAGGGACGGGCTGGCCGGCAGGTAGAGCATGTATTCGATCCAGTCGGTTCCGTCCGGCACCTGCATCATCACCCAGTCCACGCGATCGGCGGGATTGCCTCCCTGCCAGTAAAGGTGAAAACCAAGCAGGTCTTTATAGAAATGGTCGAAAGCCGCGCGATTGCGGACCATGTAGCCCGCGTGCATGATGTGGGAACTGAGGCTGTGGGATGCCGTGGCGGGTTCGGCTGGCGGTTGATTGCCATCCTGCTGGAAGACGACCTTGTTGCCCTCGGGGTCGTGCACGGCGAAGGTGCGGTTGCCGTCGGCGTCGACAGTGAGAGCCGGTGGGACTGAAACGCCGTGCGCGCGCAGATAGCGGCGCAAAGCTTCAGCATCACTGGTGGAGAAGGCCACGCTTTCGAGGCGGTCAAGCTGGCCGGGGATGGGCGGCGACACCAGTTCGACGTACTGCGCGTGATTGGCGTAGAAACGAACACCCGGCGCTGGTGCGGATGCGGGCACCTGGTCCCAGCCCAGCGTGTCCCGGTAGAACTGCCCGGACTTTGCATAATCGTCCGCGAACAGCGTGAGATGCGAGATGCCGGTGATTTCAGGCCGGGCGGATTCCATTTCCGTGTAAGTGGTCGCGCTGCCCTTGGCGATGGTCGGGTCCATCGCCGCGATGTCGGCGCGATAGCTGATCGTCTCCGCGGTGGGAAAACCAGCGGGCGGTTTTTGCGTAACTTTGCCCGTGGCTGCCCATTCCGTGCCCCGCGCGAAGGTGGCGATAAACCCGACACAACTGAGACCGGTAGCGTCGTGGCCGAGGACGGTGTGGAAGACTCTTCCCTTCCCGAAATTCAACGCCATCAGGATCGGCTCGTCGTGTCCGGTCCCCATGTTTTGCGGGTCGGAGTAGGCGGTGGCGAGCACGGTCATGTTTTTGCCCTGGCCGCGAAGCGTGGCGTAGAGTTCATCGGGCGCATGCATCCAGACGGGCGGCAACCCTTTCATGATCGGGTGGTCCGGCTGGCGTGAGGTGATCTGAAAGGGGCGGCGCAATCCGTGCGATCCCGCCGATCCGGGAGATGGATCGGAAATCAGTTTGCCTTCCTTGAAATACCACATGGGGCCGGCTTTTTCCGTGCGCTGGCGCCAGCCGCCGATTCCGATCATCTCGTTGTACGCCGGCCAGTTGGGGAAAGCGTTGTCTGCGGCGTGAACGACGACCAGGCCGCCGCCGTTGCCGATGTACTGCTCGAACTGGCTGCCCAGGTTCCCGGGCCATTCTGGAGGATCGAGGTTGGAGACAATGACCTGGTACTTGCTGAAGTCCGGATGGAAATTGCTGAAGTCGCCGTCCGAAGGCGGAGCCGAGAGCACCGTGACTTGAAAGAGGCCGGTCTCCTCAAGCTCCTTCTGCAGAATCGGCGTAGTGAGTTTCCAGTTGTGATGAGGGCCGGCGCTTTGTCCATCCACCAGGAGCACCTCGATGGGGGCGGCAACGGCAGAAGCAGAGAGCGAAAGGAATGCGGCACTGAAGAGAACAGCGAGAAACTGCTTCATACTCAAGTCTCCTGGCGCGTCTGATCAACCGCAATTATGCAACCCCCAGCAGGCGCAGGAAAACATTATGGGCAAACAAAAAGCGAATCGGCTAAAATCCCTCATGGACTTCCCCACCGAACTCTCCTGGGCTCACCCCGTCACCGCGGAATGGTTTGTCACCAAGTTTGGGACGCCCACGGAGCCCCAGGTGGGCGGCTGGCCGAGCATTCTGGCCGGGAATCCGACCCTCATCTCAGCGCCCACAGGTTCGGGGAAGACCCTCGCAGCGTTCCTGGTATGCATCGACCGCCTCCTGCGCCAATCGATTGAGGGATCGCTGCCGCGGACAACCCAGGTGGTGTACGTATCGCCCCTCAAGGCGTTGTCGAACGACATCCAGAAAAACCTCGAGGCGCCACTGCGGGAGATACAACAACTGGCGCTCGATCGCGGCTACCTATCGATGGGGATTCGCACCGGGGTGCGCACCGGCGACACCCTCCCGGGGGAGCGCGCAGCGATGCTCCGGAACCCGCCCCACATCCTGGTGACTACACCGGAGTCGCTCTACATTCTGCTCACCGCGGGAAAGAGCCGCGAGCATCTGCACCAAGTGCAAAGTGTGATCGTCGACGAGATTCATGCCGTCGCCGATGACAAGCGCGGTGCGCACCTCGCCCTCTCCCTCGAACGGCTGGAAGCGCTGGTGTGCGGCGAGAATCGCGTGACGGCGGAAGCCTTCCTGCCCGGGCTGATGCGGGCGCCGCAACGGATCGGTCTTTCGGCGACGCAAAATCCAATTGAGCTCCTCGCGAGTTACCTGACCGGTGCCGACACGCGCCGGCAGCCGGCGACCATTGTGCAACTGGGCCAGCGTCGGGCTATGGATCTTGCCATCGAAGTGCCGAGCGATGAACTCGGCTCGGTCACGACCTACCCCATGTGGGAAGAGATTTTCGACAAGCTGGCGGCGCACACCGAGAACCATCGCTCAACGCTGGTGTTTGTCAACACGCGCAAGCTGGTTGAACGGGTTTCGTTCGCGCTGGGGCAGCGACTGGGAGCGGAGAACGTAGCCGCGCACCATGGATCGCTGTCACGTGCGTTGCGCCTCGATGCCGAACAGCGCTTGAAACGCGGCGAGATCAAGATCCTTGTGGCGACGGCTTCACTTGAACTGGGCATCGATATCGGCGACGTCGACCTGGTGTGCCAGATCGCCAGCACCCGCGCGGTCGCTGTAGCCATGCAACGCGTGGGCCGGGCCGGACACTGGCGCGGGGCCATTCCAAAAGGCCGTCTGTTCGCGACCACGCGCGATGATTTGCTGGAACAGGCCGCATTGGTCCGCAAGATGCGTGCCGGTGAACTCGACCTGCTGGAAATTCCGCCCCAGCCAATCGACGTGCTGATGCAGCAGATGGTCGCTGCGTGCGGCGCGGAGTCATGGGAAAAGGACTCGTTGTTCGAAGTATTACGGAGAGCGTATCCGTATCGCGATCTCACCCGCGAGCAGTTTGAAGAACTGGTCGAGATTCTGTGCAATGGGATCGAGTCGAGCCGCGGACGCTATGGTGCGTACCTGATGCACGACGGTGTGCATGGGCGCCTGCATGCGCGGCGCGGCGCGCGCATGATTGCAATCTCCAACGGAGGCGCGATCCCAGACACAGCTCTGTTCAACGTGATCCTGCAGCCGGAAGGAGTGCAGATCGCCACCCTCGATGAGCACTTCGCAGTGGACTCGAGCCCCGGCGACGTAATTCTTCTCGGCAACACGAGCTGGCGCGTGCAGCGCATTGAAACTGCCGGGCGAGTGCTGGTGGAGGATGCGCATGGCGCGCCGCCCAGCCTGCCGTTCTGGACCGGCGAAGCCCCGCAGAGAACCGGCGTGCTCTGCGACGGCGTGAGCGAATTGCGGGAAGATATCGCGGCACGGACGAAGGGTATTGCGCCGGGATTCATTTCGCCCGCACAGCCGGAGGTATCTTCGGCGATGACCTGGCTGATGGAAGAATGCGGCGTCTGCGCGTCAGGCGCGCAACAGATGATTACATACATCGTCGCCGGGCGCGCGGTTCTGGGCGCTGTGCCCTCCAAGACCACCATCATCGCGGAAAGGTTTTTCGATGAAGGCGGAGGCATGCAATTGATCCTGCATGCGCCGTTCGGGGGACGGATCAACAAGGGCTGGGGGCTGGCGTTGCGCAAGCGATTCTGCCGCGGGTTCAATTTCGAGTTGCAGGCCGCGGCGACCGACAACGGCATCAACATCTCGCTTGCCGAACAACACAGCTTTCCGTTGTCGGATGTCTTCCAGTTCCTGACCGAAATCACCACGAGAGCGTTGCTGGAACAGGCCTCACTCGCCTCGCCGATTTTCAAGACGCGATGGCGCTGGGCCGCGGGCCGAAGCTTGCAGCTGCTCCGCTTCTCCAAGGGCAAGCGCATCGCGCCGCAGATACAGCGCACGCGTTCCGACGACCTTATGGCGAGCGTTTTTCCTCAGGCCGCAGCATGCTTTGAAAATATCGAAGGCGACATTCAGATCCCCGATCATCCACTGGTGCGCGAAGTGATGCAGGACGTGCTGCAGGAAGCGATGGACCTCGAAGGCCTGCTCACCGTGCTGCGCGGAATCAACGATGGCAGCATTCGTTGCCTCGCCGTCGATACGCCCGTTCCGTCCCAGTTCGCTCACGAGCTTCTGAATGCCAATCCCTACGCGTTTCTCGACGAAGCGGGCCTCGAAGAGCGGCGGACGCGAGCCGTGTCGCTGCGCAACTCAATTCCCGCCATCGTGCTGGAGCAGGCCGGCAAGCTCGATCCGCATGCGATCGACACGGTACGTAATCAATGCTGGCCTGACATTCGCGACGAACATGAGTTGCACGATTTGTTAATGAGTCTCGTTGCTTTGCCGGTTGGCATGGTCGAGGCCGGTCGCTGTCCGCAATGGGACAAATGGTATGAGTGCCTCGTACGAACGGGGCGCGCACAGACGATGAAGGCGGGTGAGACTCCGTGCTGGATCGCAACTGAGCGGCTCGATTACGCGCGCACACTCTGGCTTGGGGAAAGCGTCGATGGCATCGCGAAGGACGCTGCCTTGAAAAAGTGCGTGCAGGGCTGGGTGCAGATTCTCGGGCCGGTGACTGCGAAGTGCTTCGCTCTGATGCTTTGCGTTGATGCTGCACTCGTTTTTCAAACGTTCATCGCCATGGAAGTGCAGGGACTGCTGATGCGCGGGAGCTTTGAAAAGCCGGCGACGCAAGAAGATCAGGAGGTCGAGTGGTGCGAGCGGCGCATCCTGCAGCGCATTCACAAACTGACGATTGGAATCCTGCGCAAAGAAATCGAGCCGGTGGCGCCGGCATCCTTTATGCGATGGCTGCTGGGTTGGCAGCACCTCGCCCCGCAGACCCAACTGGCCGGGGAAGAAGGATTACTGGAAGCGCTCACGCATTTGGAAGGCTTTGAAGCGCCGGCCATCGAATGGGAACGAACGCTGCTTCCGGCGCGCGTGGCGGATTACAATCCTGCCTGGCTCGACCGGCTGTGCCTTTCCGGCGCGGTGGGATGGGGCCGGGTTTCGCCGCATCCCGCGTTTGCCGCCAGCGATGGGGCAGGGCCACGCCGCGTAATTCCCTCCAACGCAGCGCCCATCACGTTTTATATGCGCGATTCGGCGGAGTGGCTGGCGCTCGCGCTTCGCGACCAATGCGTGGAAGAGCGCAAGCTGAACCAGGCACTGACGCCCGACGGACTGCGTGCGTGGGAACTGCTGCAGCAGCGGGGAGCCTGCTTTGTGGAGGACATTCAGCGCCTGCTCAATCTCACCCGGCACCAGACGCACAACGCGCTGTGGGAACTCGCGGCCGCCGGGTTGGCCGCCGCGGACGGGTTCGATCAGCTGCGCACCATGATCGATCCCGAGCGCAAGCCGGCCGCGGCGGCAGCGCACCGCAGACTGCGCAGCGCCGCGGGACGATGGTCGTTGTTCAGCGCCGACATTGCTGCGCCCGCAGATGCATTGGAAAAGGCGAGACGCGATGATGCGGCGATTGAATCCGCGGCGCGCATGCTTCTGGCGCGCTACGGCGTGGTGTTCCGCGACCTGGTCGCGCGCGAATCGAATGTTCCCAAGTGGGGTGTATTGCTTCGCATGCTGCGCCGGCTTGAGGACCGGGGCGAAATCCGCGGCGGACGATTTGTGAGCGGATTCGGTGGCGAGCAATTCGCGCTTCCCGCGGCCGTGGAAAGCCTTCGCGCAGCGCGGCATCGCGATACGCAGGGAACTATTACTGTGGCCGGCGCCGATCCCATGAACCTGGCCGGCATCCTCATTCCCAGGGAGCGGGTGCCCGCGGTTCCGGGCCGCTCGGTCGTGTTCCATGACGGCCTGGTAGCGGGAAGCGAACCGGACACGGCCCCAGACACAGCCAAGGTGCGGCAGATCAGGTCCGCGCGCAAGCTGCCCGTGACGCCCCATGTGGCGCCAATCCCGGTTCGAGTGCCTGCTGGATCGTTGTCTTTGTTTTGATGGCTGGCTAAGAGCATCGCGAACGACAACCGGTTGTCGACGGTTCGTTGGGGCGAACTCGCGCGTGGTCAGACCTCCGGCCGGGCGGCTAGAATGGCCCCGTGAAAGACTCGGCCCGGTGAATTCGCCCGGAAAACGAAAGTTCTTCACAAGCCAACGGGAGAAGGAGCAGACCACCCATGCGCAACTTCTTGAAGGCAGGCGCGTGCCTGATATTTACTTATGCTTCGGTCGGCGCAACCGCGCAGCAGAAATATTTTCAGGATTGGCCGGAAAACGCCGATCCGCACACGGTGGGCGATCGCGTGGCGATTCATTTTCTCGAGAGCGGCCACCTGAATCCGATTGTCTACCCCGAAGTGTGCGCCTGGTATGGAGCGATGAAGTATGCCGAAGCTACGAATAATCCGGCGCTCCTGGCGCAGTTGCAGGCGCGCTACAGGCCGCTGCTCACGCCGCAGTTTCGCGATTTGATTCCAGACAAGGAGCACGTCGACTACGAAATCTTTGGCGCCGTGCCGCTGCAGATTTCGATCGAGACCAAGGACAGCGCGGCGCGCGCGATGGGCTTGCACTTTGCAGACAGGCAGTGGAACAACCCGCGGCCGGACGGCCTCTCCGGCGAGACGCGCTTCTGGATCGACGATATGTACATGCTGACGATCTTGCAGCTCCAGGCGTATCGCGCGACCAATGACACCAAGTATCTGGATCGCGCCGCGAAGGAGATGGTGGCCTACCTGCGCAAGCTGCAACAGCCCAACGGACTCTTTTACCACGCCGAGGACGTGCCGTTCTTCTGGGCACGCGGCGATGGCTGGGTTGCCGCGGGCATGACGGAGTTGCTCACTTCCCTGCCCGAGAGCCATCCCCAGCGAGCGGAAATCCTCGAAGGCTATCGCAAGATGATGGCCGAACTGCTGAAGAACCAGAATGCCGACGGAACATGGCGCCAGCTGATCGACCACCCTGAAGCATGGGAAGAAAGCTCCTCCACCGGCATGTTCACCTTCGCGATGATTGAAGGCGTCCGCCACGGCTGGCTGCCAGAGGAAACGTACGGTCCGGCGGCGCGCAAAGGATGGATCGCGCTCGCGGGCTTCGTTGATCAGAACGCAGACGTAACCAATGTTTGCGTAGGAACAAACAAGGAGAACAGCCTCGCATACTATCTTGCCCGGCCCCGTAAGACAGGGGATTTCCATGGGCAGGCCCCGATGTTGTGGGCAGCGAGAGCGCTGCTGGAGCAGTAAGTCGACCTAATCAATGAGAGCCGGACAGTAATGATAGAAAGAGCGTGTGCTAGTAGTTTTAGCAGTAGCTGACTGCCGCGAAAACTGGTGTCATCGGATCGATTCGATGTTGATTTCCCCGGCAATCGCGTAATCCCGGCATGGCTCATAGCCGATCCTCAACCTGGCTTTCGTGTTTACCTGGCGCAGAAGGACGCACCTATTCGCCCATTCAGGCATTTTGAGATGGCGAACAGAACTTTGGCGGTCCATAGACCTGGAGGGACTTGCCCGTGATAGCTCAATTTTCAATCGAAGACCAAAGCTCCTTTACTCGCGCCCGCGAGATCTTTATCCGGATAACTCTTATCGCAGTCATGGGTGTAACTTGCTTTCTGCTCATGCGCCCATTTCTGAACCTGATCCTTGCGTCGATCATCATAGCAATCGGCGTCTATCCCGGATATCGGATTGTTACAAACGCTCTCGGGGGACGCGCGAACCTGGCCGCTGCGCTTTGCACCATCCTGTTACTCGTGGTTATGGTTTTGCCGGCCGCTTTACTGGCAGGTACACTGGCCGACGGGATTAGCGGCATCATCCACCAGGTGCAAGAGGGCAAGCTCAGCATTCCGCCACCGCCGTCAAGCCTCGAAAGCGTACCCCTCATCGGTCCTCGATTGAGTGCGTTTTGGACCCTATGCTCGACCAACTTGTCTGAGGCAGTTAGTCGATTGGGCCCCCAAATCAAGGCAGCAATTCCAGGGCTGCTTGCTGCGTCGGCTGGAATCGGCGGCGTCCTCCTCCAAATCCTGATTGCTATTGTGATCGCAGGATTCCTGTTGGCGAACAGCAAAGGAAGTGGACGCTTTGCGGAGCGAGTCTTTGTTCGCATTTTCTGGCAGCAAGGTTCGGAGTACAAAGAGCTCGTTGCGGCAACCGTTCGAAGCGTCACCAACGGAATTCTGGGAGTAGCGGTCATTCAGACGCTCTTCGCCAGTGCGGGCTTCTGGATGGTGGGACTGCCCGGCGCAGGCTTGTGGGCGATCCTGTTCCTGGTTGCCGCAGTTCTTCAGGTTGGCATAATCGTGCTTATACCGGCGGTGCTCTACGTCTTCGCGGCGGACTCTACCACTCATGCCGTAATCTTCCTCGCCTGGTGCATCGTGGTGGGCCTTATGGACAATGTCTTGAAGCCCATCTTATTGGGACGCGGCAGCAAGGTTCCAACGCTTGTCATTTTTATTGGCGTCCTTGGCGGATTCGTGCTGATGAATATCATGGGGCTGTTCGTCGGAGCGATTGTCTTGTCGGTGGGGTACAAACTCTTTATGGCCTGGCTGGGCGACGAAGTGCCGGAAGCAGCCGAAGCTGATGACCGACATCCGGTGCAAGCATAGTTCACCAGTCCCAAAGTGCGAATCAATCATCAGGGATCCCGAGTTTCAGTGGTCGGCGGTTGAATACGTTCATCTCCGATTTTCGGAGCGAACGGAAGGATTGAAAGCACCTGAGACTAAGCTGCATCCGGCCGATTTATATGGCCCATCGGTCGATCCACTTCCGGGTTAGCCCGGGAGGACTCCATGTTTCCCAGTAGCTCATTTTTCGAAAACGGAGAGAAAGAAAATGAAAATTAACAAACTCGCGGCAGCAATCGTTGTCGGTGTCCTCCTGTCGGCCAGCGTCGCACGGGCGGACGACGACGTGGCAAAGAAGAAAGCGCAGATCCAGCAGGCGGCAACTCAAACCCTGGGTGACTTGTACAAGCTTCAACCCTCGGCCAAGGGCGCGATCCAGGGTGCGGCCGGCTATGCGGTTTTCAAGAACTTCGGGACTAACTTGTTGGTGGTGAGTACAGGAAGCGGCGCAGGGATTGCGACCAACAACAAGTCCAAGCAGCAAACGTATATGAAGATGATTTCGGCCGGCGCCGGCCTTGGGGTGGGAGTAAAAGACTTCCGCGCCATCTTCGTATTCCAAACCGATAAGGCGTTCAGCGATTTCCTCAATTCCGGCTGGTCGGGGTCGGCTCAAACCGACGCCGCGGCCAAGGCGGGAGATAAGGGAGGAGCCCTTTCGGGAGCGGTCGAGGTTGCCCCGGAAGTATACGTCTACCAGATCACGAAGAATGGCCTTGCACTGCAACTGACACTTCAGGGTACCAAGTACTACAAAGACGACGACCTGAACAAATAGCAGCCATGATCGCGGAATTCCAGGTTGCGAATGCCGGGTGGGCGCGCCCCACTCGCACCTGGGAGTAGGCTGCCCTCGAAAAGACCCGATGCCCACCTGCGTGACAATCGGATCGGGCCGACGGCGGGATGGCACCGCCACTTGTCCGAGTCGCATAATTCTGCGAACTATATAATCCTGCGCTTAAATTAGAGCAGTAAGCTGCGGGAGGCCGATCGCCCCCTCTGGTTGGCCTTCCGCAGAGTTAGTCAGTCCCGGCCGTGGGATCTCGGTAA
Source organism: Terriglobales bacterium (assembly GCA_963701805.1). Taxonomy (GTDB): domain Bacteria; phylum Acidobacteriota; class Terriglobia; order Terriglobales; family Acidobacteriaceae; genus Telmatobacter. The sequence continues at coordinate 1,776,659 of CAVPBA010000001.1, forward strand.
AAAGCGCTCCCGCCAGAATATCCGGCGGGAGCACAATGTATCGACATCATGAGTGACTAGACGGCAGCCATTTCAGTTTCCAGCACCCTTGCAGGTGCGCCCATAGCGGACCGATACAGTCCCACGACCTGGGCCAATGTGGCAGTGCGGGGGTTGGTGAGTTGGCAGGCGTCCTTCTTGGCGTTACCGGCCATGACTTCCAGATCTTCATCATGGACGCCAAGTTCGGCAAGTCCGCTTGGAATCCCGACCGCCGCCGACAGCCGCCGGATGGCACGAATGCCCTTCTCGCCGGCTTCCAGATCGGAGAGGCCATGGACATCCTGTCCCAGCGCGATCGCGATATCCTTGAACCGCTTCGGGCAGGCGATCAGGTTGTACTCGCACACCACGGGCAACAGGATGGCGTTGCAGACGCCGTGCGGCAAATTGTAAAAACCGCCCAACTGGTGAGCCATCGCGTGAACGTATCCGAGGCTAGCGTTATTGAATGCCATTCCGGCGAGATACTCGGCATAGGCCATGCGGTCGCGAGCTTCCATGTTTTGGCCATGGGCTACGGCAGCGGGGAGAAAATCCCGAATCAGCTCGATCGCCTTGATCGCGCAGGCATCGGTAACCGGGGTAGCAATGGTCGAAACGTATGCCTCAATGGCGTGGGTAAGCGCATCCATGCCGGTAGCCGCCGTCAAACCAGGAGGCATGCCTGCCATCAGAACCGGGTCGTTGATGGCGACATTGGGAGTAACGCGCCAGTCGACAATCGCCATCTTCACGTGGGTGCTGGTGTTGGTGATAATGCAGAAACGCGTTACCTCGCTGGCGGTGCCTGCGGTTGTGTTGATTGCCAGAAACGGCGGCATGGGCCGGGATGACTTGTTGACGCCTTCGTAATCGCGAATGTTGCCGCCACCGGCTACGACCAGCCCGACGCCCTTGCCACAATCGTGGGAACTGCCGCCACCCAGCGTGACAATGCCGTCGCACTGGTTGTCGATGTAGGCTCTAACACCGTCATGAACGTTTTTGTCGGTCGGGTTCGGCTCCGCACCGTCGAAGATCGTGGCCTTGAGGCCCCCATCGGTGATCATCTTCGCGATTTGATTGGCGAGGCCGAGCCTGTTCAAGACAGCATCGGTAACGATGAGAAGGTTGGTTGCGCCCAGCGCCTTTGCCTGCGCACCGGTTTCTTTTGAACATCCAATCCCCATCAAGGAGACGGTAGGAAGATAAAAGCCATAAACTTGATCTGCGAGTGCCATACAAAAGTCCCTTCAGAAGCAAAATTCTTGTCGAGCCATTGATCTCAGAAGATCTGAGCGTCAAGTCAAGCCATCTTTCGAATCTGCAGTTACGCAGAGCTGCTGCGACCCGACATTCGGGCCCGGCGTGTTTGTTATTCACGATGTGATTTCGAAAATGAAACGCAGCTCGATGGAACTTGCTTGGAACAACCATTCGATGAAGGGAACAGTATGCATTTGCAAATACGGTTGAATGTGACCCCAATCACAACGGTTCGGTCACGCATGATTCCCCGGGCTTTTCCGGACAATAAAAAGCATCCACTCATTGCGGGCTGTTTGGAAACATGCTGCGCGCGCTGGTATTCCGCCCGAGTTTCGATAAGGGGTCCGAAAGATCTACTTTCCAGGGCCGCCATTTTCAGGGGATGGGGATGCAGGGCGGGAAACGCCGAGGCACTGGCTTTTTGCTCTGAGACGCTACGTTGCGGGTGCAAGAGGAACGTTTCGTCAGTGATTGTAATAGGCTGCGTTGACGGCTGCAAACCGCTCCAAGCCGTCGGGCAACTCTCCTAGCTCAAAGATCGCGCCGCTTTTGCAGGCCGACATGCAGGTTCCGCATCCGATGCATTTGTCGGGATTGATAAAGAGCTGGGCGGCATTCGAGAAGCCGGGGTCGTTCGGCAAGGGATGGATCGCCTTGCGAAGGCATCTAGAAATGCAGAGCAAGTCTTTGATGCATTTGTCAACGATGACACCGTATCTGCGCATGATTTCAACCTTCATTCCAAGGTTTGTGCAGTCCTGAATCAATGCTTCTTGCGACAGTGAAATAGAACCCTTGTCCGAATCTTGATGAATTGGCACGAGTTGGTTTAGCGGTGTGATTCAAATCACCGCGGAATATCCATTGGAGCACCAGACCGTTTCAACATAAGTGATCTGGCTCACAGTCCATTGCCTGTCATTTCCTCAAACATGTTCAGCAGTGTTAATCAGAGCCAGATCTCTGATATGTGGCACGTAGTGAGCAACGAACTTCCATCGCCGTACAACCTCTCGTTTTCGGTCAAAGCGCTGGAAGCAATACCTGGAATTGACGGCACGGATGAGCGCCATTGCTCGGTGCCATGTTCAAGTTCCGGCGCCGATGCGGTCGGATCGCAAACAAACAGGCTAGACGAGGTGGAATCATGAAACGAATGCTCCTCAACGTAAATGGCGTTGAACGGTCTCTGGTCGTCGATCCGGAGAAAAACCTGGCCGATGTACTTCGCGAGCAACTTCTGCTGACGGGATGCAAGGTCTGCTGCAGCGAGGGACAATGCGGAACATGCACCGTAATCATCGACGGCAAGTCGAAACGGGCATGCCTTGTTCCCATGGGCAAGCTGGCGGAAGGGGCCAGGGTTATCACGATTGAAGGCATTGGAACGCCCGGCAACCTCCACCCGCTGCAGGTGGCCTGGATGGCGCACGGCGGCGCGCAATGCGGCATTTGCACGCCCGGTTTCATCATGTCCGCCAAGGTTTTGCTCGACAAGAACTCCAGCCCAAGCCGGGAAGAGGTCAGGAAGTGGTTCGACATGAACCGCAACGCTTGCCGCTGCACCGGCTACAAACAGCTGGTCGATGCCGTGATGGACGCCGCGGCCGTGGTTCGCGGCGAAAAAGAGAAGGATGACCTGCTCTTCGAGCCGGGAGAAAACGGGAGTATCCTGGGCTCCAAGTACCGCCGTCCGTCGGCGCTTGCAAAGGTAACGGGCACATGGGATTTCGGCGCCGATGTGGCGCTGCATATGCCGCCCGATACACTGCGGCTGGCGCTGGTGCAGGCCGAAGTATCGCATGCCAATATCAAGGGCATCGACACTGCCGAAGCCGAGAAGATGCCGGGAGTGGTGAAGGTGGTCACGTGGAAGGACGTGAAAGGCAAGAATGCCATCACGGGCCTGATCACTTTTCCGACCAACAAGGGTGACGGATGGGACCGTCCGATTCTGTGCAAAGACAAGGTCTTCCAGTTTGGCGACGCGATCGCAATTGTCGCCGCCGACACTGAGGATCATGCACGTGCAGCCGCAGCCAAAGTGAGGGTAGACCTTGAAGTACTCCCGGCGTATATGTCGGGGTGGGCAGCCATGGCTCCCGACGCTATTGAGATTCACCCCGGGGTGCCCAACATCTACTACGAGCAGGGCGTGGTAAAGGGCGAGGAGACCGCGCCTTTGATGGAGCAGGCGGCCTTCACGGAGGAGATAGAGACTTACTGCAGCAGGCAGCCGCATCTGCACCTCGAGCCCGATTGCGGATGCGCCTATCTCGAAGACAACGGCCGGCTGACAATTCAGTCCAAGAGCATCGGTCTGCAACTTCACGCGGCCATGATTGGGCCCGGAATCGGTGTCGAGCCAGATAAACTGCGGCTGATTCAGAACGGCGCCGGGGGCACATTCGGTTACAAGTTTTCACCGACGATGGAAGCTCTGGTGGGTGTGGCTTGCCTGGCTACTCAGCGCCCGGTTTCGCTTGTCTACAGCCAGTTGCAGAACATTACATACACCGGCAAGCGTTCGCCCGGGAACGTGAAGTGCAAAATGGGCGCCGACAAGGACGGCAAATTGATCGCCATGGAGACGGACTGGTGGATCGATCATGGACCGTATTCGGAGTTCGGGGATTTGCTTACTGTGCGCCAGGCGCAGTTTGTGGGGGCCGGCTACGACATCGCCAGCATTCGCGGCAAAGGCAGGACGGTTTGCACCAATCACGCATGGGGATCTGCTTTCCGTGCGTACGGTTCGCCGCAGGCTTTCCTGGCTTCGGAGATGCTGGTTGACATGCTGGCGGAGAAGATGGGAATCGATCCCTTCGAGTTTCGCTATCGCAATCTATACCGTCCTCCGGCGACAACACCGACCGGACAGACGCCCGATGTGTATTGTCTCGAAGGATTGTTCGACATGCTGCGCCCCAAGTACGAAGAAGCGCAGAAGCGCTGCGAGGAGCTGTCAACTCCGGACAAGCCGCGGGGGGTGGGGCTGGCGATCGGCGTCTACGGCTGCGGTCTCGACGGACCGGACAGTTCAGCCACTGCCGTCGAGCTCACCCGGGATGGCGTCACGCTGCTCAACTGCTGGCAGGATCATGGGCAGGGGGCCGACCTGGCTGCTTTGACCATTGGGCATGAGACGTTGCGGCCGCTGGGCATCAAGCCGGAGCAGATCAAGCTTAAGATGAACGATTCGCTGCTGCCCAACAGCGGACCTTCGGGCGGAAGTCGCTCCAACGTCTTTACCGGAAACTCGACCAAGGTTGGTTGCGAGATGCTTCTGAACGCGATGCGAAAGGCAGACGGGAGTTATCGCACCTATGACGAGATGGTGGCGGAGAAGATCCCGCTGCACTACGACGGAACGTGGGTGGCCTCCGACTGCACGGCCTGCGACTCGGTTACAGGCCAGGGCAAGCCGTTCCCGGTGTACATGTACGAAGTGTTCATGCCTGAGGTGGAAGTGAATCTTTCCACCGGCAAGGTCAAGGTGGTGAAGTTCACCACGGCGGTCGACGTGGGAACGATTATCAACCGCGCCACGGTGGAAGGGCAGATTTACGGAGGCCTGGCACAGGGGATCGGCCTGGCACTAACCGAGGACTTCGAGGATGTGAAGATACACAACAACCTGAAGGCATGCGGGCTGCCGTACATCAGTGATATCCCGGACGACATCGAGATACTCTTCCAGGAGACGCCTCGCAATCTGGGCCCGTTTGGCGCGGCGGGCGTAGGCGAGGCTCCTCTGACCGCTCCCCATCCCGCGATCCTCAACGCTGTCTACAACGCGTGTAGCGTGCGCATCACCCGGGTCCCCGCGTTACCCAAGGTGGTGAAGGCCGCACTGGACGCCATGGGGCAACAGGAACTGGCGCTGGTCTAATGCGCTGTTCACGATGAACACTCCGGGGCGAATCCGCAACTTCGCCCCGGAATTATCTCTGAGACATCTCCGGATTTCGGCCCGGGATGCACGGTCTCTGCACAAACGCAAGCCACAATGCATGAATCGCAGGTCGCGCGCGAGGTTTCAGCATGGACCGGGAACAGGTCAGACGGTGGGAAGGGCAATGCATTGAGGAACAGGCGCCCGCATGTACGGCTGCCTGTCCGGTGCACGTTGATGCCCGCGCGCTGGCCGTCGCGGTAGCGGGTGGAGATTTCAAGCAGGGTCTTGCGCTGCTTGCCAATGCCGCACCACTTCCCAGGATTCTGGCTCACATCTGCGACCATCCTTGTCACTCGATTTGCAGGCGCGCTGATGCCGGCGCCGCAATCAACATTGGCCTGCTGGAGCGGGCGTGCGCGGAATTCGGCGGCCCGGCGCCGGCTATACGGCAACAAATGGCCAACCGCAAAAGGATTGCCGTAATCGGCGGAGGATTGAGCGGCGTCTCGGCTGCAATCCGCCTGGCTGTCCGCGGCTACGCAATCACCCTGTTCGAAGCAAGCCCAAGCCTGCTTGGCAGAGTGCGTTCCTATGACAAAGGGGTTTTGCCCTCGGCGGCGATCGATGCGGACCTGGCGGTGCTGGGGAAGCTTGGCGTAGTCGTACGCTGCGATGCGCTGGTTAGCCGCCATGCGGGACCGTTCGGCCTTGACACAGTGGGTGCGGATTACGACGCAGTGTTTCTGGCAGCTGGATCGGATGTCTTCGACGAGAGCTCGCTTGGATTGGAGCGAGACTCGCGTGGAAGGCTGCGTATCGATTCGCTGACACTGGCAACGAGCCTGCCCAAGCTGTTCGCCGGTGGGGCGCAGCGATACGGTGACGACAACTATTCGCCGGTCAATTCGATCGCCGATGGCAACTATGCCGCGGTATCGATCGACCGCTTTCTGCAGGGAGCCTCTCTGTCGGCGAACCGCGAGAATCAAGGACCGTACGCCTCGCGGCTGTTCGTCAACACCAACGGAATTGCGCCCCTGCAGGCGGTTGCTCGTGCGCCGGGCGCGCCGGGATACACCAGAGAAGAGGCGAGGCACGAGGCAGGCCGTTGCTACCCTTGTCACTGCCTTGAGTGCGTAAAGGCCTGCCCGTATCTTGAGGAGTACGGTTCCCATCCCAAGAGCTACGTTCGCCAGATCTACAACAACGAAAGTATTGTCATGGGCATGCGGCAGGCCAACCGCATGATCAACTCCTGCGCGCTGTGCGGGCTGTGCGCGGCGGTCTGCCCTGAGAAACTGAATATGGCCGACGTCTGCCTCGATGCGCGGCAGGGCATGGTGCGCACGGGCAAGATGCCGCAGTCGGCGCACGACTTTGCCCTGCGCGATATGGTGTTCAGCCAGAGTGAAGCGTTTGCCCTGGCGCGCCATCAGCCTGGGTTTGAGACGAGCTCGGTCGCATTTCTTCCCGGATGCCAGCTCGCGGCCTCGTCGCCGGGCCATGTAACCGCGTGCTATGACCACCTGCGGAGCACTCTAACGGGCTGCGTGGGGCTGATTCTGGAGTGCTGCGGAGCCCCGGCGCGCTGGGCCGGCAACGAAGAGAAGTTTCAAAATGCGGTGCAATCGATGGAAGCCGCATGGGACTCGTTGGGGCGGCCGCGATTGATTACAGCGTGCTCCTCCTGCATCAAGACGCTGCGTGAGCATCTACCGCAGATTCCGATCGAGCCGCTGTGGCCTTATGTCGACGGGCCGCTATCTTCGGCCGCAGTCCCGAGCAGTGCGGGCAGAAAGCTGGCCATTCACGATCCCTGCTCGACCCGTGGCATGAGTGAAGTGGAAGGCAGCGCGCGTCAGTTGCTGCTACGGCTTGGCGTCGACTTGCAGGAGTTGAACGCTCCCGGACTGACAACGTGCTGCGGATACGGCGGGTTGGTGCTCTTTGCGAATCCCTCGATTGCGCAGAAAACCGTGAGCCGGCGGGCCGCGCAAAGCGATGCCGATTACGTGACCTATTGCGCCATGTGCCGCGATCGCTTCGCGCATGAAGGGAAACGCGCCACCCATATTCTTGACCTGGTGTTCCCTCAGCAGACGACGGATCCTGCGGCACGCCCCGATCCAGGCTTCTCGCTTCGCCAGGACAATCGCGCGCGCCTCAAGGACAGGCTTCTGCGCGAAGTGTGGGGAGAAACGGAGAAGCTGATGGAACCATCCCGCAATGTCCAGATCGGAGAAGAGCTGAAGCCATTGCTCGAGAAGCGCATGATTCTGGAGCAGGAGGTGCGGCGCACCATTGACCACGCCGAAGAGAAAGGCGACTGGATCGAAGAAGTGAAGAGCGGGCGCCGCCTCGCGTCGCTGCGCGTGGGGTGCGTGACGTATTGGGTCGAGTACTCTGCGGGCGACGAAGAATTTGTGGTGCATGACGCCTATTCCCATCGCATGGAGGTGCGCTGAGATGGGTTCTCCGTCAGGTGCACCTCCGGAGCCTTCTTACGTTTGCGGGAAGTGCAGGAGGCCGCTGGTTCCGGACAAGGTGATCGCTTCGTACCTGGGTAGCGAGTTTCCCATCGAGCTTTGGAAGTGCCCGGAGTGCGGCAGCATCCTGGTGCCAAAGGAACTGGCCGAGGGGCGGATGCTACAGGTGGAGCAGGCGCTGGAGGACAAATGAATTCCCTCTGCACAACTCGCGATCGATCGGCCTACGAGACAGGCCGGCTTGCGCCGGGCGACGATCGCCTTTTCCGTCCGGGCGGGCTTGAACTCACAGCGCGGGCAATGGCTCTGGCGGGTTTGGGCGCGGGCGCAAACGTTCTCGACCTGGGTTGCGGCGCGGGCGACAGTGTTCGATACCTGCGTTCCATGGGAATTAATGCCATGGGGGTGGACTCCTCCATGGCCCCCGAGGAGGCGAATCGCAGCGGGTTGAGCGCGCTGGAACGGGTTGTCGCCCGGGCCGAATCGCTGCCCTTCCCCGAAAACGCCGTGGACGGCGTGCTGGGCGAATGCAGTTTGTCGCTGATTGTGGATCGCGAGCGCGCGCTGGCCGAGTGCGCACGTGTGCTGAGGGATGGCGGGCGGCTGATGATCTCTGATCTCTACGCACGCAACCCGGAAGCGATTGCCGAAGTGCGCGCTCTGCGGGGTTCCTGCGCGGCAGGCATGCTTGTTCGCGAGGAACTGGAAACGAGCCTGAGCAAAGCGGGCTTCACCATCGATGTGTGGGAAGATCACTCGCAGGCGTTGCGTGAATGCGCCGCACGCTGCCTCTTTGAGTACGGATCGCTCGACGGCCTGTGGGGATGCCGCTGCGACGCACCTTCGCGGACGATTCAGGACGCGATGCGGACCGCGCGGGCCGGCTACTTTCTGCTCATTGCAACGCGACTGAGGGACATTCCGAAAGAGGTTGGAGATGAATGAAGACGCATTCCGCGTGATGGATCTGGCGATGAAGGGATTCCAGTGCAGCCAGATTCTGATGGTGCTGGCTCTCAACGCACTTGGAAAAGAGAATGAGGACCTGGTGCGCGCGATGTCGGGGCTGCTGGGCGGTATGGGATGCGGCAAGACCTGCGGCGTGATGACCGGCGGCTGTTGCGTGCTGGGATTACGTGCCGGCTGGGGAACGCCTAACGGCGTTGCAGACGAGCGGCTCGGGGGCATGCTGACCGAGTTTGTGGAGTGGTTCGAGTGTGAATATAAAACCCGCTACGGCAGCATCGAGTGCGAAGGCATTGTGCAGGGCGACATGCGAAACAGGATGGCGCGCTGCCCCGGCATCATTGTCGAGAGCCTGGCCAGGTTGAAGGAGATTCTCGCGGAGAACAATTATGAGTTTGAGAACCCCAAACCGACCGCTTGAGCGTTCCCGGCCGCGCCTGGCGGCCATTGTCCTGGCCGCAGGTGCCTCCTCACGCATGGGATCCTTCAAGCCTCTCCTGCGCCTGGGCGGCATGACCGTCCTGGAGCGGAATATTGCTTTATTGCGCGATGCCGGCGCGGATGAGGTGCTGGTGGTAACTGGAAATCGCGCCGAAGAACTGCAGCCGCTCATTGAGCGATGCGGTGCGCGATGCGTGCACAATGCTGACTGGGAACAAGGAATGTTCACCTCGGTCGCCGCTGGCGTACGCGCTCTCCCGGATTGGGCTCAGGGAGCATTCGTGCTCCCTGTAGACGTCCCCCTGGTCCGGTCTGCGACTGTTCGACGGCTGGCCGCCGCCTTTGCCACTCATCCGCAGGGTATCGTCTATCCGGATTTCGGCGGACGGCGCGGACATCCATCCGTGATCGCCCGCTCGATTCTGGATGAAGCGCTGCTCGATGTAACCCGCGGGCCGCTCTTCGCACTCCTCGCAGCCCATGAAACCCACGCCATCGAAGTACCCGTGGCCGACGAGGCTATTCATCTGGACATGGACACGCCTGCCGCCTTTGAAGCGTTGGCCGCACTGGCCGCGCGTCGCGAGATTCCCACTGTCGGAGAATGCGAAGCCATGCTTGCATCGCGGCACGTGGACGAAACCGTCGCTCGGCATTCGCGCAAGGTAGGCGAAGTGGCTGAGCAAATTGCGATGGCTCTCGTCGAGCAAGGTCTTGCCATCGATCCGAAACTGGCGCGGGCGGGAGGGTTGCTGCACGATCTGGCGAAGGGTGAACCCCAACATGCCTGGGTCGGGGCAGAGCTTCTGCGGGCGGAGGACATGCCGCGAGTAGCCGAAGTCGTAGCTTCCCATACGGAGATGGAGTTTAGCGGCAGTCTTGACGAGCGCGCTGTCGTCTACCTCGCCGACAAGCTGGTCGGCGGTGACAGGCTTGTGACTCTCGACGAGAGGTTCCAGCGCGCGCTGAACCACTTCCGCGGCGACTCGGCTGCGTTCGCGGCTGCCCGCCGACGGAAAGCGACTGCCGAAAGCATCGCAGCCACCATCGAAAAACGCCTCTGTGTTCCACTCGAAGCAATTCTGCGCACAGCGCCACAAGCCGAGCGGGAATTGATTATCCGGACGGCAGTGGAGAGCGGCAGGATATGACCGTCCCCGCGAAAGTCGAAATACCCCGCATTGTAGGGACAACTGAGAGCCTGTGCCCCGTGTGCCTCGATCGCATTGCCGCAGAGAGGGTCGCCGAGGGAGACGCGGTGTATCTGCGCAAGACCTGCACCACACATGGTCAGTTCAAGACGGTCATCTGGCGGGGGCTCGATTCCTATGAGGCGTGGGGCGGCGGACACCGCATCGCTTCCCGGCCACCCGTATGCGGGTCTTCCGTGCAACGAGGTTGCCCGTTTGATTGCGGCCTGTGCCCGGACCACCGCCAGCACACCTGCTGCGTGGTACTGGACGTGACGCAACGATGCAACCTGGCATGTCCGGTATGCTTTGCGTCAGCGGGTGGGGCGACCGATCCCGATCCCAGCATTGAAGAGATCGTCGGCTGGTGCCGCGGGCTAATTGAGGTAGGGGGACCGTTCAATCTGCACCTCTCCGGCGGCGAACCGACCGTACGCCATGATCTGCCCGAAATTATTCGCAAAGTCCGCGCCCTCGGCTTCACCTACATTCAGCTCAACACCAACGGGCTGCGCCTCGCTCGCGACCCGGACTATGCGCAAGAGGTAAGGGAAGCCGGTTTGACTTGCGTTTTTCTGCAGTTTGACGGAGTGAGCGACAGCGTCTTCCAAGCAATGCGTGGACGGCCAATGCTTGAAACCAAGCTCAGAGCGATCGAAAACTGCAGTCGACATGAGTTGGGTGTGGTGCTGGTGCCAACACTGGCGCCGGGAGTGAATACGGGCCAAATCGGTGAGATTCTGAGCACTGCGGTCCGTCTTGCACCCGCTGTACGCGCAGTTCATTTTCAACCCATCAGTTACTTTGGACGCTATCCGGCCGCGCGAAGCGACGTTGACCGCATCACGTTTCCTGAGGTCATCCGCCTCATTGAGGAGCAAACCGACGGGCAATTCAAGGCCGCGAACTTCTATCCGGCTTCCGGTGAGAATCCGTATTGCTCGTTCCATGGCAAGTTCTGGCTGGATGCGGACAAGCAAGTCTCGCCTGCGCCGCGTCCGGCCGTTTCGTCCTGTTGTGGGCCCGCCATCGAGCCAGGTCTGGTGCAACTGGGAGCACTTAAGCCAGAGCCGGGCGAAGGCGTGAGGCGCGCGCAGCGCTTTGTGGCGCAGCATTGGTCGTATCCGTCCGCGCTGCCGGAATTGCAGCCGCTGGGCGGCATCGACGTGTCGAGCTTCGATGCATTCCTGGCCGAGAAGAAGACGTCTTTCTGCATTTCAGGAATGGCGTTTCAAGATGCATGGAACATTGATCTCGAGCGCCTGCGCGAATGCTTTCTGCATGTGTTGAGTCCCCAGCAAAAGCTGGTGCCGCTGTGCGCCTACAACCTTACCGGAGCTACTGGCCAGACGCTTTATCGATGCCAGACAGGCAAACCCGCCAGTGCCGGAGTTCGGTCATGAGCGCAACCGCCGCAGCTATCGAACGGAATCCCCTGGATGATCTGGCCGCGCGCCGAATCGGCGTCGCACCTCAGATGCTGACGCGCGCTGCCATCGCCGACTACCAGTTGCGTGCGATTCAGCAGACGGTGGCCTTCGTCCGGCGCAAGAGCCCCTTCTACGCAAAGGCACTCTCGGAACTACCTGGGGAATGGCCGCGGTCGCTAAACGAACTGTCACAGGCGCCACTGACGAACCCCGTAGAACTTATGAAGCGTGGGCATGAATTCGTTTGTGTGCCGCAGAGTGAAATCAGCCGCGTCGTTACAATCGATTCGAGCGGAACGTCGGGCACGCCCAAGCGCATCTTCTTCACGGCGGACGATCAGGAATTGGCGCTCGAATTTTTCGCGCATGGCGTCGCCTCTATGGCCGGGAAGGGCGATCGCATGCTGATTGCGCTGCCCGGCGAACGGGAGGGCAGCGTCGGGTTTCAGATCGCGCGCGGAATTGAGCGGGCCGGCGTTGTGCCCATCCCGCATGGGCTATCTCTCGAACCAACCGCGACACTCGATCGGATGGACAGGGAGAGGGCCACTCTTCTCATCGGGCTTCCCGTCCAGATGCTGGCGTTGGCGCTCCAACGCGGCGAAGTTGCCTGGCGGGTGTTTCGCCGCCTCCACACGATCGTGCTGTGTAGCGATCACGTGGCGGAGAGTCTCGCGCGCAGGATCCGGCAGGCGACCGGGTGCGAAATCTTCGAGCACTACGGCTCCACCGAAATGGGCCTGGGAGGCGGCGTGGATTGCCGTGCACATGACGGCTATCACCTGCGCGAGGCCGATCTCCACTTTGAGATCATCTCTCCACAAACCGGCGAGGCGCTTGCGGATGGGGAGTTGGGCGAAGTGGCGTTCACTACCTTGGACCGCACGGGGATGCCGCTCATTCGGTACCGTACAGGCGACTTGGCTCGTATCGTGCCGGGGCCGTGTGTATGCGGGTCGCCATTGCGGCGGCTCGACCGTGTGCGAAACCGAGCGGACGCACGGGTGATTGTGGCGGGCGAGGATGGTGTGACCATTTCCGAATTGGATGAAGCATTGTTTTCCATTTCAGGGTTGCATAACTTCGACGCATCTCTCCTGCCGGGAAATCCGAAGGAGTTGCGACTCAGCGTTTACGCGCCGGGATTGAACACACGCGTAGCGCAAGAGGTGGAACGCGTTCTTCGCGAACTGCCGGCCATCGGCGGTAATTGCGCGAACGGCGAACTGCGGCTCACTATTCGCTGCCTCAATGCGCCGATTGCGGCAACTGGAGCGAAACGAAAGATTGGGGTGCAAGCCCAATGAACACCGTTGCCCTCTATCTCGTTCGACACGGCGCCATCTTGTCCGGCGCGAAAAAATCCTTCATAGGCCAGATTGATGCACCGCTGAGCATGGAAGGCATCGCACAGGCCCGGGCACTGCGCCAATGTCTCGAGCCGGTACGGTTCAGCCGGGTGATCTCGAGCGATCTGTCGCGCAGCCGGCAGACCTGCGAGATCATCGCGGCGGGGCATGCCCAGCCATTGGAAGCAATCCCTGCACTGGGGGAGATCAGCCTCGGGGAGTGGGAAGGCGTCACTTTCGCGGAGATCAAGGAACGCTTCCCCAAGGAGTTCGCTGCGCGCGGACTCGATATGGGAAACTGGCGTCCCCCCGGAGGCGAGAGCTTTGCCGATTGCTTCGCAAGGGTAAACGCTGTGTTGACGGGGATTCTCGCTGGCTCGCAAGGCAACGTCCTGCTGGCCGGTCATGCGGGCGTCAATCGGCTCATTTTGTGCTCTGTACTTGGAATTCCGCTGAGTAACCTTCACAGCGTCAGGCAGGACTACGGGTGCCTCAACGTCGTCGTCTTTGGTCCGAACAGGGCGCAAGTCAGGTTATTGAACTACAGTCCGCTCGTGCGTCTTCCCTTGAACGGACTTTCCTCGCGCTCGAGCGACGCACAATCCACAGCCAGGAAAAAGGGATCGGCCTCAAGATGATCTATCTCGATAACAACAGCACGACTCCGGTATTGCAGGAGGTTCTCGATGCAATGCTGCCGTGTTTCTCTGAATCGTACGGTAATCCATCGTCCATCCACAGTTGCGGCAGAAGCGCATTGGCACATGTAAAAGAGGCCCGGAAGCTTGTGGCCTCTCTGCTGAGCTGTGATCTCACCGAAATTGTCTTTACAAGCGGCGGAACCGAGGGAGATAACCTTGCTGTTAAGGGGATCATGAATCCCGGCGACCACCTCATCGTTTCTGCCGTCGAGCACAGCGCGATACGAAGCACATGTACATGGCTCGAGAAGCACGGATGCGAAGTGACTCGAGTAAACGTGAATGGTAACGGACAAGTCGAGCCCGAGAGCGTACGGGCTGCCCTACGCACCAACACAAAGCTGATCTCTGTCATGATGGCCAACAACAAAACGGGAGTGCTACAACCTGTCGAAGAAATCGGGCGCATCGCCGCCGAGGCCGATGTCTGGTTCCATACCGACGCGGTGCAAGCAGCCGGAAAAGCGCCAATCTCGGTTTCTAAGATCGGCTGCGACCTCCTGACCATTTCCGCGCACAAGATTCACGGGCCGCAAGGAGTCGGAGCGCTGTATGTTCGGCGCGGAACTCCACTGCGCGCGCAATTGCACGGCGGCCAACAGGAGAGGAGACGGCGGCCAGGGACTGAAAATGTTCCCGGCATTGCCGGACTGGGCAAAGCGAGCCAGATTGCACTGGCAGCATTGACAGATGGTTCGATCGACCGCCTGGCCGCGCTGCGAGACCGCCTGGAAGACGCACTTGTGAGCCTGGTTCCGGAGACGCGCATCAACGGCAAGGGCGCACCGCGGGTACCCAATACCAGCAATATCCTATTCGAACGCGTGGGAGGAGATGCGCTGGTAATGGCTCTCGATGAGTTGGGCATCGCCGCCTCGCGCGGAGCCGCCTGCATGTCGGGGGAGACCGACCCATCCAGCGTGCTGATGGCCATGGGCCTCACCGGGGAGCAGTCACGCTCCAGCCTGCGATTCAGTCTCGGCAAGCAGAACACCGCCGAGGAAATCCAGACTGCGATCGAAGCAATCTCCGAGGCAGTTCGGAAGTTTCGTGAGGAATCGGCTCCTTTCTGGAGAACGATACAGACGGCCGCGTACTAGAATTGCGTCCGAATGGTGTCAGCCATTTTTGTCTGCGCCATTTTTTCCCTGGGAGACAGAACCATGGATGTGTTCGATGAGATTGGCAAGCTGAAACGCGAAGGAAGACGCGGGGCGCTGGCGACAATTGTGAATGCCCGCGGATCGATCCCGTCGGCGATAGCCGCCAAGATGCTGATCCGCGACGACGGATCGATCATTGGCACGGTTGGCGGAGGCTGCGTGGAGTCCGATGTGCGGAAGGGGGCCATGGAAGTGATGCGCGACGAAAAGCCAAGGACCTTCAACTTCAACCTCGATCAGCAACCCGAAGACGACGACAACGGCCTGGCCTGCGGAGGTTCCCTGCAGGTTTTTATCGAGCCATTGATTCCTTCGCCGCGGCTCTACATCTTCGGCGCTGGGCATGTCGGGTTGGCCGTACATAGAGTGGCGGCGCTTGCCGGATTTGAAACCGTCGTGGCCGACGACCGTGAGGTTTACGCCAATCGTGAGCGCTTCCCTGACGCGCACGAGATCCTTACGGGCGAGATGGACGAAATCATGGCAGGCCTCGCGCCGGCCGACAGCAGCTACATCGTGATTGTGACGCGTGGTCACAGGCACGATCTTCGTGTTCTGCGGTGGGCTCTGGAAACGCCGGCCCATTACATTGGGATGATAGGCTCAGGTCGCAAGGTGCTGGGCATCTATCAGCAGTTGGAGGCCGAGGGCGTGGCCCGCGACAGCTTCAAGCGCGTCTTCGCGCCGATTGGCTTGGACATCAAGGCGGCAACACCAGAGGAGATTGCCGTCTCCATCGTTGCGGAATTGATCGCCATCCGGCGCGAGTCTGACCTCGCGTTGCCGCACTCGCGCAATCAGCTTGCCGAAAGCCCGGAGTGAAAGTTCAACTCAGTCTGATATCCAGGCTGGTTCACTGAACAATTCGGACTGATCCGATGTTTCGTGCCAGGTTGACCGGCACGGTCGGCCCGCCTCGCTCAACCCCTTCCGGCCCTCACTTGGTGGGGCACATTGCGCTGGTGTTCACTCCCGAAGTCGAAATACAGGCATGCAGCGGTGAGCATCGCTACAGATTCGCTCTTTCCCGGGCTACAAGGGCCGGAATCCTGTAGGAGCGCAACTCCGCCAACTGTTGCTCCTGGCGCGGTCCCCACGCGTCAGCGTCATCGATCGGCCTCCCAGCCGGATCGCTGCCAGTGCCCACGGTCTCCGAGACGATTGAAACCTTTTGATTCGGGGTCGCGTTCCGAAAACTCGATTTGCCAAAATCACGCCCCTCGAAATTACCAATAAGTAAACGGAAACCCATTGCATTCGCACCCAGCATGTCTGTTCCCCCTTTTCTTCCCTCAAAACGGAACGTTTGTCCCGCCGCATCTGACTTCAGCATCGGCCACGTCCGTGATGCACTTGAATTGCTGTCCATGAGCGAGGACGCCATCAATTGAGCCCCTCGTCCTGTTGGAATGGAACTTTGATTCGTCTCGCCAGCTTCCACGAAAGTTCAGCCAGCGACGAATAGAGATCCTCCTGACGCACAATGATGTGCGCAGGAACCTTCAGCCGCACCGGCGCGAAATTCCATATAGCCTGGATTCCGCCCTTGACCATTTCGTTTGCAACCGATTGCGCAGCTTCCGCCGGTGTTGTGATGATCCCCAGGCGGATGCTCATCCGCCGCGCCAAATCGGCAAGCTTTTCCAGGGGCAGCACCGCTTTGTCGTGAATCAATCCGCCAGCCTTGTCGGGATCGGCGTCGAAAGCAGCTACAATGTGCAGTCCGAAGTTCGAGAATCGCTCATGCCCCAGCAGCGCCGTGCCCAGGTTGCCCGCCCCCGCGAGAAACGCCTCGTTGACCTTGTTCCAGCCCAGAAACGCTTCAATCGCCCCGATGAGTTCAACCACCGAGTAGCCGGTCTTGGGCTTTCCCACGATGCCCGTATACTGCAGGTCTTTGCGAACCTGCACCGGAACGCAGTTCAGGTCTCGTCCGATCAAACTGCACGACACGCGGCTGATCCCGGTATTCTTCAGCTCTCCCAAGTAATGGTGATACTTGGCGAGCCGGTTGAGGCTGGGCTGGGGAATCGACTTCCCGGGACGATCAGGGCTCGCCTCTGCATTAATCGATAAATATCTATCGATATCCACATACCGATATTAAACGACGGCTCTTTCCCCCGGAGTGACCGCAGTCACGCTTGTGCCTCGCCAAAACTCACCTGGCGTTTGTTGGGTTTGTCCAGTGGAGCGGGGATCCTCCGCAAGTACATCCGGCCGGTTGCCGAGTCTCTCAGAATCCAGAAGCGCATTGGCGGGCATACTTTCCGACACACTTACTCGACATTGTGCCTCTTCCCGATCTCGTTTAGCCGTTGCCTTAACCCGAGGAACATACTTACACCGAGATCGTGGACGTAATCCGCGTACACGGCGCCGATGCACAAGCCGATATCGAAGAATTGTGGCGGCGTATTGCCTTCACGATTCTGATTACGAATGTTGACGACCTGTGCAATCACGGCTTCTTGCATGACGATCGGGAATTCTGGCAGCTGTCGCCTGCGTTTCGACATCAACCCCTCGCCCGAGCGCGTGCGCGAATTGAGGACATGGATATCTGAGGATGTGGGTCCCGACATGACAATCGACGCCCTCATGTCTGTGATTGCCTATTTCCGCATCACGAATGTGCGTGCCAGGGAGATATTGAGCGAAGTCGCGCATTCCGTGGAGAGCCGGCGTACGACAGGACAAAGTGTTGGCATTAGCAACGAAGAGCTTGAGCCTTTTGTAGACGCCTTCGAACACCCCGAACGCAACGCGGCGATGAAGCTTATCTGAAGATCAGAGCCGATTAATTTCCGGCTGCCAGATTTTTCAGACGCGTCTGAAAAGTGCGCCGGAGGAGCCGTATCGAGGAGAAGGCTCTCCCGACATGCGGAAATACCCTCGTGATTCTCCGCTTGCGTCGCGGAGAATCACTTGCGACGCTGCTTGGTTGGGCGCGTCTTGCGAGACTGTGGGATACGACCGAATCGCCTGTCGTGTTTGAGGAGAAGGTCGCAGGCGTGCAGGGCTTCCGACTCGAAAGTCGAGCTGTCGGCAGGGATGAGCCGCCAGTGAGCAATCTTGCCGCCCAGCAGATCGATGAGACGAAGTGACGGAAAGTCCTGACGGATGCCCGGGTCGGCGAGATTCGCAGTCTCGGAGAAGACGAGCCAAACGCCGTTGTCTTTCGGCTGCTTCGGGCTGTCACGCAGCATGAGCACGATCTTCTCTCCAACGTAGACGGCGAAACCCGAAAACATGGGCCGCACTTCGGGCTCTAGCGCGGCCAGGGCTTCAAGGATGAACGGAAAGGGGGCAGATCTCCGCTTGGGCCTGACCTGCCCGGTGATTTCATGGTGAGCGGGCATAACGCAAGGATAGCGCGAACAGAATCGGACACCGCGAACTCATTGTGTATGCCGGAATCAGGGCCGTTCACCTGGGAGGCCTGCCCGCGTAATCCTATACAGCGCCCAATCCAAGGTCGATGAACGCTTCGCCCTTCCATGAGAAGGCCGGTCGCTGTCAAGTTATTTGAGGTTTGGTAAGTTCATATCTGTTTTCCTTTGCCCGGATAGCGGGTAATCTCCTTTCCCGACCTTTTGTCCACCACTGCCGTGCCGAGCTTAAGCTGTCGTCACCCTTCCATCCGCACTCGTTGTGACCGACTTATGCGCTCGGTGCACATTGGGTGTTCTCGGTACAGTCGGCGCTGCTGTCTGTTGGGCGCCCTCTCGTTCCATCTTGCGGTGGAGCGGGGGCCAGGCCAAGGGCGCAGTCGCCGGAACTCGACATTTTGGAGTGGTGCATTCAAGCTTCTGTCTGAACTATGCCGCTGCCAGTCTCCGCTTTCGCGTGTTGTGGAGCGGTTCGTACTCCTCACAACTGATCCAGAGATGATGCAGCAGGACCGCCAGTTTGCGGGCCACCGCGATAATCGCTCGTTTCTTTCCGCTTTTTCCTCCACGTTCAGCCAGCGTCAGTCCCCACCGCCGCAGATCGGAGTCCTCGCCGAACGGCCCCAGGATGTGTTGTGCCCCTTGCACCAGCACCATGCGCAGATAGGAGTCTCCCTCCCTGGTGATATGCAGTTGAGGTTGGCTTTGCCCGGAGTTCCTTCTGCCCGGCTGCAGTCCCACGTAACAGCCCGCATCACGACTCTTTCGAAAACGTCTCGGGTCTTCCAGCGTCAAGATGTACGTCAGGGCGATCAGCGTCCCAACACCCTTGACCTGCTTGAGCAACGCCACGTCCGGATAGCTCTCCTCAGCGAGCTTCTCGATCTGAGCGTCGTACTCGCTGATCCGCGCCGTGATCGTTTCAAGTGCGCTTAGCAAGGGTGCGAGTGCAACTTGCAGTTGCGGGCTCAGCGTGTCACCCATGGCTGGCTTAAAACCCCTTATGTATCGGCTGCGGATTCGTTCTCCGAATGACTTCGTCAGTCCCCGCGCCGCACAAATCAGCGCTGTCCTCGTGCGCACCAGCGCATAACGCGCCCGGATTACCGACAGATCCGCCTGCGCCTGAGCGCTGCGATGTTGAATCGGAGAGAGCAACTGCGGATCGATTCTGGCCAGCCTGGCCAAGGCCTGGGCGTCCAGCCGGTCGTCATTTCACCGGCTTTCCCCGATCAGACGAACATTGCGTGCGTGCGCCACGATCGCTTCGTGCCCCAGTTCGGAAAGAACCCGGCTCACCCATGGCGAATGTGTACCTGTCTCCAGAGCAATTCGGCTCCGCGGCATTGTGCCGAAGGTCTTTTTCATCGCTTCCGGGTTGGTTGCGACCCTCTCTTCCAGAATCACTTCGCCCGCTCCATTAAGAACACAGTAGAAGCTCGACCGATCACCCAGATCCAGCCCAATGGTCAGCTGCTGATCCTGCAGTTTTCCTTTTCCACGTACTGCCTTAGTGCTAGGCTTCCTCATAGCCGGTCTCCTTGTCTCGTGCGCCTACAGCGCGTCGATAACTTGGGAGCTTAACGCATCCCGCCGGAGACCGGCCTTCTCATCCCATCTGTTGGCGCGATTCGAAGCCTTGCCATCTGGAAGTGGCCTCGGAGACGACGTCCCCGTCATTGTTGCTGCTTCCTTGACAAGCTGATGCTCAGTCCGGATACTTGGCATAGTTTAACTATGTGAGGTTCCGGAGGAAGGCAACGATGTCTGCACTCATCAGGGTGGGGAAGAATTCCAAGGCCGAACGCGACGAGATCCCTCCTGGCACTCTTTATCCGCTGATTCTGAAAACTCTTTCTGTGAGCGGTAGATTGCATGGCTACGAGATCGCCGAAGGCATTCAGCGTGCCTCTGACGAAGTTCTGCAGGTGGAAGAGGGTTCGCTCTATCCGGCACTGCAACGGATGCTCATCAAGGGGTGGGTTACTGCAGAGTGGGGATTCACCTCAGGTAATCGCAGGGCTCGGTACTACACCCTGACTGCCTCAGGTCGCGAGCAACTGCAGGCTGAGGTACATCAGTTTGAAAGAGTAATGGGCGCGATTGCCCGCGTTGTCCAGATAGCGTGAGGCATGCGATGGAATGGATGAGGGAACTGATGCGACGACTCAGAATGCTGAGACACCGCAACCAGTTGGTCAACGATCTCGACGAGGAGATCCGGCTTCATCTGGAACTCCGGGAACAGCAACTGATCGACGGGGGTGTTTCCACGGCCGACGCTCCGCGTGCTGCCCGCCTGAGATTGGTAAACGCCACTCGCATTAATGAGGAGAGCCAAATGGCCTGGACGTCCGAGATACTTCATGATTTTGTGCAGGATGTTGCCTATGGCACGCGGGCTCTGTTGCGCAGCCGCGCGCTCACCGCAGTGGCAGTGATTTCGCTCGCGCTCGGCATCGGGGCGAACACCGCCATCTTCAGTCTTCTTGACGCGGTTCTGCTGCGTTCTCTGCCTGTTGGAGAACCTGGACAGTTAGTCCTGCTGGGCACAGGAACTTCTGACGGGATCGGGACCGATATCGCGGACAGCGAGCTCTATTCCTATCCGTTCTACCGCCATCTACAAAAGCAGAATGAAGTTTTCACCGATGTGGCCGCCATCTTCAGCATGACGAACGATGTGCGCGGCTTTCTGGTGAGCAAGTCGGATCAGGCGAATACCGATTCCGAAACGATGCATGTCGTGCTGGTTTCGGGCTCGTATTTCCCCATGTTGGGCGTGCAAGCGCAGTTGGGCCGCGTGCTAGACGAACAAGATGACTCTTCGGAGGGAAACCATCCTGTCGCGGTGATCAGCCAGAGTTTCTGGAGGCGCGCGTTCGACAGCGATCCGAAGATTCTTGAACGCAAGGTGAAGCTTGGCACCACCTTCTTCAACATCGTGGGCATAGCGCCGCGTGAATTCTTTGGAACGAAGGTCGGAGAGTCGCCCGACATCTGGGTGCCAACGAGTATGAGCAAGAGCGTTCCACCGGGATGGGACTTCTACACCAAAGACTTCACCCAGTGCCTGAACATCATTGGACGGCTGAAACCTGGAGTTTCGCTGGGTGCGGCAAATTCCAACGTAAACCTGTTGCTCCAGCAGATAACGCGGGGATTTTCGGACGCGGATCTGAGCCAGAAGAACGTTGAAAAGCTCAGCAAGACTAAGGTCCCCTTGCTCCCCGTTGCCAACGGCCTATCATCGGTCCGCGGAGAATTCTCCCAGCCTCTACAGATCTTGATGGGTGTGGTTGCCTTGGTTTTGTTGATCGCCTGCGCCAATATCGGCAATTTGTTGCTGGCGCGGTCGACCACCCGCGCGCGCGAATTGTCGGTGCGGCAAGCGCTGGGAGCGCGCCGGTCCCGTTTGGTCCGGCAATTGCTCACCGAAAGCCTCCTTCTTGCTCTCGGCGGAGGAGCAGTCGGTGTAGGTCTTGGCGCAGGTGCAATTCGTCTTCTTCTCCGCTTGGTCTCCGGCGGACCTGAAACGATTCCGGTCAGCGCCAGACTGGATCTTCGCGTACTTGGATTTACTTTTGCCATAACGCTTGTCACAGCCCTCCTCTTTGGAACCGTGCCTGCGTTTCGCGCCACCCGGCTTAATTTGACGGAATCGCTTAAGGAGGGCCGCGCATCGAGCAACACCAGAGCAAGAAATCCACTTGCAAAGGCTCTGGTCATAGCCCAGGTTTCGCTCTCGTTGGCATTGATGGTTGGTGCGGGATTATTTCTACGTACGCTTGTGAACCTGAACGCCATCGACCCAGGTTTCAATCGCGAAGGAGTGCTTCGGCTCAACATCGATTCCCAGGCCATCGGAGCGAAGGATGACGACCCGCGCCTGAATGCGATTTTTCAAGAGATCGAGTCGCGGGTGGCCGCCATTCCAGGAGTCAAAGCCGCGAGCTTTTCAGCCTTCACCTTCCGAGAGGGAAGCTGGAACGAAGCTCTGCTCGTTCCCGGTATGCCGGCGAATGAAAACATCGGCGTTCATCAGAATATTGTGGGCGATGGGTACTTCGCCACGATGCAGATTCCGCTCCTGGCGGGCCGAACATTCAACGCGGGGGACACGGCAAATTCACAACACGTTGCGGTCATCAGCGAGCACATCGCGCGAGTACTATTCCCGCCGGGCAATCCGATTGGGCGACACTTCAACCTCCGCGATGGGGGCAAAGAGAATGACTATGAGGTCATCGGGATCGTGAAGGATGTGAAGTTTTCTGACCTTCGAGAGAAGGCGAAGTACGTGAACTATCTCTCGTATCGGCAGCGGCCCTGGACCTTCGGCGACTTCGAGGTTCGTTACAGCGGTGATTACAGCGCCGTCGCCCGCGCCGTTCAGCTGGCAATTCATGCAGTGAACCGAGGCCTGCCAATCATGAATGTCACCACTCTGGACGAACAAGTTGCACGCTCGATGATCAACCAGCGTCTTGTCGCCCAACTTTCTACGTTCTTCGGCATTCTGGCCGCGTTCCTGTCTTGCATTGGCATTTACGGAGTGATGTCGTATACGATCAGCCGGCGAACGAATGAGATCGGCCTCCGAATTGCACTCGGCGCAGGCCGCTCCAGCGTTCGCTGGCTGATCATGCGCGAAACGCTACTCCTGGTTTCGGGCGGGATCGTCCTCGGCATTCCGATAACGCTGGTGGGCCGAAGCCTGATCGAGAGTATGCTGTACGGCTTACACGGCAGTGAGCTCGTCAGTCTGCTGCTTTCGGTTGCCCTGCTTCTCGCCGTGGCACTGCTAGCCGGCTTCCTCCCGGCGATGCGAGCCTCAAACGTCGATCCGATCGTGGCGCTGCGTTATGAGTGACCAGCGCGATGCCGAATGCACCAGATCCGCCGGATTGATTTGGCGAAAAATCGCCATAATCGGCCAATCGGTTCCCATTTTTCTTCAGGTGGTGCGAAGTTTTCTTATCTCGGCCAGGATCTTGAAGAGGCGCTTTGAGAGCCTGAGGAGACGATTGCGCGCAAGACCGTTTGGGAGGCTACGGCGGAACATCTCCATGACCTGTTGAGCGGCGATTAAGGAGTCGATGAGACCATCGAGGCCTGCGCGCACGGGTGTGGCAGATATTTTGGGTTGTGGGGTCAGATGCCTGGGTTTGGAGCGAGCCAGCTGGAACTCGCGCTCGAGATCGGTGAGGGCGACATGGATGTAGCGCATGGTCATCGCCGGATCGACGTGGCCAAGTAACTTCATCAGGATGGGGAAGCTGACGCCGGAGCGAAGCATTTCTGTGGCGTAGGTGTGCCTGAACTGATGGGGGACGATGGTGGTGGAGAGGCCGAGGGAGTGGCAGACCAGGTGCAGGTAATCGCGGAGTTGAACGAGCAGAGCTACCTTGCTGCCTGGACGCGCCAGAAGCCGTCCATCGGCAGGTAGAGGGTCCAGGGAGCGGAAGAAGCGCAGCCGATGCACGAGATCGCGGCCGAAGGCATCGACGGGGACCATACGCTCGGTCTTGAGTTTTCCGAGAGGGACATGAATGGCCCATTGTTTTGGTCCGTGGAGCGTAGGCAGTCATAGGAGAGATCGACGCATTCACCGATACGCATGCCGGTCGAGCGGAGCAGCAGGAAGACATTTCCGCCGAGATCGTTGCGGCGCATGAACTCCTGCTGCAGGAGTTGATCCTGCTCGGGGGTGAGCGGTCGTGGCAGAGTATGGGGCGAGCGCGGAATATCCTCGCGCAGCAGCAAGTGGGCCAGTTCGGGGAGATGGCTGGTGCGAGCCAGCTCATGGAAGATGGTGCGCAGAGCGAAGAGCCTGCCAATACAGGTTGCCGTGGACAGGGGCGGAGTCTGCGCACGCAAATGGGACATCCAGCCGAGGATATGAGGATCGCGGCGCAGTTGTTCGAGCCGAGTAACCGCCGGGTGTTTGGTTCCGAGATAGACGAGGAAGCTGCGAACCACGATGTCATAGTTACGCTTGCTGGAAGGAGCGAGTGCGGTCGACAGAGACTCGACCGCACGGGCGAAGACCGGCGCCAGGGGATGCTGGAGTGGAGGACGGCGCCAGCGCTTCACGAGGAGATCCTGGGCTGAGGATGGATGCACTGCGCTGCGGCGCGGGCATACTGAAGATAGACATCCTGCGGCGAGACCTTTACGTAGCGCATGGTGGTTTCGATGTCGGCATGCCCCATCAACTGCATGAGTGCGGGCAGGCTCATCCCGGCACGGACCATATCGGAAGCGAAGGTGTGCCTGAAGCGATGTGGGTTGGCCAGTTGTCGTGCCGATCAACGCCGCTTGACGGTGAAGTCGCAAGAGTCGCCAGACTGCCGATACCTCAGTTGTCGCGAACAGGCCCAAACCACGTTTCCAGAACTGCGGCGGCTGGAAACGTGATTTGGCGGAGATAACCGGCCAAAAAGCTGAACCACGCGATCGTGGGTGGCAGTAAGAAATATCGACAGCAGCGGGGACTGTTCTGTGGCCTCAATGATTTGCCTCTCAGCGGGAACATCGATTGATGACAGCAGAAAGGAAGATCCGTCGCAAAGATAGATGTGTCCTCCGAGGTTAATCCGCTTGCGCCCCTGCACGAAAACGGAAAGGCTTGGCTCATAGGAAGCTCGATAACACGCCGTCGGCTCGGTTCGACGGTAAAGTGCCACGCCGGGAAGTGCCGTAGGATTCTCACCTGATAATGGCGCATTCGCCGCGATCTTGCGCGCGAGTTCCGTGCAGCCGTGGGCTCGGCTGCATGAGATTGAGTCCAGGTCATGGCGCGGTGGCGGGAACCAAGCCGGAGATGATTGCCCTCATTCGAGCGGCCGTCGAACGCGGCATTAATTTCTTCGATACCGCTGAGGTCTACGGTCCGTTCGTGAAAGAAGAACTCGTGGGTGAGGCCCTCGATCCGGTGCGTGACCAAGTGGTGATCGCGACGAAATTCGGATCCCAGATCGACTCCGAAGAAGATCCGCACCCCGTGGGCTTGAACAGCCGTCCGGAATACATCACAGAAAGTGTCGACGGTTTGGTTAAACGGCTCAAGGTCGAAACCATCGAGCTGCTCTATCAACATCGCGTCGATCCGAAAGTGCCCATCAAAGACGTGGCGGGCACAGTCAAGGATCTAATCCATTGGGACGGGAGAATTTGAACGCAAGTGCCTGATTCTATTTGGCGTCCCCGACGGGATTTGAACCCGTGTTATCGCCGTGAAAGGGCGCGACCAACTCACAACATTAAGGCACTGCTGAGAACCAGAACGCATCGGAACGAATTCTAGCAACATTAACGAACACGTTAAGTGCTCCGCAACTGTCCGCGACTATGGTACACCAAAATCTGTGTCGGACTCAGCCTCTGCTCTACGCAAACGGAGCGGCAGGATGCGAACTCGCACATCATTGCATTCGTCTCAGGCAAGGTGTACTCTTATGTGTACACATGGAGGTGTCTGTGCCTGCAATCAAGGTTGGCGTGCGGGAGTTTCGCGAGCAGATTGCCCGGTTTCTAGAGTCTGATACGCCCGTCGCCGTGACCCGGCGCGGTGAGACTCTTGGGGTCTACGTCCCAACTCCACGCAAGTCCGTTAGATCGGCCGACATGACCGAACTCCGAGCTGCGGCAGACCGCTTGGCAGCTGCCCTCTCCGATGTAGACGAGGAGGAGATCGTGGCGGAGTTCAAGCAGACCCGCCGTGCGAAAAAGGCTACCGGTCGCTGAAATGATCGTTCTGGATGCCAATATCCTGATTCGCGCGGTTCTCGGGAATCGCGTGCGGCAGCTTCTTGAGACCTATACAACACGCCGCATTCGGTTTTACGCGCCGGAAGTCGCGTATGCGGATGCAGCGAAGTACCTGCCGGCTCTCCTGATCAAACGTGGGAAGTCCGAGACGGATGTTCCCGCAGCTCTCGCGTACTTGCAATCCCTAATTGAGCCCATCAGCCAGGAGGCATACGGTCTGTTCGAGGCCGACGCCCGGCAGCGTCTGCGAGGCGAGACGAGGATGACTGGCCGGTGCTGGCAGCGGCGCTATCCCTGTCCTGTGCGATCTGGACAGAGGACACAGACTTCTTCGGAACAGGCATTGCGGTCTGGACGTCAGATCGGGTCGAAATCTTCCTGAAAGAGCAGTCCGAACATGACGACCTGGGAGAAGTCTAGTGATTTGGCCCTTCAGAATATGCGAGTCACAAAAGTGAGGGTGAAACGCAAAGAATAGTTTCGACTCGCGATGAAAGTAAGCTCCTTCCCTTTCTCAGGTCTACGATTCGGCTCTTATCCTCGTTGATCTCAAAGCGGAGCTTCGTGAACACCTCGCGCAGCCGTTTGTCTACCGCCTTCACCAACCAGTCATTCCGTCTCTCCG